>CAWHGL010000003.1:750000-876154 GCA_963828965.1 uncultured Chloroflexia bacterium
GAGAAGGGGCGCTTCGCGGCTGCTGCTTGCAGTGGTCGATCGAAGCCGCAGTGAAAAGGCCCAGGCGACTGTTTAGCAAAAACACAGGTCTCTGCGAAAGCGAAAGCTGACGTATAGGGGCTGACGCCTGCCCAGTGCCGGAAGGTTAAGAGGAGAGGTGCAAGCTTTGAATCGAAGCCCCGGTAAACGGCGGCCGTAACTATAACGGTCCTAAGGTAGCGAAATTCCTTGTCGGGTAAGTTCCGACCCGCACGAATGGCGTAACGATCTGGGCGCTGTCTCAACGAGGGATCCGGCGAAATTGAAGTACCTGTGAAGATGCAGGTTACCCGCGGCAGGGCAAAAAGACCCCGTGGAGCTTTACTGCACCCTGATATTGGATTGGGAATTAGCTTGTGTAGGATAGGTGGGAGGCTGAGAAGCTGGGGCGCTAGCCTCGGTGGAGCCGACGTTGAAATACCACCCTTGTTGCTTTCCGGTTCTAACCGCGACCCGTGATCCGGGCGCGGAACAGTGTCAGGCGGGCAGTTTGACTGGGGCGGTCGCCTCCTAAAGTGTAACGGAGGCGCCCAAAGGTTCCCTCAGGCTGAATGGAAACCAGCCGTAGAGTGCAAAGGCATAAGGGAGCTTGACTGCGAGACCTACAAGTCGAGCAGAGACGAAAGTCGGGCTTAGTGATCTGGTACCTCCGAGTGGAAGGGGTATCACTCAACGGATAAAAGCTACCCCGGGGATAACAGGCTGATGGTGCCCAAGAGTTCACATCGACGGCACCGTTTGGCACCTCGATGTCGGCTCGTCGCATCCTGGGGCGGAAGTACGTCCCAAGGGTTTGGCTGTTCGCCAATTAAAGCGGCACGCGAGCTGGGTTCAGAACGTCGTGAGACAGTTCGGTCTCTATCCGCCGTGGGCGTAGGGAACTTGAGAGGAGTTGCTCCTAGTACGAGAGGACCGGAGTGAACGAACCGCTGGTGTGCCAGTTGTCCCGCCAGGGGCATCGCTGGGTAGCTATGTTCGGTCGGGATAAGCGCTGAAAGCATCTAAGTGCGAAGCTCGCCTCGAGATGAGGTTCCCCACCGGGTCAACCGGGTAAGACCGCAGGGAGACCACCTGTTTGATAGGCCGCATGTGGAAGTCCGGTGACGGATGAAGCTGAGCGGTACTAACGGTCGAGGGCTTGACCTCTTCAGCTACTGACCAGGGGTCAGTGGCTGGGATCGTGATCATCCGATCCTTGACGACTCACCACGAGATCGAAGATCTCTTCCGGCGCCCGCCGGGTCCACGTGACCCGTGCGCAGCCGCTGCCGACCACGTCCAGACGCAACGAATCCCGGTGACTCTAGCGGAGAGGCCATACCCGTTCCCATCCCGAACACGGAAGTCAAGCTCTCCAGCGCCGAAGATACTGAGAGGGCAGCCTTTCGGGAAAATAGGTCGTCGCCGGGATTTTTGCGTTTCCTCGGGGAACCACATCGGGTGGGAATCCGGTGCACCCGGGGTATCCTTGGAGTCCCATGGTTCGAACGAGCGCGCCCACGACCGACAGCCGCCTGGCCGCTCCGGCGATCGCCGCCGTCTGCCCGTACCTCCTGTCCGAGGACGGTGCCTGGCGGGCGTCGACACCGACGCGCGATCATCGCTGCACGGCCGTCGCGCCGGCCGCTGTCCTCGCACCCGACAAGCAGCGCCGCCTGTGCCTCACCGACGAGCACACCAGTTGCGCCACCTTCCGTGCGGCCGTGGCCCACGGCGGCGACCCCGAGGCGACGACGATCGCGAGGGTGGCCGCGACCTCCCGCATCGGCTCGCGCGCGCTCGCGCGCACGGCACCGCTCGTGCTCGACCACGGTCGGGTCAGCGTCGCGGTCCCGACCCTGCGTGGCGAGCCACGCCTCGGGCAGATCGTCCTCATCGCCCTGATGGGCGTGGCCTTCGCCGCGATCCTGTTCGCCCGGATCCCGCTCGGGGGCGGGACGCCCGGCGGCAACGGTGGCCTCATCGCCGGGGTGGTGGCGACCCCTTCGAGCCGGGCGGCGACCACCCCGCGGTCGACGGCGGTCGCCGAGGCCACGACTGCGCCAGAGCGAACCCTCGTCCCGACCGAGGCGAAGCCGACCAAGGCGCCCTCGAAGTCGGCCAAGCCCTCGCCGACCGCCAAGCCGGCCGCCGACCCGACGACCTATAAGGTCAAGCGGGGCGACACGCTGAGCGACATCGCGACGAAGTACCAGACGACGTGGCAGGTCCTGGCCGAGCTCAACGACATCAAGGACCCGGGATCGCTCCGGGTCGGCCAGGTGCTGCAGCTGCCCTGATCAAGCGCCGTCCCGCCTCGGGCCCGGCCGCCACCTCCGGGCCCCGGCCGCCGGTTTTAGCGCTGGCAGCCGCGGCAGTACGAGGTCACGAAGCCGCCGGCCTTGACCTCGGTGATGCGCGTCCCGCAGCGCGGGCACGGCTGCCCGCCCTTCATGTGCACCGCCAGGAAGTCGCGCACCTGTGTCTCGAACGTGGGCGGCACGCGCTCGCGCAGCACGTCGATCGCCGTCGTCAAGGTCGTTCGCATCGCCGAGTACAGCGCATCGACCTCCTCGGCCGCCAGCGTCGAGCGCTTGCGGAATGGCAGCAGGCCCGCCGCGTGCACGACCTCATCCGAGTAGGCATTGCCGATCCCGGCCACGAAGGCCTGGTTGCGCAACAGGTTCTTGAGCTCGCCCGGGTGGCGGCGGATCCGCTCGCGCCACACCTCGAGGGTGAGCGTCGGGTCGTCGGCGTCCGGGCCGATCTCGTCCGGACCGAGGCCCGGTACGCCGCGCTCCACGCCGGCCGGCAGGAGGTAGACCTTGCCCATCTGGGTCGGGTCCCGGTAGCGGACTTCCGGCTCGGCGTCGTCGGCCGGCAGCCAGCCCGCCCCGCGCGTCCAGGTGGCCGCCGGTCGACGCTTGCCACCGCCCGGGCGCGGCCCGAAGCCGAGCACGACCGCGGTCTTGGACGGCGCCTTGATGGCGCTCGACGCGGCCAGCTGGAACCGACCCGTGAGCATCGGATTGACGACCACCGCGTCGCGGTCCAGGTCGATCATGAGGAACTTGCCGCGTTGCCGGATGGCCTCGACGCGCTGGCCGACGAGCGCCTCGAGCTCCGCCGGCGTGCCCCGTACCGCGAGCGGCCCAGGGGCCTCGGCGCGGCTGATCGGACGCCCCCGCAACGCGGCGTCGAGGGCCTCGGCGACCACGGTCAGATCGGGCAGTTCGGGCATCGGTCCGCCGATCGTAGCCGATTGTGGCGCGCGGAAGCCCTGTGCTAGACTCTCCCGGCCCCTCGAGGCATGGACAGCTGAAGAGCGGAATCAGGCAACAGCGAACGCGAAGGAGTGGACCGCGGAGTTCGATCACCACGGACCCAACCCCCACCGTCCCTGGCACGGCCTGAGCACCGCTCGGGCCGTTCGTGATTCTCGGGAGCAAATCCACCACCAGGAGTGACCAGACCGTTGACCGAAGAGCAGCAGGGCGGGACCGCGCCTGACACCGAGGCGAACGCCTCCGTGACGAACCAGGCGTCCGAGGAGCCGGCCGCGGCGATCGCCGTCGCCGACGAGCCCGCCCCCACCGCGGACGAGCCGACCACCGCCGAACCCACGACGGAGGCCGCCGCCGAACCGCCCACCGCATCCGAGGCCGCCCCGGCCGAGACCGCTGAACCCGAGCCCGTCGAGGCCGTGACCGAGGCGCCTGCGCCCGAGACCGCTCCCGACGCTCAGGCCGAGGCCGCCCCGGTCGAGACCGCGGAAGCCGTGACCGAGGCGCCCGCGCCCGAGACCGCGACTGCGGAAGCCGTGACCGAGGCCCCTGCGCCCGAGACCGTTTCCGACGCCGCGACCGACGAGGCCCCCGCGCCGGAGGCCGTCGCCGCCGACGCGTCGAACGGTCTCGACGCCGACGACACCGCCGATGCCCCCGCGGCGGCCGAAGATGAAGAAGAGGCGCCCGCGCCCGTGCGCGAGCTCGGCCCCGAGCCGACGACGATGGAGGAGCTGCTCGCCGAGCAGGACTCCGACATCAAGAGCTTCAAGCACGGTGACGTCGTCGAGGGCAACGTCGTCCGGATCGACAAGGACGAGATCCTCGTCGACATCGGCGCCAAGTCCGAGGGCGTGGTCAGCAACCGCGAGCTGTTCGGTCGCCATGGCGAGGGCCAGGCCCCGCTGGCCATCGGTGACACGGTCCTCGTCTATGTCCTCCAGCCGGAGTCGCCCGAGGGCCACGCCGTGCTGTCCCTCCGCCGGGCCGGCCTCGAGCGCAAGTGGCGCGCGATGCAGGAGCAGTTCGAGGCGGGCGTCATCATCGAGGCGCCGGTCATCGACCACAACAAGGGCGGCCTCATCGTCGACTGCGGCATCCGCGGCTTCGTGCCCATCAGCCAGATCGTCGACTTCCCGCGCCGTCCGCAGAACGACCAGCCGCGCGACGCCGCCCAGGAGATCGCCGAGAAGCTGCAGCCGTTCGTCGGGCGCAAGCTCCGCCTCAAGATCCTTGAGGTCAACCGCAAGGCGAACCGCCTGATCCTCTCTGAGAAGGTCGCCCTCTACGAGGAGCGCCGCGAGAAGCGCGACGAGCTGTTCAGCAGCCTGCAGGTCGGCCAGAAGGTCAGCGGCACCGTGCGCAGCATCGCGCCGTTCGGTGTCTTCATCGACCTTGGTGGCATCGACGGCCTCGTCCACAAGAGCGAGCTGTCGTGGAACAAGGTCAACAACCCTGAGTCCGGCTACAAGGTCGGTGACGAGGTCGAGGCCGAGGTCATCGATATCAACCACGAGCGTGGCCGGATCAGCCTGTCGATCCGCCGCCTCCAGCCCGACCCGTGGCATTCGACGGTCGCCGACTTCAAGGTCGGAGACGTCATCGACGGCACGGTCACGAAGCTCGTCAACTTCGGCGCCTTCGTGCGCGTCCGCGACGGCCTCGAGGGTCTCATCCACATCAGCGAGCTGTCCCACCAGCGCGTCGCCCATCCGGGTGACGTCGTCCACGAGGGCCAGCAGCTCAAGCTCAAGATCATCTCGCTCGACTCCGAGCGGCATCGCCTGGGCCTCAGCCTCAAGCAGGCCGAGGAGCCCCCGGCCCGGCCCGCGCCGGAGCCCGGTCAGGCCGCCCCGAGCGGTCCGCGACCGGAGCGCCGTCCGCGACCGGAACGCAGTTACTCGCCGAGTGACGCGGTCCAGGAGCCGGAAGGCGGCATCGACAACACCCTCGCTTCAGCGTTCGCCCAGGTCCGCCAGCAGCTGGCCGAGGCCGAAGGTGCCGAGGTCGGCGCCGAAGGTGCCGCCTCCGACGCCTATGAAGCCGAGGTGACCGCCGAGGACGCCGTCGCCGACGCCTACGAGGCCGAAGTGGCCGAGGAGACCGTCGAGGCCGAAGTGGCCGAAGCGGTCACCGAGGTCGAGGTCGCCGAGGAGGCCCAGGCCGCCGAGGCGATCGCCGAGATCGTCGAGGCCGTGGCCGAGGACGAGGCTGAGATCGAGGCGGCTGCCAAGGCCGAGATCGATCGACTCGTCGACGCGGCCGCCGCCAGCGACGAGAACGAGGAAGCCGCGCTCGATGACGTCGCCGACGTGGTCGAGACGGTCGTTGAGGTGGAGGAGGCCGAGGAGGCCGAGGCCGCCGCCGAGATCGAGGAGATCGTCGACGAGGTCGCCGCCGATGAGGCCACGCTGGAAGCAGCGGCGGCCGAGGTGGTGGCTGATGCCGAGGTCGAGGCCGAAGTCGCCGAGGAGGCCGCCGAGGCCGCCGTCGTCGATGCCGATATCGCCGAGGACGTCGCCGAGACCGCCGAGGTCGAGGCCGAGGTCGCGGATGCCGAGTTGGGCGCCGCGGTCGTCGAGGCCGAGGCCGAGGACGAGGCAGCCGGGAAGGCCGCCGATCCCGCCTGATCCCAGGCACCACCCAAGCCGCTCACGACCCGCCGGTCCGCCCGGCGGGTCGTTGCGATTCCTTAGCCGGCCACGGGACATCCGGATGGCCCCGGCCGACGATTCCATCAGTAGGTGCCCCCGACGATGGGACCACGGCCCGCCACAGGGTGGCGTGCTAGCATGGCCCGAGGCGTCACCCCCGTGGGGCCGATAGGCAGGAACAGGCGTTCGACTCGATGGACCGCTTCGACAAATTCACGGATCGCGCGCGCAAGGTCCTCACCCTGGCGCAGGACGAGGCGCAGCGGTTCAACCACAACTACATCGGCACGGAGCATCTGCTCCTGGGCCTCGTCCGCGAGGGCGAAGGGGTGGCTGCGCGCGTCCTCGAGAACATGAACGTCGAGCTGCCCAAGGTCCGGACGGCGGTCGAGTTCATCATCGGGCGCGGCGACCGGCCGGTCGTCGGCGAGGTCGGGCTGACGCCGCGGGCGAAGCGGGTCATCGAGCTGGCCATCGACGAGGCGCGCCGGCTGGGCCACAACTACATCGGCACGGAGCACCTGCTCCTGGGTCTGGTCCGCGAGGGCGAGGGCATCGCCGCGGGCGTCCTGGAGTCGCTGGGCGTGAACCTCGACAAGGTCCGTCACGAGGTCATCCGCGTCCTGTCGCAGAGCTCGTCCGCCGGCCCCACCCCCGAGACCAAGCGGGCCAGCAAGACCCCGACCGTCGATCAGCTGGGCATCAACCTCACCGACGCGGCGCGAGCAGGAAAGCTGGATCCCGTCATCGGGAGAGAAAAGGAGATCGAGCGGGTCATCCAGATCCTCTCGAGACGCACCAAGAACAATCCGGCGCTCATCGGTGAGCCCGGCGTCGGCAAGACCGCCATCGCCGAGGGCCTCGCCCATCGGATCATCGCCGGCGACGTCCCCGAGACCCTGCTCAACAAGCGCGTCCTGACCCTCGACATCGGGTCGCTCGTCGCCGGGACGAAGTACCGCGGCGAGTTCGAGGAGCGGCTCAAGAAGATCATCGAGGAGTTGCGCAACACGAACGACGCGGTCCTCTTCATCGACGAGCTGCACACCCTGGTCGGGGCGGGCGCCGCCGAGGGCGCGATCGATGCCGCGAACATCCTCAAGCCGCCGCTGGCCCGCGGCGAGCTCCAGTGCATCGGCGCGACGACCCTCGACGAGTACCGCAAGTACATCGAGCGCGACGCGGCTCTCGAGCGACGCTTCCAGCCGGTCATGGTCGAGGAGCCGACGCTCGAGCAGACCATCGACATCCTGATGGGCATCCGCGAGCGCTATGAGCAGCACCACAAGGTGACCATCACCGATGAGGCGGTCAAGGCCGCCGCGGACCTCTCGATCCGGTACATCACCGACCGCCACCTCCCGGACAAGGCCATCGACCTCATCGACGAGGCCGCCTCGCGCGTCCGCCTGCGCCACGCGTCCGCTCCGCCCGCCCTCCGCGAGGCCCAAAAGGAGCTGGACCGCGTCACCAAGGAGAAGGACGCCGCGATCAACAACCAGGAATACGAGGAGGCCGCGACGCTGCGCGAGGCCGAGGCGACCGCCAAGGAGCGGGTCGACGAGCTGCGCGCCGAATGGCAGGCGCAGGTCTCGGGCGAGCAGCCCTCCGTCGGGGAGGAAGAGATCGCCGAGGTCGTCGCGATGTGGACCGGCATCCCGGTCACGCGCATCTCCGAGCAGGAGTCGGCCCGGCTGCTGCACATGGAGGACGCCCTCCACGACCGCGTCATCGGCCAGCAGGAGGCCATCGAGACCGTCTCGAAGGCCGTGCGTCGTGCGCGGGCCGGGCTCAAGGATCCCAAGCGACCCATCGGCTCGTTCATCTTCCTCGGGCCGACCGGCGTCGGAAAGACGGAGCTGGCCAAGGCGCTCGCCGAGTTCATGTTCGGCAGCGAGGACGCGCTCATCAAGATCGACATGAGCGAGTTCATGGAGCGCCACAACGTGAGCCGGCTCGTCGGCGCGCCTCCCGGCTACGTCGGCTTCGACGAGGGCGGCCAGCTGACCGAGGCCGTCCGGCGCAAGAACTACTGCGTGGTGCTGCTCGACGAGGTCGAGAAGGCCCATCCGGAGGTCTTCAACATCCTCCTGCAGATCCTCGAAGACGGACACCTCTCGGATGCCAAGGGCCGCCGCGTCGACTTCCGCAACTGCATCATCATCATGACCTCCAACCTCGGAGCCAAGCAGCTCCAGACCAACTCGAGCCTGGGCTTCCGCGTCCAGGGGACGACCGACGAGGCCCGCGCGGAGAGCTCGTACGAGCTCATGAAGGAAAAGGTCGCGGCGGAGCTCAAGAACAACTTCCGCCCCGAGTTCCTCAACCGCATCGACGCCACCGTCGTGTTCCGTTCGCTGACGGTCGAGGAGATCGCCCAGATCGTCGACCTGATGCTGGCGCGCGTGCGCGATCAGCTCCGGGCACAGCAGATGTCGCTCGAGGTCACGCCGGCCGCGAAGGAGCACATCATCAAGCTCGGCTACGACGTGGCCTATGGCGCCCGTCCGCTGCGCCGGGTCATCCAGAACATGGTCGAGGACGTGCTGGCGGAGCACCTCCTGCTCGGGAAGTACGAGCCCGGCACGATGATCGTGGTCGACAAGGACCCGGAAGCCGGCCTCGACATCCACGCCGCCGAGACCCGCGAGCCCGTCGAAGCCGTTTGACCCGGGTCACGGGTCGCGACTGAGGTGGCCAAGGCCACGAGCCGGTTCGTCTGCCAGGCCTGCGGCGACGCCTTCCTGCGCTGGGAGGGCCAGTGCCGGACCTGCGGCGAGTGGAACAGCCTCGTCGAGACGGTCGTCCGCGAGCCCGCCCGTGGCGCGTCGACGGCGCGCCGCGCCGCCGCGGGCGCTCCCGCCGAGGCCATCGCCCTCGCGGACATCGGCGAGCGGGACGTGCCGCGCGCCCCGTGTCACATCGGCGAGCTCGATCGCGTGCTCGGTGGCGGGATCGTCCCGGGGTCCCTGATCCTCGTCGGCGGCGAGCCCGGCATCGGCAAGTCCACGCTCCTGCTCCAGGTCGCTGCGGGCGTCGGGGCGCCGGTCCTGTACGCCACGGGTGAGGAGTCGGCGGAGCAGGTCCGCCTGCGCGCGGCACGGCTCGGCCTGCTGGCCGGCGACACCGGCCGGGCCATCGCGATCCTCGCGGAGCACGACATCGGGCGCATCGTGGAGGTTGCCCGGGCCATGCGGCCTGCCCTCGTCGTCATCGACTCTGTCCAGACCGCGACGGTCGAGGAGCTCGATGGTGCGGCAGGCAGTGTCGGGCAGGTCCGCGAGGCGGCGGTCCGGCTCATGGAGTTCGCCAAGGGGGAGGGGATCGCGGTCATCCTCGTCGGCCACGTGACGAAGGACGGGTCGCTCGCCGGTCCCAAGACCCTGGAGCATCTCGTGGATGCCGTCGTCACCCTCGAGGGCGAGCGGTACGCCACGCTGCGCCTCGTCCGCGCGACCAAGAACCGATTCGGGTCGACGGACGAGGTCGGGGTCTTCGAGATGGCCGGGGAAGGCCTGTTGGAGGTCCGCGATCCGGCCCGCGCGTTCCTCGCCGAGCACGCCGAGCCGGCGCCGGGCAGCGTCGTCGCCCCGACCCTCGAGGGCAGCCGGCCGCTGCTGGTCGAGGTCCAGGCGCTCGTCGCCGCGACGGGCTACGGCACGCCCGCCCGCAAGGCCAGCGGCATCGATCCCAACCGGCTCGGCCTGCTGGTCGCCGTCCTCGGCAAGCGCGCCGGGGTCAGCCTCGCGACCCACGACGTCTACGCCAACCTCGCGGGCGGCCTGTCGGTGGCCGAGCCCGGGCTGGACCTCCCGGTCGCCCTGGCCCTCGCGTCGTCCCTGCGCGAGCGTCCGGTCGTGCCCGGGACGGTCGTGATCGGCGAGGTCGGGCTCCTCGGTGAGCTGCGCGTCGTCGCCGGATTGGAGCGTCGGCTGCGCGAGGCCGCCCGGCTCGGTTTCCACCAGGCGATCGTGCCGCGTCCCGGCCGCGGCGCCGACCGACCGGCCATCCCGGGCATGGAGATCGTGGAAGTCGCCACGCTGCGCGACGCGGTCGAGGCGGGTCTGGCCGGCACGCCAGCGCGCCGTGGCGACGCAGTGCCGGCGATGCTAGGCTGACCCCCCGTCCGGGCCGTGCGCGGCCCGGTGGACGCCGGGCCTGTCCGTCGAGGGTGTCGTGATTCGCTATATCCGTGTGCTGGGGGCCGCTCTGGGCGGCCTCGTCGGCCTCGCGCTCGCCGGCTTTGACGGCGGGCTGTTCAGCGACACCGGCTACCAGGGCGCACTGCTCGCGGCATGGGTCGTCGCGTGGGTCATCGTCGGATTCGGGCTCCTGCCGTATCTCACGGTCGTTCCCGCCGCATGGCTGATCAAGCGGACCGAGGAGCTCTCGACCGCGGAGTTCGTGACGGCCATCGCCGGCCTCCTGCTGGGCCTGCTCATGGGCCTCCTGCTGGGCCTGCCGCTCTCGCAGATCGACGGCCCGATCGGGGAATGGGGCCCGCTCGCGGTGAGCATCACCCTCGGCCTCGGCATGCTCGGACTGACCGTGGCCAAGCGGCGCGACCTCGTCACCGCGGCCGAGGCCGTCGGCCTGGTCCGGACGCCCGACGCGGGTGACGGCGACGTCCGCCACTCGGGCGATCCGCACATCGTCGTCGACACGAGCGCGATCATCGATGGCCGCATCGCCGAGATCTGCGAGTCCGGCTTCATCTACGGCACGCTCGTCGTGCCGCGCTTCGTGCTCGACGAGCTCCAGCACATCGCCGACAGCTCCGACACGCTGCGGCGCAACCGCGGCCGGCGCGGGCTCGAGATCCTCGCGCGCATGCAGAAGGAGCCGGCGACACCGGTCGAGATCGTCGAGGACGACGTCCCTTCGGAGCCCGAGGTCGACGCCAAGCTCGTCGCCCTGGCGCGGACCCGCAGCCGGGTGATCCTGACCAACGACTTCAACCTCAATCGCGTGGCCGAGCTGCAGGGCGTCCGGGTCATGAACATCAACTCCCTGGCCAACGCGGTGAAGCCCGCCGTCCTGCCCGGGGAGGAGCTCCGGGTCCGGGTCATCCAGGAAGGCAAGGAAGCCGGTCAGGGCGTCGGCTTCCTCGACGACGGGACGATGATCGTCGTCGAAGGCGGGGCCCGCCACATCGACAAGGACCTCGACGTGTCGGTCACCCGCGTGCTCCAGACCGTGGCCGGACGCATGATCTTCGCCCAGCCGCGGCTCGATTGAGCGGATCGCCGGCCCGCGCCGATGCGATCGTCGTGGCGGCCGGCTCGTCGCAGCGCATGGGCGGCATCGACAAGCTGGCGTGGCCGGTCGCCGGGCGCCCGGTGCTGGCGCACACCCTGGCCGCGCTGGCCGCGGCCGACGACGTCGATGCGATCGTGGTCGTGACCGCAGCCGACCGTGAAACGACCGTGGCGGCCGCGGACTGGCTGCCGGCCAAGGTCCGCGCGGTCGTCCCGGGCGGGGCGCGCCGCCAGGATTCGGTGGCGGCCGGGTTCGACGCCCTCGAGCGTCTGGCCCCGGACCCGGACGGGACGCGCGTCCTCCTGGTCCACGACGGAGCGCGGCCGCTCGTCGCCCCGGCGCTGGTCGCGGCCGTCACCGCCGCTGCCGACCGCCACGGCGCCGCCATCCCGGTCGCGCCGGTCGTGGAGACCATCAAGCAGCTCGACGGCGACCGGATCGTCGGTACGGTCGACCGGTCGACCCTCGGGGCGGCGCAGACGCCGCAGGGCGTCCGACGAGCCATCTGGCGCCGGGCGCTGGCCGATCCCGTGGCCGCGACCGGCACGTGGACCGATGAGGCCGCCCTCCTGGAGGCCTGTAGAATCGCGGTCCATGTCGTCCCCGGCGACCCGTCCAACCTCAAGGTGACCATGCCCGCCGATCTCGCCCGTGTGGCTGCCGACCTGTCCCCGGCCGGACCGGCCACGCGGACGGGGATCGGTCAGGACACGCATCCGTTCGGGCCCGACGCCCCGCTGATGCTCGGCGGCGTGGCGATCCCCGGTGTCCCGCGGCTGGCCGGCCATTCCGACGGTGACGTCGCCCTGCACGCGATCGCCGACGCGCTCCTGGGCGCCGCGGCCTTCGGCGACCTTGGCGGCCAGTTTCCGGCCGACGCGTCAACGCCGCGCGGCATCGCCAGCACGGAGCTACTCGCCGCGGTCACCGAGCGCCTGGCCGGCGCCGGCTGGCGCCCCGTCACCCTGGACGTGACCATCGTCGCCGCCCGGCCGCGGCTGGCCGGACATCTCGAGCCGATGCGTGCCGCCATCGCCACGACGACCGGGCTCCCCATCGCCGCCGTCAGCGTGAAAGCGTCGACCGGGAACCTCGATGGCTCGGAGGGCGCCGGCCGGACGATCTCGGCGCTGGCCATCGCGACCATCGGCCCGCTCGAGGCGAGCGCATGACCATCGAGTTGCATGACACGCTTACCGGCGCGACCCGGCCCTTCGTCCCGCTCGACGACGTCGTCGGCGTCTATTCGTGCGGGCCGACCGTGTACGGGCCGGCGCACATCGGCAACTTCCGCTCGTTCCTGTTCGCCGACCTGCTGGTCCGTCACCTGCGCTGGCGTGGTCACACCGTGCGCTGGGTCATGAACATCACCGACATCGACGACAAGATCATCCGCGGGGCGGCCGCGGCCGGCGTCGGCATCGGTGACCTCGCCGACCGCTACCTGGGCCGCTTCCTCGAGGACGCCGATGCGCTCCGGATGACCCGACCCGACGCCCTGCCGCGGGCGACCGAGCACATCGACGAGATCGTCGACCTCATCGCGACGCTCGAGGCCGGCGGCCACGCCTATCGCACCGACGACGGGTCGATCTTCTTCCGGATCTCCTCGTGGCCGGCCTACGGCCGCCTGGCCCGGCTGGATCCCGAGCAGCTCCGCGTCGGCGAGCGCGTCGAGAGCGACGAGTACGGCAAGGACGACGTCCGCGACTTCGCCTTGTGGAAGGGCGCCAAGCCCGGCGAACCCTCATGGGCCACGGCCGTCGGGGAGGGCCGTCCCGGGTGGCATATCGAGTGCTCGGCGATGAGCATGGCCGAGCTCGGTCAGTCGTTCGACATCCACACCGGCGGCGTCGACCTGATCTTCCCGCACCACGAGGACGAGATCGCCCAGAGCGAGGCGGCCACCGGCGAGCCATTCGTGGGGACCTGGCTGCACTGCGCGCACCTGCAGCTCGGCGGCTCGAAGATGGCCAAATCGACCGGCAACATCGCGCGCGTGCAGGAGCTCCTCGACGCCGGTGTCTCGCCACGCGCGTTGCGCTACGCGCTGATCGCGGTCCACTACCGGGTCGGGCTGTCGTACTCCGACGAGTCGCTGGCCGCGGCGGCTGCTGCGGTGGCGCGGCTCGATGCGCTCGTGGCGGCCCTGGAGGCGTACCGCGAGGACGGGCCTGACGACTCGACGCTCGGCGCGCTCCTCGACGGCGCCCGAACGGCGTTCGGCGCCGCCCTCGATGACGACCTGAACATCTCCGAGGGGCTGGCTGCGCTGTTCGAGCTCGTGCGTGAGCTCAACCGGCGGATCGAGGCGCGCACCCTGTCGACGGCTGACGCGGCGCGGGCGCTCGACGCCATGCGCGACATCGATCGGGTGCTCGGGGTGCTGCCGGACAGCGACGACGCCCTGCCGGCCGACCTGCAGGCCTTGGTCGATGCCCGCGTCGCCGCCCGCGCGGCGCGCGACTGGGCCGAGTCCGATCGACTGCGCGACGCGCTCCTCGAGCACGGGATCGCCGTCGAGGACACCCGTGATGGGCAACGCTGGCGCCGCCTGGTGGAGGCCGGTCATGGCTGATCGCCCCCCCGAAGATCGACCGCCGCGGCCTCGCGGTCCGCGGCCTGGCGGCGGATCGCGACCGGGTGGCGGATCGCGACCCGGTGGCGGACGGCCGTATCAGGGTGGCCAGCGGTCAGGCGGACCGCGCCCCGGCGGGCCGGGTGGTGGGCGGGCCAGGTGGTCCCGGCGGCGGGCCGAGATATGGCCAGCCGCGCGACCCGCGCGGGCCCCAGGGCGGAAGACCCGACTCGGGGCGACCGGACGACCCCGGCCGCCGCGACGAGTGGCATCCCGGCTACGGCCGTGCCGACGGCCCGCGACCGGGTGGTCCGCCGCGACCGTTCGTGCCACGCCGGGCGAGTGGCCCGCGGCCGCCGGGTGGCGATCGACCACCGGGCCGCTGGCGCCCCGACCGCGGGCCGTCGGGTCCGGGTCCACGGCCCCCGCGACCCGACTGGGCGGACCGGCCCGATCACGCCGCCGGCCCCGAACGTCACGGACCCGACGATCGGCCGCGGCCCGAGGCCGGCCCGGGCGGTCCACCGCGCCCGCGCCCATGGTCCGACCGACCGGACGACCGCTTCCGCCGACTCGATGCCGGACCGTCCGACGCGCGTCCGTTCCGATCCGGGCCGGGCCGTCCGCCCGGACGTCCCTATGACCGTGGCCCCGGGCCGCGTCAGCCCTACGGCGACCGGGGTGCCGGCGGGCGTCCGGTCTACGGGGACCGGGGCGGACCGCCGCGATCGATGCCGCTGCCCCCGCCGGCGGACCTCGGACCCGACGAGGAGCTCGTCGCCGGCCGCCGACCGGTCGAGGAGGCCTTCGTGGCCCGCCGACCGGCCATCCGCCTCCTGGTCGTCCCCCAGCGCCGGGCCGCGCTCGAGAAGCTGGTCCTCCATGCCACGAGCCTGCGGATCCCGATCGTCGAGGTCGAGGGCGGGTCGCTGACCGCGCTCGCCGGGTTCGACGGGCACCAGGGCATCGCGCTCATCGTCGAGCCGCGCCGCTACGCCAGCCTCGACGACGTCCTCGCCCGGGCCGCGGAACGGGGCGAACCGCCGTTCATCCTGGTGCTCGACTCGCTCGAGGACCCACACAACGTCGGCTCGCTGCTGCGCAGCGCGGAAGCGGCGGGGGTCCATGGCGTCCTGTACCCGACCCACCGGCAGGCGCCGCTCAGCGCGTCCGCGATCAAGGCCTCGGCGGGAGCCATCGAGCACCTGCTGTTGTGCCCGGTCGACGACCTGCCGGGCGCCCTGAGCGACCTCCACATCCGTGGCGTTCGGGTCGCCGGAGCGGACGGGGATGCGCCGCTGACCGCCCGCCAGAGCGACCTGCGTGGGCCCCTGGCGATCGTCGTCGGCAGCGAGGGCCAGGGCCTGGGACCGGCCATCCGTCGTCGCTGCGACCTGTACATCCGGATCCCGATGCGGGGCCACGTCGGGTCGCTGAACGCGGCCGTCGCCGGGTCGATCCTCCTGTTCGAGGCGGTCGCCCAGCGCGATCCCGGTGGCGAGGCGCCGATGGCTGGCGCCGACGACGCAGGGGATACGGCCGCCGCGGTCGACGCGTCGATCGATGACGAGGCGACAGCGCCGTCCGAGCCGACGCCCGAGACCACCCCGGTGAAGCCCAAGCGCACAGCGGCGAATAGGACCACCAGGGCATCGAAGCCGGCCGACGCCACACCGCGGATCGCCGCCACGACCACCGTCGACGAAGCGCTGGCCGTGGACACCGCGGCCGCCGCGCCGACGAAGGCCCCGAAGGGCGCCAAGTCGAAGACGGCCGAGACCGCAGGAGGCGACGTCGAAGGTCGCGAAGGTCAAGGCCACCAAGAAGCCTGCGAAGTCGGCGAAGCCGCCAAAGGCTCCGATTTCGACCGCCAAGGCAGAGGTCAAGTCGGCGAAGGCCACCGCCAAGGCCGCGAAAACGACCGCGAAGCCGGCGAAGGGGACCGCGAAACCGGCGAAGGCCGTGGCCACGCCGGGGAAGTCGAAGGCGGCCGCGGCCACCGCCGCGAAGCCTGCGAAGCCAGCGACAACCACCTCGACGAAGGCCAAGGCCACCGCGCAGCCCGCCGCGACCACGACGCCGAAGGTCGCGAAGCCGAAGGCCGCCAAGGTCGCGAAGGCCATGGGCGCGAAGGGCGCGGCCACCACGCCGTCGACGCGGTCGACAGCGTCACCCGCCGACGATGACCTGCTGCCGGACGGTGGTGCCCGACCGCCGGCAACGCCCCGCCCGACCCGCGCGCCACGCACGCGACGAGCGACGAGCGGGGAGGGGACTCCGGACGGCCACGCTTGACCCACACGCTCGGTGGGCCATATCATTCCCCGGCGCCGATTGGGGTCTACTGCGGTAAGGCCCTGCCCGTCGCGCCGACGTAGCTCAATTGGTAGAGCAGCTGTTTTGTAAACAGCAGGTTCCGGGTTCGAGTCCCGTCGTCGGCTCCAGCGCACATCCAATCGGTGGCCGGATCCACCACGGGCCGCAGCTCGATCCGGTGCCGCCGCCACAGTGGGTCGGTTGAGCAACGGCGGCTCGCCTGGCTGTAGACCAGGTCCGAAAGGCATGGGGGTTCGAATCCCTCCCGGCCCACCACTTCATCACGAACACCCGCATCGGATCCGGGCCCACATAGCTCAGCTGGCAGAGCACTTCCTTGGTAAGGAAGAGGTCATCGGTTCAAGTCCGATTGTGGGCTCCACCGCCCGATCATCCGCAAGCCCGCGGCTCCGGCCGCACCATGTAATCAAGGAGTCACTGGTCACGTGGCCAAGAAGAAGTTCGAGCGCAACAAGCCGCACGTCAACATCGGCACGATCGGCCACATCGACCACGGCAAGACGAGCCTCACCGCGGCGATCAGCAAGTACCTCGCCCTCAAGGGCAAGGCCGAGTACCGCGCCTTCGACTCGATCGACAACGCGCCCGAAGAGCGCGAGCGCGGCATCACCATCGCCATCGCCCACGTCGAGTACGAGACCGACGCGCGCCACTACGCGCACGTCGACTGCCCGGGTCACGCCGACTACATCAAGAACATGATCACGGGCGCCGCCCAGATGGACGGGGCCATCCTCGTCGTCGCCGCGACCGACGGCCCGATGCCCCAGACCCGCGAGCACATCCTGCTGGCCCGCCAGGTCGAGGTCCCCTACATCGTGGTCTTCCTCAACAAGGTCGACATGGTCGACGACCCCGAGCTCCTCGACCTCGTCGAGCTCGAGGTCCGCGAGCTGCTGTCCAAGTACAACTTCCCGGGTGACGACATCCCGGTCATCCGCGGCTCGGCGCTCAAGGCGCTCGAGGCGCCCGACGACACGAGCGATCCCGCCTACGCCCCGATCCAGGAGCTGATGGACGCGGTCGACTCGTACATCCCGACCCCCGAGCGGGCCATCGACAAGCCGTTCCTCATGCCGGTCGAGGACGTGTTCGGCATCAAGGGCCGCGGCACGGTCGCCACCGGGCGCATCGAGCGCGGCATCGTCAAGGTCGGCGACGAGGTCGAGCTGGTCGGCGTCAAGGCCACCCGCAAGATCGTCGTCACCGGCGTCGAGATGTTCAAGAAGCTGCTCGACCAGGGCGAGGCCGGCGACAACGTCGGCTGCCTCATCCGCGGCATCGAGCGCGAGGAGATCGAGCGCGGCCAGGTCCTGGCCAAGACCGGGTCAGTCAAGCCGCACACCAAGTTCCAGGCCCAGGTCTACGTCCTGACCAAGGAGGAGGGCGGCCGCCATACCCCCTTCTACAACGGCTACCGTCCGCAGTTCTACCTGCGCACGACCGACGTGACCGGAGCCATCGGCCTGCCCGACGGGGCCGAGATGATCATGCCCGGCGACAACGTCGAGATGAGCGTCGAGCTGATCACCCCCATCGCCCTCGAGATCGGCCAGCGTTTCGCCATCCGCGAGGGTGGCCGGACCGTCGGCGCCGGCGCCATCGTCAGCATCGTCGAGTAACGAGATGGCACGAGTCGAGGCGCGTCCCACGTTCCAGCTCGCCTGCACCGAGTGCAAGGAGCGGACGTACACCACGCGCAAGAACAAGAAGAACGATCCGAACCGGATGGAATTGCAGAAGTACTGCCCGCGCTGCCGTCGGCATACACTTCACCGCGAGGCGAAGTAGCGGCGGCCGCCCCGCAGGGGTGTAGCTCAATTGGCAGAGCACTGGTCTCCAAAACCAGCGGTTGTAGGTTCGAGTCCTATCGCCCCTGCCACTCCACCACGAGAACCCTGAGAGAAGAACGACGACGTGAAGCGCTTCCGCCGATATTTCGATGAAGTCTGGTCCGAGCTGAAGAAAGTCAGCTGGCCTACGCGCGAGCAGGTGCGCAACCTGACCGTGCTGGTCTTCGCGATCAGCTTCGTCATCGGCCTGTACATCACGGTGCTCGATCAATTCTTCCGGGGCCTGCTCGGCCTGATCTCCCAGACGAGCTAGGGATACCGATGATGACCGACCTCTCCGGAACCGAGACCAAGGCGCCCGACAAGCGCTGGTACGTGATCCACACCTACTCGGGCTACGAGAACAAGGTGAAGGCCAATCTCGAGCACCGCATCGAGTCGATGGGCATGGAAGACAAGATCTTCCAGGTCCTCGTCCCGATGGAGGACGAGATCGAGATCCGCCAGGGCCAGCGCCACACCGTCCAGAAGAAGGTCTACCCGGGCTACGTCCTGGTCGAGATGATCCTGGACCCCGACAGCTGGTTCGTCGTGCGCAATACGCCGGGCGTGACCTCGTTCGTCGGTGGCGCCAACATCCCGGGCGTCCGCAGCGAGCCCATCCCGCTCGACGAGACCGAGGTCAAGCAGATCCTGCGGCACATGGGCGTGGAGACGCCCAAGTACCGTGTCGCGTTCACCAAGGGCCAGAGCGTCCGGGTCACCGACGGGCCGTTCGCCGAGTTCATCGGCACGGTCGAAGAGGTCAACCCGGAGCGCAACAAGGTCAAGGTCCTGGTGAGCATCTTCGGCCGGGAGACGCCGGTCGAGCTCGACTTCCTGCAAGTCGAAAAGCTCTAGAAAGGAAGTCGTAGAACCCCCGTGGCCAAGAAGATCCGCATCGTCCTGACCCTGCAGCTGCCGGCCGGCAAGGCGACCCCCGCCCCGCCCGTCGGGACGGCGCTCGGCCCGCACGGCATCAACATCGTCGAGTTCACGAAGTCGTACAACGAGAAGACCGCCGACAAGGCCGGTCAGATCATCCCCGCCCAGATCACCGTCTTCGAGGATCGATCGTTCACGTTCATCCTCAAGACCCCGCCCGCGGCGGACCTGCTGCGCAAGGCGGCCGGGGTGGAGAAGGGCTCTGGCACCGCCCGGCGCGAGACCGTCGGCCGGGTGACCAAGGACCAGGTCCGCGAGATCGCCGCCATCAAGATGGCCGACCTCAACGCGAACTCGGTCGAGGCCGCCGCCGCCCAGATCGAGGGCACCGCCCGCTCGATGGGCATCGAGGTCGTCAACTAGCCGTCGCGGTCCCGCGACATCCCGCGCGGTCCCACCCCGGGCCGCGAGCACGGATCGCAACGGGGGAGGTCGGATCACGCCGACCGCCAGGAGGAACCGCACCATGTCCCACGGCAAGAAGTACCTCGACGCGGCGAAGCTCGTCGACCGCGAGCGCCTGTACGAGCCGCTCGAGGCGGCCGAGCTCGCGAAGCAGACCTCGACCGTCAACTTCGACGCGTCCGTCGAGGCCCACATCCGGCTCGGGGTCGACCCCCGCCATGCCGACCAGATGGTCCGCGGCACGGTCGTCCTGCCGCACGGAACGGGCAAGATCGTCCGCGTCGCCGTCTTCGCCCAGGGCGAGAAGGCCCAGGAGGCGCTGCGCGCCGGCGCCGACGAGGTCGGTGGCGACGATCTCGTGAAGAAGATCGAGGCCGGCTGGATGGAGTTCGACGTCGCGCTCGCGACCCCCGACTCGATGGGCATGGTCGGCAAGCTGGGCAAGATCCTCGGCCGGCGCGGCCTCATGCCGAACCCCAAGGCCGGCACCATCACCTTCGACCTCGATCGGGCGATCAGGGAGGTCAAGGGCGGCCGCGTCGAGTTCAAGGTCGACAAGTCCGCGATCATCCACGTCCCGGTCGGCAAGAGCAGCTTCGAGCCGACGGCGCTGGTCGACAACCTGGCGGCCCTGGTCGACGCGATCAACCGCGCCAAGCCGGCGGGCGCCAAGGGCCAGTACCTGCGCACGCTGACCATCGCCAGCACGATGGGCCCGGGCATCCGGGTCGACGTGCCGGCTGTCCTGGCGGCCGCGGTCGCCTGACCCCCCGCCGGCGGGTCGCCGGCGCACCACACGCGATGACGGCGGAGACGCGCGTCATCTGATCAACAAGACGGACCGCCGCAGACAGCCTGCGCTCGCGGACCGCGTTCGGGCCTTCGGGACCGGCGTCGGTCGGAGCTTGATCCGTCGGACCGGACCGGCCGACCCGCCCGCAGGGCAGGGGAGCCGGGGACGACGACGAGCACGCCGAGGCAGTCGGTGCCTCCACCGCCCGCGGTGGGGCGCCCCTGCGAGCCGGGGTCAGCCTCCCAGCCGGGAGGCCGCCATGGGATCCGTCGCAGGGGAAGCCGGGACGCGCGAAGCGACCCGAGCCGCCCGCCGCCGCACGCCGGTCGCGTGCCGAAGGAACGGAGGCCCTATGCCTACCGAGGCCAAACAGGCCACGGTCGCCGAGCTTCGCGAGGAACTCGCGAATGCCCGGACGATGATCGTGTCCGAGTACCGCGGCCTCACCGTGAAGGAGATCGCCGAGATCCGGCGCGCCCTGCGCAAGCAGGACGTCACCTATCGCGTCGTCAAGAACCGCCTGATGCGCATCGCCGCCGACGACTCGGTCGGTGAGGCGCTCGGCCCGCTCCTCATCGGCCCGACCGCCATCGCGTTCGGGAACGACGAGGCCGGGACCGCCAAGGCCGTCCTCGACGCCACCCGTCCGTACAAGATCGTGCGGATCACGGGCGGCGTGCTGGGCGACAAGGCGATCGACGCCGACGCGGTCACGCGGCTCGCCACCCTCCCGTCGCGGGAGGTCCTGCTCGCGAAGCTCGCCGGCGGGATGCAGGCACCGGTCGCCACCCTGGCCGGGCTGTTCGCCGCCCCCTTGCGCAACCTGGGCTTCGCCCTGTCGCAGGTGGCCGAGCAGAAGCGCGCCCAGTCGCCCGACGCGTGACGCAGAACCCCTTCACCCGCATCACCACCAACCACTGACAAGGAGACACCCATGGCTGCCATCACCCAGGACGACCTGCTCGAAGCCATCGACAAGATGACCGTCCTCGAGCTGTCCGAGTTCATCAAGCGCTTCGAGGAGCGCTACGGCGTGACCGCCGCGGCCCCCGCTGCCGCCGCCGCTGCGCCGGCCGCCGGTGGCGACGGCGCCGCCGCCCCGGCCGCTGCCGAGGAGCAGACCGAGTTCAGCGCCATCCTCACCGAGGTCGGCCCGAACAAGATCCCGGTCATCAAGGTCGTGCGCGAGCTGACCGGCCTCGGCCTCAAGGAGGCCAAGGATCTCGTCGACGCCTCCCCGAAGCCCGTCAAGGAAGGCGTGGCCAAGGACGAGGCCGAGAAGATCAAGGCCGCCCTTGAAGAGCAGGGCGCAAAGGTCGAGATCAAGTAGCCACCGCCCGATCGCCCATGCCTGCGTTGCCGGATCCGGGCGCTCGCTCACGCACATCCGAGTGCGCTCGCGAGCGTCCTCGCCCGGCGCCTTGGCCTGGGCGATCGGATCGGCGGCTACCGATATGTCACCGAACCAGCTTCGCGATACCGGTCTCGCGGCCGGCCGGAAGCCCTAGCACGTCCGGGGGCGTTTGACAAGACGGAAAATCGCGATATCCTACTCCTTCTGTGAGCGCGGCCTCCCTTTCCCCTCAATACCTCCGTCAAGGAGTGGTGCTTCATGCTGTCTGCTGAGTCGTCGACTCGCGCCGTGACCCCGTCGGGTCGCATCTCGTACGCCCGCATCGACAAGAAGGTCGATGGCGTGAGCCACGAGAAGTTCGAGATCCCCAACCTGATCGAACTCCAGCTCGATTCGTTCGCCTGGTTCGTCGAGAAGGGATTGCGCGAGCTCTTCGACGAGATCAGCCCGATCAAGGACTTCACGGGCAAGGTCATGGAGCTCCAGTTCCTCGACTACGAGTTCGGCGCGCCCAAGTACTCCGAGGAGGAGTGCCGCACGAAGGACCTGACGTTCAGCAAGCCGCTGTACGTCAACGTCGAGCTCCTCATCAAGGAGACCGGCGAGATCCAGCGCCAGCGCGTCTACATGGGCGACTACCCGTGGATGACCGACCAGGGCACCTTCGTCATCAACGGCGCCGAGCGCGTCGTGGTCAGCCAGCTCGTCCGCTCCCCGGGCGTCTACTACAGCGAGGTCGAGGACCTCGCCTCCGGGCGGATGCTGTTCAGCGCGAAGGTCATCCCGAACCGCGGCGCGTGGCTCGAGTTCGAGACGAACAACAAGGACCAGCTCTGGGTCAAGGTCGACCGCAAGCGCAAGATCGCGGCGACGACCCTGCTGCGCGCGGTCGGCTACGAGCAGAACGACGAGATCAGCGCCCTGTTCAGCTCGATCGACATCGACCCCGAGCATCCGTTCATCTCGAGCACGCTCGACAAGGACCTCACCCACACCCAGCCCGAGGCCCTCATCGAGGTCTACAAGAAGCTGCGCCCGGGCGACCCGCCCACCGGTGAGAACGCCCGCCAGCTCGTCGAGAGCCTGTTCTTCAACTTCCGCCGCTACGACCTCGGTCGGGTCGGCCGCTACAAGTTCGACAAGAAGCTCGACGGCGTCGGCTCGCGCATGGGCCTGACCCTCGAGCGCGAGCAGCGGACCATCACCAAGGAAGACATCGCGGCGATCGTCGGCCACCTCATCGAGTGCAACCGTGGGCTGCACCCGAAGGACGACATCGACCACCTCGGCAACCGGCGCATCCGGGCCAACGGCGAGCTGATCCAGAACGCGTTCCGCATCGGCCTGCTGCGCATGGAGCGCGTCGTCCGCGAGCGTATGACGATCCAGGAGATCGACAAGGCGACCCCGAACGCCCTCATCAACATCCGCCCGGTCGTGGCGGCGATGAAGGAGTTCTTCGGCGGCAGCCAGCTCAGCCAGTTCATGGACCAGACCAACCCGCTGGCCGAGCTCACGTCCAAGCGCCGCCTCAGCGCGCTCGGGCCGGGCGGCCTGTCGCGCGAGCGCGCCGGGTTCGACGTCCGCGACGTGCATCACAGCCACTACGGCCGGATCTGCCCGATCGAGACGCCCGAAGGTCCGAACATCGGCCTGATCGGGTCGCTCGCGACCTACGGCCGCATCAACAGCTACGGCTTCATCGAGACCCCGTACCGCAAGGTCAAGCGGACCGTCGCCTACGACGACCCGAACCTGACGACCTACGAGGCCTACACGGACCTCGTCACCAAGGGTGGCGATGTCGTCATCAAGGCCGGTTCGCCGTTCAACGCGGCGGCCGTCGCCGAGCTCAAGAAGCAGAAGGCCAACGCGTTCCCGATCCGCCCGGTCGTGACCGACGACATCGAGTACCTCCCGGCCGACGAGGAGGAGGAGCACGTCGTCGCGCAGGCCAACGCGCCGCTCGACGACGAGGGCCACTTCCTCGCCGAGCGCATCCCGTCGCGCTACCGCGACACCTTCCCGGAGGCGCGCGCCGGCCAGATCGAGTACATGGACGTGTCGCCCAAGCAGGTCGTCTCCGTTGCGACGGCGCTCATCCCGTTCCTCGAGCACGACGACGCCAACCGCGCGCTCATGGGTTCGAACATGCAGCGCCAGGCCGTGCCGCTCCTGGAGCCGGAGTCGCCGATCGTCGGCACCGGCATGGAGGAGCGCGCCGCGCGTGACTCGGGTCAGGTCCTCGTCGCCAAGCGCGGCGGGGTCGTGACCAGCGTCACCGCCGAGCGCATCGCCATCGAGACCGATGCCGGTGAGCTCGACGAGTACAAGCTCCAGAAGTTCGTGCGCTCCAACCAGGGCACGTGCATCAACCAGCGCCCCATCGTGGACGTGGGCTCGCGCGTCGGCGACGGCCAGCCGATCGCCGACTCGAGCTCCACCGAGATGGGCGAGCTCGCGCTCGGCCGGAACGTGCTCGTCGCGTTCATGAGCTGGGAGGGCGGCAACTACGAGGACGCGATCGTCATCAGCGACCGCCTCGTCCGCGACGACCTGTTCACGAGCATCCACATCGAGAAGCACGAGATCGAGTCGCGCGACACGAAGCTCGGGCCTGAAGAGATCACCCGCGACATCCCGAACGTCGGCGAGGAGTCCCTCAAGGACCTCGACGAGGAGGGCATCGTCTACATCGGCGCCGAGGTCCGCCCCGGCGACATCCTGGTCGGCAAGATCACGCCCAAGGGCGAGACCGAGCTGACCGCCGAGGAGCGCCTCCTGCGGGCGATCTTCGGTGAGAAGGCGCGCGAGGTGAAGGACAGCTCGCTGCGCCTGCCCCACGGCGAGCGCGGCAAGGTGGTCGAGGTCCGCGAGTTCCGTCGCGAGCTCAACGACGACCTCCAGCCCGGCGTCAACCGGCTGGTCCGGGTGTCGGTCGCCCAGAAGCGCAAGATCTCGGTCGGCGACAAGATGGCCGGCCGCCACGGCAACAAGGGCGTCATCGCCAAGATCCTGCCGGCCGAGGACATGCCGTTCCTGCCGGACGGGACCCCGGTCGACATCATCCTCAACCCGCTCGGCGTGCCGAGCCGCATGAACATCGGCCAGATCCTCGAGACGCACCTCGGCTGGGCGCTCCACGCCAAGGGCCTCAAGGCCGCGACCGCCGTCTTCGACGGCGCGACCGAGCAGCAGATCCAGCAGGAGCTGCGCGAAGCCAAGCACGAGGTCTACGGCAAGACGGAGTCCCTGCCGGAGTCCGGCAAGATCGACCTCCGCGACGGGCGGACCGGCGAGAAGTTCGACCGGCCCATCACCGTCGGCTACATCTACATGCTCAAGCTCCACCACCTCGTCGAGGACAAGATCCACGCGCGGTCCACCGGCCCGTACAGCCTCATCACCCAGCAGCCGCTGGGCGGCAAGGCGCAGTTCGGTGGCCAGCGCTTCGGCGAGATGGAGGTCTGGGCGCTCGAGGCGTACGGCGCCGCGAACATCCTCCAGGAGCTGCTCACGGTCAAGTCGGACGACGTCCTCGGACGCGTCCAGACCTACGAAGCCATCGTCAAGGGCGAGGAGATCCAGCCGCCGCGGGTCCCCGAGTCGTTCAAGGTCCTCATCAAGGAGCTGCGCAGCCTCGGGCTCAACGCGGAGATCCTGGACCAGAACGAGGAAGAGATCCCGCTGGCCGAGGACGACGCGTCCGGCTACCTGCTCCCCGATCTGGGTGGCATCAACCTCGCTGGGTTCGAGGACTGATCGTCATCCACGTTCCCACCCCCACAACGCACCCGCGGGGCCGAGTCCCGGCCGGCTCGACCCCGCCCGCTCACGGTCAGCATCGCGTCACCGAGCCAGGCGGCGACGCGGAGGAGAACCATGCTCGAGGTCAATAACTTCAGCTCGATCCGGATCTCGCTCGCCAGCCCGGACCAGATCCGGGAATGGTCGAAGGGCGAGGTCACGAAGCCGGAGACCATCAACTACCGGACGCTCAAGCCCGAGAAGGATGGTCTCTTCGACGAGCGCATCTTCGGTCCGACCAAGGACTGGGAGTGCTACTGCGGCAAGTACAAGCGCATCCGCTACAAGGGCATCATCTGCGACAAGTGTGGCGTCGAGGTCACCCGCAGCAAGGTCCGACGCGAGCGGATGGGCCACATCCAGCTGGCCAGCCCGGTCAGCCACATCTGGTACTTCAAGGGCACGCCGAGCCGCCTGGGCATCCTGCTCGACATCAGCCCGCGCAACCTCGAGCGCATCCTGTACTTCGCCCTCTACATCGTCACCCATGTCGACGAGGACGCCCGCAAGCGCGCCCTGGCCGCCATCGAGGAAGAGGCCGAGGGCCGCGGCGGCAAGGGCGGCGAGCGCCTGGCCGAGCTCGAGGACGAGCTCCGCGCCGACCTGGTCCGCAAGACCGACGAGCTGAACACCGACCTCGCCGCGATCCGCGCCGACCTCGAGGTCCAGCGCGCCACCCGCACCGAGGAGCTGGCCGCGGCCGCGCAGGCCACCGAGGCCCAGCTGACCGAGCTCAAGACCGGCGTCGCCGAGGAGACCATCGCCTTCGTCCCGACGGGCGAAGTCATCGTGGCCTCGGGCGACAAGGGCGGCAAGGAGGCGACCGCGCGCCTGCGCAAGGTCGTGTCCGAGTACAGCGAGCAGGTCGACGCCGAGTTCAAGACGCGCGACGCCGACGAGACGCGCGCGGTCGAGCAGAAGGTGGCCGACTTCCAGGCCGCCATGCAGGAAGCGCTCCAGCAGGAGCGTGCCGGACTGGCCGAGCAGGCCGCCGGGCTCAAGGACGAGCTGCGCAAGGTGCGCGACGAGCTCGAGGGCCTCAAGCCGATGCAGACCCTCGGCGAGCTGGAGTACCGCCAGCTCGACGAGCGCTACGGCGCGGGCGCCAAGGGCGGCCGCGTGTTCGGGGCCGGCATGGGCGCCGAGGCGGTCCGCGAGATCATCAGCCGGATGGACCTCGAGGAGCTGGCCCGCTCGCTCCATGTCGAGGTCCGGACGAGCTCCGGGCAGCGGCGTAAGAAGGCCATCAAGCGGCTCCGCCTCATCGAGGCCTTCCGTCGCAGCGGCACCCGGCCCGACTGGATGATCCTGTCGGTCCTGCCGGTCATCCCGCCGGACCTGCGTCCCATGGTCCAGCTCGACGGCGGCCGCTTCGCGACCTCCGACCTCAACGACCTGTATCGCCGCGTCATCAACCGCAACAACCGGCTCAAGCGACTGCTGGAGCTCGGCGCCCCCGAGATCATCATCCGCAACGAGAAGCGGATGCTCCAGGAGGCGTGCGACGCGCTGATCGACAACGGCCGCCGCGGCCGGGCGATCGCCGGCACCGGCAACCATCGCCTCAAGTCCCTGAGCGACATGCTCAAGGGCAAGCAGGGCCGGTTCCGCCAAAACCTGCTCGGAAAGCGCGTCGACTACTCGGGCCGCTCGGTCATCGTCGTCGGCCCGGAGCTCAAGCTCCACCAGTGCGGGCTGCCCAAGAAGATGGCGCTCGAGCTGTTCAAGCCGTTCGTCATGCGCCAGCTCGTCGAGAAGGGCTTCGCCCACAACATCAAGAGCGCCAAGCGCATCGTCGAGCGCGTCCGGCCCGAGGTCTGGGACGTGCTCGAAGAGGTCATCAAGGACCATCCGGTCCTGCTGAACCGCGCCCCGACGCTGCATCGCCTGGGCATCCAGGCGTTCATGCCGGTCCTCGTCGAGGGTTCGGCCATCCAGATCCACCCGCTCGTCTGCACCGCGTTCAACGCGGACTTCGACGGCGACCAGATGGCGGTCCACGTGCCGCTATCGACGGCCGCCCAGGAAGAGGCGCGGACGATGATGCTCTCGACCGCCAACCTGCTCTCGCCGGCCGACGGCAGCCCGGTGGTGGCGCCGACCCAGGACATGGTCCTCGGCTGCTACTACCTGACCATGGACGGCAACGAGGTCAAGACCAAGAAGGAGCGGGAGAAGCCGATCCGGACGTTCGCGACCGAGGACGAGGCGATCCTGGCCTACCAGCTGCGCGAGAAGACCGGTGCCGCCCTCCACGAGGTCATCGACATCGAAGTCCGCGGCTGGGACCCCGAGACCGAGACGCTCCGGCCCGTGCGCCAGCGCACGACCATCGGGCGCGTCATCTTCAACCAGATCCTGCCTGACCGCCTGCGCTACAACGACGGCGTCATGAAGCGCAGCGATCTCAAGGAGCTGGTCGACCGCTGCTACCGCGACCTCGGCGCCGAAGAGACGGCGCACCTGGTCGACGGCATCAAGAGCGTCGGGTTCGAGTTCGCCACCCGTGGCGGCATGACCATCGGCCTCTTCGACATCGAGATCCCCAAGGACAAGGCCGCCCGGCTCGACGCCGCGGACGACTCCGTCCTCGCCATCGACAAGCAGTTCCAGCGCGGCCTCATCACCGAGGACGAGCGCTACGAGCAGGTCGTCGGGGTGTGGCAGGAGACCACGGCCAAGATGTCGGACGAGATGATGAAGTCGCTCGATCCGACCGGACCGGTCACGATGATGACCGCGTCGGGCGCCCGCGGAAACAAGGGCAACATCGGTCAGCTGGGCGCCATGCGCGGCCTGATGGCCGACCCGTCCGGCCGCATCATCGACGTCCCCGTGCGGAGCAACTTCCGCGAGGGGATGACCGTCCTCGAGTACTTCATCAGCACCCACGGCGCCCGCAAGGGCCTCGCCGATACCGCCCTGCGCACCGCCGACTCCGGGTACCTCACCCGGCGCCTGGTGGACGTCGCCCAGGACGTCATCACCCGCGAGGACGACTGCGGCACCGAGGAAGGCAGCTGGATCATCCGCTCCGAGTCGAGCGACGAGAAGGGCGCCTTCCAGCGCCGCCTCGTCGGCCGGCTGGCCGCGGCCCCGCTGCCCGACCCGCGGGTCAAGGTCAAGAAGGGCGAGGAGCCGCCGCTCCTCGTCGATCGCAACGAGATCCTCACCGAGGAATCGGCCGCCCGCATCGACGAGGCCGGTGTCGACGAGGCGCTCGTGCGCTCACCGCTCACCTGCGAGGCCCGCTACGGCGTCTGCCGGGCGTGCTACGGCCGCAACCTCGCCACCGGCGAGATGGTCGGTTCGGGTGAGGCGGTCGGCATCATCGCCGCCCAGTCGATCGGGGAGCCCGGTACGCAGCTGACGATGCGGACGTTCCACACCGGCGGCGTCGCCGGCCTGGACATCACCGCCGGCCTGCCGCGTGTCGAGGAGCTGTTCGAGGCCCGCATCCCCAAGGGCAAGGCCGAGATCAGCCACATCGACGGCATCGTCGAGATCATCCGCGGCGACGGCATGACCAAGGTCAAGGTCGTCTCGACGGAGGTCTACGACACGTCCCTCCCGGTCCCCAAGGGGGCCGAGATGCTGGCCGCGCCGGGCGACGTCGTCACCCTCGGCCAGGTCCTCGCCCGGTCCGAGGCGGACGGGGCCACCACCGACGTCACGGCGCCGGTCGGCGGCTTCCTCGTGTCAGGCTCGGACGGCCTCGTCGTCCGTGCCGAGGACGTGGTCGAGCGCGAGTACCTCATCCCGCACAACGCCAAGCTGCTGGTCGAATCCGGCCAGGAGATCCGCGCGGGCGATGCCATCACCGATGGCCCGATCAACCCGCAGGAGTACCTCGACACCCGGGGCAAGGACGCCGTCCAGCGCTACCTGGTGAAGGAGGTCCAGAAGGTCTACAAGAGCCAGGGCGTCACGATCAACGACAAGCACATCGAGATCATCGTCCGGCAGATGCTCCGCAAGGTCCGCATCGACCAGCCGGGTGACGTCGACCTGTTGCCGACCGAGCTCGTGGACCGCCTCGAGTTCGAGGAGGCCAACAACCGGGTCCTGGCCGAGGGCGGCGAGCCGTCGACGGCCCAGACCGTGCTGCTGGGCGTGACCAAGGCATCGCTCAACACGTCGTCGTTCCTTGCCGCGGCGTCCTTCCAGGAGACGACCCGGGTGCTCACCGAGGCGGCCATCAACGGCGCCAAGGACCACCTGATCGGGCTCAAGGAGAACGTCATCATCGGCAAGCTCATCCCGGCCGGCTCCGGGGCGCCCGCCAACGTCGCCGCCCGCAAGGCGCGCGAGCGGCAGGCCGCTCTCGAGGCCCTCGCCGGCGAGGCCCTGGAGGGTCTCGGCGAGGCCGAGTACAACCCGTTCCTCGAGGACGGGGAGGGCCGTGGTGCCGACGACGAGGCAGCCGGTCTGGCGCTCGCGGCGACCATCGCCGGTGCGGGCGACACGGACGAGGACGCGGACGACGCGAACCCGTTCGCGGCCGCCGACGGCACCGACGGCACCGACGGCGACGAGGCGAATCCGTTCATCGAGGAGGGCGTCGGCGCCGCCGAGGGCGACACCTCGGCGTAACCTGCCCCCGCTCCCACCCGCGCACCGACGGAGCCCCGTCCGAGCGTTTGACACGCTCGGCGGGGCTCCGATACACTCCGCCTTCGTGGCCTCGGAGGGGGTCCGCCTTCGGCGCGTGCGCCCGGAGTGCCAGCTCACACACATCAACCGGTCCCGGCCGGTCGACCCTGCGGGGCGACGATCGGCGACGCCGGACCGGCTCCGCGGTCGGTTTCGACCGCCACCGACTGACAAGAAACCGAAAGGAGCAGCGTCTTCGTGCCGACGATCAGCCAGCTCGTGCGTCATGGCCGCCAGCGCAAGGTCCAGAAGATCAAGGCGCCCGCCATGCGCAAGAACTGGAACAGCCTGCGGCGCCGCCAGGTGTCGATCCCGGGTGCCCCCCAGAAGCGGGGCGTGTGCCTGCAGGTCCGGACGATGACGCCCAAGAAGCCGAACTCGGCTCTGCGCAAGATCGCCCGCGTGCGCCTGTCCAACCAGATGGAGGTCACGGCCTACATCCCGGGCATCGGCCACAACCTCCAGGAGCACTCGGTCGTGCTCGTGCGCGGCGGACGCGTGAAGGACCTGCCGTCGGTCAAGTACCACATCATCCGCGGCACGCTCGATGCCGCCGGTGTGCGTGACCGCAAGCAGGGCCGCAGCAAGTACGGCGCCAAGAAGGCGGCCAAGTAATGCCCCGTCGTACCAGCATCCCGCGCAAGACCAAGTACGAGACGGTCCCGGCCAACCGGATCACCGCCCGCTTCAGCGCGAAGCTCATGAAGGGCGGCAAGCAGAACCTCGCCGAGCGCATCCTGCGCCAGGCCCTCGCCCGCGCCGAGGCGCAGGCCGGCCGGCCCGGGCTCGAGATCCTCGAGGCCGCGATGCGCAACGCGACGCCCATCATCGAAGTCAAGCCGCGCCGCGTCGGTGGCGCGACCTATCAGGTCCCGGTCGAGATCCGGGGCGACCGCCGCCTGTCGCTGGGCGTCCGCTGGCTCGTCCAGTCGGCTCGCAAGCGCAACGGCAAGAGCATGAGTGAAAAGCTCGCGGCCGAGTTCGTCGATGCCATGAATGGCCTCGGCGCCGCGGTCAAGCGACGCGAAGACACGCACAAGATGGCCGAGGCGAACCGCGCCTTCAGCCATTTCAAGTGGTAGACCGGGGAGCGTAGGCACACCGTGGCACGACAGGTTCCGCTCGCCAAGACGCGGAACATCGGGATCATCGCGCACATCGATGCGGGCAAGACGACCGTCACCGAGCGGATCCTCTTCTACACGAAGAAGATCTACAAGATCGGCGAGGTCCATGAAGGCGCCGCGACGATGGACTGGATGCCCCAGGAGCAGGAACGCGGGATCACGATCACCGCGGCTGCGACGACGGCGTTCTGGGGCGATCATCGCATCAACATCATCGATACGCCCGGGCACGTGGACTTCACCGTCGAGGTGGAGCGCAGCCTGCGCGTGCTCGACGGCGCGGTCGTCGTCTTCGACGGCGTGGCCGGTGTCGAGCCGCAGTCCGAGACGGTCTGGCGCCAGGCCGACCGCTATGGCGTGCCGCGCTTCTGCTTCATCAACAAGCTCGACCGCACCGGCGCCGACTTCTGGCGCGGTGTCGAGTCGATCAAGGAGCGCCTGGGCGCCAACGCCGTGCCGGTCCAGATCCCGATCGGGCGTGAGGACCAGTTCCAGGGCGTCATCGACCTCGTCGAGATGAAGGCCATCTACTACCGCGATGACCTGGGCAACAACATCGAGGTCGTCGACATCCCCGAGGAGCTGCGGGCCGAGGCGGAGAAGCACCGCCACGTCATGATCGAGGCCGTCGCCGAGATGGACGACGAGCTGACCCACAAGTACCTCGAGGGCGAGGAGCTGACGGTCGCCGAGATCAAGCGCGGCCTGCGCCTGGGCACCCTGACGACCCGCATCATCCCGGTCCTGACCGGGTCGGCGCTCAAGAACAAGGGCGTCCAGAAGATGCTCGACGCGGTCGTCGACTTCCTGCCCTCGCCGCTCGACGTCCCGCCGATGATCGGGCTCGACCCGCGCACGGGCGCCGAGATCATCCGCACGCCCGACGACAGCGAGCCGTTCAGCGCGCTCGCCTTCAAGATCGCCGCCGACCCGTTCGTCGGGAAGCTGGCCTTCTTCCGGGTCTACTCGGGCACGCTCAAGGCGGGCTCGTACGTGATGAACCCGACCAAGGGCAAGAAGGAGCGCATCGGGCGCATCCTCCAGATGCACGCCAACCACCGTGAGGAGATCGACGAGGTCTACGCCGGCGACATCGCCGCTGCGGTCGGCCTCAAGGACACCTTCACGGGCGACACCCTGACCGAGCCGGAGCACCAGGTCATCCTCGAGTCGATGACCTTCCCGGAGCCGGTCATCGAGGTCAAGATCGAGCCGAAGACCAAGGCCGACCAGGACAAGCTGGCCCTCGCCCTGCAGCGTCTCGCCGAGGAGGACCCGACCTTCCGGGTCCACACCGACCCCGAGTCGTCCGAGACCCTCATCGCGGGCATGGGCGAGCTGCACCTCGACGTGCTCGTCGACCGGATGATCCGCGAGTTCAAGGTCGCCGCCAACATCGGCAAGCCGCAGGTCTCCTATCGCGAGACCATCCGCCGGGCCGCCGAGGGCAACGGCCGCTTCGTCCGCCAGACCGGCGGCAAGGGCCAGTACGGCCACGCGGTCATCAAGCTGGAGCCCTCCGAGAAGGGCGCCGGCTACGAGTTCGTCGACAAGATCGTCGGCGGCACCATCCCGCGCGAGTACATCAAGCCGGTCGACCAGGGCATCCGCGAGACGATCGCCACCGGCATCTACGCCGGGTTCCCGATCGTCGACATCAAGGTGACCCTCTTCGACGGGTCGTTCCACGACGTCGACTCGTCCGAGATGGCGTTCAAGATCGCCGGATCGATGGCGATCAAGGACGCCTTCGCCAAGGCCGACCCCGCGATCCTCGAGCCGATCATGAAGGTCGAGGTCCTCATGCCCGAGGAGTTCATGGGCGACGTCATCGGCGACCTCAACAGCCGCCGCGGACAGATCGAGGGCATGGAGTCGCGCAGCAACACCCAGGTCGTGCGGGCCTTCGTCCCGCTCGCCCAGATGTTCGGCTACGTGACCGACCTGCGCTCCATGTCGCAGGGACGGGCCACGTCCTCGATGGAATTCAGCCACTACGCCGAGGTGCCAGCGAGCCTGGCCTCGGAACTCGTCCAGAAGTCCAAGGTCTAGGGAGTAGACGGCACCATGGCCAAGAAGAAGTTCGAGCGCAACAAGCCGCACGTCAACATCGGCACGATCGGCCACATCGACCACGGCAAGACGAGCCTCACCGCGGCGATCAGCAAGTACCTCGCCCTCAAGGGCAAGGCCGAGTACCGCGCCTTCGACTCGATCGACAACGCGCCCGAAGAGCGCGAGCGCGGCATCACCATCGCCATCGCCCACGTCGAGTACGAGACCGACGCGCGCCACTACGCGCACGTCGACTGCCCGGGTCACGCCGACTACATCAAGAACATGATCACGGGCGCCGCCCAGATGGACGGGGCCATCCTCGTCGTCGCCGCGACCGACGGCCCGATGCCCCAGACCCGCGAGCACATCCTGCTGGCCCGCCAGGTCGAGGTCCCCTACATCGTGGTCTTCCTCAACAAGGTCGACATGGTCGACGACCCCGAGCTCCTCGACCTCGTCGAGCTCGAGGTCCGCGAGCTGCTGTCCAAGTACAACTTCCCGGGTGACGACATCCCGGTCATCCGCGGCTCGGCGCTCAAGGCGCTCGAGGCGCCCGACGACACGAGCGATCCCGCCTACGCCCCGATCCAGGAGCTGATGGACGCGGTCGACTCGTACATCCCGACCCCCGAGCGGGCCATCGACAAGCCGTTCCTCATGCCGGTCGAGGACGTGTTCGGCATCAAGGGCCGCGGCACGGTCGCCACCGGGCGCATCGAGCGCGGCATCGTCAAGGTCGGCGACGAGGTCGAGCTGGTCGGCGTCAAGGCCACCCGCAAGATCGTCGTCACCGGCGTCGAGATGTTCAAGAAGCTGCTCGACCAGGGCGAGGCCGGCGACAACGTCGGCTGCCTCATCCGCGGCATCGAGCGCGAGGAGATCGAGCGCGGCCAGGTCCTGGCCAAGACAGGGTCGGTCAAGCCGCACACCAAGTTCCAGGCCCAGGTCTACGTCCTGACCAAGGAGGAGGGCGGCCGCCATACCCCCTTCTACAACGGCTACCGTCCGCAGTTCTACCTGCGCACGACCGACGTGACCGGAGCCATCGGCCTGCCCGACGGGGCCGAGATGATCATGCCCGGCGACAACGTCGAGATGAGCGTCGAGCTGATCACCCCCATCGCCCTCGAGATCGGCCAGCGTTTCGCCATCCGCGAGGGTGGCCGGACCGTCGGCGCCGGCGCCATCGTCAGCATCGTCGAGTAACGAGATGGCGAAGCAGCGGATCCGGATCCGCCTCAAGGCCTATGACCACCGACTGCTCGATCAGTCGGCGGCCCAGATCGTCGAGACCGCCCAGCGCACCGGCGCGGACGTCGTCGGTCCGGTCCCGCTGCCGACCCGCATCGAGAAGTTCACCGTCCTGCGCTCACCGTTCATCGACAAGGACTCCCGGGAGCAGTTCGAGATCCGCACCCACAAGCGGCTCGTCGACATCCTGGATCCGAGCTCGAAAACGGTGGACGCCCTGATGCGACTCAGCCTCGCGGCTGGCGTCGACATCGAGATCAAGATGTGATGAGCTCCTCCAACATCGGCCTCATCGGCCGCAAGGTCGGCATGACCCAGGTGTTCCAGGACGACGGCACGATGGTGGCCGTCAGCGTCCTGGCCATCGAGCCGAATACCGTGACGCGCCTGCGTACGACCGACCGCGACGGCTACACCGCCGTCCAGCTCGGGACCGAGGTCGTCAAGAAGCTGACCAAGCCCGAGGCCGGCCAGCTCAAGGACCTGCCCAAGGTCGCCACGATCCGGGAGTTCCGCGTCGACGACGTGGACGCCTACACCGTGGGCCAGACCCTGACCATCGAGGACGTGTTCAGCGCCGGCGACGACGTCGACGTGACGGGCGTGTCCAAGGGCAAGGGCTTCGCCGGGCACATCAAGCGCCACAACTTCCACCGCGGTCCCAAGACCCACGGCTCCGACCACCATCGTGAGCCGGGCTCGATCGGCCCCGGCACGACCCCGGGTCGCGTCTATCGCGGCCTCAAGATGGCCGGCCACATGGGCGACGAGCGCGTGACCATCAAGAAGGTGCGCGTCGTGCGCACCGACCCCGATCGCAACCTGCTCCTGGTCGCCGGCAGCCTGCCGGGCGCCCGCGGGTCGCTGATCCTCGTGAAGAAGGCCTGACGATGCCGTCGACCCCCCTCTACGACAAGACCGGCAAGACCGTCGGCAGCGTGGACCTCAGCGATGAGCTCTTCGCCGCGCCGGTCAACGCCGCCGTGCTCCACCAGGTGGTGACCGCCCAGCTGGCCGGCCGCCGAACGGGCACGGCCGACACCAAGACCCGCGGCGAGGTCCGTGGCGGTGGCCGCAAGCCCTACCGCCAGAAGGGCACCGGCCGCGCCCGCCAGGGCTCCATCAGCGCCCCCCACTACCGTGGCGGCGGTGTGGTCTTCGGCCCGCATCCGCGCTCGTACGAGCAGCGGCTGCCGCGCAAGATGAAGCGCCTCGCCCTCCGCGGCGCGCTGACCGCGAAGCTCACTGACGAGCAGCTCAAGGTCATCGACACGTTCGGCCTCGAGGCGATCAAGACCAAGGAGCTCGCGGCGGTGCTCAGCGCCCTGCAGGCCACCGGTCGGGTCCTCGTCGTCGCCCCCGGGCGCGACCAGACCCTGGAGCGCTCGGCCCGCAACCTGCCGACGGTCGAGGTCATCCTCGCCGACTCGCTCAACGTCGTCGACCTCATCAACGCCGACCTCGTCCTCATCGAGCAGCCGGCCCTGGCCCGCATCGAGTCCGTGTACGGGACCGGGTCGACGGAGGTGCCCGCGTGACCGCGCTGACCGCCCCCGAGATCATCCTGCGACCCGTGATCAGCGAGAAGTCGATCACCGAGTCGAGCCGCGGCAAGTACACCTTCGCCGTCCACAACGACGCCAACAAGATCCAGATCAAGGCGGCCGTCGAGGAGCTGTACAAGGCGGACAAGGTGACCGTCGTGTCCGTCAACGTGCTGACCACGAAGGCCAAGGAGAAGCGACGCGGGACGAAGCGTGGCCGGATCGTCGGCCACACCACGCCGTGGCGCAAGGCCATCGTCACCCTGGCCCCCGGCCAGAAGATCGAATTCTTCGAGGGGGTCTGACCGATGCCGCTCCGAAGCTACAAGCCCACCTCGCCTGGCCTTCGCCAGATGACTCGCTCGACCTTCGAGGAGATCACGACGAAGGAGCCCTACAAGCCCCTGCTCGAGCCGCAGAAGCGCGGGTCCGGCCGGAACAACCAGGGCCGCCTCACCGTCCGCCATCGCGGCGGCGGCGAGAAGCAGCACTACCGCCGCATCGACTTCAAGCGCGACAAGGTCGGCGTGCCGGCCCGCCTCGCCACGATCGAGTACGACCCGAACCGCTCCGCGCGCATCGGGCTGCTCCACTATCGCGACGGCGAGAAGCGCTACATCCTCGTGCCCCATGGGCTCAAGGTCGGTGACGTCGTCGTCGCCGGACCGGAGGCCGAGGCGCGGGTCGGCAACGCCCTGCCCCTCGCCAACATCCCGCTCGGCACGACCATCCACAACATCGAGCTGACCCCCGGCAAGGGTGGCCAGATCGTCCGCTCGGCCGGGACCTCGGCACAGCTGCTCGCCAAGGAAGGCGACTACGCCACGGTCCGCATGCCGTCCGGGGAGATGCGCCGCATCCCGTTGCGCTGCATGGCCACGGTCGGTCAGGTGAGCAACCTCGACCACGAGAACCAGAACCTCGGCAAGGCCGGCCGCGCCCGGCACCTGGGGCAGCGGCCCGAGGTCCGGGGCGTCGTCATGAACCCACGTGACCATCCGCACGGCGGTGGAGAGGGCAAGTCCCCGACCGGGATGCCGCCCAAGACCCCCTGGGGCAAGCCCGCCATGGGCTATCGCACCCGGCGGGCCAAGTTGACCGGACGACTCATCGTCCGATCGCGGCATCGCAAGTAGCGGGGAGGTAGGAGCAGATGTCCCGTTCCGTCAAGAAGGGCCCGTTCGTCGAGGCCCGCCTCCTCGGTCGCATCGAGGATATGAACAAGCGCAGCGAGAAGAAGGTCGTCAAGACCTGGTCCCGCGCGTCCGTCATCTTCCCGACCTTCATCGGCCACACCATCGCCGTCTACAACGGCAAGAAGCATGTCCCGGTCTACGTGACCGAGAACATGGTCGGCCATCGTCTTGGTGAGTTCAGCCCGACCCGCAACTACCGCGGACACGGCAAGCACACCGACCGGTCGACGGCGCTGAAGTAGGCCGATGATGCGAGTCTCCGCCACCGCCAAGTACCTCCGCGGCTCCACCCGCAAGACCCGCCTGGTGACCCAGGCGATCAAGGGCAAGCCGGTCGAGGAGGCCGCTGCCCTCCTGCGGTTCATGCCGCAGCGGGCCGCGGCCGACGTCGCGCGCGTACTCAAGAGCGCGACCGCGAACGCCGAGAACAACCACAACCTGTCGGCCGAGGACCTGTTCATCGCCGACGCCATCGCCAACGAGGGTCCGACGATCAAGCGCTTCCGGCCACGGGCCCAGGGTCGGGCGTTCCCGATCCACAAGCCCATGACCCACATCACCATCGTCGTCGCGGACCAGGAGGCCTGACATGGGACACAAGGTCCATCCGTACGGCTTCCGCCTGGGTGTCTCGCGCACCTGGACCGCGAAGTGGTACGCGGATAACAACGAATACACGTCCTCCCTCAAGGAGGACATCACGATCCGCACGCTCATCGACAAGCGGCTGGCCAACGCCAGCGTCAGCGGCGTCGAGATCGAGCGTGGCATCAACCACGTGACCGTGACCATCCACACCGCCAAGCCGGGCATCGTCATCGGCAAGGGCGGCGCGAACGTCGAGGTCCTGCGCCAGCAGATCGGCGCGCTCTCGAACCGCAAGGTCAAGCTGGAGATCAAGGAGATCCGCCAGCCGGAGCTCGACGCCCATCTGGTCGCGATGAACATCGCCGGGCAGCTGTCGCGCCGCATCGCCTTCAAGAAGGCGATGAAGCAGTCGATCCAGCGCTCGATGAAGGCCGGCGCCAAGGGCGTCAAGATCGCCGTGTCCGGTCGCCTCGGCGGCTCGGAGATGGGTCGCCGCGAGTGGGACAAGGAAGGGCGCATCCCGCTGGGGACGCTGCGCGCGGACATCAGCTACGGCCAGGTCCACGCCCACACCACCTACGGCCGCATCGGCGTCAAGGTCTGGATCTATCGCGGCGACGTCGCCCAGGAGCCGGTCCGCCGGCCCGAGCTCGGCGTCGGCGCCCCGACCCCGTCCGGGACGGGGGTCTGACCCATGTTGATGCCCCGACGCGTCAAGCATCGCAAGGTCATGCGCGGACGGATGTCCGGCGTGGCCAAGGGCGGCCACACGGTCGCCTTCGGTGAGTACGGCCTGGCGACCCAGGAGCCGGCCTGGATCACCAGCCGCCAGATCGAGGCCGCCCGACGCGCCATGACCCGCTCGGTCAAGCGCGGCGGCAAGATCTGGATCCGCATCTTCCCGGACAAGCCGGCGACCAAGAAGCCGGCCGAGACCCGCATGGGCTCGGGCAAGGGCGCTCCCGACCATTGGGTCGCGGTCGTCAAGCCCGGCCGGATCCTCTTCGAGATGGCCGGTGTCGACCACGAGGCCGCCATCGAGGCCATGCGCCTGGCCAGCCACAAGCTGCCCGTGGCGACCCGTGTGGTCGTCCGTGACGGCGCGAAGGAGGCGTGACCATGGACATCGAGAAAGTCCGCACGCTGTCCGACGCCGAGCTTGACAACGCCCTGCGCGAAGCCAAGCAGGACCTGTGGGGCGCGCGCTTCGCGCTCTCCACGCGACAGTTGAAGGACTACAGCACGATCCCGCAGACGCGGCGAACGATCGCGCGGATCCTGACCGTGCAGCGCGAGCGCAAGCTCGTCAAGACGGCCTGAGGGACATCACGCGATGACAGGAGCAGACACCAAGGTGCAGGCACAGCGGAAGACCAAGGTCGGCCGCGTGGTCAGCGACAAGATGGACAAGACGATCGTCGTGTCCGTCGAGCGCCTGGCCCGTCACCGGCTGTACAAGCGGGTCATCCGCTTGTCCACCAAGTTCAAGGCCCACGATGAGACCAATGACGCCCGCATCGGCGACACGGTCCTCATCGAGGAGTCGCGGCCGCTGTCGGCCACCAAGCGCTGGCGGCTCGTGAGCGTCGTCCAGCGCGCCGGCGAGCACGCCCTGCCGGGCGAGTCCGTCGTGGTCGAGGAAGCCGAGACGACCGAGGCGATCCATGCCGCCGCCCATCCGGGCCGCACGCATGCTGCCGAGGAAGCCACGGCCGACGAGGACGCGCCCGCCGACGAGGAGTCGGCGACGTGATCCAGCCCCAGACCCGCCTCAAGGTCGCGGACAACACCGGCGCGCGGAGCATCCAGTGCATCCGCGTGATGGGACGTTCGCTCAAGACCACCGCCGGCGTGGGTGACGTCATCGTCGCCAGCGTGAAGCAGGCCATCCCGAACGCCGCCGTCAAGAAGGGCGACGTCGTTCGCGCGGTCATCGTCCGCACGGCCAAGGAGTACGGCCGCCCGGACGGGAGCTACATCCGCTTCGACGAGAACGCCGCGGTGCTCATCAACAACCAGGGCAACCCGCGCGGCACGCGCATCTTCGGCCCGGTCGCCCGCGAGCTTCGCGATCGCAACTACATGAAGATCGTGTCGCTCGCGCCGGAGGTGCTGTGATGGCCCTTCGTACCCCCGTGGCCCGTTCCCCGAAGGTGCCCGAGATCCGCAAGGGCGACACGGTCGTCGTGCTCGCCGGCCGTGATGCCGGCAAGCGCGGCAAGGTGGAGCGCGTCGTGCGTCGCCAGCCGGCCCCGCGTGGGCGGAGCATCTTCCGCCGTGGCAGCACGGCCGGTGGCGTCAGCGTCGTCGTCGAGGGCATCAACATCGCCAAGCGCCACACCAAGCCGCGCCAGGGGTCGACCTCGGGTATCGGTGGCGTCCCGCGCATCGAGCCGGGCGGCATCCTCGAGGTGGCCCTGCCGATGCCGGTCGCCAAGGTGATGGTCGTCTGCGGCAGCTGCGACAAGCCGACCCGGATCGCCCACGCGACCCTGGAGAACGGCCGCCGCGTGCGCGTCTGTCGCCACTGCGGCCAGCAGCTGGAGGTGAAGTCGTGACCAGCCGCCTCCACGAGCGCTACGCGGTCGAGGTCGTGCCGGCGCTCCAGAAGCAGTTCGAGTACGGCAACCCCAACCAGGTGCCGCGCGTGTCGAAGATCGTGGTCAACATCGGACTGGGCGAGGCCCTGTCCAATGCCAAGGCCCTCGATGCCGCGCTCGGCGACCTGACCACCATCACCGGCCAGAAGCCCATCGTCACCAAGGCCAAGCGCTCGATCGCCCAGTTCAAGGTACGAACGGGCAACTCGATCGGGGCCAAGGTGACCCTCCGCGGTGAGCGGATGTGGGACTTCCTGGACCGCCTGACCACGCTCGCCCTGCCGCGCATCCGCGATTTCCGCGGCGTGCCCGGCAAGTCGTTCGATGGCCGGGGCAACTACAGCCTCGGGATGCGCGAGCAGCTCGCGTTCCCCGAGATCGACTACGACAAGGTGGACCGTCTCCGCGGGCTGGAGATCAGCATCGTGACGACGGCGAAGACCGACGAGGAGTCCAGAAAGCTTCTGGAACTCCTCGGCATGCCCTTCGCCTCGTAGGCGCGGGGAGGGAGCAACATGGCCAAGAAGTCGATGATCGCGAAGGCGAAGCGGACCCCGAAGCATCCGGTGCAGGCATATCACCGCTGCTTCGTGTGCGGACGACCACGCGCCTTCATGCGACGGTTCTCGCTCTGCCGCATCTGCTTCCGGGAGCGTGCGCTCCTGGGCGAGCTGCCGGGCGTCACGAAGTCGAGTTGGTAGGACACCGATGAACATCTCCGACCCGATCGCGGACATGCTCACCCGCGTCCGGAACGCGTCGCGCGCGCGCCACACCGAAGTGGTCGTGCCGGCGTCCCGGACCAAGCGTGAGATCGCCCGCATCCTCGTGGCCGAGGGCTTCATCGCCGACGTCGCCGAGGAGCAGGACGGACCCACCGCGGTCCTGCGCCTGACCCTCAAGTACGTCGACGGGAAGGTCCCGGTCGTCTCGGGCCTCAAGCGGATCAGCAAGCCGGGCCTGCGCGTGTATGCGCGCAAGACGGAGATCCCGCGAGTCCTGGGTGGCCTCGGCATCGTCATCGTCAGCACGAGCCAGGGCATCATGACCGGCCAGCAGGCGCGTCAGGCGCAGCTGGGCGGCGAAGTCCTCGCGTACGTCTGGTAGGGCGACGATGTCACGTATCGGGCGTCTGCCCATCACCGTCCCCGCCACCGTCGACGTGACGATCGACGGGCGGCAGCTCACGGTCAAGGGGCCCAAGGGCACCCTCAGCCGCCAGCTCCACCCGGACATGACCGTCAGCAAGGAGGAGGGCACCCTCGTGGTGACCCGCCCGACCGAGCAGAAGACCCACAAGCAGCTGCACGGGCTCACCCGGACGCTGGTCAACAACATGGTCGTCGGTGTGACCGACGGCTACCGCAAGGGCCTCGAGATCACGGGCGTCGGCTATCGCGCCGCGCTCAACGGTCAGAAGCTGACGCTCAACCTGGGCTACAGCCACCCGATCGAGATCGACCCGCCCGCCGGCATCAGCTTCGAAGTCGAGAACCCCACCCGCCTGGCGGTCGTGGGCATCGACAAGGAGCTCGTCGGCCAGATCGCCGCCAGGGTGCGCTCGACGCGCAAGCCCGAGCCCTACAAGGGCAAGGGTGTCCGCTACGCCGGCGAGAAGATCCGTCGCAAGGCGGGCAAGGCCGGCAAGATCGGCGGCAAGAAGTAAGCACGGAACGAAGGAACTGACACGATGACGCAGGTCGCCAGCCGCGGCGCCGCCCGACGCAAGCGCCACGAACGGATCCGCCTTCACATGGCGGGGACGGACGTGCGGCCGCGCCTGGCCGTCTTCCGCAGCCTCAATCACATCTACGCGCAGGTCATCGACGATGCGTCCGGAAAGACGCTCGCCGCCGCCTCGACGGTCGAGAAGGAGCAGCGCAGCTCCAAGACGACCAAGACCGAGGAAGCGGCCGTCGTCGGTCGGCTGATCGCCGAGCGGGCCAAGTCCGCCGGCGTGGAACGCGTCGTCTTCGATCGAGCCGGGTTCCGGTACCACGGGCGGATCAAGTCGCTCGCCGATGCCGCCCGCGAGGCCGGTCTCGACTTCTGATCGAAAGGAGCCAGCGTGGCACGCATCGACCCGAACAAGCTCGCGCTCGAGGAGCGCGTCGTCCAGATCAATCGAGTGGCCAAGGTCGTCAAGGGCGGCCGCCGCTTCAGCTTCAGCGCGGTCGTCGTCGTCGGTGACGGCGCCGGCCACGTCGGGGTCGGGCTGGGCAAGGCCGGCGAAGTGCCGGAGTCCATCCGCAAGGGCGTCGAGGACGCGAAGAAGAACCTCATCCGCATCCCGATGGTCGGCACGACGATCCCCCACGAGGTGAACGTCGAGTTCAGTGCCAGCCGGGTCATGCTCAAGCCCGCCAGCCAGGGCACCGGCGTCATCGCCGGCGGCTCGGTCCGCGCCGTCCTCGAGGCGGCCGGCGTGCGCGACATCCTGTCGAAGGTCTACGGCTCGACCAACCCGGTCAACGTGAGCCGCGCGACGATCCTGGCCCTGAGCGAGCTGCACTCGGCCGAGGAGCTGAGCGCGCGTCGCGGCGTCCGGCTGACCAGCCACATCTCGGGGCAGCCGGCGGCGGTCGTGGAGGCCATCGATGGCCGCTAAGCTGAAGGTCACCCAGACCCGGAGCACGATCAGCCACATCGCCCGCAACCGGGCGACCGTCAAGGCCCTCGGCCTGCACGGCATCGGCAGCACGAGCACCGTGGCCGACAACCCCGCGACGCGCGGGATGGTCCGCCAGGTCCGCTTCCTCGTGACCGTCGAGGAGATCGCCGACGACACCAAGGGCGCACGTGGCAAGGACGCCGCTGCGGACGCGGCGCAGGAGAAGTAATGAAACTGCATGACCTGCACCCTGCCGAGGGTTCGCGCACGGCCAGGACCCGCGTGGGTCGTGGCATCGCGGCCGGCAAGGGCAAGACCGCGGGGCGCGGCACGAAGGGCCAGAAGGCCCGTGCCGGCGGCTCGATCCCGCCCTGGTTCGAGGGCGGCCAGACGCCGCTCCACATGCGCATCCCCAAGCTGCGCGGATTCAAGAACCGCTTCAAGATCGAGTACGAGGTCGTGAACGTCGGCGCCATCGAGGCGGCCGTCGAGCGCGGCGCCCTCGTCGCCGAGGCACCGGGCAAGGGCAAGGCCAAGGCCGGTACCCAGATCACGGTCAACCAGGACCTGCTCCGGGCCGTCGGCCTGGTCCGCAGCCTGAACAAGCCACTCAAGATCCTGGGCAACGGCGAGCTGAGCGCACCGCTCTTCGTCGTCGCTGACGCGTTCACCGCGTCTGCGCGCACCAAGATCGAGGCCGCGGGTGGCGAGGTCAGCGTCCTCGAAGTCCCGACCCGCCCGCTCAAGGCGATCGGCCTCGACGACGCGGCCGCGACCGACGCCGACACAGCCGGCACTCCGGCCGACGCGCCCGTCAAGAAGGGCAAGAAGGCCCTCCGGGTCGAGGCCGCCAAGGCCGGCAATGCCGCACGGGCCGCCGCCGGCGAGGCCGCCAAGGCCGACAAGGCCGCCGCCAAGGCCGGCACGGCGACCGGAGCCTCCAAGGCCGACGTCGCCGCTGCCAAGCCCGGCAAGACCCCCAAGGCCGCCAAGGCCAAGCCGGCCGAAGCCGATGCCCCTGCCGCCGACGACGAGTCGGTCGAGGCGACCGCCGCCCCGCCGCCCCGCGGAGGCCGACGAGGCCGCCGTGACCGATGAGACCACGGAGAGCGCCGCCGCCGACGCGACGGACGACCAGGTCGAGAACGCCCCCGGCGCTGACGCCTAACCGTGTTCGAATCGCTGCTGAACGCCTTCCGTGCGCCGGACATCCGGCGCCGGATCCTGGTCGTCCTGGGGCTGCTCATCGTGTTCCGGATGCTGGCCACCGTGCCGGTCCCGGGCATCGATCGGACGCAGCTCGACGCCTTCCTCGAGGGCAACCCGCTGTTCGGGTTGCTGAACCTGTTCTCGGGTGGCGGACTGGCCAGCTTCTCGGTCGTGGCGCTCGGCCTGAACCCCTTCATCAACGCATCGATCATCATGCAGTTGATGCAGGGCGTGGTGCCGTCGCTGCAGGCGCTCAGCCGCGAGGGTGAGTACGGGCGGAACAAGATCACCCAGTACACCCGCTACCTCACCGTCCCGATGGCCATCCTCCAGTCCTACGGGTTCCTGGCCCTGCTCAATGCCAACGGCGTCCTGACCGGGACCTTCGGCCTCGCCAATCCCGAGACGCTGACCCAGATCGCCACGCTGACGGCCGGCTCCATCTCCCTGATGTGGATCGGCGAGCTGATCACCGAGCGCGGCATCGGCAACGGCATCAGCTTCATCATCTTCGCCGGCATCGTGAGCCGCGCCCCGAGCGCGATCGGTGCCTTCCTCGCCGCCCCGAACATCGCCCTGTTCGTCGCCTTCGGCGTCGTCGCCGTGGCGGCGGTCGCGACGATCATCTACATCCAGGAAGGCCAGCGCCGCATCCCGATCCAGTACGCCAGCCGCGTCCGTGGCCGGCGCATGTACCAGGGCGGCCAGACGTTCCTGCCCCTGCGCGTGAACCAGGCCGGCGTCATCCCGATCATCTTCGCGGTCAGCATCCTGCTGTTCCCGGTCCAGCTGGCGTCGTACTTCACGGCGTCCGAGATCAAGATCGTCGCGGACATCGCCAACGCCATCGTCACGCTGTTCAACCCGCAGTCGATCCTGTACGTCGTGATGTACTTCCTGCTGACGGTCGGCTTCACGTACTTCTACACGGCCTTCACGTTCAAGCCGGACGAGACCGCCGAACAGCTGCGCAAGAACGGCGGCTTCATCCCGGGCATCCGACCGGGTCGGCCGACCCAGGACTACCTCGCCCGGGTGGTCAACCGGATCACCTTCGCGGGCGCCATGTTCCTGGCCATCGTGGCCGTCTCGCCGTCACTGCTCGGTCTCGTGTTCCGTGACCTCGGTGCGATCGGCCTCGGCGGCACGAGCCTGCTCATCGTCGTGTCCGTCGTCGTCGAGACCATGAAGCAGATCGAGGCGCAGCTGATGATGCGCAACTACGAAGGCTTCATCAAATGACCCCCGCCGCCACAGCCCGATCCGCCCCGTACGCCGAGGGTCGACGCCTGGACCCGGCATGACGGTCATCGTGCTCCTCGGCGCGCCCGGGGCGGGGAAGGGGACCCAGTCGGTGCTGCTCGCGCAGCGGCTGGCGGTCCCGCATGTCGCGACCGGCGACCTGTTCCGGGCGGCCGTCCGCGACGGCTCGCCGATCGGGCTCGAGGCGCGCCGCTACATGGAGCGCGGCCAGCTCGTGCCCGACGACATCACCATCCAGATGCTCCTCGACCGGCTCAGCCAGCGTGACGCGGCCGGCGGGGTCATCCTCGACGGCTTCCCGCGCAACCGGGCCCAGGCCGGGTCGCTCGACGCGTCCCTCGCCGGGCGCGGCGCCAAGGTCGACCGCGCCGTGAGCATCGAGGTGCCGACCGACACCCTCGTCCAGCGCCTGTCGGGCCGCTGGGTGTGCCGCGACTCGGGCCACGTCTACAACGAGACGACCAACCCACCGCGCGTCCCGGGCCGCTGCGACCTCGACGGTTCGCCGCTCGTCCAGCGCGAGGACGACAAGGCCGAGACCATCCGGGCGCGGCTCGCGATCCAGCTGTCGAGCCTGCGCGACGTGATCGCCTACTACCGGGCGACCGGCGTCCTGCGCCAGATCGACGGCCTGCAGACCATCGACGAGGTCGCCGACGCGATCCTGGCCACACTGGCCGACGACGCCGTCGGTGCGGTCTGACATGGTGACCCGCAAGTCGAAGGCCGAGATCGAGCGGATGCGCCGCGCCGGCCGCGTGGTCGCCGAGGTGCTCGCCCTGGTCGAGCAGGAGCTCAAGCCCGGCGTCTCGACCGGCCACCTCGACCGGCTCGCCGAGGCGCACATCCGCAAGGCCGGCGCGACGCCGTCGTTCAAGGGCTACCCGGGTGTCAACCCTCGAGTGCCCTTCCCGTCGAGCATCTGCATCAGCATCGACGACGAGATCGTCCACGGCATCCCCGGCGAGCGCGTCATCCGCGAGGGCCAGGTCGTGTCGATCGACGCGGGCGCCATCGTCGACGGATGGCACGGCGACGCGGCCCGGACGTTCTTCGTCGGCGCGGCACCGGAACCGGTGGCCGCGCTCATCGACACGACCCGGGCGGCCATGCTGGCCGGTATCGCCGCCGCGCTGCCTGGCAACCACATCGAGGACATCAGCGCGGCCGTCGAGGACCTCGCCCTGCCCCTCGGCCTTGGCATCGTCCGCCAGTTCGTGGGCCATGGCATCGGGACCGAGATGCACGAGGAGCCGCAGGTCCCCAACTACCGGACCGGGCGCCCGGGCCGCAAGCTCGAGCCGGGCCTGTGCCTGGCCATCGAGCCGATGTTCACCCTCGGCGACTACCGCGCCCACATCCTCGACGACGACTGGACCGTGTCGACGGTCGACGGTTCGCTCGCCGCCCACTTCGAAGATTCCATCGCCATCACGGACGACGGTCCCGTAGTCCTGACGTCGGTATGAGGCGTCGACCTCCCGGTGGTTGCTGGGATCGGCGTCTTTTGGTACGCTACGCGTTCGTGTGTCGGTCCGCCCGGACCGACACTGCGCGTGAGAAAGGGAAGCACGTAGCCTGTGGCCAAAAAGGACGCGATCGAAGTCGAAGGTACGGTCATCGAACCGCTCCCCAACACCATGTTCGCCGTCGAGCTCGAGAATGGCCATCGGGTGCTCGCCCACATCAGCGGCAAGCTGCGCATGAACTTCATCCGCATCCTGCCCGGTGACCGCGTCCGCGTCGAGTTGTCGCCGTACGACCTGACTCGCGGTCGCATCACGTACCGATTGAAGTGATCAAGCCAGTCCGCATCAGTACACGATCGAGGATCCGTTGAAGGTCAGAGCATCCGTCAAGGCGCGCTGCGACAACTGCAAGGTCATCCGTCGCCACGGCACCGTGATGGTCATCTGCAGCAATCCCAAGCACAAGCAGCGGCAGGGGTAACCGATGGCACGTATCGCTGGCGTCGACATCCCGCGCGAGAAGCGCGTCGAAGTCGCTCTCACCTACGTCTACGGGATCGGCCTGCCCACGAGCCAGAAGATCCTCGCCCAGACGAACATCAATCCGGACACCCGCGTCCGCGACCTCACCGAGGAGCAGGTCAACCGCCTGCGCGAGCTCATCGACCGGCGCTACAAGGTCGAAGGCGACCTGCGCCGCGAGACGGCGCTGAACATCAAGCGCCTCATCGAGATCGGCTCGTATCGCGGTCTTCGCCATCGGCGCAACCTGCCGGTACGCGGTCAGCGGACCAAGACGAACGCTCGCCAGCGGCGCGGACCGAAGAAGACGGTCGGCGTGCGGCGCAAGAAGTGACGAGGGACTGACCAGGCATGGCGGAACGCAAGCGAGCGGTCAAGACACGTCGTCGGGAGAAGAAGAACGTCCCCCAGGGGCACGTCCACATCCAGGCCACGTTCAACAACACGATCATCACGATCACCGACCTCAACGGCGCGGTCATCAGCTGGGGCTCGGCCGGCGTCGCCGGTTTCAAGGGCTCCCGCAAGAGCACCCCGTACGCGGCGGCGCTCTCGGCTGACGGCGCGGCCAAGCGTGCGATGGAGCACGGCATGCGCCAGGTCGAGGTCTACGTGAAGGGTCCGGGTGCCGGCCGCGAGCAGGCGATCCGTTCCCTCCAGGCGGCCGGCCTCGAGGTCAGCGCCATCACCGACGTCACGCCCATCCCGCACAACGGTTGCCGCCCGCCCAAGCGGCGCCGGGTCTGAGAGCCTGAGGAACGATGGCCCGCTACACCGAATCCGTCTGCCGCATCTGCCGGCGCGAAGGCGCGAAGCTCTATCTCAAGGGCTCGCGCTGCTACTCCAAGAAGTGCGCCTTCGAGCGCCGACCGTCGCCTCCCGGCCAGCACGGCGTCCGCCGTCGCAAGGTCGGTGACTACGGCCTGCAGCTGCGCGAGAAGCAGAAGGTCCGCAAGAGCTACGGCGTCCTGGAGAAGCAGTTCCGCAACTACTTCATCGCCGCCGAGAACCGCCCTGGCGTGACCGGCGAGAACCTGCTGCGCTCGCTCGAGCTGCGCATGGACAACGTCGTCTTCCGGATGGGCTTCGCCCCGTCCCGGGCGGCTGCCCGCCAGCTCGTGACGCACGGTCACTTCGCCGTCAACGGCGTCCCGTCCGACATCCCGTCGTACCAGCTCCGGCCGGGCGACAAGGTCGAGGTCCGCGAGATCCGCCGGGGCCGCGAGCCCTTCAAGGTGGTCAAGGAGACCCTCCGCAACCACCAGGCGCCGGAATGGCTGTCCATCGACGCCGCGACCCTGAGTGGGTCGATCGTCACGCCGCCCAGCCGCGACCAGATGCCGCTCGACCTCAACGAGCAGCTCGTGGTCGAGTACTACTCGAGGTAACCGCACACCGATGATCGAACTCGAGAACCCGCAGATCGAGTCTGTCGAGGAAGCCGGCACGTACGCGAAGTACGAGGCCGGTCCCCTGCAGGCCGGCTACGGCGTGACCCTCGGCAACGCGCTCCGGCGCGTGCTCCTCTCGTCGCTGGAGGGGGCCGCGGTCACCAGCATCCAGATCCGCGACGTCTACCAGGAGTTCTCGACGATCCCCGGCGTCAAGGAAGACGTCACCCAGATCGTCCTGAACGTCAAGAAGCTCCGCCTCAAGAGCTTCGCCTCGCATCCGGTCCAGCTTCGGCTGATCAAGTCCGGTGCCGGGTCGGTGACGGCCGCCGACATCGCCGAGTCCGCCGACATCGAGATCATCAATCCGGACCTCGTCCTGATGACCCTCGACACCGACGACGTGACCATCGAGATGGACCTGACCGTCGAGCGCGGCGTGGGCTACCTGGGCGCCGAGCGCGCCGAGGCCCTGCCGATCGGCGTCATCGCCGTCGACGCGATCTTCACCCCGGTCCGCAAGGTCAACTACTGGGTGGAGGGCATGCGAGTCGGTCAGATGACCAACTTCGACAAGCTCACCATCGAGATCGAGACCGACGGCACGATCGGCCCGGAGGAGGCACTGAGCCGCTCCGCGGAGATCCTGGTCAACCAGTTCCGCCCGTTCGTCACGGTCGGGATGGCCCCGGTCCCGCAGGCCGCGGTCACGGGCGTCGCCGCCCTGCCGCCCAACATGCTCGACATGCCCATCGAGGAGCTCGACCTCCCGATGCGCGCCTACAACTCGCTCAAGCGCAACAACATCGTCAAGGTGGGGCAGCTGCTCCAGCTCAAGGACGACGACCTGCTGCGCATGCGCAACTTCGGCAAGAAGTCCCTCGACGAGATGAAGGAGCGCCTGCGCATGCGCGGCTTCATCGTCCCGGAGACGGAGTCCGACGGCCTCGACGACCTTGACGGCGACGAGCCGTTCGAGGACGAGACCGAGGAATAGCCGATGTCATCGCATCGCATCGGTGGACGCAAGCTCAGCCGCAAGCAGGGCCCGCGTCTCAGCCTGTACAAGAACCTGACCGTGTCGGTCATCCGCTACGAGCGGGTCAAGACCACCGAGGCCAAGGCCAAGGAGATCTCGAGCCGCGTCGAGAAGATGATCACGCTGGCCAAGCGCGGCGACCTCTCGGCGCGTCGCGCCGTGGTCGCGCAATTCCCGAACGAGCCGCTCGTCGTGAACAAGCTGTTCGACGAGATCGCGCCGAAGTACGCCGACCGCTCGTCCGGGTTCACCCGGATCGTCCGGATCGGCCAGCGCCGCGGCGATGCCGCGGAGATCGTCCAGATCGAACTGGTCTGAGCGACTGATGCCCGAGAGGGTGTCCTCGCGGCGCTTCCGCGCCCGGGTCGAATACGACGGAACGGACTTCGCCGGGTTCCAGGTCAATCCTGGGAAACGGACGGTCCAGGGGGTCCTGGAGGACGCGCTCGCCCGACTCGGCAACGGGGCAGGGCAGCGAGTCGACGGGGCCGGACGCACGGATGCCGGGGTGCACGCGTCGGGGCAGGTGATCGCCTTCTCCTACGACGGGCGGCTCGCGGTGACGGAGCTGGGTCAGGCACTCGATGCCCTTCTCCCACGCGACGTCAGCATCCACCAGCTGCGCCGGGCACCGGACGGGTTCAACCCCCGCTATGCGGCGCGGTACCGGGAGTACCGCTACACCGTCTGGAACGGGCCGCGCAGTCCGCTTCGCGAGCGCCGTGCGCTCGGGGTGCGGATCCCGCTCGACACCGCCGCGATGGCGCGGGTCGGATCGGTCTTCATCGGCCGGCACGACTTCGGGGCCTTCGGGGCGTCGGACCGCTCGCCGGTCCGGACCGTCACGGCGGTCCGGGTGCGACGGGAGGGCCGGACCGTGACGATCGACGTCCGGGCCGACTCCTTCCTCCGCGGGATGGTCCGGCGGATGGTGGCCTGCCTCGTGGAGGCGGGCCTCGGCAAGATCGATGAGGAAACGGTCCGATCGGCACTCGCCGGTCCTGGACCCGCCCTCGACGGGGCCTCGGCCCCGGCGAAGGGACTGTGCCTCCGCTACGTGGCCTTCGGGGCCCGGAGCGGAACGAACGGAGAACACGAGGAACGATGAACGCGAAGACCTACACGGTCCGGGAGAGCGAGATCGAGCGACGCTGGTACGTCGTCGATGCGACGGACGAGACGCTCGGCCGCCTCGCCTCGCGCATCGCGCGCGTCCTCGAGGGCAAGCACAAGCCGTCGTACCAGCCCAACCTCGACTCGGGCGATCACGTGATCGTCCTCAATGCCTCGCGCATCACGGTCACCCGCGACAAGCTCGAGAGCAAGATCTACGCCCGCCACAGCGGCTACCCGCAGGGCTTCAAGGAGGAGACCCTGGGTCACCTCCTCGCCCGTCGGCCGGAGGAGGTCATCCGCCGAGCCGTCAAGGGGATGCTGCCGCACAACCGCCTCGGCACCCAGCAGCTGCGCAAGCTGAAGGTCTACGCCGGCTCGGATCATCCGCATCAGGCCCAGCGGCCTGAGCCGCTCGCCTGACGAGGAGTCCTTCCGACATGTCCACCCCCGCCTTCTACTCCGGGACCGGTCGCCGCAAGACGGCTATCGCCCGCGTCCGGCTCCTGCCGGGCGAGGGTGAGATCGTGGTGAACGGTCGCTCGCTCGACGAGCACTTCGGCAACGCGATCAACGAGACCGAAGTCCGCATGCCGTTCCGCGTCACCAACACCGAGGGTCGCTTCAACGCGATGATCAAGGTCGAGGGTGGCGGGGTCACCGGCCAGGCCGGCGCGATCCGCCATGGCATCGCCCGCGCGCTGCTCGAGGTCGACCCCGAGACGAACCGCCTGCCGCTGCGCCAGGCCGGGCTCCTCACGCGCGATCCGCGCATGAAGGAACGCAAGAAGTACGGCTTGAAGCGTGCCCGAAAGGCCCCGCAGTACACCAAGCGCTAGACGCGCCCCTGCCCGACGGACGATGCCTGCGTTGTCGGGTCCGCGCCTCACTCACGCACGTTCGCGTGCGCTCACTTCGGTGCTCCCCGACGCCTTGGCCTCGACCGCCGGATCAGGCGCGCTGTCAGGCCGTGCCCGCCTTCGCCTGAACGCCCTCGCCTTGGCGCACAGCAAGACCTCGACAGCGCATATGGCGGTCTGAGATCCGGATGACGACCGACGGGGCGCTGCGCGGGCGCGACTTCCTGTCCGTCGGGGATCTGTCGCGCGACGAGGTGCTCGGGGTCTTCGCGACGGCCGAGCGGCTCAAGGGGGAGTTCCGGACGACACGGCGCCATGCCGAGCCGCCGCTCGTCGGGCGGACGCTGGCGATGCTCTTCCAGAAGCCCAGCCTGCGCACCCGGGTGACGTTCGAGGCCGGCATGGCCCAGCTCGGTGGGGTGGCCATCTACCTTCCCGAGGACTCGGTGATGGGCGCCCGAGAGGCCGTGCGCGACGTCGCCCACAACCTCGAGCGGTTCGTCGACGCCATCGTCGCCCGGACCGGCCCCCACGAGGTGGTCCTGGAGCTCGCCGCCCAGGCGTCGATCCCGGTCATCAACGGCCTGACCCTGCGCGAGCATCCGTGCCAGGCGCTCGCCGACGTCTTCACGATCCGCGAGCACCTCGGCGACCTGCGCGGTGCCGTCGTCACGTTCGTCGGTGACGGGAACAACGTCTATCACTCGCTGGCCCTGCTGGGCGCCGGCCTGGGCATGGAGATCCGTCTCGCCCACCCGCCGCGCTACGGGCCGGACGAGCGGATCGTCGCCCAGGCCGAGGCGCTCGCCGCCGCGAACGGGGGGCGACTGGTGTTCGGGGACGACCCATTCGAGCTCGTCCGCGGCGCCGCCATCGTGTACACGGACGCCTGGACCTCGATGGGGCAGGAGGCCGAGACAGAGGCCCGCCGGGACGCGTTCGCCCGCTACCGCGTCGACGACGCGCTGCTGGATGCGGCCGGGCCGGGAGTCATGGCCATGCACTGCCTGCCCGCCCACCGCGGTGAGGAGATCACGTCGTCGGTCATGGACGGCGACCGGAGCCTCATCTTCGACCAGTCGGAGAACCGGCTCCACGTCCAGAAGGCGCTGCTGGTGGAGCTGCTCGCCGACTGAGCGAGACCATCGGCTGCGGCCGATGACCCGCGGGTCGGGTGGCGCCACGCCGCGAGGCGTGGCACGATGGCCGCCCGACCGCCGCTGCGAGGACCCCCGATGAGCGAAGCGCTCTACGAGCGCTACAAGGACGCCCTGCGCCGAGGGCACGTGGCCGCCCTGCGTGGCCGCCACGATGCTGCCCTCGAGGCGTACGGCGAGGCCTCACGGCTGGCCCCGGACCGGGCGATGCCGCTGGTCGGCATCGCCGGCGTGCTGACGCGGCTCGGTCGGGATGCGGACGCGCTGGCGACCTACGAGGCAGCACTCGACCGGGCGCCGACCGACGAGGCGGCGCTGCGTGGCCGGGCCGACCTGCTGGCCGCCGCCGGCGACCGCATCGGCGCGGCCGAGACGCTCGATCGCCTCGCGGCCGTGCTCGACAGCGCGGGACGCCTGGCCGATGCCACCGATGCGGCGCGTCGCGCCCTCGAGCTTGCCGAGTCGCGCGGGCGGCGGGTGACCGTCCGCCAGCTCGCCGAGCGCCTGCGGGCCGAGTCGTCCGACCCGGCCGCGATCGAGGCCCTCGCCTCCGCGATGCGGCTCCTCGCCGGCCCGGCCGTCGTGAGCGAGCCCCTTGCCGATGGTGCGGGCGGGCAGACGACGACCGACGGCTCGACCGGCGTCGACCCAGCGATCGACGCGACACCGGCAACCCCACCGCCACCGCCGGCGCCGCCGTTCCGGCCGGGCGGCGCCACGGCGGCCGTCGAAGGCGCCGCGCTCGATGGCGACGCCGCCGCGACCCTCCGCCTCGCGCTCATCGCCGCCGCCGGCCACCGTGCGAACGGGTCGAACGCCGCCGCCATCGACGTCTGCTACATCGCCCTCGCCGCCAACCCCGCGGATCCGGATCTGCACCTGGCGCTTGCGGACCTGTACCTGGACCGTGGCTGGCGGGCGCTGGCCGCGGACAAGCTCGTCCTGCTCGCCCGGCTTGCCGACCTGACCGCGGATCCGGCGACGCGTGAGCGCATCTGCGAGATCGCCGCCGCCCGCCTGCCCGAAGAGCCGCGCCTGACGACTGTCTGCGCCTGACCGGACGACGGGGTCAGGGTCGGGAGGACCGGGTCGCGATGCTACACTCGCCGGACGATGCCGGATGTCATTGGATCGGTCGTTGACAACATCAGCCTGAGCACGCTGGTCGACATCGGGATCACGTCCCTGCTGATCTATTGGCTCTTCAGCCTCATCCGTGGGACCCGTGCGGTTCGCCTCGTCATCGGCGTCAGCGTCCTCATCGTCGTGTACGTGCTGGCGGTCGCCTTCGGCCTGCAGCTGCTCACCAGGATCCTTCAGGGTGGCGCCGTCGTCGGCCTGTTCGCCCTCGTCGTGATCTTCCAGCCCGAGATCCGCCGAGCCCTCGACCGCATCGGGCGGGTGGGCTCGTTCTCGTGGCTGCTCTACCCGGCCGACTCGCGGGCGGTCGACCACGTCGCGGACGAGGTGGCACGCGCCGCCGCCGACCTGTCGACCGAGGGCCATGGCGCCCTCATCGTCCTCGAGCGCGATACCGGCCTCGAGGAGGTCGCCGAGTCCGGGATCATGATCCACGGCGACGTCTCGGCCGATCTCATCCGCACGATCTTCGCGCCACGGACCGCGCTGCACGACGGCGCCGTCATCATCCGCGGTGAGACGATCCTCGCGGCCGGGGCGCTGCTGCCGCTGGCCGAGACGACGGTCCACGCCGAGCGGTTCGGGACCCGCCATCGGGCGGCCCTCGGCATCGCCGAGCAGACCGACGCCGTGGTCGTCGTGGTCTCGGAGGAGAACGGCCAGATCAGCCTGGTCGAGCGCTCGCGGATCGTGCGCAACCTCAACGAGGCTCAGCTGGCCCGCGCGATCCGCAACCTGCTCGATCCCAGCCACGGCCGCCGACGCGGTGCGCTCGGCTGGCGCTCGTCCACCGCCGACGGGACCTCGACGTCGGCCGCACGGGCCCCGCGGTGACGCGACTGATCGGGGTCGTCGTCCACAACTGGCCCCTCAAGCTCGCCGCGATCGGTCTCGCCACCCTCCTCTACGGCGGTCTCGTCCTGTCCCAGAGCACGCTCGAGTTCAACGGGGTGGTGCCGGTCACGCAGGAGAACCAGCCCGACGACACGTTCCTGTTGACCGCCCTCGAGCCCGTGACCACCATCCGCTACTTCGCGCCGTCGGGCATCCGCCCGATCGCCACGACCTTCACCGCGACCGTCGACCTGGCCAACGTCCCGCCCGGTGGCGGTCCCCAGCTCGTCCCGATCGTCGTGGCCTCGCTCGATCCGCGCATCACGGTCCTCGGCAGCACGCCCGACGTCATGACGGTCGAGCTCGACGCGCTCGAGACGCGGACCGTGCCGGTCGTCGTCGAGCGCGGCGCGACGCCCGACGGCCTGGACATCGGGGACACGACCGTCGACCCGACCGAGGTCGAGGTGTCGGGCCCGTCGTCGGTCATCGAGCAGGTGGTCTCGGCACGGGCCGATGTCGCCATCCAGCCCGGCGGCATCGACATCGACCAGGATGTCCGGCTCGTGCCGGTCGACCAGCTCGGCGACGCGGTCAGCCCCGTCGACGTGTCGCCGACGACGGCGCGGGTCACCATCCCGGTCTTCACCGATCGCCAGTCGCGTAGCCTGCCGGTCACCCCGGTCATCACCGGGGCGCCGGCCGCGGGCTTCGAGATCGCCAGCGTCGTCGTCGAGCCGAGTGTGGTGACGGTCGAGGGCGACGCGGACCAGCTGGCGGAGCTCGAGAGCATCGACACGGCCCCGATCTCGGTGAACGGCCTGTCCTCGGCGCGGACGAGCGAGGTCGAGCTGTCGGTCCCGACCGGGGTCGTGCCGCTCGATCAGGCGTCGGTCTCGGTGACGATCACCGTTCGTCCCGTCACGGCGACCCGCAACTTCGAGGTGGGCCTGGAGCTCGCCGGCGCGAACCCGGACCTGGCGTACGCGCTCGGCACCGACCGGGTCGTGATCACGGTCGGTGGCTCGGTGGCCGACCTGGACCGGCTCGAGGGAGCGACCCTCGTCGGCACGCTCGACGTGACCGACCTCGCGGTCGGCGAGCACGAGGTCCCGGTGACGGCCGACCTGCCGGCCGGGGTGACCTTGGTAACGGCGACGCCCTCGGCGGTGACCGTCACGATCACGGCACCGAGCGCTGCCGCCACGACGGCGCCGGGCCCATCGCCCGGTCCGGGCGCATCCAGCTCGCCGAGCCCGGGAGGCTGATCCGTGTCGAGACTGTTCGGGACGGACGGGATCCGCGGCGTCGCCAACGTCGACCTCAAGCCGACGCTCGCCTACGCCCTCGGCCGGGCGACCGCGCATCGCCTGGCCGGTCCGGGCGGGGCCATCGTCGTCGGCCAGGACACGCGACGGTCCGGCGACATGTTCGTAGCAGCCATCACGGCCGGGGCGACGAGCCTCGGGGTCGACACTCACGTCGTCGGGGTCGTGCCGACGCCCGCCCTCGCCTACCTGGCCAGGACCGGCCCGTTCGCGGCCGGGATCATGGTCTCGGCCTCGCACAATCCGGCCGACGACAACGGCCTCAAGGTCCTCGATGCCGACGGGCTCAAGCTCGACGACAGCATCGAGGAGGAGCTCGAGCAGCTCATCTGGCGCGAGGGGGAGCTCGGTGGTGTCGGCAACGCCGCCATCGGCCGGCAGATCGAGGCGGGTGACGCGGTCGCGGCGTACCGCGAGCATCGCCGGGCGATGGCCGCGACGATCGATGGGTCCGGGCTGCGCGTCATCCTCGACGGGGCGAACGGGTCCGGCGGCGCCGAGGGGATCGGCATCCTCGAGGCGACCGGGGCCACGGTCGAGGCGATCCACGTCGAGCCGGACGGGGTCAACATCAACGTCCGTTGCGGCGCCACCGACCCCGCCTCCCTGGCCGAGGCGGTCGCGGCGCGTGGCGCCGACGTCGGGTTCGCGCTCGACGGAGACGCCGACCGGCTCATCGCGGTCGACGCGACCGGTACCGTCGTCGACGGCGACCGGGTCCTGGGCATCCTCGCCCTCGAACGCCTGGCCCGCGGTGCCCTGCCGGGCGGCCTCGTCGTGTCGGTCCTCTCGAACGGCGGGCTGCAGGCGGCGGTGGAACGGGCCGGGGGTGAGGTCATCCGCACCCCGGTCGGGGACAAGTACATCCTCGAGGGGATGCAGGTCAGCGGGGCGACCCTCGGTGGCGAGAAGTCCGGGCACGTCATCATCCTCGAGCACACGACATCGGGCGATGGCATCGTCACCGCGCTCGAGATCCTGCGGGTCATGGACGCCCGGCGGGCCACGCTCGCGGACCTCGCCACGGACATCGTCATGCTCCCCCAGCAGCAGCGCGCCGTGCGCGCCCGCCACAAGGACCAGTGGGAGGGCGATCCCGTCCTGACCCGGGCCATCGCCGATGCCACGGCCCGCCTCGGCGACCGCGGCCGGGTCCTCGTCCGCCCGTCCGGCACGGAGCCTGCGCTGCGGGTCATGGTCGAAGGCGAGGACGAGGCCCTCGTGCTCGAGCTGGCCGACGCGCTCGCGACCCTCGCGGGGGAGCGTCTACACTAGCGGCCGCTTGCCTGTGGGGGGCGTCACGACCCGTCGGTCGCCACCGGTGGGCACAGGGGAAAGGACGGACGGCATGTGCGGGATCGTCGGGTACACGGGACCCCGAGAAGCCGGGCCCATCCTCATCGCCGGGCTGCAGCGCCTGGAGTACCGCGGCTACGACTCGGCCGGCATCGCGCTCGTCGATGACGCGGGCGACCTGTTCGTCGAGAAGAAGGCCGGCAAGCTGGCCAATCTGCAGACGGCCATCGCCGACCGGACGCCGCACGCCGCGATCGGGCTCGCCCACACCCGCTGGGCCACCCACGGTCGCCCGAACGACCTCAACGCCCATCCCCACCAGGACTGTACGGGCGACATCACGGTCATCCACAACGGGATCATCGAGAACTTCGGCGAGCTGCGCGACGGGCTCGAAACGCGCGGCCACCGACTGACCTCCGAGACCGACACGGAGGCGCTCGCGCACCTGATCGAGGAGGCCTACGAGGGCGATCTCGCCGACGCGGTCCGCGCGGCGCTGGCTCGGGCCGAGGGGGCGTACGCCATCGCGGTCATGCATCGCCGCGAGGCCGACCGGCTCGTCGGGGCGCGCCGGGACGTGCCGCTCGTCGTCGGGCTGGGCGACGGCGAATCGTTCCTGGCCAGCGACGTCGCGGCCATCCTCGCCCACACCGACCGGGTCATCTTCCTCGAGGAGGGCGACGTCGCCGACGTGCGCCCCGATGGCGTCCTCATCACCGGTGTCGACGGACGCCCACGCGAGCGCCTGGTCACGATCATCGACTGGTCGCCCGAGGCTGCCGAGAAGGGCGGCTACGAGACCTTCATGCTCAAGGAGATCCACGAGCAGCCCGAGGCGCTCGCCCAGTCGATCGCCGGCCGGGTCAGCCGCGAGGACCGGATCCTGGCGGGCGAGCTCGACGGCCTCGAGCCGGCGATCCGGGCGATCACCCGGGTCGAGCTGGTGGCCTGCGGGAGCGCTTCGTACGCAGCGCTCGCCGGGGCGGCCGCGATCGAGGCCTGGACCGGCCTGCCCGCGCGGGTCACGGTCGGCTCCGAGTTCCGCTACGCGCCGCCGCCGCTTGACGAGCACACCCTGGTCATCGCCGTCACGCAGTCGGGCGAGACCGCCGACACGATCGCCCCGACCCGGCTCGCCCGCGAGCGCGGCTGCCCGATCATCGCGGTGACGAACACGGTCGGATCGGCCATCACTCGCGAAGCGGATGCGGTCATGTTCCTGCAGGCCGGGCCGGAGATCGCGGTCGCCGCCTCGAAGACGTACACGACCCAGATCACGACCCTCATCGTCCTTGCGGCCGCCATCGCCCGGATCCGCGGATCGCTGCCCGAGGACGAAGAGAAGGCCATCGGCGCCGCCCTGCGCGCCCTGCCGTCCGCGGCCGCCCGGGCCATCGAGCTCGCCGACGTCGGCGCGGCCGCCCTGGCTCGCCGCTATGCCGACTCGCGGGGCTTCATGTTCGTGGGTCGCGGGGCGGGCTACCCGGTCGCCCTGGAGGGCGCGCTCAAGCTCAAGGAGGTCAGCTACGTCCACGCCGAGGGCTATGCGGCCGGGGAGCTCAAGCACGGCCCCATCTCGCTCCTCGACGCGGAGTGCCCGCTCGTCGCCATCGCCACGCGCTCGTCGGTGTACGACAAGCTGATCAGCAATGTCATGGAGGGGCGGGCCCGCGATGCCCGGATCATCGCCGTCGCGACCGAGGGCGACAAGGCCATCGGCCGCTACGCCGACGACGTGTGCTGGGTGCCCGACACGCACGAGCTGCTGAGCGGCGTGCTCGCCATCATCCCGCTCCAGCTCTTTGCGTATCACGTGGCGACCGCGCGGGGCACGGACGTGGACCAGCCACGCAACCTCGCGAAGTCGGTCACGGTGGAATAACGACCGATGAGTCGGCACCCTCCACGTGGTCCCGAGGCGGAGCCCCCCGAGGTCGGAGGGGGAGCTCCGCGACCCCATCCGCCCGAGGGTACGACGGAGCTCGGCATCGACATCATCAAGGTCGACCGCATCGCGGACACGCTCGCGCGCTTCGGATCGCGCTTCTCCGACCGCGTGCTGACGCCGGCCGAGCAGCGCTACGTGCGTTCGCGACCCGAGACGATGGCCGGCCGGTGGGCCGCCAAGGAGGCCGTGTCCAAGGTCCTCGGCCTCGGCGTCCGCGGCATCGGCTGGCGCGACATCGAGGTGGAACGGTTGCCGACCGGCCAGCCGTCGGTGCGCCTCCACGGGCGGGCGGCCGCGCGGGCCGAGCAGCTCGGGATGGGCCGCATCGCCTTGTCCATCAGCCACGAGTCGGATTACGCCGTCGCCATCGCCTTCGGCGTGCGCACGGCGGGCGGCCGCTACGTGTTCCCGCTCGACATCGAGGCGCGCCTCGACGATCGCGAGCGACGGATCCTCGCCCGGATCGAGCGCCTGCGCTCGGCCGCGGAGGCCGGTGGGGCCGGGGCGCTGGCGTCGGACGCGCCACCGGCGACGGACGAGGTTGATGGCGCCGACCGCGACGCCCGTGACGGGCGCGACGGGGCGGTGGACCGTGCCTGAGCGACGGCCGGTGGGCTTCGGGCGCCGCGAGGCGAGCGGCGATGCGAGCGCCCGCGATGGCGACCGTTCGGGACCGGACGCCGAACGTCCCTGGCCGGAGGGCGCCACCCGCCTCGACGACGAGCTCGTCGCCTCCTTGCTCCCGAACCGGCCGGCGCGCGGCCACAAGGGCGCGTTCGGGCGGCTGCTCGTGATCGCGGGCTCGCTCGACTACGCCGGGGCCGCCCTGCTGACCTGCCGGGCCGCCGGCCGCGCCGGTGTCGGCCTGGTCACGCTCGCCGTTCCCGAGACCCTCCAGCCGCTGTTCGCGGCCAAGGTCGTCGAGGCGACCACGATGGCGCTGCCGGAGGACGACGTCGAGGAGATCGACCCGGAGGCGTCCATCGCCCGGATCCTCGACCACGAGCACGATGCCATCGTCATCGGGCCCGGTCTGCGTCCGGGGCTGGCCACGGCCGAGCTCGTCCGCGAGCTCATCGCGTCGCCCGGCGACGACGCCGCACCGATCCTCCTCGACGCGGAGGCGCTGCGCTCGATCGCGACGATCGACGACTGGTGGGAGGGTGAGCGCCGTCCCGCTGTCCTCACACCGCACGCCGGCGAGTTCGCCCGCTTGCGCGCCGGGAGTGGTCATGAGGACGGGGCCGACGGCGACCTCGCCGACGACGACACCGCCCGGGTCGTCGCGGCGCGCGATGCCGCGACGACCTGGCGCCAGGTGGTCGTGCTCAAGGGCGCCCGAACGGTGATCGCCGCGCCCGATGGCACGGTCGCCATCGCGCCCTTCGAGAATCCTGCCCTGGCGACCGGTGGCACGGGCGACGTGCTGGCTGGCGCGATCGGGTCGCTGCTCGCCCAGGGCCTGGAGCCGTTCGCCGCCGCGCGGCTCGGCGTGTACCTCCACGGCGCGTCCGGCGAGAGCGTCCGCGAGCGGCTCGGGGACGCCGGCCTGCTCGCGTCGGACCTGCCCGACGGGCTGGCCATCGCCCGCAAGCGCCTGTCCACCCTCGCCGAGCGACGCCGGTCAGGCAAGAAGCTCGGGTTCGGCGCGCGCGAGTCGACGACCGCGGAACCCTCGAACCCGGCGTGACCCGCCCGATCGCGGAGCAGCTCGCCGCCGCGGGCCTGCCCCCGCTGCCGCGTACCGCCTGGCTCGCCATCGACCTCGATGCGCTCGCGGCCAACCTCGCCGCCATCCGGGCGGCGGTCGCCCCGGGCAGTGTCATCATGCCGGTCGTCAAGGCCGACGCCTACGGCCACGGCGCCGTCCCGGTCGCGCGATCCCTCGAGGCGGCTGGGGCCGACGGGCTGTGCGTGGCCACCCTCGACGAGGGACTCGCCCTGCGGCGCGCCGGCATCGGGATCGCCATCCACGTGCTCTATCCGATCCCGCCGGCGCTCGTGCGCGAGGCCATCGCGGGCGACCTGACCGTCGCGGCCGGCGATCCGGTCGCGCTGGGCCGGACACTCGACGCCGTGCGCGCGACCCGTCCCGAGGCGGCGGCGCCGCTCGCGATCGAGGTCGAGGTCGAGACCGGGCTCGGCCGCGGTGGCATGACCCCAGCCTCGGTCCCGGATGCGGTCCGGGCCATCGAGACGACCGCGGGCGCCCGGTTCACGGGGCTCTGGACGCACCTTCAGGCGAGCGAAGAGCCGATCCGGACGGCTGAGCAGCTGGACCGCTTCGAGGCCGTCGCCGCCGACCTGCGCGCCGCCGGGCTGCCGACCGGCGACCGGCACGTAGCCGCGACCGGCGGCATCCTGACCCACGTCGGGCCGTACGACGGCGTGCGGCCGGGCCTGGCCATCTACGGCCTCGCGCCCGACGAGCTCGACGACGCGTCGCTCGACACGGACGCGGCGGCCCTCGCGGGGGGCCTGCGTCCCGTGATGTCCCTGCACGCCCAGCCGGTCCGCGTCGCCGACGTCGCGGTGGGCGACGGCGTGTCCTACGGCCCGACCTGGCGGGCGAGCCGCCCCAGCCGGGTCGCGACGCTGCCGCTCGGCTACGGCGATGGATTCGGCCGGATCTACTCGAACCGCGCGTCGGCCCTCGTGCGCGGCCAGCGCGTGCCCCTCGTCGGGAACGTGGCGATGGACGCGCTCATGGTCGACGTGACCGATGTCGCTGGGTCACCGGTCACCATCGACGACGTCGTCACGCTCCTGGGCGAGCAGGGGAGCGAACGGATCACCGCTGGCGACCTGGCGCGGATGCGCACCACCAACCGCTGGGAGGTGGTGACCCAGATGGCTACGCGTCTGCCTCGGGTGTACCATTCCGCCTCCGCACCGGTCGATCTTTGGACCCTGACCGAGCGGCGAGGGTGACGTGGCACGAATCGAGCTCTGGAACGGCGACATCTGCGACCTCGAGGTCGACGCCATCGTGAATCCCGCCAACCTGTCCCTGTGGATGGCGACCGGGGTCGGTGGCGCGATCAAGCGCGCCGGCGGCGACGCGATCGAGTTCGCGGCCGTGCGCCAGGCGCCCGTGCCCCTCGGAGAGGCCATCGTGACGACCGGCGGCACGCTCGCCGCCCGCTCGGTCATCCACGCCGTCTCGCTCGACCGCGACCGGCGCACGAGCGCCGAGGTCATCGACAAGGCCGCCCGCAGCGCGATGGCTCGCGCCCGCGAGATCGGCGCCCAGAGCATCGCGTTCCCGGCGCTCGGCACCGGTGTCGGCGGGTTCCCCCTCGACGAGGCCGCGCGGATCACGGTCGAGGCGGTCCGCGACGAGCTGACCCGCTCACCGAGCATCGAGATCGTCACCTTCGCGCTCCGCGGCGCCGCCGCCTACGAGGCCTTCGGAGCGGCGCTCAACGCGCCGACCGGTACGCTCGCCCACCCGAGCGCGCCCTCCCAGGGTGCGACCGGCGGGCCGGCGTGAACCTGGACGACGAGCCGACCGAGGAGCAGCGCGACGAGCTCGTGGAGCAGGTCGCCCGCGAGATCCAGCTGCGCGGACTGACCTCGTCCGCCGTGCTCTTCCTGGAGGCCAGCCGGCCGTACCGCGCGCTCGGCGCGAACGCGATGTTGTTCTTCGACCCGGTGCTGCGCGGCGTGTTCGGCGGTGACCTCGCGTCGGCCAGCGAGATCCTCGCGGACGACACCGGCATCGAGCTGCTCATCGCCCGTCTTGAAGAGATCGACGAAGAGATCGCCTGGGACGCCTGACGGCCTCGATCCGGCGCCCATTTCCGGGGCGCTCGGACGCGTGGGCACGCTGCGCCCGCTAGCATTGCCGCGGTGACCACCGAGCCGCGTGCCTTCCTCGCCATCGACCACGGGTCCGCGACCTCGTCCGTGGCGCTCATCGGGCGCGTCGCGAGCGCGTGGCGGCTGCTCGGCACGATCGCGGTGCCCGCCGCGGCCGATGCGGAACGGGCCGTCGACCTGCTCGGCCGGCGCATCCGCTCCGCCGATCCCGACCTCGCGGAGGCCATCGGCATCGGCCCGTCCGGCGTGCCCACCGACGAGCTGCCGCGCCTCGAAGTACGCAGCCAGCGGCCGGGCCGCCTGGCCATCGTCGCGGGCTCGGAACGCACGCTCGCCGCGCTCGTCGCCGCGGCCACGCGCAGCGGCTGGCGGGTCGTGGCCGCCAGCATGGAGACCGCCGACCCGCTGGCCATGTCGCGCCTGCTCCTGGGCCCCGACGTCGACGCCATCCTGGCCGGGGCCGGCGACCCGCCGCGCGCCGAGGAACGCGGCGCCATCCGCGAGCTCGCCGCGCTCGTCGCCGCCGTGGCCGCCCGACGACCGGAGGTGCCCGTCGTCCTGGCCGGCGCGATGGCCGAGGGCCTGACCGCGTTCGGCGAGGTCGGCGACCGTCCCGCGGAGGTCCTGCTCGGCCCGGCCGCGCCGATCGGCGGTCATTCGGGAGCGGCCGGCCCCCTCGCCGACCTGCTGCTGGAGCTCGCGCTGCCGGCGGACGACCCACGCCGCTCGATCGGGCCGGCGACCCAGGCGCTCGCCGACGTGCTGGACCGCCGGGTGGAGACGATCGTCCTCGGGCACGACGCGAGTGTGCGCGCCTGGGCCACGCCGTCCGCCGGCGGCCAGGATGGCACCGCGGACCTCGCCGTCGTGGCGTCGGCCGCGGTCGCCCCCGACGACCCCGATGACGCGATCGTCGACGGCGTCCTGGTGTGGTCCACGGTCGTGTCCGACCGGCATCGACTGCGCGACCGGATGCGCGAGCTGCGCATCGCGCCCTGGGCCGACGCCGCCGGTGAAGGCGCCGCCCTGCGCATGGCGGCCGTCCGGGCGGCCCTCGTCCGGCTCGCGGCCGCGACCCCCGAGCGGGCCGCCGACCCACCGCCCGATCTCGTGCTGACCGCCAGCGGCGTGTGGTCGTCCGTCCCGGCGCCGACCGTGACCCTCGCCATCGTCGACGTCCTCCGTCGACCGGGGGCCAGCCAGTACGCGCTCGACCACGGCCGGCTCATGGGCGCGCTCGGGGCGATCCCCGATCCCGGTGAACGCCTGACGGTCATGGCCGATCTCGCCGACGACCTGCTGGCGCCGCTGGGCAGCGTCGTGACCCCGGCCGGGCTGCGGGCCGGCCGTTCCGCCGGCGCCCTGACCGTCCATGCCGCGGGCACGACCACGAAGCTCGACCTCATCCCGGGCGGCCTCGAGCTCGTCGACCTGCCGCCGGGCGAGCTCGCGACGATCGAGTTCCGCTTCCGCGACACCGTGCGGCTGGGCGCACGCGGCCGGCACTTCGCCATCGACGTCGGGGGCGGGCTCAGCGGCCTCCTCGTCGACCTGCGCGACGTCCCGCTGCGCCTGCCCGAACGTGCCGATCGCCGGCGCGACCTGCTCGCGGCGTGGCAGACGGCCCTGTGGGCGGGCGCCCACGAATGAGCGGACGACGCCGATGACCGGGACCCACCGATGACCGACGCCCCGCACCTGCTGGACGAACCGGAGGCGGCCGACCTGACCCTGGTGGCGGAGCGCCCGCTGCTGCATGCGTCGGTCGACGTGCGGTTCGCCATCGCCCCCGGCGACCGGGCACTCGTGGCGGCCGGCGAGACGGTCGTCGCCGGTGCGCCGATCGCCGAGCGGCTGCGCGACGCGCACCTCGAGGAGGTCAACGTGGCGGACGCCGCCACCCCGCGACCCGGCGGACGGATCGAGGCCGGAGAGCTGCTGTTCGACTGGCGCGGCCGCTGGCGCGTCGCGGCGGGCGAGCTCGCCGAGCCCATCGAGAGCCCGGTGGCGGGCATCGTCCGCGAGGTCCGTCCGGGGTCGGCCATCACGGTGCGGACCGGTGGCCGCGGCCTGCACGGCATCATCGCCCTGGGCAGCCCCACCCGCGGCCGGCTGCAGGTCGCGGCGGGCAAGGACGGGGAGCTGCGCTCGGGCGGCCTCGACGTCGGGTTCGCTGGCACGATCCTCGTCGTCGGCTCGCGGATCGATGCCGAGACGCTCACGCGCGCCCGGGCGATGGGCGTGCGCGGCGTCATCGTGAGCGGGTTCGCGAGCAAGGAGCGCCGGGACTTCGCCGCGTCCGAGGCTCGCCAGCGAGCCGCCCTCCACCGCCTGCCGCCGTTCGCGGTCCTCGTGCTCGACGGGGCCGTGCGCCGTCCGCTGGCCAGCCCGGTCCGGACCGTGCTCGATGGGCTGATCGGCCACGAGGTCGCCATCGTCACGGACCCGCCGATGCTCGTCTTCGACGCCCCCGACGTCCCGTTCGCGGCGACGCCGCCCGGCTACGTTCGCGTCCGCGGCGGCGAGCATGCCGGTCGCGAGGGTACCTGGGGCGGGTTGCTCGGCCTGCGCCGGTTCGCCGGTGGCGTCCACCTCGAGGCCGGTGCGGTCCGCCTCGCCGACGGCGCGATGATCGCGGTCGCGCTCGGCGACCTGGAGCGGTTCGGCTGACGGTCGGCTACGCTCGCACGATGACCGACGCGACCCTGTCGAGCCGCACCGTCGTCTGCCCGGATCCGGCCGCCACGAGCCGCCTCGGAACGGACCTGGCGAGCGTGGCCGAGGCCGGCGACCTGGTCTGCCTGTGGGGCGACCTCGGGGCCGGCAAGACCCATCTCGCCAAGGCGTTCGGGGCCGGGCTCGGCGTCACGGACACCATCGTGTCGCCCTCGTTCGTGCTCATGGCCGAGTACGACGGCCGTCTGCCCCTGTTCCACATCGACCTGTACCGACTCGCCGATGCCGCCGACGCGCTGGCGGGCGGCCTCATCGACGACCGCCAGGCGGGCGGGGTCACGCTCGTGGAATGGCCGGAACGGCTCGGCGACGCGCTTCCGGCGGACCGGCTGGACGTGCGCATCGAGGGGTCCGGCGAGGAGCCACGCGAGATCACCCTGGTCGCCGGCACGCCGGCGTACGCGCGGTACCTCGAGGCCGGGTCATGACCCACGGACGGACGGCGCCACGCCATCCTCGCCATCGACACCGCCACGACGCGGGTCGTCATCGCCACGGGCACGCCCGACGGGGTCGCCGACGGCGTGTCGACGTGGACCGTCGGCTATCGGCACGGCGAGACCCTGCTGCCCGGGATCGGTCGGTTCCTGGGCGAGCAGAACCTGCGTCGCTCACGCCTGGCCGGGATCGTCGTCGGGACGGGCCCGGGCGCATTCACCGGCCTGCGCGTCGGGATCGCGACGGCCAAGGGCCTGGCCCACGGGCTGGGGATCCCCCTGGTCGGCATCTCGACCGGGGCGGCGTTGCTCGCCGCGAGCGGACTCCCGAACGCGGTCCTGCTCCTGCCGGCCGGCCCCTCCGACCGATTGCTCATCCGGCCCGACGTCCCCGCCGTGCTCCTGCCCGGCGGCACGGAGCCGGATCTCGCCCCCGACGAGGTCCTCGTGGCAGTCGACCTGGACGGCCGGGCACCGGCCGACGCCGTCGCGCGGGGCGAGGCGGCCCGCGAGGGACTGGGCGCCGCGCTGCTCGCCGCCGGCGCCGGCCCGATCCGCGACGCACGGGCGGCCACGGCGGCGGAGCGGACCGAGACACTCTCTACGCTCGTGCCGGACTACGTCACGCTACCGCGTGGCGCCCGGCCCGCGAGCGGGACCATCGCATGGTCGCGCGACCCCCGGTGAGGGTGGTCGTCGAACCGATGACGTTCGACGATCTCCCCGAGGTCCACCGCATCGAGCGGGCGAGCTTCACCTCGCCGTGGCCCGAGCACGCCTACAAGAGCGAGCTCGAGTCGAACCGGCTCGCGCACTACCTCGTCGCGCGGGTCGGGGATCAGCTCATCGGCTACGGCGGGATGTGGCTCATGGTCGACGAGGCGCACATCACGACGTTCGCCATCCATCCGGCCTGGCGCCGACAGCACATCGGCGAGCGGCTGCTCCTCGCGTTCCTCGACCTGGCCGTCGACCGCGGCGCCCACGAGGCGACCCTCGAGGTCCGGCTGTCCAACCTCGCCGCGCGCCGCCTGTACGAGAAGTACGGCTTCCGCCCGGTCGGCCTGCGTCCGCGCTACTACAGCGACGACAACGAGGACGCGCTGATCATGACGACCGAGCCCCTCGACGACCCGCGCATGCGCGACCGCGTCGCCCGGCTCCGGGTCGCTCTCGATGCCGACACCCGCCCCGACCCGCCCCGACGAGGACGGCGCGTGAGCGGGCCGCTCCTGCTCGCGATCGAATCCTCGTGCGACGAGACCGGCATCGCCCTCGTCGAGGGTGGCCGGCGGATCCTGTCCAACGTCGTCGCCTCGCAGGTCGCCCTGCACGCCCCGTCGGGCGGCATCGTCCCCGAGGTGGCCGCGCGGGCCCACCTGCGCTGGATCGTGCCGGTCCTCGACGAGGCCTGGGCCGATGCCGGCGTGGGCTGGGACGACCTCGACGGGGTCGCCGTCACCTACGGCCCCGGGCTCGCCGGCTCGCTCCTGGTCGGCATCAACTTCGCCAAGGCGCTGGCCTGGGTCCACGACCTCCCGCTCATCGGCGTCAACCACCTCGAGGGCCACGTCTACGCCGGTTGGCTGCTGGATCCCGGCGAGGACGAGTCCAAGCGCCAGGAGCCGGTCTTCCCGCTCGTCGCGCTCGTCGTGAGCGGCGGCCACACGTTCCTCGCCGAGATGCGCGACCACCTGACCTACCGACTGCTCGGCACGACGGTCGACGACGCGGCCGGCGAGGCATTCGACAAGGTCGGTCGATTGCTGGGTCTCGGCTACCCGGGCGGGCCGGCCATCCAGAAGGCCGCCGAGGGCGCCCGCCGGCGGGACGTGCGGTTCCCGCGGGCGTGGATGGGCGACACGTACGACTGGAGCTTCTCCGGCCTCAAGACTGCGGCCCGCCGGATCGTCGCCGACGCCCGCGCCGCCGCGGACCTGCCGGCCGACGACCCCGAGGCCCGGCTCCCCGAGGCCGAGGTGGCCGAGCTCGCCTGGGGATTCCAGGACGCCGTCGTCGACGTCCTCGCCACCAAGACGGCCCGTGCGGCCCGCGATGTCGGTGCCCGCTCGATCGTGCTCGGGGGCGGCGTCGCCGCGAACAGCGTGCTGCGCGAGCGCCTGGCCGGCGAGGCCGCGGACCTGGGCGTGCCGCTCATCGTCCCGCGACCCGGGCTGTGCACGGACAACGGGGCGATGATCGGGGCCGCCGGCGGGCGCCGGTTCGAGGCCGGTGACCGAGCCGGCCTGGACCTCGATGCCCGGCCGTCGCTGCCCCTGGCTCGCCGATGAGCGCGGCTACCGGCGCGCCGCGGATCGACGCGGCCGAGGTCCGGGCCACGCTCAAGGCGGCCGGGCTGCGCGCGCGACACGCGTTGTCGCAGAACTTCCTGGCCGACGCGGACGTCCTCGAGGCCATCCTGGAGGCGGCCGGCCCGTTGCCCGGCGACCGGGTCCTCGAGATCGGCCCAGGTCTGGGGCTGCTCACCGGCGGTCTGCTGCGGGCCGGAGCCCAGGTCACGGCCGTCGAGCTCGATCGTGGCCTCGCCGCGTTCCTGCGCGACCAGTTCGCGCCGGCGCTCGAGGACGCCCAGCTGACGCTGGTCGAGGGCGACGCGCTCGACCAGGACCTCACCCAGCTGCTCGAACCGCCGTACGACGTCGTCGCCAACCTGCCGTATCACATCACCTCGCCGATCCTGCACGCGCTCCTGGGCGAGCCGCCGCGACCGGGACGGCTCGTGCTCATGGTCCAGCGCGAGGTCGCCGAGCGGATCGCCGCGCCACCCGGGAAGATGAGCTACCTGTCCGTGTTCGTGCAGTACCACGCCAAGGTCCGCATCGCCTTCCGCGTGCCGCCCGACGCGTTCGAGCCGGAGCCCGCCGTCGATTCCGCGGTCATCGTCGTGGAGCCGTTCGACGCCGATGACCGGCTCTCGCCCGAGGACGAGGACAGCCTGTGGCGGCTGGTCCAGGCGGCGTTCCGCGAGCGCCGCAAGATGATCCACAACGTGCTCTCGCGGCAGCTCCCCGTCGACGGGACGCGGGTGACGGCCGCCCTGGCCGCGACGGGCATCGATCCCGACCGGCGGCCGCAGACGCTCGCGGTCGGGGAGTGGCTGGCCCTGCGTGAGGCCCTCGGCCCGATCGGCACCGACCGTCGTGGCCGCCGTGCGTCCGACGAGGCGTCCGGCGATGCGCGCTGACCGCGGTCCGCGCCGGTGACCGGCGCCCGGCTCACGCCCGTCGTCCGTCTCGCCCCGGCCAAGATCAACCTGACCCTGGCCGTGCTGGGTCGCCGGCCCGATGGGTTCCATGACCTCCATTCGGTGTTCGTGCCGCTCGTCCTGGCCGATCGGCTGAGCCTCGCCCCGGCCGGTGTCGACGGACGCGACCGGGCAGACACGCTCCATGTGCACGGCGCGGACACCGGACCGCTGGCCGACAACCTCGTCCTGCGCGGGATCGCGGCCGCGCGCGCGGCGGTCGGTGCTGGCCCCGGCCGCCCGGGGACCCCGCCGCTCGCGGCCCGGCTCGAGAAGCACATCCCGGTCGCGGCCGGGCTGGCCGGCGGCTCGTCCGATGGCGCGGCCGCGTTCGAGGGCGCCCTCGAAGCCTGGGGCGCGACCCTCGACCCGGACCGGCGGGCGCACGCCGCCGCGACCGTCGGCTCGGACGTGCCGTTCTTCCTCGCCGGCGGCCCCGCCCTGATCGAGGGCCGTGGTGAGCGGGTGACCCCTCTGCGTGGGGTCGATCGGGACCCCGGGCGTCCTGCTCGTGACCCCCGCCGTTGCGGTCCGCACGCCCGATGTCTTCGCGGTCTTCGACGGCACCCGCTCGGTCGGCGACGGGGCGGTACGGATGAGCTCCGAGCATCTGGCCCAGGAGCTCGGGCGCGGTCTGGCGGCTCACGACCTGGTCGTCCGAACGGGCGTCCTCGCGGCGGCCAACGACCTGCTCGCGGCGGCCGTCCTCGTCGAGCCGGGGCTGGTCGGCGTGCGCCGCGCGCTGGCGCGCGTGCTGGGCCGGCCGATCGGGCTGTCGGGCTCGGGGCCGACCCTCTGGACCCTCTATCCTTCGCTCGAGGCCGCCGAGGCGGCCGCCGTCGAGGTCCGACGGGCTGTCGCCGACGGGTCGATCCCGACGATCGGCGAGCAGCCGCCGACGATCATCGCGACGACCATCGCGAGTCCGGCGACCTTCACGAGCCACGATCATGCGGAGTCCCACGGGCCGGGCGACCACCCGGCGCCCGACCCGATCGCCAACGAGGTACCCAGCCCATGAACCGCCAGGTCATCGCCACCACGGCCGCCCCGGCCGCCGTCGGCCCGTACAGCCAGGCCATCGTGGCCGGCGACCTCGTCTTCTGCGCCGGCCAGGGCGCGATCGACCCGGCGACGCAGGACCTCCGGCTGGGCACGATCGAGGAGGAGACCGAGCGCACGCTGCGCAATCTCGGCGCCGTGCTCGACGCGGCCGGGGTCGGTTTCGCCGACGTCGTCAAGACGACGGTCTTCCTCACCGACCTCGCGGAGTTCGCCGCCATGAACGCGGTCTACGCCACGTTCTTCCCAGATCCGCCCCCGGCCCGCACGACGGTCCAGGTGGCCGCCCTGCCCAAGGGCTTCCGGGTCGAGATCGAAGCCATCGCCCGCAAGCCCTAGGCGGCCGCGCTTGACGGTCGCTCCCGCACGCCCATACCATCCGGCGACCAGACCGATGACACTATCCACCCGCCCGTCGGGAACCGACCGCTGCGTGGGCGACGACCGCCCGGCGCGACCCCGACGACGCGCATGAACCCTCCAAGTCCCGCGTCCGAACCCATCGGCGCCCCCGAACCGACCGCCCGGACGTCCGCCGTCGTGCTGGCGGCCGGGCTCGGCACGCGCATGCGTTCGAGCCTGCCCAAGGTCCTCCATCCACTGTGCGGCCGGCCCATGCTCGCCTTCGTCCTCGATGCCTGGGACGCCACCGCCGACGAGCTGGTTGCCGGGTCCGACGATGAGCCGGCGCCACCGGCCGGCCCGCGCCCCGGTCGAGCGGTCATCGTCTACTCGCCGCCGGTCGAGGCCGTCCGCGCCGCCTTCGCCGACCGGGCGGACTTCGCGCTCCAGGACGAGCCGCGCGGGACGGGCGACGCGGTGCGGGCGGGCCTCGCCGCCGTCCCCGAGGACGCGGCCGAGATCCTCGTGCTGTCGGGCGACGTCCCGCTGATCACCGCCGCCGACCTCGTGGCCGTGCTCGATGCGCGCCGCGAGGACGACGCCGCGATCTCGCTCGCGACCGTGTTCGCCGCCGACCCCGACCGGCTGGGGCGGGTGGTGCGCAGCGAGTTCGGGACGGTGGAGCGCATCGTCGAGGCCAAGGACGCGACCGAGGACGAGCTGGCCGGCAATGAGGTCAATGCCGGGCTGTACGCCTTCGATGCCGCGTGGCTGCGGCGACGGATCGGGTCGCTCGCGCCGTCACCGGCGACCGGCGAGCTGTACCTGACCGAGCTGATCCGCCTCGCCCGCGAGGACGGGCGGCTCGTCAGCGCCGTGGCCTTCGACGACGACGGCCGGTTCGACGGGGTCAACGACCGCTCGCACCTCGCCGCGGCCGAGTGGAACCTCCGGGTGCGGCGCAACGAGGCGCACATGCGCGACGGGGTCACGATGCGCGACCCGTCCACGGTCTACCTCGACTGGGACGTGACCCTCGCCCCCGACGTCACCCTCGAGCCGAACGTCATCCTGCGCGGCCGCACGTCGGTCGGGGAGGGGAGCACGATCGGGGCCGGCAGCCAGCTCATCGACAGCGTCGTCGGTGCCAACGCGCGGGTCTGGGCGTCGATCGTCGAGGCCTCGACGGTCGAGGACGAGGCGGTCGTCGGTCCGTACAGCCACCTTCGGCCGGGCAGCGTCGTCGGTCGCGGCGCGGAGGTCGGGAACTTCGCCGAGCTCAAGAACACGCACCTTGGGGCGGGCTCCAAGCAGCACCACATGAGCTATCTCGGCGACGCCGAGATCGGCGAGCGCGTCAACATCGGTGCGGGCGCCATCACGGCGAACTACGACGGGTCCCGCAAGCACCGCACGACCATCGGCGATGGGGCATTCATCGGCGTCGACACGATGATCGTCGCGCCGCGCGACATCGGCGCCGGGGCGAAGACGGGCGCCGGCTCCGTCGTGACCCGCGACGTGCCACCCGGCAAGCTGGCCGTCGGCGTCCCGGCGCGCATCCGCGAACCGCGCGCCAAGGCGCCCGACGATGACGCCGCGACCCCGCAGGACGCCGGAGCACCGGAACCCGCGTCGGAGGACGCCGGCGCCTAGATGGACACCATCATCCAGCTCCTCGTCATCATCCTGCTGACGCTGTTCGAGGCCGTCTTCGTGGCGGCCGAGATCGCCCTCGTGACCGTGCGCCGCACGCGCATCGACCAGCTGGTCGAAGAGGGCAACGGCAGCGCGATCCGGGTGAAGCGCCTGGTCGGCAACCCGGGCCGCTTCCTGGCGGTCACCCAGATCGGACTGACGTTCTTGGGCTTCCTCGCGTCGGCCTATGCCGCGGTCAACCTGACCGTCAGCCTGCAGGTCTTCTTCGAGGGCACCGGGCTGCCGATCCTGAGCACATCGGCCGAGGCAGTCTCGCTGATCATCGTCACGCTGCTGCTCAGCCTGTTCACGATCATCTTCGGCGAGCTCGTGCCCAAGAGCCTGGCCCTGACCCACGCCGAGGCCTTCGCCCTCCGGCTGAGCGGTTTCATCGTGTTCATGCTGCGGCTCCTCGGACCGCTGGTCGCCGTCCTGACCGCGATCACGACGAGCGTGGCCCGGATGCTCGGCGCCGGCGAGGCCTCGCAGGGCGTCATGAGCACCGAGGAGCTCAAGATCCTCGTCGAGCGTGGCGGCGAGCAGGGCATCCTCGAGGCCGAGGAGGAGCAGATGATCCACGCGGTCATCGAGCTCGGCGACCAGCGCATCCACGAGGTGATGGTCCCGCGCATCGCGATGATCTCGCTGCCCTCGACCGCGACCTACGAGGAGTCGATCGACCTCGTCGTCGACCAGGGCCACTCACGCATCCCGGTCTACGAGGCGACCATCGACGAGATCGTCGGGATCCTCTACGCCAAGGACCTGCTGCCGTTCCTGAAGGCCACGGCCGGGGAGCGGCCCGTGCTCCGCTCGATCCTGCGGACGCCCGTGTTCGTGCCCGAGTCGATGAGCGTGGACGACCTCCTCCACGAGTTCCAGCGGCGCAAGGTCCACATCGCGATCGTGCTCGACGAATACGGCGGGACGGCCGGCCTCGTCACCATCGAGGACCTGCTCGAGGAGATCGTCGGCGAGATCCAGGACGAGTACGACGAGGAGGAGCCGCTCATCGTGCGGCTCTCCGACGACGAGGCCCGGGTCGACGGGCGGGCCGACGTCGACGACCTGTCCGAGCTGTTCGACATGCAGATCGCGCTCGAGGACGCCGACGAGTACGACACGGTCGGCGGGCTCATGTACCACCGCATCGGCGGTGTGCCAAAGCCCGGCGACCAGGTTCACGTCGACGGGCTGCAGCTGACGGTGGAGACCACGGACGGGCGGCGCGTCGGCAAGGTCCTCGTGGTCCGGACGCGCGACCGCGACGACGCGGACGACGACGAGGCGGATCGCTGAATCCGGGCGACGCGCCGGCCGCACCGCCGGTCGGGCACCCACTCCGGTCCACGACCATCGCCCACGGAGATCGACGGATCCTCGGTCCGATGTCGCCGGCTCGCCTGGCCGAGGTCGTCGCCGCGACGCCGCTGACGTCCGGCGACCATGCCCTCGAGCTCGGGGTGGGGAAGGGTGCCTTTCTGGTGGCACTCCTCGCACGCTGGCCGGGTGCGACGGCCGAAGGCTTCGACCGGAGCCCCTGGTTCCTCGCCGACGCCCGGGCGGCCGCGGCCGAGGCTGGTGTCGCCGCGCGCGTATCGTTCGTCGAGACCGACACGCCGGGCGTCATGCTGGCGGACCGCGCCGTCGCCTTGACCGTCGCGATGGGCGCGACCGGGATCGTCGGCGACGCGCCGGGGACCATCGCCACGCTCGCCGCGGCGACGCGCCCGGGCGGCAGGGTGTTGTTCGCGGACGGGCTGTGGCTGGGCGAGCCGCCGGCCGACGGCCTGGCCGCGTTCGGGATGCGACGCGACGAGCTCCCCGACGGCGTGGACGGGTTCGCGGCGCTCGGCGTCGCGGCGGGGCTCGCGGTCGAGGGCGTCGAGGTCGTGAGCACGGACGAATGGGACGACTACGAGGGGTCGTACGCCGGCGCCATCGAGCGCTGGGCTGCCACCCATCCCGACGATCCGGAGCGCGCGGCCTTCCTGGCTCGCGCCGAGATGATGCGATCCTCGTACGCGGCCTGGCGGCGCGACACGTTCGGGTATGCGATCGGGCGGTTCAGGGTCCCGGGCTGACGGCGCCGGACGGGACGCGCTGGCGGCGACGCGGCCGGCGCCGGACTAGGGCGCGCTAGCTGACGGGCCGCCGCGCCAAGCCCCTAGGCGGAGATGACCCCGACGATGATGCCCTCCAGCCGGGCACGGGCCGTGGCCGACACGACCCCGGCGGCGTCGAGCTCGGCCAGGGCGTCGTCGCGATAGCGGCGAGCCTGTTCGCGCGTGTAGTCGTGCGCGCCGGTCCGCTCGAGGATGGCCACGATCTCGGCGACGTCCTGGCCGCTCGGATGGGTGCCCGCGTAGAGCTCGAGCAGTCGGGCGCGGTCCTCCGGACCGGCGTGTTCCGCCGCGTAGATGACCGGCAGGGTCTTCTTCCGGTGGGCGACGTCCGAGTTCGGCTTGCCCGTCGTCTGTTCCGCGCCCCAGATGCCGAGCAGGTCGTCGTTGAGCTGGAAGGCGATACCGAGCGCCCAGCCGAAGCCACGATAGCGGGCGATCACCGCGTCGTCGTCGGTGGCGAGCAGCGCGCCCGCCTCGATCGAGGCGGCGATGAGTGCGGCCGTCTTGCGCCCGATCATGTCGAAGTACGCGTCGACCGTCATCAGCGCATCGGTCTCGCTCGTGGCGATGTCGATGTACTGGCCCTCGCACAGGGCGAGGCAGGTCTCGTCGTACAGGCGCATCAGGCGCAGGACCTTGGTGTCCGAGAAGCCCAGGTCGGTCAGCCGATGGAGGGCGATGCGTGAGAGGCTGAACAGCGTGTCGCCGGTGTTGATGGCCTGCGGCACGCCGTGGAGGCGCCACAGCGTGGGCCGGTGACGGCGCTCCACGTCCCCGTCCTCGATGTCGTCGTGGACGAGGCTGAAGTTATGGCCGAGCTCGACCGCCGCGGCGCCGGGCAGGGCCCGGTGGTACTCGCCGGTGATCGAGGCGTACGCGAGCAGGCCCAGGAGCGGCCGCATGCGCTTGCCGCCCGACGCGCCCGAGCCGTCGAGCGCGAGGTGGTAGCGGACCATCTCGTAGAGGCCGTGCGTGGATGGGTCGCGATCGGCGACCAGGCGGACGATCTCGCCCTCGGTATCGGCGAGGAGCTGAGCGAGGTCCAGATCGGTGAGCTCGGCCGGGCCGGTCGTGGTCGTCATCGCCCTCGGAGTGTACATGAAACGTGTTCGCCCACGGTAGCCTGTTGACCCCGCAAGGGTCGCGTCGAACGGCGCACACGAGGGAACGACGCCGGCGCGGGGGACGCATCCGCACCGACGTCTGAGTGTGGTACGCGCCACGGCGCCGGTCGGATGACCGACCCGCGCGGCACGTCCGTGCTACCGTCGCGATGATGCCCGCGCCCCGTCGTTACACCACCGACGCCATCGTCCTGTCGCGCTTCGATCTCGGCGAGGCGGACCGGGTCCTGACCCTGATCACGCCGACCGCGGGCAAGCTCAAGGCCATCGCCAAGGGCGTCCGCCGCACGACGTCGCGGCTGGGCGGCAGCCTCGAGCCGTTCGCCGAGCTGACGGTCGCGCTGGCCCGCGGCCGGACGTTCGACGTCGTCACCCAGGTCAGTGTCGGCCACGCGTGGCTGCGCCTCCGCGACGACCTCGAGAGCACGGCCACCGCCTGGTATCTCGCCGAGCTCGCCGATCGCAGCCTCGAGGAACGCCACGCCGCGGAGCCGCTGTACGCCCTGCTCCGCCGGGCCTACGAGCTGCTCGATGCCGGGATGGCGCCCGGTCGCGTGGCGCGCTGGTACGAGATGCACCTGCTCGACGAACTCGGTGTCCGCCCCGAGGTCGACCGCTGCGTCGAGTGCGACCGGATGCTCGAGGCCGAGGAGCGATTCCGCTGGGTCCCGCCGCTGGGCGGGGTCATCTGTCAGCGCTGCCCGGGACCACCGCACGAGCGGACCGGGATGAGCCTCGAGGCGCTCAAGCTCGTCAAGGCCTACCAGCGGCTCGACATCGAGGCCATCGCCGAGCTGCGCCTGGCGCCGGCCACCGAGCAGGAGGTCGAGACCGCGCTGCGCGACTTCGTCCGCGGCGCCCTCGAGCGGGACGCCCGCTCCCTTCCGTTCCTCGACGAGGTTCGTCACGCGCCGGTCGCCCACTGAGTCGGCGACGATCCCTCTGACGGACCTGCGCCTCGCCTTGCCCATCGACGACGGATGACCACGGAGGACCGATGACCGCCACCCTCGACCCGGCCAACCCGGAGCACGCCCGTGCCCTTCGGTCACTCGCGACCGACAAGACCGGGTGGATCACCACGATCGATGCCGACGGCCAGCCGCAGAGCTCGCCGATCTGGTTCCTGTGGGACGCCGGCGAGGTGCTGCTCTATTCCCGCAAGGGAGCGCGTCGCAACGACCACGTCGCGGAGCGACCGCGCGTGTCGTTCAACCTCAACACCGACGCGTCCGGTGACGAGGTGGTCACGATGGAGGGGACGGTCAGGGTCGATGCCGATGGCGCCAGCGCGGCGGCCAACCCGGCGTACCTCGCGAAATACGAACGCCACATCCAGGCGTACGGCTGGACGGCCGACTGGTTCGCCGAGCAGTACCCCGTCATCCTGCGGATCACCCCGACGCGCTGGCGCCTGGGCTGATCGCGCCCCGTGACCGTCGGCTCGGCGCGAACCGCGACCCCGCTGCGCCCGTGCGCCGCGTGATGCCCCTCGTGATGCCCCTCGTGGTGGCCGCTCGAAGGGCAGTCCGGATGGGTCCGGTGCGTTCGAGTGAGGTGGGGACCCATGACCCCGGTCCCGACCGGATCGCCAAAGGTCCTAGACCGATGGCCCGCGAACAGGCATCATCCACAGAGGTCTTATCCCGGGTGGCGTGATCGCCATCCGCCACAGCATCGTCGTCGGGGGCCCGCGTGAGCTATGTCCCCGGCATCGGGGAGGTCGCATGCACACGTCCATCCAGGTTCGTCCCGGGCGTCCGGGTCGTTCCACCCACCGCACCGCCGGTTGGGCGCTCATGTTCGCGGGGATCCTCGCGCTCGGGCTCGCCCCGATCGCGTCCGCGGCTCCGCCGGCGCCGTCCGCCGGCTCGGTGACCGTCGACGGCGACACGTCCGACTGGTCGCTCGGAGCCGACCGCTTCGCCGACCTGACCCATGGCGGCGTCGCCGGCCGGGCGGTCGTCGGCCACCTCTACCTGCGCTATGACTGCGACACGGAGACCCTCTACGGGCTCGTGCTGCTGAGCGGCGACAGCCGGGCCCTGGTCTCTCGCCCCGAGAACGCCTACCTGCGCATCGGCGCGACCGGCAAGCTCGTCAGCGGCGAATCCGGCAACAACGGCACGCCGCCCGATTTCTCCTGGGTGGACAGCGATGGGGCCCTTGCCCTCGGCTACGAGGCGAGCGCGCATCTGGCGCCCGGCTCGTACACGATCCGCTCCCACGTGCTGATCCCTGATGACAGCGCGGATGGCTATGCCTCGATCGACAACGTGGATCGCGCGACGCCGCTCGAGATCGGCTGCACCCAGCCGACACCCACGCCGACGGCGACCCCGACGGAGGCGCCGACCGCGACGCCGACGGCGACCCCGACGGAGGCGCCGACGCCGACACCCACCGCCTCGGTCGCGCCGACCGCGACCCCGATCCCGACGGCGACGCCCGCCCCGACCGGATCCGTCGCGCCGACCGCGACCCCGAATCCGACGGAGACGCCCGCCCCGACCGAGACGCCGGCCCCGACGCCCACGCCGGCACCGACCGGATCCGTCGAGCCGACGGCGACCGCGAACCCGACGGCGACGCCCGCCCCGACCGGGTCGGTCGAGCCGACCGCCACCTCGAAGCTCACGCTTCCCCCGACCGACGCGACCGGTGGGCCGATCAGCGGTGGTGGCGATGGCACGGGCCTGTGGCTGACCCTTGGTGGTCTCCTCGCCGGCACGGCCGCGCTCCTGCTGATCCGACCGAACCGGACGAGCCGGCGGGCACGTGAGGAGGTCGACACCACCGAGTGAGCGACCGCACCCGGGTCCTGACCGCTGGGGCGATGGTGGCTGCCGGGGTGGCAGCCACCATCGGTGCCCGGGCCGCGGGCCGGCGGATGGTGGCGCGCACCGAGGACCGGATGTGCCGGACGACCGTCGCCGGCCCGTACCTGGCGTCGGCGGCTGCGCGGGCCCTGCACGCGACGCTCGACGTCGTCGACCTGCACGCCGACTCGCTCCTCTGGGGCCGCGACCTGAGCGTCCGCAGCACGGTCGGCCAGATCGACGTCCCGCGCCTCATCGAGGGCAACGTCGCGCTCCAGGTGTTCGCCGCGAGCACCAAGACCCCGCGCCATCTCAACATCGAGCGCAACGAGGACACGAGCGACGACGTGCTGCTGCTGGCGATCGGTGGTGGCTGGCCGCCAGGGACCTGGCGGAGCCTGCTCGCCCGCGCCCTGTACCTCGCGGATCGTGCCGGCGCCCTCGAGGCGCGCTCCGGCGGGACGTTCCGGCGGATCCGCTCGGCGGCGGACCTGCGGCACTACCTCGACGATCGGCACGCCGACCCATCGATCACGGCCGGTCTCCTCTCGATCGAGGGCGCGCACGCGCTCGACGACGACCCGGCCAACGTCGAGGTCGTGGCCGACGCCGGGTTCCGGATGATGTCGCCGACCCACTTCTGCGACAACGCCTTCGGGGGATCCGCCCATGGAGTCGAGAAGAGCGGCTTGACCGATGCCGGGCGCGAGATGGTCCGGCGCATGGAGGCACGCGGGATGCTCGTCGACATGGCCCATGCCTCGAGCGCGACCATCGACGACGTCCTGGCCATGGCCGTGCGGCCGGTCGTCGCCTCACACACGGGCGTCCGGGGCACGGCCGACAACGCCCGCAACCTGTCCGACGCGCACCTGCGCGGCATCGCCGCCACGGGCGGCGTCGTCGGGATCGGGTTCTGGCCAACGGCCTCGGGCGGCGACGACGTCGCCTCGATCGCGCGTTCGATCCGCTACGCCATCGATGTGGCGGGCGTCGAGCACGTCGGCCTCGGATCGGACTTCGACGGCGCGGTGCCGGTCCCGATCGATGCGACCGGTCTCGTCCAGGTCACGGACGAGCTGCTCAAGAGCGGGCTCGACGACGCGTGCGATCGCGAAGGTGATGGGCGGCAACGCGATCCGCGTGCTGCTCGACACGCTACCGCCCGCCTGAGCCGCAGCCGCCTGCCTGAGCCGCGGCTAGATGAGGAGGCCGATGAGCTCGGCCGCGCAGGACGACGACGACGCGGAGGGGCATCGAGCCGTCTCCGCGTCGGTCGTTCAGGGGTCGGTTCGGTCAGCCCGGGCCGGGGCTGGCGTCGGCCGCCTCGAAATGCATGGTGTCGATGAACGTCTGGGCGAGGGGGAGGGTGACGGGCGGATCCTCGGGAAGATACGGCGTCACGACCAGGACCAGCTTGCCGTCCACGTCCAGGGCTCGGATGTGGCGGATGGTCCGGTCATCCGTACAACACGTGAACGAATCGGCGCCGGCGTATAGCCACAGGTCGCGGCACTCCCGCTCCGGTCGGGCCGTCACATCGATGACGAGTGCGGTGCGGCCGTCGATGATGGTGTCCGGCTGACGCTGGACCGCAAGGCCATCCACGCTCGACATGAAATCGACGAACCCCTGTGCGTCGGGCGATCGATCGACGATGCCGCCGTCCGGTCGGCAGACGTCGTGTCGGAGCCCATCGAGGACCGTGCGGACCACCACGACGGCCGGTGCCGTGGTCAGGTCGGTCGGATCGCTGGGGTCGGGATGCCGGAACTGGTACATCTCGCGATCCGGCTCGCTCATGATCGCGAGGGGATCCGCCGGGTCGATCCGGTAGGTGAAGGGTCGGACGAACAGGCCCGCGCGCTCCACGGTCGCGGATGGACTCGGCGCTGTCGATGGCAGAGCGCCGTTCCCGGACGGCGTCGCGGGGAGGATCTGGGTGAGGATGAGACCGCCGATCGCGATGATCATCGCAGCGGCGACCCCAAGGCGGAAGAAGCTGGGCATGGTGGGCCTCCACGGCTCGACGCGATGCCGCTGGCGGATCGTCGGCACGCGAGCGAGGACCTCCGCGAGGTCTTCGCGCGGCGCGGACAGTGGGCCCTCGTCGAGCCATTCGGTGAGTCGTGCGTCAGTGGACGGTCGAACGCTCATAGCGCGTGCCCTTTCGGATCGGCAGGTACGCCGGCGTCCGCTTCGATCGCGGCGCGCAGCCGGCGCGTCGCGTGGTGGAGCCGGGACCGCGCGGTCCCGGCGGGGATGCCCAGGATGTCCGCCACCTCGGTCAGCGGCAGGCCCAGGTAGTGATGGAGCACGACCACGGCGCGATGCTCGGCTCGCAGGCGCCGGAAGCCGCGCTCCAACTCGTCCCGATCGACGACCGAGAGTGTCGAGTCCGGGATCGAGGAGCGATCGAGCGGGATCTGGCGGATCGCCGCGACCATGCGGCGCTCCTGACCGGATGCCCGGTAGGCGGCATGGACGACGAGGCGGTACGTCCAGGCCTCCCAGCGGCTCGGGTCGCGCAGGGTCGGCAGATCGCGCCATGCCTCGAGGAGCGCCTGCTGGGTCGCGTCGCGGGCCGTCTCGGTATCGCGGAGGATCCGATAGGCGACCCGATACAGTCGGTCGATCGATGTGGTCGCCAGCACGGCGAACGCATCGCGATCACCGCTCTGAGCCCGTTCGACCAGCTGCTCGTCCATGGTCGCCCTGTCGTCTCCTGACGACCGATCATCGGTCGCTCGATGAGTATGGTCAGCGCGGCATCCGATTCGTTCACGTCCGTCCAGAACGTCGTCTCTGCTAGCATCGGGCGGCAAGCATCCCGCGTGGCCCTTCCACGGTCGCGTATCAGCGGAGACCCCTGTGACCGACCCGACCGCCGACGACGCCGTCGCGCCTGCCGTTCGCGATATCGACACCATCGTCTCGCTCAGCAAGCGTCGCGGCTTCATCTATCCATCGAGCGAGATCTACGGCGGCATCAACGCGGTCTGGGACTACGGCCCGCTCGGGGTCGAGCTCAAGAACAACGTCAAGCGGGCGTGGTGGCGGGCGATGGTCCAGGAGCGCGACGACATCGTCGGGCTCGACGCCGGGATCCTCATGCACCCGCAGGTCTGGATCACGTCCGGTCACGTCGGCTCGTTCAGCGACCCGCTCGTGGAGTGCCAGACGGACCACCGCCGTTTCCGGCTCGACGAGCTGCCCGGTGCCGAGCACTTGACCGCGACCGAGCTGCAGGACCCGACCATCGTCGAGCGCCTGGGCCTCAAGTGCCCGGTGGACGGCGGCCCGCTGTCCGCGCCGCGCCGGTTCAACCTCATGTTCAAGACGTTCATGGGCCCGGTCGAGGAGGACGCCTCGGTCATCTACCTGCGCCCCGAGACGGCGCAGGGGAGCTACGTCAACTTCAAGAACGTCCAGCAGAGCTCGCGCAAGAAGCTCCCGTTCGGGATCGCCCAGATCGGCAAGTCGTTCCGCAACGAGATCAGCCCGGGAAACTTCGTCTTCCGGATGCGCGAGTTCGAGCAGATGGAGATGCAGTACTTCGTCCGCCCGGAGGCCGAGGCCGCGGCCGCGTTCGAGGAGTGGCTGCCGAAGCGGCGCGCCTGGTACGAGCGCTACGGCGTGACCCCGTCGCGGCTGCGCCTCCGCGAGCATGCCCCCGACGAGCTCGCGCACTACGCCAAGAAGGCCATCGACGTCGAGTACCGCTTCCCGTTCGGCTGGAAGGAGCTCGAGGGCATCCACAACCGCGGCGACTTCGACCTGTCCCGCCACAGCGAGGCGTCCGGCGAGAAGCTCGAGTACTTCGACCAGGCGACCGACGAGCACGTCATCCCGTGGATCGTCGAGACCGCCGCCGGCGCCGACCGCGCCGCGTTCACCTTCCTCATCGATGCCTACCGCGAGGAGGAGGTCCGCGGCGAGACCCGCGTGTCGCTGGCGCTGCACCCCGACCTCGCGCCGTACAAGGTCGCCGTCCTGCCGCTGCTCAAGAAGCGGCCCGAGATCGTGGAGCTGTGCCACAGGATCAAGGCGGACCTGCAGCGCCACACGATGGCCGTGTATGACGACACGGCCGCCATCGGCAAGCTGTACCGGCGCCAGGACGAGATCGGGACGCCGTGGTGCGTCACCGTCGACGTCGATTCGCTCGAGGACGGCGCCGTGACCGTGCGCGATCGCGACTCGATGACCCAGGAGCGGATCCCGGTCGAGGGGGTCACGCGGCTCATCCTCGACCGCCTCGACGCGGCCCGCGCCGGCTGACGCGCGGATGACGTTCGGGGCCGTCACCGGCGACGCGGATCGCCTGCCTATCGGGCGGGTCGCGGTCTACCTGCTCGGCGTGGCCGTGCTGGCCGGCAGCCTGACCCTGCTGTTCCTGTCGATGCGGGCGGTGCTCGACATCGGCGGAGCGTGCGCGTCCGGCGGGCCGTACGTACCGCGGGTCGCGTGCCCGGAGGCGGTCGTGGCGATGACGCCCTTGTCGATCTTCGCGGGGATCGGCGGGGTGTTCCTCATGCTGTGGGGTGGCGCCGCCCTCGGCGGCCGCTGGATCTCGGTCATCTTCCTGGCCTGGCCGGCCCTGTTCCTGTCGCTCGGCTGGAACTTCCTGCAGTACGGCTTCTTCCCGCCGCGAGGGCGCCGACGGCTGGGTCTGGTCGTGGATCTTCTGCGGGGTGTTGTTCGTGCTGATGGGCGCGGTCCCGCTCGTCGGTGGCGATCGGGATGATCCACGACGAGTCCGATGGGTCGCGGGCGTTCGCGCGCGGGCGGGTGGTCGTGCGCCCCGGACCGCCGCCCGCCCGCCCGACGACGCCAGTCGCGCCGGGACCCGGGCCTGTGCCGTCCCCGACGTCCGTCGCCGACACGGACGCGGCGGATGACGGCGACCTCGTCGACCGACTCGAGCGGCTGGCCGACCTCCGACGGCGCGGCGACATCACCTCCGCGGAATACGAGCTGGCGAAGGCGCGCCTGCTGGGGACGGACGGTCCGTCGACATGAGCGAGCGCTGGCTGGGCTGGGCCGTCGTCGTGGCCGCACTCGTCGGGGTGCTGGCCGCCGCCTGGCTGTTCGGGTCGATGAGCGGCTAAACGCCGGCCAGCCACGACGCGCCCCGGCCGCGGGGCCGAGCTCGGATGGAACCTTTCGCGCGACAGGCCCGACATACCATGTCGAGCGCGACGAGATCGTCGCGCCGACACACCGAGGGTGGGCCGTGGACCAGAGAGAGCTCGTCGAGCGAGCGCAGCGAGGCGATCATGACGCCTTCGCGGTGCTGGCCGGTGCGCTCGTCGCGCGGCTGGACGCGACCGCCCGATTGATCCTCCGGGACCATGAACTCGCGCGAGACGCGGTCCAGGACGGTTTCCTGCGGGCGTGGCGCAATCTGCCGACGCTCCGCGACCCCGATCGCTTCGAAGCCTGGACCCGGGCGCTCGTCGTCCGCTCCTGCATCGATGTCCTGCGTCGACGCGGCAGCCGGCCCATCGAGGTCGAGCTGTCGCCGCTCGACGGCCCACTCACGCCCGATATCGCGACCACCATCGCCGACCGCGACCTGGTCGACGGAGCGCTCCGGCGCCTGCCGCCCGACCAACGTGCGGTCGTGATCCTGCACTACTACCTCGGGATGTCGCTGCCCGACGTGGCCGCGGCACTCCGGATCCCGGTCGGGACCGCGAAGTCCCGCCATCACCGGTCGCTCGCGACCATGCGCGAGGCCATCGACGCCGTACCGACGGTGGCGCTGCCGGCCATGCCGGAAGGGCAGCTCGCATGACGACGTTCGACCGCATCGAGCCGCGGCTGCCCGAGCTCATCGACGAGCTCTCGAGCGCCCGCGTCCCGGATTACTTCGACGACCTGCTCCAGGCCACCGCACAGGCACCACAGCGTCCGGCCTGGAGCGCCCTCGAAAGGTGGCTTCCCATGGGCGAGATCGCCCGACCGATCCTGCGCTCTGCCGTGCCGTGGCGCCCGATCATCGTCTTCGCGCTCCTCACGATGCTGGCCCTCGGCGGCCTCCTGATGTACGCCGGGTCCGGACCGCGGTTGCCCGCACCGTTCGGGCCGGCCGCCAACGGCGTCCTGTTGTATCGCGATCCCGGCGGATCCATCGTGTCGGTCGATCCGACCACGGGTTCCACGACGACCGTCGCGGCAGCGTCCGACTCGCTCGGTCATCCTGTGCCCTCACGCGACGGACGGCGCATGGCGATTCCCTTGTTCGGGTCGACCACGCCCGCGCCGATCATCGTGACGGGGATCGATGGGTCCGACCGGACCGCGCTCGCGGGCGACTATCGGGACATCGACCAAGTGGACTGGTCGCCGGACAGCACGCAACTCGCGATCGTGGCGAACGAAGGCGGCATGCCGTCGATCATCGTCGCGGCGGCCGACGGGTCGGCTGCCAGGACGCTGCCGCTCGGACACGAGGTTTCGCTGATCACGTACCTACCAGACGGTCGTCTTGCGGTCATCGCGGCCGATGGACCGACCGACGCATGCCCCGGGAGCACTCCCGACAACAACGGCTGCGCTCTGTTCGTGGTCGCTTCGGACGGAACCGGCCTGGAACGTCTGCTTCCGCCGACCAGTTCCATGCCATCAACACCCTCGCCCCGTCACCCGACGGGAGCCAGCTGCTCTGGGTCGAATGGGACACCGGCCGCGAGGGCCGTCTCCATGTGTTCGACCTGAAGACGCGCACCGACCGGCCGTGCCATCGGGGACGTTCCCGGGGACGTACGCCATCAATCGCGCGTGGTTCTCACCGGACGGGACGTCGATCCTCTTCGACCTCTTCGAGGCGGATGGCGATCACTGGGCGGTCATCCCGGCGGCCGGCGGCGAGATCCGACGTCTCGGGCCGGAGTGGCCCGGCGACACGCCGGACGCAGCGTGGTCACCCGACGGTCGGTCGGTCCTCGTTCGGTACCCAACGACCGGCGGCGACAGCGAACTTTGGCTTCTCGATGCCACGGGGTCGGGACGCGACCGGAAGCTCCAGGTGGAGGTTCCCGACCTGCCGACGTGGCAGCGGCTGCCCTCGTAGGTCGCCCCTGGCGACGATCCAGGATGGCGGACGCGGACCGACCGGTCGGCGTTCGCCATCGTCGACCCGCGCTGACGGCCGCGGGAGCCCGGATCGGCGCCGCCCGACGGCGGCGCGGCTACTGGTCGGCGTTCGCCTCGGCGGCCTCGATCGCCTCCGCGAGGTCCGCACCGGCCGCGCCACGGGGCTCCTTGCCCTTGGGCCAGTAGAGCTCCTTGTGGACCTGGTCCTCGGCGTAGCCGCGCTCGAGGAGCGTGGCCTCGGCGGCGAGGATCATGTCCGGGTTGCCGCAGATGTAGGCGACCGAGTTCTCCGGCGTCAGGCCGAGCTCCTCGAGGACCGGCTCGAGGATGGTCTCCACGCGACCGGTTCGCCCCGTCCAGTCCGCGTTGATCGGGTCGTTCGGGCGGCTCACTGTGGGGATGTAGCGGACCGGGAACGTGCCCGATCGCCTGCCAGTCCTCGAGCAGCTCGCGGTAGCCCAGCTCGCGAGCGTGCGACACGCCGTTGAGGAACACGACGTCGCGCGCCTGGCCGTCGAGGAGGAGCTGGCGCATCATCGCCACGAACGGCGCGTTGCCCGTGCCCGACGAGATGAAGATGTGGGTCCGCTCGTCGTCGGGCTGGAGCATGAACTTGCCCTTCGGCCCGATCATCCGCATCCGATGCCCGACCGGCAGGTCCCACAGGATCGGCGTGAAGGTGCCGCCCTGGACGAGGCGCACATAGAACTCATAGCCGGTCTCGCCGGCGACGCCCGGCGCCGATGCGACCGAATACGGCCGCTGCACGATCTTGCCGTCGACGAAGACCCCGATCGTCATGTACTGCCCGGGTTCGAAGGGGGTCGGCTCGCCATCGAAGCGGACCCAGAAGCAGGCCAGGCTGTCGACCCCGTCCTCGCGCCGGACCAGGGAGGCGTTGTAGCGCTCGTCGTCGGGGTCGATGACCCCGCCGCCGGTGACGGGAGCGATGGCGGCGTCGGACATGAGAGCTCGGCCTCCGCTGAAGGTTGCGCCACCGATGGTAGCGGCTGGCGGGTCGAGCGACGTCGCGCGTCGGTCACAAGAACGTCGCGCCGGACGATGACCGACCCCGTCGCTGTGCGGGCGACGGGGCCGGGGGAGGCGAGAGATGCGAAGGGAGGGTGCGGTCAGCCGCCGTTGTCGCCCTGGCCGCGGCAGGACACGGTCGGGTTCCAGTCGGCGAACGCGCCCATCGGGTTCGACTTGTAGAGCCAGTAGTGCCGCTCGTAGAAGCCGTCAGGTTCGCTGCCGTAGCGATTGCCCGATCCGACGGGGAGCATCGGCGGCCGAGGACGGTCGGATCCGGGACCGCGACCGGGCCGACCTTCACCCACTTCGAGGGCGACGAGCTTGAGCGTGCCGTACGCCTGCGGCTCGTAGACGCAGGGCCTCGGGCCGGAGCGGATCGACCGCGGCTCACCGACGAGGTCGAAGTTGACGTCGTGCTGGCCCATCGTGCCGACAGCCCGGCTGCTCCGCGCAGATGTAGAACGGGAGGTAGCCGGACGTCTTGGCCTGGACGATCGAGTTGAACCGGGCGGTCACCGCCTTGACGGTCGCGAGCGTGTCCTGCTGGGCGCTGGCGCTCAGCGCCATGCCGAGGCCCATCACCGCGACGGCGGCACCGGCCACGACGAGAGAAGGAGTCGACGGCGATCTCAGACCTCGACGGTCAAGGTGTAGACCTCGGGCGTCGGGTGGCCCGCGCGCTCGTGGATCCGCATGACGGCTTCGCGCGACGGTCCGCTGGCGAGACAGAAGACCTTGCCGGCGTCCTCGTCCATCCATGCCTTCTCGAAGTGGACCCCTTCGTCGCGCTCGATGGCGAGGTCGCGATCGTGCGCCTCGCGGAGCTGGTCACCCGAGACCCCGAAGAATCCCGAGTGGACATCCATGAACTGGGCCATCTGGCACCTCCTGCGCTGATCGATCCGTCCGTTGCGGGATCGTCCTGGCTCGACCTTCGGCGCCGAGAGGTGGCCCGTCATCGGTCGAATGACCGATGACCCATGACGGCGGCGCCCTACACTGCGCGGCATGGACGCCACGATCGGCTCGGTCCGCAGCCCCCTGCTCATCGGTCGCGATGACCTGCTCGAGCTCGTCGACCGACGCCTCGACGACGTGGAGGTCGGCCGGGGCCAGTTCCTCCTGCTCGCCGGGATCGCCGGCATCGGCAAGACGCGGCTGCTGTGGTCGATCGGACAGAAGTCACGTGAGCGTGGCTTCGTCGATTCGTGGGGCATGCTGGCGCCCCAGGACAAGGACATCCCCGGTGGCTCGATCCGCGACTTCGCTCGCACCATGGCGTATACGCCGTCGATGGCACCGATCGGCAAGACCGTCCTGCATCTGCTGGAAACGGCCCCGAACGTCAACCTGTCGGGACGACGGCGCCTGGCCCTCGACATCGTCGACGCGATCCTCGGGGCGCCCGACGATCCGGTGCTCTACGTCTTCGAGGACCTGCAGTGGGCCGATGACCTGAGCCTGGACATCATCGCCGAGCTCGCCCGACGAGCGCGGGATCGACACATCCTGATGGCCGCCGCGTACCGGTCGGACGAGGCCGGCCCTGGCTCCAGCCTCCGCGACTGGCGGTCCAGGCTGGTCACCCAGCGGGTCGCCGAGGAGCTGCGCCTCGGGCCGCTGTCCGAGGAGCAGACCGCGCTCGTCACGACGCTCATCCTCGACACCGGCATCCCGGCCCCGAAGGACGTCGTCCGCGCCGTGTACGCCCGCACCGACGGCATCCCCCTGTACATCGAAGAGCTCATCGGCGCGGTCGGCGCCGATGCCCGAGCGAACGGGCGGGCGGTGCGCGACGCCATCGTGCCGGACACCATCGAAGACGCGGTCCTGCGTCGCCTCGGGTACTGCTCGAGGGAGGCGCAGGAGGTCGCGCGCGCCGGCGCGGTCATCGGCCGCTGCTTCACGGCCGACGTCCTGGCCGGAGTGATGGACCGACCGCAGGAGGAGCTCGACGGTCCGCTCCAGGAGTTGAAGGACCAGTACCTGCTGACCGACGAGGTCGATTCGGGGTATTACGACTTCCCGCACCAGCTGCTGCGCGAGGCGATCTATCGCAGCGTCAAGATCGGCGACCGGCGTCGCTACCATGGGCGAGCGGGCACATTCGGCGCCCGGCTCATCGGCCAGTCCGAGATCCACGCCTCCGCCCATTACGAGCGGGCCGGCATGCGTCGCGAGGCACACGAGTCCGCGCTCGCCGCTGCCGCCGAGGTGGCGCGCGTCTCCCTCCATCGTGAGGCGTTCGACCTCTATCGGCGCGCCGTCGACAACATGCCCGAGGACATCGGACCCCACGAGCGGGCCGACATCCTGAACGCCTACGCCGGCGAGGCCCTGGCGATCGACGATTACCAGGTGGGCGCGCGGGTCGCGACCCTGGCCGCCGATGCCTATCGCGCGGCCGGCGACCCGATCGCGGCGATGGGTGCGGTCAGCAATGCGCAGAACGTCTCGCGCCGGCTGGGTCGGCCCGTCGAAGAACGATGTGAGGTCCTGGGCGCGCTGCTTGCCGAGCTGGACACCCTGGGTGACCTGCCGGGCGCCGAGGACCGGCGCATGGACCTCCTGTACATGCTCGCCATCAATCTCATCGACGCGCGGCGGATCGACGAAGCCGTCGCCCACCTGGGCGAGGTGCGCGCGTACGCGGAGCGGATCGGCGACACGGAGTTCGTGCTCGCCGTCGAGTGGAAGCTGGGCGTCGCCGAGATGATCGCCGGCGAGACCGAGGCCGGCCTGGAGCGGACCACCACCGCGGCCCTGAAGGCCGAGCGAGCCGGCTGGGAGTCCGTAGGCGTGTCCGCGTTCCGGGACGCTTCGACCTTCGCGGCCGATTTCCTCGACTACCCGGCGGCCAAGCGGTGGACCGATGCGGGCCTCAAGTACGCGGACTCGATCCAGCAGTCATTCTGCGCCCACATGATGGCCTCGACCTCATCCATGATCGCCTGGGCGGGTGCCGATTGGACGCAGGCCGAGATGCTGGCCCGCGACAACATGACCGAGCAGGTCGGCCCACGCGCCGTCGAGATCGCCCGCTGGACGCTCGGCTACGTGGCGATGGGGCGTGGCGACACCGTCGGGGCGCGCGCTGCGCTCGAGGAGGCGCTCGCGTTCGGGCTCGACACCGGGGAGATCGGCCTGATCCTCCCGCCTGCGTGGGGCCTCGCTGAGGTCGCGCTGCTGGCCGGCGAGCCGGACGATGCCCTGGCCCGCTGCCGCGACGCGCTGGCACGAGCGCTCGCGGTCGGCGAGCGCGTCCACCTGACCCCCTTCGTGGTGACCGGGGTGCGAGCCGCCCAGGCCGCGGGCCGGCCGGCCGAGGGCGCGACCTGGCTGGCCGCCTGCCGCGCCCACCTCGAGAGCATCCCGACGGTCGCCGGCGCGGCCCTCGACCATGCGCAGGGCCTCGTGGCGCTGGCCGACGGTGCGACCGGGGTGGCCCGCCGGGCGCTCGAATCGGCGATCGCCGGCTGGGATCGCCACGCCCGCGCCTGGGAGGGATCGTGGGCTCGCCTCGACCTCGCGGCCTGCCACGTGCGCTCGAACCGATTCGCGGATGCCCTGGTCCTCGCCACCGAGGTCCGCGATCTCGCCACGCGGCTGGACAGCCCGGCGATGGCCGACCGGGCCGACGACCTCGTGCGGATGGCACGGGGCCACGTCTCCGACGACGAGCCGTGGCGACCGTTGACCGCGCGCGAGTACGCCGTCGCGCGGCTGGTGTCCGAGGGGATGACCAACGCCGAGATCGCCGAGGAGCTGGGCATCGCGCCCAAGACGGCCAGCGCCCACATCGAGCACATCCTGGCCAAGCTCGGGGCGTCCCGCCGGGCCGAGATCGCGACCTGGGCGAGCAGCGTGGCGCAGACCAGCCTCGCCAGCTGACCCAGGCAAGACGCCCACCGACGCCACTCGGCACTGCCTCGCAACCTTGGTCACCGGGTCGCGACGCTACAATCGGTCCGTACCAGAACGACCCTGACGCGGACCCGCGTGCCCCACCCCGGGCCCGTCCGCCAGCCCTCCCGGAGGACCCGTCCGATGACCCAGGCCACCATCCCGGCCAGCGACCGTCCGCACCAGGCCGCCAAGCGCTACATCTACGCCTGGGGCGACGGCACCGCCGAAGGCCACGGCAAGATGAAGGATCTCCTCGGCGGCAAGGGCGCGGGCCTTGCGGAGATGACCCTGGCCGGCCTGCCGACACCGCCCGGATTCACGATCACGACCGAGGCCTGCAACGACTATTTCGCCAACGGCAAGCAGTTGCCCGACGGCCTCTGGGACGACGTCCTCGACGCGATGCACCAGGTCGAGGAGCGCTCCGGCAAGGGCTTCGGCGACGCGGCCAACCCGCTCCTGGTCTCCGTCCGCTCCGGGGCCAAGTTCTCCATGCCCGGGATGATGGACACGGTCCTCAACCTGGGCCTCAACGAGGAGACCTTGCAGGGCCTGATCGCCCTGACCGGCAACGAGCGCTTCGGGTGGGACGCCTATCGCCGCTTCATCGCCATGTTCGGCCGGATCGTCATGGAGATCCCGCCGCGCGTCGTGACGAATCCGGACGGCTCCACCGCCGAGTACAACCGCTTCGACGACGCGCTCGATGCGGTCAAGCACGCGAAGGGCGCCTCGTCGGACACGGACCTCGACACCGCCGCGCTGCAGGAGGTCGTCGAGGCCTATAAGGCGATCGTCCGCGAGCAGACCGGCCGTGCGTTCCCGACCGATGTCTACGAGCAGCTGGACCTGGCGGTCAAGGCCGTGTTCGCGTCCTGGTTCGGCAAGCGTGCCAACGACTATCGCAACAGCCAGAAGATCGCCCACGACCTCGGCACGGCCGTGAACGTCGTGACGATGGTCTTCGGCAACATGGGCGACGACTCCGGCACGGGCGTCGCCTTCACCCGCAACCCCAACACCGGCGAGAAGGTGCTCTACGGCGAGTACCTGACCAATGCGCAGGGCGAGGACGTCGTGGCCGGTGTCCGGACCGCTCCCGAGATCGCCCAGCTGGCCGTCGACATGCCCGAGGTCCACGCGGAGTTCGTGCGCATCGGGCAGCAGCTCGAGAACCACTACAAGAACGTCCAGGACCTCGAGTTCACGATCGAGCGCGGCAAGCTCTACATGCTCCAGACCCGCGACGCGAAGCGGACCGCCGCGGCGGCCGTGAAGATCGCGGTGGACATGGTCGGGGAGGGCCTCATCACCGAGACCGAAGCCGTCGCCCGGATCGAGACCGACCAGGTCGACCAGCTCCTGCGGGCCCAGTTCGACCCGAAGGCGCGCACGAGCGCCGCGCGCATCGCCAAGGGTCTCAACGCCTCCCCGGGCGCGGCCGTCGGGCGCGCGGTGTTCAATGCCGATGTCGCCGTGGAGTGGGTCGCGCGGGGCGAGAAGGTCGTCCTCGTCCGCGTCGAGACCTCGCCCGATGACTTCCACGGCATGGCGGTCGCCGAAGGCATCCTGACCGCGCGCGGCGGGGCCACCTCGCACGCTGCGGTCGTCGCCCGCCAGATCGGCAAGCCATGCGTCGCGGGCTGTGCCGAGCTCGTCGTGGACTACGCCACCAAGTCGGCGTCCAGCACGACGTCGGGCCAGTCGTTCGCCGAGGGCGACTGGATCAGCGTCGATGGCTCGACGGGCGAGGTCTTCCTCTCAGCCCTACCCACCGTCGAGGCCCGATTCGAGGACCAGCCCGAGCTCCAGCAGGTGCTCCGCTGGGCCGACGGGATCCGCCGGATGCAGGTCTGGGCCAACGCCGACAAGCCCGAGGAGGCCGCGCAGGCCCTCGAGTACGGCGCCCAGGGCATCGGCCTGTGCCGGACCGAGCACATGTTCCGCGAGGGCGATCGGCTCGAGATCGTGCGCGGCGCGATCCTCGTCGCCAACATCGCGACCCGGGCCAAATCCAAGACCGCGGCCGGCGAACCGCTCACGGCCGACGAGGCCGAGGCCGTCGCCACGTTCGACGCGGCCATGGCCAAGCTCGAGGTCCTCCAGCAGGGCGACTTCGAGGGCATCCTCGCCGCGATGGACGGCCTGCCGGTCGTCATCCGCCTCATCGACCCGCCGCTCCACGAGTTCCTGCCGAATCTCGAGGAGCAGCTCGTCAAGGTCACGAAGGCCGGCGATGCCGCCACCGACGAGGACAAGGAGCTGCTCGCGACCATCCAGTCGATGCACGAGCAGAACCCGATGCTGGGCCTCCGCGGCTGCCGGCTCGGGCTGATGATCCCGGACTTCGTGAAGATCCAGACCCGGGCCATCCTCAACGCGGCCGTCGCGGTCAAGAAGGCCGGCAAGGACCCGCGGCCCGAGATCATGATCCCGCTCGTGGGGCACGTGAACGAGCTGATCGCGACCCGCGCCCTGCTCGACGCGGAGGCCGACGCCGTCATCGCCGCGGCCGGCGAGGACATCGACTTCAAGTTCGGGACGATGATCGAGATCCCGCGGGCCGTGTGGGTCGCCGACAAGATCGCCCAGCATGCCGAGTTCTTCAGCTTCGGCACCAACGACCTGACCCAGATGACCTTCGGCTACAGCCGTGACGACGCCGAGGGCGGCTTCCTCCTCAAGTACGTCGAGGAGGGCATCCTGCCGGTCAACCCGTTCCAGACGCTGGACGACGTGATCGCCGACGAGATGCAGATGGCCGTCGACCGGGGCCGCTCCACGCGCCCCGACCTCAAGGTCGGGATCTGCGGCGAACACGGTGGCGACCCGGCGTCGATCCACAAGTGCGAGAAGGTCGGCCTGAACTACGTGTCGTGCTCGCCATTCCGCGTCCCGGTCGCCCGTCTGGCGGCCGCGCAGGCTTCGCTGGTCACGACGGCGGAACGCGACAAGTAACGATCTCGCCAGACCCGTGTACGATGTCGGCCCGGGTGGTCGGGTGACCGCCCGCGCCGACTGAAAGCCGATGCCGATCGATCCATCCGACTCGATCCAGGCCGTGGAGCGGAGTCTCAATTCGCTCCCCGCGGCCGCCTTCGTCATCGTCCTCCTGACCGGGCCGACGATCCTCTGGCTCCTGTATCAATTCGTGGTGCAGCCACGCAACAGCCGCTATGGCGCCAGCCGCGAAGAGCTGCTGTGGGTGTGCGCCGATTGCCGCTCGGTGAACGACATCGGCCAGACCCACTGCTACCACTGCGGCCTCGACCGGGCGGCCATCACCGGACCGCTCCAGGTCTTCGACGGTGAGGGCCTCGTGACCCTCGACCCCGAGTTCTCCGACGACGACTTCGAGATCGTCCCGGTGGCCGTCGAGATCGCGCCCCCGACGGAGGCCACGGACCTCGGGAAGCGTCCTGGAGCCGCGCCCACGGCGGCGCCGACGGCCGTTCCGCCACCGGTCGCAGCACCGACCCGACCCCGGAAGCTGGTGGCGGTCGGTCCGGGCAAGACGCGCTCGACGGCCAAGGCCACGCCCGCCACACCTGCCGCGTCGGACGACGACGCCGCGCCGGAGGCAGCGCAGCCGGTCGCCGTGCCCGTGTCGAGCACCCGGAAGCGGCGGACCCGCGCGACGACCTCGGCGCGACGCGGCTCGACCGCGACGGCGGACCCGCCCGACCCGATCGTGGAGGCGTGAGCGCCGGCTTCCGTCGGTTCGTCATCGACACCACGCCGCTTCGCCTCGACCGCGACTATCGCTGGCTGTGGTCCGGCCAGGTCGTGTCCGGCATGGGCACCCAGATCACCCGGCTGGCCCTGCCGTACCAGGTCTACACGCTGACCGGCTCGACCCTCGCGATCGCCGGGCTCATCCTGTTCCAGCTCATCCCGATCCTCATCTTCGCCCTCGGCGCCGGGACCCTCGTCGACGCGCTCGACCGCCGGCGCGTCCTGCTCGTCACCCAGACCGGGCTCGCCCTGTGCAGCCTGGCCCTCGTGCTCCTGTCGCTGAGCGGTGAACCGCCGCTGATCGCCCTGTTCGCCGTCGCGTTCGTCGCCGCCGGGCTCTCGTCCGTCGACCAGCCCGCCCGGGCGTCGTCCATCCCGCGGCTGGTCCCGCCGATCCGGCTGCCGGCGGCCATCGCGCTCAACCAGCTCAACTTCCAGGCGGCGTCGATCGTCGGGCCGGCGCTCGGCGGGATCCTCATCGCCACGGTCGGGCTGACCGGCGCCTACGCCGTCGATCTGATCAGCTTCCTCGCCGCGCTCGGGGCCGTCTTCGCCATCGCCCCGCTGCCGCCGCTCGCGGCCGTGCAGCGCCCCGGACTCGGGGCGATCCGCGAGGGGTTGGCGTTCGTGCGCTCCCGCCCGCCGATCCTGGGGAGCTTCGTCATCGACCTCATCGCGATGGTCTTCGCGATGCCGACCGCGCTGTTCCCGGCCCTCGCGCTCGACGTGTTCCGGGTCGGGCCAGTCGGGCTCGGCCTGATGGCGGCGGCGCCCGCGGCCGGGGCGTTCCTCGGCGCGCTGTTCTCGGGCTGGGTGTCGACCGTCGTCCGAGTCGGGCACGCCGTCGTCCTGAGCGTCATCGGCTGGGGCGTGGCGATCACCCTGTTCGGGGTCACCGCCCTGTTCGCGGGGCCCGTGGCGTTCGCGCTCGCCCTCGGCTGCCTGGCCGTCGCCGGGGCGGCCGACATGCTGTCCGCGGTCTTCCGCGGCACGATCGTCCAGCTCGACACCCCGGACGAGCTGCGCGGCCGGGTGAGCTCGATCCACATCCTCGTCGTGACCGGTGGTCCGCGCGTCGGCGACATCGAATCCGCGCTGCTCGCGGCCGTCATCGGGCCGGCCCTGACGGTCATCGCGGGCGGCCTGCTGTGCCTGGCCGGCGTCGCGGTCATGGGCCGCTGGCTGCCCCAGCTCGGCCAGCACGTGCGGCCGCGACAGCTCCCCGCCGAGGGCGATCTCCGGGCGTCGCCGTCGGCTGGCTAGGGATCAGGCTGGCTAGGATAGGCACATGACCCCGAGCGCTCCCGCCCGCCATCGGGTCGTCGTCATCGGCGGTGGCTTCGCCGGCCTGTACGCCGCGAAGCAGCTGGGCGCCGACCCCGAGATCGCGGTCACCCTCGTCGACCGGCGCAACTTCCACCTGTTCCAGCCGATGCTCTACCAGGTGGCGACCGGGGCCCTGTCGCCGGGCGAGATCGCCCAGCCGCTGCGCTCGATCCTGCGCAAGCAGCGCAATACGACGGTCATCCTTGGCGAGGCGGTCGGCATCGACCCCGAGCGGCGCGAGGTGCTCCTGTCCGACGGCGGTCCGATCCCGTACGACACGCTCATCGTCGCGACGGGCGCCCACCATTCCTACTTCGGGCACGACGACTGGGCGCGCTACGCCCGGGGCCTCAAGACCCTCGAGGACGCCACCGAGATCCGCCGGCGCGTCCTGATCGCGTTCGAGGCCGCCGAGCGCGAGGCGGATCCCGAGCGGCGTCGGGCATGGATGACGTTCGTGCTGGTCGGTGGCGGACCGACCGGCGTGGAGCTGGCCGGCTCGATCGGCGAGATCGCCGGCGACACCCTGCGCCGCGACTTCCGCGCGATCGACCCGCGCGAGGCCCGGATCGTGCTCGTCGAGGCGATGGACCGGGTCCTGCCGCCGTACCCGCCGGGGCAGTCGGCGTCGGCGCAGCGCCAGCTCGAGCGGCTCGGCGTCGAGGTCCGCCTGCGCACGCGGGTCATCGACATCGACGATCAGCAGGTGACGATGGAGGTCGCCGAGGGCGCGGGGCCGGACGCGCCCACGCACGTCGAGACCATCGCGACGCGGACCGTGCTGTGGGGTGCCGGCGTGGTCGCGTCGTCGTTCGGCCGCCGGGTGGCCGAGGCGACCGGCGCACCGACCGACCGGAACGGCCGGACCCTCGTCGAGCCCGACCTGACCGTGCCCGGCCATCCCGAGATCTTCGTCGTGGGTGACGCCGCCGTGCAGCCGTGGAAGCCGGAGCGGGCGACCCCGGGTGTCGCGCAGGGAGCGATCCAGGGCGGGACGCACGCCGCCAAGACCATCCGACGACGGGTCCTGGGCCGCCCGACGGACCCGTTCCACTACCGCAACAAGGGCGACGTGGCGGTCATCGGCCGGCTGGCCGGCGTGACCGACATCCCGTGGCTCGGACCGTTCGGGCGCCGGGGCGGGTTGCCGGCCTGGATGCTGTGGCTGCTCATCCACATCTTCTATCTCATCGGGTTCGCCAACCGGATCGTGGTGCTCACGCGCTGGGCGTCGAGCTTCCTGACCCACGGCCGGGGGACGCGGCTCATCACCGGCGACCCGCTGCTGCCGGCCATCGCCGAGCCCGAGCCGCCGGTCATCGCGCCGCCCGAGGACGACGCGGCGCCGGCACCGGCCGTGGGTGCCGCTTCGGCCGTGGGCGCCGCGTCGGCGGCGGGCACGACGCCGGATCGACCGCGAGGCGCCTAGCCCGGCCCGTACCATGGTCCTCATCGGCGCTCCACGCGCCACCATCGACTCGGGGACCCACAACGCATGTCATCGGCACCGCCGCGCGCCCGACGCCGCTCGCCGCGTGCGTCCCGGGTGCTGGCCGCGGTGCTCCTCGTCGGGCTCGTCCTGCCGTCCGCGGCCGCTCCCGTGGCGGCCGATACGAGCGCGACCGTCCCGGCCGGCTTTCGCGACGAGCTCGTGTGGAGCGGGCTGACCTTTCCGACCGCGGTGGCGTTCACGCCGGACGCGAGCCGGGTGTTCGTGGCCGAGAAGAGCGGCCGGATCCGGGCCTATGACGGGCTGACCGACGCGACCCCGGTCACGGTGGCCGACCTGTCCGACGAGGTCTACGACCTTTGGGATCGCGGCCTGCTCGGCCTGGCGGTGGACCCGGATTACCCGGCCAAGCCGTATCTCTACGCCCTGTACACCTACGACAGCGTCCCGTGGCACGACACCTGCCCGACGCCACCCGGGGCCAACACGGACGGCTGCCTGGCGATGGGCCGTCTGTCGCGGTTGACCGTCGGCGACGGCGGGGACGGCGCCACGATCAGCGACGAGACCGTGCTCATCGAGGACTGGTGCCAGCAGTTCCCGGGCCACTCGGTCGGCACCGTCTCGTTCGGGCCGGAAGGCCGGGCCGGCGGTCTGTACGTATCGGGTGGGGACGGGGCGAGCTTCAGCCACCCGCGCGACTCGGGGCAGCTCGGCGGGTCCCTGGCCGACTCGCCAACGCCCGTGAACCCGTGCGGTGATCCGGCCAGCGAAGGCGGCGCGCTCCGCAGCCAGGACGTGCGTACGACCGGCGACCCGACCGGTCTCTCGGGCACGATCATCCGGGTCGACCCGGACACCGGTGCGGCATACGCCGGCAATGCCAACGTCGCGGCCGCGGACCCGAACGCGCGGCGGATCATCGGCTACGGGCTGCGCAACCCGTTCCGTTTCACATTCGCGCCGAACGGCGCAGTGTGGCTGGGCGACGTCGGGTTCAACAACTGGGAGGAGATCGACGAGCTGCCCGACCCCGATGCGGCGCCTCGCAACTTCGGCTGGCCGTGCTACGAGGCCTTCGCCCAGGAGGCCGCCTACTGGAGCCCGGCCAGCGCGCCCGCGTACGACCCGGCCCTGTGCACGAGCCTGACCGGCCAGGCGACCCCGGTGCACCGCTACTCGCATTCGACCCTGGGCGTGGCGGGCGACGGCTGCGGCACCGGCAGCTCCGCGATCGCCGGGCTCGCGTTCCTGCGCGATGACACGGGCTATCCGGACGACTACGACGGCGGCCTGTTCTGGACCGACTACAACCGCAAGTGCATCTGGTTCGCGCCGCTCGGCACGAACGGGCGGCCCGACTTCACCGCGCGGAGCCGGTTCGCCGACCTGCGCCGCTCGGACGACATCGGCACGAACGGCGCATCGGTGTTCCTGGGCACGACGCCCGACGGCGACCTGCTCTACACGAACTTCGACCGCGGCGAGGTCCGGGCCATCCGCTTCTACCCGCCCAACGCGCCGCCATCGGCCGCGTTCGTCGCGACGCCGACGTCGGGCGCTGTGCCGCTGACCGTCGCCCTCGATGCGTCGGGTTCGACCAATTCGAACGAGCACGACGAGCTCAGCTACGCGTGGGACCTCGACGGTGACGGAGCGTACGACGACGCCACCGGGGTCACGGCGACCACGGTCATCGCGGAGTCGGGCGACGTCGCGATCGGGCTGCGCGTCACCGATGACGGCGACCCGGTGCTCTCGGACACGATCAGTCACACCGTCCATGCCGGCAACTCGCCACCGGACGTGACGATGACGCCGTCGGCCACGCTCACCTGGGCGGTCGGCGATGCGATCGCCTTCTCGGCGTCGGCGACCGACGTCCAGGACGGCGCCGTGCCCGCGGCCGCGTTCAGCTGGACCTGGGCGATCGCCCATTGCCGGCCGGACGAGTGCCACGAGCACGTCGTCCAGACGTTCAGCGGCGTCACGAGCGGGACCTTCCCGGCGCCGGATCATCCGTATCCCTCGCATCTCACGGTGACCCTCGTCGTGACCGACGCCGACGGCCTCGCCACGACCGTGGAGCGCGAGCTCCAGCCCAGGACCGGCGTCATCGCGGCGACCTCGTCGCCGGCCGGGATCGCCCTGCACGCGTACGCCGAGAACGACCTGATCGACCTCCCGGCGACGGGGATCGTCGGCTCGTCGATCGTGCTCGACGCGCCGCCAAGCGCGACGGTCGGGGAGGGGAGTTACGCCTTCGACCACTGGTCGGACGGCAGCGTCGACGCCATCCACACCGTCCCGGTCGTCGCCGGGACGACGACCCGCAAGGCGGTCTACCGGCTGCTCCACACCACCGACGCCGCGAACACCTGCGCGGCGGCGCCGCTCGAGCGGCGGGGCCCGGAGTGGCGGAGCGGCAAGCTGGCCAGCGGCGGGGACGTCGACTGGTATCGCTTCTCGATGGCCGCCGCGGGCACGGTCCGGCTGCGCCTCGCCGACCTGCCGGTCGGGGCCTCGCTCCGGCTGTACGCCGGCTGCACGACGCTGCTCGCCGCCCAGGACCGCTCGGGGACCTCGGCCGAGGAGATCGTCCGGTCACTGCCCGCCGGCACGTATGCCATCAAGGTCAGCCCGACCGGCGCCGGCTCGATGACGCCGTACGCCCTGCAACTCGCTCGGCTGCCGGCCGGGCTCTCGCTCGCGTCGGCCACGAGCCGGGTGAGCGGCGGGACGCTGACCCTGAGCGGCGAGGTCTGGAACGACCGATCGAGCGCGCGCGGTCCGATCACGGTGACGGCCCGCCTGCTCGACGCGTCGGGGGCGCTGCTGACGACGTGGAGCGGCCCGGCCGAGGTGACCGCCACGGGCCGTGGTCGGGCTCCGTTCCGCCTGAGCGGACCGGTCCCGGCCGGGTTCGCCGTCCGCCCGGTACAGCGTCACGGCGCCGACGGCCGCCACACCGAAGCCGGTCGCCCTGGCGACGACGGGCCTCACGACCACCTCGGCCGGCGGCCGGTGGCGGATCAAGGGCACCGTCGGCTCGAGCTCGGCCGTCCACGGCGTCCGGGTGGTCATGGTCCAGTACGACGCGCCACGGCGACGTCGTCGACGTGACCCGGGCGATCGTCGGCAAGACGACGCTGGGCCGGGTGGCTCGACCACGTTCGACGCGTGGTCCTCGTGGGCCGGCCCGGCGCCGACCGGGTCCGACCGCGGCGCTCATCGCGCTGGGCGTCGCCGACTAGGGAGCGCGCCGTCTGCGCGGACCATTGGCGCGTGATGCCATTCGGACGCATATGCGGCGGAGTGGCATCGATCAGCGGTCGTCATTGCGGCCAGGCGGCGCGCCCGTCAGTCGAAGGCGATGACCTGGCGCGTGTAGCGGCCCTGGCGCATCGCGTCGAACGCGTCCTCGACGTCGTCGAGCCCGATCCGGCGGTCGATGAGCCGATCGACCGGCAGCCGGCCCTCGATCGACCACGCCGCGTAGCGCGGGAAGTCGATGGCGGGCTCGGCGAAGCCGTAGTTCGAGCCGAGGATCCGGCGCGAGCCGTCGACGAACGGGTAGACCTCGAACGCGGCGCGCGCGCCGAGCGGGGTCATGCCGACGAGGACCGCCGTCCCGCCGAGGGGCAGCGCGGCGATCGCGAGCTCGGCGGTCGAGGTGCGGCCGATCGCCTCGAACACGTAGTCCGGGCCGCCGTCGGTCAGGTCGCGCAGGGCCTCGAGTGTGGCCGCGTCATCGTCCGTGGCGAGCAGGCCGTCCGTCGCGCCGACCGCCTGGGCGGCATCCAGCTTGTCGGCCATGCGATCGATGGCGACGATCCGCGATGCGCCGGCCACGACCGCGCCCATGACGCACGACAGCCCGACCCCGCCGAGCCCGATGACCGCCACCGACGACCCGGCCGGCACCTGCGGCCGTCTTGAGCACGGCGCCGACGCCGGTCGTCACGCAGCAGCCGATGAGCGCCGCGACCGCCGGATCCGTGCCGTCGGGGAGGGGAATGGCGGCGGCGGCAGGCACGACCGATGCCTCGGCCATCGTCCCGATCGCGCAGTACGACCGGATCCCCTCGCCGCCGTGCGGGTCGAGGAACGGCCGCGTCCCGTCGAGCAGGGTGTGCCGGTACGACGGGGAGTCCGGGCAGGCCCAGACGTGCCCGCGGCGGCACGAGCGGCACACGCCGCACGGGATCAGCCACGACAGCGCCACGAGCTCGCCGACGCGCGGCGTCGTCACGCCCGGCCCGACCGCCTCGACGATGCCGGCGCCCTCGTGGCCCATGACGATGGGCGTCGGGCGGTCCCATTCGCCGTCGCGGACGTGCAGGTCGGAGTGGCACACGCCCGAGGCCAGCATCCGGACGCGGACCTCGCCGGCGCGCGGCTCGATGACCTCGAGGTCGCGGATGACCGCGGCGTCGCCGACGGCGGTCAGGACGGCGGCCCGGACCATCAGGTCTCGCTCGTCCGGCGCTGCTCGACGGCGCGGAGTGGCACGTACGGGACGTAGGCCGGCCACCACATCGCGGCATCGACCGCGGCCTCGACATCGTCGAGTCCGCCGGCCTCCCGGGCGACCGCGATGGAGATGCGCCGCGAGACCGCCCGCAGGTCGCCGACCGGCGGGTAGAGCGCGCCGCCGCGGAGACGGTCGTCGCTGACACTCGCCGCGAGCTCGCGAGCGGCGAGCAGGAACATCCGGTCGGTCACGGACCGCGCCCCGGCCACGATCGCCCCGAGCCCCACGCCCGGGAAGATGAACACGTTGTTGGCCTGCCCGACCTCGTGGCGGACCCCGTCGAGCTCGACCGGCGCAAACGGCGAACCGGTCGCGACGATGGCCCGCCCGCCGGTCCAGGCGTAGATGTCGGCCGGGGTCGCCTCGGCCCGCGACGTCGGGTTGGAGAGCGGCATGACCAAGGGGCGGTCAGCTGGCCCGACCCGCTCGTCCATGGCTCGGATGATCGCTTCGTCGAACGTGCCGGGCATCCCGGTCGTGCCGACCAGCACGGTCGGGCGATAGGCCGAGATCGTCTCGAGCAGGCCGGGCGTCGGGCCGACGACGGCCGGGACCGCGAGACGGGCCTTGGCCGGGTCGAGGTCCGTCCGGCCCGCATGCACGAGCCCGAGCGTGTCGACGAGCGCGATGGCCTCACGGATGTGCTCGACGGGGAGACCGTCCTCGGCCATCGCGAGGCCGAGCAGGCGAGCGATGCCGATCCCGGCCGCACCCGCACCCAGGAGCACGACCCGGACGTCGGCCAGCCTCCGGCCGCTCGCGCGCAGGCTGGCGAGCACGCCCGCGACGACGACCGCGGCCGTGCCCTGGATGTCGTCGTTGAAGCAGGGCAGTCGCTCCTGGTAGCGCTCCAGGAGGCGCAGCGCGTTCTGCTGCTTGAAGTCCTCGAACTGGACGAGGGCGTCCGGCCAGACCTCCTGGACCCCGGCGATGAACGCCTCGACGAGCGCGTCATAGGCTTCGCCACGTAACCGCGGGGCGCGGTACCCGAGGTACAACGGATCTTCGAGCAGCCACGGGTTGTCGGTCCCGACGTCGAGCGAGACGGGCAGAGTCAGCGCGGGATGGATGCCGCAGGCCGCGGTGTAGAGCGCGAGCTTGCCGATCGGGATGGCCATACCACCGGCGCCCTGGTCGCCGAGGCCCAGGATCCGCTCGTTGTCGGTCACGACGATGAGCCGGACGTCGGCGTACGGGCCTTGGCGCAGGATCGCCGGCACGCGGTCGATGTCGTCGGGCGTGATCCACGTCCCGCGCGTCCGCCGCAGGATGTGGCTGAACTCCTGGCACGCCTGCCCGACGGTCGGCGTGTAGACGATCGGCAGGAACTCCTCGAGGTGCTCGGCGAGCAGGCGGTAGAAGAGCGTCGCGTTGCGGTCCTGGAGCGCGGCCAGGCCGATGTAGCGCTCGAGGTCGTCGTGCTTGACCCGGAGGTGCTCGAGTTCGAGCGCCATCTGCGCTTCGATGTCGACGACCTGGGCCGGCAGCAGGCCACGCAGGCCGAAGGCGTCGCGCTCGTCCTCGGGGAAGGCGAGGTCCTTGGTCAGGAGGCGGCTGCCGAGGAGCGCCGGACCGGTGACGCCGATGCGGGCCGGGCGCCCGGCGGCGATGTCGTCGAACGGGGCGGGCAGCGGTCGCACGGCCCCAGTATCGTGCAGCGCATGGAACCGCTGCCGCCTGGTTTCCGCTGGCCGGATGGGATCCGCGCCGCGGCCATGTTCACGTTCGACGCCGACGGCGAGGCCGTCATGCTCGTCGACCATCCCGAGACCGCCGCGTATCTCGACGTGATGGGTCACCAGCGCTACGGCCGGGTCGCCATCCCGCGCATCCTGCGGATGCTCGACCGGCGCAAGCTCCGCACGACGTTCTTCCTGCCGGGCTGGGTCGCCGAGACGTGGCCGGACATGGCCCGCTCGATCCGCGACGCCGGCCACGAGATCGGCCATCACGGCTACCTCCACGAGTCGGTGCGCGGCGTCGACGAGGCGACGGAGGAGCGCTACCTGCTGCGCGGCTTCGAGGCGCTCGACACGGTGCTCGGCATCCGCCCAGTCGGCTACCGACCGCCGTCGTGCGACATGAACTTCCGGACGCCCGAGCTCGTCGCCCGCCACGGCTTCCTGTACGAGTCCGGGATGATGGATTCGGAGCACCCGTATCGCTGGGCGTCAGGCCTGGTCGAGCTGCCGATGAGCTGGTCGCTCGACGACTGGAACCGCTACAACTACGTCCCGGGCTACGCGTCGTCGCCGATCCTGCGGCCGTCGGATGTCGTGGCGGCATGGGGCGATGAGCTCGAGGCCATCGTCGAGATCGGCGGGCTGTTCGACCTGACGATGCACCCGTTCATCTCGGGCCGGCCGGCGCGGGCCGCGGCGCTCGAGGGGCTGATCGAACGGGCCCAGTCGATGGATGGCGTGTGGGTCGCGGCCGCCGACGAGATCGCGACCTGGGTGGCCAGCCTCGACCTGCCGCCGGTCACGCACGAGCCGCCGACGTTCTGACCCGCGCATCGTCCTAGGACGCGGGCAGCACCCGAAGGACGCCGACCATCCCGTAGGCCTCGTGGCCCGGGAGATGGCAGATGAACCGGTACTCCCCGGGCAACCGGAAGGTGACGGTGGTCGACACGCTGGCGCCGGCCGGGATGGAGACCTCGGTGGGCCTGAGGCCGTGATGGGCCTCGGACCCGGTGCGATGGCGCTCATGGAACGCCTCGTCTCCGACGAGCCACTCGTGGTCGATGGGGTCGGTGTTGACGAGCTCGATCGTGATCGGTCGCCCGGCCGTGGCGGTCACCACGGCCGGCCCGAACGACGAGTAGTGGATCCTGATCTCGGCCCGCTTCGGCGCGATGCCCTCGGCGCTCACCCAGGCCGCGGCCATCGCCGCGATGCCGACCGACAGGAGCACCGCCCCGAGCAGGGTGAGCCGGCCGGCTCGGTGACGGACCGGCGGCTGCCCCGGTACGCCGGCCCCGGTCGCCACGCCGCCGGTCGCCTGATCCGTGGTCATGCCGATCGAAGCCCGCCATCGCCCGGTCGATGGCGGAGGAGCAGCACGATGCCGCCGATACCGAGCACGATGAACGCCATGCCCGCGGCCCAGCGGATCGTGGCCATGACGGTCGGATCGACCGCGCCCGGCAGATCGAGACCGGCCGCGATCCGGGACGGGACGCCGTCACCCGACGCGTCGATCGCCAGGTCGAAGCCGAGCTGCGCTGCGTCGGCGTCGATCGCGATCTTCGTGAGCCACGCGCTGGCGGGGATCCACTCCATGCCGCGGTCGCTGCGCAGGTCGTCGAGGAGGGGCTCGGTCGCGGGGGCGCTGTGGTCGAGGGTGAGGCCGTTGAAGCCGTCGGGTGCCGGCAACAGCGCCGGGGCATGGTCGGTCATGAGGAAGACGTCGGCCTCGACGCGCTCCTCGCCGGTCTTGCCCAGGGCGAGGATCCGCAACGGGACCCACGGATCGCTCGTGGGGATCGTGATGTGGACGGGCGTCCCGTCCCCGACCTGCTGCCCCCGCTCGGCCGCCGCATCGGCATCGAACGCCGCGGCGAGGAAGATCGGGGAGCGGCTGGCGTAGAAGTCGAGGACCTCGGGCGCATCAGGCGGGAGGCGGAACCCGTGGTCGGTCGCCCACTGGCCGACCTCGTCGGCACCACCTCGCAGGACCGTCAGGTCGAGGGCGTCGATGGTGACCTCCATGAGGACCTCGGCCGACGCGCGCTCGGCGCCGGCTGCGAAGAGGACGCCATCGGCCGTCGGCGCTGGCGGGTCGGTCTCGATGCGCAGGCGCTGGAGGGTCCAGTCGCCGCCCTTCTCGACGCTCGTCGGGATGCCGGGGAGCGGGGTCAGGGAACCGAACGCGCCGCCACCACCGGCGAACTCGAAGGCGGTGACGTAGTGCTCCTCGCCGTCGTGATAGCCCGCGAAGGTCGTCGTCCGCAGCAGGTTGACGGCCCCATTGGGACCGATGAGTCCGCCGCAGGCCAGAGCGGGGGCCGCGCTGATCGCGACCAGGAGGATGCCGGCGCCGATGGCGATGAGACGCCTGCCGGCATGATCGATGGAACCCATATCGATCCCCCTGTGGTCGGCCGGCCTGCACGGGCCGGTCCGTTGTGGCCTCAGACTCGTTCTGGCGGCCACGAGTTCCGGGAACCACAAGGCCGGCACGGGCGTCCCGCGTGGTTCGCTGTGCGCCTATGGCCGCCCGCCACGGGGGTCCCGGTGCGCCGTAGCACCATCTCGCCGTGGCGCGGATCGGCCGGGCAGGGCAGACTGCGCGCCATGCGCATCCGGACGACCGCGGCCCTGGCCGCCCTGTCGCTGCTCCTGGTCGTGGCCGCCGGACCGGTCGGTGCCACGCCCGTCGCCGCGGCCGATTTCCCCACCAAGGACGCCGGCTACCACAACTACGCCGAGATGGTCGCCGCCATCGACAAGGCGGTCGCCGCCCACAAGTCGATCGTCAAGAAGTTCTCGATCGGCAAGAGCTACCAGGGCCGCGAGATCTGGGCGGTCAAGATCTCCGACCACGTCGCGACGGACGAGAACGAGCCCGAGGTCCTGTTCGACGGGCTCCACCACGCCCGTGAGCACCTCACCGTCGAGCAGTCGATCGCGATCATGAAGTGGCTGACCGACGGCTACGGCAACGACTCGCGCATCACTCGCATCGTCAACGAGCGCGAGATCTTCATCGTGTTCATGGTCAACCCCGACGGCGGCGAGTACGACCTGACCGGGAACCCCTATCGCGAGTGGCGCAAGAACCGCCAGCCGAACAGCGGGTCGTCGTACGTCGGGACGGACCTCAATCGCAACTACGGCGTCCACTGGGCGTGCTGCGGCGGGTCCTCGAGCCGGACATCGAGCGACACCTACCACGGCAAGAAGGCGTTCTCGGCGCCGGAGGCGAAGGCGCTGGGCGCGTTCATGGACAGCCGCGTCGTCGCCGGCCGCCAGCAGATCAAGATGGCGATCACGTTCCACACCGCCGGCGAGCAGATCCTCTGGCCGTACGGCTACACGAAGACCGACATCCCCAAGGACATGACCAAGGACGATCATGCCGCGCTGGTGGCGATCGGCAAGAACATGGCCCACACCAACGGCTACACCGCGATGCAGTCGAGCAGCCTGTACGTCACCGACGGCGACGAGATCGACTACGCGTACGGCAAGCACCGGATCTGGATGTACACGTTCGAGATGTACCCGAGTCATGCGAAGGTCAGCTCGCTCGCCCGGTTCTACCCGCCCGACGAGGTCATCGGCCGCGAGACGACGCGCAACAAGGCGGCCGTCCTGTATCTGATCGAACGGGCGGGCTGCCGCTACGACGTGATCGGCAAGACGCGGACGAACTGCGGACCGCTGTTCGACGACTTCGAGGTCGCGACGGGCTGGATGGTGAACCGGTTCGGCACCGACACGGCGACCGCCGGCACCTGGCAGCGAACGGATCCGTCATCGACGACGAAGCAGCTCGGGACGACGACCTCGGGCTCGAAGGCGGTCGTGACCGGCGCGGCGGCCGGCTCGACGTCGAGCTCGTACGACCTCGATGGCGGGAGCACGACCTATTCGTCGCCGCTCGTCCAGCTGCCCGACGGCGCCGTCGGCGACCTGACGTTCCGCTACTACCTCGCGCACGGACCGAGCGCGACGACCGACGACTGGTTCCGGGCCTACGTCCAGCGCGAGGACGGGACGCGGACGCTGGTCAAGGCCGAGTACGGCGCACCCGAACGAGGATGCACCGGCGTGGGCCACGGCGACCGTCGGCCTCGACGCGTGGGCCGGCGAGAAGATCCGGATCGTGTTCGCGGCGGCGGACCTGGGAACGCCGAGCCTCGTCGAGGCGGCGGTCGACGACGTGCGGATCACGCGACCGTAGGGTTGCTCGCGGATCCGCGCGCGGCGACACGTCCAGGCGAGCCCCGGTCAGGCGTCCCGGAGCGGGAAGCGGGCACGGAACGTGGTCCCGCCACTCCCCGTTGACGCCACGTCCAGCGTCCCGCCGTGGGCCTCCACCAACGACCGCGCGATGGGCAGTCCCAGCCCCGACCCGCCGGAGCCGGCCGTCTTCACGAATCGATCGAATACGTGCGGCAGCACCTCGGGATCGATGCCCGACCCGGTGTCCGCTACCCGCAGGTCGAGCCACGGATCGGCGAGCGTCCCGCTGACCGTCACCGACCCACCGGCCGGCGTGTGGCGGATCGCGTTGGCGATGAGGTTGCCGAGCACCTCGCGGACCCGGACCGGATCGAGCTCGAGGATCGGCAGGTCGGCCGGCACCTCGGCCTGCACGGTCACCCCGGCCGTCGTCGCCGAGCCCGCGAACGAGCGCACGACCTCGTCGACGAGCACGTCCGGGTCGACCGGCTCGCGGTGCAGCGGCAGCGTGCCGGCCTCGGACAGCACCATCGTGCGCAGGTCCTCGATGAGCCGCTCCATGACCCGCGTCTCCTCGAGGATCGCGGCCAGGTGCGCCTCGTCGGTCGGGTGGACGCCATCGATCATCGCCTCGAGGTTGCCGGCGATGACCGCCAGCGGCGTGCGCAGCTCGTGGCTGACGTCGGCGAGGAGCAGCCGACGCTGTCGTTCGTCGACGTCAAGCCGCTCGACCATCGTGTCGAACCCGCGCGTGAGCTCGCGCACCGACCGAATGCCACCATCCGCCGTGCCGACACGAACCGAGTAGTCCCCGTCCTCGACCCGCTTCGTCGCCTCGACCAGCGCGTCGAGCGTCCGGCCGCTGCGTCGGAGGCCTCGCGCCAACCCGACGAGCGCGCCGATGACGAGCAGGAACGCGATCGCCCCGATGACGAGGCCCAACCTCGAGAAGATCGTGATCGCGGCCGTGACCATGACTGCCGCCACGACCAGAAACACGAGCGCGAACAGGCAGCCGAAGGCCGGCCACGGCCTGCCATGCCCCTCCGGGCCCCACGGGCCGCCCCGCCACTCCGCCCGACGCGACGCCCGCGATGCCTGACGGGCCTCCCAGTGCGCCCGCCGGCGCGACCATCGATCACGGTCGCCGCCATCCGCTGAGGTCACGCGGCGTCCTCGGGCCGGTCGTCGGCGAGCCGATAGCCGACCCCGTAGACGGTCAGCACGTAGCGCGGCCGGCGCGGATCGGGCTCGATCTTGCGGCGCAGGTTCTTCACGTGCGAATCGATGGCGCGCTCATACGACTCGAACGCGACCCCGCGCAGCGCGTCGAGCAGCTGGGCCCGCGTGAAGATCCGGCCGGGCTGGCGGGCGAGGGTGGCCAGCAGCTGGAACTCGGTCGTCGTCAGCTCGACCGCCCGGCCGCCGACCTCCGTGCGCATCCGCGGCACGTCGAGGACTAGGTCGCCTTCCCGGATCAGATCGCCCTGGGGCGTCGTGGCGCCCCGCTCCGACCGCCGGAGGACCGCCCGGACGCGGGCGACGAGCTCGCGCGGCGAGAACGGCTTGGTGAGGTAGTCGTCGGCCCCGAGCTCGAGTCCGAGGAGCTTGTCGATCTCGTCGTCGCGCGCCGTGAGCATCACGATCGGCAACGCCGCGGTCGACGGGTCCTCGCGGAGGCGGCGCGTGACGTCGAGGCCGTCGAGGCCGGGGAGCCCGAGGTCGAGGACGACGAGGTCGGGCCGGTCGCGCTTGACCTGGGCGAGGGCGCCTGGGCCGTCGCCGGCGGTCGTGACCGCGAAGCCCGCGTGTTCGAGGTAGTCACGGGCGAGTGCGGCGATCCGGGGTTCGTCGTCGACGATGAGGATGGTCTGCATGTCCTTGGCGCATCGTGGCGCAAATCGATGTCGTTGGTTGATGCCATTCGGCCGCATCAGGTGGAGGCTCCCGACGCCAACTGGTGGCGCCGGGAGCCGATGCGTGCGGCTTGTGAGCGGGCCGATCGCCCGGCCGAGGCCCACCGCCGGAGCGTCAGGCCCCGACGGTGATGCCATTCGGCCGCATCACGACGGGTGGTCCTGGCGCTCAGCGGCGCGCCGAGCCCGCCGCGATGCCATTCGGCCGCATCACGACCGCGGGGTGGCCGTGGTGTCGTCCGGTCCGGCCGAGGTCGGTGCCGCGCCGACCGAGGGTGCCGCGCCGACCGAGGGCTCGCTGTGCGCCGACCGATGCCAGTCGTCGAAGGTCTGGTGCGCCTTCGACTCCCAGTGGTTCGGGCCGCCGTTCCCCGGGCCGCCGTAGCCAGGACTGCCGTAGCCGCCGCCCGGGCCGTACCAGCCTCGGCCGCCCCAGCCCCGACGCCCACCGAAGAACGCGAACCGGATCAGGCCGAAGAGCAGGAACAGGAAGAACAGGCCACCGAGGAACCAGAAGAAGCCGAAGCCGCCGTGCCAGCCCCAGCCCCAGCCGTAGGCGGGAACGACGACCGGCGCGACGACGGCACCGGTGGCGCCTTCCGTGCCGGCCTGGACGACCGTGACGTTGGCGGCGGCACCCGCCTGGTAGGCCGTGGTGGCGATGACGCCGCCCCCGACGGCGAGAAGCACGACGATGAGGATGGCTGCAAAGACGCGAGACATGTGATGGATCTCCTGTTCGGCGCGACCCCCATGGGTCGTCGTCCGTGATCCACATCCTCGGATCGGAATGTGGAGCCGCGATGGAGGCCCGGCGGAGCCGCGACGGATATGCGTCCGAATGGCATCACGCGGCGGGGTCGTCTTACGCGGGCATGTACGGGCCGAAGTTCAACAGCGACACGCAGGACGTCGTCACGGCCGCCGGAACGGCAACGGTGAACACGATCGTCCCTTGATTCCCGCGTAGAGGCTCGTACAATCCGACCCGCACGGACGCCCACCCCAGGTTGCGTCCTTGCGGGACGAGAGGATTCAGAACCGTATGAGCATCGAAGGCATCATCATCGGGATCCTGGCGATCGCCATCGGCGCCGCCTGGGCCACCTACGGCCTCAAGGCATTCGTCATCCTGCTGCCCATCTGGGCCTTCTTCGCCGGCCTGATCGCCGGCGCCCACTTCACGCAGGAGCTCCTCGGTGACGGCTTCTTCGCGACGGTGACGTCGTGGGTCGTGGCCGTCGTCGTCGGCGTCGTCCTCGCAGTCCTCTGCTACTTCGTGTACTACGCCGCCGTCGTCCTGCTCGGGGCGAGCGTCGGCTACATGCTCGGTTCAGGGCTGCTCATCGCGATCGGCCTCGACGGGTTCCTGTCGACGCTGCTCGGGATCGCCGTCGGCGTCATCCTGGCCGTGGCCGTGCTCGTGCTGGCCATCCCGGCGATCCTCGTCGTCGTGGTCTCGGCCCTGACGGGAGCGGCCGCGGTGGTCAACGGCGTGTTGATCGCCCTCGGGCAGGTCAAGGTCAATTCCATCCAGGGCGGCCTCATGGACGGCCTGCTCAAGTACGGCACGTTCGCCCTCGTGGCGTGGGTCGTCGTGAGCGCGTTCGGCATCTGGTACCAGTGGCGCGACCTTGCCGGCGACTACAACCGGATGGCCATCGACCGGACCTCGTACCAAGTCTCCTGACCACGCCGCAGATCGTTCGACGGCCGGGGCGCCCACCTCGGCCGTCGCATGACCTCGGCATGACCCCCGCGACGGACGTGGGGACCCCCGCGTGAGCGCTCACGCGGATCGCAGCCTCATCGCCGCGATCGACCAGGGCACGACCTCGAGTCGCTGCATCCTCTTCGATCGCGGCGGTCGCATGGTCGCGAGCCACCAGCTCGAGCATCGGCAGATCACGCCGCGCCCCGGCTGGGTCGAGCACGACCCCGACGAGATCATCGAGCGCGTCCGTACCTGCATCCGCGTCGCGCTGCGCGAGGCCGGGGTGGGGGCGGGGGCGCTGGCGGCGGTCGGGATCAGCGATCAACGGGAAACCACCGTCGTCTGGGAGGCACGGACCGGGCGACCGGTACGGCCGGCGATCGTGTGGCAGGACACACGGACCGCCGACGCGGTCACGCGACTGGCGACCGAGGATCCCCAGGGCCGGGGCATCGACCGCTACCGGGCGACCACCGGCCTCCCGCTCTCGACCTATTCGAGCGCCCTCAAGCTCAAGTGGATCCTCGACGAGGGCGGCACGGAACGGCGAGCTGCCGCGGACCGCGGCGAGCTCCTGTTCGGCACCATCGACACCTGGCTGACCTGGCACCTGACCGGCGGCCCCGACCACGGCGTGCACGTCACCGACGTCTCGAATGCGTCCCGCACGATGCTCATGGATCTCGCCACGCTCCAATGGGACGACGGCGATCCTCGCCGAGCTCGACATCCCGCGCGCGATGCTCCCCGAGATCCGCGGCTCGTCCGAGGTCTACGGCACGGGCGGCTTCGACCTCGATGGCGTGCCGATCGCCGGCATCCTCGGCGACCAGCAGGCCGCGCTGTTCGGCCAGACCTGTTTCGAGGCCGGCCAGGCGAAGTGCACGTACGGCACGGGCGTGTTCATGCTCATGCACACGGGCGAGGTCCCGATCCACTCCGAGCACGGCCTCATCACCACGGTCGCCGCACGGCTCGGCGGCCCGGACACGCCCGCCACGTACGCGCTCGAGGGCTCGGTCGCCGTCGCGGGCTCGCTCATCCAGTGGCTCCGCGATCAGCTCGGGATCATCACGGACGCGGCCGAGGTCGAGGCGCTCGCCCGTTCCGTGCCGGATTCGGGCGACGTCGTGTTCGTCCCCGCGTTCAGCGGCCTGTTCGCCCCGCACTGGCGGTCGGACGCCCGCGGCGTGATCGCCGGCCTGACGCGGTTCTCGACGAAGGCCCACATCGCGAGGGCGGCGCTCGAGGCCACGGCCTACCAGGTGCTCGATCTCGAGGAGGCCATGGCCGCCGATCTCGGCACGGTCGGGGACGACGGCACGACCCTCACGGCACTCCCCGGTGAACTGCGGGTGGACGGCGGGATGATCCGCAACGAGCTGCTGATGCAGTTCCAGGCCGACATCCTCGGCCGCCCCGTCGTCGCGCCCCCGATCGCCGAGACCTCGGCCCTCGGCGCGGCCTATGCCGCGGGCCTGGCGGTCGGCTTCTGGAGCGGCCTCGACGAGCTGCGCTCGATGGATCGAGCCGACAAACGGTGGGAGCCCAACATGGACGCCATGGAACGGCAAACGGGCATCGACCGGTGGCGCAAGGGCGTCGAGCGCACACTGGGCTGGATCGATCCCGAGGTGAGCCGATGATCCCGACCGATCCTGACCGGGCCGACCGTCCGCGGCCACGTCATCCTCCCGACCGATGCCGTGTACGAGACCGCCCGACACGCCTACAACGGCATGCTCGATCGGCGTCCGGCGATCATCGTCCGCCCGGTCGACGCCGACGACGTGGCCGCCACGGTCCGCTGGGCCGCCGAGGCCGGGCTGGGCGTCGCGATCCGCGGAGGCGGCCACAGCGTCGCGGGGCATTCGATCCCCGATGGCGCCTGCGTCATCGATCTCGCGGCCATGCGCTCCGTCAGCGTCGACCCGCGCGCCCAGACCGTCGAGGCGGAGGGCGGTTGCCTACTCATGGACCTCGATGTCGGCTCGTCCGCGTTCGGCCTGGCCGTCCCGTCGGGCACCTTCTTCGACACCGGCATCGGCGGGCTCACGCTCGGTGGCGGCATCAGCTACATCCTCTCGTCGGCCGGGTTCACCTGCGACGTGCTGATCGGCGCCCAGCTCGTCACGGCGGACGGCCGGATCGTCGAGGTCGACGAGGAGCGCGAGCCCGACCTCCTGTGGGCGCTGCGCGGCGGCGGCGGCAACTTCGGCGTCGTCACGCGATTCCGCTATCAGGCGACCCCGGTCGTGGTGATCCAGGGCGGGTCACTGCGCTTCCGGGGACCGACCCTGGCCGAGGTGGCGGAGGCGGCGATCGCGCTCGATCGGCGACGGGCCCGACGAGCTCACGACCCAGCTCGTGTTCCAGCGCCCGCCGGGCTCGACCGAGCTCGAGCTGCGGGTCGGGCTGACCTGGCGCGGCGACGAGCCGTCGTCGCGCGCGGCGCTCGCCCCGTTCCGCGCGCTGCCCGGAATGGTCGAGGACGGCGTTCGCTCGCTGACCTGGCTCCAGAGCCAGGCCCGGAACGCGAGCATCCCGCCGGGCGTGCGGCACTACTGGAAGGGGCACCTCGTCGGCTCGCTGCCGGCGGGAATCGGTGCACAGCTCGTGGACGTGGCCGGGCGGGCGCCCGGCATCGATATCGTGCTCGTCGAGCTCATCCACGGCCTGCCGCATCGGATCCCGGCGTCGTCGGCGTCGTTCGGCGGGCGAGCGGCCGTCGCGAACGTGACCGCGCTCGGCGTCTGGTTCGACCCGGCCGACGACGATGCCCACGTCGCGTGGGCGCGCGAGCTGGCGCCACCGCCGAGCCCCACTCGCTCGACCGGCGCGGGCTACCTGAACTACGCCGAGACCGACCAGACCGCGAGCCGCGTCGCGGCCGCGTTCGGCGCCAACTTCCCCCGGCTGCAGCAGATCAAGCGCGCCGTCGACCCCGAGAACCTGTTCCGCTTCAACGCGAACATCCCGCCAGCGTAGGTCGGCGGCGTCGCTCGACGCGCGAACGATCTTTCCTCCGCTGATGCCATTCGGCCGCATATGCCGCTGATCGACTCGCAGGGTGAGCACCGAGCAAGTGCGTCTCCTCGTTGATGGCATTCCGCCGCATATGCCGCTGATCGACATCACGGGTGAGCGCCGGGTAAGGGCGGCGCACCGTCCCGTGCAGCGCCGCTTGGTATACCTGACGCCATGCCGTGGGGTATCGATGACCGTCTGATCCACGACCCGCTGGCGCGGCGCGGCTTCGCGATGATCGGCGGGGCGATGCGACGCCAACGGCACAAACGCGGGTTGACGCAGCGGGACGTCGAGCGGATGACCGGCGTCTCCCAGTCGGCCCTCTCGCGGCTCGAAAACGGGCAGCGGTTCGGACTGCGCTGGCCGCGGTTCATGCGGCTGGTCGCCGCCCTCGACGGCCTGGACTTCGGCACTCTCGACGGCCCGACGTTCCTCGTGCCAGCCGGGCTCTCGCCCAGGGCCGACATCGCCCGAGCGCAGATCGAGGAGGCCGAATACTGGATCGGTGTCCAGCGAGGTCGCCTCGATCGCGCCGAGGCGGAGCTGACCTCGATGCGGCGCCGACTCGATGAAGCAGATCGTGCCGCCTGACCTGATGCAGCACGTAACCCCGCGGGATATGCGGCCGAACGTCATCATGCCGGGACAGTCGATTCCGTGGGGTTCGCCTGGCACACCCTGCCGCGGGGCGAGTACATAGCAGGCACCCGGCCCTGCTGACTGCAACGGATCTGCAAGGCCCCTGCCGACCCGGACCGGGAACCGCCCGCGCCGACCTCGTCGTACCGTCGGGTGAGCCCTCAGGACTCGCCGTCGCCCGCCCTCGTGCGCGGGCCGCGCGGTTCGACCCCATCGCTGGAGGTGCCCCATGCCGTCCCCGTCCACGACCCTCGCGAGCCCGCGTCGCGCCCTCGCCGGCCTGCTCGCGCTGGCCATGCTGCTCACGCTGGCCATCGCGCCCGCCACCGCGGCCGTTCGATCGAGCAGCAACGCCGACCTGCTCCCCGCGCTCCCGCACCGGATCAACCTGCCCGATGGCTTCCAGCCCGAGGGCATCGAGTCCCTGGGCGCCTGGCTGTACAGCGGCTCGCTGGTCGATGGCGCGATCTACCGGGCCAACGCGTTCACCGGCAAGGGTCGGATCCTCGTGCCGGGCCAGACCGGGCTGTCGGCCGCGGGCCTGCATATCGATCGCCTCGGGCGGCTGTGGGTCGCCGGCGCCGGCAGCGGCTCCGTCCGCGTCTACTCGGCGTTCACCGGCAAGCACCTCGCGACGTACCCGTTCCCGACCGCCGGGTTCATCAACGACCTCGACATCGTCGGCAACAAGGTCTACGCCACCGATTCGAACAACCAGCAGCTCCTCGTCGTGCCACTCGGGCGCTACGGTCGACTGCCCGGCGCCGTCGGCCGCGAAGACGATGCCGCTGACCGGCGCGATCCACTACACGACCGGGTTCAACGCCAACGGCATCGCCAAGAGCGACGGCTGGCTGATCATCGTCCAGTCGAACACCGGCAAGCTGTTCCGGGTGAACCCGCGGACCGGCTTCACGCGGACCATCGATACCCACGGCTACAGCGTCGTCAACGGCGACGGGCTCGAGGTCGTCGGGCGGACCCTGTACGTCGTGCGCAACCAGAACAACCTGGTCGCGGACATGCGGCTATCCCTGGATCGGCGGTCGGCGAGGCTGGTCGGCGAGATCACGTCGTCCGGGCTGTCGGTGCCGACGACCGCGACCGCGACCCTGCGCGGGTTGTACGTCGTGAACGCCCGGTTCGGGGTGCCCCCGACGCCCGACACCAAGTACTGGATCACGCGGTTGCCACGGCATCCGTAGCCGGTTGCTACGGCATCCGTAGTAGAGATCGGCGGCAACGGGCGTCCATTCGCGCCATTGCAACGCGTCTGTAACGTCCCGCGCCGCCGATCCGCGAGATGATTGCGCCGTCATCGATATCGTGATGGCACCGCGGGGCGGATGACGTCTCGCCTTCAATCATCGCTCGTCCGGTGATCGACCGGCCTTGTCCCCCGAGGGGCCGGTCGGTTGCCGGCTTTCGAGTCCTACATCACGCGCCACGCGAGCCGACCGATCTCTGGGGGGATCGGTCGGCTCTTTTGTTTGGCGCTCGTCGTTGGCGGTGCGCCCCGACACCATCCGTGACAGCCGAGCTGTCACGCTCGCGGCGGACGGTACGGGCACGGATCGGTGGATCGACCGGGATCTGCCGACCGCAGCGCGAGGCTCGGGAGGGCCGATGCGAGGGGTGGACGACGTGATTTCGTGCGCGAGCTGTGGTCGCGCGCTCGATGGCGACCCGGACGAGGAGCTCGCGGGCGACGCGGGCCGGCCGATCTGCGGCAACTGCGCGCGGGAGCGCGACTTCTTCGACCTGGACATCGCCGACGGCGCAGCTCGATGGCCGGATCGACACGTCGGATGACCGGGACGACGGGTGATGCCGCGGACTAGGATGTCGGGCATGGGGGCCGGGGAGGAGACTCGAGACCCGCGGACCGAGGGCGCGAGCGAGCGAGCCGCCGCCGACGATGCCCGCGCGGTCGCGACCGCCAGCCCGCCCTCGCGGTCGCCACGGCCGACCCAGCCCGCGCCGGCGCGACCGTCATCCTGCCGCCGGACGAGTGGCGGACCTCGGCGACCGAGCCCTACGACGTCGACTGGGTCGATCTCCGGCAGGTGCCGGGTCTCGCCGATGCCCCGGGCGCCCTCGGGATGAGCTTCGCGCCGGGCAAGGTCGACTCGTACTGGAAGCACGACCGGGATCTCACCACCGACCTGGACGCGCTCCGTGCCGTTCACCACGTCGACGCGCTGGTCCTGCTCATCGAGGACGGGGAGCTAGACGACCTGCAGATCGACCGACTTGCCCAAGGCCGCGTCGACGGCCGGCCTGGAGCTGTGCGCTACCCGATCCCGGACTTCGGCGTGCCCGCGGAAACGGTCGAGTTCGGGCGCCTGGTCGATGACCTCCTCGCGCGCATCCGCGCGGGTCAGCGCGTCGTCGTCGCCTGCAAGGGCGGGTACGGGCGGACCGGCACGGTCACGGGCGTCCTCCTGCGGGCCGCCGGCGTGGGCCCGGCCGAGGCGGTCAGCCTGGTCCGTGCCACGCGCCCCGGCACGATCGAGAGCCCCAGCCAGGCGGCCTACGTCGAGGATTGGGTCGGACCCGGGCGCTGATCCCGTAGCGAGACCCCGGGGAGTGGCCGCCAGATGACGACTCGGTCGCTACAGCCCCAGCACGAACCGGAGCGCATCGTCGACCCGGTCCATCGCCTCTGGGTTGAGGCGGCCCATCCGCGGGCCGAGCTGGGACGCCGAGATCGCCGTCACCTGGTCGCACTTGGCGAAGCCGTCGCGAGGCAGGCCGGCCTGCCGACCGAGGACGCGCACCAGATAGGGCGGCAGCAGTTCCGCCGAGGGCACGGCACTCGTTATCGGGACGACCAGCGACGTCGACGATCGACGCATCCGATCGGTCTGGACGATGACCGCTGGGTGCGGCCCCTTGATGAGGTGGCCCTCCGAGTCCGTGAACGCCACGAGATGGATATCGCCACGACTCGGACCAGCCGCGACCGATCCCTGTCCGATCCCTACCACTCGAGCTCGGCCCAGAGTCTGGCGATCTCGGGCTGCGTCGCCTTGACCCACGCCTCGTTCCACTCGGCGTCGAGTTCGAGGGCGCGATCGAGGTTCACCTGCTCGGCATCGACCATCGTCCGCCGCAGCGATGCGGCGATCGTTGCGCTCACCGACAGTCCGGACGCGGAGGCACTCGCCTTCACCAGGCCGAGCAGGTCGGTCGGGAGGCTGATCGACAGCTTGGTGTGGGGTCCGTCGGACGTGGCGTCGCCGTACGGCGCGATGGCCTCGGCGAAGAGCTTGCGGCGGTACGACTCGCGGTCACTCATGGTACGACCGATGGTACGACCGTGAGTCCGACCGTGTCAACGCCCGGATCGGCCGTGGTCGCCCGATGACGACGCGGGGGGAGGTCGCCGAGCAGCTCGTCGTCGATCGACTTCGGGCGGTACTGCCGCCCGACGTCGCGCTCCTGCCCAACGTCCACTGGCTGCTGCGCGACCACGGCGCGGTCGGGAAGGGCGAGGCCGACGTCGTCATCGGTGACCCGGAGCGCGGGATCCTCGTGCTCGAGGTCAAGGCGGGCGAGGTCCGCCGCGACGACCACGGGACGTGGTGGGCCGGCCCGAACCGCCTCCACGAAGCCGCCGTTCCGACAGGCATCCGACAACCGATACGCGCTCGTCCGCAAGCTCGAGGAGCTGCCGGCCTGGCCGGCCGACCTCAAGCCGATCGCGGGGGAGGGGGTCGCCCTGCCGGACGTCGACCTCGATTCGATGCGCGGGCGGCTCGGGCTGCTCGGCCTCGATGCCGAGCAGGACCTCGATCGCCGACCAGTCGTCGTTCGTCGACGACGACGACGGGCGGAAGGAGCTGCGGGCGTTCGTCGATCGCGCGTTCGAGCTGTGGAGCGCCAAGGCAGGGGAGCGCGCGCCGGGCCACGACAGGCGATCGACCTCCTCGAGGAGACCCTCGACGAGCCGTTCGAGATCCGCTCGATGCTGCGCCACGAGATCGACGAGCGGCGCAGTCGGAGGTCGTGCGGCTGACGACCGGCCAGTACCAGCTGCTGAACGTGCTGGCCGGCGTGCGGCGGGCGGCGATCGTCGGTGGCGCGGGGACCGGCAAGACGATGCTCGCCGCCGAGAAGGCGCGGCGGCTCGCCCGCGAGGGGTTCACGACGCTGCTCGTCTGCTTCAACGCGCCGCTCGCTCGGATGCTCGCCGAGGAGACCGCCGAGACGGCCAGGTCGACCGGGCGGCTGACCGTCACGACGTTCCACCAGCTGTGCCAGGACCTCGGTCGCGAGGCCGGGGTGCTGGGGGAGCGGCCCGACCCCGTTCCGCAGACCTGGTGGGACGCCACGCTCCCCGATGCGCTCGTCGACGCCGGCGAGCGGCTCGGGCCGCGCTACCACGCGATCGTCGTCGACGAGGGCCAGGACTTCGCGCCCGAGTGGCTGCTGGCGCTCGAGGCGCTGTCGTTCGGTGGCCGCGAGGACGTGCTGTACGTCTTCCACGACCCGGCGCAGGCGATCTACCGCGAGGACGTCGTCGGGCAGCTCGGGCTGCAGGAGTACCCGCTCGAGCAGAACTGCCGGAACGCCGCAGCCGATCCATCGACCTCGTGGCGCGCTACGCGCAGGGCGGCCTCGACTCGATGCCGCTGCGGACCGGCGGCCGCGAGCCCGAGCTGATCGAGGCCGACGGCGACGCCGCGACCGCTCGAGGCGCTGCGGCGACGTGCTCCACCGGCTTCGCGTCGAGGAGCAGGTGTCCGCCGTGGCAGATCGCCGTGCTGACGGGCGTGCGGCTCGAGGAGTCGGCGGTCTGGCGGCAGCGGCCGGTTCGGCAACGAGGTGCTCGGGAACCCCGCCGTCGATGACGCCGGGCCACCATCTCGGCGCTGCGCCGCCAACGACACGCCCGAGCTACCGAGCGACGCGATCCTGTGCGACACGATCCGCCGGTTCAAGGGCCTCGAGCGGCCGGTCGTCGTGCTGGTCGAGCTGCGAGCCGACGACGACGCGAAGCTGGAGCGGATGCTCTACGTCGGGGCGTCGCGGGCGCAGCAGCACCTGGTCGTCATCGGTTCGCCGGCCGTGCTGGAGCGAATGCGATGACGAGCGGCAAGGTCGAGCTGGCGACCCGGCTGCTCGGTGGCGTCTGGGGTCACCTCGTCGGCGACGCCGTCGGGGTCCCGTACGAGTTCGGTCCAGCGCGCGACCGTCGACGGTCGTGTTCGGCGCCTCCGGAACGTATGGCCAGCCGCCCGGGCACGTGGAGCGACGACGGCGCGCTCATGCTCGCGCTGCTCGACTCGCTGCTCGAGCCGGGCGGCTTCGATCCGGAGGACCAGGGTCGTCGGTTCATCGCGTGGGCCGACGACGGGGCACTACACGCCCGACGGGGACGGCCTGTTCGACATCGGCAACGCGACGAGCGCGGCGCGTCGCGCGTCTGAGGGCCGGAACGCCTGCCGAGGACGCCGGCGGGACCGGCGAGCAGCGACAATGGCAATGGCTCGCTCATGCGGATCCTGCCGCTCGCGCTCGTCCATCATCGAGCGGACGACGCCGAGCTGGTCGAACATGGCCCATCGCGCGTCTCGCGTGACGCATGGGACGCTCCGGGCCCAGGTCACGTGCGCGCTCTACGTCCTGGTCGCCAAGCGCCTGCTCGCGGGTGTCTCCCGAGCAGAGGCGATGTCGAGACGCCCGGGCCGCGCTACGCACCTGTACGACGGCGACATCGAACGTCTCGCCGCGCTCGACTTCCTCGAGGGTTACACGGAGCGCGCCGGCCGCGGCAGCGTCTGGGACGGGTTCTGGTCGGCGTGGGACGCGTTCGAGGGCGCGAGCTCCTACGAGGAGACCATCCAGCGGGCGGTCGCGTACGGCAACGACACCGACACGACCGCGGCGATCGCGGGCGGCCTGGCCGGCATCCACTGGACCATCGATGGCATCCCCGCCAGAGTGGCTCGCTGGGATGCGCGGCCGCGACGTCGTCGCTGCCGCTGACGGATCGCCTCCTCGCCACCGAGGGCTGGCGGACCTCGACGACGAACCCGATCCGGGTGGACTGGGTCGAGCCCAGCGACGCGTTCACGCCGCCGTGGACGGGCAAGCTCGGGATGACGTTCCTGCCCGGCAAGCAGCGCGACGGCTGGACGGGCCTCCACTGGCGGGACGCGGATGCGGACGCCGCCAGGCTTCGCGGGGAGTACGCGGTCGATGCGTTCCTGCTGCTCGTCGAGGACCATGAGCTCGAGGCGGCGCGTGTACCCGGGATCGCGGAGGCCTTTGCGAACGCGGATATCGAGCTCGTGCGGTTCCCGATCGTCGACTTGGATGTCACGACGGACCCTGACGGACAGCGTCGCCTCCTGGACGACCTTCGCCGGCGCCTCGACGACGGGCAATGCGTGGTCGTTGCGTGCCTGGGCGGCCTGGGGCGAACCGGAACCATCGTCGCGTGCATGCTCCGGGATGCCGGTCTCGAGGCGAACGGCGCGATCGCGGCGACCAGAGCGGCGCGCCACGGCGCCATCCAAACCGACGTCCAGGAGGACTTCGTCCGCGGGTGGGTGCGATGACCGCGAGCTCGATGGATCAGCCCGCCTCGGCCTCGCGATCGAGTTGGGCGACCCTCGCGCTCGAGATGCCCAGGAGATCGCCCACATCGCGAGTCGAGAGTCCACGCGCGCGAAGCTCGGCGGCCGTGTGGCGCGTGGCCGCAGCGACGTCGGTGCGCAGCCGCTCGGCCTCGGCCCGGCGCTCGACAACCGACTGCACCTCGGCCGACAGATCCGCCGGGAGCCGAACGTCGTCGATCACCTCGATACCATGCGCCGCCAGGTCGTCGACCTCGAGGTGCACGGCGAGGGCACTGCGTGCGTATCGCTTTGCCGAGGCCAATGTGCGTCCGAACGTGGCGATGTCGGGCTTGCGAAACTGCACGATCCACGCGCGGTCGTCCCATCGATATTCGGCCGTGTATGTCTGGTCAGCCATGCAACGTCCCCTTGCGGAGCCACATCCGGCCGAGCGCTGGCTCGCCCTGTCGCTCGATGCTCCGGAGCGTGCCGGTCGGGATGTCGTCCGCGTGGATGGGCACGATGACCGACGACCCATCGTGCAGCCGCCATTTCTGATGCGAGCCGTCCTGGTGGACGACGTGCGCAGTCGGATCGAGTTCGCGCATCCGCTTGATCACCTCACGCGGTCTCACCTCGACGGTGAGAACCACATGGACGCTAGGTGCAAAGCTCCTTTGCAGTCAAGCGTAAGAATGGTGGTCACGCCGTGACCCTATCGACGACCCCTCACCTGATGCTTACCGCCGAGCAGCGCCGCATCGTCGAGTGGGACGAGGGACCGGTCGTCGTCATCGCCGGCGCCGGCACGGGCAAGACCCGGGTCATCGTCGAGCGCGTCCGGCACCTGCTCGAGACGCACGACGATCTCCTTCCCGAGCACCTCCTCGTCCTGACCTACAACGTCAAGGCGGCCGCGGAGCTGCGCGCCCGGATCGAGCAGACCGTCGGCGTCGCGACCGCCGGCCGGCATGACGATCAGCAACTTCCACAGCTTCTGCCAGCGCATCCTGACCGAGCACGCCGCGGACGCCGGGCTGCCCGCCGCGGCCCGGACGTGCTCGACGGCGTCGCCCAGGTGCTGCTGCTGCAAGGACCTGCGTCCGCGACCTCGGCCTCGTCTACCACGGCACCGACTGGTGGCTCGGCTCGTTCGTCCAGTTCATCAATCGGTGCAAGGACGAGCTCGTCAGCCCGGCCGACTTCGACGCGTTCGTCGCCGAGGAGCGCCGCGTCTTCGAGGACCGCTACGGCAGCTACGACGCGGTGGTCGAGCGACTGCTCATCGAGGGCAACCTCCGGCCGCTGCGCGAGGTTCGCAAGGCGTACGCCGGCGTCCGCGCCAACGAGCGCGCGGAGGCACGCGGCGAGGACGCCGGAGTACGACCCCGACGCAGCGGAGAAGGCGGCCGACCGGGAGGCTCGCCGCACGATCGCCGGCGATCGGCAAGGCCCACCGTCGCGGCTGGTTCGCCGCCGGACGACCAGGCTCGCATCGACACGCTTGGCGGCGACCTACGTCATCGACGGCGCCGCGCTCGAGGTCCTGCGCCTCGACCGAGCTTGCTCGCGTCTACCACGCCTACGAGGAGGAGCTGGCTCGTCGCGGCGCGCTCGACTTCGGCGAGCAGATCGCGGCCGTCGCGACCGCTGTTCAAGACGCCGCCCGAACGTGCTGCGTCGCTGGCAGCGCCAGTTCCGCTACCTGCTCGTCGACGAGTTCCAGGACGCCAACGTCGCCCAGATCGAGCTCATCGAGCTGCTCGGCCGGACGCCGGATCGCCCGGACAACGTCATGGTCGTCGGCGACGACGACCAGTCGATCTACCGGTTCCGGGGCGCCAGCTTCGCCGCCTTCGCGGAGTTCGATGCCCGCTTCTCGCGGCCGCCGGTGCACGCGCCCGCGGGCACGCCGGCGCCGGCCCGCGCCCACGCGCCTCCGCTCGAGCAGAACTTCCGCTCGGTCCGCCACGTCCTGACCGCGGCCGATCGGCTCATCGGACGGAACGCCAGCCGGTTCGAGCCGGACAAGCGGCTGCGGACCGAGCGCGAGGACGGCGACGCCGGTGCAGGTTGCTCGTCTGCGCCGGGCCGGAGGACGAGGCGGTCGCCATCGTCGATGCCATCCAGGCGGCTCGGGCGGACGGCACGGCGAGCGGCTGGCAGGACATCGCGGTCCTGTATCGCAAGCACAAGCACCGCGACGCGATCGTCGCCCGGCTGCGCGACGAGGACATCCCGTACACGGTGGTCGGTGGGCTGAGCCTGTTCGAGACGCCGGAGATCCGCGACCTGGAGCAGGCGATGCGGGCCATCGCCGACCCGAACGACGACGTCGCGGTCGTGCGGATGCATGACCGCGGGACCGTGGCGGCTCGATGCGCTGGAGATCCTCGCCGTCACGCGCGGCGCGCGCATCGAGCGAGCGCCACCTGGTCGAGCACGCGAAGGCGATGGTGCGCCGACGAGACGGTCGAGGCCGGCCTGCGGCGCCAAGCTGCGGATGCTCGTCGACGCTGCTCGATGCGCTCAACCCGCTGACCTACCGCGACGGCCCGTTCACGATCCTGGACGCGCGTTCCTCGAGCGCACGCGCGACCGTGCTCGACCTGATCGCCGCCGACACGCTCGAGTCGAAGCGGATGGTCGCCAACATCGCCATCGTTCCTGCGCTTCGCGGCCGACTGGCAGGCGGCCAACCCGCGCGGGACGCTGTCGGGCTTCGTGGCCTACCTCGATGCCTACCAGACCGCCGGCGGGGAGCTGCCGACGAGCGTCGAGCTGACCGAGGACATCGAGGGCGTGCGGCTCATGACGCTGTACCAGGCGAAGGGCCTCGAGTTCCCGATCGTCTTCGTCCCGAGCCTGCTCGAGGGCGAGTGGCCGACGCGCGAGGGCTGGGGCGGCTTCTTCCCGAAGGAGCTGCTGCGCGAGGCGATCCCGGACGGCGACGTCCACACCGAGGAGGAGCGCCGACTGCTGTACGTGGCGATGACCCGCGCCCAGGAGCGGCTCGTGCTGTTGACCCACGGCGGCACCGCGACGACGAAGCGGCCGTCGCTGTTCGTCGACGCGACGCTCGACGTTCCCGCATCTCGACGAGCTCGTGGTCGTCGACCGGACGACGACCGCCAGGCTGCTCGGCGACGGACGCCGGCGACGAGCCGACGACGACGCGATCGACGCGGCCGGCCGCGCTGGTCCGCCGGGTCATGCCACTGCCGACGGCCCGCGAGCGTCGGCTCGCGCTGCGGCTGCGTGCGAGCGAGCTCGTCGGCCTGCTGGAGGCGACCGACGCCGAGACGTGGCCCGGAGGGCGAGGCCGCGCGCGAGCGGTTCGCCCGGGAGCTCGAGGACGTCGGTCGGTCCGCCGCGATGGCGCGCCGACGCAGGCTCGCGCGGCCGGGCTCGATCCGCTGACCTTCCGGTCGGTCGGCGGCGACGCCGGCGTCGGGCGCCAACCTGCTGCAGGTCGCGCCGCTGCCGCCGCGCTTCAGCTACTCGTCGTTCAGCACCTACGACGCGTGCGGGCTGCAGTACGCCTTCCGCTATCTGTACCGGATCCCCGAGCCACCGAACCCGGCGCCCGCGCTGAGCTTCGGGTCGATGGCCCACGCGGCGTTCGAGGCGTTCACGCGCGAGCGTCGCGAGCGCGTCGCCCGTGGCGAGCCGCCGCCGACCCGCGACGACCTGGAGCGCGAGTTCCGCAAGGACTGGAACCCGGCCGCGTTCGGCGACCGCGTGACCGAGGAGGGCTACGGTCGGCGCGTGGCGACCCTGCTCGACAACTTCTGGGAGGGCGAGCTCGCCGTCGCTCGGGGAGGCGCTCGCACGAGGAGCTCGACTTCGAGCTGCGGCTGGACCCCGGGGACGGGCTCGGCGACCCGATCGTCATCACCGGCTCGATCGACCGCATCGACCGCCTGCCCGGCGGCGGCATCGAGGTCATCGACTACAAGACCGGCCGCGTGTCATCGCAGAAGGGCGTCGACGAGAGCCTCCAGCTGTCGATCTACGCGCTGGCCTGCCGCGACGCCCTGGGTCTCGGCACGCCCGAGCGGGTGACGCTGTACTTCACCGAGTCGGCGCTGCGGCTGTCCACGACCCGGACCGACGAGCAGCTGGACGCGGCACGGGACGAGATCCTCGCGCGGGTCTCGCGGATGCGGGCGGGCGAGTTCACGGCGATGCCGGGCAAGGCCTGCGAGTGGTGCGACTATCGGGCGATGTGCCCGGAGCGGGTGTAGGGAGGAATTGTGACTGAGGGACTACGGGGCCGGGAAGCTCGCTGAGTCGGCGAACCTTCACGTCTTGCACCGCGATCGGTATCGATCAGGGGTGACGATCGACGACCTCGTCCGCGAGCTCGAATTGGGCGGCATCGTAATCGCTG
>CAWHGL010000004.1:0-285030 GCA_963828965.1 uncultured Chloroflexia bacterium
CGTGCTCGTCTCAGGATGCCGGGCACAGCACAGGGGCGTGCAATACACATGATGTCTGATGTATGCTGAATCTGCTGGGCATCGCTATGTTGGAGGAACCCGCGTACCTCGGCCGCTCCTATTGGTACGGCATCACCGATACGAGTCACTTCGAAATGTCGCCGCGAGGGCTGAGTCGTCAAAGAAGTCGAACCAATCTGAACAGGAGCAACGACATGTCTTTGCATCAACGAAGTGCGCCCCGCAGGTTGATGGGAGTGTCCGCAGCCGCAGCCTGCATCGCACTTGTCGCAGCGGGCTGCTCGAACAGTCCGTCCACCAGCAGTCCGTCTGGGACCCCTGGAACGGCTGGCTCTGGAACGCCCACCAGCGGTCCGACTGAATCCGCAGGCGCTTCAACTGGCAGCACGTACGGCTTCCCCACCGTTGCGCAGGACCCAACCGCCAAGATCACCGTCTGGGTCGACGCCGACCGCTCGGCCATCGCCGAGGCCTTCCAGAAGGACCACCCCGAGTGCCCGCTCAACATCGAGACCTACGACGCCAGCGCCGGGGGTAGCGACACGTTCCACACCAAGATCTCGCTGCTCGACCAGGCCGGCTCGGGCTGGCCCGACGTTGCGTGGTCGGGACAGGTGAACGACGCCAGCTGGGCGGCCCATGAGCAGAACGGCGTTCAGGCCTTTGCCGCGCCGCTCGACCAGGGCGTCGTTCCCCAGAGTTGGCTCGACGGCTACACGCCGGGCGCGCTCGACCCTGTCACGGTCGACGGCCATGTCTACGGCGCCCGCGACAACCTGGCGCCCGTGGTGCTCTGGTACAACAAGACCCTGTTCGACAAGTTCGGGTACACCGTCCCGACCACCTGGGAGGAATACCAGGCCCTCGGCGACAAGGTGGCGGCTGAGCACCCCGGCTACATCCTCGGCTCGATCGGCGATCCCTTCACCGCCGTGCTGACCGACATGTGGGCCGCCCAGGCGCCGATCTACACGGTCGACGGCACCACCTTCACCAGCGACTTCTCGGACAGCCACACGACCCGCATGATCGCCCTGCTGGACCACATGTTCGCGAACAAGACCCTGGCGATCGATGGACTGTTCACCCCCGACTGGGTCAAGAAGTGGAAGGGCAAGGTCCTGGCGATCCCTGGCCCAACGTGGTTCACGGGAGCCCTCTTCCAGAACAAGGACAACCTCGACGGTCAGCCAGGCGAGTGGGGTGCCGGCCACGCCCTCCACTGGGCTGGCGAGCCAATCGCCACCGGCAACGTGGGTGGCGGCTTCTGGTACGGGTCGAGCCACTCGGCGAACCTCGCATGCGTGGGTACCTACCTGCAGTACGTGACGAGCGGACCCCAGTCGGTCAAGCTCATCACGGGCCTCCCGGCCTACGCCTCGACCGCAAGTGCGTGGTTGGACGCGCAGACCAGTAGTGGCTTCTGGGCCAACTCGGACACGTTCAAGGACGTCGTCGATGAGGCAGCCAACAACATCTGGAAGGGCTGGGGTGCCACGCTCCCCTTCAGTTCCGAGCCTCCGTGGGCGGAGATCGTGAATCCGGCTCTTGCTTCCGGAAAGACCATTGCCTCGCAGGTCAGCGCTTGGCAGCAGAGAATGGTGGACGACGCCCAGGTGAACGGCTTCACAGTCGTGACCAAGTAGGCGAAGGAACGCACCATCTCTCGTACTGACGCCATCGTGCCCACTGCCGCCCCCACAAAGGAGCGGCAGTGGGCCCCTTTGCGCCCGCGAAGGCGGCCGCAAACCGGAGCTAGCGCGCAGGCATTCGCCGCCTACGTGTTCTGCAGCGGCTACGTGCTGCTGCTACTGGTCTTCGGCGTTCTGCCCATGGTCTATGCCCTGTATCTCTCATTCACCAAGAGTGGGCAATTCGTCGGGCTCGACAACTACGTGAAGGCCGTCGGGGACTTCCGGTTCTTGCCGGCAGTGCAGCACGTCGCGGCCTTCCTGGTGATCTGGGTCGTGACCCTGACCGTGCTCGTCACCCTGCTGGCGCTCATCGTCCACGCCGTGCGCGTCAGGTGGCTTTCCTCTACCGCGCGCTTCCTGTTCTTCATCCCCGGCGCATTCGCGGGTGCGGCCAGCGTCATGCTCTGGCTCTTCTTGCTCAATCCCTCGGTCAGCCCGGTGTCCTTCGTCCTGAAGTGGTTCGGGTACACGAACTTCGTTCAAGCCATCGACCTGAACAACCTGCCCCTGATCTTCACGGTCGTTGCGTTCTGGACCGGCGCCGGTGGATGGATCATCATCATGTACGGCGCGTTGAACAACATCTCCGACGAGATCATGGAGGCTGCCCGCTGTGACGGCGCCAGCGCCATCAAGACCGCTTGGTACATCCAGCTCCCGCTGATTCGGAAGTGGATCGCGTACATGGTCGTCATCTCGGTCGCCGTCGGGACCCAGCTGTTCGCGGAACCAAAGATCCTCGCCCAGGCGAGCAGGAACCAGATCCCGAAGCACTATTCCCTCAATCAACTCGCATACGTCACCGCTTTCGGCCCGCAAGCGGACTTCAACAGCTCTGCCGCGATCTCGATGCTGTTGCTCGTCGTGGCGGCGGGGCTTGCCGCGTTCTTCGTCTTCCGAGGAGGACTCTTTGACCGCGACTGAGAAGATCCGTCGTGCGGTCTGACTTCGCGCCGGGCCGCTGGCTCGGTCGCGTGACAGCTTTCCTGATCGCCGGATTCTTCGCGGTGTTCTTCGTCCTTCCCCTGGTTTGGCTCCTGCTCGCGCCGACGAAGGACACCGCCCAACTCAACGGCTTTCACGGCGAGGCTTCCCTGAGTTTCGGCTCCTTCGAACAACTCGTCGCAAACTGGAACGAGCTGGTCGGGTTCCAGGATGGCCGCATCTGGACGTGGCTCGGGAATTCGGTGTTCTACGCCGGGGTCGCGTTGGTGCTCACGCTCCTCGTGTCAATTCCGGCCGGCTACGCGCTGGCTAAGACCAACTTCAGGTTTCGCCGCGCGATCCTCATCTCGACCCTCATGGTGATGCTCATCCCGAACACGGCGCTCGTGCTGCCGGTCTTCCTCGAGATCAATGCGGTGCACCTCGTGGGGTCGCCGTTGGCGGTCATCCTGCCATTCGCGTTCTTCCCGTTCGGCGTCTATCTGGCGTATATCTACTTCTCCACGAGCGTTTCGCGCGAGCTTCTCGACGCCGCCCGCATCGATGGCGCGGGCGAGTTCGCGGTCTTCCGGCGAATCGCGCTGCCGCTCGCGATCCCTGTCGTCGCGCTCGTAGGCTTCTTCAACTTCGTCACCAACTGGAACAACTATTTCCTGCCCTTCGTGATGCTTCCCGGGTCGAAGACACAGCCCATTCAAGTGGGTCTGGTGGAATTGCTCGCGAATGTCCGGGAGATCAATCCGACCACCGTCGCCTCCGACTCGATCCCGTTTCCACAGCTGGCGCTCGCGACGCTGATCTCCGTCGCACCGGTGCTGATCGTGTTCTTGTTCTCACAGCGATTCCTCGTGGCGGGCCTCACCGCCGGCGCGACAAAGGAGTAGGTCCGCCATCGTCGAGAGGACGCGAAGATTCGGAATGGCGTGCCGCATGCTTCCGGACACCAGAGACGAATGCCTGGCAAGGCTTCGACGCCGTGGGCACCTCGACGGAAACGGTTCCGTTAGGTGACGCCCGGCGCGCGCCTTCGTGTCCACGCCTTCGCGATGTGTTCTCGCATCGCGGTCGCGGCGGTGTCGCCGTCGCCCGCCGCGATCGCCTCGCATATGGCGCGGTGCTCCTCGAGCGACATCTGCGCCGCGTCGTCGGTGGTGATGCCCGTGAATCGACTGCTCTCGCGAGCGCGCTCGAACATGATGCGTGTGATGTTGGCGGCGAGCCGGATCCCCGATTGTTCCATGACAAGGTCGTGAAACGCGGCATCCGCGTCGTTGTAGACAGAGATGTTGTCGATGTTTGCCGCGGCAAGGTCGAAGGCCTCACGCAACGCAGCGGTGCGCTCTGGGGTTTGCCGAGCTGCCGCGGCGCGCGCCATGGTCGCCTCCAGGCTCCCACGGACCACCGCCAACTCATCGAGCACCTCCAGGGTCTCGTCGTGGTCGACAAGAGCCGAAAGGACATCGGGATCGAGCACGTTCCACCGACTCGACTGGTTCACGACCGTGCCTCGGCCCTGACTGACGGTCACGAGGCCCTTTTCTTCGACTCGCTTCACGGACTCGCGGATCACCGTGCGACTCACGGCAAACTGCTTGCTCAGGGTGCCCTCTGGGGGGAGTACGTCGCCGGGAGCCACCGTGCCGGTGACGATCGCTTTCACCAAGTCCCTCACCACGGCGACGCCGAGGTTGGCTGCACGCACCCGGACGACGCTGTCGCCGAAGATGGTCTGCCGCTGTGAAGTGGCGGTGCTTCCGGGGTCCGCGTCGTTCTGGGCCATGTCCTCATCCTAGTGTCGGGATCTGTGTGCCGCGGCGACGCGACGGCGAACTGATCGGGAGGCAGGGCCCGGTTCGGTACGCACCCTCGCCACTACTTGTATGATGTCGTATCAATAGTACGTCAACTGAAGATGAGCCGCACGGCGAAACGGTCCAGGTCGGCCGAGGGTTCGTCAGTGCGACACCCCGATCTCCGCACGAATGAGCAAGGGTGACGATGAAGATCACAGGCTATCGCACGCTGCAGACGATCCATGACTGGGGTCGTCCTGTGGGCGACGTCAACGGGCACATCGCATCGGGTATCACCGAGGTGCCGGTTGTCATCGTGGACACGGATGAGGGCGTCAGCGGCGTCGGAATGGGCTCGCACCAAGACTTGGCACAGATCTTCCCGGCGATCGAGGGCGAGGATCCCCGTGCGGTTTCCGCGCTCTACGACCGCATGCTCGCACGCGTGTTCAAGGCGAGCCATGCTGGCGCGACATTCGGAGGCATCGGCACGTTTGACATGGCGCTTTGGGATATCAAGGCAAAGCTTGCGGGCGAGCCGCTTTGGCGCCTGCTCGGAGGGCGCGATCGCTTTGTCTCCGGGTATGCGTCCGGACTGGATATCGCGCTCGATGATGATGAACTCGCGCGCTTCTATTCCGACATGGCGGGCCGTGGATTCACGAGCGGGAAGCTCAAGGGCGGCAGAAACGTTGCCAGCGACATTCGCCGGCTAGGCATCATCGGCGATGCGCTTCGAGTCAACACCCCGGAGCCGAGCCTCATGCTCGACGCGAATGAGTCCTGGAATCTCAAGCAGGCCGTCCGCTATGTGTCCCAGATCGAAGAGGTTCACGACCTCGTCTGGATCGAGGAACCCATGCGCCGCTGGGACGCAGAGGGTCATGCGAGGTTGAGCGCTTCAGTACGCGCTGCGGTCGCTACCGGAGAGAACCTCACTGGCCTGGAACAATATCGACCGCATTTCGACGCGGGCGGCATCGACGTCGTTCAAGCTGCCGCAACCTGGGGTGTGACGCACTTTCTGCGCGTGTCCATCGCGGCACACAGCCGAGACCTGCCAGTCAGCCCGGTGGGCCTCACGGCGAACGCCGCGGTCGCTCACGCTGCCGCGGCAGTGCCAAATCACTTGTCCGCCGAGATCCAGGACGTCGGTTCGCCGTTCGGCGTTTCGATCGACCAGGAGTATGCCGACGGTGGGATCGTGCTCGGCGACCAGCCCGGGGTTGGGGTGTGCGTCGACGAAGCTCTCATCGCCACGCTCGAGCACGCCGAACCGGGGTGGCGAGCGGAGGCCGGCCCACATGTCAGGCCCGACCGAGCGGGGCTGCAGCTCTCGGGCGAACCAGAGTCGGCCGCCTAGCTGTAGTCCCCACACACGTTGTTGACAGACGAGAGTCCCGCCGCAGGGTTTGGGGTGTCGAGCACCAAGCCAGGCAGGAGACTCTCGTGGCACATCGTAGGGCGCGTCTGACCATCTTCGGTCGCCAACACCTCGTCGCTCGACGGGTCCTCGAGCGCGGGCGCGGCCGCCGGGAAAGGTTGGACTGGCGCGCCCGACAGGTGTTGGACGCGCGATTTCAACCTACACCATCCCGATCGAGGGGCGCGACGAGTGGCTGGCCGCTGCTAGGCGGCTGGCATGAGGGACGGGTACCAGCGCGGGGTGCTTCCGCCGCAGGCGACGCGGCGCCAGATGGACGTGCTTGCCGCCTACGTCGCCGCCGGCGGGTCGGTCCACGACGCGGCCGAACTCGTGGGTATCAGGCCCAGCACCGTCAAGCGGCACCTCGCCGACCTACGAGCGCGGTCGGGACTGACGACCGAGCAGCTGATCTATTCGGGCCGCGCCCTTGGTTGGCTCGTCGTCCCGAGCCTGGAGCCAGCGTGATCTCTTGAATGCAGGCTGAGCCCCCGCGCGCGACCCCGAGTGCCCATCGCTCGCTCAAGCCGGACTATGCGCCAACCACTCTCGCTCCGCAGTCAGGCCGTGCCGATGGGATCGGCACGGTCGGGCGACGCCCGGAGGCTGTCCAGACCGGCGAGGATCAGATCGAGACCGAAGTCGAACTCGCTGGCGAAGTCGTAGCCGGCCTTGCCCACGTGCTCGGCAACGGACTCAGCGAGGTAGGGATAGTCGTCAGCGGGGAACTGGCTGAGAATCTCGATCGCCAACTTGTCGACCTGGTCCGTGCTTTCGAAGGGCAGGGTCTGCTCTTGCAGCGCGAAGCCGAAGATGAAGCTGTCGAGCAGGGTGAAGGCGTGAACGGCCATCGCGACGGAGAAGCCAGCCTGCCGCAACGCCCGTATCACCATGTCGTGGTATCGCATGTTGCCCGGGCCTGGATGGACGCGGGACTGGATCACCCCCAGCGCCCAGCGGTGACGCGCGAGCACTTCGCGGATCGAGTTGGCTTGCTGACGCATCGCCCCTTTCCAGTCTGACCCTCCGGCGGTGACGTCGATCTCCTCGTACATCACGTCGACCATCGCGTCGAGCAGATCGTCCTTGTTCGCGAAGTGGTTGTAGAGCGCCATGGGGTATACCCCCAGCTCCTGGGCGACGTTCCGCATGCTGAGCGACTCGATTCCGCCTTCATCAGCGAGCTTGATGGCCGTTCGGAGCACTCGCTGCCGGCTGAGTGGGACTCGTCGTCTGGTCCTCGATCGTTGCTTGACAAACATTTGCATCCCTCTCGGCACCTGGGTCTTGACGTATGTACGCTGTACATCTAATGTACGCCGTATTGGCGATGTACGCCGTACATTAGCAGGAGACCACCATGAAGGCAATCGTTCAACCAACCTATGGCTCACCCGATGACCTGCAGCTGCGCGACATCGACCAGCCCACGATCGGCGACCACGACGTGCTGGTGCGCGTGCATGCCGCGTCGGTCAACACCGCCGACCGGCTCATCCTGCGCGGCCGCCCCTATCTGATGCGCGCCGCGGGCTCCGGACTCGGCTTTAGCCCGCGTCGACCCCAGTTCGCCGTCGCGGGCACGGACCTCGCCGGTCGTGTGGCGGCGGTAGGCAGTTTGGTGACCGCCTTCCGCCCCGGCGACGAGGTGTACGGGAGCGTCCCCGGCGCGATCGCGGAGTACGTCGCGGCGCCGGACACCGCCCTGGCGGCCAAGCCGTCGAGCCTCAGCTTCCAACAGGCCGCCGCGATGCCGCTGGCCGCGCTCACCGCACTCCAGGGGCTTCGCGATGCCGGACAGGTCCAGCCCGGGCAGCGGGTTCTGATCAATGGGGCCTCGGGCGGCGTCGGCACCTATGCGGTGCAGATCGCCAAGGTCCTGGGCGCCGAGGTGACCGCGGTGACCAGCGGCCCGAACGTCGAGATGGTTCGATCACTCGGCGCCGACCACGTCATCGACTACACCAGCGAGGACTTCACGGAGTCAGCCAGTCGGTATGACGTCATCCTGGACCTTGTGGGCAACCACTCACTGTCGGCTCGACGACGCGCGCTGACCGCGACGGGCACGCTGTTGCTGTCATACGTCGGTACCAACCGCTGGGTGGGGCCGATCGGTCACATCCTGGCTGCCATGGTGCTGACGCGGTTCACGAGCCACAGGATCGTCTCGTTCACGACCGCTCCGAGCAGTGCCGACCTGCTCGTCCTTGCGCAGCTGACAGACGACGGAAAGATCGTGCCGGTCATCGACCGGACCTACCGCCTCGACCAAGCAGCCGAGGCGATCCGCTACCTGGAACTCGGACGTGCCCGGGGCAAGGTCATCATCAGCATCAGCGACCGCGGCGCGCTGGCCGCGCTGACGCGGGCGAGTGTGGCGTCGTGACGGCGCCAGCGATGCCAGTGGGGCCGTACGCGGCTCGTCTGACCATTGACTACCCCGAACGCCTTGATCGGGTTACGACCTTCTTTCGCCTGATCTGGGTCATACCGATTGCCATCGTGCTCGGAGTGATCACGGGGAGCGGGACCCACATGATGGTCACCGCAGCCGGTGAGCAAATTGTCGGAGCCGGCGGTGGACTGCTCGCTGGCTTGGCTTTCGCCACGGCGCTGATGATCGTCATCCGCATGCGCTACCCGCGCTGGTGGTTCGACTTCGCACGGGAGCTGACCCGCTTCGGCGCCCGCGTCGGTGCCTACGTGGCCCTGCTCACGGACCGATATCCGTCCACTGTCGAGGAGCAATCGGTGCACCTCGAGATCGAGTATCCAGAGGTCGATCGCGACCTGAACCGCTGGCTTCCACTGGTCAAGTGGTTCCTGGCGATCCCCCATTACGTCGCGCTGATCGTCCTGATCATCGGAGCGGCCCTCGCCATCGTGATCGCCTGGTTCGCGATCCTCATGACCGGGCGTTATCCCCAGCCGCTCTTCAACTACGTGGTCGGCGTCGGGCGGTGGAGCCTGCGCGTGAACGCCTACGCGTTCCTGCTCGTGACCGACCGCTATCCCCCCTTCAGCCTGAAAGCAGGGTAGTCATGCGAATCCTCCGAGAGCTCTCGCGGCGCAAGCTGCGCACGAGCCTGACCATCACCGGCATCACCATCGGCATCTGGGCACTCGTGGTGTTCAGTTCGCTGGCCAACCAGATCAACGGCCTCGTCGGCATGGGCAGCGAATACTTCGCCGACAAGATCGTCGTCACCGACGGCATGGCCTTCGGCTCGTCGCCGATGCGCCTCGACGACGTCGAGATCATCGCCGGCCTCGACGGCGTCGGTGCCGTCCAGCCCAAGGTCGAGATCCCGTGGGACCCCGATCCCGCTATCGGGTTCGGCGCGCCGGACTTCCTGGTCGGGACCATCCCGGGCGCCGACGCCGGGTTCGAGACGTTCACACTCGAGCTGGCCACGGGACGCCAGCTCATCGCCGAGGACACCGGCAACGTCGTGGTCCTGGGGTCGACCATCGCCCGCAAGTACGGCGTCGTCGCCGGCGGGACGGTCGACATCCGAGGCGAGTCCTTCGAGGTCCTTGGGACCCTGCAACCCACCCTCAGCTCGCCCGACACGAACGGCTTCATCCCGCTCTCGACGGCCCAGGCGCTGTACCTGGGCGACCTGCCCCCACTCGTCGCCGAGTCGCTCCAGGCGGACGAGCTGGCCAACCAGATCGTCGTCTTCCCCGAAGTCGGTGCCGACCCGACGACGGTGGCCGCGGCGATCGAGGCCGCGGTCGAGAACAGCGCGACCATGACCGGCGCCGAGTTCTCCGAGACGGTCGGCGCCACGACCGTGATCTTCAACGCGATCATCATCGGGGTGGCCGCCATCAGCCTCATCGTGGGCGGCCTGTCGGTGATCAACACGATGGCCATGAGCGTGGCCGAGCGGACCCGCGAGATCGGCATCCGGCGGGCCATCGGCGGCTCCCGGCGACGCATCGTCCGCGAGCTCGTCGCCGAGGCCGGGGTCATCGGGCTGCTGGGCGGCCTGATCGGGCTCGGCCTGGGCGCTGCGGTCGTCGTCCTGGTCAACGAGGCCGGCCGATCGAGCGGCACCGTCCTCTTCGACCTCACCGCACAGACCGCGGCGTTCGCGGTCGGCTTCAGCACGATCCTCGGGATGGTGGCCGGGATCATCCCGGCCTGGACTGCCGCACGGCTCGACCCGGTGTCGGCCCTGCGCTACGAATGACCAACGACCGAACGACGAAGGAGCGAACGATGAACCTGATCGAAGCGACCGACCTGCGCAAGACCTACCGGCTGTCGCGCCGGACCAGCATCGATGCCCTGCAGGGTGTTGACGTCAGCATCGCCGCCGGCGAGATGGTGGCGATCATGGGGCCGTCAGGCTCCGGCAAGAGCACGCTCATGCACCTGCTCGGGCTGCTCCACGCGCCGGATACCGACGACGGCCCGGCCCCGACCCTGCGCATCGATGGGGTCGATGCGACGACCCTCTCGGACGGCGAGCGAACGTCCATCCGGGCTCGATCGATGGGCTTCGTGTTCCAGTCCTTCAACCTGGTCCCGACGCTCACCGCCGAGGAGAACGTGGCCCTCGCCGCCGAGTATGCCGGGACGTCCGGTTCGGCAGCCCGTGTGGCTGCGCGCGCCTCGCTGGCGTCGGTCGGCCTTGCCGAGCGAGCGGGGCACCGGCCGATGGAGTTGTCAGGGGGCGAGCAGCAGCGCGTGGCCATCGCCCGTGCCCTCGTGAACGACCCGAAGCTGATCCTCGGTGATGAGCCGACGGGCAACCTCGATTCGTCCCGGGCCGCGGAAGTCCTGGGCCTGCTCCGTCGCTTCAACCGTGAGCGCGGGCAGACCGTGCTCATCGTCACGCACGACCAGGAGGTTGGTGCCGCCTGCGACCGGATCATCCGGATGCGTGACGGGCGGGTCATCGCCGACGAGCGCGTGGCGGACGTGCAGGTTGCCGCATGACGGCCGGAACAATGCGCGATCTGATGCACGCCATCTACGACCGGATCACGGTCGCAGCCCGGGATCATGGGTGTCGGCTGACCCAGGCGGCCCACGCGCACGGTTTGGTGCTGGCGCTGCTCGAAAGGGTGGAATGGCGCGCCCGACAGGTGTTGGACGCGCGCTAACAGCCTACCGGATGCCGATCGAGGGCCGCGATGAGTGGATTGCCGCGGCAGCCAGGCGACTCGCGTGAGGGACGGGTACTGCGAGGCTCAAGCCCCGATCCGAACGTTCAGTTGGAACCCGAGGGCGACACCCAGAACGATCCAGCCAAGTGCGCCGCCGACGAGCAGCAGGATCCGGGCAAGGTTACGGTCGGTCGGCGAAGCATCGGCCGCGATCCGCTCCGAGAAGACGGCGAGGGCGGCGACCAGGAAGGCGATGATGCCGCCGACGAACGCGCCCGCGACGAACATCGCCAGGACGCCACCGGTTACGGCGGCGACGCGGACGAACCGCGTCGAGCGTGCCGCGGTCAGGCCGTGACGCTTCTCGACGTCGGCGGTGCCGATGACGATCCCGGTTGCGATGGCGAACGGCCACGCCCACAGCGTGAACGGGGCGAGCACTCCGACCGCGATGGCGACGACCAGGTGTCGCCCGATCTGGAATGGCGTGGTCTCCATGGGCGCCTCGGCCGGACCCGTCCGCCGACGGCGGACGGCATTGCCATGATGACGCGGCGGGCGCCCGATCGTTACTTGCCTGGCTCGACGGTGTTCGCTCTGCGGTCGAGGTCAGGGACATCCCAATGAAGCGAACGAATGCGAGTGTTCGTGGCGCGCCCGACAGGTGTTGGACGCGCGATTTCAACCTACACCATCCCGATCGAGGGGCGCGACGAGTGGCTGGCCGCTGCTAGGCGGCTGGCATGAGGGACGGGTACCAGCGCGGGGTGCTTCCGCCGCAGGCGACGCGGCGCCAGATGGACGTGCTTGCCGCCTACGTCGCCGCCGGCGGGTCGGTCCACGACGCGGCCGAACTCGTGGGTATCAGGCCCAGCACCGTCAAGCGGCACCTCGCCGACCTACGAGCGCGGTCGGGACTGACGACCGAGCAGCTGATCTATTCGGGCCGCGCCCTTGGTTGGCTCGTCGTCCCGAGCCTGGAGCCAGCGTGATCTCTTGAATGCAGGCTGAGCCCCCGCGCGCGACCCCGAGTGCCCATCGCTCGCTCAAGCCGGACTATGCGCCAACCACTCTCGCTCCGCAGTCAGGCCGTGCCGATGGGATCGGCACGGTCGGGCGACGCCCGGAGGCTGTCCAGACCGGCGAGGATCAGATCGAGACCGAAGTCGAACTCGCTGGCGAAGTCGTAGCCGGCCTTGCCCACGTGCTCGGCAACGGACTCAGCGAGGTAGGGATAGTCGTCAGCGGGGAACTGGCTGAGAATCTCGATCGCCAACTTGTCGACCTGGTCCGTGCTTTCGAAGGGCAGGGTCTGCTCTTGCAGCGCGAAGCCGAAGATGAAGCTGTCGAGCAGGGTGAAGGCGTGAACGGCCATCGCGACGGAGAAGCCAGCCTGCCGCAACGCCCGTATCACCCCGTCGTGGTATCGCATGTTGCCCGGGCCTGGATGGACGCGGGACTGGATCACCCCCAGCGCCCAGCGGTGACGCGCGAGCACTTCGCGGATCGAGTTGGCTTGCTGACGCATCGCCCCTTTCCAGTCTGACCCTCCGGCGGTGACGTCGATCTCCTCGTACATCACGTCGACCATCGCGTCGAGCAGATCGTCCTTGTTCGCGAAGTGGTTGTAGAGCGCCATGGGGTATACCCCCAGCTCCTGGGCGACGTTCCGCATGCTGAGCGACTCGATTCCGCCTTCATCAGCGAGCTTGATGGCCGTTCGGAGCACTCGCTGCCGGCTGAGTGGGACTCGTCGTCTGGTCCTCGATCGTTGCTTGACAACCATTTGCATCCCTCTCGGCACCTGGGTCTTGACGTATGTACGCTGTACATCTAATGTACGCCGTATTGGCGATGTACGCCGTACATTAGCAGGAGACCACCATGAAGGCAATCGTTCAACCAACCTATGGCTCACCCGATGACCTGCAGCTGCGCGACATCGACCAGCCCACGATCGGCGACCACGACGTGCTGGTGCGCGTGCATGCCGCGTCGGTCAACACCGCCGACCGGCTCATCCTGCGCGGCCGCCCCTATCTGATGCGCGCCGCGGGCTCCGGACTCGGCTTTAGCCCGCGTCGACCCCAGTTCGCCGTCGCGGGCACGGACCTCGCCGGTCGTGTGGCGGCGGTAGGCAGTTTGGTGACCGCCTTCCGCCCCGGCGACGAGGTGTACGGGAGCGTCCCCGGCGCGATCGCGGAGTACGTCGCGGCGCCGGACACCGCCCTGGCGGCCAAGCCGTCGAGCCTCAGCTTCCAACAGGCCGCCGCGATGCCGCTGGCCGCGCTCACCGCACTCCAGGGGCTTCGCGATGCCGGACAGGTCCAGCCCGGGCAGCGGGTTCTGATCAATGGGGCCTCGGGCGGCGTCGGCACCTATGCGGTGCAGATCGCCAAGGTCCTGGGCGCCGAGGTGACCGCGGTGACCAGCGGCCCGAACGTCGAGATGGTTCGATCACTCGGCGCCGACCACGTCATCGACTACACCAGCGAGGACTTCACGGAGTCAGCCAGTCGGTATGACGTCATCCTGGACCTTGTGGGCAACCACTCACTGTCGGCTCGACGACGCGCGCTGACCGCGACGGGCACGCTGTTGCTGTCATACGTGGGTACCAACCGCTGGGTGGGGCCGATCGGTCACATCCTGGCTGCCGTGGTGCTGACGCGGTTCACGAGCCACAGGATCGTCTCGTTCACGACCGCTCCGAGCAGTGCCGACCTGCTCGTCCTTGCGCAGCTGACAGACGACGGAAAGATCGTGCCGGTCATCGACCGGACCTACCGCCTCGACCAAGCAGCCGAGGCGATCCGCTACCTGGAACTCGGACGTGCCCGGGGCAAGGTCATCATCAGCATCAGCGACCGCGGCGCGCTGGCCGCGCTGACGCGGGCGAGTGTGGCGTCGTGACGGCGCCAGCGATGCCAGTGGGGCCGTACGCGGCTCGTCTGACCATTGACTACCCCGAACGCCTTGATCGGGTTACGACCTTCTTTCGCCTGATCTGGGTCATACCGATTGCCATCGTGCTCGGAGTGATCACGGGGAGCGGGACCCACATGATGGTCACCGCAGCCGGTGAGCAAATTGTCGGAGCCGGCGGTGGACTGCTCGCTGGCTTGGCTTTCGCCACGGCGCTGATGATCGTCATCCGCATGCGCTACCCGCGCTGGTGGTTCGACTTCGCACGGGAGCTGACCCGCTTCGGCGCCCGCGTCGGTGCCTACGTGGCCCTGCTCACGGACCGATATCCGTCCACTGTCGAGGAGCAATCGGTGCACCTCGAGATCGAGTATCCAGAGGTCGATCGCGACCTGAACCGCTGGCTTCCACTGGTCAAGTGGTTCCTGGCGATCCCCCATTACGTCGCGCTGATCGTCCTGATCATCGGAGCGGCCCTCGCCATCGTGATCGCCTGGTTCGCGATCCTCATGACCGGGCGTTATCCCCAGCCGCTCTTCAACTACGTGGTCGGCGTCGGGCGGTGGAGCCTGCGCGTGAACGCCTACGCGTTCCTGCTCGTGACCGACCGCTATCCCCCCTTCAGCCTGAAAGCAGAGTAGTCATGCGAATCCTCCGAGAGCTCTCGCGGCGCAAGCTGCGCACGAGCCTGACCATCACCGGCATCACCATCGGCATCTGGGCACTCGTGGTGTTCAGTTCGCTGGCCAACCAGATCAACGGCCTCGTCGGCATGGGCAGCGAATACTTCGCCGACAAGATCGTCGTCACCGACGGCATGGCCTTCGGCTCGTCGCCGATGCGCCTCGACGACGTCGAGATCATCGCCGGCCTCGACGGCGTCGGTGCCGTCCAGCCCAAGGTCGAGATCCCGTGGGACCCCGATCCCGCTATCGGGTTCGGCGCGCCGGACTTCCTGGTCGGGACCATCCCGGGCGCCGACGCCGGGTTCGAGACGTTCACACTCGAGCTGGCCACGGGACGCCAGCTCATCGCCGAGGACACCGGCAACGTCGTGGTCCTGGGGTCGACCATCGCCCGCAAGTACGGCGTCGTCGCCGGCGGGACGGTCGACATCCGAGGCGAGTCCTTCGAGGTCCTTGGGACCCTGCAACCCACCCTCAGCTCGCCCGACACGAACGGCTTCATCCCGCTCTCGACGGCCCAGGCGCTGTACCTGGGCGACCTGCCCCCACTCGTCGCCGAGTCGCTCCAGGCGGACGAGCTGGCCAACCAGATCGTCGTCTTCCCCGAAGTCGGTGCCGACCCGACGACGGTGGCCGCGGCGATCGAGGCCGCGGTCGAGAACAGCGCGACCATGACCGGCGCCGAGTTCTCCGAGACGGTCGGCGCCACGACCGTGATCTTCAACGCGATCATCATCGGGGTGGCCGCCATCAGCCTCATCGTGGGCGGCCTGTCGGTGATCAACACGATGGCCATGAGCGTGGCCGAGCGGACCCGCGAGATCGGCATCCGGCGGGCCATCGGCGGCTCCCGGCGACGCATCGTCCGCGAGCTCGTCGCCGAGGCCGGGGTCATCGGGCTGCTGGGCGGCCTGATCGGGCTCGGCCTGGGCGCTGCGGTCGTCGTCCTGGTCAACGAGGCCGGCCGATCGAGCGGCACCGTCCTCTTCGACCTCACCGCACAGACCGCGGCGTTCGCGGTCGGCTTCAGCACGATCCTCGGGATGGTGGCCGGGATCATCCCGGCCTGGACTGCCGCACGGCTCGACCCGGTGTCGGCCCTGCGCTACGAATGACCAACGACCGAACGACGAAGGAGCGAACGATGAACCTGATCGAAGCGACCGACCTGCGCAAGACCTACCGGCTGTCGCGCCGGACCGGCATCGATGCCCTGCAGGGTGTTGACGTCAGCATCGCCGCCGGCGAGATGGTGGCGATCATGGGGCCGTCAGGCTCCGGCAAGAGCACGCTCATGCACCTGCTCGGGCTGCTCCACGCGCCGGATACCGACGACGGCCCGGCCCCGACCCTGCGCATCGATGGGGTCGATGCGACGACCCTCTCGGACGGCGAGCGAACGTCCATCCGGGCTCGATCGATGGGCTTCGTGTTCCAGTCCTTCAACCTGGTCCCGACGCTCACCGCCGAGGAGAACGTGGCCCTCGCCGCCGAGTATGCCGGGACGTCCGGTTCGGCAGCCCGTGTGGCTGCGCGCGCCTCGCTGGCGTCGGTCGGCCTTGCCGAGCGAGCGGGGCACCGGCCGATGGAGTTGTCAGGGGGCGAGCAGCAGCGCGTGGCCATCGCCCGTGCCCTCGTGAACGACCCGAAGCTGATCCTCGGTGATGAGCCGACGGGCAACCTGGATTCATCCCGGGCCGCGGAAGTCCTGGGCCTGCTCCGTCGCTTCAACCGTGAGCGCGGGCAGACCGTGCTCATCGTCACGCACGACCAGGAGGTTGGCGCCGCCTGCGACCGGATCATCCGGATGCGTGACGGGCGGATCATCGCCGACGAGCGCGTGGCGGACGTGCAGGTTGCCGCATGACGGCCGGAACAATGCGCGATCTGATGCACGCCATCTACGACCGGATCACGGTCGCCGGCCCGGTGATCGTGGGTGTCCGGCTGACCCAGGCGGCCTACGCGCACGGTTTGGCGCTGGCTCTGCCCGAAAAGGTTGAAATGGCGCGCCCGACAGGACTCGAACCTGCGACCTTTGGGTCCGGAACCCAACGCTCTATCCACTGAGCTACAGGCGCGCGGACGCCGATGATACCCGGTGGGCGCGCTCGGCCCTACCGTCGGAGCGCGACGCGGTCAGCCACCGGCGCGCGTGAAGATCACATGCGTGACGCCGCTGGGCGAGGTGGTGGCCTCGATCGCGTAGTCCTTCTCGAGGCCCTCCAGTCCGTCCCACAGTCGTTCGCCCCGGCCGAGCAGGATCGGGACCACGACGATGTGCATGTGGTCGACGAGCCCTGCCGCAAGGAATTCGCGGAGCATCGTGACGCCCCCTCCGATGCGGACGTCCTGGCCGCGGGCAGCCTCGCGGGCGGTCGCGAGCGCGTCGGCCGGCGGAGCGTCGATGAAGTGGAAGGTCGTGCCACCCTCCATCTCGATCGGCGGGCGCGTGTGGTGGGTGAGGACGAAGACCGGGCTGTGGAATGGCGGGTTCGGACCCCACCAGCCCTTCCAGTCCGGGTCTTCACGCCATCCGGGCGGGCCGAACTTTCTGGCACCCATGATCTCGGCGCCGACCCCGGTATCGTGCAGCCGCAGGAAGGTGTCGTCGAGGCCACGGCTGCCGCCGGGCTGGCCGACCATCTCGTGCCACCACCCGGTCTCGAGCATCCATTCGTGCAGCCGTTCGCCGGCGTGGCCGAACGGTGCTTCCAGGCTCTGCGGGACACCGGTGCCAAAACCGTCGAGCGAGACGGAGAAGAACTGGACGCGGGCGAGTGACATGGCTCGGGCTCCTTCCGGGTGGGAGGTCCGTCTTCACGGGTGGCCGGCCGACCGTCTGAGCGGTGTCGGTCTCGCGCATGCTCGGCGAGATGGCCGGATCAGGAGGGCCTGTGCAGAGGATCGAGCCTCCGAGCCCCGGGGCGCACGATCGGCTTCCAGCCTGGGGGAAAGATGGAGTCCGCGGCGCTGCCCGGGACCGAAGGCTGTAAACAGCGTACGCCCGGCGACAAGCCGTGCCAGAACGAGCAAGAGAGCCGGAAGACCGGCTCTCTTGCGGCGCGCCATTCCCCAGGCTGGCGTGGAGGTGTTCCCAAAGATGGTCCGCCTCGCGCCGATCCTCGTCTGCCAGTAATCTGGCATACACACCAATGATCGCAGGGTCATCGGAACGTGGGCATCAGTCGTCTCCAACAGAACCACCTTCTGGCCGCCCTCTCGGAGGAGGACCTTGCTTCTCTCGAGCCGTGGCTCGAGGAGATCAGCCTTGCCCGGGGGGACATCCTGGCCCGTCCGGGCGAGCCGCTCGAATTCGCCTACTTCCCGACGAGCGGGATGGTCTCCGTCGTCGCGCTGATGTCCAGAGGCCTTGGCGCTGAAGTCGCGACCGTCGGGAACGAAGGGATGATCGGTCTGCCGATCTTCCTCGGGGCCGAAAGCTCGCCCTTCCACCTGATGGCACAGCTCAGTGGGCGATCGATCCGGATCCCGGCCAAGCGGCTGGAGAAGGCCCTCCTGCCGGACTCACGGTTGAGCGCCCTCCTGCGGACGTATTCGCAGGCCTTCTTCGTCCAGGCCGCGCAGAACGCCGCGTGCAATGGGATCCACCCGATCTCGATGCGTGCCGCTCGGTGGCTGCTGGCGACGCAGGACCGAGCCGAATCCGACGCCTTCTACCTGACGCAGGAGTTCCTCGCGTTCATGCTCGGCGTGGCGCGCCAAAGCGTCGGGATCGCGGTGGGTGACCTGGCCGACCGCGGATTGGTCTCCTACGTTCGTGGCCACATGCGCGTCCTCGATCGGGCCGGCCTCGAACGCGCTTCCTGCGAGTGCTACGGCATCGTGCGCGCCGAGTTCGATCGGCTGCTGGGCATCGCGCGGGCCTGAGCCCCGCCGACACGTCGGCGAATGAAGAGCCTCGTCGCAGCGAATAGCGATGCCTGGTGATGGCAGGTCGGATCGTTATGTCCATGGTGGATGGTGACCCGCTCCCGTGGCGGCAAACCAGGAGATCCCACCGATGGATGCCTATTCGATCGAGATCGCAGCCCGCTGGAAGATGGACGACGCCCGGCGCGACGCCGAGCTTCGCCAGCTCATCCGCGCAGCTCGGCGCGACGCCGACCACCGCCCGTCTCGGTGGCATCGGCCGACCCTCCGCCGCTTGCGCGGCGTCGTGCACCCGATGGCGACCGCCTGACGGTGGTGCTACCGCATCCGCTCGCGGCGGTCGCGATCTCGATCCAGGCGGTACCGGCTCGGGCGGCGCTGCCCGATAGCCTGATAATCGACCGCATGGCGGTCCGCGTCTCGAGTCCGGTCCTCATCGGTCGGGCGAGCGAACTCGATCGACTCCACGAGCTGGTGACCGGGATCCGATCCGGGATCAGCCGGTCGGTGGTGGTCGCCGGCGAAGCCGGCGTCGGCAAGACCCGCCTCGTGACGGAGTTCGCCGACGGGGCCCGTGATGCAGGTTGCGTCGTCCTCTTCGGCGGTTGCGTCGAGCTCGGTGACGGCGCGCTGCCGTATGCGCCCGTGGTCGAAGCCCTGCGCGGCCTGGTCCGGCGTGGCGATGTCGACGACGTGGACGCGATCCTGGGTCCGGCGCGCCCGGAGCTGGCCCGGCTGATCCCCGACCTTGGCCCGGCTGCCGATGGTCAGGAGACCGGCCTCGGGATCGGCTCTGCCCAGGGTCGGCTCTTCGAGCTCATGCTCGGAGTCCTCGAACGCCTGGCCCAGCGTGCACCGGTCGTGCTCGTCGCCGAGGACCTGCATTGGTCCGACCAGTCCACGCGCGACTTGCTCGGGTTCCTCGTCCGCAACCTGCGGGACATCCCGGTCGCACTGGTCATGACCTACCGATCCGACGAGCTCCATCGACGCCATCCGCTCCTGCCGTTCCTCGCCGAGCTCGGCCGGACCGGCCTCGTCGAGCGAATCGAGCTCCATCCGTTCGAGGCCACCGAGGCGGCGGCGCAGCTGCGGGCGATCGCCGGGCACGACCTCGACGGCGCGCTCATCGAGTCCATCCACGCTCGATCCGGGGGCAACGCGTTCTTCGCCGAGGAGCTCCTCGTCGCGACTGGCGACGCCATCGATGGCGAGCTCCCGCCGACCTTGCGTGACGTGCTCCTCGGCCGGATCGCGGGGCTCGCGGAGACGACCCAGGAGTTCCTGCGCATCGCGTCGGCCGCCGGCCAGCGCGTGGACCCGTCCCTGCTCGCCGCCGCGGCCGAGCTCGATGAAGATGCGCTCTATGTCGCCCTGCGCGAGAGCGTGGGTCGTCAGGTCCTCGTGCCCGACCCCAGCGGTCCGGCCGAGCGCTATGTATTCCGCCACGCCCTCCTCCAGGAAGCCGTCTACGACGACCTGTTGCCGGGTGAGCGGACCCGTCTGCATTCGGCGTTCGCCCGAACGCTGGAGGCCAGGGCCGGGGGCGACGCCGTCTATGCCGCCGAGCTCAGCTACCACTGGTTCGCGGCCCATGACCTCGGCCGCGCGCTCGAGACGGCCGTCACGGCCGGGATGGCCGCCGAGTCCCGCTACGCCTTCCCCGAAGCCGTCGGGCACTACGAACGAGCGATCGACCTCTGGGATCAGGTACCCGACGCGGAGCAGCGGGTCGGGCGCGACCGCGTCTCCCTCCTGGCGAGATTGGCTGGCGTCGCGCGGTACCACGACGCGGCTCGAGCCGTCATCCACATCCGGGCGGCGATCGCCCTCGTCGAGGCCGATCCCGGGGCGGACCCGATCGAGCGCGGCCTCCTGTACGAGCGCCTCGGTCGCTACGCCTGGGTCGCCGGGCAGGGCCACCTGGCCAACGATGCCTATCGGACGGCCGTGGACAGCATCCCGGCAGAGCCCCCGTCCGCGGCCCGGGCCCGGGCCGTGGCCGGCCTGGCCCAGATCCGCATGCTCGGGGCGCGATTCGCCGAGGCCCTGGTCCTGGCGGAGGAGGCCCTCGCGGTGGCCCGCGCCTCCGGAGCGCGCGAGATCGAGGGCCACGCCCTCAACACCCGCGGTCACAGCCGGGCGATCGAGGGCGACGTGGATGGCGGGCTCGCCGATCTCGATGCGTCCCTGGCGATCGCCGAGGAGCTCGGGGTCGTCGACGACATCGGCCGGGCCTACGCGAACAAGACCTGGGTCCTCGAGACCGCCGGCCAGCTCGAGGCCGCCATCGAGACGGCCAGCCTCGGCGTCGCCACCGTCGAGCGCCTGGGCCTGTTGCGCTTCTTCGGCACGCACATGCTGTGCGGCGAAGCCGACTATCAGTACCGTCTGGGCCACTGGGAGCAGAGCGAGCGACTCATCCGGCGGGCCGAGGACGTCGGGCCGATCGGCATCAACGCGATCCTCGTCCCCGAGATGGCGGCGCGGCTGGCCATGGTCCGGGGCCGTTTCGACGAGGCAGCACAGCGACTCGCGCCGCTCGCCCCGCTCGCGGCCCGAGCCACGGATATCCAATTCATCTGTCCGGTCGAGACGAGCCTCGCCGAGCTCGCGCTGTGGGAGGGGCGGCCCGACGACGCACTGCAGCGCCTGCTCGCGGCCATCCCCTTGATCGACTTCTCGCCCGAGGTTCGGCTCGGCGAGATGTATGGGCTCGGCATCCGCGCCGCGGCTGACCAAGCGGAGCACGCGCGGGTGCGTCGGGCGCCTGATGACGAGGCCAGGGCGGTCGAGGCTGGCGACCGCCTCCTGGTCGCGATCCGCGGGCGCCACGCGGCGGTGATCGTCGAGCGGCCGGTGTATGGGTGGCTGTCCGAGGCCTGGCTCGGCTGGTCCGAGGCAGAGGGCACCCGGCTCCATCGCGCTCCGGATCCCGACGTCTGGCGTTCCGCGATCACGGCCTGGCAGCCCGTCGCGCACCCGGCCATGACCGCGTACCTGCATTGGCGCGAGGCGGAGGCGCACCTTGCCGCCCGGGGCGACCGCTCGGCGGCGACCGTCGCGCTGCAGACCGCCTGGTCGATCGCCGACCAGCTCGGTGCCGTGCCGCTCCGAGGAGAGATCGATGCGCTCGCGGCTCGGGCGCGCCTCGATGTCGGCGACGAGGCCGAGGCGTCGGGAGGTTCAGCTTCAGCGTCGGCGGACACGCTCGCCGAGGACGACGCGGACGGTGCCACCCACCTCGGTCTCACCGCCCGGGAGCGCGAAGTGCTCGGGCTCGTCGCGCTGGGCCGGACGAACCGCCAGATCGCCGACGAGCTGTTCATCAGCACGAACACGGCCGGCGTCCACGTCTCGAACATCCTGGGCAAGCTCGACGTGACGAGCCGTGGCGAGGCCGCGGCGATGGCCTATCGGCTGGGGCTCGTGGAGGGCGCTCGCGAGGCCTGACGGGGCCCGAGCGACCCGGAGAGGACCGACGACGGATCAGCGGATGATCGGCGCCGGATAAAGGTCGAGGCGGCTCCCGAAGGAGCCGCCTCGATGCTGTCCCGGTGAAGGAGTCCGTTTGACCGGACACTTCTGCCACGCGTCAAGAGCATCTATCACGTCGGCTGCACCGACTACCCTGACCCTACCTACCCATGACCTTGACGCTGGGGCAGCTTGGCTGACTGAGCAGCATCGATATCCTACCTTGGCGGGGGCCGTTTTCCAAGGGTTTTGGCATACGGAACGGTGTAAATTCCTTAACCTTCCCGTTCGCCGAGGCCGCTGAACGGTTTCGAGCCCTCAGTCGGCGTGGATCGTGACCGCGGTCATCGCCACCGGATCGTCGGGTAGATCGCGGCTATTGCGCGGGGCGGACACGATCTGGTCGACCACGTCGAGGCCCTTGGTGACCTGCCCGAAGAGCGTGTAGTTCTTCGGCAGCTTGCCGGTCAGATCGTCCGTGCAGATGAAGAACTGGCTGCCGTTGGTGTTCGGCCCGGCGTTGGCCATCGCCAGGGCGCCGCGCTGGTAGTCGCCCTTGATCGGCTCGTCCTCGAACTTGTAGCCGGGCCCGCCCGTCCCGACGCGCCCGGCCTCGAGTGCGGATTTCTTGCCGTATTGGCCGTCGCCCGCCTGGATGACGAAGCCCGGGATGACGCGGTGGAAGATGACGTCGTCATAGAAGCCCTTATTGGCGAGCGCGATGAAGTTCGCGGTCGCCTTGGGCGCGCTTTCGTCGAAGAGCTCGATCTCGATGTCGCCCTTCTCGGTGGCGATGGTGGCGCGGGTCATGGGCAGGACTCCTCTGGCTCAGGGGTTGGCGACGGTGACGCTGGTCATGATCACGGGATCGGCCGGGAGCTCCTTGCCCTTGGCCTCGACGACGATCTTGTCCGCCGTCTCCATGCCGGACGTCACCGATCCGATGATCTGGTAGGTGTTGTAGTAGCTGAGGGCGTCGGTGGCCTTCTCGCTCAGGACGATGAAGAACTGCGAGCCGACCGAGTCCGGATCGGCAGTCCGGGCCATGGCCACGGTCCCGCGGCCGTAGGTGCCGCTCACCGCCTCGTCCTTGATCGTGTACCCGGGACCACCCGTCCCGGTCCCGGTCGGATCGCCGCCCTGGATCACGAACTCGGGCACGACCCGATGGAACGGTACGCCGTCGTAGTACCCGCAGCTTGCGAGGGCGACGAAGTTGCCGGCCGCGATCGGGCTCAGGTCGGCCTCGATCTTGAGCTCCATGGATCCGAGGTCCGTCTCGATCGTGACCGTCCGGGTCTCGCCGGCGGGCAGCGGATCGGGCTGCGCGGTCGGGCAGGGCGCCGCGGACGCGGATGCGGCCGCAGCGGCCGACGCCGAAGCCGGTGCCTCCGAAGCGGCGCCACCCGTGGACGTGCACGCGGCGAGTGCGGCGACGACGAGCAGGCTTGCCAGCGGCAGGCACAGGCGATGGGGGAGTGTGGGGGTCATGCGGCGGCCTCCAGGGCTGCGGGAAGATCGATGGCACCGGAGAGCAGGGCTTCTCCGAGGATGACGCCGGCGACGCCGGTCTCGCGCACGCGGCGCAGACCGTCGAGGTCACGGACCCCGCCGGCGACGAGGATCTCGGCATCGTACGACCGAACGAGCGAACGCACCCGCTCGTGGTCCGGCGAGGTGCCGCCATGGGTCAGGACTAGTCGCCGGACCCCGGCCCCCACGAGCTCCTCGACGAGGCCTTCGACGGTCGGTGGCGTGGCCCGCCGCCACGGGAACGCGGCCAGCCGCTCGGGCCGCGGGTCGAGCCCGACCGCGAGCCAGTCGCCGGCCACGGCCAGGCAGGCCCGCAGGTCGTCGGGGCGGTCGGCGATCGCCGTCGTGAGCACCACCCGCGTCGCGCCCGCGGCGAAGGCCAGCTGGATCGCCTCGGGCGTGTCGACACCGCCGGCGAGCTGGAGCGGGACGGCGCTGCGCGACGCGATGGCTCCGACCGCGTCGAGGTTCGCCGGGGCGCCGCTCACCGCCCCATCGAAGTCGACGAGGTGGATGAGCCGCGCGCCATGGGCCACGAACTGCTCGGCGATGCGCTCAGGCCGGTCCGTCGGGGCACCGACCCCGGTCGACGCGCCCGGCCAGTAGACGACCCGCGAGCGCCCGCCCGCGAGGTCGATGGCCGGGATGACCTGCATCGACGTCACTGCCCCTCGCCGGCCAGCAGGCGTCGGTGGAAGCTGATGGGCAGCGAGCCGTTGTGCATCAGGGCGTCGTGGAAGCCCTTGAGCGAGAACCCATCGCCAAGCCGGCGCTGCTCGTCCGCTCGGAGCTGGAGCAGCAGCGTCCGGCCCAGCAGGTAGCTGAGCGGGTAGGTCGGCCGGTACGTGTACCACTGGACCTCGGCCCGGGCGTTGGCGCCCTCGAAGCTCGTGTGCTCGACGAGGAAGTCGGTCGCCTCCTCGACGGTCAGCTCGCCGCGATGCATCCGGACGTCGAGGATGATCCGGCAGGCCCGCCAGATCGCATCGGTGTGCATCACGACCCGAAAGCTCGGGTCGTCGTCGAAGCCGTGCTCGCGCATGAGCAGCTCCGAGTACATGCCCCAGCCCTCGACGAATTCGGGTGCGTCGGTCATGACCCGGGTGAGCGATGGGTGGCGCCGGCCGGCATCGAGCTGCAGGTGGTGACCGGGGTACGCCTCGTGGATGCTCGTGTTGCTGATCGACGCGAGGTTGTGCTCGCGCATCGCGTGCGGGTCGTGGCCGACCGCCGGGGTGACGATGTAGATGCCCTTGGGATCCGGGTCGAAGTTGGCCGGCGAGAAGTAGGCCGCGAACGGGATGACGTTGCGCAGGTACTCGGGCGTGGCGATGACCTCGATGCGCTCGTCGTCCGGGACCGTGATCAGGTCGTGCTCGATGAGGTGCGCGCGCGAGCGGAACATGGCATCGCGATAGGCCACGAGGGCGGCCTCGAAGTCCGCCGGCTGATCGTCCTTGATGCGATCGACGACCGCCGTCTCGGGCGCGTCCGGGTCGATCTCGCGGGCCGCCGCGATCCGGGCCACCTTCTCCTCGGCGAGTCGCTGCCAGCCGAGCTCGAGGATCGCGTCGGCGTCGAGGCCGTCGAAGGCGCGATGCGCGACCAGGGCGTCGTGGCGCTCGCGACCGATCGCCCAGGCGTCGGTGCCGTCGGCGAGGGTCCCCTCCAGCCAGGTGCCATATAGCTCCACGGCGACCTCGGCCGCCGCGATCGCCCGGTCGAGCCGGCGACGCTCCGGGGCCGCGAGGACGCCGTCGGCGGCGGCGGCGATCTCGGCGAGGAACAGCGGCAGCTCCGCCGCTGTCTCGATCTCGACGCCCTGCCACAACCGGACCTGCGGCACGGTCGCCCGGGTCTTGGCGCCCTCCAGGAAGTCGGGCACGGCTTCGAGCCGCCCGGTGATCGCCTCGAGCCGCTCGGCCAGCGGGGCGTGGTCGCGCGCGAACAGCAGGAACAGGCCGTCGCCGACCGTGTCGAGGGCGAAGGACCGACGCTCCCAGATGCGGATGACGTCGGCGTCGAGGATCTCGCGCCGGATGCCGTGCAGTTCGAGATCGCGCTCGAAACGGACCATCGGCGACAGCGCCGCCGGATCGAGGCCCTCGATCGCGGTCAGGTGGGCGCGATCGGCCGCCAGCTCGCCGAGCAGCGCCTCGCGTCCCCCGTCGCCGAGCTCGTCGTCGTGGGCGTGCAGCCCGAGCGCGGTCGCCAGCACCGGGCTGGCCGCGACGCTCCGGCGGAGGCGCGTCTCGACGAGGTCGTAGAACGTGTCGTCGAGGGGGCCGGGCTGGTCGGCGGGCGCGGGCCGCGGCAGGGGATACGGGTCGAGGGGGTCGGTCACTGGGTGGTCTCCTGGTGCGCGCGCGACCGGTCGGCCGCGGCGAGTGGCTCAGACGGTGACGGCTCGAGCCGTGGATCGGGTCTCGTCGAGCGCCTCGCGCGTGGCGCGGATCACGATGTCGAGGTCGGCCGCGGCGACATCGCTGTTCGTCGCCGCGCGGACCTGGCCGTGGAAGAACTCGGTCATGACGACCCCCCGCGCGCGCAGGGCCGCGAGGAAGGCGGCCCGGTCGCGGTCGACCTTGAACAGCACGATGTTCGTGCGCACGCGCTCCGGGTCGAGCCGGTCGCCGGTCGGCTGGGCGACCCCTCCGGCAGCGACGATGCCGTCGAAGTCGGCGAGCGCCTCGGCCAGGCGCCGGGCGTTGGCGTGGTCGTCGGCGAGGCGGTCGATCATGCCGGCCGGTCCGTCCTGGAGGGCGACGAGTCCGGCCGCCGCGAGGATGCCCGCCTGGCGCATGCCGCCACCGACGAGCTTGCGCCCGCGCCGTGCGCGCCGGATCGTCTCGTGCGACCCGACGAGCATGGAGCCGACCGGGCAGCCGAGCCCTTTGCTCAGGCAGAACGTCACGCTGTCGGCCGGGGCGGCCAGGTCGCGCGCGCTCCAGCCATCGGGTCTCAGGGCCACGACCGCGTTCCAGAACCTTGCGCCGTCGATGTGCAGGGCGATGCCACGGCGGTGGGTGAGGTCCCCGACCGACTGGACATAGGCCGGCGGGAGCGGCTGGCCCATCGAGTGGAGGTGGGTGTTCTCGAGGGCGATCATCGCGGTCGCGGCCTGGTGCGGGTCGCTCTCGTCGGTGATGGCGTCCTCGATGGCCGCGAGGTCGAGCGTTCCGTCGGGCTGGTCCTGCAGGGTCCGCAGGCTCGTCCCCGCCACGACCGCATGCCCGGCGGCCTCGTCGATCGCGATGTGCTGCTCGAGACCGGTGATCGTCTCCTCGCCGCGCCGGAGGTGGGCGAGCTGGGCGAGGAGATTGCCCATCGTGCCGCTGGCGACGAACAGGGCTGCGTCCTTGCCGAGCAGGTTCGCCGCCCGCTCCTCGAGGGCGTTGACCGTCGGGTCCTCGCCGTAGACGTCGTCTCCGACCTCGGCGCGGGCCATGGCCTCGCGCATGGTCGGTGTGGGCCGCGTGACGGTGTCGCTGCGCAGGTCGATGGGCTGACTGGGCATGGGCGCCGAGTATAGGTCGGGGCTCGACGCTGGGCCCGAACGGGTGCGCGACCGGGCTCGCGCGCGTGCGGGAGCCGCACGTCGCTTCGACTGACAGGCGCTCCCGCCTCTGCTATAGTCCGGCCTCGCCGCAACTGGACCCGTGGTGTAGCGGCCCAACATGCCAGCCTGTCACGCTGGAGATCGCCGGTTCGAATCCGGTCGGGTCCGCCAACAGCGCTTTTTCCTACGCCCCGTCCGCCCGCCCGGACGGGGCGTTCTTCATGCCCGCGACCCGTGCGTCGGCGGCGTCGGCGGTGGGTTCCGGCGCCCTCTGGCAGAATGCCCGGCGTGAAGCGCGCCCCGCTCGCCATCGTCGGCGGCCTCCTCGTCCTGGCCGCCCTCGTGCCGCTGACCGGCGGGCAGCTGGGCAGCCCCGGCGCCTCGTCCCGCCCGACCGAGGGACCCGGCAGCACGACCGGCGCGAGCGGCACCAGCCAGCCCCCGGGCACGGGTGGCGGCGGCGAGGCCAGCCCGCCGTCATCCGCTGGGCCGTCAGCCACGGACACGCCGGCTACCCCACTGCCCCAGGTCCAGGCCGCGATCGTGCCGGTCACCCAGTTCCGCACGACGCGGACGGGCACGGACCTCGACGCGGTCAAGGCCGTGCTCGACGGCAGTAGCACCCGCTACGACGGCCTCGAACTCGTCGAGGGCGATGCCGACGCCATCCTCGCGGCGCTCGGGCTCGACGGCACCGAGGCGGCCGCCGACCGGCTCATCGTCGCCCCGGATGCGGCCACGCTGACCAAGGACCTCGCCAAGCACCGCAAGCGGCTGGCCTTCCTGCGGGCGGACGAGATCACGCCCGCGGTCCGTGCCCTGACCTGGGATGGGACCGCACTGTTCGGCACGAAGCGGGTCCGCGACCTCGCCGACTGGCCCCTCACGGCGACCGTGGACGCCCCGCCCGACGGGACCGTCGCGTTCGACCCGGCAGCGACGTGGACGATGGTCGCCGGCGGCGACATCCTGCTCGACCGTGGCGTCGCCCTGACGCTCAAGTCCAAGGGTGCGGGCTACGCGTTCGATGGCGGGACGGTCGACATCACCGGCCGCTGCAAGGACTGCTCGGCGTTCGGCTGGGATCTCCCGTACACGAAGCGCACCGGCAACAAGGGCGCGGTCCGGGACCTCATCGAGGGGGCCGACATCGCCGCCGCGAACTTCGAGAACCCGGCGCCCGACCGGCCCCGGTTCCACGCGTCGGGGACGAGCTTCTCGGCCGACCCACGGCTCATCGACGGCCTGGCCGACGCCGGCATCGACTACGTCTCGCTCGCCAACAACCACATCCGCGATGCGGGTGCGGCGGGTCTGCTCCAGACCGTGAAGAACGTCACGAAGCGTGGCATCAAGGTCTCGGGCGCGGGCAAGGACCTCAAGGCGGCGCGCAAGCCGGCGATGCTCGAGGCGGCCGGGACCAAGGTCGCGATCCTCGGCTACGACGCCATCGCCAAGGGCTACCACGCGACCGCGAACCGGGCCGGCAGCGCGGGCCTGTCCGCCAAGGCCGTCAAGGCCGACGTCGCCGCTGCGCGCAAGGCCGGGGCCGACGTGGTGGTCGTCTATCCGCATTGGGGCACCGAGTACGACCCGACCCCGTTCTCGAACCAGAAGAAGCTGGCCGAGATGATCATCGACGCCGGTGCCGACATGGTCATCGGCAACCACGCCCACTGGGCGGGCGCGATGGAGGTCTACAAGGGCAAGCCGATCTGGTATGCCCTGGGCAACTTCGTGTTCGACCAGACCTGGTCCGAGCCGACGATGGAGGGCATCACCCTCGAGCTGACCTTCAACGGCGGGACGTTGGTCCAGGCTCGCATGCGCCCGCACCTCATCCTCGACAAGGCCCAGCCCAACTTCCTGGACCCGGCCGGGGACGGCAAGGTGGTCATGGGTCAGGTATTCGACGCGAGCAAGGGCCTGCTGCCCTGGTGAGGCGCCCGGCGCGGGTGGGTCTCGATGACCCCGCCGATCGGTCTCAGGCGATGCCGGCGAAGAGGTCCGACTCGGGTGGCTCGCTCGCGACCGACGACTCCGTGAGGATGTAGGCCTCCTTCGACCAGGCCGACCGCCAGCCCTCGATACCGAAGAGCATGAACGGGTTGTCGGCGCTGATCTGGGTCACGTGCTCCTGGATCGCCCGCCACTTGCGATCGAGCGGATCGCCGCTGATGTCGACCCAGGTCGTGATCGACTCGTCGGGGACGAGCATCTTGGCCATGTACGACTCGAACTCGGCGATCTGCTCGGGCGTGGCGTCCGGCGGGGGCGCCCAGAACGACGGCTTGCCGGCCGCCTCGAGCGTCTCGCGCATCGCGTCGCGCACCGACGCCGGGATGGCCTGCTCGTAGAGCTTGGACGGCGTCCACGGCGCCAGGCCGCCCTCGTCGACCGCGGGGCCGGTCCCGCCATGCTCGGGCGCGAGCTGCTCCGGGTACCACGCGGGGTCGCCGGCTCGCGGGTACGCCCGGACGGCCACGTCGTGGACGCGGATGTGGTCGGGGTGGCCGTAGCCGCCGAAGGCGTTGTAGGTCGTGATGACGTCGGGCTGGTAGCGCCGGATGAGCCACACCAGCCGCCCGGCCGCCTCATCGAGGTCGGCTCGCCAGAACGAGCGCGGATCGTGGTTGCCGGACCGACCCATCATGTCCGAGTCGTGGTAGCCGAGGTTCTCCCACTCGGTCACCCCGAGTGCGCCCATCGCCCGCTCGAGCTCCCCGGCGCGGATCTCGCCGAGCCGGCGGTGGTTGTCGGGCGTGTCCATGTCCGGCACGACGATCTCGCCCATCTCGCCCCGCGTGCCCGTGACGAGGACGACGCGGCGCCCCTCGGCGATCGCCTTGGCCATCGTCCCGCCGGTGCCGATCGTCTCGTCATCCGGGTGGGCGTGGACGGTCATCAGCGTGGGGACGTGGACAGGGGCAGGGGTCGGGGGTGCGGCATCAGTCATGCCACGGATGCTAGCGCGCCGGCCGCGGATGGACAGGGCGCGGGTCGCTCGCCCATCCGAGCCCTGGTACTTTCGGGCCATCCCCGACCGGGACGTGCGTCGGTGCACCGGTGTCCGGCAGCACCGTCGCGCCCTCGGGGGTACCACCGGATCGGGCCCGTCGAGCGCCGTGGGTCCCACGATGACGAACATGATCGAACGTGTGAGCCGCCGCATCGTGGCGGCATTCGAGCGACCGGACGGATCGGCCGACGAGGTCGTCGAGCCGTCCGTCCCGCTCGGGCGCATCGTCGAGTTCCTGGCCTACGGCGACGACTGCCTGCTCGTCGGCCGGCTCCGGCTGCAGGGCGACCGGCTGACCGACCAGCTCAACGAGCACGACGAGTTCGAGATCGTCGACCTTGTCGCCGAGCGGTTGTCCGATGGCCTGGCGGCCGAGAGTCCGGCGCTCCTGGTCGCCCGCCATGAGCTGCTCCTCGTCCAGGCCGCCGGGCCGCGCGGCGATCCAGAGCGTCGACACCGGACGCGCGCCTACCCCGTCGCCGTCCAGGTCGGTCCGTACCGCGTCCGCGGCCAGCTGCATGCGATGCCCGGCGTCGATCCCGAGGTCGTCATCCACCGGCGCGCGCCGATGGTGCCCCTGACGGAGGCCTGGATCGAGCGCCAGGTGGGCACGGAATGGGACGAGTTCCGCATCGGGACCGTCGTCCTCAACCGCGATCGGATGGACTGGGTCGTGGCCACCTGGGACGACTCGTCGCGCTGGGTCGAGCGAGAGCCGGAGCGCGAGCCCGAGCCCGAGCCCGCTCGGGCGTCCGAGCCGATCGGGTCGACCGCCGGCGGCTGACGGCCCTACCATCCGACGGGTATGCCGTCGACCGTCACCGGCCCACTCGCGGGAATCCGCGTCATCGACCTGTCCACGGTGCTGGCCGGTCCGTACTGCACGATGGTGCTCGCCGACCTCGGCGCCGACGTCCTCAAGATCGAACCCCCGGAGGGCGACGCGACCCGCGGCTGGGGTCCGCCCTGGGTCGGGGATGCGGCGGCCGGCACGCGGACCGCGGCGTACTTCCTGGCGGTCAACCGCAACAAGCGGTCCCTCCGCCTCGACCTGCGCACGGACGACGGGCGGGCCGTGTTGCGCCGGGCACTCGAGGATGCGGACGTCCTGATCGAGAACTTCCGGCCCGGCGGTCTGGCCCGCCTCGGCTTCGACGACGAGACGCTGCGCGCCATCGACCCCGACCTCATCCACCTGGCCATCAGCGGCTACGGCACCGACGGTCCGGCCGCGGGCCGGCCCGGCTACGACTTCGTCATCCAGGCGGTCGGCGGGCTCATGTCGATCACCGGCGACGCGGATGACGAGGGCGGCGGGCCGACCAAGGTCGGGGTCGCCATCAGCGACATCGTGACCGGGCTGTTCGCGACGATCGGGATCCTGGCCGCGCTGCTCGCCCGCGACGGCGGCCGGGCGGCCGGGCAGCGCGTCGATGTCTCGCTGCTCGCCTCGACGATGGCCATCCTCGTAAATCAGGCCCAGAACGCGTTCGTCACGGGCCGGGCGCCCGGCCGGCGCGGGAACGCGCATCCCAACATCGTCCCGTACGAGTCGTTCGCGACGGCCGACGGAACGGTCGCGGTCGCCGTGGGGTCGGAGCGGCAATGGCCGCGCTTCTGCGCCGCGCTCGGCGTGCCCGAGCTCGCCACGGATCCTCGCTTTGCCACGAACGGCGATCGCGTCGAGGCCCGGGCGATCCTCCGGCCGCTGCTCGCCGCGCGGTTCGCGACGCGCTCGAGCGCCGACTGGCTGGCGGCCCTCGAGGCGGCCGAGGTGCCGTCCGGGCCGATCACGGACGTGCTCGCCGCGTTCGCCTCCCCGGAGGCCGAGGCGCTCGGGATGTCGGTCGAGGTCGAGCACCCCGCCTTCGGGGCCCTCCGCCAGGTGGGCATCCCCATCGAGTTCGCGGCCACGCCGGGGGCCATCCGGACGGCGCCGCCACTCCTCGGCGAGCATGGCGACGCGGTGCTGGCCGAGCTCGGGTACGGGCCCGACGAGGTCGAGCGCCTCCGCGCGGCGGACGTGATCTAGGTCGTCGAGCGCCGACATCGTCGGCACTTGGCGCCCGGCGCTGACTAGAGCTCGCGCCGCCGGAAGGCCGTGACCGCGCCCGCGAGGCACACCGCGATCAGCGCGATCGTCGCCACGATCGGCACCCACAGGTCCATCCCGAGGTCGCCGACCGACGCGCTCCCCGTTGCCAGGGCGGTCGCGGGACTCGTGAGTCCGGCCGGGGTGAAGCGGCCGAGAGCCGGGACCGCGGACGCGATCGACAGACCCAGCAGGCCCACGAACCCGATCCCGGCCGCGGCCCCGGTCGAGCCCGTCACGACCGAGCCGAGGAACGTGATGGCCGCCCAGGCCGCGAGCGCCAGCCAGGCGAGACCGGCCATGGCCAGCCAGCCGGCGATCGGGGGCGGCTCGAACAGGATGGCCGTGTAGATCCAGCCGAGGGCGACGGCCACGAGCACCGCCGCGAACAGCACCAGTCCGATGGCCAGTGCCTTGGCGCCCAGGAACGCTCCGCGACCGATCGGCCGGGCCAGCAGGAACGCCGCGGTGCCGCGCTCGAGCTCGGTGGACACCGCGCCCATCGCGAGGATGATCGCCGCGAAGGCCCCGAACTGGCCGAGGTTCTTCTGGACCTGGGCGGTCGCGTCGGCGATCGTCGGCGTTGGGATCGTCGCCACGAGCGCGTCCCCGGCCGTGGCCCGGATGATCTCTGGCAGGAATCGGGCCAGCAGCGGCGAGCTCAGGCCGACCAGCGCGAAGAGGCCGAGGACCACGGGGAGGCGGTACGTCCGCCACGACTCCAGCAGCTCCTTGCCGAGCAGGATCGACCAGGCGGTCATCAGGCGGCGCCCGCCGCGGTCGTGTCGGCATCGGCGCTGGTCTCGGCGCCGGCGACCAGTTGGAGGAAGACGTCCTCGAGGGTGGGGCGGACCTGTTCGAACCGGGTCAGGTGGACATCCGCCGCGACCACCATCGGGAGCAGGCCGGCCGCCGCCGCCGTCTCGTCGCGCACGGTCACGACGAGCCCGCCGTCCGTCTCGGTCACGCCCGCGCACCATGGAGCGGCGGTCAGGGCTGCCCGCAGCGCGGCGAGCGCCGCGGTCTGGCCCGGCCACGGCTCGAGTCGGTAGGAGGCGGTCGCGACGGTCGCCAGCAGGTCGTCGAGCGCGGCCTCCTTGATGAGCCGTCCGTGATCGAGGATGGCCACCCGGTCGCAGATGCGCTCGACGTCGTCGAGCACGTGCGTGCTGAAGATGACGGTCGCGACCCCGCGCAGGTCGGCGATGAGCGTCAGCAGGTCGCGCCGGCCGCCGGGGTCGAGCGAGCTGACGGGCTCGTCGAGGATAAGCAGCGTCGGCTCGGCCACCAGGGCCGCGGCGATCCCGAGGCGCTGGCGCATCCCGCCCGAGTAGCCGGCGATGCGCCGCTTGGCGTCGGCCGCCAGCCCGGCCTGATCGAGCGCCGCGGCCGCCCGGCTCCGAGCCGCGGCGGGGTCGAGCCCCGCCAGCCGGGCCGCCAGCTCGACGAGCTCCCGGCCCCGCATCCAGCCGTAGAACCGCGGCGCCTGGTCGAGGACGCCGACCGACCGGCGGATGGCGGGATCGTCGGGGCCGACGACGACACCGTCGATGGTGGCGCTACCCGCGCTCGGCCGGGCCAGCCCGATGAGCAGGCGGAGGGTCGTGGTCTTGCCGGCGCCGTTGGGTCCGAGCAGCCCGAACACCGAGCCTGCCGGGATGTCGAGGTCGAGTCGATCGACGGCCAGGACGCCGTCGCCCGGGCCACCGAAGCGCTTCGTCAGCCCACGCGCCGCGACGGCCGACGGCCCGCTCACGCCTCCTCCCGTCCGACCACCAGGTACAGGATCGGACCGAAGAGGCTGAAGAACAGGATGATCAGCCCCCACATCAGCTTGCTGCCGCCGCGGACCTGTCGTTCGGGTTTGAGCAGGTCGCGCAGCGCGATGACGATGAGGACGATCTCGAGGACGATGATCGGGGTGAGGAGCAGGACGATCTGCGTCGTGTTCATGCGCTGACCGGCACCCCCAGGCGACGCCGGACGGCCCGTCGGGCGCGGACGAGGACCTCGCGGTCGCCCGACGCCGGGTAGGCCAGGTGGGCGTGCACGGCGTGCGATTCGATCTCGTAGACGAGCTGGTCGACGTCCTCGTCAAGGGCCAGCTCGCCAGCGTCGCGCGCGATCACGGCGTGCTCGTGGAGCAGGCCCAGCCAGTAGCGCTCGAAGGCGGTCAGCCGTTCGGTCACCTGGCCGGGGCGCATGTGCATCTCGGCGAGCGTGGCGGCGAAGAAGCAGCCGCCGGGGAACACCCGCCGCTCGAGATGGTCGAGGAATTCGTCGATGAGCGCGACGAGGGTCGCCCGTCCCGGCGGGGCCTGGATCGCGCGATCCACGACCTCGGCGTCGAAGGTGGCCCAGGCGCTCTCGATGGTGGCCAGCTGGAGCGCCTCCTTCGACCGGAAGTGCGCGAACAGCCCGCTCTTGCTCATGCCGAGGTGGTCGGCAAGGGAGCCGATCGACAGCCGGTCGAGGCCCTCCACGGTGGCCAGCTCGGCGGCGGCCGCGACGATGGCCGTGCGCGTGCGCAGCCCGTCCGAGCGCTGGCGGCGTGGGGGATCGGCCAGGGTCGTCATGCGTCCATCCGGGTTTGGGGTCGGGCGTCCATCAAAACATAGCACGACCGGTCGTACGGTCTACTCCTAGATAGCACGACCGGTCGTTCTGACGGACACGGTCCCAGCCGAGGAGGCACCCAGATGATCATGCATCTCGCCGGCGACCTGATGACCCGCCCGATCGAGCCCATCCGGATCGTCGACGTCTCACCGTTCCACACCCGCCTCAGCGCCCGCCGCCCCTCGGCACCCAAGGTCGAGCGCTGGGTCCCCCGGCTGGCCGCGGCCTGCCTCGCGGTCGGGATCGGGGTGCGCGCCCTGATCGGGGCATGAGCGAGCCGCAGCGGCCGGATGTCATCCGCGGCCTCGGCATCCGTCCAGCCCACCTTGCCTCCGCCCGTCGATGGCTCGCGAGGCCGCCCGGCCCGAGGATCGACCCCATCGATGCCACGACCGGCCGTGCCCCATCGAGATCACCACGAGCCGGACATCGAAGGAGCACCGTCCGATGATCATGACCAGCCCTGACGCCCCGCTGGCGTTCAGCATCATCCGCCCCGTCTCGCCGAGCTCGACGCGACCCGTCGCCAGCCCGCAGGTCGCCCCGGCGTTCGCGCCGCGGGCCGTCCGTCGCGCCCTGGCCGCCGGCCTCGCCGGCGCCGCCGCCCTGGTGGTCGCCCTCGCCCTCTAGGCCGTCACCACTCTGGCGACCCGGCCGTGCAGCCCTGCACGCGTCCGGGTCGTCGGCGTTTCGGCCGCTGCTAGACTCGGGCGCGCCCGACCGACACCCCCCGCCGGTCGCGATCCCGCGGACGACCCGCATCGATGGAGGCCCACGACCGATGACCGACGACCGCGAGCGCTGGGCGCTCATCCTGGGTGCCTCCTCGGGGATGGGCGAGGCGACCGCCATCACCCTGGCCAAGGCCGGCTACAACATCTGCGGCATCCACCTCGACTTCCGGGCGGCCCTCGGCCATGTCGAGGAGGTCAAGGCGGCCATCGAGGCTGCCGGTGTCCAGGCGCTTTACATCAACATGAATGCCGCGGACGACGAGAAGCGGGCCGCCGCCATCGCGGCGCTCGGCGAGACGGTTCGATGCGTCGCGGGCGGCCGGTCGCGACCCCTATGTCCGGATCGTCATGCACTCGCTCGCGTTCGGCTCGCTGGTCCCGTTCCTGTCCGAGGACCCCAAGGGCGGCGTCGATCGCAAGAAGATGGAGATGACCCAGGACGTCATGGCCAACAGCCTCGTCTACTGGGTCCAGGACCTGTGGCGCGCCGGGTACCTCGGTCAGGGCTCCAAGATCTACGCGATGACGTCCGAAGGATCGACTCGCGTCGTGCCGTCGTACGGGGTCGTCTCGTCGGCCAAGGCCGCGCTCGAATCGCACGTCCGCCAGCTGGCGATGGAGCTCGCCCGCCACGGCACGGGCGCGACGGCGAATTGCATCCGGGCCGGGGTGACCGTGACGCCGGCCCTGCTCAAGATCCCCGAGTCGCAGACGATGATCGACATCACGATGAAGCGGAATCCGACCGGCCGGATGACGACGCCGCAGGATGTCGCCGATGCGATCCTCGCCCTGTCCGGCGAGGGTACCGGGTTCATCAACGGCGACATCATCAGCGTCGACGGCGGCGAGTTCGTCACCGGCTCCTGACGGGTCCCGTCGCGATGCACGGCAGGGTCATCGTCGTCGGGTCGGTCAACGTCGACCTCACGGTCACGACCGACCGCCTGCCCCGCCCCGGTGAGACCGTCACGGGTGGTCGCCTGGCCCAGCATGACGGCGGCAAGGGCGGCAATCAGGCCGTCGCGGCGGCCCGGCTCGGTGCCCGCACCACGTTCATCGGTGCCGTCGGCGACGATCCGTTCGGCGACCGGGCACGCCAGGCGCTGACCGCAGACGGCGTCGCGATCGATGGCGTGGCGATCCTCGAGGGAGAGGCGACCGGCGTGGCCTTCATCCTCGTGGACGCGCACGGTGAGAACCTCATCGCCGTGGCGAGCGGCACCAACATGGCGCTCACGCCAGAGCTCGCCACCGCGGCCCTCGAGCGCGTCGGCGTCGGGCCGGGCGACATCGTCCTCGCGCCCCACGAGATCCCGACCGGCACCGTCCGTGCCGCGCTGGAAGCCGCACGGGCGCAAGGCGCGACCACGATCCTGAATCCCGCGCCGGCCCATGGGCTCGATCGAGCCACCCTCGCCGCTGCCCACATCCTGACCCCGAACGAGGGAGAACTGGCCGTCCTCCGGGACATCGGGCTGCCGGCCGACGCGACGCTCCTGGTGAGCCTTGGTGCGGCCGGTGCGCGGCTCGAGCAGGGCGGGATCAGCACGCATCTTCCGGCGATGTCCGTCACCCCGGTCGACACGGTCGGCGCCGGCGACACGCTCAATGGGGCGCTCGCCGCCGGGCTGGCTGCGGGACTCGGGCTCGAGGATGCCGCCCGGCGTGCGGTCGTGGCGGCATCACTGTCCGTGACCCGACCGGGCGCGCGCGGCGGGATGCCGACCCGGTCCGAGCTCGAGGCCGCGCTCGCGCGCTGATCGGGCGCCGCCGGTCAGGGCATCGTCACCCCGAGCGCCCCGACCCACGACCGAGAACAGGTAGATCCCGACCGCGCTCAGGACCGTCGCCACCGCGACCAGCTTCGAGTGGTCCCGCCGATGGGCCTCGGGCAGCAGCTCGGCGGCGCCGACGTACAGGAAGAAGCCGGCGAAGAAGCCGAGCATGGCGCCCAGGAACTCGTCGGGGACGGCCAGGATGGCCCCGACCAGGACACCGACGATCGGCGCCACCGCGACCACGGTGAGCCAACGGTAGGCCAGGTGGGCCGTCGCGCGGCTGGCCAGCAGGAACGAGATGACGCCGATGCCATCGCTGAAGCGGTGGACGACGACGACCACGGCGATCACGACGCCGGTCCCCCCACCGACCGCCAGGCCGGCCGCCAGCGCGACGCCGTCGAGGAAGCTGTGGATGCCCATCCCGGTCGCGCCGACCGTGCCGAGGTGCTGGTGGCTGGCGCTGTCGTGATCGAGCTCGACCGCGGTCTCGTGGCCGACATGCAGGGTCGTCAGCTGCTCGAGCATGTAGAACGACAGGAACCCGAAGGCGGTCCAGACCATGGCCGCCTGGAGCGAGCCGAGCTGCTCGATCGACTCGGGGATGAGGTCGAAGAACGCCGCCCCGATCCGGACGCCGGCACCGATGGCGATGATGAGCCCGACCCAGCGGACTGCACGGAGCGCCAGCCAGCCACCCAGGAATGCCGACACGCAGGCGGCGATCGAGACGACGAGCGCGGCGACGAGCGTGGGGGCGAGCATCAGGCGCCGGCCTCGGGCGACTCGAGCGCCTGGCACGCCGGGCAGCGGCCGAAGAGCTCGAGGCGGTGCTCGTCGACCCGATAGCCGGTCTGACGAGCGACGTCACGAACGATCGCCCGGACCCGCGCGTCGTCGACGTCGGCGTTGCGCCCGCAGCCGGAGCACACGATGTGGTGGTGGTGGACCGGCCGGCAGGCGAGGTAGGCGTGTTCGCCGGTCGGCAGGTCGATGCGTTCGACTGCGCCCGCCTCGGAGAGCGCCTCGAGCGTCCGGAAGACGGTCGCCCGCCCGACGCCGAGCCGGCGATCGTGCGCACCCTCGACGAGGTCGGCGGCGGTGAACGGTCCCGGCTGATCGGCGATGAGTCGCGCGACCTCGCGACGCGGTCCCGTCGAGCGGTAGCCGGCCGTTTCGAGCGCCGAGAGCAGGGGGGCGACATCGACCATGGGCCGCGCAGCCTACCAGCGAGCGCGGCCCGTGTCGATACCCAGTCTCAGTTACAACTTCGGCGCCTCGCGCCGCGTGGCGGAGCCCGGCGCTAGTTCGCCGGGTCGCCGTCGCCGGCCTGGAAGAGCCCGAGCGCACCCCGCCCGACGAAGTTGAAGGCGTGGGTGACCATCGGGTACAAGCCGTCCTCGGGAGTCACGAACTCGATGATCGCGCCCTGCGCGGGCGAGAGGTCGACCGCCTGCGAGCCGAAATTCCCGGCGTTGCCCTGCTCGAGCCGGACGCCTTCCTTGATGACGGAGCTGAAGATCGTCCCAACGACGTGGAACGAGCTGTCGATGTTGGGTCCCGCGTCGAGGACGAAGACACGGACCTTGCTGCCCGTCCCGACCGCGAGTGGGTTGTCCTTGTACTGGTTGGCGACGCCGTTGAAGACGACGAAGTCGGGGGCGGGCGCCGCGGCTGCGGCCTTGGTCAGCGAGGCAGGTTCGCCTTGGGCGCCCAGGTACCACTCGCTCTGCACGATCGCGAACTCGTGGTCGACCTTGGGCAGGCCCTCCTTGGGCTCCACGATGACCATGCCGTACATCCCGTTGGCGATGTGATGGAGCGCCGGCGAGGTGCCGCAGTGGTACATCCACACGCCGGCGTACTCCGCCGTCCACTCGTACAGCTTCTCCTCCCCCGGGTTGATCGAGGTCATCTCGTCGTTCCAGGCGACCTGGCTGGCATGGAAGTCGACGGAGTGGGCGAGCTGGTTGGTGGCAGGGTTCTTGAGATGGATCCGGATCGTGTCGCCGACCTTGACCCGGATGACCGGGCCGGGGACCGTGTCACCGAATGTCCAGGCGTGGACGACGAAGCCGGTCTTGGCCTTCGGGTCGTACTGGACGGTGATGTCCTTCTCCTGGATCACGAGGTCGACGTCATGGACGGTGCCCGGGAGGAGCGCAGGAGCCTCCGCCGGGTAGAGCGTGTAGGGCGGCGCGTTCGGGTCGGGTTGCGTGTCGACCGCGGGCATGGGGCCACCGTGGTCGTCCGCCCCACCCGAGGCCGCGGTGCTGCCGGCGACCGTGATGGCGCCCTTCATCCCGGCATCGGCATGACCCGGGATCGAGCACAGGAAGGTGACGCCGCTGTCGGGGACGGCGACGTTCACCGTGACAGCCTCGCCGGGCTTGGCGACGCCGGTCGTGCCGTCGGCGAAGGTGATGTCGTGCGGGATCGAGCCGGTGTTGGTCAGGGTGACGGCGTACGTGCCCGCCTTGTCGACCGAGAGCTCCTTGGGATCGAACCCGAGGTCGACGGCCTTGACTTCGAGCGTGCCGAGCACCTCGCCCGCGGCGTCGGGGCTGGCGGCGGCCGCGGCTGGGCTGGCCGGCGACTCGGGTGCTGCGCTCGCATCCGCGCTCGGCGCGGCCGACTGGGCCGTCGCGGCGTGGCTCGTCACCGGTGGGTAGGTCCAGTGCCCTGCGGACGTGCTGGCGCAGCCGCCGAAGGCGAGGGCCGCGACGGCGACCAGGACGAGGGGGAGTGTGGGGCTGCGCATCGGGTTCGCCTCGCGATCGAGATAAAGACATACCAAAGTCGGTATGCGAATCTTCGCGCGCGATCCTGGCCTTGCCATGAGCCGAATGGCCCGTGCCGACGGGCCGGTCGGACCGACCAGGGCGGCGTCCGCGTCAGGCGGGTGGGCGGCTCAGGTCGGCGAGCGTGGTGGCCGCGAGGCGGCCCTGCATCGCGCTGCGGGCCTGGGCGAACGTGTCGTGGACGGCGCAGCGGCCGTCAGGGTCACACGGGATGCCGCGCAGGATGCAGCGACGGTCGTCGTCCTCGGGCTCGACCGCGGCGATGACGTCGAACAGGGTGATGGCGCGCGCGGCGCGCGCCAGTCGATAGCCACCCGCGCGACCCGTCCGGGCCTCGACCAGACCGGCCCGCGCCAGGTCGCGCAGCACGCGCGGCAGGAACCGTTCCGGGATCGTCATCGCCCCGCTGATCCGCGACGCGCTCAGCCACGGCTCCACGTCGGGGGCCGAGAGGGCGAGCATGGCGCGGACCGCGTAGTCCCCGCGACGGGTCAACTCGAGGCGCATGCCCGCAGTATCGCCGCGCTGACCGTACCGCGCCGCAGGTGACCTTCGTCCCGGTGCGCCGCCCGGGGGCTCGAGGGCAGACTGCGCCCGATGGGACCAGCTTGGTCCGGTCAAGAGAGGACCGATGACGATCGATGCCGTTCGTCGCAAGTCGACCCGGACGAGCCGGCGGGAGCGCGAGCAGCGTGACGAGCTCCCCATCGGCGAGAGCGACGCGAACATCTTCAATTGCCCGGTGTGCGCCCGGCCGCTCGCGGTCGGCACGCGCCGCTGCGCGGGCTGCTCGACGCGGCTGCTCGCGGGCGTGCGCACGACGCGCGCGGTCGGCTTCATGGCCATCGGCGTGCTCGTCGGCGGGCTCGTGACCGGGACGATCGTGGGCGGCATCGCCCTGCTCTCCATCCCGTCGACCGCCGTCGCGGTCCAGCCCGATCCGATCGTCGCGGCGTCCGCGGCTCCCGTCCCGACCGCCGCCCCGCCGGCCCAGGTGGTGGACCCGGCCGTGCCGGCCGCCGCGCTGTCCGCGCTGAGCCAGTCCAATCTCCTGAACCAGCGACTCGTCGCCGATGAGGCGCGCCTCGAGGCGGCCCTGAGCGCCGAGCCGGCCAGCTCGGTCGAGATCGCCCGGGCGCTTCGCGCACTGTCGGCCACCGCCGCGTTCGGCGATCGGATCGCCCCCGATGTCGCGACCTGGTCCGATGGCTTCGAGGTGGGCGCCGGCCTGGAGGCCTTCTACGACGCCGTCGGGTCGACCGCGCGCGATGGCCTGGCGTTCTCGCTCCAGAACCGCGCCGCGTACCTCGACGCTGGTCGGGCGATGGTCAAGGTCATGGCCGGGCTACCCGCCCTGGACGCCGCGGCACGCGACCTGGCGAAGACCGCCGACCTCGACCTGCCCGCCCTCACCGGGACCACGCCGGCTCCCTGACCCGTCAGGGACCGACGATCGCGCTCGTCGAGGCGTACCCCGTCAGCTCCACGTAGGCCTCGCCACCTAGGGCTACCCCGGCCCGCGTCGCGTCCACGACCTGCGAGCCCTCCCAGTACACGACGCCCGTCGTCGCGCGCGTATCGAGCTCCTGGTCGGCCACCGTCGGGTGGAGCCGGATCGACAGGTCCTCGGCGGGGAGGTCGATCGTCCAGGCCGCCGGATAGGTGGCGCCCGTCGACGGGCTCGTCCACTGGTCGGTCGCGGTGACGGTGAAGGCATCCTGGCCGAGGTGGCGGGTGGTGCCGTCGGGTGCCACGAGGGTCCCGTACACCAGCGGGTACGTGCCGTCGGTGTCGCGCACGAGCGACAGGGTCAGATCCGTCCCGTCCTCGAGGTTGACCGCGAACCAGTCCCAGCCGCCACCACCGATGCTGATGAAGTCCCCCCACTGGTGGTCGAACCAGGCGTCGCCCTCGACGGCGAGCGTGCGCTCGCCGAGCTGGAGGACGCCGTCGGCATCCATGGCCGTTCGCGAGTAGTAGTACGAGCCACCGGCCGACCCGAAATCGATCCAACCGTCCTCGTCGTGCAAGGCGGGCGGCTTGCGGCTGGTGAGCGACAGGCCGAGGACTAGCCCACTCGGGACGCCCGCCGCCGACGCCTCAGGTTCCGAGAGCGCCGCGGCCAGGTGGTCGGAACCGTCGGCGCCGGTCATGCGCCAGACGGGTCGTTTCGTGCCCGGTGGATCCGCCGGATCGGCGCCGGTGAGTCGAAGGTCGAAACCGGTCGGCGTGCCGTTTGCCGAGCGCGGCGACTGGTCGACCCCATCGCCGACCTGGAGGCGCTGGGCGTAGGTGAAGCGCTGGCCGGTCTCGTCGGTGATGGCCAGGTGCGACGCCCAGGTCGTCGGGAACGAGCCGCGCTCGGCGCGGAAGATGACGTACTCGAACCCGTAGCGATGTTCGCCATCGGCGTCGTCGCCATGGAGGTGCCCCGTGTAGTACCACCACTCCGTGAGCCGGTCGTGCGGGCCGTCGTCGCGCGGCAGGACGATGGGCTGCGGATCGGCGATCGCGGCGGGGGCTGCGGACGGCGGCGCGAGCGATGGCCGGATCGGGGTCGGGGCCGCGAGGATCGGCCCACCACCACCGGTGCAGGCCGCGACCGTGAACGCGACGAGCGCGAAGGCGGCGAGGCGGCGGGGGACGAAGCGGCCCGGGACGCGAAGGTCGGCCAAGGATCGATGACGGACCGGGCGGCTCATCGCAGCGCGGCCTCCACGTCGGCCTCCGAGGCCGGCAGGCGATTCGCGATGCGACGCTCGAGCGTCGCCGGCATCCACCAGTTCCAGCGGCCCAGGAGGCGCATCGTGGCGGGCACGAGCAGGGCCCGGACGATGGTCGCGTCGAGGGCCACGGCGATGGCCACACCCAGTCCAAGCGCCTTGATGAGCACGATGTCGGCGAAGGCGAAGGACCCAGCGACCACCACCACGATCAGCGCCGCGCTGGTGACGATCCGGCCGCTCCGCTCCAGGCCGCGGGCCACCGCCTCCGTGTTGTCGCCGGTCCGGTCCCACGCCTCCTTCATCCGCGAGAGCAGGAAGACTTCGTAGTCCATCGAGAGGCCGAAGAGGACGCAGAACAGGATCACCGGCAGCGTCGTCTCGACGAACCCGAGCGGGGCGAACCCGAGCGGGCCAGACAGGTTGCCGTCCTGGAAGATCCAGACCAGGGCCCCGAAGCTGGCGGTCAGCGACAGCGTGTTCATGACGAGGGCCTTGGCCGGGAGGATGACCGAGCGAAGGAGCACGAACAGCACGAGGTAGGTCGTGACGATGATGAACAGCGCCGTGCGCGGGAAGTCCGCGGCGACCCGGTCGACGACGTCGGTCACGTCCGCCGCGCCACCGCCGACAAGGACGGTCGTCCCGGGCGGTGGTGCGAGTGGACCGTTCGGATCGCGCAGGTCGCGAACGAGCGAGCGGCCTTCGTCGCGGTTGGGCCCGTACGGCGTCGTGAGCGTGAACGCCGTCAGGTCACCCCGGGTGGTGGCGGCCAGCCCGGTCGCCACGAAGCGGTCGCGCGGTCCGTTCGGATCGCCGTACATGAGCTGGTACTGGGCCAGCGTGAGCCGTGGGTCGATGTCCACGAGACTGTCGACACGGCGGATGCGCGGGTCGGCCGCGAGCCTTCGCGAGTAGTCGAACAGTCCGGCCAGGGTGGCGGGTGTCGTCGCCGGACCGTCGGTCCGGACGGCGATGGTGATGGGCGCGAACTCGCCCTCCCCGAACTCGCGTTGCAGCCGGTCGAAGGCGAGACGCGACGGGACGTCGTCGGGCAGGACGCTCGAGTCCGGGGCGTTGAACCGGACGTGCAGGAACGGCGAGCCGAGGACGAGCAGGATGCCGAGCGTGGGGATGAGGACGGCGACCGGATGGCGCATGACCCGCCGGGCCAGGCGGGCCCACGGACCATCGGTCTCGGATGGGACCCCGACCTTGCGGACGGCCAGCCGGTCCAGGCGTGAGCCGAGGACGGTGAGAAGCGCCGGGAGGAGGGTCAGGGCGGCGGTCACCGCGAGCGCCACGACGATCGCGCCGGCGATCCCGACCGAGCGCAGGATCATGAACTCGAAGAGGACCAGTCCGAGCAGCCCGAGCAGCACGGTCAAACCGCTGAAGAAGACCGCCCGTCCGGCCGTCGCGACGGTGCGCCGCACGGCTTCGCCGACCGGATCGGGATCGTCGGCCGGCCGGCGCGCCAGCTCCTCGCGGAAGCGGCTCGTCATGAGCAGCGAGTAGTCGACGCCGAGGCCCAGCCCCAGGAGGGTCGCGAGGTTGAGCACGAAGATGCTCATCGGCATCACCGATGCGACGAGGAAGATGCCGGCCAGCGCGACGAGCACCGACGCGCCACCGACGACCAGCGGGACGCCGGCCGCCACGAGCGAGCCGAAGACGATCACCAGGGCCAGCGCGGCGAGCGGCAGGGAGATGAGCTCGCTCCGGCGCAGGTCCTCTTCGCTGACCTTCTGGACGTCACCGTAGAAGGCCGGGACCGCCCGCGAGCTCGACCGTCAAGCCGGGTGCCGGGTGGAGGTGCTCCTCGAGCACCGGCACGGCGGCGGGCGAATCGTCGGGCGGCAGGTCAAGGAAGACGATGTCGTAGGCGGTGTGGCCGTCGGCCGCGACCTGGCGCGGCTGGAGGGCGTGCGAGATGACCCGGGCGACGTGCGGCGCTGTCGGGATGTCGCGCATCGCTTCGGCCGCCGCGCGCTCGAAGGCCGGCGTCCCGGCCGTCAGCGTCGGACTCGACAACACGACCACCAGCGCCGATGGCGGGGCGTCGAGCTCGGCTTCGAGGAGCGTCTTGGCCCGTGCCGATTCGAGGTCGTCGAGGATGAACCCGCCGGGCGCCAGGACGCCCGGGACGCGGGGCGCCAGCGGCAGGGCGAGCAACAGGACGAGGCCCCACGCAGCCAGGACGAGCCGGGCGTGACGCACGACGAAACGGCCGAGGCGATCGAAGGGGGTCACAGAGGTGGTTCGCGTCCCGGGGCGGATCGGATGGGTGGCCGGATGGCCGCCACCGCATCGTAGCGGCGATGGCCCGGATCGGCCCGCGAGGGGTCCTCGCGCATGGTCCTGCGTGCTAGCATCACGGCGTCCCGCCCGTGGCGCACGAGGAGACTCGCTGACCCGTGAACCTGCTGCTCGCACCGTTCAGCCACATGCCCGAGTCGCTGGTCGCGTTCGCGATCTCGGGCGCGGTGGTCACCCTGATGATCTTCATCATCGTCAAGGCCGTGCTCTCGACCGAGGGCGGGCGGCGCTGGGTCAAGGCCGTCACGAACGTGAACGCCAAGTTCCTGTTCACGTTCCTGTTCATCGGCTGGTCGCTCTTCTTCGGGATCATCCTCCAGATCGTGCCCCACGTCGGCGCGAGCTCGCCGTATGGGGCGCTCGGCCTGATCGCCCTGTTCAGCGGCTTCTTCATCATCATGGGTCTGCTCTGGTCGGTCATCGGCGAGTGACCCGCGGCCCGCGTCGCGGGCCGCCCCCGCTGGTGCGCCGGAGCACCGCGAGCACGTTCCCCTTGCATTGACACGGCCCGCGGCCGCCGACCAGACTCGACCGACCTCGCGACCCCCGACCTGCCACGCCCCCAGGCATGGTCCGCGCCCGCCCCAGCGCCCGAAGGAGGAGTCCGTGACCCGCCATTCCCTGACCCGTCGTCTGGCCGCCGGCCTGCTGGCCGCCGCCCTCCTGCCCCTCGGCGCCCCGATCGGTGGTGCGGTCGTGTCGGCCGCCCCGTGCGACCCGTTCACGACCCCGCCGGTCTACGACTCGACGACCCCGACGGCCACGTCCGTCCTGGGCTTCGCGCTCGGGACCCAGGAGGTGACACCAGAGCAGTCGAACCAGTACCTCGACGCGGTCGCGACCGCCAGTGACCGGGTCGTCGCCGCGACGGCGGCCGTGTCGGTCGCTGGCCGGGACCTGCGCTACGCGATCGTCGGGACGGCGGCGCGGGTGACGCCCAGCGCCCTGACGACCATCCGCGCCAGCCTCGCCACGCTGCGCGATCCGGCGGCGAGCGCCGGTGCCGTCACGCAAGCCCTCGCGACTGCCCCGGCCGTGCTGTGGGTCTCGGCCAACGTCCACGGCAACGAGGAGAGCGGCGCCGATGCGGCCCTCCATGCGCTGTACGAGCTTGCGTCCCGCTCCGACTGCGTCGTCAGCGGCATCCTCGCCAACGCCATCGTCGTCATCCTGCCGATCCAGAACCCGGACGGCCGCGCCGAGGCGACCCGCCGCAACCTCAACGGCTTCGACATGAACCGTGACTGGTTCGCCCGGACCCAGCCCGAGACCGACGGCAAGCTCGAGGTCCTGCGCCAGTACCCGCCGATGCTGTACATCGACGCCCACGAGTTCGGGCTGTCGAACTACTTCTTCCCGCCCAACGCCGATCCCGAGTACCACGAGACGCCGGACACCGCCCACGACTGGATCAACGGGCTGTACAGCCCGGCCATCGCCGGCGAGTTCGACACGGAAAAGATCAAGTACTTCCACGGCGCGCCGTACGACTTCTTCGCGACGATCTTCGGAGACACGGTCCCGGCCGTCGGCTTCCACGCCGCGGGCATGACCTTCGAGAAGGAGAGCGACGACCCGATCGTCGATCGCGAGCACGAGCACTTCACGTCGATGTGGGCGTCGCTCGCGGCCGGCGCCGCCGCCCGCACCGAGGTCCTGGCCGGCTGGCGCGCATCGTGGGTCGAGGCCAGCCAGGAGGGCGTTGCCGGGACCCTCGAGCCCAACGCGGTGTTCGAGAAGGGCCACAGCCTCTACCAGCCGGTCCCGGCGCGATCCGTCCGCGGGTACCTGCTGCGCAACGACGCAGACCGGGCCGCTGAGCTGCAGCTGCTCGTCCGTCGGCTCCAGCGCATGGACGTCAAGGTCTACCGGCTCAACGGATCCACGGCGCTGAGCGACTTCCATCCCTACGGCGACCCGGCGGGAGCGACCACGCTCCCGGCGAACACCTACTGGATCCCGATGGCGCAGGCCCAGAAGCACTGGATCCAGGCCCTCCTGCACGAGGATCCATGGATCCCGTTCGAGGTCACCTACGACGTGACCGCCTGGAGCAATCCGTTGCTCATGAACTTGCGCGGCGGCTGGACGAGCCAGGCCATCAGCGCCGGGTCCGTGACCCTCGTGCCGCCGGTCGCGGCCCCGGCCGCGCCGACCCTGCCGGCCACCGCCCCGAACGTCGGGCTGTTCGAGATCCCCAACAGCACGCGCGGGTTCGAGGCGGCGGGGCAGACCCGCTATCTCTTCCGCGACGTGTGGCACCTGCCGTTCACCGACGTGACGGCCGCCGACATCACGGCGGGCCTCGCCGGGATCGACGTCCTGGTCATGCCCGACGGCTACGCGAATTACGGCGTCCAGGCGCTTGGTGCGAAGGGCAAGAAAGCGCTCACGAGCTGGGTCAACGCCGGAGGCCGGATCGTCGCCTGGCAGGGCGGCGTCGAAGTCGCCGTCAAGGCCGGCGTGTCGACGGTCAAGCTCGGCTCGTCGCGGACCGACGCCCCGGGCACGCTCATCCGCGTGTCCGTCGCGGGCGGCAGCCCGCTGGCGAACGGCATCGGATCACGGGACTGGGTCCTGTACCAGGACGACCGGACGATGCAGCCGGGGCTCGGCACGGCCGTCGCCACGTTCCCCGCACCCGGGACGACGGACTACGCGACGTCCGGCCTGGCGATCGGCGTCTCGACCCTCGCAGGATCGTCCGCGGTCGTCGACGAGGCCGTCGGCAGCGGCCGGATGGTGGCCTTCTCGGTCGACCCGAACTTCCGCGCCTGGACGCAGGGCACGCAGCGCCTGCTGTGGAACGCGATCCTGGGTCCGTGGTCGCCGCCGGCCACGCCGGCGCTCGCCGCCGGGTCGAAGGCGCGGGCCGCCGCCGAGGCCGCCGCGGCCACGGCCGCCGGCAGCCTGCCCGACGTCGGATCGGCCATCCGCATCCGGGTGGCCACCTCCGACGCGACGGCCACGGCCAAGGTGCTGGCGAAGCACGGCGCCACCGTGGTTCGGCAGGATCTCGGCTCCGAGACGCTGTTCCTCGTCGCCAACAAGAAGGACCTCTCGTACGACGAGCACCCGACGTTCGCGTTGATCGTCGCGGACCTCGAGAAGGCCGGCATCGACATCAAGGCGGCGAGCCTGCCGTAGGGCCTGGTCTCGACCGGGCGAGCGGGCACCGCGCCCACTCGCCCGGCGCCGGCGCCGGCGCTCACGTCGCGGGATAGCGGTACTTCCGGGTCGCTGGACCCGTTCCTCGGGCTGGCGCTATCATGCGCGGACTTGCACGGTGCATACTTTCTATGCACTCGATCGACCGCTCATGAAGCCGCAATCGGAGGCCGCCCGCTTGGACGCCCAGGAGATCAAGAACGCCGTCGCGCATCAGGACGCCGCGCGGGCGATGGCCGACGCGCCGTTCGTGAACCTCGCCGATCCGGCCCGGGCCCTCGGCTCTGACGGCCGGCCCGCGGTCAGCCGGCGCGCGCCGATCTTCGAGGACGTGCCCGACGAGCAGTGGAACGACTGGCGCTGGCAGCTGTCACACCGGGTGAACGACCTGCACGAGATCGAGCAGATCCTGCACCTGACCCCGGAGGAGCGTGCCGGCCTGTCCGCGCCGGACAAGTTCCGCGTGGACATCACGCCCGTACTTCATCAGCCTGATCGATCCCGACGATCCCGAACGACCCGATCCGTCGCCAGGTCATCCCGATCGGCGCCGAGCACGAAGCCTTCACCGCGATGATGGAGGACTCGCTCGCCGAGGACCGCCACTCGCCGGTCCCGGGCCTCGTCCATCGCTATCCCGATCGCGTCCTGATGCTGGTCACGACCCAATGCGCGTCGTACTGCCGCTACTGCACGCGGTCGCGCATCGTCGGGGACCCGACCCAGAACTTCAACAGCCGCGACCATGAGGCCCAGCTCGAGTACCTGCGCCGGACCCCGCAGGTCCGCGACGTGCTCATCTCCGGCGGCGACGGCCTGACCCTCGCGCCGAAGCTCTTCGAGAAGATCCTGCGCGGCCTGCGCGAGATCCCGCACATCGAGATCATCCGGATCGGTTCGCGGGTGCCCGTCTTCCTGCCCCAGCGCATCGACGACGAGCTGTGCGCGATGCTCGAGAAGTACCACCCGCTCTGGATCAACCTCCATTTCAACCACCCCAACGAGATCACCCCGGAGGTCTCGCGCGCGGTCGACAAGCTGACCAAGGCGGGGCTGCCCGTCGGCAACCAGAGCGTGCTGCTCGCCGGCGTCAACGACTGCGTGCACATCCAGCGCGCCCTCGTCCACAAGCTCGTGGCCAACCGGATCCGGCCGTACTACCTGTACCAGTGCGACCTGGTCGAGGGCTCCGGGCACTTCCGGACGCCGGTGGGCAAGGGCCTCGAGATCATGGAAGGGCTGCGCGGCCACACCTCCGGCTACGCCGTGCCGACGTACGTGATCGATGCGCCCGGCGGCGGCGGCAAGATCCCGGTCATGCCCAACTACCTGATCTCGTACTCGGACCACAAGGTCGTCCTCCGCAACTACGAGGGCTACATCACGACCTACGAGGAGCCCGAGCACTACCAGAAGCACGACCAGGCGACGTGCCGGTACTGCCAGCACGAGCGCCCGGAGCCCGGCCAGTCGGGCGTTCTGGGGCTGCTCGAGGGCGAGCGGATGTGGATCGAGCCGAAGGGCTTCGAGGAGACCCATACCCGCGGCAACACCGAGGCGCATCGACTCCAGGACCCGTCCAAGTGGGTGCCGTTCGGGGTCGGGGCGCTCGAGGGCACGGCCGGCGCACCACTCAAGGTCCTCGAGGCCGGCGATGACGCGAACGGCGCGGGCACTGCGACGAACGGCGCCGGTGCCGAGGCCCCGGCGACCGAGTACGGCCCCGGCGAGGAGCCGCGACCGCGCGAGGGCGAGCCGACGGCGTCCGCCCACGGAGAGCTGCTGTAGGCGCTCGCTCGTGGGCGCCGGCGGACAGCCGGTACGATGACCGGATGACCCAGCCCCGCAAGAAGCGCAGCGGCCTGTCCGGCGACACGCTGGGCGGCATCCTCGCCGGCTTCGATCAGCAGATCATGCGCACGCTGCCGCCCCCGCACGAGCTCGTCCAGAAAGGCGCTCCGGTCCGGAGCCTGACCGGCGAGGACGGCGGGACGATCACCATCGACCTGCCCGATCACCTCAGCCCGGGCGCTGGCTCGACCGATATCACGCCGGCCGTCGCGAGCGACATCGTCGACGACGAGGACGGAGCGGGCGCGGATCGGGACGTCGTCCCGGGCTGAACGCGAGTAGTGGCGGCCCGTCGGGGCCGCCCCGCTCAGTGCTCGGCGAGCGATTCCCCGGCGACCAGCTCGAGCGCCTTGGAGAGCTGCGCGTCGGTCATCTTCTTGACCTCGGCCGGGGTCATGTCCTTGACGTCGTCGGGGCTGAGCCCGTTGGTCCCGTCGGGCAGCGCGACCGACACGTCCGGGGCGATGCCTTCGTGCCAGATCCGCCGGCCGTCCGGCGTCAGCCACTCGACCGTGCCGATGCGCAGCGCGGAGCCGTCCGACAGGTCGAACTCGCCCAGGACCGTCCCGGTGCCGTACGTGGTCACGCCCACGATCTTGGCCCGGCCGGCGTCCTGCAGCGCGCCCGACACGATCTCCGACGAGCTCGCGGTCGAGCCGTCGACGAGCACGACCAGGGGCAGCTTCGTCGCGACGCCGCCCGCCGTCACCTCGTGCTTGTCCTCGTCGCCCGCGGCGTTGCGCTCGATGTAGACGACGCCGTCGGTCAGGAACTGGCTGGCCACCCCGACGGCCTCGTTGACGTACCCACCGGGGTTGCCGCGGAGGTCGAGCACGATGCGCTCGGCACCCTTCTCGATGGCGTCGTCCAGGGTCTTGACGATGTCGTCGGCGGCCCCGTTCGAGAACTGATCGAGGCGCACGAGCGCCGTGGTCGTGCCCGGGACGAGCGTCCAGGTGACCGGCTGGAGCGGCACGTCGGCGCGCACGATGTCGTACGACCGCTCGGGGCCGGTGCCGTCGGCCTTCACGGTGACCTTGACCGTCGTGCCGGCTTCGCCGCGGACCAGCGTGGCGACTTCGTCGACGGTCGCGTCGAGGGTGGACTTGCCGTCGACAGCGACGAAGACGTCGCCTTCGAGCAGGCCGGCCTTGGCGGCCGGGCTGTCCGGGAAGACTTCGACGATGCGCGGCAGGCCGGCGTCGGTCGTGTCGATGCGGACGCCGATGCCGACGTAGCTGCCGCTCAGGGAGCTGGCCCGCTCGGCCCGCTCCTCGGGGGTCATGAAGTCGGTGTGCCCGGTATCACCGACGGCCTGGGTCAGGCCCTTGATGGCGCCGTAGATGAGCGCCTTGTCGTCGAGCGTGTCGCGCGCCACGTACTGCTTGTGGATCGTGTCCCAGGCCTCCTTGATCAGGCCGAACTGGGTCGAGCCCGGGGAGGACGCAGGGTTCGGGGTGGACGCTGAGCCGTTGCTCGTGGACGAGACGACGGCTCCGCCCACCCCGATCCCGGCGCTGAACGTCGCGACCAACGCGAGACCGACGACGACACCGGCGATCCCCGCCCGGCGTCCGCGACCGGCCGCCGGTGACGTCGAAGCCTGGGAGGGACCGGGCGTGAGGGAGGTCACGTCCGGCGGCTCGTGGTCGGTGGTCGGTTCGGTCGAGATCCGGGTAGGGTCCATCGGGGGCATCTGACTCGTGCGGTAGCGACGGTCGAGCGTGCGGAGACCCGCACGGTCGGCGCCGGACGAGAGGTCCGGCACGTGGAAGGATGCCCCAGATGGGTTCAGGGCGGGGTGGGAGCCAGGTGAAGGTTCGTCCATCCGGTGTCCGCGCGGTGCTGGACCGGTCCCGGGCCCTGCGCTAGACTCGCTAATCCCTAGTGACCCACTCGGAGATCGTCCCGCCTGTGAGCGACACCAGCCTCGCGACCCCCGTCGCGATCGGACTCGGCCCCTTGCGGGAGCCGCCGGCCGGCCTGCCCGATCCCGTGGTCCAGCCGCCGACCATCGCGGAAGCGGGCGACCCGTTCACGACCCTCCGCGTGATCGACCTCATGGCCCGGCTCGAGCGCGGCCGTCCGCTCCGCCTCGCGGACATCGCCGATCGGCTCGACGCCACGTACCTCGACTGGCTGTTCCCCGCCCCGGTCGTGGCCGACGTCGCCCTGCAGCTGCAGGCGAACTGGATGGCCGACTACCGCAACAGCTCGGGCATCGTCGTCGCCGACGGCCCGTCGGGGCCGACGCTCACCATCGAGGACTCCAGCCGGGTCGACCCCTGGATCGTCCGCCAGGCCCAGCGCGCCGCGGCCGACTGTACCGAGCGGCTCGCCGAGTTCAGCCGTCGCGACCGACCGTCCGGCGGCTGACCCACTCGGAGCGACCGCCAGCCCAGCCGTCGCCTCGCGACGGCCGTCACCTCCGCCACCGCATCACGAGGACCATCTCCCATGAGCCACCACGGATATGCCACCGAGACCGCGCTCGTCGACGCCGCCTGGGCCCAGGAGCACCTGACCGACCCGAGCGTCCGCTTCGTCGAGGTCGATGTCGACACGACCGCCTACGAGCAGAGCCACCTGCCGGGCGCCGTCGCCTGGAACTGGACGAGCCAGCTGTCGGACGGGGTCATCCGCGACATCTCGTCGCGCGAGGACTTCAGCGCCCTGCTGTCCGCCTCCGGCATCGGGCCGGACACGACGATCGTGCTCTATGGCGACAACAACAACTGGTTTGCGGCCTGGGCGTACTGGCAGCTCAAGCTGTACGGCCACCAGGATGTCCGGATCATCGATGGCGGGCGCAAGTACTGGCTGGACGAGGGCCTGCCGCTGTCGGTCGACGTCCCGACCTATCCGGCCACCGGCTACGAGCTGCCCGAGGCCGACTTCGGCCTGCGCGCCTTCCGCGACGACATCCTGCCGCGCCTCGGCGACCCGGAGCTGGTCCTCGTCGACGTGCGCAGCCCGGCCGAGTTCAACGGCGAGATCATCGCCCCTCCGGGGATGAGCGAGACCGCCCAGCGCGCCGGCCACATCCCGGGCGCCTCGTCGATCCCGTGGGCCCAGACGGTCCGCGAGGACGGGCGCTTCAAGCCGGTCGACGAGCTCGCGGCCCTGTACGAGGCCAAGGGCGTGACCGCCGACAAGGACGTCATCGCCTACTGCCGGATCGGCGAGCGCTCGTCGCACTCGTGGTTCGTCCTGCACGAGCTGCTCGGCTATCGCCGGGTCCGCAACTACGACGGATCGTGGACCGAGTACGGCAGCCTGATCGGCGTGCCGATCGAGAAGCCAGTCCCGGTCGCCGCGGAATAGCCCGGGGGCTTCGCGAGTCTCGCGACGCCCATCCGTTCAGAGGAAGCCGGCGCTCGGCAGGATCCGGTCCGCGTCCAAGAGGGCCGGATCCGTCGCGCAGTACTGGTCCCGGTCCGAGATCCGCGCGCCGCGCTCCAGCAGCCACGGCACGGCCGGATGCGGCCCCGCGATGGTCATGACCAGCCCCGGCGCGTCCCCAAGCGCGGCGCGCAGCGCTGCGATCGTGACCGCGACCGGCTCCGCGCCGGGCGCGATCGTGACGTGGTCGACCGCGCGCCATACGCCTCGCCGGGTGCGGTTGGACCAGGCCACGGCGGCCACGGCCCCGTCCTCCCGAACGAGGTGACCGGCGCCGTCGGGCAGGCCCGCGTAGTGGTCGAAGTCGACGGTCCGGTCCATGCCCGTCCAGGTCCGTGACCAGGACGCGGTCGTGGCCGCGTCCGCGGCCTCGGTCGTGATCGACGCTGGCGCGCCGGCGGCGAGCACCGCGGCGTCGACGCTCAGGTAGAGCAGCGGCCACCACGGTCGCAGGCCGGCCCGGATGTACGTCGCCGAGCGCACGCGGGTCGGCCGACGAGAACGTCAGGCGCTCGGTCGTGCCGTCGAAGGCCATGGCGAGCAGGGCACGACCCACGCCGTGGTCCTGGCGGTCGGGTCGCACGAAGAGGTCGCTCAGGAATCGGACGTCCGGCCGTCCGACCTCGATGGAGCCGGCCATGCCGATCGCCAGGCCGGTGTCGTCGATGGCGAGCGGGACGCGCGCCCGCGCGACGAGGTGCTCGACGTACGGCCAGCCGGGCAGCCCCGGCCACGCCGCCGACTCGCCGGAGACCTCGAGCACGTCCGCGACGGCCGGGATGTCCGCAGCCGTCGCCGCCCGGACGATCATCGGCCGTGCGCCGCCATGACCTCCCGCAGCCGGTCGTGGGGCAGCGCGTAGGCCGTGATGCCGTCCCGGCCGGTCGTGGTCGTGGCCGCGACGAGGGCGTTGACGATGGCCTCCTCGGTCGACTCGATGACCGCGTCGAAGAGTCGGTCGATGACGATGTCGCCGACCGCGCGGACGTCGTACGTGCCGCGCCCGGACGGGTCGTCGTCGACGCCGGTGCCGTGCGGCAGGCGATTGCCGGTGGCGAAGGCGATGAACAGGTCGCCGCTCGTGTGGCCGCCCGTGCCGCCCATCCGGGCGATCCCGAGGCCGGCCCGCTGGGCCAGTCGCTCGCACTGGTGGGGGAGCAGCGGGGCGTCCGTGGCCACGACCACGATGATCGAGCCCGAGCCCGGCGGCGGGCCGTGCAGCGCCGCTTCCTGGTCGTAGGGGCTCGGGACCTCGGTGACCGGGATGGCCTCGCCGACGCGCACGCCATCGATGCGCAGCCAGTCCCGCCGGCCGTAGTTCGCCTGCACGAGCGCCCCGACCGCGAAGCCGCCGACGTCGTCGGCCAGGACTCGTGACGCCGTCCCGATGCCGCCCTTGAACTCGTGGCAGACCATGCCGGTCCCGCCACCCACCGCGCCCTCGGCGACCGGGCCGTCCGACGCATCCTCGAGGGCCGCATGCAGGTGCTCGGCCGTGACGTGGAAGCCATTCGTGTCGTTGAGCAGGCCGTCCCAGGTCTCCCCGACGACGGGCAGCGACCAGGCGGCGTCGCTCGGGTCACGGCGCACGGACGCGGCGACGAGCGCATCGCGCACGACGCCGACGCTGTGGGTGTTGGTGATGGCCACCGGCGTCGTGAGCAGCCCCGATTCGCGGACCCATTCCAGACCGGTCAGCTCGCCGTTGCCGTTCAGCCGGTGGCAGCCGGCGAAGACCGGTTCACGCCAGTCGGCGCTGCCACGCGGGCAGATGACGGTCACGCCGGTCCGGACGGGACCCTCGCCGGTGACCAGCGGTCCGTCGCCGCGGATGATGGTGGTGTGGCCCACGGTGACGCCCGCGACGTCGGTGATGGCGTTGCGTGGTCCGGGCGTCCCCCGCCCGATGGTGATGCCCAGATCGCGTGCACGCATCCACGGAGGGTAGCGGTCCACGGCCGGCGTGACGCCCCGTCGCGGGCGATGGTCGGCGGGCGCCAGGGGCGCGTCATGGGAGCGGGCGTGAGGGCTCGTCACGGCGCCCGGCCGTATCATCGAGGGCGTGATCCCCGTCGGTCCGAACCCACCCGGTACGCCTGCGGCGACGCTCCGGCTGCGACGTCTGCCGGACCGCATCGCCGCGGCCCGGGCCATCGACGTCGCCGAGGCGTTCCGTGACCTGCCGGGGCTCGCCCTGCTCGAGAGCGCTCGACCCGGCCGCAACGCCCGCTGGACGTACCTGACGGCCGACCCGGTGGCGGTGCTCGAGTCGCCGGCCGCAGGTCCCGATCCGTTCGCCGTCGCCCGCCGCCTCGTGGCCCGGCTCGATGCGACGCCGGTGGTGCCGGCCGACGCGCCGCGCTTCCTCGGCGGCCTCGTCGGCTTCCTCGGCTACGACCTCGGGCACGTCTTCGAACGGTTGCCCTCGATCGCCGCCGACGACCAGGGCCTGCCGCCGCTGCGCCTCGCCCTCCACGACTGGGTCGTGGCCTGGGACCGCCGGACCGGGCACGCCTGGCTGGGTGGCCGGGCGCTCGATGGCGACGGGCGGCGTCTGGCCCGCCGTCTCGACGACGTCCACGCTCGTCTCACGTCGCCACCGGCCGGGCTTTCGGCCGCCGTCGACGCGGCTGGCGCCGCCGACGACTCGCGCCGCCCGGCGATGCCGAACGGCGGGAACCCGCTGATCTTCCGCTCCTCGCTCGGGCGTGCCGCGTACGAGGCCGCGGTCGAGCGCGTGCGCGACCACATCGCCGATGGCGACCTGTACCAGGCCAACCTGACCCGACGCCTCGAGACCCCGTTCGACGAGGACCCGTGGCCACGCTACCGCCACCTCCGGACCGGCGACCCGTCGCTCTTCTCGGCCTATCTGGATCTCGGCGCCTCGCCCGAGACCGGTCGGCCGCGGGCGCTGCTGTCCGCGTCGCCCGAGCCGTTCCTGTCGCTCGACGCGGACGGCGTCGTGGCCAGCGACCCGATCAAGGGCACCCGGCCGCGCGGCCGCGACCGTGCCGAGGACCGGGCGTTGGCGTGCGAGCTGCTGGCCAGTGCCAAGGACCGCGCCGAGAACGTGATGATCGTCGACGTCCTGCGCAACGACCTTGGCCGCGTCTGCCTGGCGGGCACGGTCCGCGTCCCGCGCCTGTGCCGCCTGGAGCGGACGGTCGCGGTCCAGCACCTCGTCTCGACCGTCACCGGTCGGCTGGCCGAAGGGCGTGACGCGTTCGACGTCCTGGCCGCGTCGTTCCCCGGTGGCTCGATCACCGGCGCCCCGAAGATCCGGGCGATGGAGATCCTCGAGGGCCTCGAGCCGGTCCGCCGCGGGCCGTACACCGGGGCGCTGGGCTGGATCGGCCCCGATGGCGCGATGCAGACGAGCATCCTCATCCGGACGTTCGTCGCCGACGGCCGGCGGCTGACCCTGCACGTCGGCGGCGGCATCACCTGGCACAGCGACCCGGCCGCCGAATGGGACGAGACCGTGGCCAAGGCCCGCGGCCCGCTCGGTGCCATCGGCGGCGAGGAGGCGGCGTGAGCGATCGCCCCCGCCACGTCTGGGTCGACGGCGCGGTGCTGCCCGGCCGATGGCCCGCACCTGTCCGTCTTCGATCGCGGCTTCCAGCTCGGCGACGGGCTGTTCGAGACGCTCCGCGCGCGCGGCGGGCGCCCGACCGAGCTCGATGCCCACATCGCCCGCCTGCATCGGTCCGCGAGTGGGCTCGAGATCGCCCTGCCCGCCGACGTCGATGACCGCCTCGCGACGGGCATCGCCGACCTGCTGGCCGCCGAGGACCTCGACGGCCCCGACGGCGACGCCTCGGTCCGCATCACGGTCTCGCGCGGACCGTTCCGTGCGCGCGGCGTCCTGCCTCCCGACGAGGGCGCCGCGGCGACGATCGTCATCCAGGCCTGGCCCGTGGTCGCGGCGCCGCCCAGCCACCTCGAACGCGGGCTGCATCTCGTCGCGAGCCGGGTCCGGCGCGACCCCCAGAACCCGCTCGCGATGCTCAAGACGACGTCCCGTGCCGAATACGTCTACGCCCGTCTCGAGGCCCGCCGGGCGGGCGCCGATGACGCGCTCTTCCTGACCATCGACGACGACCTGTCCGAGGCGACCAGCGCGAACCTGTTCCTCGTCCGGGGGGCGCCCGACGGCGCGGTCGAGCTCGCCACGCCGTCACTCGACTGCGCGATCCTGCCGGGCACGACGCGCTCGTGGCTGCTCGGCTGGGGAGAGCGGGTCGGGCCTGCGCCCGATCGAGGCGCGCCTGCGCACCGCGGACCTCGCGGCGGCGGACGAGGCGTTCCTGTCCTCGAGCGTCGCCGGGATCCTGCCGGTCACGACGCTTCGCCGGGGCGCCCATCGGCGATGGCCGGCCGGGCGCCTGGACCCTGCGCGCCCGGGCCGATCGCGAGGCGATGATCGGCGCCACGGACGAGCGATGACCCGCGACGAGCTCATCCGCCGGACCCGTCAGCTCATCGACGAGGGCGAGCGACTCGAGGCCCAGCCGTCGATGGGCGCGCTCCAGCTCTGGCTGCAGCTGTCCGACGACCTGCTGGCCACGGCCTGGGGGAGCATGGATCGGTATCACCTGGCCTGGCTCATGGTCGGCAAGCCCAAGGGCATCGTGCGCGGCCGGCCCATGACGCCCGAGGAGGAGGCCGCTACGTCCGCGAGGTCGCCGGCCAGAAGACGGCCGCGCTGCGGATGAGCCTCGACGCCGTCGAGCGCCAGTCGATGCCGTTCGTGGGCGAGACCGGCGGCGTCCGGCCGGGTGCGGCTGCGCCGGCCGAGTCGCGACCCGTCGACCGCGCGCCCGACCGGGCGGGGTTGCCGGTGGATCCGTCGCTTGCCGATCGGCTCGAGGCTGCCCGGCGCGAGGCCGAGGCCCACCGCGATCACGGGGAGCGGCGCGCTCCACGGCCGGACCGGATGCAGCGTTGAGCGAAACGGTCCGCACGACCGTGCCCGCGATGGGCGGCACCCGCCAGGTCCCGGCGCCGGACCCGATCGCCACCGACTACCTGCTGCTGGCCCTGCGTCTCGACCAGCACCTGCCCGGCCTCGTCGACGGCTACTTCGGTCCGGCCGCGCTCAAGGCCCAGGTGGACCTCGAGCAGCGTCGCCCGGCCGTGCGCCTGCGCGAGGACGCCGTCGCCCTGCGGGCGCGCGCGGCCAGCGAGGTCGCGCGAGCCCGACCGGCGTGCGTGGCTCGACGCCCAGCTCGTGGCGCTCGAGGCCCACGCCGCTGCGCTGAGCGGCGAACAGCTGTCCTACGTCGAGCTCGTGACCTGCTTCCTCGGGTTCGCGCCGCCGCGCCACGACGAGGCGGCGTTCGCGTCGGCGCGCGCGACGATCGACGAGCTGCTCCCCGGTGACGGCTCGCTCGACGAGCGACTGGCGGCCTGGGATGCGCCGCTCGCGGTCGCCCTCGAGCGGCTGCCGTCCGTCATCGACTGGCTCGTCGAGCGCTTCCGCGGCCGGGCGGCTCGGGACTTCGGCCTGCCCGATGGCGAGGGACTCCGCGTGCGGACTCGTCACGCGGCCAGCCGTGGGGTGGCTACTGCTGGTACGACGGCGGTCGCCGCTCCCGGGTCGACATCAACACGGACCTGCCGGTCCGCGCTCCCGACCTGCTCGGGCTCATCGCCCACGAGACGTACCCGGGCCACCACCTCGAGCACGCCTGGAAGGAGACGGACCTGGTCGACCGATCGCGGCCGTCTGGAGGCCTCGATCCTGCGTCATGAACACGCCCGAGTGCCCGGTCAGCGAGGGGCTCGCCGACCTGGGGCGCTCGTTCGCGGTCCCGCCCGCGGACGAGGTCGACCTGCTGGTCGAGACGTTCGAGCGGGCGGCGCTGCCGATCGCCGCCGATCCGGCCGCGCCGCGCGCGCCGTCGCGCAGCGCTGCGTCGAGCTGGGCCGGGCCCGACGGGCGCTTGGGTGCCGTGCGCGGCGATGCCGCGCTGCTGCGCCACGCCGACGGACGTTCGGCCGAGGAGGTCCTGGCCTACCTCATCGAGGTTGGTGGCTACACCCCGGCCGTGGCCGCCAAGCGGCTCGCGTTCATCGAGCACCCGCTGTGGCGGACGTACGTCTTCGTCTACGCCGAGGGCGAGGCCATGCTGCGCCGCTGGGTCGATGCGGTCCCGGCCGCCGAGCGTACGGCGCGATTCGGCCGGCTGCTCCACGAGCAGGTCACCCCGGCGACGATCCTCGCGGAGACGGCGTCCCGGCCGACGGGCTGAGGGTCGTCTCGCGCGGGCCTTGTCGCCCGCGCCGAGCGCGCCGGTGAGTCGTCGGGTCATCGGATCGGCCTCCGGCGAGCGGGCCGGGGACATCCTCGGCCGTCGTGCCCCTCCTACACCGCCCGTGGCCGTGTGGTTCCCGTGGCGATGACGCTGGGGCCCGGAGGCGCGCGTCGGTCGCGGACGCCCGCGTTCGTGCCTCAGAGGTCTCGCACGAACACGACCCGATCCTCGCCCGGCCCGTCGTAGTCCGGGTAGGCGGGCGTCCCGTAGATCGGCTGCGTCCCGGCCCCGTCGTCGATCCGGAAGCCCATCGCCCGATGGAAGCCGACGGACACCCGGTTGCCCGGCCAGGTGATCGCCCGGACCCGCACGGCGCCGTGGGCGGCGAGGTCGGCGAACGCCCGCTCGTAGAGGGCCCGGCCGATGCCGCGCTTCCGTCGGTTCGGGTCGCTCGCGATGAGGTGGACGTAGCCCGTCGTCGGGTCGTCGGCGCTCACGAACCCGACGAGGAACCCGCGCAACCGGCCGTCCGCCTCCTCGGCGATCCAGGACGTGCCAGTGAAGTGCTGAAGCCACAGCCGCGGGAGCAGGGCGCGCAGGGGGCGGCCGCCCCACCACTCGTCGATGACCTCGACCATGCGCGCGTGGTCCGCCTCGACCGGCCGGCGGAGGATGACCCCTGGGTCGGCGTCGGCCGAGGCGGCCGCCGCCGCTGGGACGGCCTCGGGGTCGGGCGCGCTCATCGTGCGGCCCACCACGCGCCGACCGCGGCGAGGACCGCCTCGATCGGGACGAGGATGCCCCACGTGTCCGCGAGGTACTCGGGCAAGGCGAGGACCCCGCCTTCGGTCCGGGCATACAGCCACAGCCCGACCTGCCCGAGGACGACCGCGCCGAGCGCGATGGCGACGGCCAGCCACGGCCGTGTCTGCGTCGCCAGCCCGTTACCGGCGCCCGCCTTCAGAGCCATGCCGACCGCCCAGCCGGTCGCGACCGCGACGACGAGGAGTCCCGCCGACAGCGCCAGCGGCCCGCCGAACACGATGGTCGCGACCGTCCCGGCCAGACCCGCCAGCACGCCGAATGCGATGCCCCGAGCCGGCGATGCATCCCGGTCGGCGTCCGCATCCGGGGCCGGCGTCGGAGCCGTCTCGCGGTAGCGATCCGACGGCGGTCGATCGAGCCGGCGTTCGCCGGGCGGCGGGGTCGATGCGGGATCGGTCACGCGGGCCATCGTAGCGCCCGGACCGTGGCGCGGGCGCCGACCGGCCGCTAGACTCCGCTCGTGAGTCACCCCAGCCTCGGACGCCCACCCCTCGACGCCACCGCCGGCATCCCCGATGCCGCGCGTCGCATCCGCCAGCGGGCCGCCGAGCTCGCGGCCCGAGCGCTGTCGGTCGCGCTCGACCACGACCCGACCATGCGTGATCGCTACGACGAGTCCGGCCTGCGCGCCCGCCTGCACGATGCCGAGCTGCTGGCCGATCGACTTGCCCTGTGCGTCGCGGCGAACGATCCGACCCCACTCCGGGAATACGCCGACTGGACGTCGCCCGTCTACCGGCGCAAGCGGGTCCCGCTCGATGACCTCATCGGGCTGTGCGAAGGCCTCCGGTCGGCGCTGCCGCTGGCGCTCGCGCCGGGCGAGCTGGACGCGGCCGGGACCGCCCTCGACGCAGCCGTCACCCAGTACCGCTGGCACCGCCGTCTGGCCGGCGACGCGCGCAAGAAGAACGCCTTCCTGCAATTCATCTACAAGGGCGGGTGAGCGGCGCATGACGATCAAATGGGTGCAGCAGGACCCGCTCGTCCTCAATGGCGAGCCGTTCTGCTATGGCTCGCGACTGACCGTCCGCCAGCTCCTCGAGCTGCGGGTCAACGGCTACGACCTGACCCGCATCCTGACCGACCATCCGGAGCTCAAGCGGCTGGGCGTCGCCGCCGCGTTCGTCTACGCCGCCGACCACCGCGAGCGCTACGCCGACTTCTTCGAGGCCGATGGCTCGCTCAGCGGACCCGGCTATTCCGCCGAGGAGGCGGCAGGGCTGCCGTCCCAATACCAGCGACCCGGGGTCGTCCTGGAGGCCTGACGCCTCCGGCCCGCGGATCGAGATCTCGCCGTTGGCGGCACCATCGACGGAGCTCGACCGTCTACCGCCCATGACTCCTTCCGACCCGATCCGGTCCTCCGTCCGACGCCTGGCCGCGACGGCCGTGCTGCTCGTATTCGTCGTCGCCGCGTGTGGCGCCACATCGTCGCCACCGGCCACCGTTGCTCCGGTTCCCGATGCCACGTCGACCGACGCCCCCGCGACTGCCGGACCCGGAAGCGCCGACCCCGTCCCGCCCGCGCCACCGCTGTCCGACGCGGAGGTGCTCGACGCCATGCGATCGCGGGAGCAGCTGGGGCTCCGCGCGGACGACGCCTGGGTCCGCCAGGTGGCCGCCGACCCGAACGCGGTCCTGGACTGGGGCTTCCCGCTCCTGCCGTTCGAAGCCGCCGAGCTCGCCGACCGCCCGACCGGCGACGATGTCGTGACGAACGCCGTGCGCGGCTACCTCGAGTCGCATCCCGACATCTCCGGCGGCCTCTATCTCGACCAGGCCCGCGGCGGCGTCGTCACCGCGTTGGTCACGGCCGATCCCGAGGTCCACGAGGCCGCCATCCGGGCGCTCGTCGACGGACCCGCGCCGATCGCCGTTCGCCAGGTCCGCTGGACGGAAGCCGAGCTGCTCGATCTCCAGGAGCGGATCGGCGACGCCCAGGCCTTCCTGACCAGCCTGCCGGCACGGATGACGACGTCGAGCGTCAACGTCATCGACAACCGCGTCGAGCTCTCCATCTCGAGCGCCGTACCCGATGCTGCCGACCGGATCGCGACCCAGCTCGGCGTCCAGCCTGGACAGCTCGTGGTCACGTCCGACGGCACCGGTCTGTTGCTCCAGCCGACCGGCCGGATCGTCGGCCACATCAGCGCTCCCGCGGGCACGGACATGAGCGCGCTCTCGCCCCAGTACGAGGCGGACGTGGACATCGGCGCCCAGGACGCCGTCGGCATCGCCGTCGGCCCGGACGGCACCTTCACCATCGACGACCTGCCCCCGACCGGCTACACCGTCACGATCCTCGAGCTCGCCGACGCCGGCAACCGCGAAGTCGGCTCCGCCCGTGCCATCGTCCCACCCGGCGGCGTCGTCGCCGTCGAGATCCCGATCGCCCCGTGAATACCCAGGCGCTGGCCGGGGTCCCGTGGCGCGGCAGGCCGAAAACGCCGGAGCGAGCCCGCAAAGCGAACCGTTCAGCGAACGATGCGCAGCGAGTTCGCGCAGGTGAGCGGTGCGGACTCGCGCCGGCGCACACAGAGCTGGCGCCCCGGGACCCTGACCTCCGTCCGCAGGGTCCCTTGCACGACGGGTGGTACGCTTTTCGTCCGCACCGTTCCGGAGAACCTCGCCGAATGACCGACACCACGACCGATCCCGCCACCGCCCCGACCGCCGAAGCGCCGCAAGCGCCCGCGTTCGATGCCGAGCGACGGGCCACCGAGCTCGCCATCCTCGATGCGCTGCGCGCCGTCGTGGACCCCGAGATCGGCATGAATGTGGTCGAGCTCGCCCTCATCAAGCAGATCCTGCTGGGGCCCGACTCGACCGAGATCAAGATGATCCTGACCACGCCGTTCTGCCCCTACGCCGGGTCGATGATCGCCCAGGTCAAGGAACAGGCCGAGTCGGTCGTGGAGCATGACGTGAAGGTCACCCTGCTGGCCGAGCGCTGGGATCCGCGCGACGCCGGCCTGATGTGGTGAATCGATCGCCCTACCGAGAGTGATCCCAGGACCAGGACATCAGGTGCACGAGGAGCACGACGTTCGATGAGTGACCAGCGAGCCACCAACCCCTACACCACCCAGCGCGTCGGCGCAGACGCCACGCCCCTGCCGTCGACCATCGGCGTCAAGCCCGATGCCCGCCTGTCCGCGGCGTTCCTGACCCAGGCCTTCCTGTGGATGTTCGTCGGCCTGCTCGTGACCGCGGCCGTGGCCTACGTGGTCCAGTCGAACACACGGCTGACCGAGTGGGCAGGCGAGAACTTCTTCATCCTCTTCATGGCCCAGCTCGGCATCGTGTTCGCGATCAGCCTCGGCATCAAGAAGATCAGCGCGGTCGCCGCCCTCGGGCTCTTCTTCGTCTACGCGGCGTCGCTCGGGATCACGATCGGCCTGATCGTGCAGGCCTACGCCGAGACGTCCGTCGTGGCCGCGTTCGTGTCGGCGTCGGCGATCTTCGGGTCCGCCGCGATCTACGGCGCAGTGACCAAGCGCAGCCTCGTCGGCCTCCGTCCGATCCTGCTCATGGGCCTCGTCGGGCTGCTCGTGGCGATGCTGATCAACATGTTCCTCGTGAACGACATGGCGTCGCTGGCGATCTCGATCATCGGTGTCGTCATCTTCACCGGCCTGACCGCCTACGACGTCCAGCGCATCCAGAACGGCGACCTTGCCGTCGCCACGGGGTCGATGGAGAAGGGTGCGGTCATCGCGGCGCTGTCGCTGTACCTCGACTTCATCAACATCTTCCTGTTCATGCTGCGCATCTTCGGCGGGCGCAGCTGACCGCCTCGAACCTCGCGCACACGAACGGACCCCCGGCCATCGGCCGGGGGTCTTGACGTTTTCGGGGTCGGCGACCGATGGCCGCTGGACCGAGTGCGACGCTCAGCCGGCGAGCGCTGCTCCGTCCGTCCCGGATCCCGCCAGGAGGCGGGCGGTGACGGCCGCCGGCACCGGTCGGCTGAACAGGTAGCCCTGCCCGAGGTCGCAGCCGAGCTCGCGCAGGCGCTCGGCCTGGCGGGTCGTCTCGATGCCTTCGGCGACGACCCCGATGCCCAGTCCATGGGCCAGCGCGATGACCGCGTCCACGATGGAGCGGTCGGCGATCTCGTCGATGCCGGCCACGAACGTGCGGTCGATCTTGATCGTGTCGAGCGGCAGGTGCTTCAGGTAGGCGAGCGACGAGTAGCCCGTGCCGAAGTCGTCGAGCACGAGGCGGGCGCCGAGATCACGGAGCAGGCCAAGGGTCCGGACCCCCGCCTCGGACTGGTCCATGACGACGCTCTCGGTGATCTCGAGCTCGAGCGCGCCCGGCTCGAGGCCACACTCCGCGAGGATGGCGGCGACATCGTCGACGAGGTCGTCGGCCATGAACTGTCGCGCCGACAGGTTGACCGAGACGAACGGGGCCGCGCGCGCCGGGCCGGGGCCGCGATGGGGCGTCCGCGCCGCCCGCCAGATGGCGGCCTGGCGGCAGGCCGTCTGGAGGACCCAGCGGCCGAGCGGCACGATGAGGCCGGTCTCCTCGGCGAGCGGGATGAACGACAGCGGCGGCACCAGGCCGCGCGTCGGGTGCTGCCAGCGCACGAGCGCCTCGAACCCGACCACGACGTCGTCGCGCAGGTCGACGATGGGCTGGTAGTGGACGCGCAGCTCGCCCCGCTCGAGGGCGAGGCGCAGGTCGTTCTCGAGGTCGACCCGTTCCATCGTCTGATCGCTCATCGACGGCTCGAACAGGGCGTGGCGGATGGACGCGTCGCCCTTGGCCCGCACCATGGCGATCTCGGCCTCGCGCAGGAGCTCGTCGGGCGTGGCGCGGGCGCGATCGGCCAGGGCGATGCCCATCGAGGCGCTGACGAACCACTCGCGGCCGTTGAGCGGGAATGGCGCCCGCAGCTCGGCGCCGATTCGGTCGGCGACCATGCGCACTTCGTCGGCGTCGGACACCGGGTCGAGGATGATCCCGAACTCGTCGCCGCCGAACCGCGCGACCGTGTCGCCGGGACGCAGGCCGTGGACCAGGCGCTGGCCGACCGCGGCGAGGAGCCGGTCGCCGACGGTGTGGCCGAGGCTCTCGTTGATGACCTTGAACCGGTCGAGGTCCAGGAGGACGACGGCGATCGTCTCGCGGTCGTCGGTGCGGTGGCCGGCCAGCGCATGGGCGATGCGGTCGGCGAGCAGCTCGCGATTGGGCAGCCCGGTCGTGCCGTCGTAGAGGGCCCCGCGCTGGGCCACGTCGTTGAGGCGCGCGTTGTCGAGCCCGATCGAGGCCAGCTTGGCGAAGGAGGTCAGGGCGTCGATGTCGCGCGGCCCCCAGTGCCGGCCCGTATGGCCGGAGGCCAGACCGAGCACGCCGACGACGCGGCCGCCGGTGACGAGCGGCACGCCGACGATCGCGCCGAACATGCCGGTCGGCATGCGCGCCGAGCGGTCGCTCCAGGCGTCGTAATCGTCGACGGCGATCGGCAGGCCGTCACGCAGGACCGCGCCGCCGATGCCCTCCTCGAGGGTCGTATGCAGGTCGAGGAAGCGCTCGAACAGGCCCGTGCCGTTGCGCAGGACGAGGCCCGTGCCCTCGGCATCGGTGAGCTGGACGAAGCCGTGCGGCGTGCCCAGCAGCGCGGTGGCCCGGGCGACGATGGTGTCGAGCAGGCCGCCCTGATCATGGCGGTCGAGCAGCGCCAGCGCCGTCTCGTCGAGCGCGCGCAGATAGGGGTCGGCGAGGACGCCGTCGACCCGGCCATGGCCGCGATCGCCGGGCTTGACCAGGTACAGGCTGCGGTCGGCCAGCGCGACGAGCTCGTCCTTGGTCATGCCATCGTCGGGAAAGCAGGCGACGCCGGCGCTGACCGATACGGCCGGGCCGATGATCGACTGGGGTCGATCGAGGACGGCATGGCGGATCCGCTCCACGACCTCGTGGGCGACCACCCGGTCGGCGCCGGGCAGGATGGCCGCGAACTCGTCGCCGCCGTAGCGGTAGAGCCGGTCGCCGTCGCGGGTCGCGCCGCTCATGGCGTGGGCGACGACCGTGAGCAGGCGGTCACCGGCGGGGTGGCCCATCGCGTCGTTGAAGGCCTTGAACGCATCGAGATCGAGCATGACGACGGCGAACGGCCGGCCCGCCTCGACGGCCTCGCCCAGCTCGCGCTGGAACGCGCCGTGGTTGCGCAGCGTGGTCAGGGCGTCCTGCTCGGCCCGGACGCGGACTGCGCCGTGCGCCTCCGCGTTCTGGAGGGCGATCGACGCCTGGCTCGCGAACAGCTTGGTCAGCTCGAACTCGTTGGGGCTGAACGAGGCCGCGTCGCCCATCCGGCCGATGTTGAGCGTGCCGATCGGCTCGCCCTCGACGAGGAGCGGCACGACGATCATCGACTCGGGCTCGAACGGTGTCCCCGGCACCTGGATGGAGCGCGGGTCGAGATGGGCCTGGTTGGACAGGATCGCCTCGCGGTGGTCGATGACCCAGCCGGTCAGGCCGCTGCCGATCGGCCCCTCGTCGGCCAGGATCAGCTCGGCGAAGTCGTCGCGGGCGATGACCGCCCGGCGGATGCCGGCGGCCGCGTCCACCCGGTAGATCGTCAGCGAGTCGTACGGGACGATGGCCTTGAGCGAGTCGGCGATGAGGTCGAGCACGCCACCGAGATCGAGCGACAGGAGCAGGCGCTCGTTGACCTCGAGCAGGCGCCGCTGGCCGTCGAGCTGGCGCTCCAGCTCCTGCTGCTGGTGCCGCAGGCGGTCGAGGTTGCCGGCGTTGACCATCGCCTGGGCGGCCCATGCCGCGAAGATCGTCAGTGTCTGTTCGTCGTCCTGGTCGAATCGGTCGCGCCCGATGGCCGACACGACGACGAGACCGTGGACGACGTCCTCGTAGACCATCGGCACGACGAGCATCGATTCGGGCCGGCTCGTATCGCCGAGCGCGATGCCGCGCGGGTCGTTGCCCGCATCGCCGAGGCGCAGCGCCCGGCCGTTCGCGGCGACCCAGCCGGTGAAGCCCTGGCCGATCGGCACGCGCAGGTCCGCCGGATCGGGCTCGGCCGAGCCCAGGAACGTGCCCTGGAACGCGATCGGCTCGCACATGCCCTCGGTGTGGTCGACCCGGTAGACCCGGATCGTGTCGTGGTCGATGAGCCGGCGCGCCTCGCCGACGATGGCCCAGGCGATGCCGTCGAGGTCCTGGAGGTGGCCCAGCCGGCCGGCCAGCTCGGCGATCGAGGTCAGGCGGCTGGCCAGCGTCCGGCCGGAATCGGCCAGGCGGGCGCTCCCGATGGCCGTGGCCATGTGGTCGCCGAAGGCGCGGGCGAGGGCGCGTTCGTCGGACGTCCACGCGTACACGGTCGGGTGGTAGAGCACGAGCAGGCCGAGCGGCTCGTCACCGAACACGAGCGGCACGTAGCAGATGGTCTTGACCCCGATGGACCGGTAGACGCTGCGCAGGGTCGGTGTCGTCGTGCGCATGCCACGGTCCAGCACGCGGACGCGCCGGTCCCGCAGGGCCTGCATGCCGGTCGTCGGGGCGTCGGCCGGGAGGTGCCCGATCGCGTCGACGATGACCGGCGACAGGCCGCGCTGGGCCGCGAGGCTCAGGGGCGTGGGATCGTTCGGGTCGTACAGCCACAGCCCGGCTCGGTCCACGCCGAACAGGGCGACGGCCTCGTCGAGAACGCCCTCGAAGAGCCCCGCGAGGTCCTGGCGGCCGCTGACCTCCGCGGCGATGCGTCGGAGGGCGTCGGCGCGCGTGGGAGCCGCACCACGGGGACCGCCCGGGGTGGACGTGGGGCGCGCGGGGGCTGGTCGGGCCGGACGCGGGGTGGCGCGTCGTTCGTCGGCGAGGACCATCGGGTGCGGCACCACCTCCACGACAGGATCCGACCCGCGGGGGCGAGAGTCGGCACGGCCCCAAGTGGGCCGCCCACCGACGGTACGGTGCGGTGCCGTCCGGGGCGATAGCCCATCGGTACCAGTCGGCGACCCGGCGCGACCGCCCGCCAGCCGCCGGCGTGCCGCCGAACGGCTCAGTGGATCCGGGCGCCCTGGCGGACGAGCTCGTCCTGGATCGGGCGCACGGCGAGCGTCTCGAACGGGTCGTCGGTCCGCAGCGAGACCGCGGCGGCGACGCCGGCGCCCTGGCCGCTGACGGCGCAGCACATCATGTTGCGGACCGAGGCGTGGGAGACCTTGTCGCCGCCGATCGATCGCCCCGCAACGATGAGGTGGCCGATCCCTTTCGGCACGAGCGAGCGATACGGCACGTGGAAGTAGCGACCGGTCGTCGGCAGGATGAGGATCCCGTAGCCGTCGATGAACTCGGGAAAGATGCCGATCGAGTCGTCGAACCGCGCCTGCTCGCGGACGTCCTGTTCGGTGAGGTCGTAGAGCGCCTCGATCTTGCGCGTGTCGCGGATCCCGATGGTCATCCCGAAGTTGCGCAGCTTCGCGTCCTCGCAACCGGGCATGAACGCACGCAACGCCTTCATCGCGTCCATCGCCTGCTGGCGGCCTTCGATCTCGCCGCGCGTCAGGTCGTCAGCGTCCGTGCCGTCGATGCCGGTCAGGTGGACCAGGTTCAGGTAGGTCAGGTCGCCCTGGTCGGTGATGGTCCCCCACGTCCCGGCGAGGGTGATGAGGTTCTTCGGGATGAGACCCGCCTCGACGGCCTGCTTGAACGGCTTGCGCAGGAACGGGGAGAAGAGCTCGTCCTCCTTGCCGGAGGTCTCGATGTCCCACTCGGCGTTGCCCGCCCAGTCGCGATAGGTCTGCGGGTCGGCCTTGACCGCCTCGAGGAAGCGCGTCTTGCTGACCCCGGTCATCGAGAACATCACCGACGCCGCGAGCATCTCCTCGCGCGGCGTCTTGTGGACCGGCGCCCCGGAGCGGGCCGCGATGTCGGCGTCGCCCGTCGCGTCCACGACCCGCTTCGCGAGGATGGCCTCGCGGCCGGACTTGCTCTCGGTGATGACGCCCCGGATGGCGCCGCCCTCGACGATCGGCGCCACGGCCAGGCGGTGGAGCATCGGGGTCACGCCGGCCTCGGCGATGAGGACATCGGCGACGTACTTGAAGCGCTCGCCGTCGATGCCCATGGACAGCGACTGGCTCTCCGGGTTCGCCGCCCCCATGGCGGCCGCCCGGTCCTCGAACTCGCGCCCGATGCCGTCGGACTCGACCGTGTCCTCGTGGCGGTACCAGCCGATGCTCTCGACGCCGACCTGGGTCATGTTGCCGCCGAAGCAGCCGTAGCGATCGAGCAGGGTCGTCCGCGCGCCGGCACGAGCCGAGCCGAGGGCGGCCGACAACCCGCCCGGGCCGCTCCCGACCACGAGCACGTCCGTCTCGTGGACGACGTCGACCGTTCGGGCGGCTTCGCTGATCCGCGTGATGGCGGTCGCGCCCGCGTCGCTCACGGGCTGGTGGCGTCGCCGTCCTTCACGGCGAAGATCGCCCCCGTCTGGACACCGACGCTGACCGCGGTGCCGGGCGCCAGCTCCAGGGCGTCCTCCGGTGATGTCTGCGCGCCGACGAGCTCGCCGCCGGGCAGCTCGACCTGGACACGGCAGACCGAGCCCAGGAAGCTGACCGCGACGACGCGGGCGGCGGCCCCCTCCTGCGCGGCCAGCCGTACCGACTCGGGTCGCACGAGCGCGAGCACGGGTCCCGACGTGACCGATCCATCGAGGAGTGGGAGGCGCGTCCCGAAGACCTCGACGAAGCCGCCCTGGGCCGTCGCGCGGATCTTGTTCGTGAGGCCGACGAACTCGGCGACGAACGCCGTCGCGGGCCGTTCGTAGAGTTCCGTCGGGGCGGCGATCTGCTCCAGCCGGCCCGCCGACATGACGCCGACGCGATCGCCGAGAGCGAGGGCCTCCTCCTGGTCGTGGGTCACGAACAGGGTGGTCGTGCCGACGCTGATCTGGATGCGCCGGATCTCGTCGCGCAGCTGGCGGCGGACCTTCGCGTCGAGCGCCGAGAGCGGTTCGTCGAGGAGCAGCACCTTGGGCTCGATCGCCAGGGCACGCGCCAGCGCCACGCGCTGCTGCTGGCCACCGGAGAGCTGGTACGGATAGCGGTTGCCGTGGATGCTGAGGCCGACGAGCTCGAGCATGTCGTCGGCCCGCTTCCGTCGCGTCGCGGCGTCCACCCCGCGCAGACGCAGCCCGTAGGCGACGTTGTCGCGTGCCGTCATGTTCGGGAACAGGCTGTAGGCCTGGAACACCATGCCCATGTCGCGGTGGTTCGCGGACACCTCGGTGATGTCCTGGCCGTCGACGAGGATCCGACCGGAATCGGGGATATCGAGCCCGGCGAGCGCGCGCAGCGCCGTGGTCTTGCCGCAGCCCGACGGGCCCAGCAGCGCCACCAGCTCACCGGGGGCCAACTCGAGGTCGAGCCCGTCGAGGGCGTGGACCGGCCCGTAGTGTCGCTGCAGGCCGAGCATCTGCACGGACACGCCGCGGCGGACCTCGGCTGTCGTCACCGCGGTCGACTGGGACATCAAGCGACCCCTTCTTCGTTGGATTCCTCGACCTGGCGTCGGCCGCCGGCCACGATGGCGATGCCGAAGATGAGCACGAAGGCGAACAGCAGGGCGGCCAGCGACACCGCGACCGCCACGAACGAATCGCGCTTGCCGAGCAGGTTGATGACCACCTGGAGCGTGTCGTAATTGAGCAGCGACGAGATGGTGAACTCGCCCAGCACGAGCGCGATGGTGATGACCGCCGCCGACAGGATCGCGGCGCGCAGGTTCGGGGCGATGACCTGGAACATGACCCGCGGCCAGCCGGCGCCCAGGCTGCGGGCCGCCTCGGCCAGCGTCCCGACGTCGATGGACCGCAGGCCGGCGTCGATGGCTCGGTGCGCATACGGCAGGACCAGGATGATGTCGATGAACACGAGCACCAGCGGATTGCCACGGGTCGCCCGGGTGAGGACCGAATAGATCGGCACGATCCCGACGACCAGGACGATGGCCGGGATGGCGATCGGCAGCAGACACAGGAACTCGACCGGGCGCTTCAGGCGCGGCGCCCGCAGGTAGGTCCAGGTGATGGTCGGGACGAGCAGCACGAGCATGCCGACCACGGTCACGGCGGCGATCGACAGGGTGGTGATGATGCCATCGACGAGGTTCGGGTCCTGGACGATGGCGAACCACGAATCGAGCGACCGACCGCCGAAGTCGCCACGGGTCGAGAACTCCGCCATCGCGACGAGTGGAAGGAGGAGGTAGCCCCCGATCAGGATGAGCAGCGCCCAGCGGGCGATATCGAGGCGTCGGCGTCGCCGGGTCATCGCAGCCACCGCGACGCGCGTCGTTGCAGGAGCGCGTACAGCGTCATGACGACCACGACCACGATGATCATGCCCAGGGCCAGGGCCTTGCCCAGGTTGGCTTGCCCCTGGATGACCTCGCCGGACATGGCTTCGGCGATCTGGAGCGGCACGATCGGGCTGCCCTGGCTGACCAGCGCGGCGGCCGTCGCGTAGGCGGAGAAGGCGTTCGCGAACAGGAGCAGGAGGGCGCCGAGGAAGCTCGGCGCGAGGATCGGACCGCCGACATGTCGCCAGTACGACCAGCTCGAGCCACCGAGGCTGGTCGACGCTTCCCACCACTCCTGGCGCAGGCCGTCGATGGCCGGCAGGAAGACGATGACCATGAGCGGGATCTGGAAGTAGGTGTAGACGATGGTCAGCCCGGTCATCCCGTAGATCCAGGAGCTGTCCGCCACATTGATCCCGGCGGTGTCCTTCAGGACGATCGTCACGAGACCTTCCAAGCCGAACGTGGCGAGGAACGCGAACGCCAGCATCACGCCGCCGAACTGGGCCAGGACGCCGGACGCGGCGACCGAGATCTGGCGCATCCGGCCGCCCGGCCCGCCGGCGGACACGGCCCAGGCGAACAGGCCGCCGAGGATCGCGCCGATGAGCGCCGAGACGAACGACAGCTGGACCGACCGGCCGAACGCGGCCAGATAGCGCGGTTCGCGCAGGACGGTCGAGATGTTCTCGAGGGATGGCGATCCGTCGGCCGATTGGAACGCGCCGACGAGGACGTACAGGGTGGGCAGCAGCAGGAAGAGGGCGACGTAGGCGAAGAACGGCACCATCGGCAGATAGGTGCCGGCCCAGCGCCCGCGCTGCGAGCCGGCCCCGCCCTCGGCGGGACCGGCTCCCGGCTGCTGCTCCGACGTCGGCGCGAGCGCCGTCACGTCGGTCGACTCCATGTGAGCCCCCGCGTTACGGGAGTTCGATGTTCCAGTTGGCGTTGACGTAGTCACCGGCCGCCGTCTGCTGGGCCGGGGTCAGGACGACGGGCGTACCCGTCACCTTGGCGAGACCGTCGAGGGCTGCCTGGTCGATGGTGCCGTCGGCGATCATCTTGTCCTGCAGGACGGGTCGAGCGAAGCCCTTCAGCCACTCGTTCTGGGCTTCGGGCGTGTACAGGAACTCTTCCCACAGGCGCGCCGCCGCCGGATGCGGGGCTTCCTTGTTGATGGTCTGGTAGTAGTACGAGGCCACGGGCGGGGCGTCCGAAGGCACGCTGACCTTCCAATCGATGCCCTTGGTCTTGAGGTCCGCGGTCAGGCCCGCGTTGTTGTACTCCCAGTCGATGACGCACGGTGTCTGACCCGCGGCGATGGTCGCCGGCGTCGGGTCGACGGGCAGCAGGTTGCCTGCCGTGTTGAGGTCGTTGAAGAACTTCACGCCGGCGGAGATGTCGTCCGCCGAACCGCCGTTGGCCAGCGCGGCCATGACGACGCCATGGAGGCCGGCCGCCGCCGACTTGGGATTGCCGTTGAGGGCGATCATGCCCTTGTACTCGGGCTTCAGCATGTCGGCCACCGTCGCGGGCGCCGCCACCTTGTTGGCGTCACAGCCGACGGACGTGAACCCGGCATAGTCACTGAACCAGAGGCCCGTGGCCTCCTTGAGGTTGGCCGGGATGTCGGCCCAGGCCGCGACCTCGTACGGCGCGAACAGCTTCGTGTTGGCGAGCGCGATGCTCGGGGCGAGGTCGAGGACGTCCGGCGCCTTGTCCGTGCCAGCCTGGCTATTGAGGGCGTCGATCTCCTGCTGGCTGTTGAAGTCCAGCCCCTGCTCGTCGACCTTGATCTTGGGGTACTTCGCCTTGAACTTCTCCAGGACGCCCTTGTAGTTCGCCCATTCCGGCGGAACGGCGATGACGTTGAGGGCGCCTTCGGCCTCTGCGGCCTTGACGAGCTCCTCCATGCCACCCATGCCCTCTGCCGAGGTGGCGGTGGCGGCCTTCGATGACCCGCCGCCGCCGCTACACGCGGCCACGACGATGGCGATGGCGGCGAGCGAGACCAGTGAGGCTCGCATGCGCGAATTGCCCACGGACGTTTCCTCCACTAACGGATCACTTTCGGGTGACCGATCGTTCGCCCGTCGGCTCGATGGTCGACGGGACCTTACGGATTTCCCTCTACCGTGCCCGGCCGTCCGAGGCCCTCCTCGGCCCGACGACCGTCGATCTCCCACGGCGACCGGGACGGCCGCCTCGCGGCGCCCGACGGATGGTCCGTCGTGCGGCCCGCTTGGCGCGCCTCGACGGTGTGACCATCCTGTTATCGCCGCGTGAACACCACGATATCGGCTGGAACGGACCGCCGCCAGCCCTGGCAGCGGATGATGTGCGCCCCGTGGCCGGTCCGACCGACGGGGCGCGACGCGTTCAGGAGGCGGGCATCCAGGCGGACCACTTGGCCTCGTTGTCGGCGATCCACTTGTCGCCGGCTTGGTCGGCGGTCATCGACTGGTTGGTGATGTAGTCGGCGACCTGGTTCTGGTCCTCGTTGGCCCACGAGAAGTTCTTGATCAGTGTGTAGGCGTCGCCACCGCTCTCCGCGAACTTTGTGGAGACGATCTTGTTCAGGGTGTACGGCGGGTAGTCACAGGCGACCTTCTTCGGATCGGCGTCGCAGCCCTTCGTCCAGGCCGGCAGGTTGACCTTGTCGAGCTTGATCTGGCTGTGTAGCCACTGCGGGTCGTAGAAGTAGCCGATCAGGGGCTTCTTCTGCTCGGTGGCGGTCTGGAACGCGGTGATGCTCGCGGCCTCGCTGCCGGAGTAGACGGCCTTGAAGTTGAGGCCCAGGTTCTCGATGAGCGCCTCGTCGTTGGTGACGAACGTCGGGTCGCTCGCGAGGAACTGGCCCTTGCCGCCCGACTCGGAGGTCTTGAACAGGTCGGCGTACTTGTTGAGGTTGGCCGAATCGAGGATGTCGGGATGCTCCTCCACCATCCAGTGGGGGACGTACCAGCCGATGATCCCCGTCACGCCGTTGGGGCCGGCGTCCTGGGCCACCTTCTTGTCGGTGATGTAGAGCTTCTCGAGATCCGGGTGGCCCCAGTTCTCGATGATCGCGTCGGTGTCGCCCGTCTCGAAGCCCGGCCAGGCCAGCTCCTCGGCGATCTCGCTCGCCTCGACCTTGTAGCCGAGCTTGGTCTCGAGCAGCCGCTTCACGACCGCGACGTTGGCCTGCGCGCCGACCCACGGGTTGATGGCGATCTTGACGGTGCCCTTGTCGCCGGAGCCGGCGCTCGCCGCCGCGGACTCGCCCGCGCCGGCGCTCGGCGCCGCGCTGGATCCGCCGCCCGACGAGCACGCCGCCAGGACGATTCCCAGGACGGCGATCCCGGCTGCCAGCCGGGTCGTTCGTGTTCGATGCATGCGCTTCGTCTCCTCCTCAGGGGACCGGTCCGAGCCGGTACCCGCGATCTCGACCAGTCACGCCGCCGCCGGCGGCGGGGTCGAATGCTATCCCCCTCGAGCGGCTCCCGTCGATGGGTGGCCGCCGGCGCCCTGGGTGATCCGGTCGAGCATGATCCCCAGGAGGACGATCGCGATGCCGGCCGCGAATCCCTTGCCGAAATCCTCGTGCTGCGAGAGCCCGGTGACGACGTCGTAGCCCAGGGCGCCGGCGCCGACCAGCCCGCCGACCACGACCATCGCCAGGACCATGACGATGCCCTGGTTCGAGGCGACCTGGATCGCCCGGCGCGAGAGCGGCAGCCGGACCTTCCAGAGCAGCTGCCGTTCGGTCGAGCCGGCCGCCGTTGCCGCCTCCACGACCGTGGTGGACACCTGGCGGATCCCGGCGTCGACGAGCCGGATGACCGGCGGCGTGGCATAGATGACCGACGCGACGATGGCCGTGAACCGGCTCGGGTCGAACAGCGCGATGGCCGGGATCAGATAGACGAATGCCGGCATGGTCTGGGCGATGTCGAGGCCGGGCCGCATGACGTCGCGGAACCGGTCGCTGCGCGCCGAGAGGATGCCGAGGAAGAGGCCGATCGCGATCGTGGCTCCGGTCGCGACCAGGACCGTCGCCAGCGTCTCCATGCCGTGCTCCCACAGGCCGAGCGCGATCACGGCGGCCAGACAGGCGGTCGCGATGATCCCGGCCCGCAGCCCGGACAGGTACCAGCCGCAGAAGCCGACGACGGCGAGGACCAGCCAGAACGGGGACTGGATCAGCACCCATTCGAGCGGGTTCAGGATGTAGATCGTGAAGCCGTCCTTGATGGCCGCCATGGCCGTCGCGAACGTGCTGGTGAACCAGTCGACGATCTCGTTGATCGGCGCCACGAGCGAGACCCGGATGCCGTCCGGGAAGACGTTCGGCTCGGCGAGCGTCCGCGCGAAGAGCGTGGCGCCGATGACCACGGCGAACGCGGCGAGATAGATCAGGCGCTGGTTGGTCTGGGTGCGGTCGCTGCGCCGGAAGCGTGGATCCGCGAACTCGCTGGCGCGCTCGGTCAGGCGGTCCAGGACGATGGCCAGGATGACGATCGCGATGCCCGCCTGGAACGCCTCGCCGACGTTGACCTTGATCAGCGCGCGGAGGACGTCGCGGCCCAGCCCCGGCGCCTGGATGAGGGCCGTGATGACCACCATCGAGAGGGCCATCATGATCGTCTGGTTGACGCCGATCCCGATCGTCCGACGGGCCAGCGGGATCTGGACCTTGCGCAGGCTCTGCCAGCGCGTGGATCCGAGCGATTCGGCGGCCTCCATCGTCTCGCCCGACACGCCGCGGATGCCGAGGGCGGTGATCCGGATCGCCGGCGGGATGGCGTAGATCAGCGTCGCGATCGCCGCGGACGGCACGCCGATGCTGAACAGCAGCACCATCGGCGCGAGATAGGCGAACGTCGGCATGATCTGCATGACGTCGAGGATCGGCGTGACGAAGGCCCGGAACCGCCGGCTTCGCCCCGCGATGATCCCGAGCGGCACGCCGACGATGATCGAGATCAGGACCGCGGCCAGCATCTGGGAAAGCGTCAGCATCGCCGACTCCCAGAGGCCCAGGACGCCGAGGGCCGCGAACCCGCCGGCGGCGAGCAGCGCCAGCCGCCAGCCACCGAAGATCGCGCCCAGCCCGCCGGCGACGGCGATGACGCCTGGCCAGCCCAGCAGCATGATCGCGTTGTCGAACGTCCCGACGAGGCCGCCGATGCCCTCGCGGATCGCGTCGAGGATGACGAACGACGAGCGGTTCAGGTCGATCCAGTCACGCGCCTCGTTGAGGGTCGTGAACAGCGGGTAGTCGGCGTTGAACGGGATCGTCCACTGGCCGGTGAAGATCAGGTACAGGATCACCGCGACGATCGCGAACACCAGGCCGAAGAGGCGCTTGGCGACCTTCGGCTCGAGGCGCGCGACGACCGGGACGCTGACGGCGGTCATGCGTCGAGCTGGACGCCCGCCATGGCGGCGAGGATGTGCTCCCGGTCGACGACCCCGACGACCGCGCCGTCCTCGACGACGCGCAGCGGCTTCTCGGTGGCGATCGCCGCGCGGAGCGCGGTGCGGATGATGGCGTCGGCCGGGAACTCCGGCCCGTCGGTCGGGTCGTCGTCCGTGGGTGGACGCATGATCCAGCGCAGGGTCAGCACGTGCGACTTGGGCACGTCGCGCACGAAGTCGGCGACGTAGTCATCGGCCGGGGCGCCGACGAGCTCCTCCGGCCGGCCGGACTGGATGACCTTGCCGTCGCGCATGATCACGATGTGGTCGCCGAGCTTGAGCGCCTCGGACAGGTCGTGGGTGATGAACACCATCGTCTTGCCGACCTCGCGGTGGAGGCGCAGGACCTCGTTCTGCATGTCGCGCCGGATGAGCGGGTCGAGCGCGCTGAACGGCTCGTCGAAGAACATGACCTCGGGGTCGACCGCGAGCGCCCGGGCCAGGCCGACCCGCTGCTGCATGCCGCCCGACAGCTGGTCCGGGTAGCTGTCGGCGTGGCCGCTCAGCCCGACGAGGTCGATCATCTCGCGCGCCCGGGCATGCCGCGCGTCGCGCGACTCGCCGCGCACTTCGAGGCCGTAGGCGACGTTGTCGATGACCTTGCGGTGGGGGAGCAGCCCGAAGTGCTGGAAGACCATGCTGAAGCGACGGCGGCGGAGCTCGCGCAGCTTGGCCGCATCGGCCTTGCGGATGTCATCCCCGTCGAGCAGGACCTCGCCGGCGGTCGGCTCGATGAGCCGGGTCATGCAGCGCACGAGCGTGGACTTGCCGCTGCCCGACAGGCCCATCACCACGAAGACCTCGCCCGGCCAGACGTCGAAGCTGACGTCGCGCAGGCCGATCGTGGAGCCGGTCTTCGTCCGCAGCTCGTCCCGCGTCAGGTCGGCGTCCGGCGTGCCGATGACCTTGTTCTCGGCGGGTCCGAAGACCTTCCACAGCTGCTTGACCGCGAGGGTCGGGAGGCCGATGCCGGCCGCGCGCGTGGGTCGGTCGATCGTCGCCGTCACTTGCGGTCTCTACCCTCCGAACCAGCCCGATGGCCCCGGCGCCGTGTTCTGCCAGATGTGCTTGGCCTCACGGTACTCGTCGAGCCCGCTGGGGCCAAGTTCCCGGCCGATGCCGGACTGCTTGAAGCCGCCCCATTCTGCCTGCGGCAGGTAGGTGTTGTAGTCGTTGATCCACACCGTCCCGTGCCGCAGCCGGTTGGCCACGCGCTGGGCGCGTGACGCGTCGGCGGTCCAGACCGCGCCCGCCAGGCCGTAGTCCGTGTCGTTGGCCATGGCGATGGCCTCGTCCTCGGTCGTGAAGCGCTCGATGGTGAGGACCGGCCCGAAGACCTCTTCGCGGACGATGCGCATGTCGCGCCGCACGTCGGTCAGGACGGTCGGCCGGTAGAAGAACCCGGCCTGCAGCTCGGGCTCCTCGGGGCGCCGACCGCCGGCGACCAGCCGGGCGCCGTCGGCCAGGGCCTCGGCCACGAACGCCTCGACCTTGGCCCGATGCTCGGCGCTGATCAGGGCGCCGGTCTCCGACGCCGCGTCGCTGCCGTGGCCGAGGCGGATGCGGTCGGCCCGCCGCCCGACCTCCTCGACGAAGCGATCGAAGATCTCGTCCTGGACGATCGCCCGGCAACCGGCCGAGCAGACCTGGCCGCTGTGGGTGAACGCCGCGGTCAGGGCGTTGTCGACCACGGTCTCGAAGTCGGCGTCGGCGAAGACGATGTTGGGGCTCTTGCCGCCGAGCTCCATCGCGACCTTCTTCATGTTCACGGCCGCGCCGCGGACGAGCCCACGGGCTGCGTCGATGCCACCGGTCAGCGAGATGAGGTCGACGTCCGGGCTGTCGGCGAGGGCCTGCCCGACCCGCGCGCCCGGGCCGATGACGAGGTTCACGACGCCGGCCGGGACGCCCGCTTCCTCGAGCAGGCCGGTCAGGTGGATGGCCGTCAGCGGCGTCGAGGACGCGGGCTTGATGACGACCGTGTTGCCGGCTGCGAGCGCCGGAGCGATCTTCCAGCTCATCTGCAGGAGCGGGTAGTTCCACGGCCCGATGAGGGCGCATACGCCGACCGGCTCGTAGACGATACGGCTGACGATCGACGGGTCGCTCGCGTCGACGATCCGCCCGGCCTCCTTGTCGGCGAGGTCGGCGTAGTAGCGGAAGACGCGCGCGACGTCCGCCATGTCCCAGCGGCTCTCGCGCATGGCCTTGCCCGTGTCCTGGGTCTCGAGCCAGGCCAGCGCCTCCTGGTCGCGGTCGATGAGCGCGGCGACGCGGTCGAGCAACGCGGCCCGCTCACTCGTCGGCCTGCGTGGCCAGTCGGTCGTGTCGAAGACGCGCCGGGCGGCGGCGATCGCGGCCTGGACCTGGGCGTCGGTCGCGACGTCGACCTCGGTGATGACGGTCCCGTCCGACGGGTTGAGCGTCGGCAGGCATGTCCCGTCGCCGGATGCGACCCAGACGCCATCGATGAACAGGCTCGGCACGGGTGACCTCATGAGCGTGGGCGCCCCTTCGCGCCGGAGCCGGCAGGATGCGCGTCCGCCGAGTGGCCGGTCAACGTCGTCGCGGGCCGTGGGCCGCGATCCTGCAGCGCCGGCCGCCGCGCGTCAGCCGGCTGGCCGTTCTTGTCGGTCCCAGTCGAGACGAGCCTGGATGGCCGGCGAGATGCGCCCGGTCGCCGCCTGGAGCTCGACGACCAACGTCCGGATCCGGTCGTCGGTCAGGCGCGAGAGCGGGATGTTGAGCCCGAGGGCCGCGACGCACGCCCCGCGCGGATCGAGGACGGGGACGGCCAGCGCGCCGGCTTCGGCGAACAGCTCGCCACGGTTGGTCGCATAGCCCTGCCGGCGCGTGACCTCGACCACGGCCGCGAGCTCCTCGGGCGAGCTGATGGTCGCCGGTGTGGCCGCCGGCAACGGCCGGGCCAGGTACGTCGCCAGCTCCTCGGCCGGCATCGCGGCCAGGAACACCTTCCCGGCCGCGGTCGCATGCAGCCGCGCCCGCTGGCCGCTGCGCGTGAAGGCCCGGACTTCTCCGGTCCCATCGATCTTGTCGATGAACACGACGCTGTCGCCGTCTCGGACCGCGAGGTCGACGCTTTCGCCGGTCGAGGCGACGAGCTCGGTCATGACCCGCCGTGCCTCGTCGCGGACATCGATCGTGTCAAGGACCCGAGTCCCGAGCTCGAACAGCGGCAGGCCCAGCCGATAGCGATGGGTGGCCGGGTCCTGGTGCAGCCAGCCGACCTGCTCGAGCGAACGAGCCAGCCGCCAGCCCGTGCTCCGATCGACCGACAGCTCCGCCGCCAGATCAGCGGCGCTGATCCAGCCACGCATCGCCACGACCTCGAGCGCGGCGGCGACTCGCTCGACACTCGCCCGACCACCCGAGGGCTTGCGCTGCTCTTGTACCATCGAGGCCCAGTGTCGCAGATACGGCAACAGCGTTGCAATCGATGCAACAAGGGTGCCGACGAGGAGACGGACGAACCATGAGCTCGCTCCCGGCCCGTGCCAAGGTCGTGATCATCGGGGCCGGCATCGTCGGCAACAGCCTCGCCTACCACCTGGCGCGCTTGGGCTGGCGCGACATCGTGCTGCTCGACAAGGGGACCCTGCCGAACCCCGGTGGCTCGACCGGTCACGCCTCGAACTTCATCTTCCCCACCGACCACTCGAAGGAGATGACGGCGGTCACGCTCGATTCGATGGCCCAGTACCAGGAGCTCGGCGTGTTCACGCAGAGCGGCGGCATCGAGGTCGCGCGCACGCCCGAGCGCATGCAGGAGCTGACCCGACGGATGGCCTCGTCGCGTTCGTGGGGCATCGAGTCCGAGCTCATCGACCCGGCCCGGGCCAGGGAGCTCGTCCCGTACCTCGACGAGACGGTCATCCTCGGTGGCTTCCACACCCCGACCGTCGGCGTCGTGGATTCGCTCCGCGCCGGCACGATCATGCGTGAGCGTGCGGTCGAGATGGGCGCCCTGACGATCTCCGCCGCGACCGAGGTCGAGGGGCTCGACGTCGTCGATGGCCGGATCGACCCGCGTCCGGACCGACAAGGGGGACATCGAGGCGTCGACCGTGGTCATCGCCTGCGGCGTGTGGAGCCCGCGCATCGCGCGCATGGCCGGGGCGTCGATCCCGCTCAGTCCGGCGGTCCACCAGATGATCAGCGTCGGGCCGGTCCCGCAGTTCGCCGACACGGTCGGGGAGATCACGTTCCCGATCGTCCGCGACATGGACACGAACATGTACGAGCGCCAGCACGGTGGCGACCTCGAGGTCGGCTCGTACGCCCACCGGGCCATCCTCATGGAGGCCGACGACATCCCGTCGATCGCCGCCTCGGCGATGTCGCCCACCGAGCTGCCGTTCACCCAGGAGGACTTCGAGCTGCAGCTCGAGCAGGCCCTGGAGCTCGTGCCGGACATCCTCGGCGACGAGCGGGTCGGCATCCGCTACGCCATCAACGGCCTGCTCTCGCTGACACCCGACGGGATGCCGATCCTGGGCGAGACCTCCGAGGTCAAGGGCCTCTGGTCGTGTGCCGCGGTCTGGATCAAGGAGGCGCCCGGCATCGCCCGCGCCGTCGCGGAGTGGATGACCCACGGCTGGTCGGAGATCGACCTCCATGGCTCCGACATCGCGCGCTTCTACGAGCATCACAAGACACGCGCCCACATCGAGGCGCGCACCGCCGAGGGCTTCAACAAGACCTACGGCATCGTCCACCCGATGGAGCAGTGGGCGAGCAACCGCGACGTCCGCCTCTCGCCGGTGCATCGCCGCCAGGTCGAGCTCGGGGCGGTGTTCTACGAGGCCGCCGGCTGGGAGCGGCCCTTCTGGTACGAGGCCAATGCCGGCCTGCTCGCCGAGTACGGCGATCGCATCGCCCGACGCGAGGCGGAATGGGATGCCCGCTGGTGGTCGCCGATCATCAGCGCCGAGCACCTCGCGATGCGCGACCGGGTCGCGATGGTCGACCTCGCCGCGTTCGCCGTCTTCGACGTCAGCGGACCGGGCGCCCTCGACTACCTGCAGGGCCTCGCGGTCGCCCAGCTCGACGTGCCGATCGGGCGGGTCGTGTACACCCCGCTCCTTGCCGCGAACGGCGGGATCTTCGCCGACCTGACGATCATGCGGCTCGGCCACGACACCTTCCGGGTCGTCACCGGCGGCGGGATGGGCATGCGCGACAAGAAGTGGTTCACGGACCACCTGCCGGCCGACGGCTCCGCCCAGCTGTTCGACGCGACCTCCGCGCTGTACACGCTCGGCATCTGGGGGCCGCGCGCCCGCGACGTGCTGGCGGGCGCGACCAGCGACGACGTCTCCGACGCCGGCTTCCCGTTCGGGACGTGCCGGGTCATCGAGATCGGCCCGGTCCGGGCCTGGCCTCGCGGATCTCGTATGTCGGTGAGCTCGGCTGGGAGATCTACGTCCCGATGGAGGAGGGCCTCCGGCTGTGGGACGCGCTCTGGGCGGCCGGCCAGCCGCACGGGGTCATCGCCGCCGGCATCGGCGTGTACGGCACGACCGGCCGGATCGAGAAGGGGTATCGCGCCCACGGCGCCGAGCTCGAGCTCGAGTACGACCTCGTCGAGGCCGGTATGACCCGGCCCAAGGTCAAGGCTCACGACTTCGTCGGCAAGGCTGCCTACCTCGCCCAGCGCGAAGCGCCGCCGGCCGCGGTCCTGTGCACGCTCACGCTCGACGATCCGACCTCGTCGAGTGGCGTCGCGCGCTACATGCTCGGGCGCGAGCCGATCCTCGCCCTCGACGGTTCGTCGCTCGTCGACGCCAAGGGGCGGCGCTCGTACGTGACGAGCGCCGGCGCCGGACCGTCGGTCGGCAAGCACCTGCTCATGTCGTACCTGCCGCCGGCCCAGGCCGTGGTCGGGACGAAGCTGCTCGTCGAGTACCTCGGCGAGCGCTACCCGGTGACCGTCGCCGTGGCCGGATCGACCCCGTTGTTCGACCCGGACAACGAACGGGTCCGGAGCTAGACGATGCGCGTCCTCGCCCTCGTCAAGCGCGTGCCGGCCACCGGCGGTCGGATCAATCTGGCCGCCGACGGCCGGAGCATCGACACCGCGTACCTCGGCTTCGTCGTCAGCCCGCACGAGGAATGCGCGGTCGAGGAGGCGGTCCGGCTCGTCGAGGCGAACGGCGGCGAAGCCGTCGTCATGACCCTCGGCCCGGCCGAAGCCGCCGACCAGCTGCGCGACGCGCTGGCCATCGGCGTGGAGCGGGCCGTCCACCTCGAAACGGACGGCAGCGACTGGGACCCGGTCGCCACGGCCGCCGCACTGGTCGACGCCATCCGGGCGCTCGAGGCCGACGGCGGCCCGTTCGACCTCATCCTCGTCGGCAACGAATCGGCCGACTCGGGCGGGTTCCAGGTGGGCATCCGGGTGGCGGTCGCGCTCGGCCGGCCGATCGTCAACGGCGCGAAGGCGCTGGCGGTCAGCGGCGACACCGCGACCGTCCGACGCCAGGCCTCCGGCGGCTGGGAGGTCTACGACGTGCCGCTGCCCGCGGTCGTCGGTGTGCGCGAGGGCATCAACCTGCCGCGCTATCCATCGGTGCCGGGACGGCTGCGGGCGAAGCGCAAGGAGCTGGAGCGGGTCCAGCCGCAGCGGATCGCCGGCGGCCCCGAGCTCATCCGGCTCAGCCTGCCGGTCGAGCAGGCACAGGAGGTCGAGATCCTTGGCACCGGCCCCGAGGCGGCGCCGCGCGTCGTCGAGCTCCTGCGCGAGATCGGCGTCCTGTGAGCGGCCTGCTCGTCCTCGTCGAAGTCGCCGGCGGGGCACCCGACCGGCTCTCGCTGGAGGCGCTCGGGTTCGCACGCTCGCTCGGACTGCCCGTGGACGCGGCCGTCGTGGGCGCGCCCGGCGTGGGCGCGTCGGCCGCCGATCTCGGCGTCTACGGCGTGACCACGGTCCATCTCGTCGAGGACGACCGGCTCGTCGCGTACAGCGCCGCGGCCATGGCCAGCGGGCTTGCCGCCATCGCGGCGACCGGGTCGTACGACGCCATCGTCGCGCCGGGCAGCGAGCGCGCCACCGAGATCCTCGCCCATCTCGCGGCCCGGACCGGCGCGCCGATGGCCGCGAACGTCATCGCCGCCGAGCCCGGGGAACGCTGGCGGATCACCCGCCAGCGCTGGGCCGGCAGCCTCCTCGAGGACGCCTGGCTGGACGGCTCGCCGGCCCTGCTCACGGTCGCCGCCCATGCGGTCGCGGTCCCCGAGCCGAGCGCCGGCGCCGCGCCGGCCGCGGTCGTGCCGGTCAGCGCGGCCATCGCCGAGGACGACCTGCGGGCCAGCGTCCGGACCATCGAGGCGACCGCGTCGGACAAGGTCTCGCTGGCCGAGGCCAAGGTCGTCGTCGGTGGCGGGCGTGGGCTCGGCAGCGCCGAGGCGTTCGCGATGCTCGACGAGCTCGCCGAGCTGCTCGGCGCCGCGGTCGGCGTGTCGCGGGTCGCGACCAGCCTGGGCTGGCGGCCGCATGCCCAGCAGGTCGGCCAGACCGGGACGCGCATCGCCCCGGACATCTACATCGCGTGCGGCATCAGCGGCGCGATCCAGCACATCGTCGGGTGCAAGTCGGCCAAGCGCATCCTCGCGATCAACACGGACCGCGACGCGCCGATCTTCCTCAAGGCGACGTACGGCGTCATCGGCGACGTGCACCAGGTGGTGCCGGCCATCATCGCCGAGATCCGCCGGACGCGCGGCTGACGGACGGGGATCCGCCGGCGCCCGAACGGCGGCGCCCCGAGCGCCCGGCGCTCGTTCAGCCGATGACTGGTCGCCCGTCCGCCGATCGACCGGTGTCGGAGCCATCCGGCGTAGACTGGACGGCCGACCACAACGTGCCGAAGGAGCAACACCATGGGCTTTTTCTCAGGAGTCATCACCGGCGTCGCCGCCGCGGCTGGAGCCGCCGTCTGGTACATGAGCCGGTCCGGCTCGCGCGTGCGCGAGCAGTATCGCTTCGAGGAGCGGCTCGGCGAGCTCGGTGACCAGCTCGAGGTGCGGACGCGCGACATCCAGGCGACCGTGAACGCCCAGCTGGCTGACATGAAGGCCAAGAGCCAGGCTGACACCAACGGTCACGGCGCGACGAGCGCGCTCGACGACGCGACCGCGACCGCCGCCGAGACCGCGGCCACGACCGCTGCCGAGGCCGATGCGCTGACGACCCGGATCAAGAAGTCGACCAGCGACGTCGTCGAGGGCGGCTCGGAGAGCTGACCGTCGGGGCGGCCAGCCGCGATACCCCAGCAGGGCGTCTGGCCGCCGCGGTGCGGCGGCCAGCCGGAGGGGCGACGGGACCGCCACTTGCGCGGATGTGCGATGGTTCGCACGGCCGCACCTCGTCGATATGGCGAGGCACCTCGTCACGATGGCGAGGGTCCCGCGGACCATGCGAGCAGGAGAGCCCGTGCGAAAACGCAAAGTGACGTATCCCCCCGCCAAGACCGCCAATCGGCCCGCCCCCGCGTCGGGCCTGCCCACGGACGTTCCGTACGTCCGTCCCACCGTCGCGACGATCGACCTCAATGCCGGCAAGGGCCGCACCGGTCTCGCCGTCGGCGGACGCGTCCGCATCTCGGGGACCGGGTTGTACTCGGGTGAGATCGCGGTCATCGAAAAGCTCGTCTCGGGTGTGATCCCGCAGGCCGTCGTCCGCACCGAGGCCGGCAAGACCCGCCAGGTCCGCACGATCGACCTCGAGCCCGTCGCCGCCAGCACCCCGGCCGCCAGCCCGTCACCGGCGCCGGCACCCGCTGCCGCGGCCGAGCAGCCGGCCGCTCCCCCGGCCGAGTAGTCGCCGTCCCGGCGGTCGACCCCGCCGGCTCGACTCAGCTCTGGCGCAGGCCGTCCGCGATGCGGGCGGCCGCCGCGACCACGAGCGCCGCCAGCGCGCCATCCTGCCCGCCCGGCGGGAATCGGTACGACGGCCCGTGGACGTGGAGCGCGGCCACGACCTCGCCGGAAGCGTCGGCGATGGGCGCTGCCACGGACGAGATCCCCGCGTCGAACTCCTCGATCGCCCAGACATAGCCGACGCGTCGGACGTCGTGGAGCCGTGCCCGCACGGCGTCGGGGTCGGTGAGGGTGCGGGACGTGAAGCCCTCCAGTGGTCGCGCCAGGTAATGGTTGACCGCGGCCGGCATCCGGAACGCGAGCAGCACCTGCCCTGACGAGACCGCATGGAGCGGCGCGCGCGTGCCCGTCCAGTCACGGACCGAGACCGGGTTCGGTGTCGCGACCTGGTCGATGTAGTGGGCGAGATCGCCGTCGGGCACGGCCAGGCCGGCGGCCTCGCCGGAGGCGGCAGCCAGCTCCTCGAGCGTCGGACGGGCGACGGCCGCGATCGAGCGGATCGGCGACAGCCCTGCAGCGAGCGTCACGAGCCTGGGCCCGAGGCGGTACATCGTGTCGCCGGGCACCTGCTCGACCGCGCCCTCGCCGCTGAGCGTGGCCAGCAACCGGGCCGCCGTGGACTTGGGCAGCCTGGAGCGATCCGCGACATCGGTCACCCCGAGCGGCCCGTCGGCGAGCGCGCCGAGGACGTCGAATGCCCGTCTGATGGACTGGACGCTGGACATGGACCCCTTCGTGGGCTAGAATTCGCGACTCTCGAGTTCCATCATACGGCACGGTTCCACATCGTGGAACCCCTCAAGCTGACCGTCCCGCTCACGACACCCACCGGAGCCGACCGTCCGATGACCGACGACTACCAGGACATCGATCTCAGCGCCCTGTCCGACGACGAGCTCGTCGAGCAGATGCACAACGACCTCTACGACGGGATGAAGGACGAGATCGTCGAGGGGACGAACATCCTGCTCGGCCGCGGGTTCACGGCCACGAAGGTGCTCGACGACGCGCTCGTCGCCGGCATGAAGATCGTCGGCATCGACTTCCGCGACGGCATCCTGTTCGTGCCCGAAGTCCTGCTGGCGGCGAACGCCATGAAGGCCGGGATGGGCGTCCTGCGCCCGCTCCTCGCGGAAACCGGCGCCGAGCCCGTCGGCAAGGTGGTGATCGGCACAGTCAAGGGCGACATCCACGACATCGGCAAGAACCTCGTCGGGATGATGCTCGAAGGCGCGGGTTTCGAGGTCGTGGACCTCGGCATCAACACCGACGCCGAAAAGTTCATGAACGCGCTCGACGCGCACAAGCCCGACATCCTCGGGATGTCGGCGCTTTTGACCACGACGATGCCGTACATGAAGGTCGTGATCCAGACCCTGCGCGACCGGGGGATCCGCGACGACTACATCGTGCTCGTCGGCGGTGCGCCGCTCAACGAGGAGTTCGGCATGGCCGTCGGGGCCGATGCCTACTGCCGCGATGCGGGCGTGGCCGCCGAGACGGCGCGGCGCCTGATCGACGAGCGTCGTGCTCGCGTCCACGCCTGACGTCGATCCGGGCACGACCCCGCGCGTCGTCGTCATCGGCTGCGGCGCGCTCGCACGCGAGCTGCTCGCCCTGACCAAGGGCATCCCCGGCGTCAAGGTCCACTGCGTCGACGCCCGGCTGCACATGCGCCCGTCGAAGATCGCGGGCGCGGTCGAGGACCGCATCGCCAAGACCCGCGCCGCGTACGGGGATGACGTCCGGATCTTCGTGGCCTACGCCGACTGCGGCACGGGCGGCTCCCTGGACGCCGTCCTCGAGCGGGAGGGCGTGGAGCGCATCGGCGGCGCCCATTGCTACGAGTTCTACGCCGGACCGGCCGCCTACGCGGCCCTCCAGGAGGAGGAGCTCGGGACCTTCTACCTGACCGACTTCCTGGCCCGCCAGTTCGAGACGCTCGTGCTCGTGGGCCTCGGCCTGGACCGCCATCCCGAGCTCATGAGCGACTACTTCGGCAGCTATCGCCGGCTCGTCTACCTCGCCCAGACCGACGACGACGAGCTCACCGCGCGCGCCCGCGCCGCCGCCGACAAGCTGGGGCTGACCTTCGAGCGCCGACCGACCGGCTACGGCGAGCTCGCCCCGACCATCCATCACGCGATCGCTGGAGGTTCCTGATCCCATGGCAACGCTGACGGTCATCTGGTGGCGGGACATCCCGGCGCAGGTGACGGCCCGTGACGGACGCAAGTCCAGCAAGATCGTCCTCCACCCGCGCTTCCAGGTCGCCATCGACAAGGCGGCCAGCCGCGCCGGCAAGCGTTCCTACGACGACTACATCGAGGAATGGCGCAAGACGTCGCGCGAGTGCGGCGAGGACATGGACGCAGAGGTCGCCGCCGAGGTCGAGCGCATCGAGACCGAGTACGACAAGCACCGGCTCGCGCTGCTCATCACGTCCGGCGGGGTCGAGGGCGGCGAGGCGCTTGCCCCGGCCCACGACGAGACGCCGGGCAAGGCCGATGCCGCGAGCACCATGGCCGACGACGTGGCGGGCAAGGCATGAGCCGCGCGACGCACACGGTCATCGGTTCGGCGACCCGCGAGGTCGTCATCGGTGACGACCAGCCGTTCGTCATCATCGGCGAGCGCATCAACCCGACCGGACGCAAGCTCCTGGCCGAGGAGATGAAGGCCGGCGACTTCAGCCGGGTCGAGCGCGACACGCTCGCCCAGGTCGAGGCCGGCGCGCACATGCTCGACGTCAACGCCGGCATCCCGCTGGCCGACGAGCCGGCCATCCTGGCCAGGACCATCCAGCTCGTCCAGTCGCTGACCGATCTCCCGCTCTCGATCGATTCATCGATCGTCGAGGCGCTCGAAGCCGGCCTCGCGGTCTACCAGGGCAAGGCGCTCCTCAACAGCGTGACCGGCGAGGAGGAGCGACTCGAGCGCGTCCTGCCGCTCGTGAAGAAGTACGGCTGCGCCGTGGTCGCGATCAGCAACGACGAGACGGGCATCTCGATGGACCCGGACGTCCGGTTCGCGGTCGCCAAGCGGATCGTCGAGCGCGCCGCGGACCACGGCATCCCGCGCGAGGACATCATCGTGGACCCGCTGCTCATGCCGATCGGCGCACTCAGCGGGGCCGGCCGGCAGGTGTTCCGCATCCTCGGCCGGCTGCGCGACGAGCTCCACGTCAATTCGACCTGTGGCGCCTCGAACGTGAGCTTCGGGCTGCCCCATCGCGAGGGCATCAACGCCGCGTTCCTGAGCATGGCCATCGCGTCGGGGCTGACCTCGGCCATCACCAACCCGGTCGCCGAGGGCGTCCGGCACGCGGTCATGGCCAGCGACGTGCTCATGGGCAACGACCAGGACGCCGCCCGCTGGATCCGCCAGTTCCGGGTCGCCCCACCCGACGGCGAGGTCGGCGGACGGCGGGTCAACCGTCGCCGCGGCGCTCCGACGGCCGTCGCCGGCTGAGCCCGGCCAGCCCGAGAGCGCCCATGACCGAGACCGCGGATCCGCAGGTCATCTTCACCCCGTCGGGACGGCGCGGCCGCGTCCCGGCCGGGACGACCGTGCTCGACGCCGCTCGGCGGCTGGGCGTGGACATCGATTCGGTCTGTGGCGCCCGGGGCATCTGCGGACGCTGCGCGGTCACGCCGTCATTCGGGGCGTTTCCGAAGCACGGCATCTCGGCCGAGCCGTCGCACCTTTCGCCGGCCGGCGAGATCGAGGCCGCCTACCGCGCCGAGCATGGGCTCGCCGCCGACCGTCGTCTGTCGTGCACCGCGCAGGTCCTCGGCGACGCCCTCGTGGACGTGCCGCCCGAGAGCCAGGTCCATCGCCAGGTCGTGCGCAAGGACCTCGACGCCCGGCCGTTCGAGCTCGACCCGGTCGTCCGCCTGCACACGGTCGACGTCGTGCCGCCGGACCTCGCCACCCCGACCGGCGACCTCGGCCGGCTGTTCGACGCGCTCGCGGCCGAGTGGGACCTGCACGACCTGCGCGCCGATCTCGGCGTCATCCGCGCGCTCCAGCCGGCCCTGACGGCCGGCGACTACCGGGTGACGGTGGCGGTCCACGGCGGTCGCGACGTCATCGCGGTCTGGCCGGGCTTCCACGACCGTGCGTTCGGGGTCGCCATCGACATCGGCTCGACGACCATCGCGGGCCACCTCGCCGACCTGACCGATGGCCGGATCCTCGCCAGCGCGGGCGTCATGAACCCGCAGATCCGCTTCGGCGAGGACCTCATGAGCCGGGTCAGCTACGTGATGATGCACGAGGGTGGCGACAAGGAGCTCACCGAGGCGGTCCGCAAGGCGCTCGACGGGCTGCTCGCCACGCTCGCCAACCGGGCCGGCATCAAGCGCGTCGAGCTGCTCGAGCTGGCGCTCGTCGGCAATCCGATCATGCATCACCTGCTGCTCGGCATCGACCCGACGCCCCTCGGCTCGGCGCCGTTCGCCCTGGCCGTCGACACCGCCGTCGAGCTGCCGGCGGCCGAGCTCGGGCTGCGGACCCATCCGGGCGCCCGGGTCTACATCCTGCCGTGCATCGCCGGCCACGTCGGTGCGGACACCGCCGGGGTGATCCTCGCCGAGGAGCCGCACGAGGCCGACGATCTGACCCTCGTCGTCGACGTCGGCACGAACGCCGAGATCGTCCTCGGCGACAAGCGCCGGCTCCTGGCGGCCTCGTCCCCGACGGGCCCGGCCTTCGAGGGTGCCCAGATCAGCGCCGGCCAGCGCGCCGCGCCCGGCGCCATCGAACGGGTGCGCATCGACCCGGCGTCGCTCGAGCCGCGCATCCGGGTCATCGGTGTCGAGGCCTGGTCCGACGCGCCCGACTTCGCCGAGCAGGTCCACGCCGCCGGGACCGGCGTGACCGGCATCTGCGGCTCGGGGATCATCGAGGTCGTCGCCGAGCTGTACCTCGCCGGCATCATCACCGCGGACGGCGTCATCGATGGCGCGTTCGCGGCGCGCACCCCCCGCGTCGTGCCCGACGGCCGGACGTTCAGCTACGTCCTCCACGATCCGGGCGAGCCCGGCGACGGGACCGACGGGACCGACGGCGCCACCGGCGATGCCCTGGGTCTTCGCATCCTCGTGACCCAGAACGACGTCCGGGCCATCCAGCTGGCGAAGGCCGCGCTCTACGCCGGCGTCCGGCTGCTCATGGACCAGCTCGAGGTCGATGCCGTCGACGAGATCCGCCTGGCCGGCGCGTTCGGCAGCCAGATCGACCCGCTCCACGCGATGGTGCTCGGGCTCGTCCCGGATTGCGACCTCGACCACGTCCGTGCCGCCGGCAATGCCGCCGGCACGGGTGCTCTCATCGCCCTGCTCAGCGGTGCCGCGCGGCGCGAGATCGAGGCGGTCGTCCGGAGGGTCGAGAAGATCGAGACGGCGGTCGAGCCGCGCTTCCAGGAGCACTTCATCGAGGCCATGGCCATCCCGCACCGGACGGCCGCCAACCCCAACCTGGAGCGGGTGGTGACGCTGCCGGCCCGCCCTGCGACCGCGGACCGCGGCGCGGATCCCCGAGCGGAGCGACGACGACGCCGGGCGGTGCTGAGCGCCGCCCCCGGCACGGGAGACGACCGATGACCGAGACGATGGGACAGCGCCGGAGCGGCGGACGCGAAGGCCGGCGGGCCGTCCGGCTCAGCCACCAGGTCGAGCGGATGCCCTTCCTCACCCGCAAGCTCGCGCCGTTCGAGGTGCTCGGCGACGAGGGCCTCTCGATCATCGAGGCCAACGCCGACACCATCCTCGAGGAGGTCGGTGTCGAGTTCCGTGGCGATCCCGAGGCACTGCGCCTGCTGGCCGACGCCGGCGCCGACGTCCAGGGCGAGCGGGTCCGCTTCCCGCGCGGGATGTGCCGTCAGATCGTCCAGGCCACGGCTCCCGCGCCAGTTCACGCAGTACGCGCGCAACGAGGCCAACCACGTCGAGATCGGCGGGATGCACACGGTCTTCGCGCCGAACTACGGATCGCCCTTCGTGCGTGACCTCGACAACGGGCGGCGCTACGGCACGATCGAGGACTTCCGCAACTTCGTGAAGCTGGCCTACCTGTCACCGCATCTCCACCACAGCGGCGGGACGGTCTGCGAGCCCGTCGATGTGCCGGTGAACAAGCGCCACCTCGACATGGTCTATTCGCATATCCGCTACTCGGACAAGCCGTTCATGGGCTCGGTGACCGCCCCCGAGCGGGCGCGCGACACGGTCGAGATGACGCGGATCCTGTTCGGGGCCGAGTACCTCGAGACCCACCCGGTCACGCTGTCGCTCATCAACGCGAACTCGCCGCTCGTCTGGGACTCGGTGATGCTCGGGGCGGCCCGGGCCTATGCCGAGGCCAACCAGGCGACGCTGCTGACCCCGTTCATCCTGGCGGGCGCGATGGCCCCGGTGACCGCGGCCGGGGTGGCTGCCCAGACCCTCGCCGAGGCACTGGCCGGGATGACATTCGTGCAACTGGTGCGGCCCGGAGCGCCGGTGGTCCTCGGAAGCTTCGCGTCGTCGATGTCGATGCAGTCGGGCGCGCCCGACGTTCGGGACGCCGGAGCCCGCGCTCGTGCTCTACGTGATGGCCGCCCTTGCCCGGCGGCTGGGCGTGCCGTTCCGTTCGGGCGGCTCGCTGTGTGCCTCGAAGATCGCCGATGCGCAGGCGGCCTACGAGAGCGCCGCGACCCTCCAGCCGACCGTCCTCGCCGGGGTCAACTTCGTCCTGCATGCCGCGGGCTGGCTCGAGGGCGGGCTCGCCGTCGGGTACGAGAAGTTCATCCTCGACGCCGACCAGTGCGGGATGATGGCCGTCTTCGTGAACGGCGTCGACATGAGCGAGAACGGCCAGGCCATCGACGCGATCCGCGAGAACGGCCCGGGTCAGCACTTCCTCGGGACCGCGCACACCCTGGCCAACTTCGAGACCGCGTTCTACCGCAGCGAGATCGCCGACAACAACAGCTTCGAGCAGTGGCAGGAGGACGGCTCCCTCGACGCCGCCCAGCGCGCGAACGCCATCTGGAAGCGGATGTTGCGCGAGTACGAGGCGCCGCCGCTCGACCCGGGCATCGACGAGGCGCTCCTCGAGTTCATCGTCAAGCGCAAGGCGTCGATGCCGGATTCGGAGGTCTAGCAGCTCGTGCTCTTCCGCCGCCGATCCTCGCTGACGCCGGCACGGTCGGAGGCCCTCGCGGGGATCCTGCGCGCGCCGACCTTCGAGCTGGTGCCGCTCAAGAACGCGCTCGACCAGGCCGACTTCCTGCCGGCAGGGGCCACGGTTTCGGTGACGGCTTCGCCGGCCAAGGGGATCGAGGCCACCGTCGCGCTGTGTGAACAGCTGCAGGCTCGCGGCTTCCGAGCCGTTCCGCACCTCTCGGCGCGGATGATCCGCGACCGTGGCCACCTCGCCGAGCTGATCGCCTGGCTCGAGGGCGCCGGCGTCGATCGCGCCTTCGTCGTCGGAGGCGACGCCAAAGAGCCGGGCGAGTACCCGGACGGGCTCTCGCTGCTGCGGGCGATGGCCGCGATCGGTCATCCCCTTGCCGAGATCGGGATCCCTGCGTACCCGCAAGGGCATGCCTTCATCGCCGACGCGCCACTGCTCGAGGCGCTCCACGCGAAGGCGGCCTTCGCCACCTACATGACGACGCAGCTCTGCTTCGACCCGAATGCGATCGCGTCCTGGCTCGCCGCGCGCCGAGGCGAGGGCATCACGCTCCCGGTCCACCTCGGCCTCCCGGGCGTCGCCGAACCCCAGCGGCTGCTGGCGATCAGTGCTCGGATCGGGGTCGCCGACACCCACCGGTTCCTGGTCAAGAACACGCGGTTCATCGCCCGCCTGATCCGGTCCGGCGGCTTCTACCGCCCGGACGGACTGCTCGAGGGCCTCGCACCGCACGTCGCCGAGCCGGCCAACGGGATCGTCGACCTTCACCTCTACACCTTCAACGCCGTCGACGTGACGGAGCGCTGGCGCGCGGCCTACATGGAGCGTTTGCGGGTCAAGTCCGCCGCCTGACCGTTACGCCCGCCTTGCTCATCCGGGCCGCGTGGGGCACCATGACGCCACAACCGAAGAGATTCTTATCAAGAGTGGCGGAGGGACCGGCCCGTTGAAGCCACGACAACCTACCGGCGTCGAGCCGGCAAGGTGCCAAGTCCGGGCAGGTCCTCCTGCGCGATAAGGGAACTCCCTTCGAGACCCTTCCGAGCAGGAAGGGTCTTGTCATATCCGGTCCCGCCGCCCGATCCACCCGCTCGATAGGGGACCGATGACCGAAGCCACGCCCGTCGGCTCGCCACGACAGCGCTTCCGAAGCCGCCTCTCCGACCGCCCGCTCCTGGTCGATGGTGGGTTGGGGACGCTGCTGTTCAGCCGGGGCGTGCCGCAGCGGGCCTGCCTCGAGGAGCTCGTCAACACGCACCCGGAGATGGTCGGGGCGGCCCATCGCGAGTACCTCGAGGCGGGCGCCGAGCTGATCGAGACGTTGTCGTTCGGGGCCAACCGTCAGCGGCTGGCTGCCTGGGGTCTCGAAGGACAGGTCGGCGCGTTCAACCGGCGGGCAGCGCGACTGGCCCGCGAGGCACGCGAGGTCAGCGGGCGCGACGCGCTCGTCGGTGGCTCGGTGGGGCCACTCGGGTCGCCGACGCGCGGCGGACCAGCCGTCGCCGAAGCCGCGGCACGGTCGGCGTACCGCGAGCAGATCGAGGGCCTGCTCGAGGGCGGCGCGGACCTGATCGTGCTCGAGACGTTCTCGGACCTGGAGCAGCTCCTCCTCGCCGTCGAGGAGGCGCGCCGCGCGTCGGACGTCCCGGTCATGGCCTCGCTGACGTTCGGTGAAGAACTCGTGCTGGCCGACGGAAGCAGCCCCGCCACGGCAGCCGCGACGCTCGCCCGCGCCGGGGCGGACGCGATCGGCGTCAATTGCGGAGCCGGGCCCGCCGCCTGCCTTGATGCGCTCGAGGCGATGGGCGCCCCCGCCGATGGCGACCCCGTGCGGTCGATCATGCCGAACGCCGGTCTCTCGCAGCGGCTCGAGGGCCGCTTCATCTACGCGGCAAGCGCCGAGTACTTCGGGACCGTGACGCCGCGTCTGCTGGAGGCCGGCGCCCGGATCGTCGGTGGCTGCTGCGGGACGACGCCCGAGCACATCGCCGCGATGCGAGCGGCGATCGACGGGGTCATGGCGACGGAGGCACCCGCCGCCCCCGCCTCGACCGGCACCGACCGAGCCTCGACCGCGGCCACCCTCGCGGACCGGTCGCCCGCCGCCACCGCCGATGACGCGCCGCCCCCGACCCGCCTGGCCGAGCTGCTCGAGTCCGGCCATTTCGTCGTCTCGGTCGAGATCGACCCGCCGCGGAGCATCCGCATCGAGCGGACGATCGAGGCTGCCCGGCTCCTGCGCGATGCCGGCGTCGATCTCGTCAACGTCTCCAATTCGGCGATGGCTCGGGTCCGGATGAGCGCTCTGTCCGTGGCGTTCGGGATCCAGCACGACCTCGACCTCGAGTGCCTCGTGCATTGCACGACGCGCGACCGGAACCTGATGGCCATCGAGTCGGAGCTGCTCGGCGCTCACGCGCTCGGGGTCCGGAACATCATCGCGCTGACCGGCGACCCGCCGCGGATCGGGGATTACCCGACCGGGACCGGGATCTGGGATATCGATTCGATCGGCCTGATCGAGATGCTGACGCGGCTCAACCTCGCCGAAGACCCGACCGGCCGCTCGATCGGCCAGCGAGCCGGGTTCACCATCGCCTGCGCCCTCGATTCGACCGCTGCCGATGCGACCACCGAGTGGGATCGCCTCGAGCGCAAGATCGCGGCCGGGGCGCACCTGGTCATGACGCAACCGCTCTACTCGATCGAACAGGTCGAGACGATGCTCGTGGAGGCGCGTCGTCGCTTCGGGCCTCGCGGGATCCCGGTCCCGATCCTGCTCGGCGTCCTGCCGCTTGTCTCGACCCGCCACGCCGAGTTCCTCCACAACGAGGTCCCCGGCATCACGATCCCCGACGAGGCCAGGGAGGCCATGCGCGCGGCCGGCGACCGCGGCTCAGAGGTCGGCATCGAGATGGCCGACCGTCTCCTGACCGCGATGGAAGGGGAGGTCTCCGGGACCTACATCATGCCGAGCTTCGGGCGCTACGAGCAGTGCGCCGAGCTCGTCCGCCGGATCCGGGCGCGTCATCCCGTGGCGGTGCCGGCGTGACCGCGTTCGACCGCGCCTCACGGCTCGCCCTCCTGCCAGGCCTCCTGCGCGAGCGGATCCTGGTGTTCGATGGTGCGATGGGCACGATGCTCCAGGGCCACCAGTTCACCGAGGCCGACTTCCGCGGCGAGCGATTCCGCGACCATCCGCGCGACGTGCGTGGCAACAGCGACCTGCTGTGCCTGACCCAGCCCGCCGCCGTCGCCGCGATCCACGCTGGATACCTGGACGCTGGCGCGGACATCCTCAGCACGAACTCGTTCACGGCGACCCGCATCGCCCAAGCCGACTACGGCTTCGACGCGGAGACCGTCCGCGACCTCAACGTCGCGGCCGCTCGCCTGGCCCGCGACGCCGCCGATGCCGCCGAAGCGGCCACGCCCGGCCGTCCGCGCTTCGTGGCCGGCTCGCTCGGCCCGACGAACCGGACGGCCTCGATGAGTTCGGACGTTGGCGATCCAGCCGCCCGTAGCGTCACCTGGGAGGAGCTCGAGGTCGCCTATCGCGAATCGGCCACGGGCCTGCTCGAGGGCGGCGCCGACATCCTGCTGATCGAGACGATCTTCGACACGCTCAACGCCAAGGCGGCGATCGCCGCGGTCCAGTCGCTGTTCGACGAGACCGGGGAGCGCGTGCCCCTGATCATCTCGGGGACGATCGTCGACGCTTCCGGCCGGACCCTCTCGGGGCAGACCGTCGAGGCGTTCTGGCACAGCATCCGCCATGCCGATCCGCTCATCGTCGGGCTCAATTGCGCGCTCGGCCCCAAGCAGCTCCGCGAGCACCTCGACGTGTTCTCCCGCGTTGCGGACCGGCCGATCTCGGCTTATCCGAACGCCGGCCTCCCCAACGAGCTTGGCGGCTACGACGAGACGCCCGAGGAGATGGCGGAGGCGCTTGGCGAGTGGGCACGCCACGGGCTGCTCAACGTCGCCGGCAGTTGTTGCGGGTCGACGCCGGAGCACGTGGCCGCCATCGCAGCCGCGGTCGAAGGCCTGCCCCCGCGCCAGATCCCCGAGCCGACCGGCACGACCCGCCTGTCCGGTCTCGAGCCACTGATCATCCCGCCGCCGGGCAACGCGTTCGTCAACGTCGGCGAGCGGACCAATGTCACCGGCTCACGCAAGTTCGCCCGGCTGATCGCTGCCGGCGCCGAGGACGAGGCGGTCGACATCGCCCGCGAGCAGGTCACCAACGGCGCCCAGATGGTCGACGTGAACATGGATGAGGCGATGCTCGACGGCGTCGCCGCGATGACCCGGTTCCTGCGGCGTATCGCCGCGGAACCCGACATCGCCATCGTTCCGGTCATGGTCGACAGCTCGAAATGGTCGGTCATCGAGGCTGGGCTGCAGCAGCTCCAGGGCAAGGGCGTCGTCAACTCGATCTCGCTCAAGGAGGGCGAGGAGGAGTTCCTTCGTCAGGCCCGCCTCTGTCGCCGCTATGGCGCGGCCGTCGTGGTCATGGCCTTCGACGAGCAGGGCCAGGCCGAGTCGGTCGATCGGCGGGTCGCCGTGCTGCGACGTGCCTACGACCTGTTGACTGGCACGGTCGGCTTCAAGCCCGAGGACATCATCCTCGACGCCAACATCTTCGCGATCGCGACCGGGATGGAGGAGCACAACGCCTACGCGGTCTCGTTCATCGAGGCCGTCCGGCGGCTGAAGGTGGAGTTCCCTGGGACGCGAACGTCAGGCGGCGTGTCGAATGTGTCGTTCGCATTCCGCGGCAACGACCGGGTGCGCGAGGCGATCCACTCGGTCTTCCTCTATCACGCCATCGCGGCCGGCCTCGACATGGCCATCGTCAACGCCGGCGTCCTGCCGATCTACGACGACATCGAGCCCGAACTCCGCGAGCGGGTCGAGGATGTCGTGCTCGACCGCCGGCCCGACGCCACCGAACGCTTGCTCGACCTGGCCGCGCGGTACGCCGGCGGCGCCGGGATGGAGCGTGCAGCCGAGGATCTCGCCTGGCGCGAGCGACCGGTCGACGAGCGGCTGACGCACGCCCTGGTGGCCGGCATCGACGCCTACATCGTCGAGGACACCGAGGAGGCGCGGCTCGCCGCGGCGCGCCCGCTTGACGTCATCGAAGGCCCGCTGATGGCCGGGATGAACGTCGTCGGCGACCTGTTCGGGGCCGGCCGGATGTTCCTCCCGCAGGTCGTCAAGAGCGCCCGGGTCATGAAGAAGGCCGTCGCCGTCCTGATCCCGTACCTCGAGGCGCAGCGTGACGGCACGGGCCGTCGAGCCGGCACGATCGTCACCGCGACGGTCAAGGGCGACGTCCACGACATCGGCAAGAACATCGTCGGTGTCGTGCTCGGTTGCAACGACTACGAGGTGGTCGACCTGGGCGTGATGGTCCCTGCGGCACGGATCCTCGAGAAGGCGATCGAGATCAACGCCGACTTGATCGGCCTGTCAGGGCTCATCACCCCGTCGCTCGACGAGATGACCCACGTCGCGTCCGAGATGGAGCGCCAAGGCTTCACGATCCCGCTGCTCATCGGCGGCGCGACAACGTCGCGGACCCACACCGCGGTCAAGATCGCGCCGGCATACTCGGGACCGGTCGTCCACGTCATCGATGCCTCTCGGGCGGTCGGCGTCGCGGGCGCGCTCATCCAGCCCGACCGGCGCGACGCGTTCGTGGCCGGGATCCGCGACGAGTACGAGACGGTCCGGCGTGAGCGCGCGGGATCGCGCGCCAGGGAGAAGCGGCTGACGGTCGTCGAGGCCCGCGCCAATCACGTGCCGATCGACTGGTCGGCCGTGACCCCGCCACGGCCCACATTCCTCGGACCACGGACGTTCGCCGACTATCCCCTCGCCGAGCTGGTCGACTTCATCGACTGGACGCCGTTCTTCACGACCTGGGAGATGCGCGGCGCCTACCCAGCGATCCTCGACGATCCTCGGCTGGGGGCCGCTGCGCGTGACCTCCACCGGGACGCGCTGGCGCTCCTCGATCGGTTGGTCGGTGATGGGCGGCTGATGGCCAATGCGGTCGTCGGTTTCTGGCCGGCCAACAGCGACGGCGACGACATCACCGTCTGGTGCGATGACGATCGCCAGGAACCGCGGGCCGTCTTCCGGACCCTCCGCCAGCAGATGGCCAAGCCCGACGGACGGCCGAACATCGCCCTCGCCGATTTCGTGGCCCCGGCGGATTCGGGCGTCCCGGACTTCATCGGTGCCTTCGCGGTCACGACGGGGATCGGCCTCGATGAGATCGTCGCCGAGTTCGAGGCAGCCAATGACGACTACTCGGCGATCCTCGCCAAGGCCCTTGCCGATCGTCTGGCCGAGGCATTCGCCGAGCGGCTCCACCAGCGCGTCCGCCGCGAGCTGTGGGGCTACGCGCCCGACGAGGCGCTCGCCAACACCGACCTGATCGCCGAGCGCTACCAGGGCATCCGGCCGGCGCCCGGCTACCCGGCCTGTCCCGACCACACCGAGAAGGGGACGATCTTCGACCTCCTCGAGGCGGAGTCGCGGGCGGGTATCCGGCTGACCGAGTCGTTCGCGATGTGGCCCGGCGCCGCGGTTTCCGGCTACTACCTGTGGAACCCCGCCAGCCAGTACTTCGGGGTCGGCCGGATCGGTCGCGACCAGCTCGCCGACTACGCCGCGCGCAAGGGCGTCCCGCTCGACGACGCGGCCCGCTGGCTTGCCCCGAATCTGGTCGATGACGAGGCCGGCCCGTGAGCAGGGCGGAACTGATCGCAAGTTTGGCCGGGTTTCCTGACCGGCTCGCGTCCGCGGCTCGCACGGCCGCCGGTCGGCCCGTCCCGGAGGGCGAGTGGAGTCCGGACGAGGTCGTGCGTCACCTCATCGCGGTCGAGACCGAGGTCCACCAGGCGCGTCTCGCCGACCTCGCGACCCAGGACGCCCCGATCTGGGCGTGGGCGGAGCCGGGTCCGTGGCCGGGCGAGCCGGAGCTGTCGCTCGACGCGCTGCTGGACCGGTTCGCCGGGCTGCGGGCCGCGACGCGTGCGACGCTCGACGCCCTCGACACGGCCGGCTGGGCGCGGACGGGCACGCACACCCGGCTGGGCGTGTGGGACGTCGAGGCCCTCGTCCGGAACGCGGTCGACCACGACGCAGACCACCTGGCGGGCTCGCGTAGCGCGACCCGGCGGCGGGAGGGCGCACGCGCAGGGGCCGCCAGGCCCGCCGAGGGCCGGATCTCAGCCGGCGAGGTGGTCCAGGGCCGCGGCCGTGAAGAGCGCGACCCCGACCGCCATCGCGGCCTCGTCGAAGACGACGTGGTTCGAGTGGTTCTGCGGCGCGGTCGCCGGGTCCTCACCAGCCGGCCGCGCGCCAAGGAAGGCCATCATCCCCGGCACCCGCTCGGTGACATACGAGAAGTCCTCCGCGCCCAGGATCGGGTGGTCGAGGTCGTGGACCGCGTCCTCGCCCACGAGCCCGACCGCCAGCTCGCGCACCTGGGCCGTCACGTCCGGGTCGTTCATCGTGACCGGGTAGCCGGGCACGATCTCGAGGTCGATGGTCGTGCCGTGGGTCGTCGCGACGCCGGCCGCGACGCGCCGCACGAGGTCCGCCATCGCCGCGCGGTTGGCGGGCGAGACCGTGCGGATCGTGCCCTCGATCTCGACCGTCTCCGGGATGATGTTGCTCGTCGTCCCGCCGCTGATCCGGGCGATCGTCAGCACCGTGGGATCGAAGACGTCGATGCTGCGGGTCACGGCCATCTGCAGCGCGAGGACGAGCTCGGCGGCCGTCGGGATCGGGTCGAGCGACAGGTGCGGCGTGGAGGCGTGGCCGCCGCGGCCACGGACCGTCGCCTTGATGGCGTCCGCCGACGCGAGCAGCGCGCCGGGTCGGACGTTGATCGTCCCGGTCGGATAGCGCGTGCTGATGTGGATGGCCAGCGCGCGGTCGACGCCGGCGGCGCCGTGCGGACCGTCCTCGAGCAGCCCTTCCTCGAGCATGAAGCGCGCGCCGTGGAACCCTTCCTCGCCGGGCTGGAACATCAGCAGGACGCGGCCGGCGAGGTCGGCCCGGCGCTCCTTGAGCAGCCTGGCTGCACCGAGCAGCATCGCGACGTGCGTGTCGTGACCGCAGGCGTGCATCCGACCGGGCGTCTCGGACCCGAAGTCGAGCCCGGTGTCCTCGGTCAGCGGCAGGCCGTCCATGTCGGCCCGCAGCAGGATCGTCGGACCGGGCCGCTCGCCATCGATGACGCCGACGACCGATGACGTCGTGCCGCCCAGCCGCGGCTCGATGCCGATCGCGCGGACCGCCTCGGCCACGATGGCCTGTGTCGCCGGAAGCTGCAGCCCGACCTCGGGCACGCGATGCAGCCGACGCCGGACATCGATGACGTCGGGCAGGACCGCCGCGGCGGCGGCGCGCAGGTCGGCGGTCGAGCTCACGTCGATCGTCACGCCGTCAGTCCTCGCCGCGGCGGGCGCGCCGGATCTGGTCCGCATGCTCGTGGCTGTGCTCGGCGTAGATCCCGAGCCACTGCTCGACCGAGTAGCTCCCGGACTCGCTGTGCGAACCGGTCCGCGCCCACTCGTCGGGCGTCAGCGAGCGCAGCAGCTCCAGGCTCGCTGCGCGGACGGCGCGGAGCACCGCGACGGACGCCTCGATGGGTCGGTCGTAGTGCAGCCGCCGCGCCCATTCCGGCTCGTCGTAGCCCTGGATGACCGGGTCGTCCTCGGCGATCAGGCGGCGCAGCCGGATGTACGCCATCGACTCGCTGTCGGCGAGATGGTGGGCGACCTCGCGTGCCGACCACGATCCGGCCGGCGGGCGTCGATCCAGCTCCTCGTCGGTCGCGCCATCGAGCGCCGCGACCACGTCGTCGGCTCCCGATCCATAGCGCTCGAGCTGCGCCGCGCGCTCCACTTCGGTCATCGATCGCACCCTCCGTCCTGCACGCCGTTCGTCACGGGCAGCCTAGCGGTTCGCGACGACCGCCTCGATGCGTTCGACGGCGACGTCCGGTCCGGGCATCGCGGCGATCTCGGCGGCGACCTCGTCGGCTCGGCCGCGGTACGACGGGTCCGTCATGACCGCGCGGATGGCGTCGCGGACCGCGTCGGCGGTGATCGTGTCGCGCGGAACGACGACGGCGACACCGGCCGCGGTGCAACGGTCGGCGTTGTCGGGTTGATCGGCGGCCAACGGGACGATGACCATCGGGCACGCCGCGCCCAGGGCCGCGAGCATCGTCCCGGAGCCGCCGTGGAAGGCGAGGACGTCCGAGGCGGGGAGCAGGTCGGACATCGGGACGTACGCCCGCACGTCCACATCGGGAGGCACCTCGCCGAGGGTCGCGGGATCGGCTCCGAGGGCGACGACGACTCGGGCATCGGCCGACACGGCGCCATCGATGAGCGCGCGGAGCGCCGTGGTCTCGAACGCATTGACCGTGCCGAACGTGATCGCGACGCGCGGTCGGCCGTCGGCCGGCCCGAACGGGTCGGGCGCGTCGTCGCCGGGGGCCGTCGTCCCGTCGTGTCGGTCGTCCGCGATCGGCCGGAGTTCCAGGGTCGACGGCGGATACGGCGCGGTCGGATCGTGCAGCGACGGTGGGCGGGTCGTGAAGTAGATCCGGCCGTCGAACCCGGAGAGCGCCGGATCGGCCGGCAGGCCGAGCCGCACCCGCTGTGCCTGGAGCGGCTCGCCGGCCACCGCGCGCATGTTCGGTCGCCAGGCCGTGGCCTGCACGACGACATCCGGGATGTCCGCTCGCTCCGCCGCCAGCCAGGCCCCGAAGGCCATGTCCTCGCGCACCACGACGTCCGGCCGCCACCGGTCGAAGAGCGCGTCGAGGTCGTCGGCCATGCTGGCGGCGATCGGTCCGCAGAAGGCACCGCGAAACACGATCAGCGCGCGGCGCCGTCCCGTCGCCGTCTCGATCCCGGGGAGCGTCCGGGCCACCTCCCCGATCGTCGCCGGCCCGACGACCTCGAACGGCAGCCCAGCGGACGCGGCGACCGGTGCGAGGCTCGCACCAGCGGCGATCCGGACGTCGTGCCCGCGCGCCTGGGCGGCGCGGGCCACGGGCAGGAGGGGCAGCAGGTGCCCGACGCCGGGACTGGACGCGACGAGGATGCGCATCGCTGCAGTGTGCGTCGTCCGCGACGACGGTCGCCAGATCGCCGGGCTTCGTTGACGCCATTCCGGGGCTCGGCCTACAATCCTGACGAAATCACTCGGATATCGAGGGGCAGACCCTGACCACCCCGACCCTCCAGCGGCCCAGCTATCACGGCAGTGGCGCCGTCTCCTTCTCCACGAAGGGCGAATACGGCGTCCGTCTGATGGTCCAGCTCGCCCGCCATTACGGCACCGGGCCGGCCAGCCTCGCCGGGATCGCCGCCGAGGAGGACCTGCCGCGCGCCTACCTCGAGCAGCTCGTCGTCAACCTGCGTGAAGCCGGGCTCGTCGTGAGCACCCGTGGCGCGCACGGCGGCTACGAGCTCGCCCGATCGCCGCAGGACATCTCGATGAGCGCCGTCCTGCGCGCCCTCGAAGGCCCCATCGCCCCGATGATCTGTGCCAGCGACGACCCGGAGCACGCGACGACCTGCGACCGCTCCTCCCACTGCACCGTGAACATCCTGTGGGTGCGCGTCCGCGACGCGATCACCTCGACCCTCGATGCCATGACCCTGGCCGACCTCGTGCCCCCGCGCGTGATCGGTCTCGACGAACGCCAAGGAGCCCTGACGACCCCGTGACCGACCAGACCAGCCCCGCTCAGCACCTCGTCATCCGCGGCCTGCGCGTCGCGCCGGCGGCCAAGCCCGACCACGAGATCCTCCAGGGCATCGACCTCGACGTCGGCCAGGGCGAGGTCCACGCGATCATGGGCCCCAACGGATCGGGCAAGACGACGCTCGCCTACGCCCTGATGGGCCACCCGGCCTACGTGATCAAGGGCGGCGAGGTCCTCTGGAAGGGCCGCGACATCCTGGCGCTCTCGCCGGACAAGCGCTCGCGTCTCGGGATGTTCCTCGCCTTCCAGTACCCCACCGCGATCCCCGGCCTGAGCGTCGCGTCGTTCATCCGCAGCGCCCTCAACGCCAAGCTCCAGGGCATCGACAAGAACGCCGACATCGACCCCACCGACCCGGTCAAGGGCGGCGTGTCGATGCGCGACTTCCGCAACAAGATGCGCGAGAAGATGGCCCTCCTGCGCATGGACGAGGGGTTCGCCTCGCGCTACGTCAACGAGGGCTTCTCGGGCGGTGAGAAGAAGCGCCTCGAGATGCTCCAGATGGCCGTGCTCGAGCCCGAGATCGCCATCCTCGACGAGACCGACTCCGGCCTCGACATCGATGCCCTGCGGATCGTCGCCGAGGGCGTCAACGCGATGCTCAACCCGGATCTCGGCGTGCTCCTCATCACCCACTACCAGCGGCTGCTCAACTACATCCAGCCGGACTTCGTCCACGTCCTCGCCCAGGGGCGCATCGTCAAGAGCGGCGGCAAGGACCTGGCCCTGCGCCTCGAGGACGAGGGCTACGGCCCGATCCTGCGCGAGGCCGGCCTCGAGACCAACGTGTCCGACGAGGCCCTGCTCGTCCCGAAGGGCCCGGAGCTCGACCTCGAGCCCGTGGAGGCCGCCCGCTGACCGCGGGCGACCGCGGCACGCCGACATGGCCATCGAGACCACCCCGCCCCGCACCCTCGACCCCGTCGCGCTGCGCGCCGACTTTCCGATCCTGCGTCGGGAGATCCACGGGCGGCCACTGACCTACCTCGACTCCGCGTCGAGCAGCCAGAAGCCGCAGGTCGTCATCGATGCCATCTCGGGCTACTACGAGCGCTACAACGCGAACGTCCATCGCGGGATCTACGAGATCGGCGAAGAGGCGACGGCAGCGTACGAGGCGGCTCGCGCCAAGGTCGCGCGCTTCATCAACGCGCCGAGCGACCGCGAGATCGTGTTCACCCGCAACGCGACCGAGGCGATCAACCTCGTCGCCTACAGCTGGGGCCGGCGGAACATCGGCCGGGGCGACCAGATCGTCCTGACCGAGATGGAGCACCACGCCAACCTCGTGCCGTGGCAGCTCCTCGTCCAGGAGGTCGACGGCGACCTCGAGTTCATCCCGATCACCGATGACGGCGTGCTCCGGCTCGACGTCTTCGAGGTGCTCCTCCGGCTCAAGCCCAAGCTCGTGGCGTTCACCCAGGTCAGCAACACGCTCGGCACCATCAACCCGGTGCGCGAGATGGTCGAGATGGCTCATGCGGCGGGCGCCCTGGTCCTCGTCGACGGCGCACAGGCCGTGCCGCACCTGCCGGTCGACGTCCAGGAGCTCGGTGCCGACTTCTACGCTTTCTCCGGCCACAAGATGCTCGCCCCGATGGGCTCGGGCGCCCTGTGGGCACGGCGCGAGCTGCTCGAGGCGATGCCGCCGTTCCTCGCCGGCGGCGAGATGATCCGCGAGGTCCACCTGCGCCGGAGCGACTTCAACGAGATCCCCTGGAAGTTCGAGGCGGGGACGCCGGCCGTCGGCGACGCGATCGGCCTCGGGGTCGCGGCCGAGTACCTCATGGACATCGGCATGGACGCCGTCCGCGCCCACGAGCGCGAGCTCGTGGCGTATGCGCTCGACGTCCTGCCGCGCGAGGTCCCCGGCATCGAGCTGTACGGGCCGCTGGACCCGGACCTGCGCGGCGGCGTCGTCCCGTTCAACCTGCCCGGCATCCATCCGCACGACGTGGCCCAGGTGCTCGACCGCTCGGGGATCGCCGTCCGGGCCGGCCACCACTGCACGATGCCGCTCCACGAGCGACTCGACCTGGCGGCGACGGCGCGTGCCTCGTTCAGCGTCTACACGACGCGCGACGACATCGACACCCTGGCGATCGGACTCAACGAGGTCCAGCGCGTCTTCAACGGCTGACCCTCGGCCGTCCTGACCACACGCGGGGTCTCGGGCCCTTGCGGGATTCCCCGGAGTGCCGGCGCGGCCATCCTCCGGCATGGTTCGGACGCTAGGCTCTGTTCCCAGGAGGGCCGCCACATCCCCGATCCACGCCGCCCGACTCCGTCTGTCCGCGTCGGTTTGGTCGACGACCACCCCTCGATCGTGGCGGCCGTCGCGGCCGCCGTTCGCGACGCAGGCGGGCTCGAGCTCGTCGGGACGGCCGCGACCGTGGACGATGCTCTCCGTCTCGCGCGCGGGGTGGACGTCCTCGTCTGCGACGTCCAGCTCGACGGCCACGCCGAGGGACTGCGCATCCTCGAGGCGGTCCACGACCCGCGGCGGGATGCCGCGACGACCCCGCCCGCCGTGCTGCTGCTGTCGGGGTTCGACCAGCCGTCGCTGATCCGCGCCGCCATCGAGCGCGGCGCCGCCGGCTTCCTGGCCAAGACCGCCGACGTCGACGTGATCATCGAGGCGATCCGGACGGTCGCCGCGGGCGGCACGGTGTTCACGGCCGCCGCCCTGCATGCCTCGCGCTCCGCGAATCGTCGCCCCTCGGATCGAGAGCTGCAGGTCATCGAGCGCGTCAACGCCGGGGCCACGAACGCCGAGATCGCCACGGCCCTCGGCCTGTCCGAGAAGACGGTCGAGAGCCACCTGCGACGGCTGTTCGATCGATACGGGTTGCTGTCCCGCACCGAGCTCGCGGTCCTTGCCATCGAGGAGGGCTGGGTCCCGGTCAGCGGCGTCGATCGATGAGGGTCGTCCCGGCGCTCGCGGTGGCAGCGCTGGCCGCCGTCGTGGCCACGCTCGTCCTCGCCGTCGCGCGTATCGACGCGGGCACGCCGGCCGAGGGAGCGGGTCTCCGAGACGCGGTCCCGCTCCTGCTGGCGATCGGGTCCCTGTGCGTCGCCGGGCTCTCCATCCGGCGCCGGCCCACCCTTGCCTGGCTGGCCGTGATCGCCGCGCTGACCATCGTCACCGTCGACCTCGCGGCTCTGGCTCGTGCCGAGACCGACGGCGCGACCGCCACGCCCGCGTCGTGGCTGTCGCTCGCGATCTGCCTCACGGCTCTTGCCGGGGTGGGTGCCGCGGCGGCGTACGCGAGCGCCGCCGAACGCCGGCTTGGCCGCTGGGTGACGGTGGTCGCGGTCCTGGCGATCGCCATCTGTGCGACGGCCGCGGTGCTCGTCCTGGCCGACCCGGATGGGGCGCTCGTGGCGCCGCTCATCGACGTCGACGCGACCCCGCTCGGGGCCGTCAGCCTCGTGACGCGGACCTTTCTCGTCGCGGTCGTGGGCCTCGTCCTGCCTCGGCCTGCTGGGTGACGCGCGGCCGGCGGCCCGTCGAGCGTCCAGACGGGTGGCGGTCACGGAGCCGCGGCCGACCTCCTTCCGGACTCGCGCGGCGTTCGGCGGCGCCTGGCTTCGGGCGATGGCCGACGAGCTGGCACCGGGACGGACCCGCGCGCACGCGGCCGCCGTCTCGGAGCGGTCACGGCTCGCTCGCGACCTGCACGCCCAGGTCGTGCCGGCCGTCCGCCAGGCGCTGACGGAGGCCGAGCGCGACGGCTCGCCCGAACACCTGGCGGCGTCGCTGCGCGCGGTGCTCCGCGAGGTCGACGAGCTGGTCCAGACCGAGCACGCGATCCAGCTCGAGGTCGGCGGGCTCGTCCCGGCGCTCGAGTGGCTGGCCGAACGGACCGAGGATCGATCGACCGTTCGCGTCGTCATCGATGTCGCGGAGCCGGACGCGGCGGTCGCGGACGACGCGATGGCTGGTGCGGTGACCGAGGGTCGCGTCGCCGACGACGGTGGGGACGACGACGTGGAGGACGGTGGCGACCCGCCGATCGAGGTCGCCGCCGCGGCCTTCCGGGTCGCCCAGCTCGCCCTCGAGAACGTCGTCCGGCACGCCCCGGGAGCCGAGGCGAGGCTGGCGGTCGCCACCCGGTCGGATCGTGTCCGGCTGGTCATCGCTGACGACGGACCGGGCATCGCGCCTACGGCGCATCGCGACGCGATCGCCGCCGGCCGGCGCGGCCTTGCCGACATGGACGCCGAGGCCGCCCGATGTGGCGCGAGCCTGGTCGTTGGGCGCTCGCCGAGCGGTATCGGGACCGTCGTCACCTTCGACTGGCCGGCCGCCTAGTCGCCCGTTGCGGGATGACCCGCAGTCACGGTCCGGGGGCACTCCCGATTCCGGGCACCGCCGGTCGGCATCGATGCTCGCCAGGCTCGTCCGACCGGATGGGCGCCGCCTCCGACCGGAGGTCGCATCGAGGGTCCAGCCCATGCTCCAGCGCCTGATCCATGAGCTCCGCGACGAACGCGATGACCGCGGCCAGGGGCTCGCGGAGTACGCCCTCATCCTCGCGCTCATCGCGATCGTGGCGATCGTCTCGCTCATCTTCCTCGGTGGCGAGGTCTCGACGATCCTGAGCCACGTCGGCGACTCGTTGTAATCCCGACGGTGGTACCCGTGGGGGGAGTGCCACCGCCTCGCGCCCGGACGGAGTCGTCCCGCTTCCTGGAGCGGCTCTGTCCGTCGCGCCGTCTCGCCGTCGGTGGCGCGGGCGCCACTCGGCCCGGTCGGGTCAGCAAGGTGCGTTCCCGCCACTCGATCACGCGGCGTCAGCCGGGGGCGAGCTCTCGCCAGGTCTCGACCGCCCACTGCCAGTCGCCCGGGTCATCGAAGTTGATCCGGATCGCCGCACCCGACCCGCGGATCGCCGAATAGCCCTCGAGGACCCCGATCTCGACACCCGACGTCGTGTCGGTCGTCAGTCGGGCGCGACCCATGACCTCGCCGGCTCGGTGGTTGAGCGCGTCGGGACCGAGCTCGGTGGCGAACTGGTCGATGAAGGTCGCCGCCGCCATCGGCGTCCCGTCGCTGAGGCCGGTCTTCGTCGCCGCCAGCGTGATGCCGCGGCCGGCACCGCCGCCCCACCACTCATCGGCCGTCCGGCGCTCGGCGTACGAGCCCGGGATCTCGAGGCCCCAGCCCTCGTGGGTGATGTGGACCGGGTCGCGTCGATAGCCGACGGGGACGGTCGGCTCGATCTCCTTCGTCGCGCGACCGCCGGCCTGGCGCGCCATCGCGTCGTTGATGCTGCGGAACGCGCAGACCTCGGCCCAGGCGTGCCACGGGAACGGCAGGCCCGGCTCCATCGGGTAGGCACGGGTGAGCAGTCGATGGACCTCGTCGAGGAGGTCGGCTTCGCCCTCGATGGCCGGCGCTCGCCAGCGGACCTCGAGCCACATGAGCGCGAGGGCGCGGTTGAGCAGGTAACGGCCGTCGGTCGCGTCGGCCCACCACGGCGTGATGTCGAGCGCGACGCGCGGGTCGGCGATGGCCGCCTCGAGCCACGCCTCGTCGCGCGGACCGAGGACGGTCACGATCGCCGCGTCCGAGGTGTAGCGGGTGCCGCCGGCAAGGCCGAGGTGGATGGCTCGTTCGCCGCGCCGAGCGGCGACCCGCGCCCGGGCGAGCTGGGGTCCGAGCCAGGCGAGGTAGCCGCGCTCGGCACTGGGTCGATCGACGAAGGTGCTGGCGCCGTCGCCGTCGGTCCATTCGATGCCGACCTCGGCGCCGAGGCGTTCGAGGACGCGGCCGACGAAGCGGTGGTAGCCAGGGCCCGCGACCGCGGTGTCGCCGGCGACCGTCACGCGGCCGCTCTCGCCTGACGTGAGGATGAGCGGCGGCGCCGCCGGATGAAGATCGATGGCGAGCTCGGCGTCGCCGTTGTCGAGCGTGCGCTGGCGCGTCGAGCGGACCGCGTCGGCGTACTCGCCGGTCAGCCAGATCGCGGCATCGCCGAGCAGCCGGTCACCGGGCGGCGTCCGCGGGATGAGCCCCCGCTTCTGCGCCTGCCCGCCGACGTTCGCCTGGAGCCGGTCCACGACCATCGTTGCCACCTACACGACGATACCGGTCCGGTCAGGGTCGCAGGCTCAGGCGCTTGGTACCAGACGGTGCACGCACAAGTCCGTTGCCCGATGGCACCGGGGCCGCGGGCGGCGACGTTGGGCCGCGGGTTGGGGCCCGTGGGCATGGGGTCGTGCGTCGGACGCACGGCCCGATGCGCCACCCGATGTCGCATCGGCCGACGGAGCGTGCATCGGATGCACGCACGGAGCCGTCGACCGCGGCGGACCGCTGCTCCAGCGCCATCCGATGCCACATCGGCGGCATCGACGCCTGCCCAGCGTCCGCCGATGGCGACACCTGCCGTCGAAGGAGCACAGGATGCGTCAGGAACGGCATGGCCGGGCTCGACCCGGCCCCGGGACCCGCGGATGCGTGCATTCGATGCACAGCCGCGCCCGGAACCGTCTCGCCGACCGGCCACCGCCGCCCGCCGACCACGGTGCGCCGTGGCGCCGCGCTAATCCCGACCTCGGTGGTCGGGATTGGACGAACGCGATATAGTCGAAGTCGCATGGACGACCTGTATCGCGACTACATCCTCGAGCACTATCGACGGCCCCACAACTTCGGGGTCGTGGAGGATGCCGACGCGTCGTACGAGGGCGCCAATCCGCTCTGCGGCGATCGGATCACCCTGATGCTCGGCGTCAAGGACGGGGTCGTCGATCGGGTCGGGTTCACCGGGCGCGGATGTGCCATCAGCCAGGCGAGCGCCAGCCTCCTGACCGATGAGATCAAGGGCAAGCCGCTCGCCGAAGTCGCCGAGTTCCGCGCCGACGACCTGCTCGACCTGCTGGGCATCGACATCAGCCCGGCTCGCCTCAAGTGCGCGATGCTGAGCCACGACTCGCTCCAGCACGTCCTGGGCGACCTTGGGGCGACGACCGCCGAGGCCGCGCCAGCCGCCGAGACCGCCACCGCCAAGGCTCAGTCCTGATGGGCCGCTGCAGGTGTAGCCAGCCGGCCTGACCGCCGGCGTCTCCCGTGACCCCCGGTCCTGTGCACCTCCAAGGGAGGACGGCCCAGGGGGACCGTCCTCATCCGCCCTGACGGCGTGCCGCGAGCCGCTCGTCAGCCCGTCGACCATCCGGAGCTCATGAATCCCATGCCGAAGTCCTACGCGGACCTCCTGCGCGAGGCCCGCACCACGGTCACCGAGGTGACCCCCCAGGAGGTCGAAGCCCTCCCGGAGGGCTCCTCCACCCTTGTCGACGTCCGCGAGGCGTCCGAGTGGGAGCAGGGCTACATCCCTGGCGCCCACCACGTGTCCAAGAGCTACATCGAGCAGCAGATCGAAGGCATCGCGCCCGACCGCGACCAGCCGCTCGTCCTCTACTGCGCGGGCGGCGTTCGCTCGCTGTTCGCCGCCCAGACCCTCCAGGAGATGGGCTACACGAACGTCGTTTCGATGGCCCAGGGCTTCCAGGGCTGGAAGAGCGCCGGGCTGCCGTTCGACAAGCCGGTCGTCCTCGGCACGGAGCAGAAGCAGCGCTACAGCCGCCACCTGCTCATCCCCGAGGTCGGCACGGCCGGCCAGGCGAAGCTGCTCGGCAGCAAGGCCCTGCTCATCGGGGCCGGTGGCCTCGGCAGTCCGGCCGCGCTGTACCTTGCCGCCGCCGGCGTCGGCACCATCGGCCTCGTCGACTTCGACGTCGTCGACCTGTCCAACCTGCAGCGCCAGATCATCCACACCACCGACCGCATCGGCGAGCGCAAGGTCGAGAGCGCGCGGATCGCGATCAACGCCCTCAACCCCGACGTCAAGGTCGAGGTCCACGAGGAGATGCTCGTCGCGGCCAACGTCGAGCGGATCATCGCCGGCTACGACGTGATCCTCGACGGCACCGACACCTTCGAGACCCGCTACATCCTCAACGACGCCGCGGTCGCGGCCGGCATCCCGGTCGTGCACGCCAGCGTCTTCCGCTTCGAGGGCCAGCTCACGACCTTCGTCCCGTACGAAGGCCCGTGCTACCGCTGCCTGTATCCGACCCCGCCGCCGCCGGAGCTCGCGCCCGGCTGCTCCGTGGCCGGCGTGCTGGGCGTGGTCCCGGGCATCCTCGGGCTGCTCCAGACCAACGAGGCCCTGAAGGTCCTGCTCGGGATCGGCAACACCCTGGCCGGTCGGCTGCTCCTGTTCGATGCCCTCGAGACCGAGTTCACCGAGCTCCAGCTGCGGCGCGATCCGCACTGCCCGGTCTGCTCCGACGAGGCCGTCGCCGCCCGCAAGGAAGGCCGCCCGTTGACGACGACCGCCGTGGGCGCCGACGCGCCGTTCCTCCTGACGACGACCGGTCTGGCCGGCACGGTGTCGCCGGAGGCGCGCGCGTGAGCACGGTGTTCATCCCATCGGTGCTCCGCGCCAACGTCGGGGGTGTCAAGTCCCTCGAGATCGGCGGCGAGTCGATCCGCGGCGTCGTGGACCAGCTGGTCGAGGAGCACCCGAGCCTGCGCGGCCAGCTGCTGACCGACGAGGGCGAGCTCAATCGATTCGTCAATGTCTACGTCAACGGCCAGGACGTCCGCTACCTGTCCGGGCTGGACACACCGGTCGCGACCGGGGACGAGGTCCGGCTGCTGCCGGCGATGGCCGGCGGCGCCGGCTGAGGCCGGTGGCCGTGCCGGCCCTGCGGGCACTCGGACCGGACGAGCCGGACGACCACGGCCACGGCCGGACGTCCGGGATCGACGCGCACCCGCACTTCCACGACCACGACGACCTCCCGCGCCATGGCGGGCGGTTCGCCGACATCCTCGACGCGATCGGGCACACGCCGATCGTCGAGATCCCGCGGATGTCGCCGAACCCCGACGTCCACCTGTTCGCCAAGCTCGAGATGCTCAACCCGACCGGGTCGGTCAAGGACCGCGCCGCGAAGTACCTGATCGAGGATCTCGAGCGTCGCGAGCTGCTGCACGAGGGCTCGATCATCCTCGAGCCGACGTCGGGGAACACCGGCATCGCCCTGGCGATGATCGGCCGGCGCAAGGGCTACCGGGTCGCCCTGGTCATGCCCGACAACGTCACCAACGAGCGGCGCCAGATGGCCGCATTGTTCGGCGCGGAGGTCATCGATTCCCCCGGCGCGCTCGGCTCCAACGGCGCGATCGCCCTGGCCAAGCACCTCGTCGCCAAGGACGAGCGGTTCGTCATGCCCTACCAGTACGGCAACCCGGCCAATCCCCAGGCCCATTACGAGACGACCGGTCCGGAGATCCTCGCGGACTGCCCCGAGATCGACGTCTTCGTGGCCGGGCTCGGGACGGCGGGGACGCTGATGGGCGTGTCGCGCTACCTGCGCGAGCACAAGCCGGGCGTGCGGATCGTGGCCGCCGAGCCACTGCCCGGCGAGCAGGTCCAGGGCCTGCGCTCGCTCGACGAGGGCTTCATCCCGGAGATCCTCGACCCGTCGCTCATCGACATGAAGTACCTGGTCTCGAACCGGGACGCGATCGCCGCGCTGCGCGAGCTCGTGTTCCGCGAGGGCATCTTCGCCGGACCGTCGTGCGGGGCGGTCCTGGTCGCCGCGGCCCGCGAGGCTGCGACGATGACGTCCGGCACGATCGTCGCCCTCCTGCCCGACGGCGGCTGGAAGTACCTCTCGGCGGGCACGTTCACGACGAACTTCGAGGACATGGAGGACGCGCTCGAGGGCGGCGTCAACTGGTGGTGACCGAGGCCGGGGCTCAGCCCGACGAGGCCCATCCCGGCCCGGCCGAGGCGATCCTCGGCGAGCGTGCTGCGCGATGCCATCGAGGTCCATGCCCGGGCCGGCTATCCGAACGAGGCCTGCGGCCTGTTGATCGGTGACCGGCCGGCGGCTTCGGGCGGCGGGGTGCTGCGATTCGAGCCGACCGTCAACAAGGCCGCCTCGCCGTACCGCTACGAGATCGACCCGGCCGACCTGTACCGGATCACCGTCGCGGCCGACGATGCCGACGAGGTCATCTGGGGCATCGTCCACTCCCACACCCACACTCCGGCCGTGCCCTCGCCGACGGACATCGGGCTCGCCTTCTACCCCGACGCGCTGTACCTGCTCATCTCGCTCAGCGACGACGAGGCGGACCCGGTCACGGGCGCGCCGAGCATCCGGGCGTGGCGGATCGTCGACGGCGCCGTGCACGAGGTGGTCCTGGCGTCGTGAGCCCGCGCACCTCGGCGGTCGTGGCGCTCGGTCTGGGCGTGCTCGCGGTCGTCGGTGCGACGCTCGTCGGAGCGGACGCGGCCTGGCTCGAGGCGATCGTGAGTCCGCCACCGATCATCCGCGCGGCGCTCGTCGGGGGGTCCGTGGCGGTCGGCATCGTGCTCGTCCTGCGGTCCGTCAGCCGCCTCGCCGATGCCGGGAGTGACGACGTCCCGGGGATGGTCCGCGCCGTGCGCCTCGCCTTCCTCGCGATCGCGGCCTTCGCCGCCGCCGCCGGCTGGGCCCTGGCGCACCCGCTGCCACTCATCGTGGCCGCGATCATCGCCGGTATCGACGTCGTCGAGACGTCGTTCCTGCTCCTCGTGGTCGGCGGCCCGGACGGGGCGAGCGCGGTCGGACTGACCGGCTCGGTCGCCCCGCGGCCGCGGCCGGAGTCGGCCCAGCGGCCGACGGCCCGGTGCACCGGGTCGACGCAAGGGTCCGGCCAGTTCGCGCCGGCGAAGACGTATGGCCAGGTGTCGCCGCGCCGGCGGCGATCTCGACCAGCGGCGAGGAATCGACCGAGCCGATGATCGAAGCGCGCGGCAACGGCACGGCGCGGGCGGTCTGGATGGAGACGAGCGGTGGCGGCAACGTCGACGCGTGGAACGCGGTGAGCCGCCTGTCCACCGACGGCGGCGCGACGTGGGGCGCCGCGACACGTGTCTCCGATGCGACCTCCGGGGCCGTGTACAAGACGCCCGCCGGGTTTGCCGAGGTCTATGGCGACTACGGCGAGATCGCGTTCACGAATGCCGGAAAGGCCATCGTGGTCTGGGGCGAGGGTGCGAGCTACACCGGCCCAGGCGGCGTCTGGGTCAACCGCGAGCCCTGAGGGCCGCCAGGAGTCCGGCGATATCGGCCGGGGCCTGCGGGAGCCGGAGCGCTCCCGCGACGCGCGCCAGCGGCGGGGCGAGCAGGCCACTCGCGGTCACGCCACCGCGCCCGACCGCCGCGAGCACGCGGTCGGGCGGGCCGTCGTCGACGACCGTGCCGTCGCGCAGGACGAGGACGCGCTCGAACGTCGCCGCCGCGAAGGCAAGGTCATGGGTGATGGCGATGACCGTCCGCCCGGCCGCGCGCCACGCGTCGGCGATGGCCCGGACCCGCGCGACGCCGGCCGGGTCCTGCCCGGTCGTCGGCTCGTCGAGGACGAGGATCCCCGGATCCATCGCCAGGACGGCGGCGAGAGCGACGAGCTTGCGTCCGGTCGGATCGAGGTCGTAGGGGTTCGTGGTCCGGACGTCGGCGAGGCCGGTCGCCGCCAGGGCCTCGCCGACGAGCGCGGCCATCCGGTCGGCGGTGAACCCCAGGTTGCGGGGCCCGAACGCGACCTCGCGTTCCACGGACCGCTCGAACAGCTGATCGGCCGGATCCTGGAACACGAAGCCGACCGTGGCCGCGAGCCGATCGATGGGATCGGCGGCGATGGATCGACCGGCGAGCCGGATCTCGCCCGCGCTGGGTCGTAGCAACCCGACGAGGTGCTTGGCGAGGGTCGTCTTGCCGGAGCCGTTCGCGCCCACGATGGCGACGGCCTCGCCGGGTTCGATGTGCGCGGTGATGCCGCGGATGGCCTCGACGCCGTTGTCGTAGCGATGGACCAGGCCGTCGATCTCGATGCGCGGGACGGTGCGGGCGGTCGTGGGCGGCGCCACGACGACGGCGTCATCCGCCGCGTCGGCCCTGGCGTCGGGCCGAGGATCGGCGAGTCGGCTCGCGGGGAGCGCCGCGAGGCCGCGCGGCGATCGCCTCGACATCGAATGCCGCCGCCGGCGCCACGCCGACGAGCTCCGCCAGTCGGACGAGGCTCGGTGCCGGCAGACCAGCCCCACCGCTGACCTCGGTGCCGAGGGCGACGCCCGGAACCGCGATGGCGACGACCCGGCTGGCGTCGAGGACCGCGACCCGGTCGAATCGTGCCAGCACGTCGGCGTCGTGCTCGACGCACAGGACGGCCGTCCCGCTCCCGGCGAGCTCGGCGAGCAGCGCACTGACCTCCGCCGTGCCGCCCGGGTCGAGCTGCGCCGTCGGCTCGTCGAGCACGAGGAGCCGTGGACCCATCGTGACGATGCTGGCGATGCCGACCCGCTGCTGCTCACCGCCCGAGAGCGAGAACGGCTCGCGGTCGGCGAGGTGGGCGATGCCGAGACGGTCGAGGATGTCATCGATGCGCCCGTCCATCGCCGCGCGGGGGACGGCCAGGTTCTCCAGCCCGAAGGCGAGCTCCTCCCGGACCGTCAGCTTGGACGCGGACAGCTGGTTGGCCGGCGTCGAGAAGACGATGCCGGCTCGGCCCAGCAGCGCCCTCGGATCGGTCGCGGCCAGGGCATCGACGCCCTCGATCGAGACGCGGCCGCCGGTCGTGGCGCGGACCACGCGCGGGATGAAGCCCGCGGCGAGGAGCGCGAGCGTGGACTTGCCCGCACCGGTCCGACCGGCCACGCCGACCGTCTCGCCGGCGCCGATCTCGAGGTCGATGCCGTCGAGCGCCATCGCGCGGCGTGCCGGGTAACGCACGGACGCCGCGGCAAGGCGGAGGATCGGGGCGCCCGGGGCGACCATCTCGGCCGCGGCGGCGGCCGAGCCGGCGGCGACCACCGGATCGTTCATCGGACGACGCCCGCGAGCGCGACGACGACGATGGCCACGGCGGCGATCCCGAGGCCGAGCCGCAGCCAGCGGTCGGCCGGCGGATCGACGACGGCCCGGTAGGCCGTCCGGTCGGATCGCGCCCCGAACCCGCGGGCCTCCAGCGCGAACGTCCGCTCGCGGACGTCGGCCAGCGACCCGAGCACGACCGGCCCGATGAGTGGCACGAGGGCCCGCAACCGGCGGGCGAGCGACCCGTCCACCGCCAGACCGCGGGCACGCTGGGCGTCGAGGATCGCCCCGGCCCGGACCTGCAGGCGCGGCACCAGCTGGACCGCCGACAGCACGACGAAGGCGATCCGATGGCTCACGCCGCGGGCGACGAGCGCCTCGAGCAGGTCGTCGGCCAGGGTCGTGACGAGGAACAGGATCGAGGCGAGGAACACGACGAGCAACCGGCCGGCCGACACGAGCCCGAACGCGACGCCCTCGCGAGTGACGGCGAACGGCCCGAGAACGAGCCAGCGGTCCTGCCCGCCCGGGAAGAGCACGGCGTTGATGACGACGATCGAGATGAGCAGGACCGCGGGGATGCGCATCGAGCGGACGAGCGTCCCGAGCAACCCGCACGCCCAGCCCAGGGCCGCGATGGCGACCCCGATCGGCACCAGCGCGATGGGCGGCAGCAGGAACGCGGCCAGCAGGATCACCCCGAGGCCGAGGACCTTCGTGACCGGCGAGCGTCGATGGAGCCAGCTCGCGCCGGCCAGGTAGTAGCCGGTCGTGACCGCCATTCAGTCCGCGACCGTCGTCTCGCCCCGGCTGTACATGGTCCGCATCGTGATCGGCAGGGCGCCCAGGATGAGGAACACGACCGTGAAGCTGATGGCCTTGTCGAGCGGGTCGGACAGGAGGCTCTGCAGGAACACGGCCTGCAGGACATCGAGACCGAGCGAGCGAAACACCGCGACCAGCGCGTCCGTGCCGCCGCCGGTCACGCCCCCGAACACGTATGCCGCGATGGGTGCCGCGATGGTCGTCCCGACCAGCGCCGTCGTGATCCCGCCGACCCACACCGGGAAGAAACGGACGTGCTCGCCGCGCCGCGCCCACAGGTAGACGAGCACGCCGACGAGGATGCCGAGCCCGATCGCCGCCCACAGGCCCAGCGGATCCTGGAGGGCCAGGCCGGACAGGTCGGCGCCGCCGAAGAGCGGTCCGTCGGGCCCGTCCGGATCGGATCCGTCGACGCGCGAGAAGTAGCCCGTCGGCGAGAACAGCAGGCGGAGCACGGCGATCACGAGCACCGTCGCGGTCAGCGTGGCGGCGACGACGAGGTAGCGGCGCGCGGTCTCGGGCCGGCCCTCGAGGCGGTAGATCGTGCGGCCAGACAGGAGGGCCGCGGCGACGCCGAGCAGGGCGATGACCGCGGTCGCGAGCAGGAACCGGTCGCCCGACGTCGGGTCGTCCTCGGTGACGCCGTAGCCCACCGTGTTGGCGGCCACGACGATCCCGAGCAGCGCGACGCCGAGACCCGTGGCGATCGCGAGGAACCCGCCGATCCGGCCGTCGCCGGGGCGCATCTGGAAGACGCCCTGGGCCGCCCAGAAGCCGGCCATCAGGCCGATGACGGCGGCCACCGGCGCGAAGAACGCGGCTACCGGCCCGGCTCCGCCCGGGATCGGCAGGAACGACCACAGGAGGTTGGCCAGGACACCCGTGAGCGCGCCCGCCCACGGACCGGCGAGCGCGGCGACGAGGATCGTCCCGATCGAGTCCAGGTAGAGCGGCAGGCGCAGGGCGACCGTGAGCGAGCCGAGCACGAGATTGATGGCGATGGCCACCGCCATCAGCGTCAGCGTCGCGGTCGACAGGTCGCGCGTCCGCCGCGCGATGACGGCGAGCAGCCCGGCCCCGACCAGGACGGCGACGAGGTAGGGGACCTTGTCCGTCGGGATGCAGGCATCCACCTGGTCCGCGGCGCACATCGTCAGCCAGTCCATGGACGACCCGTCTCCCGTCGATCAGGCAGGGGCCGGGCTGGGGCGGCCGGCCGGTCCGTCTAGCGTGCCATGGCGGCGCGGTCCGCCGCCAGCCCTCCGACGCGCTCGATGAGCCGGTCGAGGAAGGTCGGCACGTCGGCGTCGGTGACGACGTCCGCGTTGGCCGGCTTGCCGGTCAGGTGCCGTGGGTCGGCGACGGTCATCCCGGTGGTGATCTCGCCGGTGGTCTCGACATCCACGAACAGGGGCTCCCAGCGCGCGAGCGACCGGTCGAGCGCCACGGCCACGGCCAGCGGGTCGTGGATGAACGCGCCGTAGAACCCGTCGTAGCGGCCATGGAACTCGAAGTAGAAGCGCAGCGCGTCCGCGATGTACCGCACGATCGGGTCGCTCGCCACCGAGTGGACCGGATGCATCGGGTCTTCGCCGCGCTCGAGGGCGAGCGTGTCGTCGGGCCGGCTGCCCGCGCGACGGGCGAGCCGGACGACGTCGTCGGTGGTGATCCGGGCGCGCTCCGTGACGTCGAGGCCCAACACGAGCGGACGGGGCGTCGCCGGATCGCGCTCGATGGCGGCGCTCCAGGCCGCGAACACCCGCTTGGCCGCCTCGGGGTCGCAGTGGACGTTCCACTCGGTCGTGGGCGTCGTGTTGCCGGATACCCCGAACGCGCCACCCATCATCACGTGCCCGCGCAGCAGCCCCGGCAGCGCCGGTTCGCGCTCGACCGCGAGCGCCAGGTTGGTGAGTGGCCCCAGGGTGACGAGCGTGACGTCGCCGGGCCGGGCGCGGGCCGTGTCCACCAGGAGGTCCACGGCGTGGCGGTCGCTGAGCGGCGCGGACGGCGGCGGCAGCTCGGCGTAGCCAAGACCGCGCGGGCCGTGTGTCTCGGGTGTCGTCTCGAGCGGTCGCTCGAGCGGCACCGGCCGGCCCATGGCGACCTCGATGTCCGGCCGTCCGGCGAGCTCGAGGATGGCCCGCGTGTTGATCCCGACCTGTTCGGCCTCGACGTTCCCGGACAGGCAGGTGACGGCGACGATGTCGGCCTCGGGCGAGGCGACGGCATACAGGAGGGCGAGGCTGTCGTCGATGCCGGTGTCGACATCGAGGATGACGGGACGACGGTCGAGCACCCAGCGATGCTAGCGGACGAGCGGCCACGCACGGGGTGCTCGGCGGCGCCGTCTCGGCGCCACGCCGACCGGTGCGGTCGCGTCCATCAGGCCGGGATGGCGCGGATCCCGCTCAGGACCTCCGAAACGACGGCATCGACCGGCCGGTCGGCTCCCTCCGGCGTGTCCGTCGCGACGCTGACCCGCGCGACGGCGGCGAACCGCGGATCGCGACGCACGGCCTGGTCGGCGATGGCCTCCGGACGGGGCCGGTGCCCGTCACCGCCGATCAGTCGCCGTTCGATGGTCGTGGTCGATGTGCGCAGCCAGACTACGAGCACGTCGGGATCGGCGAGGGCCGCCCGGCCTTCCGGGACGTCGACGACGCTGGCGGCCGCGCTGATGACCGATGGCGCCGGATCGGCGAGCCCGTCGAGCAGGTGCTGCAGCTCGAGCGCGTGGAGATGCTCGATCCCGTGGGCTGCTGCGATCTCCCGTGCGGTCATCCCGGTCGTGGCGAGGAGATCGGCATCGGAGTCGAGATGTCGCCACCCGAACGCGGCCGCGATGGCGGCCCCGATCGTGGTCTTGCCGCTGCTCATCAGCCCTATCACGACGATGTGGCGCATCGGCCGCGTCCCTCTGCGTGGACGGCCCCCGGTATCGGGGGGCCGCGCGCCGCCTATCGTCGCACCTCGACGCGTCCGCGGGCGCCCACCTCCGTGTCCTGGCTCGCGTCCGTATGGCCGGCCTCGCCCGGCCCTGGGCCACGCGCGCCGGTCAACCGCCACACCGGGCGCGACCCCTGCCCGGCGCCGAGGCGGCGCGCCCAGCTGGAGCCGGTCGACCGGACGTCCTCGACGGATGCCGGACTCATGGTCTCGAGGCGGAGCCCGGCCGTGCGCCAGGCGGCCCGGACCGCCGGTTCGTGCCCGCCGCCCAGTGCGTCGAGGCCGGCGACGCGATCCGTCGGTACGACGCTGGCGAGGACCTCGAGCCGGCCCACGGGTGCCAGGATCGCGGCGATGCCCGCGAGGACGGCGCCATCGTCGAGGCCAAGGACACCGCGCAGCAGCGAACCCCAGGGCATCGTCACGGTGACGAGGTCGACCCGCCCGGCGAGCACGCACGCATCCGCCAGCGCGGCGGCGCCGACGGCCAGGAACAGGGTATTGGCCGGACGGTCGCGGTGGGCGCGTCGCGATGCCTCGGCCATGGCCTGCGCACTCGCGTCCACGCCGATGACGAGCGCGCCCGGATCACGGGCCGCTCGCGTGAGGACCGCGCGACCGTCGCCCGTACCGAGGTCGACGACCACGGACGAGGCCCGGGCGATCCGAGCGGAGACTTAGCCGACGTCCACCTCGTGGACGCGACGGCCGATGACCTGACGCATGGCGCGCAGTCTACACTCGGTCGGTGCGCCAGACCGTCATCGGACCCTACGTCCGCCTGCCCGCCACCGTGGTCGAATGGGACCCGCGCATGCTCGAGGTGGCGGACGCCGTCGCGGTCCTGATCCACGACCGCCGACCCGACATCGTGGCCGAGCACATCGGCTCGACGGCCGTGCCGGGCCTGCCCGGCAAGGGCATCGTCGACCTGGCCATCGCAGCCACCCCGGACACCGTCCCGGGCATCGCGGCCAGCCTGCGCGAGCTCGGGTTCGGACCGCAACCCGGCCCCGACCCGTGGCCACCGACGCGTCCGATGCTGGTCGGCTCGATGGTCCGTGGCGACACGACGTTCCGCATCCACGTCCACGTCCAGCCCGACCGTGCCGAGTTCGTCCGCGATCTCGCGTTTCGCGACGCCCTGCGCGCGGACCCGGAGCTCGTCGCCGCCTACGCCGAGCTCAAGACGCGCATCGTCAAGGGCGGGGTCACGGAGGGCAATCGGTACACCTACGAGAAGCAGGCGTGGATCGCCGACGTCCAGCACCGCCTCGGGGTCGAGCGCGTGCCGATCGCCCCGCCGGCGACCATCGGGCTGCTGGGTGGCGGCCAGCTCGGCCGGATGCTCGCCCTGGCGGCGCGCGCGATGGGCTATCGCATCGTCGTCCTCGATCCGGATCCGGCCTGCCCGACCGCGTCCCTCGCCGACCGCCAGATCATCGCCGGCTACGACGACGTCGGGGCGGCCCTGCGGCTGGCCGAGCTGAGCGACGTCGTGACGTACGAGCTGGAGCACGTGGCCCTCGACGTCATCGTCGCCGTCGATGCGGTCGTGCCGGTCCGGCCGGGCCGCCTCCCGCTGACCGTCACCCAGGACCGCCTCGCCGAGCGGCCGTTCGTCGAGTCGGCCGGGGCCGAAGTCGCGCCCTGGCGCGAGGTGGCCACGACCGAGGACCTCCATGCCGCCGTCGCGGAACTCGGCCTGCCGCTGCGACTCAAGGCCGCGACCGGCGGCTACGACGGTCGCAGCCAGCTCCGCCTCTCGAGGCTGGACGAGGTCGACGGCGCGATCGGCCGTCTGGGCCGCCCGCCGGCCGAGCCGCTCCTCGCCGAGGCGGAGCTCGCCTTCGCCACCGAGCTGTCGGTGATCGTGGCCCGCACCATCGACGGCCGGATGCGCAGCTACCCGATCGCCCGCAACGTCCACGACGCCGGGATCCTCGCCGAGAGCGTCGCGCCGGCGCCCGTGCCGCCGGACGTGGCCGAGCGCGCGACGGCCGTCGGGGAGCGGCTCGCGCTCTCGATGGGCCTGACCGGCACGCTGACCGCCGAGCTGTTCCTCATGGCCGACGGCCGCCTCGTCGTCAACGAGCTCGCGCCGCGCGTCCACAACAGCGGCCACTGGACGCTCGACGGCGCGGCAACCTCCCAGTTCGAGCAGCACGTGCGGGCCATCTGCGGCCTCGACCTCGGCGCGACGAACGCCCTGTCGCCGACCGCCATGGTCAACCTGTGGGGCACCGGCCCGGCCCGCCCGGCGCGACTCGAGCCCATCACGGTCCGTCGAGCGCTCGCCGACCCCAGCGTCCACCTGCACCTCTACGACAAGCGCCAGGTGTTCGAGCGTCGGAAGATGGGCCACGTCACGGCCCTGGGCGAGACCATCGACGAGGCACTGACGCACGCTCGGGCGGCGCGCGACGCGCTGCAGTGGAGCGACGAGGAGGAGGGCGGACGATGACGGGTGGCGTGGGCGGCATGACCGAGCCGCCGGTCGTCGGGGTCGTGGGCGGGAGCCGCTCGGACTTTCCGGTGCTCGAGCAGGCGTGCGCGATCCTCATGGCGCTGGAGATCCCCTCGGAGCTCCGGGTGGTGTCCGCCCACCGGACGCCCGACCACCTGTTCCGCTATGCGGAGGAGGCCAAGGGCCGCGGCCTGCGCGTGCTCATCGCCGGCGCCGGCGGGGCGGCTCATCTGCCCGGCATGCTCGCGGCCAAGACCCTGCTGCCGGTCATCGGCGTGCCCATCCCGACCCAGCACCTGGGTGGCATGGATTCGCTGCTGTCCATCGTCCAGATGCCACGCGGCATCCCGGTCGCCACGGTCGCCATCGGCAACGCCACGAACGCGGGGCTCCTGGCAGCGCAGATCCTGGCCCTCGCCGACGAGGCGCTGGCTGGCCGGTTGGCGGCCTGGCGGGCGGACCAGACCCAGGGGGTCATGGACGACCCCTCGAACGCCGAGGGCTGAGGGCGCCGGTCAGGCGTTCGCCACCGCGACGGTCCCGGGCGGTGCGCGCCACCTTGCGGTGCTCGGCGAGGTGGAAGCCGACGTCGAGGGCGGTCTTGAGCGCCACCAGGACGGCCACCGCGGCGGCCGGGGCGCCGGTGAAGGCGATGGCCATGCCGCCGATGATGATCGTCACGTGGAGCACGACCAGGCGGCCGTAGGGCGCGCCCATCTGCCGCGCGACCGAGACGTGCAGGTACTCGCCACCCTTGATGAAGTTGAACCAGTACGACACGCCGTGGCTGATGGCCAGGACGAGCACGGCGAGCGGGATGGTGACCGGGTCGAAGCCGGTCGTCAGACGGTCCGTGGCGGCCTGGGATTCCAGCGTCCCGAAGACCGGCAGCGTCCACACGAAGATGCCGTGAACGAGCCAGAAGACGCCGTAGTGGACGATGAAGAACGGGATGAGCGCGGCTCGCGACATGCTGGATGCCGGGACGCCATTCACGCGCATCGACGTGCTGCCGTCGTTCGGCCCCTGGGCCTTGAGCATCTTGAGGACGTTGAAGACCCCGACGACCCCGTTCTCCAGCCAGTACACGATGAGGATCATCCACACGTTCCAGCCGAAGAAGAGCACGCCGACGAGCGGGACGAGGTTCGCGGCGATGAGCGTCGCGACCGCCCCGACGGACGACGTGACGCGGTACCAGGCGATCAGGCGCTCCACGCCCGGATGGTACGGGACCGCTCCGATCGGCGCGCCTGGGTGGATGGTCCGGGGCGGTCCTGGCCGCCCCGGACGTGGTCAGGTCGCTGCGCTGGGCGACGCCCGGCTACGCGTCCCCGGGCGTCCGGCCCGGCTCCGATCCGACGCTGACGGTCCGCTCCTCGGCACCGCGCACGATCCCGACTTCGAACGGCTGGGTGGCCGCGACGAGCGCGTCATGCAGGTCGTCGGCATCGGTGATGTCCCGTCCGGCTGCCGCGACGATCAGGTCGCCGGCCTCGATGCCGGCCGAATCGGCGAGGGATCCGTCCTCGACGCCGCGGACGAGGACCCCGGCCCGGTCCGGAAGGCCGACCGAGCGCCGCAGCCGCCGGGCCACGTGGCTCGGGGCGATGGCCACGCCCAGCCGGATGGTCGAGGGCGACTCGCCCTTGCCCAGCGCCGCGACCCGGGCCTTGAGCTCGTCATCTGCCGGGATGGCGAGGTAGAAGCCCTCGCCGATCCGGTTCGTGTTGATGCCGACGAGCGCGCCGGCCCCGTTCGACGAGGGCCCCGCCCGACGATCCCGGCGCGAGCGGCGCCGTGTGCTCGACGCTGCCGGAGATGCGGCGGCCACCGGGTCCGCGGAAGGCGCGGGCCACGGCCGAGACCAGCCCGACCGTCACGCGCGGCGCGCCGCTGACGGTGGCGGCCACGCCGAACACCGGCGAGCCGATGGCCAGCGCACCGCCATCGCCCCAGGCGATCGGGGTGGCACCCGTGGTGTCGACGGTGACGACCGCGAGGTCGCCATCGGCGTCGACGCCGGCGACGGAGCCGCTGGTCGAGTGCCCGTCGGCGAACCGGACGGTGACTTCGCTGCCGCGCAGGTTGTGGGCGTTGGTCAGGACCTGGCCGTCGCCGATGACGATGCCGGCCCCGCGCCCGTCGCGGCCGATGCCGACGACGCCGGATCCGGTGGTGGTGGCGACCGCTGCAACGGCGGCGCCGAGATCGTCGATGACGCTCATGGGGTGGGACCTCGAGTAGGGAGTGGCTGGGTAGTGACTTGTTGGATGCAAGTTACTACCGACTGCCGACGATGGCAAGACCCGCCGACCGCTACCATCGACCTCGCCATGACCGACGACCACCGACCGCTCCCGCTCGCCGCCGCCCTCGACCGGGTCGGCGACCGCTGGAGCCTGCTCATCGTCGAGGCGCTGCTCGACGGGCCACGCCGCTTCGGTGAGCTCGACGAGGCCCTGCCCGGCATCGCCCCGAACATCCTGACCGACCGGCTGCGCCGGCTGGAGCGGAGCGGGATCGTCCGCTCCACGCCGTACCAGGAGCGGCCGACGCGGCTGGCCTACGATCTCACCGCGGACGGGCGCGACCTGGCCTCGACGCTCCGGCTGCTGGCCGACTGGGGGGCACGGCGCTCGGTCGACGCCGAGCCCGTCCGTCACGCGGCGTGCGGCACGCCGCTGGAGGTCCGCTGGTTCTGCCCGACCTGCACGACCGTCGTTGACGACGCCGCAGCGTCGGACGAGCGCTTCCTCTAGGTCGCACCCGAGGTCGGGCTACACTCGCCGACGTGACCATGGACGACGAACGCTGGGAACCGGGGATGCCCGTGCTGGACCGTCAGGCCGTGCCCGAGCGCCGGCCCGTGACCAGCCCGACGCTGCCGCCCAGCCTCCAGGGCCTGCCGCCGCGCTCGGTCCCCGAGGTCGCCCCGACCCCGCTCCAGAAGCACTACATCAACCTGTCGGTCATCGTGCTCATCTGCGGCGCGATCGCCATCACGGCGCTCGAGCTCGGAACGCGCCTTGGCGATCCGCTCATCAAGGTGTGCGTGCTCATCGCGGCGCCGTTGCTGGTCATCACGACCGCCGACGCGGTCGTCCGGATCTGGCGCTCGGCCTGGGCGTGGATGCCGGTCGATGCCGGGAAGGGCTGGTTTCGCCTCGCCTGGGTGGCGGTCAGCCTGGTGGGTCTGACCGCCCTCGTCCTGGCGTCGATCGCCGTCCTGCTCGCCTGACGATGGGGGAGATGGACGAGTTCGAGCGCGGTCCCGACGGTCGGTCCACCGACGTCGATTCGGGCCGTGGCGTGCCGGGCTGGATGGCCCAGCACCTCAACTACTGCCCGAACTGCGGGGCGACGCTGCGCTTCGGCGAGGTCGCAGGCGAGGATCGCCACCGCCTGTCGTGCGCCGCCTGCGGACACATCGCCTACGTCAACCCGCGGCTCGTCGTGACGACCCTGCCGGTCACCGACGCCGGCGAGATCATCCTGCTCCGTCGTGGCATCGAGCCGGGCCTGGGTTCGTGGGCGCAGCCGGGCGGCTTCCTCGAGGTCGACGAGACGGTCAACCAGGCGGCCATCCGCGAGACCTGGGAGGAGACCGGCCTGCTCGTGGAACCCGGCGAGATCGTCGGGCTGTACACGCGGCTCGAGGCGGCGGTCGTGACGATCGCGTTCGAGGCGCGCATCGTCGGTGGGACGGCCGCCCCGACGCCCGAGGCGCTCGAGATCCAGGCCTTCGCGCCGGAGGCCATCCCGTGGTCGGGCATCGCGTTCAAGACGACGACGTGGGCGCTGCGCGACTGGATCGATCGGCGCCGGCCGGACCTGAGCTGGCCGCCGACGACGCACGGCCACTGAGGTCTGCGGCGGCCTAGGCGGGCGCAGGCGCGCCTCTCGCCTGGACTGGTTCGGTCAGTGACGCTCGGCGATCGGGGTCGAGAACACGATCCCGCCCATCAGCCCGTCGTTGCCGACCGACCGCTTGGCCGGCGCCTGGGTCGGCGTCGCCTCGGCCACCTGCGCCTCGGCCTCGAGGTCGAGGTACAGGCTGCCCGAGTACGGCTGGGCGCCGGGGCCGAGCGTCCGGCCGGCCGCATCGACCGCGAGGACGTACAGCGTGCCGTCGCGCTCCCGCGCGGCGCGGGCCACCTGGAACCGGCTCTCGAACGGGATCCACGCCCCGTGACCGTGCCCGGTCGGGTCGACCGGGAGGGCGGCGATCGATCGACCGGCCGCGGTCTGCAGCCGGACCTCGACCGGGCCCGCGCTGCGCGCCACGCGGCCGCGAACGACGAGCTCGACGAGGGCCGAGCGGGTCGGGGCGATCGCCCAGGGGATGGTGGTCGTGGCCCGAGCCGTCGCGGCGACGGCGGCGGCGCGATCCGGTGGCCGGTCCGACCCGCCGGCCAGCCGCCACGATCACGACCGCGGCGAGGATGCCGACCCAGCCCGCCAGCAGCCAGCCGCGGCCCCGCCGCCGGCGACGATCCCCGCCGACGCGACCATGGAACTCCTGCTCACCCGAGGTCGATGAAGACGTTCTTGGTCTCCGTATAGAGGTCCAGGGCGCTCATCCCGAGCTCGCGCCCGATGCCCGACATCTTGTAGCCACCGAACGGCGCCTCGGTGTGGACGGAGCTGTTCGTGTTGACGCTGATGACCCCCGACTGGAGGGCCTTGGCCGCCCGCAGGGCCTTGCCGATGTCGCGGCTCCAGATCGAGCCAGACAGCCCGTACGGGGTGGCGTTGGCGAGGCGGAGCGCTTCCTCCTCGGTGTCGAACGGGATGATGCTGACCACGGGGCCGAAGATCTCCTCGCGGGCGATGCGCATGTCGTTGTCGACGCCGTCGAACACCGTCGGCATGAGATACGCGCCGCCGGCCAGGGCCGGATCTTCGGGCGCGTCGCCACCGACGACCAGCCGCGCGCCTTCGCCGAGCCCGATCTCGATGTAGTCCTTGACGCGGTCGCGCTGCTTGAAGCTCACGAGCGTGCCGACCTCGGTCGCCGCGTCCGCCGGATCGCCCACCACGACCTTGCGGGTGGCCTCGGCGAACGCCTCGACGACCTGCTCGTGGACGCTGCGCTCGACGAGGATGCGGCTGCGCGCGCAGCAGTCCTGTCCGCAGTTGTCGAACACGCTGTACGGCGACTCGCGCGCGAACTTCTCGAGATCGGCGTCGGCGAAGACGATGTTGGGGCTCTTGCCGCCGAGCTCGAGGGAGACCTTCTTGATGTTGCCGGCGGCCAGCCGCATGATCTCCTGCCCGGTCGTGGTCTCGCCCGTGAAGGCCACCTTGCCGACGCCCGGATGAGCGGCAAGGGCGGCGCCCGCGCTGCCGCCCGGGCCGGTGATCACATTGAGGACGCCGGGCGGGATGCCCGCCTCGAGCGCCAGCTCGCCGAGGCGGATCGCCGTCATCGGGGAGTACGAGGCCGGCTTCAGGATCGCGGTGTTGCCCGCGGCGAGCGCGGGTGCGACCTTCCACGAGGCCATCAGCAAGGGGAAGTTCCAGGGCACGATCAGGCCGACCACGCCGATCGGCTCGCGGAGGGTCAGGTCCAGCCCGGGCTTCGACACGGGGATGGTCTGGCCGAAGATCTTGTTCGCTGCGCCGGCGTAGTAGTCGAAGACGAGCGACGCGCCGGTCACCTCGCCGCGCGCCCCGCTGATCGGCTTGCCGACGTTCCGGCTCTCGAGCTGGGCCAGCTCCTCGGTGTGCTCCTTGAGCAGCGCCGCGAACTTGGCCAGCGACCGGCCGCGCTTGCCGGCGGCCCATGATGACCAGCCCTTGCGGTCCTCGAAGGCGGCCTGCGCCGCCGCGACCGCCCGGTCCACGTCGGCCTTGCCGCCGAGCGGGGCCGTTGCGATGACCTGGCCGTCAGCCGGGTTGACGACCTCGAAGGTCTGGCCGTCGGCGGCGTCGACGGACTCGCCGCCGATGACCATGCGCAATGTGGTGGAGGCGACGGCGAGCGCGGGATCGACGGTCATCGGAGAGTCCTCGGCGGATGGTCGATGGGCGGGGAAGGACCTCGATGATACGCCGCGGACCGCGTCCGCCAGCCCGGTCGGTCAGCCGGCGGCATCCTCGACCGGACCCACGTCGTCCGAGTCGTCGGTGTCGTCCGTGTCCTCCGGGGCACCCGACGCGGCCGACGCCGAGCCGAGGTCGTCGATGAGGTCCTCGGCCACCGCGAGCGCCGGGGACGATCCGGGGCCGCCGGTCACGACCGTGGGCAGGTCATCGAACGTGGTCGAGGCATCGGCCAGGCCCTCCGCCGCGACGATCGCGGCGCCGATGATCCCCGCGTCGTTGCGCAGCGTCGCGGCGACGATCGGCGTGCGCCGGCTCAGGCGGGGCAGGAACTTGTCGGCGTTCTTGGAGACGCCCCCGCCGATGATCATGAGGTTGGGCCACATGAGGTCTTCGATGCGCTGGAGATGCTCGTCGAGGTCGAGGGACCAGGCCTTCCACGAGAGGCCCTTGCGGACGCGCGCCGCGGATGCCGAGCGTCGCTCGGCGGCCCGTCCGCGGATCTCCATCTGCCCGAATTCCGTGTTCGGCACGAGGATGCCGTCCACGAACGTGCCGGACCCGACCCCCGTGCCCAGGGTCAGGAAGATGACCACGCCGCGCTGGCCGGCCCCGACGCCGAAGCGCATCTCGGCGATGCCCGCGGCGTCGGCGTCGTTGACGACGGCGACCGGGCGATTCAACAGCGTCGTGAGGTTCTCGGCGATCGGGTAGTCGACCCAGGCGGGGTCGATGTTCGCGGCCGTGAGCAGCCGGCCCCCCATCGTGACGCCCGGCAGGCCGACGCCGACGGGCGCCGTCTCGGAGATCCCCGACACCTTGGCCAGCCGCCGGACGAGCCGGGCGATCGACGCCTGGACCCGTTCCGGGGTGGACGGCTGCGGGGTCAGGACGCGGATGCGCTCCGATCGGAAGCGCCCCGACTCGACGTCCACCACGGACGCCTTGATGCCGCTGCCTCCGACGTCCACCCCGATCGCCATCCGACTGCTGGCCATGTCCCCGAGGACCTCCTCCGGTTCCGTCATGGGTCCGTCCTTCAGAAGTAGTTGACGGTGATCCCGCCGTCGACGACGAGCGAGGCGCCGTTGGTCCAGCGCGACTCGTCGGACGCCAGGTAGACCGCCATGTGGACGATCTCCTCCGGTTTGCCGAACCGGCCGGTCGGGTTGCGGGCCAGGCGGAGCTGCTTGGCCGCCTCGTCCTTGACCAGCCAGTCCATGAGCAGCGGGGTCTCCACCGGACCCGGGCAGATGGCGTTGGTCCGGATGCCCTGCGGCCCGAACTGGACGGCGAGGCTGCGAGTGAGGGAGAGGACCGCGCCCTTCGAGGCCGTGTAGGCGTCCTGCGGCACCGAGCAGCCCAGGATCGCCACGAAGCTCGCGATGTTGATGATGCTGCCACCGCCGCCCGCGACCATCGCCGGGATGGCGTACTTGCAGCCGAGGAACACGCCGCGCACGTTGACGGCCATGACCTGGTCCCAGACGTCCACCTCCGTGTCGGTCACGGAGTGATCGGCCTCGGGCATGACCCCGGCGTTGTTGTACAGGCAGTCGAGCCGGCCGTAGGTCGCGATGGCATGGTCGACCATCGCCTTGGCGTCGTCCTCGCGCGAGACGTCGACGCGGACGAAGGACGCTTCGCCACCGTCGGAGCGGATCTGGTCGACCGTCTCCTGGCCGGCGGTCTCGCCGTATTCGGCCACGACGACCCGGCTTCCTTCGGCGGCGAACATGCGCGCCGCGACGCGGCCCATCCCGCCGCCGGCGCCGGTGATGATCGTGACCTTGTCGGCGAGTCGCATCGCGTTCCCTCTCACGTATCGGACCCGCGTCAGAGTACCCCTCGCCATGCTCGCGCGCGGGCTGGACGGGTCACCGTCGGGCGATGGACACTCCACCTGCGCGTCCGCCCCGCCGCCGCCATCCCGGAGGTCTCCATGCCCGAGCCGGCCGACCTGATCGCCGCCATCGATGCCGGCGACGCCGACGGCGTGACCGCGCTGCTCGCGACCGACCCGGAGCTCGCCAACGCGCGCGGAGCGGACGGGGTCAGCGCCCTGCTCCACGCCCGGTACCGGTTCGACCGCACGATGACCGACGCCCTCCTCGCTGCCGATCCGGACATGGACGTCTTCGACGCCGCCGCGCTGGGCCACGTCGACCGGTTGCGCCACCGCCTGGAGGAGGATCCCGCCCGCGCGACGGCGTTCGCCGGGGACGGCTTCACGGCCCTCCACCTGGCCGGCTTCTTCGGCAAGGCCGAGGCCGCCCGGGTCCTGCTCGAGGCGGGTGCCTCGGTGGATGCGTATGGGCGCAACCCGCTCGCCAACCAGCCGCTCCATTCCGCGGCCGCGGGTCGTGCGGTCGAGGTCTGCCGCCTGCTGCTGGGGGCCGGCGCGGACGTGCACGCGACCCAGCACGGCGGCTTCACGCCGTTGCACGAGGCGGCCCAGAGCGGCGACGTGGAGCTGACCGAGCTGTTCCTCTCGGCCGGGGCCGATCCGTTGGCTCCCGCAGACGACGGACGCGACGCCATCGCGCTCGCCGCGGACGCCGGTCACGTCGACCTGGCGGCTCGCCTGCGCGAGGTCGCCGACGCTCGCTGACGCGCGATCGGACGCTCGGTCGCGCCCGTTCCGCGGCGGGCTCGCGACCGTCGGCTCCCTCGACCCCGGACCTTCGTAGGGGACCATTCGCTGGTGCGTTCCGGTACACATCGGGGACTGGGGCTACACCGAGGCAGATACTTCATGACCATCCCACGTCGACGCGATCGACCCGCGTCGTCGCCGCAGGCCATCCAGCGCCTCGCCGCCCGGGGGTTCGCGCTCACGTACGCCGTCACCGTCGTGGTGATGGCCGTGTCGGGCGCGTTGGCCGTGGGCGCGGCCGACCCGCGCATCGCCGCCGCCGCGCCGACGATCCAGGCCGTCATGGCCGCGGTCGCCGCTGTCCTGGGCACGATCCTCATCCTCGTCATCCGGCGCATGCGCCGCCACGTCCGCGAGCTCGAGGACGACCGCTCCGGGCTGCAGCACGCCTACGACCGCGCCCGGCTCGATTCGCTCCTCGACGGCCTGACCGGCCTGGGCAATCACCGTGCGTTCCAGGAGGCGCTCGACGACGAGCTCGCCGCGGCGCGCCACGATTCCACGTCGCTGGCGCTGCTGATGATCGATATCGACGACCTCAAGCAGACGAACGACCGCCTCGGTCACATGGCCGGCGACGAGGTCCTGCGGGCTGCCGCCCAGATCATGCGGGCGAACCTGCGGCGCACCGATCGCGCCTTCCGGATCGGGGGCGACGAGTTCGCCATCCTGCTCCCGGGCTGCGACCCCGATGACGCGGCAGCGATGGCGAATCACCTGCTGGCTGCCGCGCTGAGCGGCAACCACGGATCGCGCGGCGCCTTCTCCGTGACCATCGGCTCGACCGCCTACCCGGCCTTCAGCGCCTCGCGCCAGGAGATGATCCTGCACGCCGACGCGGCGCTGTACGCGGGCAAGCGGCATGGCCGGATGACGGTCGAGCAGTTCGATCCGACCCGCCATGGCGTTGCCGAGGACGCCCGCTCCCTGACCGAGCTGACGGCCGCGGTCGAGCGGGTGGCCGAGGGCGACCTCCTGCGTGCGGTCTACCAGCCGATCTACTCGCTGCGCACCGGTGCCGTCATCGGCTACGAGGGCCTCGTGCGGCTCGCCCCCGAGGCCGGCTTCCCCGATCCGTCCAGCCTGTTCATCGCCGCAGAAGCCACCCGCCGCACGATCGAGCTCGACGTGGTCTGTGCGCGGGCCGTCCTGGCCGGCGCGAGCAAGATCGGGCCGGATTGCTACATCGCCATCAACCTGTCGCCGCGCACGCTCGAGTCGGACGCGTTCAGCCCGCTCGAGATCGTCGCCCTCGCCCGCCGCCACGGCGTCGACCCGGCCCAGCTCGTGGTCGAGCTCACCGAGCGCGAGGCGATCGAGGACCTGACCCGCCTGCAGGCCGCCGTCGCGACCCTGCGCCGGCACGAAGTCCGCGTCGCGATCGACGATGTCGGGGCGGGCAACGCCGGCCTGCGGCTGCTGTCCGAGGTCGACTTCGACATCATGAAGGTGGACCTCTCCCTGGTCCGCGCCGGTGCCCATCACGAGCCGTCGGAGGCCGTGCTGCGCGCGCTCGGTGCCGTCGCCCGCCAGCGCGGTCGCAGCATCGTCGCCGAGGGCATCGAGACGCCGGACCTGCTCGAGGCCGTGCTCGAGCTCCGCTTCGACTCCGGGCAGGGCTACCTGCTGGGCCGGCCCGCGAGCGAACCGATGCCCGAGCCGGTCGACCTGTTCGAGTTGATGACCGCCGTCGACCCCACCGCCGCCGACCCGACCGCCACCGAGGCCACCGCGGCCTGACCGCTCCCGTGGGAGCGCCGGCGCTGATCGCGTGCCGTGCGCCGGCTAGCGTCCCTCGCGCTGCGCCAGGAGTGCCGTCCGCACGGCCTCGAATGCGGTCTCGCACGCGGCGACGCGGCCTGCCATGTCCGGCACGGTGCCGCTTCGGGCATCGGCCTCGAGGGTCCGGCACTGCTCGGCGAGATCGAGCGCCCCGACGTTCGCACTGCTCGACTTGAGCGTGTGCGCCGGGCGCAGGAGCGCCACCGGATCGTCGGCGTCGGCGGCCGCGCGCATCGCCGCCAGCTGCGCCACCCCGTCGTCGAAATAGGTGTCGACGAGCTCGTCGAAGAACTCCTGGTCGCCGCCCGTGATCTCGAACAGGTGCTCGAGCGCCGCCGCATCCAGGGGGCTGCTCGCGCCGTCGGTCATGCGATGGTCTCCTCGTCTCGGACGCCGTCGACGGCGTAGGTCAGCACCGGGCGGCTGAATCCCTTGAGCTGGCGCTCCCCGGCAGAGGATGCCGCGACCGCCGATTCGGCCGCCGCGTAGGTCCGCTGTGCGATGAGGATCTGGCCGGGTGCCGCCTCGCCGCTCAGGCGGGCGGCGTGGATGATGACGTGGCCCACGGCGCCGTAGTCGTAGCGGCCCTCGAAGCCGATCCGGCCGAGGGTGGCGTAGCCGGTGGCGATCCCGATCCCGAGCTCGAGCACGTGGCCGCGCCGCCGGTATTCGTCGGCCAGGGCCACGAAACCGGCGCGCATCGCGACCGCCAGGCGGACGGCCCGCTCGGCATGGTCGGGCTGCAGCGCCGGGTCGTTGAAGAACGTCATGAACCCATCGCCCGCGAAGTGCTCGAGCGTGCCTTCGTGGGCCACGATGAGCTCGCCCATCGCGGCGTGATAGGCGCGCAGGAACCCGAGGACCTCCTCGGGCTCGGCCTGTTCGGAGAAGACCGTGAAGTTGCGCAGGTCGCAGAACATCGCCGTGATCTCGCGGCGGTGGCCGGCCAGCAGGGTCTCGCCGTCGTCGCTCGAGACGAGCGCCGCGACCTGGGGTGACAGGAAGCGCGACAGCTCCGAGCGCTGGCGGTCGATCGTCGCGAGCAGCCGTGCCTGCTCGGCCATCGTCGCGCGCTCCAGATCGTGGAACCGCTTCTGCGCCAGCGACGCCTCGATCCGCGCGCGCAGGATCTCGGGCGCGACGGACTTGGGCAGGTAGTCGGTCGCGCCCATCTGGATGCAGCGCACGACGCTCTCGAGCTCATCGACGTCCGAGATGACGATGACCGGCAGGCCGCGCAGGGCCTCGTCCGCCTTGAGCGCCTCGAGCGTTGCGTAGCCATCCATCACCGGCATGACGATGTCGAGCAGGACGACGTCGACGGGCGGCGCGGCCGGGTCGGGATCGCGCAGCACGTCGAGTGCCTCGCGGCCGTCGCTCGCCTCCTGGGTCGTGTGGCCGATGCCCGCGAGCAGCCGGGTCAGCAGCCGCCGGTTGAACGCGGCGTCGTCGACGACGAGGATGTGGCCGGCCATGGTCGGGCCGTCGCCCGTCGGGCGCTCGGTCATCCGGCGATCCCGCGGGCGTCGACCGCGAGGAGGGCGGCGCTCAGCGTCTCCGGGCGGATCGGCTTGGCGATGTAGTCGTCCATGCCTGCGGCGAGGCAGGCCTCGCGATCGCCCTCCATCGCGTTGGCGGTCATGGCCACGATCCGGGGTCCGGCGGGGGCCGGCCAGCGCGACCGGATGCGCCGGGTCGCCTCGAGGCCGTCGAGCTCGGGCATCTGGACGTCCATGAGCACGACGTCGTAATCGGCGTCCTCGACCGCGGCGATCGCCTCGAGGCCGTTGCCGGCGATGTCGGCGCGATAGCCCATCCGCTCGAGCAGGCGGATGGCCAGCTTCTGGTTCACCGGGTTGTCCTCGGCGAGCAGGATGCGCAGCGGATGGCGCGCCCCCAGCCCGTGATCGATGCCGACGCCGGCCGACCGGACCGGCACCGCGGCCGCCTGGCCGGCGAGCACGGTCGCGAGCGTGTCGTGCAGGGCGGACGGCTTGACCGGCTTGACCAGGAACGCGGCCACGACGTCATTGGGTCGTTCATGGACCCCCAGCGACGACAGGATCACGACGGGTGTCGCTGCGCCGGTCGGGGTGCCGCGCAGGGCCGTCGCCAGCGCCACGCCGTCGAGCTCGGGCATGTGCAGGTCGAGGATGGCGAGATCGAACGCCTGCCCGGCGGTCACCCAGTCGAGGGCCTCACGCGGCGACGCGGTGTCGGTCGCGGTCATGCCCCAGCGGCCGACCAGCGTGCTCACGATGCGCCGGTTGGTCGCGTTGTCGTCGACGACGAGGACGCGCCGGCCGGCGAGGTCGACGCCGACCAGCGGCTCCACGGCGATGGGGGCCTGGGCCGCAGCGGCCTGGATGGTCAGGCGGAAGGTGCTGCCGGCCCCCGCCACGCCACGGCTCTCGGCCAGCAGCGAGCCGTCCATGAGCTCGGCAAGGCGCCGGCTGATGGCCAGGCCCAGACCGGTCCCGCCGTAGCGGCGCGAGATCGACGCGTCGGCCTGGCTGAAGCTCTGGAACAGCCGGTCCATCCGATCTGGCGGGATGCCGATCCCGGTGTCGCGCACGGCGATCACGAGCTCCCAGACCCCGTCCGCCGACCGAGCCGCGTCGAGCGGATGGCCCGTGACGGTCACTTCGACCTCGCCGCTCTCGGTGAACTTGACCGCGTTCGACAGCAGGTTGAGGACGATCTGGCGGAGCCGGCCCTCGTCCCCGATGATCGTCCGCGGCAGGCCGTCGTCGATCGCGTAGGCGAGCTCCAGGTGTCGCGCCGCGGCCGTCGGCGCGAGCACGTCGAGGGCGCCCTCGATGCACGCGGCGAACGCGAACGGCCGATGCTCGAGCTCGACCCGGCCGGCCTCGATCTTCGAGAAGTCGAGGATGTCGTTGATGATCGTGAGCAGGGCGTCGCCGCTGGTCCGGATGGTGTCGGCGTAGTCGCGCTGCTCCTCGTCGAGCGTGGTGTCCAGCAGCAGCCCGCTCATCCCGATGATCGCGTTCATCGGTGTCCGGATCTCGTGGCTCATGGCGGCCAGGAACGTCGACTTGGCCTGGTTGGCGAGCTCGGCGGCCTCCTGGGCGGCGCGGCCCTCCTCGAACAGCCTCGCGTTCTGGATGGCGATGGCCGCCTGCTGGGCGAGGCCCTCCAGGAACGCGAGATCGGCCGACGTGAAGGCGGCGCCCGGCGCCGAGCGCCAGATGGCCATCATGCCGATGACCTCGTGCCGCGACTGGAGCGGTGCCGCCATCAGGCGGTACTCGGTCTCGTCCTCGTCGACACCCGGGATGTCGATCGATCGTGGGTCGGTCGCCACGTCGTTCACGACCTCGGCGACGCCACGACGGGCCAGGTCGCCGATGATGCCCTCGCCATCCCGCACGGTGTCGGCCATGATCGCATCGGCGAACGACCCGAGCGCGACGAATGGGCGAAGGACGCGTCCCTCGTCCTCGGCGAGGAAGACAGCGCTCGTATCGGCGGTCAGCAGCGAGAGGGCACGATCCGTGATGCGTTCGAGGACCGATCCGAGGTCGAGCATCGCCGAGATCTCCGACCCGACCTCGGCAAGGGCGGTCATCTCGGCTGCCTGACGCTGGGCGTCACGGTAGAGGCGGGCATTCTGGATCGCGACCCCGACGTTGGCGGCGAGGGTGGCCAGCAGCCGCTTGTCGGCCTCGCCGAACCGGCCGCTCTTGGTCGTGTGCTGGACGCTGACGACACCGATGGCCTCATCGCCGGCGACGATCGGGACCCCGAGATAGGAGCTCGCCGGCGTCCCGACCCGCGCGAACTGCTCGAACTGCGCGTCCTTGTTGAGGAGCAACGGCTCCCGCGTCTGCAGGATCTGCGACGTCAGTCCCTGGCCATACGCCATCGCCGGTTGCGGACTCCGGATGCCGCCCTCGCTGTAGTAGGCGAACTCGATCAGGTCGGTCGCGCGGTCGTGGAGCGCGACGTAGACGAGGTCGGCGTCGAAGGTGACCCGCATCTGGTCACCCAGGTCGGAGATGAGCGCGTCGAGGTCCAGCTGACCGGCCAGCGCCTGGCCGACGCTGTTGACGATGGCCAGCTCGGCGGCTCGCTGCCGGGTCTCGTCGAGCAGCCGGGCGTTCTCGAGGGCGACGCTCAGGCTGGCCGCCAGGGTCGCGAGCAGGTCGAGGTCGCCCTCGCTGAACGCGAACTCGCGGTCGAGGTTCTGGAGGGAGATGACGCCCCGGGCCTCGTCGCCGGTGACGAGCGGCGCGAAGAGCATCGACTTGGGCATCTCGCCCTGGATGACGGTGGATTGCCCGAGCTCGAGTGCCCGTTGGTGGGCGTGCTCGTTGACCAGCAACGGCTCGCGAGTTTCGATGACGACCTTGCGGAAGCTCATCAGCTCCATCGGTTCGTCCGGGAAGCGCACGCCACGCTCGATGGAGTACGGGAATCGCACGAGTCCGGCGTCGCGGTCGTAGATGCCGATGTCGACGACCTGCGCGTCGAAGATCTCCTGGATCTTGTCACCGACGAGGTCGTACATCGCCTGCATGTCCAACTCGGCGGCGAGGCCCTGCTGGATGCCGTTGATGATGGCCAGCTCGGCATTGCGCCGGCGCGTCTCGTCGACCAGCCGCGCGTTCTCGAGCGCGACGCTGAGGCTGGCGCCGATCGTCGCGAGGAGTCGCAGGTCGCGCTCGTCGAAGGCGTACTCGCTATCGAGGTTCTGGAGCGAGAACACGCCGATCGCCCGTTCACCGGCGTGGAGCGGCACGAACAACGACGACTTGGACGGCTCGCCGCTGACGGCCTCGGGGTTGCCGTACTCGGCGGCCCGGGCAGGCATGTCGTGGTCGAGCAGCAGGGGCTGGCCCGTCTCCAACACGTACTTCCGGAATCCGATGATCTCCATCGGCTCGTCCGGGAAGCGCACGCCGCGCTCGATGGCGTACGGGAAATGCATCCGCCCCCGAACCTGGTCGACGATCCCGATGTCGACGACCTGCGCGTCGAAGATCTCCTGGATCTTGTCGCCGACGAGGTCGTACATCGACTGCATGTCGAGCTTCGCCGCCAGCCCGCGCTGGATCCCGTTGATGATGGCGAGCTCCGCGGCCCGTTCGTCGGTCTCGGCCAGGAGGCGCTTGGTCTCGCCGAACAGGCGCGCGTTCTCGAGCGCGACGCCCATGCTCGAGGCCAGGGTCGCCAGGAGACGCTCGTCGGCGTCGCTGTAGGCATGCTCCTCCAGGCTCTCCAGAGCCACGACGCCGATGACCCGTTCGCCGGCCGGGATCGGGACGCCGAGCCACGTTTGGGTCACCGATCCGCCGACGTCGATGGAGCCTGCGGCCTGCTGCTCCTCGAGCGTCGCGAGGCGAAGCGGGCGGCCGGTCCGGATGACCGTGGAGGTGACCCCCGGTCCGAGGTCGAACACGCCGCGCTCGAAGCGGGCGCCCTCATCGAGGTCGTACGGGAAGCGGATCTGGTTCGTCGACTCGTCGTAGAGGGCGATGAAGATCGAGTTCGCCGAGAAGATCGAGCGCACGTGCTCGCCGACCAGCTCGATGATGGCGTCGAACTCGAGCTGCTTGGCCAGCGCCCCACCGATCTCGTTGATGACCGCAAGCTCGGCCGCGCGTTGATCGGCCTCGGACAACAGCCGTTTCGTCTCGTCGAACAGCCGCGCGTTGTCGAGGGCGACGCCCATGCTCGCGGCGAGGGTCGTCAGCAGCCGCTCATCGCCTTCGTCGAAGGCGTGCTCCTCGAGGCTCTCGAGGATGACGATCCCCGCCACCGCGTCGCCGACGCGGATCGGGGCACCGAGCCACGATGCCGTGATGCCGCCGCCGAGATAGATCGCGCCGAGGTCCTCGAGGGCCGCGCGCGTGCCGGCGCGGAGCGGTCGTCCCCCGCGGATGACCGAGGAGGTGAGCCCCTCACCGACCGGCATCGGCTCGCTATGGAATCGAGTCCCTTCCTCGATCTCGTAGCGCCATCCGACCAGGTCGGTCGCCGCGTCGTACGTGCCGATCGAGACGCTTCTGGTCGCGAAGATCGTGCGGAGCCGCTCTCCGACGAGCTCGATGATCGCGTCGAAGTCGAGCTGTCGGGCGAGCGCGTCACCGATCTCGTTGATGACCGCGAGCTCGGCCGCGCGCTGGTCCGTGTCGGCCAGCAGTCGCTTCGTCTCGTTCATGAGCCGGGCGTTGTCCAGGGCGACGCCCATGCTGGTGGCCAGGGTGGAAAGCAATCGCTCGTCGGATTCGGTGAACGCTTGCTCACCCGGGCGGTTGAGCGTGACCACGCCGATGACACGGGTCCCGGACAGGATCGGCACGCCGAGCCAGGACGCCGCCGGAGAGCCGCCCATCTCGATCGCCCCATGGGCGAACTGCTCCTCGTCCGTACCGAGTCGCAGCGAGCGCCTGGTGGTGATGACCGTGGATGTCATGCCCGGTCCGAGCTGGAACCGCTTCATGGCCCCTCGATCGAAGCGCTCGCCCTCGTCGATGTCGTACCGGAACGAGATCTCGTTCGTCGCTTCGTCGTAGAGCGCGATCGACATCGACCGAGAATCGAAGATCTGGCGGACCTGTTCGCCCACGATCTCGATGATCGCCTCGAAGTCGAGCTGCCGGGCGAGCGCCAGGCCGATCTCGTTGACCACGGCCAGCTCGGCATTGCGCTGACGCGTCTCCTCGATGGCCCGGGCGCGGCTGAGCGCGGTGCCGATGTGCTGGCCGACGAATGCCAGCAACTCCAGCTCTGCGTCGGTGTATTGATGGGCGAGGACATAGCTCTGGACGACGATCGCTCCGACCGTCCGACCATCGGCGGGAAGCGGAGCCCCGATCCAACTTGCCTCTTCGGACGTCGGCCCCACGAGCTCGATCTCGCCGCGGGCAACGTAGTCCGGAAAATTCGTCCGGTCGAACCGGCTTGGCCGTCCCGTCCGCAGGACGTACGCCGTGGTCCCCCGGGCGTTGCCGACCCCGAACGGCTCCCAGAGTGCCGGATCAGGAAGGTCGGTGTCGACGGTGTCGACGTAGTACGGGAAGTTGATCGCCTGGCGCGCCTCGTCATAGAGGGCGATGAAGCAGTTCTCGGCGTAGATGAGCTCGCCGACGATGCCGTGCACCGTGGCATAGAACGCCTGGAGATCCTCGGCGGAGCTGGCCGCCGCCGCGATCTTGTAGAGCGCGTCCTGGACGGACGCGGTCCGGGCGTACTCTGCCTCGCGTCCCTCGAGCTCCTCGACGCGCCCACGCAGGGCGTCGATGTCCTCGGTCATCGCGGGCGGCTCAGGCGGATATGCGGCCGAGCGTGGACGGTCGTCTCCTCGGATCGATCAGGAGCGCATCCAACCAGGTCCCGCGCGCTCGTGGCTGGATGGTAGCGTGCCGCGGGTCCCCCGGAGCGAGCGGTCAGCCGCGTTCCAGGTAGCGCTCGCGATCCCAGGGATGGACGGTCGAGTCGTAGGCGTCCTGCTCCACCTGGGCGGCGTTCAGGTAATGCTCGACCACGTCGTCGCCGAAGATCTCGCGGGCCGCCACCGACTGCTCCAGCTCGCGGATCGCCTCGTACAGGGCGCGCGGCATGCGCGCATGGCCTTCGGCGAGGTAGCCGTTGCCCTTGAACTCGTCCTCGAGCTTGAGGCCGTGCTCGATGCCGTAGAGACCGGCGCCGACCATCGCGGCGTACGTCAGGTAGGCGTTCATGTCGCCGCCCGGAAAGCGGTTCTCGACGTGGATGCCCTTGCCGTGCCCGACGAGCCGGAACCCGGTGGTCCGGTTGTCCCGACCCCAGACGACGTTGACCGGCGCCCACGACAGGGATGCGTAGCGCTTGTACGAGTTGATGAACGGCGCGATGAAGATCGCGAGCTCGCGGGAGAGCGCCATCATCCCGGCCATGAACTGCTGTCCGAGCTTCGAGAGCCCGTACGGCCCCGGCTTCTCGCGGCCCGTGGCGTGCATCAGCGGGATGTCCTTGACCGCATCCCAGACGCTCATGTGGAGGTGGCCCGATGAGCCCGTCCAGCGATGGTCGGGCTTGGCCATGAACGTGATGCCCCAGCCGTTGAGGTAGGCGATCTCCTTGGCGCCGTGCTTGAACATCACGCTCCGGTCGGCCGACTCGAGGACGTGGTCGTAGCGGATGTTGACCTCGTGCTGGCCGTTGGCCGCCTCGCCCTTGCTGAACTCGATGGGCACGTTGGCGGCCGACATCTGCGTGCGCAGGAGGTGGTGCAGCGGCTCGGCCTTGGTGGCCTGGAGGAGGTGGTAGTCCTCGTTGTAGTAGCCGAACGTCTTGGGCACCGGCCAGCCGCGCTCGGCCAGCGATTCCCAGGAGTCCTTGAGGACGTAGAACTCGAACTCCGAGCCGGCCTTGACCGCGAGACCGCGCTCGGCGGCCTGCGCCACCTGGCGCTTGAGGATCGTCCGCGGCGAGACCGGGATCTCCTCGCCGGTCTCCTCGTCGATGGTGTCGGACAGGACCATGGCGGTGCCCGGCAGCCAGGGCAGCTCGCGCAGCTGGTCCCAGACCGGCCGGGCGATCCAGTCGCCGTAGCCGGTCTCCCAGTTCATGAGCTTGAAGCCCTCGGGCGTGTTCATCTCCATGTCCGTACCCAGCAGGTACGTGCAGAAATGCGCGCCGTGGTCGATGACCCCGTCGAGGAAGGCCTGGCCGTGGACGCGCTTGCCCATGAGCCGGCCCTGCATGTCCGTGAACGCGACCACGATCGTGTCGATCCGCCCGTCGCGGACCATCGCCTCGAGCTCGGCAAGGCGGGGGTGCTTGGCGTGATCGCTGTCGTGATCGCTCATGGGACTCCTCGCGGATACGGGCAGGGCCGGTCGGACGCGCCGGACCGGCCCTGCAGGACTGCGTGCGGTTGCGTTGTCAGGTCGGCTGCACCTCGCCGGCCGCGGCTTCGAACTCACGCTCGATGTCGGTCAGCTCGGCTGCGTCACCCATGGAACGGGGACCCTTGAAGCTTCGGCGAGCCCAGCCGAAGTAGTACACGACGAGGAAGATGACCACCGCCACCATGAACGGCAGCGAGATGTTGCCCGAGGTCGGGAAGCTGAACAGGACCATCAGGACGACGACCCAGAACACCGCCACCCAGGCAACGGGCTTTGACCAGCGACCCAGGCTCCAGACGCGCTCCTTGAGCCAGTCCTGGGTGGTGGCGCCCAGGTAGATGCAGATCCCGTACGCGGCGTACAGGAAGATCGTGCTGATGGCGGTCACGATGACGACCGCCGTGCCCTTGCCGACGAAGAACGCCGCGACCGAGAACAACCAGGCGATGACGACGATCGCCACGAGCGCGTTCGCCGGAGTCCGGTAGCGACGCGACACCTTCTTGAGCCAACCCGACCCCGGAACGCCGTCGTCGCGACTGAACGCGTACAGCATCCGACCGGCCGAGGCGATCGAAGAGAGGCCGCAGAACCACATCGCGACCGCGATGCCGGCGGCCAGGACGCCACCGACGGTGGAGCCGAGGTTGTAGATCAGGGTGTCGATGACGGCCGCGCCGTCACCGAAGTAGTACTGGCTGTACTTCGTCGGGTCGGCGCCATCGAAGGTCGCCGGGAAGAGGGTCGAAAGATTCGGCAGGTGGGTCGAGAGGGCGACGAGGAAGACGAAACCGACGATCGCGCTGACCGCGACGGCGAGGAAGAGGCCCCACGCGCTGGCGACGCGCGCGCCGACCGTCTCTTCGGCAACGTGCGCCGAGGCGTCATAGCCGGTATACGTCCAGTTGGCCTGGAGCAGCGAGAAGAAGAACGCCAACATGATCGGGTAGGTGATCGCCGCTCCGAAGTCGAGGTCGATCGCGCCGCCGATATTGATCTCCCAGCTGCCGGCGACGTCCTGCGGCTGGACGGCGAACAGCGTCAGCCCGGACTCGTCGGGCTTGCCCGCAAGGAAGATGAGCACGACCACGGCCGCGACGATCGCCATGTGCCACCAGACACTGACCTGGTTCAGCAGGGCGACGAGGTTGATGCCCGCGATGTTGATGGCCAGCTGGATGAGCATGAGGATGCCCATCGTCACCAGCGAGCCGACGAGGATCGGTTGATCGGCCGATCCGATGAGGACGGTCGTGTTGCTGTACGCGATCCCGAAGTTCGACAGGATCGGGGTGACGATGGTGGCGTTGATGAACAGCGCCGCGGCGTAGTTGATGCCCGCGACGATCGCGAACTGGCCGATGAGGTTGAACCATGCGGTCCACCAGCCCCAGTTCTTGTTCTTCATCCGGCTGGCCCAGTAGTACAGGCCACCCGCGGTCGGGTAGGCGGACGCGATCTCGGCCATCGAGGCGGCGATCAGGAGCACGAAGACCGTGACGAACGGCCAGCCGATCATGACGGCGGCGGTGCCCGCCCAGGCCAGGCCGTAGTCGTACAGGATGACCGCGCCGGTCAGGATGCTGATGATGCTGAAGCTGATCGCGAAGTTGCTGAACCCGCCCATCGAGCGGAGCAATTCCTGAGCGTACCCGAGCTTGTGCAGGTCGGCGACGTCCTGTTGGATGACGTCTTCGCGGGATCGGGTCATCGGGATCCTCCCTCACTCGGCGCTGCCATCGACGCTGGGGTGGTCGACGAGGCGCCCGGTCGTCGGACCCCCTCCAGGTCCGACCGAGAGCGCGGCAGAGGCCCGGAGCGATCGGGGGCGCCGCGCGGCGCGGGATGTGCGGGATGACGCGGGGTCGGGGCGGCTTCGCCGCGATGGCACCGTGGGCAACGGCGCCGGATAGGTCGCTTGGAGAGCCTCCTTTCCGAGCGTCCTCAGGTGACCAGGGTCGCCGACACTCCGACCGGTGGACCCGGGCCCGACACGATGGCGCCGACTATACCCGCCCCGATCCGGGGCGGGAAGACCGAGGGTCGCCTAGTAGAGCATCGTCGTCCCGGTCGGGAAGACGAACTCGAAGGCGGACGGCGGCAGGGCGGCGTCCGGGTCGATATCGGTCACCAGCGCGTGGCGGGTGACCGTCCCGCCGATGGTCTCGACCAGGCGCAGGATGACCCCGGTCGAGCGGTCGACCGCCAGGTCGAGGCGGTGGTCAGGGCGATCGCCCGCGATCTCGATGGTCCGTGGGTGGTCACAGGTCGAGCAGGATCGCCTCGCGGTCGGTCACGAGCTCCGTGCCGAGCACCGCGCAGATGCCGGTGGCCAGCACGTTCTGGCAGAAGCCGGCCGGGTGGACGAAGGTGTCCGGCAGGGTCTCCATCGGCAGCGCGGTCACCGGCTCGTACACGCGCGATGGTCCCGGAAAGTCCTGGTCGGCCAGACCGCGCGGACGGTTCCGGACGGGGCGCTGGGTGCCGAGCCGGTGGGCGGCCGCGTACGTCCGGACGAGATCGCCGTCGGAGATCCAGATCTCGTACTGGCTCTTCAGCAGCTCGCCCGGTCGACTGGTCGTGACCTTGGCCTCGTTGGGATGGCGCAGGGTCACGTCGATCTCGGTGACGTCCTCGCCGCGCGGCGTTGGCGACCCGCTCGAGGATGCGCATCCGGAGGGTCGCGAAGCGCAGCTCCGCGTCGCGCATGAAGTCGAACAGCTCGGGCACCGTGGGCAGGCCCGCCGGCAGGGCCGCGACCTCGGGGAGGCGCCGGCCGTCGACCGGCACGGGCACGGCGGCGCGGTCCCACAGGCGTGTCGAGGTCATCGCGTCGGATCGTACCAAAGCGGATCGCCGATCGAAGCTATCTCGCACGAAGCGAGCGACGCCGTAACAGGCGCCGGACGATGAGGCCGTACCGTGGCAGCACCGAATACGTTGGAGGTGCTCCGTTGCCATCCGGTGACCGTGCCCATCGTCGGGCCCCGCTTGTCATCGCCCTGGTGATCGCCGCGGCCGTCGGCGCGTGCGGTGCCTCGTCGTCGTCGTCGCCGGCCGCATCGAGCGGGCCGTCCGCAGCCGGGGGCCCGCCCCAGGCCATGACCATCACGGCCAAGGACGTCGCGTTCGAGCCGACCTCGTTCACGGCGCCCGCGGGTCGACCGTTGGAGATCACGTTCCACAACCAGGATGCGGGCGTCCCCCACAACCTGGTGCTGCTCGCGGGTCCGTCGCTGTCCGACGAGCTCGTCAAGAGCGAGGTGTTCACCGGCGTCGCCGACCAGCACGTCAGCATCCCGGGCCTCGTCGCAGGGGCCTACCGGTTCAGCTGCAACGTCCACCCGAACATGACCGCGGACCTGACGGTCGCGCCGTAACGGCGAGCGGCGACCGCCGAGCCCGAGGCTCAGCCGCCGGCCGGCCCCGACCCGAGGCCCGGTTCGGTCATGGCGGCCGGGTCGAGGAGCCGATCCAGGTCCTCGGCGCTCAGACCGCGCTCCAGGGCGAGCTCGCGGATGGTGCGGCCGTCCTTGTACGCCTGCTTGGCCAGCGCGGCCGCGTCGTCGTAGCCGATGACCGGGGCGAGGGCCGTGGCGAGCATCAGCCCCTGTTCGACGAGCGCCGGACCGCGGTCCGTCGCGACCAGCCCGTCGATCGTCCGCCGCGAGAAGTTGGCGGCGGCCGCCGCGAGGAGCTCGATCGATTCGAGCAGCGCCGCTGCCGTGACCGGAAGCATGACGTTGAGCTCGAGGAACGAGCCGGTCTGGGCGAACGCGACGGTCGTGTCGTTGCCGAGCACCCGGGCGACGACCATCGTCAGTGACTCGATGATCACCGGGTTCACCTTGCCCGGCATGATCGACGAGCCGGGCTGCGTTTCCGGCAACGCGAGCTCGGCCAGGCCGGCCCGCGGACCCATGCCCATCAGGCGGACGTCCGAGGCGATCTTCCACAGCCCGAGCGCGGTCGTGCGGACGGCTCCATGCGCCGCGATCGCGACGTCGAGCGAGGCCTGGGCGTGGAAGTGGTTCGGGGCCTCCCGGACCGGCAGGGTCAACAGCTCGGTCAGCCGGGCGCAGGCCCGTGCCGCGTATTCGGGATGGGCGTTGATGCCGGTGCCGACCGCGGTCCCGCCAAGCGGCACCGTGAGCAGCTCGTCACGGGCAGCCTGCGCGCGGCGGATAGCCTCCTCGACCTGACCCGCGTAGCCGCGGAATTCCTGGCCGAGCCGGATCGGGGTCGCGTCCTGGAGGTGCGTCCGACCCGTCTTCACGATGGGCCAGAACTCGTCGGCCTTCGCGGCGAGCGCGGTCTGCAGTTCGACCAGCGCCGGGATGAGCGCCTCCTCGATGGCCATCGCCGCGGCTCAGCTGGAGCGCCGTCGGGATCGTGTCGTTGGAGCTCTGGCACTTGTTGACGTGGTCGTTGGGATGGACCGTCCTGCCATCGCCCAGGCGCCCTGCCGCGAGGTGGGCGATGACCTCGTTCATGTTCGTGTTCGTGGACGTGCCGGATCCCGTCTGGTAGATGTCGATGGGGAACTGGTCGTCGTGGGCGCCGTCGGCCACCTCCGCCGCGGCGACCGCGATGGCCGTCGCGACCTCGACGTCGAGGAGCTCGAGCTCCGCGTTGGCCTCCGCAGCCGCCAGCTTGATGAGGGCCAGCGCCCGGATGAACCGGCGCGGGAAGCGCTGGCCGGAGATCGGGAAGTTCAGGACGGCACGCTGCGTGGACGCGCCGTACAGGGCGTCGGCCGGGACGGCCATCTCGCCCATCGAATCGCGCTCGAGGCGCGTCGCGCGAACGGGGTCGGTCATGGCGCCGATCGTAGCCCATGGCTGGGCGACCGGCGACGAACCAGGGTCAGCGACCGGTCAATGGACCATCGTGATGGCCGACCCGTCGTCGAGGAGCACCGTCCAGCCGAGGCCGTCCGCGTCCACCGTGATGCTCACGACCGTGCGGCCGGGGTTGCTCGTCGCCGCGTCGGACACGGCGTTCTTCACGACGACGGCGCAGCGCCGTCTGATCGAGCGGACCACAGGCGATCTTGATGGGCGGCGCCGGAGCGGCCTTCTTGTCGATGAGCGGGGGCTTCACGCTCGGCGGCATCGGGGCGAGGCCACCGCTGCGGGTCGTGAGCCGGAGCCCGCGCATGACCAGGCGACCCGGGCCGGTGTCGGGGCCGCTGCGGTCCGGGAGCGTGAGGTCGATGTCGCCACCGAAGGCGGCACCGGCCGGCGCCCCGATCGGGACCTCGCTGGTCTCCAGCCAGTCGCTCGGCACCCGGCCGTCGTAGATGCGCGCCTCGTCGACCCGCCAGCCGTCCGCGTCGGCACGGAAGTACAGGTTGATGCGCATCTCCGTCCGTCCGGCGTTCCAGGCGACTTCGAGGGTCCATTTCTGGGGTGTGCCCGCGTCGGACGAGATCTTGATCTCTCGGTCGTCCGGCGGGACGACGACCTGGCCGCCGACCTCGAGCCACAGGTCGTCCGCGGCGAGGTCGACGACCTCGGTCGACCAGTGCACCGCCCGACCGACTGGGGCCGCTGCCGCCGCCTCCGGACCGGCGGGGCGGGGCAGGGCGCCGACGCCGATGGCCGCGCCGCCGACCACGGCAAGGACGAGGATCGCCGCGGCGGCGAGCAGGACCGGTGTCGATCGGCCGCCGCCCCGGCGCTCGGCGACGATCGCGATGTCCGCTCGGACAGCGACCGGCACGGGTCCCAGGTCGAGGTTGCTCAGCCTCGTCGCATCGGTGGCGAGGTCGGCCGTGAACGCGCGGCAGGCCGCGCACGTATACAGGTGGTCATCGAGGTCCGCCCGCTCGGCGGGCTCGAGCTCGAAGTCGATGGCGGTCGCACCCGATCGGCGCGCCGCGTCGTGGTCGATCATCGGGCTTCCTCCCCAGCGTCGAGGCGCTCGCGCAACGACGTCCTCGCGCGCCACATGAGTGAGCGGGTCGCGAGCTCCGTGCGGCCAAGCGCTTCGGCCACTTCGCGGCCGGTGAACCCGTGGGCGGCCAGCATCAGGGCCACGCGCGCCTCCGCCGGCAGCGACGCGAGCGCCTCGCGGAGCTCCCGATGGGTCTCGGATCCGAGGATCCGGGCGTCCGCCGGTTCCTCGGTGCCGCGGTCGAAGAGGCGGCCGGCGAATCGCTGGAAGGACTGGCGGCGCCGGCCGTGGTCCACGACGAGGTTGGCGGCGACCCGATGGAGCCACGCCCGTGGCTGCACCGGGGTGCGGCCCCGGCGGACCTCCTCGACGAGCCGGACGAAGGCCTCGGAGACGACATCCTCCGCGGTCTGCGGGTCGCGTTCGATGGCCCGGGCGAAGGTCGCGATCTCGCGATGATGGGCGTCGTAGATGGCGAGGACGGTCCGGCGGACCTCGGCGTCCCGTTCGTCGGATGTCGCCACCCGATCCAACACGGGCATCGCTCGCACCTCCAGGAACTCGGCGTCCGGCTCGGTCATGCGCGTCGGACGGATGTCGGGCCATCTTGTTGCGCGCCGCGGCGACGTGCCCGGGAGCCGAGCCGGGCGCCACGTCCGTGCGCCACGCTCGGGCGTCGCACCGTCGTAGCATCGGTGTGATGCCGACGATCGACGCCAACGGGCTGCGCATCGGCTACGACGTGGCCGGGGCCGGTCCTCCGCTGATCCTGCTCCATGGCGCCACCTCCACCGGATCGCGCGACTTCCGTGGCCAGCTGCCGAGCCTGCGCAAGGCCTTCCGTTGCTTCACGCCGGACGCGCGTGGCCATGGGCGGACCCGCTGGGACACCGCCACGGACGGGTTCGTCGCGGCCTGGCTCGCGGACGACGCCCTGGCCTTCGCCGACGCGCTGGGGCTGGCGACGTTCCACCTGCTGGGGTTCTCGCTCGGGGCGATGGCCTCGCTGAACGTCGCTGTCCGGGCCCCCGAGCGCCTGCGCACCCTCGTCGTCGTCGGGATCTCCACCGAGCGCGAGCCGCGCGCCAGCGTCGCGCGGCGCCTGATGGACCCGATCCGGATCGACCGCGACGACCCGGCCTGGGCGGCCGACCTCGCCGCGCGACACGACCCGGTGCAGGGCGCCGGGGCGTGGCGGTCGCTGCTGCCGGCGATCGCCGCCGACGTCGCGGTCCAGCCGCTGCTCACGCCGAAGCAGGTCCGGACGATCGACCCACCGACACTCGTGGCGGTCGGGGACCGCGATCCGTTCGTGCCCGTCGACCATGCCTGGCGTCTGTCACGATCCGTGCTCGACGGCCGCCTGCTCGTCCTGCCCGAGGCCCGTCACGAGGCGTTCGCCGAGCGCCCGACGATCGCCACCGAGGCGCTCGGGGCGTTCTATCGATCCGCCGAGACCGTCGCCCGCCGCCGGGCGGCCGACCATCCCCACGAGGAGGCCCCATGACCACGCTACTCGCCCTGTACCGCCGGCCCGACGGCGGCCCCGACGCGCTGGCCGAGTTCGAGCGGCGCTACGCCGCGGAGCACCTGCCGCTCGTGGCCGAGACGCCCGGCCTGCGAGCCACCCGCGTCCAGCGGGTCGCGACGGCGCTGGGGACCGAGACGGATCTCGTGCTCATCACGGCGATGGACTTTGACGACCGCGCGGCGCTCGATGCCGGTCTCGGCTCGGATGCGATGCGCGCGGCGGGCCGGAACCTGCGTGAGATCGGCCCGGGGCTCGCGACACTGCTCGTCCTGGAGGACGCACTCGACCTGCTCGCGTAGCGCCCACTCGAGGGGTCCAAAGCGGTCCACGACGCGGTCCGCGGGCCGTTCGGGCGTCACGCTTGGGCTTCAACGGGCCTCGTGCGATAATCCGGACGCGCGACGGCACCTGGTCGACTCGAACGGGCGAGGACCCCGGGGCCAGCATCGATCGGACATCCGCCGCGCACGCGACCACGAGGATCCACAAGCCACATGACCGTCGAGACCTCCACCTGGGCGACCAAGAAGGGCCTCGCCCAGATGCTCAAGGGCGGCGTCATCATGGACGTCGTCACGCCCGATCAGGCCAAGATCGCCGAGGATGCCGGCGCCGTCGCCGTGATGGCGCTCGAGCGCGTCCCGGCCGACATCCGCAAGGCCGGCGGCGTCGCCCGCATGTCCGATCCCGAGATGATCGTCGGGATCATGGACGCGGTGACCATCCCGGTCATGGCCAAGGCGCGCATCGGCCACTTCGTCGAGGCCCAGGTGCTCGAGGCGCTCGGCGTCGACTACATCGACGAATCCGAGGTGCTCACCCCGGCTGACGAGACCAACCACATCGACAAGCACGCCTTCAAGGTCCCGTTCGTGTGCGGCTGCCGGAACCTCGGCGAGGCGCTCCGGCGAATCAACGAGGGCGCCGCGATGATGCGGACCAAGGGCGAGGCCGGGACCGGCAACATCGTCGAGGCCGTGCGCCAATTGCGCGACGTGCTGAGCGAGCTGCGCCGGCTGCAGGCGATGCGCGAGGACGAGCTGTTCGTCGCGGCCAAGGAGCTGCAGGCGCCGTACGAGCTCGTTCGTGACGTCGCCGGCAACGGCAAGCTGCCCGTCGTGAACTTCGTCGCGGGTGGCATCAGCACCCCGGCCGACGCCGCGCTCGTGATGCAGCTGGGTGCCGAGGGCGTGTTCGTCGGCAGCGGCATCTTCAAGAGCGAGGACCCGGCCCGGATGGCCAACGCCATCGTCCAGGCCACGACCTTCTTCGACGACGCGGCCAAGATCGCGGAGGTCTCCAAGGGCCTGGGAGCCCCGATGCGCGGCATCGCGCTCGAGGAGATCCCCGAGGCCGAGCGCCTCGCCGTCCGGGGCTGGTAGAGCGGAGCGCGACGACAAGGACCACGGCGACGACCCGCGCATGAAGATCGGATCCTCCCGCTGATGGCTCGCAGGAGCGTCGCCTCAGCGCTCGGAGAGGCTTGGGCATGAAGATCGGTGTGTTGGCGCTGCAAGGCGCGTTCGCCGAACATCTCAAGACGCTCGCCGCCATCGGCGTCGAGGGCGTTCGCGTGCGCGAGCCGGCAGATCTCGAGGGTGTCAGCGGGCTGATCCTGCCCGGCGGCGAGAGCACGACGATGCGCCAGCTCATCGAGCGCTGGGGCCTGCGCGAGCCGATCCTCCGGCTCGCCGCCTCTGGTGCGCCACTGTTCGGGACGTGCGCCGGGATGATCGTGCTCGCCGAGGAGATCGTCGGTGGCGAACCACCCATCCTGCCGCTCCTCGACGTGACGGTGGAGCGCAACGCCTTCGGACGGCAGCTCGACTCGTTCGAGGCCGAGCTGTCGGTGCCGGTCCTCGGCGACCGGCCGGTGCACGCCGTGTTCATCCGCGCCCCGATCATCGAACGGACCGGTCCCGGCGTGGACATCCTGGCTCGGCTCGACGACGGGCGGATCGTCGCCGTCCGCGACCGCAACGTCATCGCCACCGCGTTCCATCCCGAGCTGGCGGGCGAGAGCCGCTTCCATCGGCTGGTGGCGACGATGGCCGCCGAGCACGACGATCCGGGTGAGGGTTCCGGACGGCGGCCCCACCCCACCCGACGGACCCAGACGCGATGACCGCGTCGCGGCCGCCCCGCACCCCGGGCAAGGTCCGCGCCGCCCGCCTCACCGACCTCGCGGCCCTGGGTGAGCTCTCCCGGCTGTGCCAATCCGACGATCCGGCGACGCGCTCGCTCGGCCTGCCCGTCAGCGGCCCGCCGATCGGCGTGTTCAGCCTGTTCCGACTGCCGCTCGGCGCGTTCCGGCCCAACGACCTGATGTACGTCTACGAGCAGGACGGCCGCCTCGCCGGACTGGTCCGGGTGGAGCGCGAGACGACCCGCGACGAGTGGACCATCGTGGAGCTCGACGGCGTGGGCATGGCCGATGCCGGCGACATCCGCTACCGCCTCGTCCAGCAGCTCCTGCGCGAGGGCGCCAAGCGCGGCGCAGCCCGCTTCCACGTCGCCTGCGCGGACGACAACGGCAACGTCGAGCTGCTCATGCAGGCGGGCTTCATCCGCTACGGCGAAGAGCACGTCCTGTCCCGCGACGCGGACATGGACCTTCCCGAGCCCTGGACCGACAAGCGCGCCGCCGCCGCGGGCATCCGGCCGGTGGGCGGAACCGACGCGCTGGCCCTGCATCGGCTGTACGGGACGGTCACCCCGAACCCGGTCGTGCGACTGGAGGCGATCCGCCTCCCGGATTGGGAGCGCCAGGGCACGCACTGGCGGGTCCCACGCTCGAGCCTCGCGCCGATCCTGCGCTTCGCCGACGTCGAGGCCTTCGTCCAGGTGGCCAAGGACGGCGGCAAGGACGGCACGCAGCTCGACGGGTTCCTCCAGGTCGGGGTCGCCAAGGAGGATCAGCCGCACTACCTCAAGGTCATGGCCCGGCCCGAAGCAGACGCATCGGCGCTCATCGGGTACGGTCTGGGCATCATCGCGGCGCGCACGGAGCGTGGTGGCGGCCACCGTCATGATCACGGCGTCATCGCCCCCGTGCGAACCTACGAAGCACCGATCGATCGGCGTCTCGAGGAGGATGGCTTCGCGTCCATCGCCACGGTCACGCTGCTCATGAAGGAAACCCTGGTCCGCGTCGCCGAACCGGCCCTCGTGCCGGCCGGCGTGCGCTAGGCCAACCGAACGATGGAGGTCAGCGTGGGATCCGAGGATCGACAGCGCGAATCGATCGACGACCTCGACGCCCTGCTCACGTCGCTGCCCCCGGAGATCGTCGCGGCGGTCCATGCCTTGCCCGACCGCCAGTCCCTGATCGAGGTCGTGATGGACCTCGGCCGCCGGCCGGAGGCTCGCTTCCCGGACTCCGAGGTGATGCTCCTCGAGCGCGAGATCACCGACGCCGACATCGACTTCGTCGTCGAGCACATCGGCTCGTTCGGCGACGACAACCGGGCCGGCATCGAGCGCACGCTCCATCGCATCAGCGCGATCCGCAATCGCAGCGGCAAGATCGTCGGACTGACCTGCCGGATCGGCCGGGCGGTGTACGGGACGATCGAGATCATCACCGACTTCGTCGAGACCGGGAAGTCGATCCTCATCATGGGTCGCCCCGGCATCGGCAAGACCACGATGCTGCGCGAGGCCGCGCGCGTCCTGGCCGACGACCTCGGCAAGCGCGTGGTCGTCGTCGACACCTCGAACGAGATCGCCGGCGACGGCGACATCCCGCACCCGGCCATCGGCAAGGCCCGCCGGATGCAGGTCCGCACGCCGTCGCTCCAGCACGAGGTCATGATCGAGGCGGTCGAGAACCACATGCCCCAGGTCATCGTCATCGACGAGATCGGGACCGAGCTGGAGGCCGCGGCCGCACGGACCATCGCCGAGCGCGGCGTGCAGCTCATCGGCACCGCCCACGGCAACAACCTCGACAACCTCATGCTCAATCCGACCCTGTCCGACCTGATCGGTGGCATCCAGAGCGTGACCCTCGGTGACGAGGAGGCACGCCGCCGGCGGACCCAGAAGAGCGTCCTCGAGCGCAAGGCGCCCCCGACGTTCGACGTCATCGTCGAGATCCAGGATCGCGAGCGCGTCGCCGTCCACAGCGACGTCGCCGACACGATCGACGCGCTCCTGCGCGGCGACGCCGTCGCCCCCGAGCTGCGCTGGCGCGACGAGGAAGGGGTCCATCGCTCGCAGGGCCGGCCGCGGCCGTCGCCGCGCGAGCAGCTCGGCGCGGAGCGGTTCGCCGGGCTCGTCGGCAACGGATCGCCGTGGCGGATGGAGCCCGGCTGGCGCGGTGACGGATCGGCGCGGACCGCCGGCGGCTTCCGCGAGGCCGAGCGCGGCGCATTCCGCCCGGGCTATCGGCCCGGTGCGTCCGGTGGCTGGCGCCAGACCCGCGGCGGCTCGGGACGCGAGAGCTCCCCGCGCGGCCCCGTCTCGGAGGGTGGCGCACCCCGCTCCATGCCGGGTGAGCGATTCGCCGGGCGGGGTGGTGACGCCCCGTTCGTGGCCGGCGAGATCGCCGATCGCGGACCGCTGGAACGTGGGGCTGCGCAGACCGCGCTCGAGACCCGGGCCCGCGAGGCCCGCGAGCTCGAACGACAGAAGGCCTGGCGCGATCAGGCCGCCCGTGCCCTCCAGACGTTCAAGGCGGAGGAGGGGACCGCGCCGGTCAACGTCGACGAGCTCGAGGTCGACGATGACCTCGATCGGATGCCGCTCGGGGCCGAGGAAGGCGCCCACGGCGAGACGGTGCTCGTCCACGGCGGATCGCCCCTGCCGACGCTCCGGGTGCTGCCCCAGGGCATCAGCCGTAAACGCCTCGAGCAGGCGGTCCGCGACCTCGGCCTGCCGGTGGTCATCGCCCGCGACGTCGACGAGGCGGACGTGGTCATGACGCTCAAGAACGAGTACAAGCAGAAGACGCCGTTGCTGCGTGAGGCCGAGGAGCGGGCGATGCCCATCTACGTCCTCAAGAGCAACACGATCCCGCAGATGCAGACCAGCCTGACCTCGATCTTCTCGCTGGAGATCGATCCGCGCGAGGCGGCGATGCGCGAGACGGAGGACGCCATCGAGGTCGTGCTCTCGTCGTCCGAAGCGGTCGAGCTCTCGCCGCAGAACGCGTACATCCGCCGCCTGCAGCACCAGATGGCCGAGCGGGCGAACCTCGTGTCGCGCTCGCGCGGCCGCGAGCCGTACCGACGGGTCCGCCTGTATCCGGACGCGGCGCGGAGCAGCTGGCGGTAGGTCGACGACCCCATAGGCGCGTAGCGGCTGCCCGGCGGTGGCCCGCCATTCCCGATACGCATGCGGGTGCCCGATGGGCCTGCCGATATCGCCCCCACTGGTAACCATGCGGGTTCGGCGTCGGCAACGGACGAGATCGGGCCTCCAGGAAGGCACCAGCCAGCGCGCCACGAGCGATCCGGGAGTCACGTTCGGCCGGTGACCGGTCGGTGTGGCCCCGATGGCCCCTGGTTACCGGTCCCAGCGATATCTGCCACGACATCGCGGTCGGTCGGCGCTCAGGGCTCGGCACCGGCGTCGGCCGCGCGGTACGGTTCCCCGATGGCACTGACGTCGGTCGACTTCATCGGGCACTCGGCGCTGCTCGTCGAGCTCGACGGTATCCGGCTCCTGACCGACCCGGTGACGCGCTCCCGGGTCGGCCCGCTGCGGCGCGTCGAGCCGGTGCCGGATCCGCATCGCCTGGCTGGCGTCGATGCCGTGCTCATCTCCCACTTGCACTGGGACCACCTCGACGTGCCTTCGCTGCGCGACCTGAAGTCCCACCCGCCGATCTTCGTCCCCGCCGGCTCCGGGGCGTGGATGCGTTCGGCCGGGTTCAGGGATGTCCGTGAGATCGCGCTGGGTGACCGAGTCGACATCGGCGGGGTCGAGGTCGAAGCCGTGGAAGCCCTCCATTCGGGATTCCGCCCGCCGATCGGACCGACGGCGCCGGCGATCGGGTTCGTCATGCGCGGCACCCAGTCGGTCTACTTCGCCGGCGACACGGACCTGTGCGAGGGGATGTGGTCGCTCGGCGACATCGACCTCGCCCTGATCCCGGTCTGGGGCTGGGGCCCGACCCTGGGCCGCGGCCTGCATCTCGACCCGCTCAAGGCGGCCGAGGCCCTGCGCCGGGTCCGGCCGCGCGCGGCCGTGCCGATCCATTGGGGCACGTACTGGCCGCACGCCATGGGCCGGATCTTCCCCGAGCGCCTGGTCGAGCCGCCGGCGGCGTTCGTGGAGTACGCCTCCGAGCTGGCCCCGGACGTCCGGATGCTACCGACGGCCGTCGGCGACGCGGTGGCGCTCGACTGACCGCTGGCCGGCCGGCCGGCACGTGGCGACCGTTCCCCGCCCGGACCCGCGTGGCAGACTTCGCCGTGATGACCGCCATCCCGCCACCGCCCCCCGCGCTACCAGCCGCGCCCTCACCGGACGCGACCCTGCGCCACGGACTCCGGCGCTTCTCGACCGGACTCATCGTCTACGGCGTCATCGGACTCGCGTTCGCGGCGGTCGGGCTCGTACTCCTGCTGTATGTCGGCAACCGGGTCGGCACGCTCGCGGATCGCACGAGCACCCAGGTGGAAACCATCATCTCCACGCTCGACCGCACGGCGACGGCCCTGCAGGACGCCGGCGACTCGGCCGTGTCGTTCTCCGTCACGCTCGAGCGGACGCCACCGGCGGTCCGCCAGGCCGCGGACACCGTCGGCAACCTCCAGGACAACCTGCTCACGATCCAGCAGCAGCTGGCCGCGCTGTCGATCTTCGGCACCCAGCCACTGGGCCGCGTCGCGGAGGTCTTCGGCTCGATCGCGGGCGACATCGAAGGGCTCGACACGCGGCTCACGTCGATCGCCGATTCGCTCGACGAGAACAAGGATGCCCTGCTCACGAACGCCGATTCGCTGCGCGCCCTGGGGACGCAGCTCGCGACCGTCGCGGACGACCTCCGGACGGGCATCGTCCAGGACAGCCTGGCGGACGTGCAGCTCATCCTGACCGTCCTGTTCGTGCTGCTCGTGGCGTGGACGGCGGTGCCCGCGGCAGGTGCGCTGTGGATCGGCTGGTGGCTGCGCCGCGAGCTGCCGCCGATGGTCTCGGCCTAGGCGCTCGCCGCCTCGCTCAGCGCAGGTCGCGTCGCAACGCGGACCTTGCCGCGAGATACCCGCCCATCCCATGCACGCCGCCGCCCGGTGGCGTCGACGACGAGGCGAGATAGAGGCCCGGCCCCGCGTGGTACGGGTCCAGCGCCGGGACCGGCCGGAACAGGAGCTGGCGGATGTCGCTGACACCGGCGTTGATGTCGCCACCGACGTAGTTCGCGTCGTGGGCCTCCATCTGGGCCGGCGCGTGCGTCGAGCGCGCCAGGACCCGGTCGCGGAAGCCCGGCGCGAAGCGCTCCATCTGGCCCTCGATCGCGGCGGTCATGTCGACGTCCGAGCCGTTGGGCACGTGGCAGTACGCCCAGGCGGTCGTCCTGCCCTCCGGGGCCCGCGACGTGTCCCACGGGTGGTATTGGACGACGAGCGTGAACGGCCGGTCGGGATGCCGGCCCGCGCCGACCTCGCGTTCGGAGGCGACGACCTCGGCCGCGGTCCCGCCCAGGTGGACGGTCGCAGCGCGACGAAGGCCGTCGGCGGTCCACGGGATGGGTCCGTCGAGCGCCCAGTCGACCTTGAACACGCCCGGCCCGTAGCGGAACGCCTCGTATCGACGCCGGGTCCGCGACGGCAGCCGGTCGCCAGCGATCGCCGCCAGCGCCGTCGGGGTGGTGTCGAAGATGACGGCCCGCGCCGCCGGCAACTCGGCCAGTGTCGTGACCCGCTGCCCGACGACGATCTCGCCGCCGAGGTCGCGGATCTCGCCCGCGAGCGCCTCCGCCACCGCCGCCGAGCCGCCGCGGATCATCGGCCAGCCGACCGCGTGGGCGTACATGCCGAGGACCAGTCCGAACGACGCCGTCAGTGGCCGCTCCAGCGGCACCATCGAATGGGCAGCAAGGCCGGCGAACAGGGCGCGCGCGGCATCGCCATGGAACGAGCCCTCGGCCAGGCCGCTGGCCGAGCGCAGGGCCGGCAGACCGAAGCGCATGAGCGCCAGCGGGTGACGCGGCACGTGGACGACCGGTCGGAGCAGCTCTCCGGACAGCTTGCCGGCGTCGCGCGTCAACGGTCCGAACAAGGAGCGCCAGGCCTTGCCGTCGCCCGCCTTCCGCCCTGCCCGCCCTCGGCGAGCCCGGCCCCGGTCGCCGCGACGGACCGCTCCAGGACGGCGGCGCGGCCACCGTCGAGGGCATGGGCCACGGGAGCGTCCGGATGGACGATGTCCACGCCACGAGCGGCCAGGTCGACCATCCGGAAGAACGGCGACGCGGCGGTCAGCGGCAGGATCGTCGAGCAGACGTCGTGGCGGAACCCGGGGAGGGTCAGCTCCTGGGTCCGTGTCCCGCCGCCGATCGTGTCGGCCGCCTCGATGACCCGCACCGACCGGCCGGCGCGGGCCAGCGTCAGGGCGGCCGCCAGGCCGTTGGGCCCTGCGCCGACGACGATCGCGTCGAGCGCCGGACCGGTCACGTCCGTCCCCCCGGCGACCGGAAGCGTCGCGGCCGCCACGACGGGGTGGGACGACGGTCGGACCCCCCTCGGCCCGACCGTCGTCACCCCTTGCGGGAGATCCAGCGGACCGGTGCCGTGAGGGTGTGGCGGGCGGTGCGCAGCGTCGCGCTGTTGCGCACGTTGCGGGCGTGCCGCCACTGGCGGCGCTTGTCGATGCAGACGATCTGGGTGTCGACCCGCGGGTCCGCGTTGCCCATCGCCTTGGCGACGTTCGACAGCGTCTCGCGCCAGAAGCGGTCGTTCATCCGATTGCCGCCCAGCATGTAGGCGAGCTCGTCGAACGGGTCGGAGGTGCGTTCCAGGGCCTGCGCCTGGAGGACGGTCGCCTCGCCGTCGCGATAGGCGGAGAAGGTGATCCACGCCGACAGGGTATGGCCCTCGGGGGTCATGAACGTGAAGGACTCGTCGTCGGCGTAGATGACCATGACGCCGGTCGAGAGCTTGACCGGCGAGCCCGGGACGGGCGCGATGTCGAGCAGGGCGACCTCGCCGGGGGCGATGCCCGCGAGCGGGGCGTAGAACCGCGCGCCCTTGGGCCAGAACGTCGGGAAGCGCTCCTTCCAGGCCGCGACGACCTCCTGGGGCGTCAGCGATCCGTCGAGCTCGACGCGGAACGTCTTCTGCCAGAGCTGTCCGAAGCCCTGCAGCGGCCCCGACACGCGCTTGCCGGTGACGGAATCGACCTTGGCGCCGGTGACGCCGGTCGCCGACAGGCGGTCGACGGGCTTGGCCCAGTTGGCGGCGTCGCGCGCCGGGCCGACGTCGCCGGCGTGCTCGGGGAAGGGGTCGGGGTGGTGGTGGTCGGGGTCGGGATCGTCGGTTCGGTCATCGTCATCGCCGTCAGCCTTCCGCGGCCGCGATGGCCGCCGCTTCGGTGTCGTGGATCTCGATCGCTTCCTCGAGCCGGGTCAGCGCGAGGATCTCGCGGTAGTGGTTCGACAGGCCCGTCGCCAGCAGGCGGATGGCGCTGCGCTGGGCGCGGACGAGGAGCGTCACGAGCAGGCCGATGCCACCCGAGTTCATGTACTCCATCTGCGTGAAGTCGAGCACCACCGCCGTCGCACCGTCGTCGACGGCCTGGGTGAAGCCGGCCATGAGCTCGGCTTCGCTGCCCGAGGTGACATCACCGGAGATGCGCAGGATCGCGACGGTGCCGACGCGATCGAGGCCGATCATGGTCGTGGTCATGCGGCGTCTCCTTCGACGATGTCCATGAAGTCGGACAGGCGGGTGATCCGGAAGATCTCGCGGTAGTGCGGGGTGAGGCCCACGGCCCGCACGCCACGGCCGTCGCGCCGGGCGTCGGCGAGCAGCCGGACGACGAGCGCGATGCCCGTGCTGTTGATGTAGCCCACGTCGTGGAAGTCGAGGGTCATCCGCTTCGACCCGATCGCGACCACCTCGCCGTACGCCGCGTTGAGCGTGTCGTCGGCGCGGCTGTCGAGGTCACCGCGCATCCGGACGCGGACCTCGTCGGGGACATCCTCGACCTGGGCTCCGAACCGGCGGTCATCCATGGCTGGTCTCCTGGCGGGCCAGCCGCAACGTGACGGTCTGGGTCCCCGCGTCGTCGTCGGTCGTCACGTCCATCGCGTCGACCATGTGCTCGATGAGGAAGAGCCCCCACCCGCGCGGCTTCTGCTCGCCGGCGAGCTTGCGCTCGATGTCGGGGGTCTCGGCGTCGCTCGGGACGGTGCCGGACAGGGCGTGGTCGGTGACGCGCACGATGACGTCGTCGGGCGTGACGGCGACTTCGACGTCGAACGGGACGTCGTCGCGACCCTGGCTGCCGTATTCGATGGCGTTCATCGCCGCCTCGCTGACGGCGGTCTTGAGGCGTTCGAGACGGTCGGACGAGAGGCCGAGATCGGCGATCGCGGCCGCCACCCGGTCCATCGCCTCACGCTCGTTGCCGGTCGTGCCCGGCAGGCTGAAGGCCGTCAGCGCGGTCGAGCCGATGTGGCCGTCGTCGTCGGCCACGCCGGCCGCGCGACGGAGGGTCACGAGCGTGATGTCGTCCTCCTGCTCGTGCTCGGTCCCGGTGAAGCCGTGGAGCGTCTCGAGCAGCCGGTCGAGCAGCTCGCTGCCGGCGTCGTCGATGCGCAGGGCCTCGCGCAGGCGGCCGAAGCCGAACATCTCGCGGGCGTCGTCGTGTGCCTCGATCAGGCCGTCGCTGTAGAGCAGGACGTTGCTGTCGGGCGCGATGTCGCTCTCGGTCTCGTCGTAGCGCATCCCGGCCATGAGCCCCAGGGGCATGCCGGTCGCCCGGATCTCGGTGACCTCGTCCCCGGTGCGCACGAACGGCAGGTTGTGGCCGGCGTTGGCCAGCACGATGTGGCCGGTGGTCGGGTCGAGGACCGCGAACAGGCAGGTCACGAACATCTTGGCCGGCATCTCGGGCACGAGCAGGTCGTTGGCCCGCGACAGGATCTCGCCGGGCGAGTTGCTGCGGGACGCCTCGGCGCGGAGGATGCTGTGGGTCCGGGCCATGACCAGTGCCGCGGGCACGCCCTTGTCCGTGACGTCGCCGACGGCGATGCCGATGCGCCCGTCGGGCATCTCGACGAAGTCGTAGAAGTCGCCACCGACCGCGCGGGCCGGACCGTAGTACGCGGCGACCTGCCACTGCGGCAGCTGCGGCAGCTGGCGCGGCAGGAACTGCTGCTGGATGAGCGTCGCGACGCGCAGCTCCTGGGCGAGACGCTCCTTCTCGGCGGCCTCGTTGGCCTGCTCGCGGACGAGCTGCGCGACCCGGATCGCGGGCGCGGCCTGCGCGGCGAGGGTCGCCAGGAGGCGGCGGTCGTCGGTCGAGTAGTCCTGCTCGGACAGGCGCGGGCCGAGGTTGAGCGTGCCGATGAGCTCGCCCTGCGACACGAGCGGCACGACCAGGGCCACGCCCGCATCGCGGAGGGCCGTGACCGCCGGCGACTCGAGATCGAGCCGGGCGATGTCGACCGGGCCAGGGGCGGACTGCAGGTAGGCGAGGAGCGGATCGGACTCGGGGATGTCGACGGCGACGCGAGACCGCATCGGGTGCGGCGGACACGGTGGGCGTGGCATCGGACGCTGCCGGGACGTCGACCGCGGGGGCGGTCGTGCGATCCCCGCGCCCGAGGAGGCGGCGGATGGGGCGGGTCAGTTCGGTCATCTCGTGCCTCATGCTGGGACCTGCTCGTCCGGGAATCGTTACGGCTCGGCGCGGCGCAGCCAGAGGCCGACGAGGGCCGGGGCCACGGAGGCCCGGACCGTGTCGTCGAGGTCGTCGGCGAGGGTCTGGAGGTCCACTTCGTCGCGGAGTCGCTCCGCGAATGCGTCGGCTATGCGCGCGCCGTCGTACCGGGACCGATCGAAGCGGCGATCGACGGCGCGCTGGACATAGCGTCGGACGGGCTGAAAGAGCGCGAACGCGAGGAGCGTCGAGACGGCGACGGCGAGGGTCTCTCCTTCAGTCTCGCCCCGGGTGACGCCGGCCAGGATGGCCTGCGACGCCAGGACGCCGGCGACGAAAACCGCGACCAGGATGCCCGTCACGACCGCCCAGGACACCGTCCGCGAGACGATCCGGTCGATGTCGTACAGCCGGTAGCGGAGGATCGCGATACCGATCGCGATCGGGATCAGAGTGCCGCCCAGCACGCTCCCGACGTCGATGAGGTCGGCCGGTCCGATGTCGGTCGAGAACGACAGGGGGAACAGGACAGCGGTCAGCGATACGGCGGCGACGAGCCACTTCATCTGCGCCTTCTCGACCCCGCTCGAGCGGCGGTAGCGCGCGACGATCCCCGCGACCGCGAGCGCAAGGGCGAGGAAGATCGCGATCGCACTCACGGCGCCCCCCACTTCGGATACGGCCGTCGGGACATCCGGCAGGGCGAACGGGTTCGGGACCGGCTGGTCCTTGCTCGGGACCCACGGGCCGATCGTCTGGAGGACGACGCCGATGCCGAGGAGAGCGACGCTCGTGGCCACCGGGAATCGCCACCGCGAACCCGGCAGGCGACCGTCCGGGAAGACGAGAGCGACGGCAGGGAAAAGCAGAAAGAGGCCCGGCAGGAGGGCAACTGTGGCCCACCAGGCGATGAGGCCGCCGGCGGTCGGTGCGATGTCTCCGCGCTCATGGAGGACGACCGCGAGGGGCCAGCAGATGAACACACTCATCACCACGAGCGCCCCGACGATCAGGAGCCACGCGATCCGGTTGCCCGGGACTCGCCAGTCGATGATGACGCCGACCCCGACGGCGCTCAGGACCAGCAGGCCGATGGCGTTGACGAAGACGCTCAAGCCGCCAGCGTCGGCGACGAACAAATCCCCGGCCTGGATCGCAAGGATGTTGCCGACGACCAGCATCCCGACGGCCAGGGCGAGGGCGGCGACCAGGAGCGCACGGCGCAGGCTCATTGCGCCCGCCGGGTCCCCAGCCAGACGCCGATGCCGTTCGGATGGACGGCGGCGGCGGCGGTCGCGTCGAGCTCGGCGATGAGCGCTTCGAGACCGATCTCGTCGCGAAGTCGATCCGCGAAGGCGGCCGCCATCCGCTCGCCGTCGTAGCGACTGCGGTCGAAGCGCCGGTCGACGGCGTGCTGCACGCGTCGCCGGACCGGCTGGAACAGGGCGAAGGCCACGAGCGTGGAGGCAGCTACAGCCAGCGTCTCGCCCTGCGTGACGTCGGTCAGGGCCGTCTGAAGGGCGAGCACGCCACCCACGAACACCAGCGCCAGCACCCCGGTCACGATCGCCCATCCGATCGTGCGACCGACGATCCGATCGATGTCGTACAGGCGGTAGCGCATGACGGCGAACCCGATGGCCAGGGGCACGCAGGCGTAGGCCATTACGACGGCGATCCAGGTGAGGCCCAGCGGGTCCTGCTCGGTCGCCACGGAGAACAGCGCCCACAGCGCGGTGGAGATCGCGGCTAGGGCGACGGCGGCAGCGAGCCAGCGGTACTGGAGGCGTTCCAGCCCGCTCGACCGTCGCCAGCGCATGATCAGGCTGAGGACGCCCAGGATCACCAGCACGAAGAGCGTCGGATAGAGCGCGAACAGGCTTGGAACGATCGCCCAGATCGCGGCACCGGGCGCGAGTGCGAGCGGGTTCGGCACCTCGATCTGAAGCGACGAGCGCGCCGGCGCGAGGACGGTCATCGGCGCGACCGCCATGACCGCCGAGATGAGGATGGCGGCCCCGAGCAGGAGGTGGCTGGGCAGGGCGGCCCGGCCACCAGGCAGGCGACCGGTCGGGAAGACCAGCGCGAGGGCGAGCAGGCCGACGAACGCGAGACTCCAGCCCCAGCCGCTCGCCACGACGGCCGCCGCATCCTCGGGGTCGAGCCCACCGGCGAGCATGTCTGCCACCGGGATGGCGACCCGGACGCTGCCGAGGCTCAGCCCCCAGGCGGTGAGGAGCAGCAACCAGCCGATGCTGTTGCCGGGGCGCCGGATCGCCAGGAACGCCCCGACGCCGCCGAAGGCGACGAACAGCACCACCCCGCCGATCTCCCATATGCGGATGGCCATGGCGACCCCGACGAGCGTCGAGCCGATGACGAGCAGCGACAGGAGGGACCGACGTCCGGTCCTCATCGACGCCCGCCCGCTGGGCGTCGCCAGATCGCCACAGAGCTTGGCTCCACCGTCCGCCGGATGATGGCGCCGATGGTGTCCGTCAGTCGATCCACGTCCACCACGTCACGGAGCTCCACGACCAGGGCCGCAAGGGCCTGGTCATGGTCGTAGCGCGACCGATTGAACCGCCGGTCGACGAGCCGCTGCATCCGGAGGCGCACCGGGTTGAACAGCGCCGCCGCCACGAGCGTGGAGATGGCGACGGCCAGGCTGTTGCCTCGGACGGCCGATCCGAGCACCGACTGGATGGCGATGATCAAGCCACCGAACACGGCGAACAACACGGCGCTGACGCCGGCGTAGGCGATCGTCCGGCTGATGATCCGGTCGATCTCGAACAGGCGATAGCGCATCACGGCTACCCCGATGGCGATCGGCGTGAGCGGGTAGGCGATCAGAGCGGGGATCCAGGCGTAGCCCCCGATCGTGTCGAACGCCGCGAAGGTCACGAGGCCGAAGGTGATGGCGCTGACGAGGAACGCCATCGCCGCCAGCAGCCAGCGGATCTGGAGCCGCTCGACCCCGACCGCGCGGCGATAGCGGACGATGAGGCCGATGACGGCCGCGGCGAGCACGAGGATCGGGATCAGGGTGACGAGCACCATCGCGACACCGAGCGCCTCCGGCGTCGGGTCCGGCAGGAACCCTACCGGATTCGGGATCCGGATCTCGGTCGCGCCGTTGGCGCTGAACACGAGTGTGTGCGCAAAGGCTGGAAGGCTGATCGCGATGACCCCGGCCGCCAGGGCCGCGACACAAGCCGCCCGCGCCCGCCCCCCCGGCAGATGCCCGGACGGGAACATCATCGCGACCGCTGCGTGCAGGAGGAATGTCGCACCGCCCGCCCACACCGTGATCCAGGCCCAGATGATCTGCTCGGGGCCGGCGCGCCCGGCCTGCATCGCGACCGGATCGAACCATGCCGGGGTGGTCGTGCCGACAAACCCTAAACCGATGGCGATCAGCAGCCATCCGATCACGTTGTCCGGCCGTCGGATGGCCAGGAATCCGCCGACCAGGCCGAATGAGACCCACTGAGTGAGGGATATGACGTCGGTACCGCCGACCGGGAGGCTGGCGAGCAGCAGCGCCACGACCGCGATCCAAGCCAGCACCGACAGCAGCCGATCCCGCCGCACGTTCGCCGCGGTCATGGGCGCCCCCCCGCGCGCAGCCAGACACCGGTGCTCGTGGGTTCGACCGCCTCGGTCGTGGTCCGCCGCAGCTCGCCGGTGAGGGTCGGGAGGTCAAGCTCGTCACGCAGCCGGCCGGCAAAGCCGGCGACGGTGCGTTCGGCGTCGTACCGGGCTCGATGGAATCGTCGGTCGACGGTCGTTTGGACCCGAAGCCGGACCGGGTTGAACAGGGCGGCGACGACCAGCGTCGATGCCGCCACCACCCGGGGATCGAGCTTCGACCCGGGCCCAGCGACCGCCCCCGTGACGAGCGACTGGAGGAGCAGGATCAATCCACCGAAGACCACCAGCAGGAGCGCCGTCACGAGCGCGTAGGCGATCGACCTGCTCACGATCCGGTCGATGTCGTACAGGTGATACCGGGTGATGGCGATGGCAACGGCGAACACCGGCAGCCCCAGGCTGGCCAGGGCCACCGCCCACAGGCCCGGGACAAGCTCGCCGAGCACGACCAGGCTGATCATCAGCGCGGCGCTTGCCACCGCCGAAACCAAGACCCAACGCATCTGGACGCGGCGAGTCGGGTCGGCGCCGCGGTATCGGAGGGCGAGATCGACGATCGCCCCCAACCAGGCGAGGGCGAAGGCAAGGACCGCGAGCGGCAGGGACACTGTCAGGGCGTCGTCGAGGAGGCGGCTCCAGCCGACCGCTCGAAGGATGGGGTCCCGCAGGCTCCCTACCGCGACCGTCACGACGCCGAACAGCAGCGCGAACTGGATGACCGCACCGAGCCGGCTCGTCCGACGGCCGTCCGGGAACCACGTGATGAGGAGCACGGCGCCGAATAGCAAACCCGCGATCGCCAGCAAGGTGGATAGCGCGTCCGCCATGTCATAGATCGCCTTGAACGGTCCCAGCAACACACTCCGGACGCCGACGCCCGGCTGCCACCACTCCAGCACGGTCGTCAGGGCCGCACTCCCCGCGAACAGCAGCCCGATCCCGAGCGCAAGGCGACCGATACCGTGCCCGGGTCGCTTCCAGAGCACCACGACGCCGACGAACGTGAACATGAGGGCGCCGTAGATCGTGATCACCGTCGTCAGCGGGTCCTGCTCCGGGCTTCCCAGGGTCCAGATGATCGCCATCAGCGAGGCGATCACGGCGAACCCGGCCACCGCCGCGAGGGCGACCTCGCGCCGAGCGGGTCCGGTCGCGACGGGCATGAGGCGGGACATGCCGGGCATCCTCCACCGTGGACGTCACTGGAACGTTACGGGACAGGCCCCGCAGTCGCTACCGTTACGCGGTGGCGCACGAACGGCGCGGCAAGCCGCGGCTCGACATCCGACTCCTTGGTCCGCCCGAGGTCCTCGTCGACGGTCAGCCCCTGCGCGTCGACACCCGCAAGGCGATCGCGATCCTCGCCCTCCTCGGAGCCGAGGGCCGGGCGTTCGCCCGCGACGAGCTGGCGGCCCTGCTCTGGCCCGAATCCGACGACATGGCCGCCCGCGGCGCGCTGCGGCGGACGCTTTCGACCATGCGGACCGCCATCGGTGAGGGGCCGCTGGTCATCGATCGCAGCCGGGTCGACCTCGATCGACGGATGGTCCGCGTCGATCTCGACATCGTCGATACCGCCACACGGTCCGACGACCGTCCGACGCTGGCCGCGGCGGCGGCGCTCGCCCACGGGGCGTTCCTGGCCGGTTTCAACCTCCGCGACAGCCCCGAGTTCGACGACTGGCGGGCGGCGCGCGCGGTCGCGGCCGAGCGGGCGGTGCTGACCGTCCTGGATCGACTCGCCATCGTCGCCGAGGCGGATGGAGACCTGCCGGCCGCCATCGAAGCCGCGTCGCGTCGCCTGGATCTCGACCCGCTGGACGAGGGCGGCCACGTCCGGCTCATGGACCTCCTCGTCGCGACCGGTGACCGGTCCGCCGCGCTGCGCCAGTACCGGGTCTGCGTGGCGACGCTCGAGCGCGAGCTCGGCGTGGAGCCGCTCGCCTCGACGACCGCCCGCTACGAGGCGATCCGCGACCAGGATCCCGGCGTCGCGGCCAGGCCGGTCGAGGCGGCCAAGGCGGCAAGCGCGGCGATCGACGGCGACGGCGCGCAGGCATCCGATCACGACCTGCCGACCGCCTTCCCGCTGGTCGGCCGCGCCGACAGCCTTGGTGCGGTCCTCGCGGCACGGGCCGCGGCCGCCGGCGGGACTGGCCGGGTCGTCGCGGTCCTCGGCGAGGCCGGGATCGGCAAGACCCGGCTGGGCGACGAGATCGCGGCCCGCGTTCGAGCCGATGCCGGCGTCGTCCTCGCCGCCACCGCCTACCCGGCCGAGCGGGCGATCGCCTACGGCCCCATCGTCGACTGGCTTCGGGCGGCGCTCGCCCTGCCGGACGCTGCCGAGCGCGCGGCCGGTCTGGAGGAAGCGACGCGGATGGAGCTCGCCCGGCTGTTGCCGGCCATCGAGTCGCACGGCGGGACGGCCCTTCCCGATGGCCCCGGCGCCCACGCTCGGCTCGTGGCTGCGATCGCGGACGGGCTGACCGGCCTCGTCGCCGGCTCGACGCCCGGACTGCTCTGGATCGACGACGTCCCGTGGCTCGACGCCTCGACCCGCGAGGCTCTCGAGTTCCTGGCGCGAAGGCTCGCCGGTCGTCCGATCGTCCTGCTCCTGACCGCACGACCCGGCGACCTGGATGCCGACGGACGCGCGTTCGTCGACCGGATGGCCGCGACCCCGGGCGCCGAACGACTCGAGCTCGCCCGGCTCGACCGGGCGGACGTCGCGACCCTGGTCGGCGTCGGTGCTGGCCCGGGCGGCCCCGACCCCGACGTGGTCGACCGCCTGTCCGTCGCCTCGGAGGGCCTGCCGCTCTACGTCGTCGAGGCGCTGACCGCCGGCCATGGCGCCGCCGTAGCCGACGCCCTCCCGGCCGGGGTCGGGGCCGTGCTCCGGGAGCGGCTCGGGGTCGTCGGCGAGACCGCCGGGCAGGTCCTTGCCGCGGCCTCCGTCATCGGACGCTCGTTCGACGTGGCCACGCTTCGCCATGCGAGCGGGCGGACCGACGACGAGACGGTCGACGCGCTCGACGAGAGCCTGCGCCGCGGGCTCATCCGCGAGGCTCCCGGCGGCTTCGACTTCGCCCACGGCGCGTTGCGCGATCTCGCCTACGAGCGGACGAGTCTGGCCCGCCGCCGGCTGCTCCACCGGCGTGTCGCCGAGGCGCTGCGCCTGGATCTCGCCGGAAGCGGCCGCGACGACCTCGGGCGGCTCGTCCTCATCGCCGGTCACGAGCGTGCCGCCGGCCGGGACGCCGAGGCGGCCGAGGCGTATCGCCAGGCCGGCGAACGTGCGGCCGAGGTCTTCGCCAACCGCGACGCGATCGCCCACGACGAAGCGGCACTGGCCCTCGGCCATCCCGACCAGGTCGGGCTGTACAGCGCCATCGGGCGTCTGCGGACCCGGATCGGCGACTACACCGGGGCGATCGCGGCGCTCCAGGCCGCGGCGGCGCTCGCGGGGTCGTCGCGACCTGGCCGGCCTCGAGTGGGCGCTGGCTCGCGCCCACCTGCGCCGCGGCGACCTCGCTGCGGCCGACCACCATCTGGATGCTGCGGCGGCGGCCGCGCCCGACGATGCCGGTCTGGCCGCCCGCCTGTCGGTCGACCGGAGCGTCATCCGCCGCCGCCTCGGCGATCAGCCCGGCGCCGCGCTCGCCGCCGCGGACGGCCCTGGCGGAGGCCGACCCGCGCCGGCGACCCGATCGCTGCTGGAGCCGCCCACCGGATGCAGGGTCTCGCCGCCCTCGATGGTGGCGATCCGGCCGCGGCCATCGCGGACCTCCAGATCGCTCTGGCGGCCGCGGCGAACGACCCCGACCCATCCGCCGAGGTCGCCGCGCGGACCGGTCTGGCCATGGCGATGGCCCGGACCGGCGATCTCGATGGGGCGCTGGCCGAGGGCGACGCCGCGCTCGCGGCCTGCCGACGGATCGGCGACCGACACCTGGAGGCCGCGGTGGAGAACCACCTCGCCGACCTGCTCCACGCGGCGAACCGCGACGAGGAGGCCATGCCCCACCTGCACCGCGCCGTGGCCGCGTTCGCCGAGGTGGGTGGTGACCCCACAGACCCCGATCCCGGGATCTGGATGCTGTCCGCCTCGTGAGGCAGGCTCAGCCGCCCACGACGAACGGTTCGCCGGGCGAGAACTCGAGATCAGGCCACGTGCCGTGGGCGCAGACCGGCCCGTAGGTCAACGCCTCCAGGCTGGCGGTCGCCGTGACGGGCGACCCGGCTCCGGCGTCGTCGTTGGCCGCGGCGCCCTGCACGATCCACTCCGGAGGGCTGGTCTCCGTGGATAGGTCGACCGTCGCAAGGAAGTCGGTGGCGTCCGTCCACGGGTGCGGCGGTCGTACGCCGACGACCAGCAGTCCCGACGGGGTCCCTTCGGTGCCGGTGAACCGGACCGTGTACACCCCGGGTCCGGACCCGTTCACGGTCGCGGCACAGGTCGTGCCGTCCCATGTCACGTCCATCGTTCCCGCCAGCGAGAACGGCGTCGCTCGTGGCGCCCCGCGCTGCAGCGCAGCCAGCAGCGCAGCCTCGACGGCGGGTCGATCTGCGGCGGAGGCATAGCGGATCGGCCGACCGGCCGCGTCCTGGGTCAGGCGTCCGTCGTCGCCGACGACGACGTCGGCGTCCGCCCAGGTCACGAGGTCCTGGTCGCTCAGCGACAGGGCCGCGAGCTCGTCCCAGAGCTGCTGGCCCTGGCTGGGGTCGAGGCGTCCGGGGTTGCGTAGCAGCAGCTCGTCCACGAGATCAGCGCCAGCCGCGGCGTGGTCCGTCGCCAGGCGATCGGCGAGGTCCGCCGGGACGGGGACGTCGTCGGTCGCGTCGAGCGGGACGAGATCGATCGGCACATCCGTTGCGAGCACCGCCTCCACCGCAGACGGGTCGGCGAACGCGTTCCACTCGAACGGATCGGTCGCGTCGTGGCCACCCACGAAGACGTTGCCAGGCGCCTCGATCGTCCCGAGCATGGCGTGGATGCCGGCGATCCGGTCGGGCAAGGTCGGGTCAGCCGCGAAGGCGTCCTCGAGGTTCGTGAGGGGCCCGAGCGTCACGATCGTGGGCGCGCTGGGACTGTCGTCCACGGCGGCGCGGATGACCTCGACCGCGTCGTGCGGGACGCCGGCCTCCGCCTTCGGCGTGATGTCCAGCCCGTACCCCTTGTCGGCCACGGCGCGCCAGTCGTCGGGGAACGGGGTCGCGTCCGGGCCGCCGGCCTCGCGGCCGCAGCCGAACGGGATGTCCGGCTGGCCGAACTCGTCGAGCAGGTAGCGCGTCACGAGGCGACCACCCTGGCAGTGCACGACGCCGGTGCCGTCGATGGCGATGGCCCGCACATCGACCTCCGGATCGCGCAGCAGGACGGAGATGGCGGCGATGTCGCTGAGGTCGAAGTCGGCGTCGATGATGATCGGCCGCCGGTCCGGTGCCGGCTCTCCGGTCGGAGCCGGGGTCAGCGACGTCTCGGCGGTCGCGTCGCAGGCGGCGAGCACGAGCCCGAGCAGCAGGAGCCGGACCAGACCGGTCCGATGCGGGTACCTCTTCGTCATGGGCGCAGGATGCGCCCATGACGTCACGAAGGGGTTACGACGGCGTCTCGACCTTGTTCGACGGGTCGTTCACGTTCGACACGCCGACCGTGATGCCCTTGCCGCCCTCGCCGACGATCTCGAGCGCGACGAGGTAGCCGGCGTCCGCGACCCACAGGTCGACCGAGGTCCCGGCCGGCAGCTGGGCACCGAGCGCGGTGCCGGGTCGATCGAGACGTGGTGGGCCTGGATCCCGTTCTTGTCCTCGACGCCCTTGTCGGCGGCCGGCCGGATCCGCGCAACGGTACCGATGGGCGTCCGTTCAGCGTCCGTCGTCGCGCAGCCACAACCCCTGGCGCGCCGGGCGGACGGCCTGATCGATGGTCAGACCGAGGTCGCGCACGAGCGCGTCGATGTCGACCTCGTCGCGCAGCCGCTCGCCGAAGGCATCGATGGTCCGTTCGCCGTCGACCCGCGCCCGGTCGAAGCGCCGGTCGACGACGCGCTGGACACGCCGACGGATCGGCTGGAAGAGGCTGGCCACGATGAGCGTCGAGACGGCGACCGTGATGGTGTCCTCGCCGACCAGTCCGCCGAGCGGACCCTGCAGCAGGAGCACGCTGATCGCATACGCCGCGACGAGTAGCACGGACACGATGGCGTACGAGATGCCGCGGCTGATGAGCCGGTCGATCTCGTACAGCCGGTAGCGCACGATCGCGATCCCGATGGCCACGGGGATCGCGTTGAGGCCCAGGATCCCGACGCCTTCGAAGATGGCACGCAGATCGGGCGGCGTGAAGAACGAGCAGGCGAAGGCGACCGCGGCGACGCCGGCAGCCGCGGCCAGCCACCGGATCTGATGGCGGCCGATGTCATCCGAGCGTCGGTAGCGGAGGACCAGGGAGGCGACCGCCAGGGCGAACATCGGGACGGCCATGACGGTGGCCACCGCCTCGATGGCCAGCAGGGCGGGCGCCAGCTCGGGGAGATACAGCGGGTTGATCAGGATCGACGACTCCATCAGCTCCCGCTGGCCGAGCAGGGCCTTGAGGTCGGCGCCTGCGACGGCGAGCGCCGTCCCGACGATCACCCATCGCCAGCGTGGCGAGAGCAAACGCCCGTCCGGAAACACCAGTGGGATGCCGACGAGGACGAGGACCAGGGAGGGGATGAACACCAGATTCGCGATGAGGCCGGCGATCACCGCATCGGGCTGCTCGACCAGCGCGCCACTGACGCCCGTCCGGGCGATGACCCACGACCCGCCCCCGATGAGCAGGGCGAAGCCGACCGTGGCGAACAGCAGCATCGGGCCGATCGGATTACCGGGCACGCGGACGGTCAGGAACGCGCCGACGCCACCGAACGCGATCGGCATCGTGACGAAGGTGACGATGTCCATGGGCGTGGCCGCCCAGGTCGTCAGGCTGAGGATCGAGGCCAGCAGGGCGACCCCGGCGATCGACCATGCGCTGACGACGCGCAGGGAAAGGGAGTGGCGTCGAGCGGCGGGCGCGGCGATCACGAGTGGCACCTTACCGGCCCGACCGTTCGCACATCGTTACGGCAGCGCGCCTCGATCGAACCAGATCCGCTCCCCGGTGAACCGCTCCGTGACGGGATCCCAGGGAAACAGGATGAGGACTTCGAGGGCGACGGCCAGCCCGGACGGCGCGACGCCCGCCCACGGTCCCTGGTTGGTGCCGGTGAGCGTCGCGACCTCGAACACGCCCTGCGGTCCGACGACGATCTCGCTCAGCGCGAACGCGTTGTCCGGGAAGGCCGCAAAGAGCTCCGTGTAGAACGCCCGCGCCCCATCGAGCCCGTCCCAGCGCTGGCCGGTGACGACGATCTCGTACGTGCAGGCGGGGCTGAGCGTCGCGATGAGGCCATCGATGTCGCGGCGGTCCTCCGCGATCGAGTGGCGGACCCACAGGCGCTTGATCCGTCGCAGCTCGGCCGGATCGAAGCCGCGCGCGAGCCGGGCCTGGATCGGTCCCGGCTCCGGCGCGGGCGACGACGTCATCGGCGGGCGATCGCCTCGACGGCCTCGAGCGCGCGATCGACCTCCTCGGCGGTGTTGTAGTGGACGAGCCCGAGGCGCAGCACGCCGCCGATGTCCGCCTTGCCCAGTCGCTCGATGAGCCCGGTCGCGTAGAAGTCGCCGTCCCACACGAAGATGCCCTGACGTCCGAGCGCCTCCGCCGCGCCGCGCGGCGCGACGCCATCGATCGACACGGACACGGTCGGCACGCGCTCCGCGGCCCGACCCGGGTCGACCAGCCCGTGGATGGTCACGCCATCGATGGCCGCGAGCCCATCGAGGAGCCGGCGCACGAGCCCCTGCTCGTAGGCCACGATGGCCGTCATGCCGGCGACGAGCTCGCGCCGGCGCTCGCTGGCATCGGCCGCGCCCGGCGCGCCGGCGACGTCACCGTACGAGCGGCCGACGTCGCGCAGATAGTCGGTGACGGCGAGCGTGCCGGCGATCGATTCGAAGGCGGCTGTCCCGGTCTCGAACCGGTCGTGTGCGGGTCGGACCTTGAACGCGGGCAGCCGGTCGAAGACCTCGGCCTTCCCGTACAGCGCGCCGAGGTGCGGCCCGAACCATTTGTAGGCGCTGCAGACGAGGAAGTCGGTGTCGAGCGCCCGGACGTCGATGGGGCCGTGGGGCGCGTAGGCGACCGCGTCGACATAGGTGAGCGCGCCGACCTCGTGGGCGCGCGCGACGATCTCGGCGACCGGGTTGATCGCGCCGACCGCGTTGCTCGCGTAGCCCACCGCGACGAGCTTCGTCCGGTCGTTGAGCTTCGACTCGAGGTCCTCGAGATCGAGGGTCACGTCGTCCTCGTGGATGTCGACCTTGCGGACGGTCAGCCCACGGTCCTGGGCCATCGCCTCCCACGTGCTGACGTTGGCCTCGTGGTCGAGCGTCGTGACGACGATCTCGTCGCCGGGCCGCAGGGTCGCGCCGATGCAGCGCCCGATATGGAGCGTGAGCGTCGACATGTTGTAGCCGAACTTGATCTCCTCGGGGCTCGCGGCGCCCAGGAAGTCGGCGACCGCGGCGTGGGCCTCGTCGACGATGGCGTCGCTGGCCTCGCTCGTGACGAAGGCCCCGCCGGCATTGGCGTTCGTGTTCGTGTAGTAGTCGGTGACGGCATCGATGACGCGCTGCGGGACCTGCGTGCCGCCCGGTCCGTCGAGGAAGACCGCCGGCCGGCCGTCGGGTCCACGGCGGGCGAGGGCCGGGAACTCGGCCCGCAGGGCCTCGACATCGAACGCGGGCAGGGCGGGCATGGATCCTCCGGGGATGGCGTCACGGTGAGCGACCGCAGCCTAGCGCCTCACCACGGGTGACGTCTGCCCGGACTTGGCCGACACCGTCGGGATCGTGCGCATCCCGTCACGCTACGTCGATCACGTGCTCGCCGGTGCTGGACCACGCGTCGATGTGGCGGGCGCGGACCTTGATCAGGACGACCGATGGATCCTCGGGACCATTCGTGAACCAGCGCTCGATGTCCTCGTGCCAGAGCCGACGCTTAGCCTCGACGTCGTCGCGGACGACGGCGGCGACGCCCTCGACATTGACCCAGGTGGCGTTCGCACTGTCGATGAACGCGAGCTCGACCGTCGGATCCGCCTCGACCTCGCGGACCTTGCGGCTGTCGGCGGCGGCGAAGAACCAGCTATCGCCGTCGTATTCGACGTCGCCGTTGTTCGACATCGGTCGACCGTGCAGGGTGCCGTCATCGGCGCGGGATGTGAGCATGCAGATGTCGAGCCTGGCGAGCAGCTCGGCGATGGCGGACAGTTCGTCGGTTCGGGTCGTGGCCATGGGTGGGACTCACATTGCGGGTTCGGTCTCTGTTACCTTCGGTCGGTCGCAGGTCCCGGATGTCCGCATCACCGCGTGATGGCGTTGCAAACATGCGAGAGCGGCGCCAAGGGCGGCGTGGCCGGGCCCGACGACAGCCGTTGGTCCTAGCCTTGGCGGGTCGGCACGCCGGCGGAACGAAAGAGTCGAACGATCTCCTCGACCGTCGCCGCGGTCTCGTCGCCGGCATCGTTGGCGATGACGAGCGCCGTCCCGTGAGCGTCGATCAAGGCGTCGGCCGCTTCCCGGAGGTCCTCGAGGGACGTCGGCTCCGGAGGAGAACCGGCCACGCTGACGGTGATCCCCCTTCGTCCGACGCCGACATCAAGCTGCGGGCCGGAACCCGAGCCGAACGGGCTGGCGCCCAGGGACGTCGCGCTGACTGCCGTGCCAGGGGCCGGCCCGAGCGCCTCCGCTCCGTCGCGACGGTCCCGGCGGCCGTCGGTGAGCCAGCTCCAACGGCGCGGCCTCGTCGGGCTCGAGTGCGACGCGCGCCGCGAGCGGGCGTCGCCACGAACGGCGTCGCCATGTCGACCAGGCGCTTCGGCCTCGCGTGCGATCGGTCCCGCCGTCAACGCCGGCCCGCCGCCCGCCGCCGCCGCGGCCGCGAGGATCTCGCGGTTCCGGGCGCGAGCGCGTGACTGGATGCGGACCATGATCACCACGAGGACGATCGCCCCCGCCGACACCATGAGCGTCGTGATGATGTCGACGATGACCTGGATGTCGTACGCCTGTTGGACGCCGTCGATCGCCTCGGACAACGTCGCGGCGTTCGCCCCGATCGAGAGGATCCGCAGGTTCACCCACCATCCGACGACGAAGGACACGATCCAGCTGCCGACCAAGCCGACCCACGCGACGACGATCATGAACAGGCCACCGGCCTTCGGGTCGAGGCGGTAGAGCGCCTCCTGGATGATCGGTGGGGTCTTGAACAGGTTCCAGATCGGGATGAGCGGGGTGACGAAGGCCCGGGTCGGCGTCGCGTCCGGCGTCCCGCCGCCGAGGGCCGGGATGTCGGCGATGACCCGGCTCAGCCACGCGGCGAAGAACAGCAGCGCGCCGATCGCGCACACCGTGTGGGCGAGGGCCGGGATCACCGCGCCGGCTGAACGTCGGGCCAGCTCTCGTTCGTCGATGACCCCGGTCCCCAGGATGTCGGGGATCTGGTCACGCAGATAGCGCAGGGCGCCGAGACTCTCGTTGAGCACGATGACCCCGAGCACGGCCACGGCGATGATGAACGCGCTGGCGACGACGAACCGCAGGAACGAGCCGCGATACGGCACGACGGCCCGCGTCTGGACCGCGCGCTCGGTGCGCATGTCGGCGAGCTCACCGGTCGCCTGGGACTGCGGTCCCCCGCACTTGTAGCAACGGTCGTCGCGCTGGCGATTGATGGAGTGGCACGTCGAGCAGACCCAGATGTCGGTCATGGCGGCCTTCCGGTGATCAGTGCTCCGTGGTCCCCGTGAACGTCCAGCCCTCGAGGCGCAGGGCTGGCACCACGACCCCGCCGAGGAAGCCCTTGAGCGTCTTGCGCTCGCGGGCCACGGCGACCACGCCCGCCATCGCGTCGACGTAGCTCTGGGTGAACCGAAGGTTCTTCACCGGCCCGACGATCCGGCCGCCCTCGACGAGGAACGTGCCGTCGCGGGTCATGCCGGTCACGATCGCGAGCTTGGGGTGGACCGGGTTCGTGTAGTGGAAGCGGGTCACGAGCAGGCCGCGGTCCAGGCCGCCGATGAGCTCGTCACGGGAGGCGTCGCCCGCGCGTCATGACCATGTTGAGCGGGAACGGTCCCCACGGGTTCGGGGCGGGCAGGCCGTGGCCGGTGGAGACGACGCCATCGCGGGCCGCGGTCTGGGCATCGTGGACGACGCCGCGGCAGACCCCGGCATCCAGCAGCGGGACGCGCTGCTTGGCGACGCCCTCGTAGTCGAAGGCCATCGGCAGGCCGGCCGGATCACGTCCGTCGTCGACGACCGACACGAGGTCGGAGCCGATCCGCTTGCCGATCTCGACGAAGCTGCGCTCCTCCTGGACGGCGAGGGCGGAGAAGCCGAGATAGCCGAGCATGTCGAGCAGGTCGACGACCGCGTACTCCTCGAGCACGACCGGGTAGTCGCCGGCATCGATGGCGACCGCGTCGGCGGTCGCGCGGGCCTTGTCGGCGGATTCGCGGCCGATGGCCGCGGCATCGATGGTCGTCGCGTCGACGGCCGCCTGCTCTGCGTAGCCCGTCCCGCCGCCCGGGCCCATCGACACCGTGAGCAGCTGCGCGACCGTCCGCGTGCCGCCGGCGCGGATGCCCTTCGAGTTCGCGACCGCGGTCGTCTCCGTGCCGTTCGAGAACGAGCCATACGCCGTGACCCCGGCCGCGTCCGCGGCGGCGATGACGGCCCGCACGCCGTCGGCGCGCAGCTCGGGCGATGCGTCCGCGGTCGCCGGCGCATAGGCCGCGTCGACGGCCTCGACCGGCGTCGGCCCGGGCAGGCCCGGCCCAGTCGTCGAGCTCCTCGACCACGCGGGCGATGGCGGCCGCGTTCGCGGCGAGGCGGCGCAGCCCTTCCTCGTCGGTCCGACCGGACGACGCCACGCCGACGCGCTTGCCGACGACGAACCGCAGGTTCACGACGACGTTGGTCTCGGCCACGTTCTGGTGGATCTGGCTGTTGGCGAAGCGGGTCAGGCTGGCGTCCTCGGCCATGACCAGGGCCTCCGCCTCGCTCGCACCCTCGCGCTCCGCGTGGGCCAGGACCCGTTCGGCGAGGGCGAGCGCGTCGTGGGCGCGCTCGTCGTTCATCGGGCGCCTACCACTTGCCGACCCCCACCTGGACGTCGCGGAAGCGGGCGCCGGGGACGGCGTGGCCGACGTGGCCGGTCTGGCCCGGCTCGCCCTTGCCGCAGTTGGGCGTGCCCAGCATCACGTAGCTGCGCTCGTCCCCGACCGCGTCGCACGAGCGCCAGAACTCGTAGGTGATGCCGGTGTACGTCGGGTTCTTGAACAGCCGACCCTTCTTGCCGCCCTTGATCTCGTAGGCGACCTCGGTCGCGAACTGGAAGTTGAGCCGCCGGTCGTCGATCGACCAGCTGCGGTTCGACGAGAGATACAGGCCGTCGTCGGTGTCGGCGACGATCTCGTCGAGGCTCATCCCGGGGCGGGGGAGGAGGTTGATGTTGGTCATCCGGATGAGCGGGATGCGGTTCCAGCCGTCGGCTCGCATCGCTCCGCCGGACTGCCGCCCGATGCGCGGCGCGGTCTCGCGCGAGCTCAGGTAGCCCGTGAAGATGCCGTCCTGGACGAGCGGTACGGCCTGCGCCGCGACGCCCTCGTCGTCCCAGCCGAACGTGCCCATGCCGCCGGGCGCCGTCGCGTCGGCGACGATCGTGATGAGGTCGGAGCCGTAGCGGAAGCCCTCGTCGAGCTTGTCCGTGGTCAGGAAGCTCGTGCCCGCGTAGCTCGCCTCCGTGCCGAAGACCCGGTCGAGCTCGGTCGGGTGGCCGCACGACTCGTGGACCTGCAGGTACAGCTGGCTCGGGTCGAGCACGATCGTGAACCGACCGCTCGGGCACTGCGGCGCGCTCAGCAGGGCGACGGCTTCGTCGGCGAGCGGCTCGGCATGGTCCGCGAGGCGCAGGCCGCGGATGTACTCGTAGCCCGCCGCGTTCCAGCCCCCGCCGCTGTCCGGGTAGCTCCGGCGCTGGTGCTCGTCGCCGTCGATGGCGTTGGCTTCGACCGCCGAGCCCACGTGGGTGATGGTCTGCTCGGTCGCCGAGCCGTCGGTCGCGGCGAACAGCTTCCACTCGCGCTGCGCGGCGTACATCGACTCGGTGAAGGCGATGCCCTTCACCCGCGTCGCGGCCTCGTCGGCGGCCAGCAGGTCGGCGATCTTGCGCTCGAGCGGGACCTCGAACGGGTCCTCCTCGATCGGCGTGACGTAGGTCCCGTGGGCGGGCGGGCGGTCGTCGAGGACCGTCGGTTCGCGCAGCGCGGTGCCGCTCGCCCGGGCGATGCGGACCGCCTCGGCCGCGACGCGGTCGGCTTCCTCGGTGGTCAGGATGTGGCTGCTGGCGAAGCCCCACGCCCCGTCGACGAGGACGCGGACCCCGAAGCCCTCGCTCTCGCCCGAGGCGACACCTTCGACCCGGCCGGTCTTGATGGCGATCGATTCGTCGAGCCGGCGGACGACCCGCGCGTCGGCATATCCGGCGCCCAGGAGCGTGGCAGTGTCGAGGGCGCGGTCGGCTAGGTCTCGCATGCGGCGGTCAATCTAGCGCATCACCGAGGCCGCGGTCAGTCGGGCGACCGCCCTATCGCGACGGGTCCTCGGTTCGCCCGGCCCGTGTCAGAGCGTCGGGGCGCCGCCGACGGCCTGCGCCGTCAGATAGATCCCGAAGCCGAACACGAGGACGGCGGCCACGAGCGGGATGAGCTCGCGGGCGCGACCCAGCCCGGCGCCGGCCGGCAGTCGGTCGACGTGGTCGCGAGCGAACACCATCGCCAGGCCGATGCCGGCCATGACCGCGGCCATCCCGACCCCGAAGGCGACGACCAGCACGAAGCCGTAGGCCGGGCGGCCCGCGGCGATCGAGCCCAGCAGGATGAGCAAGGCGCTGGTCGAGGGGATCAGGCCGCCCGCCAGCCCGAGGACGAACAGGCTGCGCCAGCTGATGGACGTCCCCGCCGGCGGCAGATGGCTGTGGCGCATGCCGCCGTGGGTGTGCGTGCCGTCGGGCGCCGGGTCGGCCTGCTCGTGCGCGTGTTCGTGCTCGTGCGGGTGTTCGTGGTCGTGCGCGGCGCCGTGGTCATGATCATGTGCCTGCTCGTGGTCGTGGGCGTGCGCCGCGGCCGATGCGGACCGTCGACGCCGCCACTCACCGAAGAGCATCCACGCGCCGATCCCGAGGATCGAGATGGCGGCGACGACCGGGGCGGCCCGGACGACGAGATCGGGCGGCAGGACGTCCGCGGCCCCGATCACGATGGCGGCCAGCACGAGGATCCCGACGGTGTGCGAGATGCTGACCGACAGGCCGAGGCCGAGCGCATGCATCGGCCGCCCGCGGGTGCCGACGAGGTAGGCGGCCATCAGCGTCTTGCCGTGGCCGGGGGTGAGGGCGTGGCCGGCCCCGAGCGCCGCCGCCGTCACCAGCGACAGGAGCAGGACGACCGGCGTCAGGTCGGCGGTCCGGAAGATCGAAGGCAGCTCGGCACCGCTCCCACCCGGGACCGCGCCCGTCGCCGGCGAGGCGGCCGCGGCTGGTGCCGGCTGCGCGGTGGCGACCGCCGCCGGCGCCATGGACGGCGCCGCGACCGCGGCACCCCCGGAGGCGACCGGCGCGGGCACGACCGCGTCGACGGGCGTGGCATCCGGCAGGTCCCAGGCCGCGAGCGTCGGGCCACCGGCGGTCGCCGCGAACGTCACGGACGCATCGTCGAGCGGCTTGGGGACGAGGTCGGCCGGGTAGCTGGTCAGGCGCTGCGACGTGTCGGTCGCCCGCGCGCTGCCGTCGGTCACGGATGCGGTGGCCCCGGAGCCCGTCACGACGATCTCGCGCCAGCCCAGGCGGTCCGGGAACGAGCTGTCGGCGAAGGCGATGGTGGTCGCGGCGGACGCATCGAGCGGGGCCGGCAACGCCGCGGAGAAGCCGCACACGAGGCGCAGCGTCGAGAGCCCGCTCGACCCGAGCGGGAAGTCGAGCCCGGCTTCGACCAGGCGGAGCTCGAGCGGTGCCGCGTCGGCGGACAGCGCGAGTTGCCCCGCGAGGTCGGTGCAGGCGGCGACGCGTCCGGCGTCGGTCTCCTCGTCGGAGACGGAGCCGTCCTCGTCGGTGTCGAAGTCGAGGCGCGACTGGAAGGCCGGGATCTCGGCCTCGTCGATGACGACATCGAGGAGCACCCGGGCGGGCTCGACGCGCAGGCCGGCGTAGTGATTGATCGTGAAGTTGCCGAGCGGATGGGCTAACACCACCGCCGGGACGAGGGCGACGAGGACGGTGGCCGCGGCCGCGATCCGAGCGAGGCGCCCGGGCGTCATCGGAGCGTCGCCAGGGTGGCCCGGGCGCGCGCCACGGACACCGGATCGAAGGTCGGGTCAAGGGCCAGCGAGTCCTCGAGCAGACCGCGGGCCCGCGTCGGGTCGCCCACCGCGGCGGCGGCCATCCCGGCGTGGTAGAGCACCTTCGCGTCGCGGGTGCCGACGGCCAGCGCCGTGGTGAGGGCCGCGTCGGCTTCGGGCGCGCGTCCGTTGGCCAGGTAGGCCCAGCCGAGCGCGTCGTAGCCGTAGACGTCCTTGCGAACCGTGATCTCCTCTTCTGCGAGGCGGAGCGCCTTCGGCGCGTCGATGCCGGTCGTCGCCAGGTACAGCGACAGGGTCCGATCGTAGACGCCCGCCGCCTCACCGGACAGCTGGGCGATGGCCAGGATGGTCGCACGGTCGTCCCGGGCGCGCCGTTCGTCGCCCGTCGCGGCCCGCAGGTCGTACAGGTCGGCACGCCGCGCGAGCAGCTCGGGAAGGGGCACTGCCGCCACGGCCACGTCGAGGTCCGCGATGGCGGCATCCAGCCGGCCGTCGGCGGCGGCCAGGCGGGCGCGACCACCGAGCGCCAGGGGCAGGTGCGGATCGGCGGCCAGCGCGTCGTCGAACGCCCCGGAGGCCCCCGCCCGGTCGCCGGTGGCGAGCAGCATCTCGCCGAGCTGGTAGTGGTACCAGGCGAGCGCGCTGCCGAGCGCCCCCTCGTCGAGGGCGGCGGTGACGGCAGCGTGAGCCGCCCGGATCGCATCCTTCGTGCGGCCCTCGATGAAGGCGAGCCGCCCCAGGCGGACCTTGGCCGCGGCCGAATCGGCCACCGCGTCGAGGTGGCGGTACGACTGGCGGGCCGTCGCGAGGTCGCCCAGCTCCAGGCTCGAATCGCCGAGCGTGGCGAGGGCGACCGGATCGTCCGGGGCGTCGGCGAGGACCGCCTGGGCGTGATCGCGCGCGGCCGGGAAGCGGTGAAGCGCCACGAGGATCGAGCCACGCAGGCCCTGGGCCGCGGCGGCATCGGGGTTCGCCGCGAGCGCCTGGTCGACCGCGTGGTCGGCGGCGACATAGGCCGAGATGTCGCCGGTGGCGCGGGCGAGCTCGATGGACGAGCCGGCCAGCCGGGTCGCGCTGACGAAGTCGCGCGGGTTGTCGGCGAGGCGATCGCCCCAGAACGTGACGTTGGCGCGGATCCGGGCGAGCTCGTCATCGCCGCCAGCGGCGGCCGGCGGGGCCAGCGGATCGGTCAGGCCGGCGCCGCCCGCGCCGCCAGCACCGGTCGTTCCGGTGTCGGATCCCGCCACCGGGTCGTCGTCGGGGACGACCGCGGCCATCGGAGTGGTCGCGAGACCGGCAGGATCGCCGGTCGCCTCAGGGCCTTGCGGCACGATAGCTCCGACGAGGCGGGGGACGAGGACGACGGCGAGGGTGAGGCCGAGGACGGCGAGCGGGATCCTCGGAAGAGCGGCGGTCCGGCGCAGCAGGGTGGTCATCGGAGGTACGCGTCCAGCTTCTTTGGGGAGGGGAGGTCGGTCGGATGGAGTCAGCCCGGGCCGGCGGCGAACCGCCGACCCGAGTGACAACTGGCCAGGCTCAGTGCGCCTTGGCGGTGTAGGGGAAGGTGGACAGGAACGCGCGGTCGTTGTGGTCGACGCCGTCGCTCGTGACCGCTCCGTTGGTGAGCAGGCTGAACTCGGCGTTGATCACGTCGTCGGAGAGCTTCCGGCCGTTGAGGAACCCGGCGGCGTCGCCGAGCTTGACCGTCAACGTGTCGGGCAGCAGGACCTTGGCGATGCCCTTGATCTGGGCATCGGTGTAGGAGGCAGCTCCGTTGACTTCGAGGACGTGGTCGATGGCCTTGAGGACCCCTACGGTGTTCTCCATGTCGACGGCGCGGTCGTCGGACGGGCGCAGCCGGTTGGCAGGCTTCCTTCTCAGCGTGCGTGTTGTTGAACACCGTGTTGATCGCCGGGCGACCGATGCGGTCGACCTGCTCATACGCGCCCGTGGCGAGCCGGCGGGACACGGTGGCGAACACGCCGACGGTCTTGCCGGTGCCGCCGAGCTTGCTGTTCGGGAGCTCCAGCGCGATCGAGGTCACGTTCGTGCCCTTGAAGGTGTCCTTGCCGGTGAAGCCACCGAGCAGGACGCCCAGGTCGGTCGAACCGCCGACGAGCTGGTGCTTGAACTCGACGAAGCCCGGGAGATCGAAGAAGAACGGGTCGTCGCGGGGTCCGACGAACGACTTGCCGCCGCCCGAGATGGACGAGACGCGGGTCGCTCCGCCGTAGGCCGAGGTCCGGCCGGTGTCGACGATTGCGCCGTTCCAGCGATTGGCACGGGCATCGGCGCCGGTGGCACGCTTGATCGTGTAGTCCTGGACGATCGCGCCGTTGCTCGCCTTGCGCGTGTTGAAGAAGCGGACGCGATAAGCGATGTCCGCCCACGCATCGCCGTTGGTGTCGATCTTGAACTCGTAGAGCGTGCTCTCGCGCAGACGGGCCGTCTTGGTGTCGGCCGGGCTGGTGAGCGGATTGACGTTCAGGACGAGCGTCGTACCGCCACCCGACTTGAAGGCGTACAGGTCGGTGATGTCGATGCGCGAGTCCGACTTCGCGGTCGGGGCATCGAGATGGTCGGCTGCGCTGACGAGCAGCGAGCCCGTGCCGATGGTCGCGAGCGCGGCCGCAGCGGCAAGGAGTCCGAGGCCGGAGGCAGTCCGGCGGTAGCGGGACATGGGTTGGTGTGTCCTCCTGGGACGGCGTGCCGGCCGATGAGCCGGCTGGGCGTCGGGGGTGGCGTGGGCGGGTGCCGGTGGCGGCACCTCGAAAGCAGCTGGTCGGTCGTCGATCGTTCCCTCCTTTCCCCCGCTGACGGGGCCTTCGAGCCGCGAGGTGACCGGGGTACGCGATCGCCGGAGGGACGGATCACTCGGCTACACTCGGCCGCGATGACAGGACCTGCGGATCCGGCCAAGCGCGGCTGGTTCATCACCATCGAAGGGCCCGAAGGCGGCGGCAAGACGACCCAGGCCGAGCGCCTGCGGGCGCACCTCGCGGCGACCGGCCGGCCGGTGCATCTCACCCGCGAGCCCGGCGGGACGTGGCTGGGCGAGCGGGTCCGCGACGTGCTGCTGGCCCGGACCGGCGACGCGGCCGGCGCGGCCACCGACCCGCTGACCGACGCCTTCCTGTTCAACGCCGCGCGTCGGCAGCTCGTCAGCGAGGTCATCCGTCCGGCCCTGGCGGCGGGCACGACGGTGCTGTGCGCGCGCTACGCCGACTCGACGCTGGCCTACCAGGGCTACGGGGCCGGCGTGCCGCTCGACCGGCTGCGCGCGCTCGCCGACGTCGCCACCGACGGCCTGACCCCGGACCTGACGATCGTCCTCGACCTGCCGGTCGAGGCCGGCCTGGCGCGCAAGGCGCCCGACGACGTGACCCGGTTCGAGGCCGAATACGACCTCGCCTTCCATCGACGGGTGCGCGACGGCTTCCTCGCGCTGGCCGTCCAGGAGCCCGGGCGATTCGTCGTCGTCGATGCGACGCGTCCGATCGACGACGTCGCCAGCGCGGTGGTGACGGCGGTCGACACACGCTTGCCCGCCGATGAACCAGAATCGGTCGGGCTGCGCACCACCCGATGAGCGACCCTGACCGGCCGCTGCCGCTCCGCGTCGCGACCGTCGCCGACGACGCGGACCGGGCCGTGCTGGTCCGTGTCGCCGCCGGGGACCTCGATGCACTCGAAGAGCTGTACGACCGATACAAGACGATGGCCTACTCGATCGCCTACCGCATCACCGCCGACGCGACCCTCGCCGAGGATGTCGTCCAGGACGCCTTCCTCGGTGCGTGGCGCAACGCTGCCCGCTACATCGAAGGCCGCGCCAGCGTGAAGACCTGGCTCCTGGCCATCGTCCATCACCGGGCCATCGATGCCATCCGTCGGCGCCGCCCGACCACGGAGCTGCCCGAGCAGGAGGCCGTCCCGCCGCCGCAGTTCCAGGTGCCCGATGTCTGGGCCGAGGTGTCGGCGAGCCTCGATGCCGACACGGTGCGTGGCGCCCTCGACGTGCTGACCGACCCGCAGCGCGAGGCCATCGAGCTCGCCTACTTCGGCGGGCTGACCCAGCAGGAGATCGCCGACCGGACGGGCACCCCGCTCGGGACGATCAAGTCCCGGATGCGGCTGGGGCTGCTCGCCATGCGCCGGGCGCTCGAGGAGGGGTCGTCGTGAGCGACGTCCGGCCGCCGCTCCCCGGCGATGACGCCCGCCCTGGCGGGCTCAGCTGCGACGAGGTCCGCGACCTCGCCGCGTCCTTCGTCCTGGGCGCGCTCGACGCCGACGAGATGGCCGCGGTGCGCGAGCACCTGGCCGGGTGCGACGACGCGCATGCCGAGATCGCCGAGCTCGGATCGGTGGTGCCGGCGCTCGATGCCAGCGTGCCGGTCGTCGAGCCGCCGGCCGCACTGAAAGGCCGGCTGATGGCCGCCGCGGCGGCAGATCTCGCGACGCGCTCCGTGGCGGTATCGCCGGCGAGCGAGGCCGGTGCGGTCGCTCCAGTCGAGGCCGTCGCCACAGCCGAACCCGCCGCGGAGGCGGCTGCGGCCGACGCCAGCGCGCCGACCCCCTTCCCGTCGGCCGACGAGCGCCAGGCGCGTGCCGCGGACCGCACCCGGACGTCGCGATCGACCTGGGCCCTCCGGATCGCGGCCGTCCTCGCGATCGTCGTGCTCGGTGGCTGGAACCTCGTCCTCCAGGGGCAGGTCAACGCGTCGAAGACCTACGAGGACAACGTCGCCGCCGTCCTCGATGTCGCCGCCGAGCCTGGGGCCTTGACGGCGATCCTCCTGCCGCCGGGCGGGAGCGGACCAGTCGGCCTCGCCGCGGTCAGCGCCGGTGGTGACGTGACGATGGCGATGCGCGACCTCGACCCGACCACCGGGAGCCAGGTCTACGAGGCCTGGGTCATCGGCAGCGACGGCGTGCCGGTCGCCATCGGCGGCTTCACGGCCGGCTCGCCGGGACCGCATCGTTCACGGCGTCCGGCCTGCCCACCGAGCCCGGCATGGTGCTGGCCCTGACCCTCGAGCCCGCGCCCGGCGCGACCGCCCCAAGCTCGCCGGTCGTATCGGGCGGCCCGGCCACGGCGACCGCCGCCGGCTGACCGCGGCGCGAGGCGACCAAGCCACCGGCTGATCGGCGCGGGCCAGGTGTCGTCCAGGCACGCCGATCGATCAACGGGAGCCAGCCGGGTTCTCTCGCGCTATCGCATCGAATATCGCCCGCACTGGTAACTGGGGCGCTTCGCGGTCGTACCGACCCAGCCTTGGCACGATAGCCACGCATCGTGAGCGTGCGCAGCGGCGATCCCACGGTTGGCGGCCGCCGATCGTCGTCGTAACGCGCGTCGAACGCGCCGGGATACCAGTCGGGGCGATATCGGGCGGGTCAAGGCGTCGGGCTCTCGCGGCCGACCGCGGTCGAAAGGCGGGCGCGAGTCCGGGCCGCAGCCTCCCGCTGTCGAAAGACGCGCCGGAGTCCTGCCCGGGCTACACGCCACCGACGACCAACGCCGGTCAGGCTCCGGTCGTCTCCGCCTCGGCGACGCTGCCGGCGCCCGCCGTCTTGGCCCGCTCGAGCGTGGCCGTCGCGGCCGCGATCAGGGATTCGGAGTCGCCGCCGTCGATGGGGAAGCGGACCACGCCCGCCGACACCGACACGTTCCGCCCGGCGACCGCGGGAAGTGCCGCGATGCCGTCCTGGACCCGCCGGGCGACCATCGCGCCGGCTGAGCCCGGGGCCACGAGCACGAACTCGTCGCCGCCGATGCGGCCGACGGTGTCGACGAGCCGGACCGATTCGGCCAGGACGGCCGCGACCCGGCGCAGGATGTCGTCACCGACCTCGTGGCCGTCGGTCGCGTTGGCCGACCGGAAGTCGTCGATGTCGAAGAGGGCGAGCGACACCTCCGAGCCCTGCCGCCCGGCACGGGCCAGCTCGAGCTCGAGGATGCGGGCGACCGTCCGCTCGTTGGCGAGTCCGGTCAGCGGATCGGTGTGGGCCATCCGCTCGAACCACTCGGAGCGCTCCGACGGCGGTCGAGCCGAGTCGCGCCCGGTCGGCGGCCAGCGCGGCGAGCGACGCGAGGGCGGTGAGTGACCTCGCGCTCGGTGTCGTCGAGCTCGCGCGGGGCCGCCCAGCCGAGACCGATCGACCCGAGCGACACCTCGACACCGCCGCTGGCGATGAGCAGGGGCAGGTAGGCACCGACGAACTCCTCGCCGGATGCGGTCAACCCGAACCGGTCGAACGCCGTGGCCCGTCCGGTCGCGGCCTCGGTGAACGGGTGGCTCGGATCCTGACGTCGGCGTCCAGGCGGGCGACGTCGGCCATGCCGGTCGACGCCGCGAGGGTCAGGCCGGGTCGGTCGGGATCCTGGAGGAAGATGGCCGCCCACGGCGGCGCCCAGACCGGCGGCACCGACGTCGAGGATCGCCTGCAGCGTCGGCATCGAGCTCGGCGCCGGCGCGTCGCGGCGGCGATGGCGTCGGACAGGCTGGAACGGGGGTCGCGGGACGGACCGTCGCTGGTCACGGGTGGACTCCTGCACGCTCTCGGGATTCGGAGCGCGCATCGTACACCGCGGCGGTCGGCCCGAAGCGTGCGTTGACCGGCAGCGACGCGGCACGGATACTCCGCGCGATGAAACTCGTCGTCGCGATCGTCCACAACGAGGACGCCGGCCGCCCTCGTCGATGCCCTGCTCGAGAAGGAGTTCCGCGCGACCCGTCTGCACAGCTCGGGCGGCTTCCTCAAGCAGTCGAACGCCACGATCCTCCTGGGCGTCGAGGACGCCGAGGTCGACGAGGTCATGGGCATCGTCCGCGAGACACTGCACGTCGCGCACGCAGGTCGTCAATCCGATGCCGCCGATCATGGAACCGGGCGAGTTCTTCATGCCCTATCCGCTCGAGGTCGAGGTCGGCGGGGCGACGATCTTCGTCCTCCCGGTCGAGCGGTTCGAGCGGCTGTAGCCGACGCCATGGCGTGGACGCCGCCCGCGATCGGGGCGCGCGGCACCTGGACCCGGACGTTCAGCGCCGCTGACGTCGAGGCGTACGCGGCCATCACCGGCGACCACAACCCGCTCCATTTCGACGCCGACTTCGCGGCACGCGTCCGGCCCGGCGCGCTCATCGTCCACGGCGGGCTGACGACCGGCCTGTTCAACGCGCTGGTCGCCGAGGTGCTGCCCGGGCCCGGCAGCGTCTTCCTCCACCAGGAGTGGGACTACCCGGCGCCGGCGTACATCGGCGACACGGTCACGGCCGAGGCCGAGGTCATCGATGCCCGGGCCGACAAGCCCATCACCACCCTGCGCTGCGTCGCCCGGCGCGCCGACGGGACGGAGGTCCTGCGCGGCACGTGCGTCGTCTACACCTTCATCCCGGCCGAGCCGGGACCGGCATGACGGCACCGGCCGTCGCGGATCCGACCGTCGTGCCGGCGCTCGGGATCAACCCGCTCGCCGACGAGCCCGCCCGACGCTGGCGCCAGCTGACCCTCATCTCGATCGGGATCCTGTGCGCGATGTCGCCATCGTTCGCGTCGTCGTCGGTCGCGCCGGTCCTGCGCGAGCAGTGGGGGATGGACCCGATCGGCGTGTCGTGGCTGCTCGTCGCGATGCTCGTCGGCTTCTCGATCTCGGCCATCGGGCTCGGACTCATCGGCGCGCCGGACGTCATCCCCGGGCCGCGGATGTTCGCCCTGGGTGCGCTCGGGGCCGGTATCGCGAACCTGGGCTTCGCGTTCGTCGCGACCGATCTCGCGACGGCGCTCCCGTTCCGCTTCCTGACTGGGGTGGCGGTCGCTGCGGCCTACCCGGTGGCGATGAAGCTGACCGCGGGCTGGTTCCGTCGCGAGCGCGGCTTCGCGATCGGGGTGCTGGCCGGCGCGCTGACCCTCGGGACCGCGTCGCCGCTCCTGTTCCGGGCGGTCGGTGCGGCGGCCGGCGTGGACTGGCACGCCGTCATCGCGACCGCCAGCGTCGCGTGCTTCGTCGGTGCGGCCGTCGTGTGGTTCGGGGTGCGGACCGGCCCGTTCGATGTCCCGTCGCCGCGGTTCTCCCTGCGCATCGCCGCTCGCGCGTGGTCGGATCCGGCCGTGCGGCTCGCGAACTTCGGCTACCTCGGGCACATGTGGGAGCTGTTCGCGATGTGGACGTGGGTCCCGCTCTACCTCGTCGCGAGCTTCACCGCGTCGGGCATGACCGACCCCGCCAGCGCGAGCCTTGCGGCATTCGTCGTGGTCGGCGTCGGGGTGATCGGCTGCATCGGCGCGGGCGCGATCGCGGATCGCGTCGGGCGGACCACCACGACCATCGTCGCGATGGCCGCGTCCGGGACCTGCGCCGTCCTCGTCGGACTGGCCTTCGGCGCACCCGCGCCGCTCGTCATCCTGCTCGGGATCATCTGGGGGATCACGGTCATCGCCGACTCGGCCCAGTTCTCGGCGGCCGTGTCCGAGCTGGCCCCGTCCGGGACCGCCGGCTCCGCGCTGTCGCTCCAGACCGCGGTCGGGTTCCTCTTCACCGCGATCACGATCGTCATCATCGGCCTGCTCGACCCGACCGACGCCGCCGGCTGGCGCGTCGCGTTCGGGCTGCTGGCCCTCGGCCCGATCGTCGGGATCATCGCGATGTGGCGGCTGCGCCAGCGGCCGGAGTCGATGGCGCATGGCCAACGGCCACCGATGACCGGCTGGGTCGACGCCCTCGAACCCGGCGCACCCGACGTGGTGGCCGCCTGGCGCGGCATCGACGACGGCGAGGTGCTCGGCGCTCCGTCGTGAGGTCCGCCGGCGGTCCGGACCCGGGTCGGCGCCCGGCCTGACCGCGCAGCTCGCGGTCCTCGCCGACGCCCTCCTGGTGATCGTCGACGGACTCGACGAGACCGATCTGCGGCGGCCCGGTGGGGAAGAGGACTGGAACGTGGCCCAGGCGCTCGGGCATGCGGCGGACGCCCGGGCCGGCCTGGTCCTGGCCGCCGCCCGGGCCGCGGCCGGGACCTTCCCGGCGGATGCCCCCGTCGTCGTCCCCGGCATCCCGGGTCCGGCCGACGCCGAGCGCGAGGGCCTGCGGCGACGGATCGCCCAGAGCCAGCGCATCATCGAGCGGTCCGCGCGGACGGTCGCCGGGCACGAATCGGACCCGTGTCCGCTCGTGCACCCGATCATCGGCCGGCTCCGTTGCGGCGAGTGGCTGCTGTTCGCCGGCATGCACGACCTCATGCATCTCGAACAAGTCCATCGCCTGACAGGTACGCTGCGGACATGAGTCCCTTCCGTCCCGATCTCATCGACTGCTGGGTGTACCGCGTCGGGACGACGGCGCGTGGCGTCGAGCGCCCCGAGATCCTGCTCATCCGCCGTTCCCCGGGCCGCATCCTGGAGGGCCTGTGGCAGTGCGTCTCCGGAACGCTCGAGCCCGATGAGCGGGTCACGGCCGGCGCCCTGCGTGAGCTGCTCGAGGAGACCGGCTTCGGGCCGGACGACATCGAGGCGTTCTACGACCTTGACCTCGTCAACCAGTTCCACGAGCCGTCGTTCGACGCGATCGTGACGTCGGCCGTCTTCGCCGTCCGGACGAGGCCCCAGGCCGAGCTGCGGCTGTCGAACGAGCACGACGATGCCCGCTGGCACGACCTCGAGGAAGCCCATCAGCAGGTCATCTGGCCCGGCTATCGGACCGCCATCGAACGGATCCGCGACGACCTGTCCGAGCCCGAGCGAGCGGGCTGGTTCGAGCTGACGCTCGAGGGCGCCCGGGCCGGCACGGACCTCGGATCGCCGAAGCTGACGCGCTGGTAGGCGCTGCTCGTTCTGGGCTCGCGCGACGTCGCTCCCGGGTCGCAACCCTTCGGCGACCCGAGTCGCGGTAGACTCGCCGTCAAGAGGCAGCCCATCCGTGAGGCGGCGCAGGAGGGCCACGTGATCGAGCGAACCGAGGCTTCACCGGCGGCGGCGCGCCGGGTCTTCCATTCCAAGGTCGACACCATCCGGCCGACGTACGGCTTCGAGGACGTCTCGCTCGCGCCCGGCACCGACACGGTCGAGCCGGCCGATGTGGACCTGACCCAGACCTTCTGCGGCATCGAGCTGCGCATCCCGATCCTCGCCGCGGCCATGGACGCCGTGGTCGACGTCCGGATGGCCGGCGAGCTCGCCCGCCTCGGCGGTCTCGCCATCCTCAACCTCGAAGGGGTCCAGGCCCGCTACGACGACCCTGACGACATCCTCGAGCGCATCGCGACGGCGCCGGACGGCGAGGTCCAGTCACTGCTCGCCGAGGTCTACCAGCAGCCGATCCGCGAAGACCTCATCGCCGCGCGGCTCGAGGCGATCCACGCGGCCGGCTCGAAGGCGGCCGTCGCGGCCACCCCGGGCGCGGCCCGCCGCTTCGGTCCGTTCTGCGCGGAGCACGGCGCGGATCTCTTCCTCGTCCAGAGCCAGGTCAGCAGCGCCCGACATCTCGCGACCGGCTACGACCCGTTGTCGCTCGAGGACTTCACCCGCTACATGCCGATCCCGGTCGCGGTCGGAAACACGACGAATGCCGAGGCGGCGTTCCAGCTGATGGAGCAGGGCGCCGCGGCCGTGTTCGTCGGCGTCGGGCCGGGCGCGGCCTGCACGACCCGCGAGGTCCTCGGCATCGGCGTGCCGCAGGTGACGGCCATCAGCGACGTCGCGGCCGCCCGCGATGCCTACTTCAACGAGACCGGTCGCTACGTCCCGGTCGTCGCCGACGGCGGGATGCGCCGTGGTGGCGAGCTGGCCAAGGCCATCGCCGCCGGTGCGGACGCGCTCATGATCGGCTCGCCGCTGGCCAAGGCCGAGGAGGCGCCCGGTCGCGGCACGAACTGGGGCATGGCCGCGCCCTCGCCGACGCTCCCACGGGGGACCCGCATCAAGGTCGGCACGACCGGCTCGCTCCAGCAGATCCTCGACGGGCCGGCCCACGTGACCGACGGCAGCGAGAACCTCGTCGGCGCATTGCGCCAGTCGATGGCGGCGCTCGGCGCCCGCACGATCCGCGAGATGCAGGCGGTCGAGATGGTCTACGCACCATCGACCCAGACCGAGGGCAAGTCCTGGCAGCGCGCCCGCTGAGGCCCGAAGCGGGCCGGCTGCGGCCGATGGAGCAGGAACTGGTCGCGCTGGGCCGGGTCGCGCATCTCGTGACGATCGGCCGGATCAGTGGTCGAGCCGCGCGACGTCGCGGTGGGATATGTCGATGAGCCCGATGGCTCGATCCTCGTGGCGGCCAACGACGCCCATACCGCGTGGGGGCACAACCTGCTCGCGGATCCGGCCGTCAGCGTCGAGATCGCGGACCGCTGGTTCGAAGCGATCGCCGAGCCGCTCGAGCGGGCGGATCACGGCCGCGTCGTGCGCGAGCTGATCCTGCGCTACGGCACCTCCTCGGAGGGCCTCGGGAACGGGCCGTCGTTCCGCCTCGTCCCGATCACGGCCGCCGCCGCGGACCGCGCATGAGCATCAAGGTCGTCATCGAGACGGACGTCGCCCGGCCGATCGACGACGTCTTCGCCGCCCTCGTGGACCTCGACCAGTGGCCGTCCTGGCTCATCGCGACCGGCATCATCCAGGTGACCAGGCCGACCGCCGCAGCGCCGTCGGCCGGCGACCGCCTGACGATCGAGCAGCGCGCGGCCGGCCGCGCGAGCACGGTCCAGGCGACCGTCACGGCGCTCGAGCCACCGACCCGCTTCGTGGTGGCGGGCAAGGACGCGGATGGCATCAAGACCGAGCTGGATGCCGCGCTCCGGTCCGTCGAGGGCGGGCACACCCGACTGCGCTGGTCGGCGCGCATCGACGTGCCGCTCCGCTTCCGCATCTTCGAATCGATGGTCGCGCCGCAGGTCCAGCGTGCGGCGGCCCTCGACGTCGAGGCGTTCAAGCGTCGCCTGGAGACGGCGCCCGGCGACTGACATCCGTCCATGCGCCTTGGCGCCCGGCGTCGATGCCGGTCGCGCGGGGCCGGGACCATCCTGCCTGCATCGGACCCCGGCACCAGCCGGCGGAACGATGAGGAAGGAGTCAGACGCGATGTTCCACCCGGATCAGGCCAGCGCCACCACGGCCACCGTGCCCGCGCCCGTCGTGCCCGTCGTGAGTCGCGCCTGCCTCGTCGACGGCTGCCCGTGCAAGGACGCGCGCTTCGTGTCCCATCGGCGGGCCGCCTTCTTCGCCGACCTCGCCCGGCGCACCGGCGAGACCGCGGATCGGATCATCGCTCCCGATCCCGCCTGGACCTGGACCCCGCCCACGACTGGAGTCGATGCATGACCGCGCCTGACCGCACCTGGGATCCCATCCGCTTCCATCGCGGGACCCGCGGGTTCGCCGCGTTCGTCACGATCATCAACGGCCTGGCCGTGCTCGCCTTCGGGACGCTCGTCGCCCCGCAGTCGGACCTCGCCAGCCCGCTCATCGCTTGGCTGACGATCATCGCGATCGCGGCCGGTCTCGCCCACTTCGTGGCGGTCTACGGGCTCATCCGCGGACGTCGCTGGAGTGGCGCGCTGGTGGCCTACCTCGCGGCCGCGGGCATCGGTGCCTCGGTGTTCGCGATCCTCATGATCGCCCGAGCCGGTGAGCCGGTCGTCGGCGCGTCAGGTGCCAGCAGCGTCGGCTTCTTCGTCTGGATGATCGGCTCGTGGCTCGTCGCCACGCGCTTCGCCCTCAAGCCGTTCCGGCCGGTCGCGACCTACCGCCAGACGCGGGTCGTCCGGGTCGCCTCGCCCATCGAGCAGGCCCTCGCTCCGATGGTCTCCCCGCGGCGGTTCGTGGCCGTCGCCGCCTGACCTGCAGCCCGTCCCGGGCCGCCGCACGGCCCCTCGCTCCGCCTCGCGTCTACGTCATCCGGCCAGGACCCGCAGAGGACCTTCGCCGGATGTCGTGGCGTCAGGGAGACGCGCATCCTCCGGTCATGGACACGCTCAGCCTGGTGATCCTCGCGATCGGGTCGCTCGCGCTGCTCGACCTCGCGGCCGCGAACCTGCGTGGCCCCGAGCGCACGACGCGTCGGACCCGCCCCACGCGCGCCCGGCGCTGACCGCGGACGCCGGCGAGGCCGGCGCCATCCGCGGCCCGCCGCGGGTGTCCCCGTGACCCCGCGACCCGCGGCCCTGCGCCCGGCAAGTCCGTATGCTCCACCCGTGATCGACCAGACGACCCTGTACGCGCGCGCCGGCGGCATGGCGTTCTTCGAGGCGCTGGTCAGCGCGTTCTACGCGGGCGTGGCGAGTGATGACGTCCTGCGGCCGCTCTATCCGGAGGCCGACCTCGCCCCCGCACAGCACCGGCTCACCCTGTTTCTTGCCCAGTACTGGGGCGGTCCGCGGACCTACGACGAGGAGCGCGGGCACCCACGGCTGCGGATGCGCCACGCGCCGTTCGCCATCGACGGCGCCGCACGCGATCGCTGGCTCGTTCACATGCGCGCGGCGCTGACCACGGTCGCGCCGCCCGACGACGTCGCGGCCGAGCTCGAGGCGTACCTGTCGATGGCCGCCGAGGCGATGCGCAACCGCGACTGACCACTCGCGGGCCTGTCAGTGCACGCGCAACCAGGTAAGGACAGCGAGGACGCGGCGATGGTCGTCGGTCTGTGGCTCCAGCCCGAGCTTCGAGAAGATGTGGGCGACATGCGTCTCGACCGTCTTCTCCCCGACGCCGAGCGCGGTCGCGATCGCCCCGTTCGAGCGGCCCTCGGCCATGAGCCGGAGGACCGCCGTCTCGCGCTCGCGTGAGCTCGACCAGCGCGTCGCGGTCGCGCCGCCGGCCGACGAGCACGGCCACGACCTCTGGATCGATCGCCGTGCCGCCGCGCGCCACCCGCCGAACCGCGTCGAGCAGCTCATCGACGTCGGCGACCCGGTCCTTGAGCAGATAACCGACGCCGGTCCGACCATCGGCGAGGAGGCGCACGGCATGGGCCGGCTCGACGGCCTGCGACAGGACGACGACCGGCGTCGGCGGGGACGCGGCCAGCAGCGCCTCCGCCGCCCGCAGCCCCTCGTCCGTGAAGGTCGGTGGCATGCGGATGTCCACGATCGCGATGTCGGGCCGGCTCGTCGCGACCAGATCGAGCAGCGCGGTCGCATCGCCCACGGCGCCGACGACCTCGAACCCACCGTCCCGCAACACGCGGGCGACGCCTTCGCGCAGCAGGACGTTGTCCTCGGCTAGGACGACGCGCATGGCAGCTCCACCACGATCCTCGTCCCGCCATCCGGTGGACTCGTCAGCCGGAACGTGCCGCCGAGCGCGGCGACCCGATCCTCGAGACCGCGCAGTCCCGTCCCGCCGTCGGTCGACGCACCGCCGCGACCGTCGTCGGTGATCTCGAGGCGGAGGTCCGGCCCGTCGCGCCGAGCGCGGACGTCGACCCGCGTGGCATCGGCATGCTTCGCCGCGTTGGTCAGCGCCTCGGCGACGACGAAGTAGGCGGTCGCCTCGACGGGCGGCGGCAGCCGCCCCTCCACCGTGCTGTCGACCGTGACCGGCACGAGCGACCGTTCGGCGAGCGACGTCAACGCCGCGCTGAGCCCGGCCTCGGTCAGGATGGCCGGATGGACGCCGCGGGCCAGCTCGCGGATCTCGGTCACGGCGGCGCGGGCCTCGGCGGAGGCGGCGTCCACCTCGGCGAGCACGGCGGGATCCGTACCGTCGTCGAGCTGGCGGCGAAGCAGCTGCAGCGACAGCTGGAGCGAGACGAGCCGTTGCTGGGCGCCGTCGTGCAGGTCGCGCTCCAGCCGGCGGCGCTCGACATCCTGGGCCTCGACGATGCGGGCCCGCGACGCCCGCACGTCGTCCAGCTGGGCCAGCACCTCGGCCTGCAGCCGCTCGTTCTCGACGGCGAGACGGATGGCGGCGACGGCCGCCGCGACGAGGCCGGGGTCGTCGCGCAGGGCCGGGTCGAGGGCGATGCGCAGGCCGGGCGCCTCGGCTCCGGTGTCATCGATGGCGACGACCGCGCGGGCCGGACCGTCGTCGGGCGGCGTCGCCGGCCGGCCATCGGCATCGCGAAAGCCCGCGAGGGCCACGTCCCAGCGATAGACCTGCACCGACGGGTCGCCCAGGGCATCGCGCAGCGACGTTTCGAGCACGGCGATCGACGGGAGATCGCCCAGCCCGATGACGAGGTCGGCGATCCGTCCCCGTGCCGCGGTGTCGCGCAGCACGCCAAGCAGGAGCCCAACGGCGACGCCGATCCGGAGGATGGCCAGCACGAGGACCCGCAGCTCGCCCTCCGCGGTACGGGCACTGGCCGGCACGAGCGTCTGGAGCAGGAACCCGCCCGTGAACCCGAGGGCGAGCACGACGCCCGCCGCCACGACCGGCGCCCGCCGCCGACGGGCGGCGCCGCTCGCCTGCGCCCAGCGGACGATCAGGAGCCCAAGGACGCCGAGGCTGAGCGCGGTGAGCGCCGCGGTCTCGACCCGGCCGATCGTGAGCCATCGCGTCCTGGGCGGCGATCCACGCGTCGACCGTGTCGAGGCAATCGGGGCACGGCCACCAGGCGATGGGCGCGAGGGCGACCGCCTTGGTGAGCGTCCAGCCGAGCTGCACCGCGACGAACCCGATGGCCAGGAGACGCTCCGGGCGCCGCTCGAACCGGCCCGTCGGGTAAGCCAGGATCACGAGCGCGAACAGCGGATCGAACCATCCGTGGGTCGTCCCCCCGAGAAAGGCCACGACCGCCGAATCGGCCGAGGTCGCGTCACCCGCGAACCAGGCGAAACCGGTCAGCACGGCCAACGGCCCGATCCGGTTGCCGGGTCGCTGGTCGGCGATGATCAGGCCGGTCGCGATCATCGACCAGCCGACCGCGACATCCGCCAGCAGCAGGGCCGGGCTGCGGGGCGCGGTCAGCGTGAGCTGCGCGGTCGCAACGGGCCCGAGCACGAGCGCGGCGACGCCGATGGCCAGGAGCCAGAACCGTCGCGTGGTCGACGATGCGGTCACGGTCGCGGTCGACATCGCCGCCCGCGTCATCGGGCGCCTGCCAGGACCGCGCCGAGAGCGGGGCCGTCCAGGTCGCCCTTCGCGACGAACCCCCGAGCGCCACTCGCGCTGATCCGGTCGCCATAGGCCCGCGCATCCCGGCTCGACACGAGCACGACCGCGGGCGCGTCGCCGTCATCGTCGCGTGCCGCCAGGCGGTCGCTGACCACGAACCCGTTCATGTCGGGCAGGCCGATGTCGAGGACGACGACGTCGGGTCGGAGCGTGGCCGCCAGCCGGACCGCGGTCGCGCCGTCGGCCGCTTCGCCGACGATCTGCCATCCGTCGGCCTCCAGGACGCGACGCAGGGTGGCGCGGAAGCCGGCGTGGTCGTCGACGATGAGCACGCGCCGGGCGGCGGCCTCGGTCGTCATCCGACCGGCTTCCAAGGTCGGGTACCGAGCTCGGTGAACCAGTCGGTATCGTCCGGGATGTCCGACGAGACGAAGACCGTCCACAAGGCGTCGCCGTCGATCCGCCAGCGGTGCTCGCTCGTCCCCCAGTCGGGTGGCCACGAGGTGGCGATCGTGAGCGTGTCGCCGGCGACCGTGTAGGTGCCGCGTACGGCCGGACCGCGTTGCGGCTGACCATCGAGCGGGATCTGGATCTCGGCAAAACGGCCGTCGGGACCGAATACCCAGTCGATGCGCACGTGGCCCAGGTCCGGGTTCGTGATCTCCTGCGTGTAGGCGCCGAACGGGAACCCGCTGGCCGGGTCCGTGCCGCGCGCCGGTGCGGTGCCGCCGACGCACGCCGCGATGACGAGCACCACGACGAGGGCGATGCCAGCGGCACGCGACAACGCGCCGAACCGCCGTCCCCGCCTCGTGTCATCCGGTCCGCTGCGCACGCTCTGCCTCCGATCGCCCCTCGTTCACGACCCGACCCAACGATACGGACCGCCGTCACCCCGGCGTCAGGGCCAACCCGGAGACCGACCCCCGGCTCGCCCGGACGACGTCGTCGCCGTGGCGGCGGACGCTGGATCCAGCACGTCGGCGATGGTCGCCGACGGATCGAGGAGGCGGACCATGCGTCGCATCATCAGCATCGTCGCCGTCGCGGCAACATTCACGCTTCTCGCAGGTTGCGGGGGCGCCGGATCGTCGCCGGCGGCCACCAGCCCGGCAGCGGCCGACACCTCGGCCGCCCCGCCCGCGAGCCACGACCCGGCCGCGACCCCTGGGGCCGCGTCGAGCGGGACGGATCTCCTGGCCGACGTGGACATGGGCGGCGGCCGGACCATGCACCTCCTCTGTGTCGGACCGACGACGCCCGGCCGGCCGACGGTCATCTTCGAATCGGGCCTCGGCGGGGACGCCGGGCAGTGGAGCGACGTCATCCACGAGCTCGACGGCTCGGTCCGGGCGTGCGCCTACGATCGCGCGGGGGACGGACAGAGCCCGCCGGTCGCCGGCGGGCGGACGACGACCGACCAGGTCGCCGATCTGCGCGCTCTGCTGACCGCCGCGAAGATCCCGCCGCCGTACGTGCTGGTCGGCTACTCCGTCGGGGGCTGGAACGTGATGGTCCATGCCGACGAGCACCCGGACGATGTCGTCGGGGCCGTCTTCGTCGACGTGCGGCCGCCCGCTGCCAGCCAGCGCTGGCTCGAGGCCCTGCCGCCCGAGGCGTCAGGCGAGCCCGAGGCGATCCATCTCACCAGGACCGACCCGGTGACCTTCGAGCAGGACCCAGCGCAGAACCCCGAGGGGCTGCTGATCGCGGACAGCGCGGCCGAGGCGCTCGGGACCGACGACTTCCGTGATGCGCCGCTGGTCGTCCTGGCCGCCGGCGACACGAGCGGCGTCAGCGAGGGGTTCGATGCCACCCTCGGCGCGACGATGGTCCGCATCTACTGGGAACTCCAGGAGGAGCTCGCGGCGCGATCGACGGCCGGCAAGCTGGTCAAGGTCGACGGGGCGACCCACGAGATGCCGTTCGAGCGCCCGGATGCCATCGCCGATGCCATCCGCGAGGTGCTCGGCGGCTGATCGGACCGCCATCGCAACCACCCGGCCCGGGGTCCTCCCTCCCGGGCCGGTACACTGGTGCCCGGCGGGTGGTACGGCAGGCGGAGGGCGGCATTGGCGGACACCGAGGGGTCAGCGACACACCCTGATCGGGGCAAGACGGTGCACGGCGAGGCCGCGAATGCCGGGCACCGGGTCCTCGCCCCGGACGACGCCGAGGTGGAGGCGTATCTCGAGACCGCGCTCAAGGCCCCGTCCCCCGAGCGCTCTGACGCCGACGCGACCGACGGCCCGGTCGTCGTCCTCGACTTCGGCAGCCAGTTCGCCCAGCTCATCGCGCGACGCGTGCGCGAGCTCGACGTCTACTCGGAGCTGCTGCCGCACGACACGTCCTACGAGGAGCTCGAGCGCCGCGGCACGCGCGCGATCATCCTGTCCGGCGGTCCGATGTCCGTCTATGACGAGGGCGCCCCGCGACCCGACGGCGCCGTCTGGAGCGGGCGCATCCCGGTGCTGGGCATCTGCTACGGGGCGCAGCTCATGGCCCACGAGCTCGGCGGTGACGTCCTGCCGGCGTCGCACCGCGAGTACGGTCCGGCCAACGTCGTCATCACCAGCCCCGATGCGGCGCTGTTCGCCGGCATCGATCGCGACCAGCCCGTCTGGATGAGCCACGGCGACTCCATCACGCGGCTGCCCGAGGGCTTCAGCCCGACGGCCCAGACCGACAGCACGCCCTTCGCCGGGCTCCAGGCCGCCGACCGCAACCTGTACGGCATCCAGTTCCACCCCGAGGTCGTGCACACCCCGCGCGGCCGCGACGTGCTGCGCAACTTCGTGGTCGGTATCGCCGGGGTCACGCCGTCGTGGACCGCCGCCAACTTCATCGACACGACCGTCGCCGGCATCCGCGACCGGGTCGACCGCCACGCCGTGGCCACCGGGTCGGATGGCAAGGTCATCTGCGCCCTGTCGGGCGGCGTGGACTCGGCCGTCGCCGCGGCGCTCGTCCATCGGGCGGTCGGCGACCGGCTCACCTGCATCTACGTCGACCATGGGCTCATGCGCAAGAAGGAGTCGGAGCTCCTGCGCGTCACCTTCGAGCGCGATCTCGGCATGAACCTGGTCATGGTCGATGCGCGCGAGCGCTTCCTCGCCCGGCTGGCCGGCGTCGAGGATCCGGAGCAGAAGCGCAAGATCATCGGCGACGAGTTCATCCGGGTGTTCGAGGAAGAGGCGCTCAAGATCGGCGCCATCGACTTCCTGACCCAGGGCACGCTCTATCCCGACGTCATCGAGAGCGCGACCTCGGAGACCAAGGCCGCCCAGAAGATCAAGACCCACCACAACGTCGGCGGCCTGCCGGCCGACCTGCGCTTCCAGCTCATCGAGCCGTTGCGCTACCTGTTCAAGGACGAGGTCCGCAAGGTCGGCCTGGAGCTGGGCCTGCCCGAGGCGATGGTCCTGCGCCAGCCGTTCCCGGGCCCGGGGCTCGCCATCCGGATCATCGGCGAGGTCACGGCCGAGCGGCTCGACACGCTGCGCGAGGCGGACTGGATCGTCATCGACGAGATCAAGGGTGCGGGGCTGTACCGCTCGCTCTGGCAGAGCTTCGCGATCCTCACGCCGATCAACAGCGTCGGCGTGATGGGCGACGGGCGGACCTACGCCAACGTCGTCGCCATCCGCGCCGTCACGAGCGAGGACGGCATGACGGCGGACTGGGCCAAGCTCCCCTACGACGTCCTGGGCAAGATCTCGTCGCGCATCGTCAACGAGGTCCCGGGCGTGAACCGGGTGGTGTACGACATCTCCTCCAAGCCGCCGGCGACCATCGAGTGGGAGTAGGGCGACCCCGCGCGTAGCCCGGCCGGGCAGACGACCCCGGACCTGTGGGGTATTCCGGAGCCAGCGCGAGGCGGTAGCATTCCGCCCATGGTCGACCAGACGCCCCCTGCGGGTGAGCCCACCGCGTCCATCTGCCCCTGGTGCTCGGCGACGTACGACGGCGCGCCCGAGAACTGCCCGTCGTGTGGCGCCACCCTGACCGGTGATGCCGCCACGGATCCCTCGCTGCCCGGCCTGACCGCGATCGACGCGGCGGCCATCGTGCGCGCCAAGGAGCCGGTCAAGCGCCAGCGCAGCCGTCTCCTGTCGTGGATCAGCGGCGACTACCCCGACGAGGCGCCGACCACCGGCGATGCCGGGGCGCTCGCCCCGCCCGACATCGACGTCCGCCGCGAGATCCTCCGCCTCGAGCTCGAGGCGGAGGTCGCCAACCTCCAGGCCGAGGCCGACGCGATGCGGGCCGAGGCGACCGTCGAAGGCCGGCTCGACGACGCGACCCCCGAGGACGCCGCGGCCGCCGACGCTGTCGTGGCCGAGCTCGACGCCGTGTCGGCCAACCTCGATTCCATCGACGAACGCATCGAGCACGATCCGCTCGGCGCGGACGCCGAGACCGTCGAGGCCGCCGTTCCCGCCGATGCTCCGGCGCCCGACGCCGCCGCCGACACGGCGACCGCCGCCGACGCGACGACGCCCGACGACGAGGCCACGACCACCACCGCCTGACCACCTCCGGCGCCGCGCCGCGGCGCCGCCAGGAGCCGCGCACGGTGCTGCGGCGAACGCCCGCTATCCTTCCGCGGTGCCCGACCGTCTGCCCCCGCCCGGTCCGTCGTTCCTGCGTGAGCACGAGGTCCGCATCGGCGACCGCGTCCTGCGCGCGGGCATGGCCCGTCCGTCCGACGCCCCCGACGGTTGGTGGCTGACCCTCCTGTGGGTCACCGATGACGACGGCGTCGTCAGCTTCCGCGACGTGGCTCCGGCCGCCGGCCCGCCGCCCGATCCACCGCTGGCGCGCCTCGGTCCGGCGCTGGCCGGGGCGTTGAGCGGGATGATCCTCGAGGACGCCGGGCGGCTTCAGCTGCGGGTCGGTGCCCTCGTGCCGCCCGACGACGTCACCCGCCCGTGGCGGTCGCCGCTGGCCATCCGGGCGGCCTTCCGCTTCGAGCCGGCGCGGGCCGCGGCCATGCGGCCCAACGAACTCGCGGACACCGTCCTCGCCGCGTTCCGTCGCGCCGTCGAAGGCCTGGCCAAGCCCTGACGGCCCCTGCGACCGGGAACGGCTAGACTCGCGGGGCTGATGCGCGACCTGTTCGACGACTTTCTCGAGGAGCTCCGCCGCCGGGAAGCCATCGCACGTGGCGAGGACCCCGACGCGGGAGCGCCCAAGCGCGCGCGCCAGGTCGGTCCCGACCCGGACGACGACGATCCCGACCGCGCCGACGCCGACACGGACGATGGCGACGGGGACGACGCGACGGACGACCGTCCGCCGCCACCGCACGAGCCTTCACCGCCCCGCCGGCCGCGTCTGGTCGTCGACGAGGACGACCGAGGCGGCGGGAACGGACGGCGCATCGGCTGGATCCTGTTCGGGATCGCCGCGATCGTCCTCATCGGGCTCTTCAGCTTCGGTCTCGATCTGTGGACGGATGCGCTCTGGTACCAGAGCGTCGGCTTCGACAGCGTGTTCTGGACGCGCATCGGCGCGCAGGCCGGGCTGTTCGCGCTTGCCGGGCTGGGCACCCTGGCCATCCTGTTCGGCAACCTGTGGGTCGCCGGCCGGCTGATCCCACCGTCGGACCCGGACCGCCGCGGCGGGTCGCTCGGGTCGCTCTTCGAGCGGCTCAACGAGGCGGCCCAGCAGGGTGCGCAGGCCCGTGCCGGCGGCGGCCGCCGACCGCCGATGGATGACTCCCGGGCCATCGCCTTCGATGCCCAGGACATACCCGACCTGACCCCGATCGCCCGGGTCGTGCTCGTGATCGTGAGCGTGTTCATCGCGCTGGCGGTCGCGGGGACCGTGGCCTCCGCCTGGGAGACCGTGCTCCTCTGGCAGCATCGCGTCCCGTTCTCCCCCCAGACCGCGACCGCGGTCGTCGACCCGATCTTCAACCGCGACATCGGGTTCTTCCTGTTCGAGCTGCCCTTCCTGCGCTTCATCCAGTCGCTGTTCAACGCGATCGTGGTGGCGACGCTGGTCGTCGTCGGGGCGCGCTATCTCGTCGGGGCGACGCGCGGCAGCCTGGTCTTCGCCACGCCGGTCCGCGTCCATCTCGCCGTCCTCGGCGGGCTGTTCCTGCTGTCGGTGGCGTTCGGCTACCAGCTCGACAAGTACGAGCTGTCGTACAGCGTCCGCGGCATCGCGACCGGCGTGAGCTACACGGACCAGCACGCCCAGTTCTTCGCGTACGACGTCCTGACCGTCCTGTCCGGCCTGGCGGCGGCGTTCCTGGTCGGGGCGGCGTTCACCCGGCTGGTCTGGCCGCTGGCGTTGACCGTCGGAGTCTGGATCCTGGCCGCCCTGATCATCGGCCGGGCCTATCCGGAGGGCGTCCAGTTCTTCACGGTCAAGCCCAACCAGTTCGCCCAGGAGGACCGCTACATCGCGAACAACATCGCGATGACCCGGCTGGCGTTCGGGCTCGATACGTGGGAGGACCGCTCCTTCCAGGGCGAGGCGATCCTGACCGAGGAAGCCATCGCCAACGACGAGGACACGTTCCGCAACGCCCGGCTGTGGGACTACCGGCCGCTCGGCGACACGTTCGACCAGCTCCAGACGATCCGTCGCTACTACACCTTCCCGGACGTCGACACGGATCGCTACGAGATCGACGACGTCCAGCGTCAGGTGATGCTGTCGGGCCGCGAGCTCGACCTCAAGCAGGCCGAGGGCACGTCCGGCTTCGTCAACGAACGGATCATCTACACCCACGGCTATCGGCCTGGCGATGTCACCGGTCAACGAGGTCGCCAACGAGGGCCAGCCGCGCCTGTTCGTCAGCAACATGCCGCCGGTCTCGACGCCCGGCGCTCCGGTCATCACCGAGCCGCGCATCTACTTCGGCGAGCAGCCGACCTCGTACGTGATCACCGGCGCCCGCCAGGCCGAGTTCGATTACCCGACCGGTGAGGGCGAGGGCGCTGCCGGTGACGGGACGTCGACGCGCTGGACGGGGACGACCGGGATCAAGCTCGACACGACCCTGATGCGGCTGCTCTTCGCCGCCCGCTTCCGCGACATCGACCTGCTCATCAGCGACCAGGTCACGGCCGAAAGCCAGCTGCTGATGCATCGCTTCCTGACCGACCGGCTGCCGCGCATCGCCCCGTTCCTGGCCTACGACAAGGACCCCTACCTCGTCGTCAACGACGAGGGTCGGCTCGTCTACGTCCAGGACGCGTACACGACGAGCGACCGATTCCCGGATGCCCAGTCGTTCAACCCGGCGAGCCTGCCCAGCACCGGCCTGCACACCGGCCCCATCAACTACATCCGCAACAGCGTCAAGATCACGATGGACGCGTACGACGGCACGACGCACTTCTACGTCTCCGACCCAGACGATCCGATCATCCGGGCGTACCAGGGGATCTTCCCGACGATGTTCGAGCCGATGTCGTCGCTGCCGGCCGGAGCGCTGAACCACCTGCGCGTTCCCGAGGAGCTGTTCAACATCCAGACCGGCATGTACGGCCGGTACCACGTCCTCGACACCGAACGTTTCTTCGCGGGCAACGACGTCTGGACCGTGCCGAGCGGCCAGACCAGCGAGCAGACCCTCCCGTCCGAGGCCTACTACGTCGTCATGCGCATGCCCGGCGAGCCGAAGGCCGAGTTCCTGCTGCTCCAGCCGATGGTCCCCGTGGGCCGGCTGAACATGATCGCCTGGGTCGCCGCCCGGATGGACCAACCGAACTACGGCGCCACGCGGACGTATCGATTCCCGGCCGACACGACCATCTTCGGCCCGGGACAGATCGAGTCGCGGATCGACCAGGACCCGGTCATCAGCGAGCAGTTCACGCTCTGGAACCAGTCCGGGTCGACCGTCATCCGCGGCAACCTGATCGTGGTCCCGGTCGGCGATTCGCTCATCTACCTGCAGCCGGTCTACCTGCAGTCGACCGGCTCGGCGTTCCCCGAGTTCCGGCGGATCATCGTGGCCTCCCCGCGAGAGGTGGTCTGGGGACAGTCGCTCAGCGAGGCCCTCCGGCTGCTCCTCATCGCCGAGAGCCAGGGTGACGGCGAGTCGCCACCGCCCGCGCCCGCGCCGTCGCCGAGTCCGGGCGCATCGCCGAGCCCCGGTGCATCGTCGACACCGATCCCGAGCGCGGCTCCGAGCGGACCCATGCCGACCGACGTGACCGGGCTCATCGAGTACGCCAAAGCCCATTTCGACCTCGCCCAGCAGGCGCTGCGCAACGGCGACTTCGCCCGCTACGGTGAGGAGATGGACCACGTGGACGCCGCCCTCGAAGCGCTCGATGCGCTCGCACCGGGCATCGGCGTCCCGTCGCCCGGTCCATCGACCAGCCCGACGCCATGAGCCTCGGGGCGACGCTCGTGGCGTCGTTCCTGGTCACGCTCGGCCGGCCGGCCACCTGGCCCCTCGCGCTCGCTGCCTTCCTCGTCCGCGGCGGCCTGCTGCTCGTGCTGGCTCCGATCGTCGTCATCCCGAGCGCGGTCGGCCTGGCCAACGTGCTCGCGCCGGCCATCACGACGATCGTGTTCACGGGCGACGCCGCCGGCATCGTCCTGCTCGTGGGCAGCGCGGCCGTGGCGACGCTTGCCTGGCTGCTCCTCGGCGGCCTGATCGGCGCGCGCGCCGAGGCCGAGCTCATCGGGATCGTGGCCACGGACGAGGAGATCGCCACCGACCCGGACCGGCGTGCGGTCCCGACCGGTGGCCTCGGTCTCGCCGGCCGGATCCTGGCCGCCCGGCTGATCGCGTTCGTCCCCCTCGCGGTGGCGCTCGCCTGGGGATCGACCAGGCTCGTGTCGGTCGCCTACCGCGAGCTCACGGTCCCCTCGGGGACCGCCACGCCCCTGGTCGTTCGGGTCGCAGCCGGCGCCCCGGACGCCCTGATGGCGATCGCGCGTCACCTGGCTGCTGGGGGGCATGGTCGGCTCGGTGGCGGCCCGGCGGGTCGTGCTGGGGCGCGACGGTCCGGCTCGGGCGGTGCTGCTGGGGTTCGGACGGCTCCTCCGCCACCCACTCCGCTCCCTGGTGGTCGAAGGGCTGCCGTTGCTCGCCCTCATCGCGGTCGCGGTCCCGTCGGCGGCCGCCGCCGCGACGGTCTGGGAGGCGCTCCGAGCCGCCCTGGGCACGGGTGCCGGCGCCGTCCTGTCGATCGTCGTGCTCCTCCTGTTCGTGGTCCTGTGGGTCGGCGGGCTGGTCCTCATCGGGGCCGTATCGGCCTGGCGGGCGGCCGCCTGGACCGTCGAGCTGGCCGGGACGTTCGGGGCAGTCGCGCCCGGCCGAGCGGGGGATAGGAATATCGAGCCCGAATCTGCGACGCTGGCCGACCTTCGGCCCCGGGGGGTCGATCCGGACACGAGGTAAGCACGCATGGCGCAGTCGATCGTCTGCGGAGGTTGTGGGTCCGAGGTGCCCTACGGGCGCCTGTCGTGCCCCGAGTGTGGCGAGCTGCTCGCCTCGGTCGCCGGAGCGATCCGCCAGCCGACGGCGATCGCCACACAGAGCTGGCCCGCCCAGGACGGCTCCGTCGCGGCACCGGTCGCCGAACCGCCACCGCCGCCCCCGGTGCTGCGCGACGCCGAACCCACCGACGCGTACGCCGCATCCCCGGACGCCGACGCGGCCGACACGCTCGACCCGGGACTGACCTTCGACGACGAGTCCGGCCCTCGACGCCGGATGGACCTTCGACGACGAGCCGGCCCCTGAGCCCGACCCCGAGCCGGCTGGCGTGTCGCCGGCGGCCGTCGTCGCCGCACTCACGGCTGCGGCCCCGGCCGAAGCCCCGTCCGATCCCGGCGTCGATGCCTACGCCGCCTCGCTTGCCGCGGTCCGCGCGGCCGCGCCCCCGGCGGCCGACGCGCCGCCACCGCCCGCGCCGGCCGTGCTGTCGCCCGCGGCGGCCTACGCCGCACCGGTCGCGAACCCGACCCCGGGCGCCTACGTCCCACCCGTCCTCCAGGCGGCCGGGGCGCCCGCGCCGGCACGGACCTGGGGCGGTCACAACGGGACGGACGGCTCGGGCGCGGTCGCCGTCGCGGCCGTGGCCTCCGGCGCCGACGCCCACGATGATCCGGGCGGCGACGCCGCGGCATCCGGCATCGACGCGGGCAAAGCCGCCGAGTTCGTCGGCTGGCTGGCGATCGGTGGCGCCGCCCTGGCGCTGGTCGGGTTCCTGCTGCCCTGGTCGTCGATCGCGGTCATCGGGGCCGACGGCGTCGGCTATTTCGATCGCTGGGGCCTCGCCGGGCCGTGGCACATCGTCCTCGTGATCGCGCTGGTGGCCATCCTCGTGGCCGCCGTCCTGCGCGAGCGCGTGCCGATGTGGCTCGGAACGGGGCTGCCGGGGATCGCCGTCGGCGCGCTGCTGATCGGGCTCGTCTGGCCGTACGGCATCGGGCCGCTCGGCGGGGCGCTCGGCGCGGTGGCCGTCGCCCTCGGCGCGCTGATGCTCATCGGTGCCGGCATCGCCGCCATCGTCGTCGACCGTCACGTGCTGGCCGACCGGGCCGTCTGAGCGCCGTCGACCGGCGGCAAGGCCCGCCGAGTCCCCCCTGATACACTGCGCCCGGAGCCGCCCGTGATGGGGCGAACGCTGGCGGCAGAACCGACTCGACACCCACGGAGGCATCCGCCAGCGCATGGACCAGATCCTTTCCGGGATCACCGACACCATCGGCGGCGTCGTCGGTAGTCCGGTCGTGCAGTTCGGGCTGCGGATGATCGGGGTCTACCTGATCGTCCTGTGGATCGCCACCGCCTACTGGGCCTTCCGGGACATGCAGCAGCGGTCGGACAACGCGATCCTGCCGTACCTCGTGGCGGCGACGATCATCCTCTTCACGCCGGTGTTCTTCGTCCTCGCGTACTGGGTCTACAAGATCGTCCGCCCGCACGAGAAGATCGGCGAGACGTGGGAGCGCAACCTGGCCGAGGAGGCGCTCCTCGCCGAGGTCGAGGCGATCCACCACTGCCCCACCTGCGAGCGGCGCGTCAACGACGAATGGATCATCTGCCCCTCCTGCCGCACGCGGCTGAACCGGGTCTGCCCCAACTGCTCGCGCCTGGTCGGCCTCGACTGGTCGCTGTGCGCGTGGTGCGGCAAGGACTTCGAGCGGCGTGAGGTCGCGGCCGCGGCCACGATCGAGCCGCTGCCGGCCGGCCTCGAGCCGACCGGACGCCTGACGGCTCCGTCGGGGGCCGTCCCGTCCACGATCCAGACCACCGTCCGGTCCGGCCGAACCTCCGCGCGGAGCAGCGCCCGGTCCGCGACCGCGACCGCGCAGGATCCGCTCCCCGAGCGTTGACCCCGTCCGATCCGGGAGCCCCGGATCCCGCGGCCGACGAGCTCGATCGCCTGGCCGCCCCCTGGTTCCCGCCCCGCTGACCCCACCGGGCGTGGCCGCCGACCCGCAGCCGTCGATCCCTGACGCCGCCACGCCCCCAACGCCCGCCGGCACCGCCCGCCCTGGCTCCGGGACCTTCACGATCGAGGGGCGGCGGGCGCCGGCGCTGTTCGTCGTCGGCTGGCTCGCCTCGCTGGTCGGCCTCGGGACGATCGTCATCGCCCTGCTCAGCGGCGGTGGTGGCGCGGCCCCGATCCTGCTGGTCGGTGGGCTCGTCCTGCTCTCGGTCGGCCTGATCGCCGGCACCGGCTCGCAGGGCATCGAGCGCCGGGCGCGTGGCATCGGCGCCTACCTGGGGCCGTCGCCGGTCCTCGTCTTCGTGACCTCGATCCCGACCTCGCTGCTCGCGGTCATCGTGCTCGCCATCCCGCTCTCGATCGTCGGCATGGCCGTCGACGGGCCGCCCGCCCGCCTCGCGTCGGTCGCGGTCCAGGCGTTGATCTACATCGGGCTCATCCGACTCCTCGTGGTCGACACCGGGGCGTTGTCGTGGGCGGCGATGCATGTCCGACGGCCGGATGTCGCGGCCATCGGCGAGCTTGCCGGCGGCGCCCTGTGGGCCGTGCCGGCGATCGTCGCGACGATCCCCATCGCCGCCATCCTCCTCGCGATCTTCCCGGTCACCCCGATCAGCCCGCTGCCGCCGGCGGGGGAGGCGACCGGCTTCGCGCTTCAACCTGCTCGCCGGCGCCGTCGTCGCGCCCATCGGCGAGGAGATCATGTTCCGCGGCTTCGCGACGACGGCCTGGGCGGCCGACCTGGGCCCGCGTCGCGCGCTCATCCGCGGGGCCCTCTTCTTCGCCGTGGTCCACGTCATCACGATCTCGGGCGGCGTCGGCGGGCGAGGCGCTGGCACTGGCGATCATCGGCTTCGCCTCGCGGATCCCGGTCGCGCTCATGCTCGGCTGGCTGTTCCTCCGCCGCGAGTCGATCTGGGCCTCGATCGGCCTGCACGCCGCGTTCAACGGCATCCTGCTCATCATCGGCGAGGCGGCGCTGCGCAACGGGATCTGACCGGCGCCTGCGAGTTCGTCGCGATGAGCCCGCGCGAAGCCATCGACGAGCCCCGGGAGAGCGCCTGTCCCTAGGCTCTGCGTCGTCCTCGGGGTCCGGATGGCGGGGGGAATCGGCGGGCTCTCGTCGTTCGGACTCCGGGACGCCCTGCCCGCCCGCAGCGGAGGTCGGTCGTGACCGATGGTCGTCGCCCCACGCCTATTGCGGCAGGCCATGCGATCCGCGAGATCCCGCTCGCCGAGCGCCCGCGTGAGCGGCTCGCCCAGCGGGGCGCCGGTGGCCTGACCGCGGCCGAGCTCATCGCCCTCGTGTGGGGCAGCGGCACGCGCGGACGGTCCGCGGTGGACCTGGCCGCCGACGCGCTGGCCCAGCACGACGGCCTGGCCGGACTCGCCCGCGCCTCGGAGCTCGAGCTCGCCTCGCTCGACGGTGTCGGCGCCGCCCGGGCCGCCCAGCTCGTCGCCGCGTTCGAGCTCGGACGGCGGCTGCTGGCCGACTGGCCGACCGGTCGCTGGTCGATCCGCGGCCCGCACGACGTGGCCGACCGGCTCGTCCTCCAGATGGGCCGCCTCGAGCGCGAAGAGCTGCGCGTCGTCCTGCTCGACACGAAGAACCACGTCCTGCGCGTGCCGACGGTCTACCAGGGCAACGTGTCGTCGTCGCTCGTGCGGATCGGCGAGCTGTTCCGCGATGCCGTGCGGCTCAACGCGGCGGGCGTGATCCTCGTCCACAACCACCCGTCGGGCGATCCGACGCCGTCACCCGATGACCTGCATCTCACGGCCGAGGCGCTGGCCGCCGGGCGGCTGCTCGATATCAGCCTGCTCGACCACCTGGTGATCGGACACGACGTCTACGTGTCGCTCCGGGACCGCGGCGTCGTGTTCGATCGCGCCGGACCTGCGCCGGTCGCGGGTACGTTCACCCCGGGCCTTCCACCTGCACCCGGATCCGTGGCACCCATTCGACCGTGAGGTCGACGGTGTGGCCGAGCGTCGCTGCCAGCTGGTCCGCGAGCACCGGCACGTCGGTCGGGGCGGACGAGCCGGCGAGGAAGAGCTGGATCCGGTCGCCTTCGATCGTGTAGTCGGTCACCTCGAGGTCGCGCTCGCCGATCCACGACTGGACGACAGGCGCGCCTTCGAGCGCGGTCGCCTGGGCCTCGACGGACTCGACGGCGCCCCACGCGAGCGGGAGGGCGATGAGGACCAGCGCGACGAGCGCCACTGCGAACCCGACCCGCAGCCGCCGGGCTTCGTTCGCCTGATCGGGATGCGGCCGGGCGCCGGCCAGCGCGAAGACGATGCAGCCGACCACGACGATCGCCGCGAAGTTCGTCGTGAACAGCAGCAGCGCCCCGGCCGCGTCGTCGTAGCGACCCAGCTCCAGGCATACGCCAACGGTCGCCAATGGGGGCACGAGCGAGACCGCGATCGCGACGCCGGGCAGGGCGTCGGAGCCCGTCCGGTGGACGGCGACATAGGCACCGGCCGCCCCGGCCGCGAGGGCCACGCCCAGGTCGAGCAGGCCCGGCTCGGTCCGGGCATCGAGCGCCGGGGTGAGGGTGAGCAGGTCCGGCATGACGAGCGACACGACGAAGCCGACCACCACGACCCAGCCGGCCGACAGCAGGACCTGAAGGAGGCTGATGGTCTGCCAGCGCGTGCGACCGGTGACCAGCGCCCCACTGATGGCCAGGATCGCCCCGCCGAGCGGCGCGATGACCATCGCGCCGATGATCGACGCCGTGGAGTCCTGGAACAGACCGAACGTCGCCACGAACGCCGCCAGCGTGAGCAGGACGATGTACGTCCGGAGCGACTGCCGGAAGGCCTGGCCCTCGGGGAACAGGTCGTCGAGCCCGGCCGCGCCCAGCGACATCCGGGCATCGACCAGGGTGGGCGCCGTGGGGCTCGCAGCGGTCATCGGGTCGGCCTCCGTCCGGGTGCAGGGATCACGTGCGGATGACCGCCACGATATCCGGCGGCCGGGTGCTCGGCCGGGCCGAACCGGACCCTCGGGTATACTGCCTCGGCCTGCCACGGACTGACCCCCCGGCCTGAACCCGACGACACCCCGGCGTGCCCCGGCCCCGATCCCGGCCCGGCCGTACCGCCCGCGACCACCCCGCGACCGACGAGGACCCTTTCCGCACCATGCTCGACCGCCTGCTCGGACTCTTCTCCCGCGACATCGGCATCGACCTCGGGACCGCCAACACCCTGGTCCACGTCCGCGACCGCGGGATCGTCATGAGCGAGCCGTCGGTGGTGGCCATCGACGCCAAGACCAAGCGCGTGCTGGCCATCGGCGCCGAGGCCAAGCGCATGGTCGGCCGGACCCCGGCCAACATCATCGCGGTCCGCCCGCTGCGCGACGGCGTCATCAGCGACTTCGACGTGACCGAGCAGATGATCAAGTACTTCGTGAACCGGGTCCACGACCGGATCGGGCTCATCCCGCGGCCGCGCATGCTGCTGGGCATCCCGTCGGGCGTGACCGAGGTCGAGAAGCGCGCCGTGCGCGACGCCGCCCTCAACGCCGGCGCTCGCTGGGCCCGCCTGATCGAAGAGCCGATGGCCGCCGCGATCGGCGCCGGCCTGCCGGTCAGCGAGCCGTCCGGGTCGCTCATCGTCGACATCGGCGGCGGCACGACCGAGGTCGCCGTGATCTCGCTCGGCGGCATCGTCGTCTCGCGCTCGATCCGCATCGGCGGCGACGAGATGGACCAGGACATCGTCACGTTCGCCCGGCGCGAGTACAACCTGTTCCTCGGCGAGCGCACGGCCGAGGACATCAAGATCGCCATCGCGTCGGCGTACCCCGGCGAATGGGACGCGCAGCGCGTCACCCTTCGTGGCCGCGACCTGCTGACCGGCCTGCCACGCAGCGTCGAGGTCGGCGCGGACCAGATCCGCGAGGCCATCGAGCCGTCGGTCGCCCAGATCGTCGACACGGTCAAGGACACCATCGAGGAGACCCCGCCGGAGCTCGTCGCCGACATCATGGACCAGGGCATCGTCCTGGCCGGCGGCGGCGCGCTCCTGGCCGGCCTCGACCGGCGCGTCGCCGAGGCGACCCAGATGCCGGTCCACGTCGCCGACGACCCCCTGACCTGCGTGGCCCGGGGCACCGGCGTCGTCCTCCAGGGGCTCGACGACATGGACCGCGTGCTCGTCGCCGAGACCTACTCCCGCCCGCCGCGCTGACCCCGGCCCGAACGGCCGGCCACGGGATCCGTCGATGACCAGTCTGCTCGCCACCCGCGCCGCCCGCCGCCGAAGCATCGCCTTCGTGGTGCTGCTCGCGGTGACGCTCGTGCTCATGGCGTTCTCGGCCAACCCGGCCCTGCGCGACGTCCAGAACGGGGTCGGCTACGCGTTCCGGCCGATCCAGGGCGCTCTCGATTCGGTCGCGTCGGGTGTGGCCTCGATCGGGACGGCCATCGGCGAGATCGACCGGCTGCGCGTCGACAACACCTCGCTCCGCTCGGAGAAGGACCGGCTGGCCGCCGAGAATGCGCGCCTCGAGGAGATCAAGCGCGAGAACCTCCAGCTCACGGCGCTCCTGCAGCTGCGGGCCGGCTTCGACTACGCCACGACGGCCGCGACGGTGATCTCTCGGGAGTCCTCGGAGTTCCGGCGAGTCATCGGTCTCGACAAGGGGACTCGCGACGGGATCGCCATCGGTGACGTGGTCATCGCCGCCGGCGGCGCGCTGGCCGGCCGGGTGACGGAGGTCGGGCCGGACTCGGCGACCGTCGTCCTCCTCACCGACGCCACATCGACCGTCATCGGCCAGCTCGTGTCTTCGGCCGCGACCGGCCAGGTCAAGGGCCAGCTCGGGGGCGTGCTGGTCATGGACCAGGTCGATTCGAGCGAGCAGATCGACCTCGGCGTCGAGGTCGTCACGGCCGGCATCGAGCTTGGCGGCGGCGTGCGCTCGCCGTACCCCAAGGGCCTGCTCATCGGCCAGGTCATCGACGTCCGGCGGGACGCCAACAGCGTCGTCCAGACGGCCTACCTCGACCCCGCGGCCGAGCTGGACCGGCTCGAGTACGTCCTCGTCATCACCGACTACGAGGGCGGCCTGCCGCCGCTCGAGGAGCAGCCGGTCGACTGCACGGCCGAGGGCGACGACGCCACCCTGCCCGAGGGCGAGCAGCCCTGCCTCGACGCGACGCCGACACCGAAGCCGACCACGAAGCCGACCGTCAGCCCGACCACCAAGCCGTAGGGCGCGAGCGGCTGCGGCTCGGGCCAGGTCGCACGGCGGCGTCCCGGCCAGCCGCCGCCGGCCGCCCTGCTACCCTTCGCGGCGATGAGGGACCACGCGTGAAGGGCATCGTGCTGGCCGGCGGGACCGCGACGCGGCTGTTCCCGCTCACGATCGTCACCAACAAGCACCTGCTGCCGATCTACGACCGGCCGATGATCTACTACCCGATCGAGACGCTGGCCGGCGATGGGCATCAGCGAGGTGCTCGTCATCGTCGGCGGCAAGAGCGTCGGCGACGTGGTCGAGCTGCTGGGCGACGGCAGCCACTTCGGGCTCGACCTGACCTACCGCTACCAGGCCGGCGCCAAGGGCATCGCCCACGCCATCGGGCTGGCCCGCGGGTTCGTCGGGGACGACGCGTTCTGCTGCATCCTCGGCGACAACGTCCTGCGTGGACCGGCCCTGGCGGACACGGCCCGGGCGTTCGAGGACGGCCCGCACGGCGCCGGCACCCTGCTCTATCGGGTGCCCGATCCCGAGCGCTTCGGGGTCGCGGAGCTCGATGCGGATGGCCGCGTCGTCGGCTTCGAGGAGAAGCCGGCCGCTCCGAAGTCGGACCTCATCCCGATCGGGGTGTACTTCCTCCGCCCCGACGCCTTCGGGGTCATCGAGACGCTCGCGCCGTCGGGTCGCGGCGAGTTCGAGATCACCGACGTGCTCAACCACTACATCCCGGACGACCGGCTGTTCACCCGCGTCTACGACGGCCACTGGACGGATGCCGGCACGGTCCCGAGCCTGCTCCGTGCCGCCGAGCTGGCCCGCGACGACGACGCGGCCGGTCGACTGGCGCCGCCGGTGGAGCGGGCCGGTGGCTGACGCGGCCGAGGGCCCTGCGCTCGCTGCGGCCGACGCCGCGCCTGCGCCCGGCGGCCGCGACTACCGGCGTCTCCTCGTCACGGGCGGTGCCGGGTTCATCGGGTCGGCCTACGTCCGGGACGTGCTGGCCCGCCGCGACGGCACGACGATCACGGTCCTCGACAAGCTCACCTACGCCGGCAACGAGGCGAATCTCGCGCCCGTGCAGGCCGACCCCGAACAGGCCGCCCGCCTCCGGTTCGTGCGCGGCGACATCGCCGACGCCGCCGTCGTCGATCCGCTCGTCGACGACGGTCGACGCGGTCGTCAACTTCGCGGCCGAGTCGCACGTGGACCGGTCCATCCTCGACCCCGAGGCGTTCCTGCGGACCGGCGTGATCGGGGTCCACGTGCTGCTCGACGCCTGCCTCGCCGCCTCCGGACGGCCGCGATTCCTGCAGGTCTCGACCGACGAGGTCTACGGCTCGATCGACGAGGGCCACGCCCGCGAGGACGCGCCGTTCGCGCCCCGCTCGCCCGTATGCCGCGGCCAAGGCCGCCGGCGAGCTGCTCGTGGGGAGCTACGTCGTGACCCACGGCCTGGACGCGGTCGTGACCCGCGGCTCCAACACCTACGGCCCGTACCACCATCCCGAGAAGCTCATCCCGCTGTTCATCACGAACGCCATCGACGACCGGCCCCTGCCGCTCTACGGCGACGGTCTGCAGCGCCGCGACTGGCTGTACGTCGACGACCACGCGGCCGGCATCGACGCGGTGCTCCGCCACGGCGATCCAGGCGCGACCTACAACCTGCCCGGTGGCGTCGAGCAGACCAACCGCGAGACGGTGCGGATGCTCCTCGAGCGGCTGGGCAAGCCGTGGTCGCTCGTCCGCGAGGTGGAGGACCGGCCGGGCCACGACCGGCGCTATGCGATGGACGGAGCTCGGGTCGCGGCCCTCGGCTGGCGCCCTCGCCGGTCGTTCCCCGAGGGCCTCGCCGCCACGGTCGACTGGTACGTCGCCAACGAAGCATGGTGGCGGGCGATCCGGTCGGGCGACTGGGACGCCTACTACGAGCGGCAGTACGGGGCCCGCCTGGCCTCGGGCTCGGCCGCCGCGGCAGGCGACGCCGGCGTCCCGGGCGCTCCCACCGCTCGCACCGCCGGCTGATGCGCGTCGCGGTCACCGGATGCGACCGGCCGGCTGGGACGGGCGCTCGTCCACGCCCTCGAGGAGGCGCCGTTCACCGGGCCGGGCGGACCGCTGGCCTGGACCCGCTCGGAGCTCGATCTCGACGCGCCGGCCGCCGTCGCCCGCGCCATCGATCGCGATCGGCCCGAGGTCGTCGTGCACGCCGCGGCGTGGACCGACGTCGACGGTTGTGCGCGCGACCCCGAGCTGGCGATGCGCCGCAACGGGACGGCGACCGGGGTCCTGGCCCAGGCCTGCGCCGAGCGCGGGGTCGACCTCGTCGTCGTCTCGACGAACGAGGTGTTCGACGGCGCCCGGACCGACGGACGCCCCTACGCCGTCGACGATGTGCCGGCGCCGGCCAATCCGTACGGCGCCTCCAAGCTCGCCGGCGAGCGCGCGGCGGTCGAGGCGTTCGGTGGTCGCGGGGTCGTGGGCATCGCCCGGACGGCCTGGCTGTTCGGCCCGCCCGGGCCCGACTTCCCGCGCCGCATCCTCGATGCCGCCGAACAGGCCGTCGCGAACGGCGAGCCGCTCCGGGTGGTCGACGACGAATGGGGCACGCCGACCTATGCGGCCGATGTCGCCGAGGCGATCTGCGAGCTGCTCGCCGACGACGCCCACGGCGGCCTGCATCACCTGGTCGACGGCGGCGTCGCCACCCGCGCCGAGTGGGCCGCCGACGTGCTGGCGCGCATGGGCGTGGTCGTCGCACTCGAGCCGGTCCCGTCGAGCACGTGGACCCGGGCGTCCACCCCGCCGCGCTGGGGCGTGCTGGGCCCGACGCCGCTCCCGAGCGGCGAGCCGATGCGACCGTGGCCGCAGGCCATGGCCGACTACGCGCCGACGCTCCGTCGCGCGGTCGCGCGCCGATGAGCGCGCCCTCGTCGCGGCTGACCGGCGTTCGCCTGGGCACGCTCACGCGGTCGCGTCGACACGCGCGGCTCGTTCCGCGAGCTGTGGCGGGCGAGCGCCTATGGCCCCGACGAGCGCTTCGTGCAGGCCAACGTCTCGGCCTCGGCGGCGGGCGTCGTTCGCGGCCTGCACCTCCACCGCCGCCAGCTCGACCGCTGGATCGTCGCCTCCGGTCGGGCGTTCGTCGCGCTGGTCGACGTCCGGCCGATGCTGGACCCGGTCGATCCGTCACCGACGCCGCTCGTCGAGACCCGCGTCCTCGAGACCGACGATTGGGTCGACATCCCGATCGGCGTCGCGCACGGCTTCCTGGCGCTGGAACCGCTCGACTTGCTGTATCTCGTGACGAACGAGTACGACGGCACGGACGAGCTCGGGTTCGCCTGGGACGACCCGACTCGCGGCGATCGCGTGGCCGGCCACCGGCACGCCCGACGGCCGGCCGATCCTGTCCGAGCGCGACCGCGCGAATCCCACACTGCAGCGAGCTGGTCGCCACCCTACGCGGCTGACCGCTCGCATCCGATGCCGGACCCCAGCCGCACCCGACCGACTGGTACCGATGCCCGCCCGAAGGGGCTACGAGCGCCCGGACCATCCCGCGATTGAGCGTGGCAGCCCCACGGGGGAGGCTTCGACGGGTCGACCCCCGTCCCCATCGTGGAGCCGTCGTTGCGCCAGATCCGCCCATCCTTCGCTGCCCTCGCCCTCGCCCTCGTCGTCGGGCTGGGCTTCGCGCTGCCCGGATCGCACGCCGTGGCGACCGCGCGGGCGGCGGCCGCCGGCGGACCCAAGGTCGTCATCATCGTCGGGGCCACGCACGGCGTGACCAGCACGTACCGCTCGTACGCGGACGCGGCCTACGCCGTGGCCATCAAGTACACGCCGAACGTGGTCAAGGTCTACAGCCCCAACGCGACCTGGGCCAACGTCAAGGCGGCGGCCAAGGGTGCCTCGATCCTCATCTACTTCGGTCACGGCAACGGCTGGCCCAGCCCGTACACGTACGACAGCAACTACACGACCAAGGACGGCTTCGGGCTCAACGCGACGGCCGGCAACGGCGACTACAACAACAAGTACTACGGCGAGCCGTACGTCTCCACGCTCGAGCTCGCGGACAACGCGGTCGTCCTGCTCCATCACCTGTGCTACGCGTCGGGCAACTCCGAGCCCGGCGGCGCCGCGCCGAGCGTGACGACGGCGAAGAAGCGCATCGACAACTACGCTGCCGGCTTCCTCAAGGGCAAGGCCGAGGCCGTCCTCGCCGACGGCCACCACGGCCCCGCCGACTACCTCAAGGCGATCTTCACGACCGACCAGACGATCGAGTCGCTGTGGCGCAACGCGCCCGACGCGAACGGCCACGTGACCTCGTTCGCGGGCACCCGCAGCGTCGGGGCGACGGCGTTCATGGATCCGGACACCGCGACGTCGGGCTACTACCGCTCGCTCGTCGGGAACCGGAACCTGAGCACGAAGGACATCACCGGCGGCTTCGCGGTCCCCGGCCGGGCCGCCCCGAAGGCCGATGGCGCACCGCTGTACGCCGAGCCCCCGACCCTCACCGACACGGCGGCGACCGTCGAGCCCGCCGCGGTGCTGCCGGCCGACACTCGCCTCAAGCTGCTCGAGCGCGTCTCCGGTACCGGCGCGACGGCGATCTTCAAGGTCCAGGGCCTCGATGACGCGGGCATCGCCGGCTACGTCGCCGCGCGCGACCTCGAGCCGCGCGACAGCTATGCGCCGATCCTGACCAAGCTGACCGGTGGCGGCGGCAAGGCCTACACGACCGCGGCGACGGACGGCCACCACGCCTTCAGCGGCACCTTCAACGAGGCCGCGACGTGGACCGCCACGATCAAGCACGGCGACACGACGGTGGCCAGCAAGAAGGGCGACGGGACCTCGTTCGCGATCGACCTCGACACCGACGCGACCGGCGACGGCGCCTATACGTACAAGGTCACCGCCACCGACGCCTGGGCCAACGGCCCGACGTCGGCGTCGGGCTCGTTCACCATCGATGACGTCGCTCCCAGGCTCACCAACGTGAGTCCGACCTCGGACACGGTGAAGTGGGTCTCGCCCAACGGCGACCTCGCCAAGGAATCGGTGGCCTGGGCGGCCACGACGACCGAGGCGGGCTCGATCGGGCTCAAGGTCGTGAACGCCGATGGTGCGACCGTCCGCTCCATCCGCGTGACCGTCAAGAGCGGCACCACGGACGTGTCGTGGGACGGGCGCACGAGCGGTGGCGCTCCCGTCCCGGACGGCACCTACGAGGCCCGGCTGACGCCGCGCGACGCCGCCGGCAACGACGGCCCCACGATCAAGCGCCCGGTCCTCGTCGACACGACACTCGGCGACGTCGACGCCTCGAAGCCCCTCTTCTACCCGCAGGACGCGGACCGGCTGGCCGCGACCACGACGCTGCGGTTCGCGTTGACCCGGCCCGCGACGGTGACCTGGACCGTCCAGAACGAGGCCGGGGCGACCGTGCTGACCCTGCTCGACGCCGAGGCCCTCCCGGCCGGGCCGGTCAAGCGCGTCGTGGACGGCAAGCTTCCCGACGGCACGTACCTGCCGCGCGGTACGTACCGCTCGATCGTGGCCGTGGCGGGCGATGGCCCGGTGCCGATCCTGCAGTACCGCACCTTCAAGATGCGCGCGTTCGACCCGAGCAGCTCGGACGCGACGCCGGGCCGTGGCCAGCGGGTCACGATCAAGGCGACCTCCGCCGAGACGCTCTCGACGACGCCGCGCGTGTACGTCTACCAGCCCGGCAAGGCGACCTGGAGCGTGGCCATGACCAAGGTCGGCACGGGCAAATACCAGGTGGCCCTGACCGTGAAGACCGGCGGCGCCGCTGGCGAGGTCCGCTTCCAGGTCAAGGCGAAGGACGTTGACGGACGCAGCCAGTCGTCTAACCTGTACCTCCCGCTGCACTGACGCGCCCCTTCGCGTTGCGGCGACCCGTACCGCCCGCCCGAGCCCAGTCCTCGGGCCCAGCCGCCACGACCCGGACCGCGTCGCCGGCCGGTCGTGGACCGCACCGGACCCCACCGGTCTGCACCGTACCGGTCGTGACCGGGACCATCGTCGCGTAGCCGTCCCGAGCGTCGCCCCGTAGCGTCGACGCTCCGATCGAACCGCGAGAGGACCGCTGTGTCGTTGCTGCCCCGCCGCCCGTCCGCCGACCCCCGCGCCCTGCGCCGCTCCGTCCGCCCCCTCGTGGCCAGCCTCGGCTTCGTGGTGCTTGCGGGCTTGCTGCCCGTCGCGGCGGTCGCCCCGGTCGCCGCGGGTGGGCCCAAGGGCGGGGCCGGGCTGCAGCCGACGATCCACTACGAGGAGGCCCAGGCGCACGCCCACGACGACCTCCACTTCACGCCGGGCGGCCGGGTCACCGTGCCGTTCCGTCCCCGGGCGACCGACCACTGGAAGGTGGGTGGCCGCGCGCCGCGGGCGTTGCCGGCCGGGCGGGTCTCCGGCCGCGCGATGCGGACCCTCGACGTGGTCCCCGCCGCCGGTTCGCTCGACGGACGGTGACCGGTCCGGGCTCGACCACGACGGCAGTCGCCGCCTCGTGGACCGCGGCCGCGGGCACCTCCGACGTCGACCTCACGGCCGCGGTCGATCCGGGCGGGCTCAAGCGCGAAGTCTTCGGATTCCTTCCGTACTGGGAGCTGACCGACAGCTCGACCCGCCTCGACTGGGAGAAGATCTCGACCGTCGCCTTCTTCGGGGTCGGGGCCGCCGCCGACGGCAGCCTGCAGAAGCGCAACAGCGACGGCTCGACGACGGTCGGCTGGAGCGGCTGGACGAGCGCCAAGATGACGAGCGTCATCAACGCCGCGCACACGAGCCACGCCCGGGTCGTCCTGACGGTGCAGTCGTTCGCCTGGTCGACCAGCGGGGCCACCCGGCAGAAGGCCCTGCTCGGCAGCTCGACCGCCCGGGCAAAGCTCGCCAGCCAGATCGCCGCCGCGGTCCGCGACCGTGGGGCGGACGGCGTCAACCTCGACTTCGAGCCGATCGCCTCGGGCTACGCCGATGAGTTCACGGCGCTCGTGCGCAAGGTGCGCTCGACGCTCGACGCGACCGCCAAGGGCTACCAGCTCACGTTCGACACGACGGGCTGGATCGGCAACTACCCGATCAAGGACGCCACGGCGGCCGGTGGCGCCGACGCGATCATGGTCATGGGCTACGACTACCGGACGTCGGGCGCGTCCGTCGCCGGCTCGATCGCGCCGCTCAATGCGTCGATCTACGACATCAATGACACCGTCAAGTCGTACCTCGCCCAGGTGCCCGCCTCCAAGGTCATCCTCGGCGTGCCCTACTACGGTCGTGCCTGGTCGACGAAGACGTCGTCGCTGCACTCGACGAACATCTCCGGCGCCAAATACGGCGCGTCGGCGACCGCCGTCTACACGACGGCGCGCGGGCTGGCCGCGGACCATGGCCGCAAGTACGACCCGACCGAGGGCGTGTCCTGGACGGCCTACCAGCGCGAGACATGCACGGCGACCTACGGCTGCGTGACGGCCTGGCGCCAGCTCTACTACGACGACGCCACCGCGCTCAAGGCCAAGTACGACCTGGTCAACACCCGAGGCCTGCGCGGCGTGGGGATCTGGGCGCTCGGCTATGACGGGACGAGAACGGAGCTGTATGCGGCGCTCAAGGCCAAGTTCATCACCGACGCCACGCCCACCCACCGTCAGCACGAGCTCGTTGACCCAGGCCCTCATCTCGCCCAACGGCGACGATCGGTTCGAGACGACCACGGCCAGGCTCACGGCCAAGGCCTTCATCAAGTGGGGCTACCGGATCCAGCCACTGACCGGGACCACGGCCGGGCCGGCGGTGCGCAGCGGCACGGTAGGGAACAAGACGCCGACCTACACCTGGAACGGCGACGGGGCCGGCGGCACGCGGGTGCCCGACGGCAAGTACCGGCTCACGCTGTGGGTCGCCGACGCCTCCGACAACCGTTCGGACGAGTCCTGGACCGTGACGGTCGACACGAAGGCGCCGACGGTCACGCCCACCGCCGAGGACCGCAACTTCTCGCCGGACGGCAACGGCTACGACGACTACCTGTCGATGGCCTGGACCTCGTCGCAGGCGAGCCATGGGACCGTCCGGATCTTCGATGCCGGCGGGACGTCTCGGCGGCTCTGGAAGGTGACCGAAACCAAGTCGTGGTCGACCGATTGGAATGGCGCCGGCGACGACGGGAAGCGGCTGCCGAACGGCACGTACGTCTACCGCGTCAACGTCCGCGATCGGGCCGGCAACCTGCGCATCGTCGACACCAAGGTCCTGCTCGACGACACCATCAAGACCGGCACCTGGTCACCGAGCTCGTTCGACCCGCGGGCCGGGGAGAAGAGCAAGCTGACGCTCACGCTGCGTCGCAGCGCCACGGTCGACGCGGCCGTCTACTCGGGCGACACGAAGATCCGGACGATCTGGTCCGGCAAGTCGCTCGCGGCCGGGACCGCGACCTGGTCCTGGACCGGCAAGACGAGCAGCGGTGCGATCGCCAAGCCCGGCACCTATCGGATCCGGCTCACGGCGACCTCGAAATACGGCACGACCGTGGTCACGCGGTCCGTGAAGGTCGAGGTCCATTGAGGCCGGCCCCGGGCCTACACTGCGGGCCATGAGCACGGACCGCGCCGCCGGAACCGGGACCTGGGTCGTCCTGCCGACCTATGACGAGGCCGACAACATCGGCCCCGTGTCGGCCGCGATCCTGGCCGCGCTGCCGGGCGTGACCCTCCTCGTCGTGGACGACGGCTCACCGGACGGGACCGGTGAGCTCGCCGACGCCCTGGCGGCGACCGACCCACGCGTCCGGGTCCGCCATCGCCGCGCCAAGCAGGGACTCGGCAGGGCCTACCTGGACGGCTTCGCGATCGCCCTCGAAGGCGGTGCCGAGCGCGTCGTCCAGATGGACGCCGACTTCAGCCATGACCCGGCGGTGCTGCCCACGCTGATCGCCCCGCTCGAGGCGGACGAGGCCGATCTCGTGATCGGCTCGCGCTACACGGCGGGTGGCGGCGTCGTCGACTGGGGCATCGGCCGACGGATCATCTCGCGCGGCGGCAGCCGGTTCGCCCGCATCGTCCTGGGCCTCCCCGCCAACGACCTGACCGGCGGGTTCAAGGGCTGGCGTGCCGCGACCCTGGCCGGCATCCCGTTCGACGGCGTCCACGCGGGCGGCTACGTCTTCCAGATCGAGATGACCTTCCGGGCGGATCGCGCCGGCGCGCGCATCCGCGAGGTGCCGATCACCTTCCGGGATCGGCGGGTCGGGCAGAGCAAGATGTCGCGGCGGATCGTGGTCGAGGCCCTCGTCGTGGTCGTCCAGCTCCGGGCGGAGGAGCTGCTGGGCCGCTGGCGTGGGCGCGGCGATCGCTCGGCGCCACCCGTCGTGGCCGAGGACGTCGAGCCGACGTGACCCTCGGAGCGGCCGGGTCCGCCCGGCCCGCGCCGCCACCCGGCGTGCGCGTCGTCCTCGACGCGCGCCCGTTGCAGGACCCGGAGCGGGCACCGGTCACGGCCGCCTACCTGGGCTCGCTGCTGGCGGCCTACGCGGCCGACCCGCTCGACGGCGAATCGTTCGCGTTCCTCCTCCGCTCGGACCTCGAGGACCCGACGACCGAGCTCGACGGGCTGGAGGTCATCGGACGGCGTCGCCTGCCCCCGACCGGGCTGCTGCGCTCTGCCGCCCAGACCGTCGACCCGTTCGTGCTGCGTGGCGCCTCCCTGGGTGCGGCGTGGCGCGCCGAGCGCGGTGGCGCCCACGGCGCCGTCTATCACACGGTCGGTTCGGGGGCGCTGCCGATCGCCCCGGGCCTGCCGGTCGTGGTGACCCTCCTCGACCTCGCTCCGTGGGAGATCCCCGACGCGTTCACGGCCGCGGCAGCCGCGCGGTTCGGACGTCGCTTGCGGGCCCAGCAGCTGCGCGACGCCGTGGCGATCGTCGTCGGGACCGAGGCCGTGGCGCGTGCCGCCCGACGGCTGCTCCGGATCCAGGCCGACCGGCTGCACGTCGTGCCCATCGCCCCTCGGGCGGGGTTCGCGCTGGCGGTCGGGGGCCAGCCGGACGCCGCGATCGCCGAGGACCTCGCCCGTCATGGCCTGGTCGCGGGCGGATACCTCGTGTATCCGGGCCGCTACGACGTGCGCCAGGACCTCGCCACGCTCCTGCGCGCGCTGGCCGCACTGGGTCGCGACGGGCGCCCGGCCGAGCTCGCCGCCGACCGGCCGTGGCCGCCCCGCGTCCTGCTCGCCGGCGCGACGCCCGACGATCGCGCGGCGCTCGCGCGAGCAGCGGCCCGCGAAGGGGTGGGCGAGGCGCTCGCCTATGCGCCGCCTCTCGCGCCCGAACGGCTTGCCGGACTGCTGCGATCAGCCCGCGCGTCGCTCCTGCCGGTCGTGTCCGAGGGCGCGGGCTTGGCCGCCATCGAATCGATCGCGACCGGCACGCCGGTCGTCGCCTCGTCGGTCGGCGCGCTGCCCGAGATCGTCGGGCCGGCGGGCCTGCTCGTCGAGGCCCGCGACGTCGACCGGCTGGCGACGGCGCTGCGCGCGGTCTGGACCGACGATCGGTTGCGCGAGCGGCTCGCGGCGGCGTCCCGCGAACGTGCGACCTGGGAACGGCGGACCTGGGCGGACGTCGCGGACGGGACCCGACGAGTCTACGCCGCGGTCGGGGTGCGGCCCGGAGGCTAGGGTGTCGGGCTCGCGGCGTCGGCCGAGGGCGCCGGGCTCGGTGGCGGCGTGTCGGAGCCCGGGACGACCGTGATCGAATCGGTCCGCGGGATCGACTTGGATGAAGGTCTGGCCGACGGTCAGCGGGATCGGATCGCCGGCCTTGTCGAAGAACAGGGTCGGCTTGGTCGTACCGGCCTTTCGCCACGTCCCGTCGATGCGCCGGCCGTTCGTGAACACGGATGCCTTGCCGCTCCCGATGAGATCGGCCTCCAGCCGATGCTTCTTGTCGCCGATCGCCGTGAAGTTCACCCACATGACGACCACGTTCTTCGGCTCGACCCGTTCGCCGTCGGCAGCGTCGACCTGCTTCCCCTCCCGGCTGACCGAGCGCTTCCAGGTGTTCGAGGCGCGCGAGTAGCGATACGTGATCGCGTTCAGCGGGTAGCGGACCTTGATCGATCCGCCGTACGGGCGACTGTCGAGGGGCGCTTCCGGCTCGAACGTCCAGACCGGCTCGTACGCCTTGTCCTTGGCGCCACGGGCCTTGGCGAGCTTGCGCAGTTGCTTGCCGCTCGTGTAGAGGTTGTGGGGGGCGAAGCGCGCGGTCGAGCGGTGGAAGTAGCGGCCGTAGCGGTACTCGTTGGCGTCGTAGACGAGCTGCCCGTTGCCCTTCGCCCGGAGCGTCGCAAGGGCCTGGGGCGAACCTCCCGAATGCGCGTAGAGGGCCTTCCATTCCGAGGCCCAGGCCACGTAGTAGGAGCGGGCGCTGCGGACCGGGCCGATCGCCGTCGGCAGCCGGGACTGGAAGATCGCCATGTAGCGCGGGATGCCGCCCTCGGCCGGGGCGTGCCACACGACGTCGGCGAGATGCAGCCCGGACTGCGGCCGGGCGGCGCTGAGGTCGTCGATCATCACCGCGATCGGGTGGCGACGGGCCACGCTCGGCGGGACGAGCGAGCCGGTCAGGGGCGCCGCGACCGGGGTCGGGGTGGGTGAGGGAGTCGGCGTCGGGGTCGGCGTGGGCTCGGGCGTCGGGGTCGGGACCGGTGTCGGGCTCGGCGTGGGTGTCGGTGCAGGACTCGGTGTCGCGGTCGCGGCGACGTTGGCCATCGACGGCGCGCTGCTCGGGCCCGATTCGCCGCAGGCGACCACGGCCGCGCCGAGTGCGGCGCCCAGCAGGGCAGCCCGGACCATCCCCCGAACCGTCGATCGACGCACGCGCTGGACTCCACCGCGATCCGTGGCGTTCGACGAGGCGGATCGCATCGATGACGGAAGGAGGACTCGAACGCCCGGCGCAGGATACCGCGACCGCGCTCGGGGGGGCCGGCGGCAAGGTAGGCTTGGCGCACGATGAGTGACGACGACGGCCCCGACTCCGCCCCGGCAACGGGATCCACGCCCGACAAGGCCGCCCCGACAAGCCGAAGGTGACCCGCGCGCGGGCCACGACGGCCGGCAAGGTCACCAAGCCGCGCTCGACCAGGGCGGCCGCCGCCACGGCCGTGACGGCGTCGACGGGAACGGCCACGCCGAGGGCCAAGGCCGCGTCGACGGCGAAGGCGTCCGCGGCGGAGCCGCCGGCCGATGCGGCCGTCGCCGAGGCCCCGACCGACCCGGCCGAGGACGGCGCGCCGATCCGCGACCTGACCATCACCCAGGGCGGCCTCGACTCGGCCCAGGCCCAGACCATCTCGATCACCCAGGGCGGCATCCGCGAGGCCCAGGGCAGCGCGATCGACATCACGCAGGGCGGCATCGGCCGCGCGAACGCCACCGACATCGCGGTCAGCCAGGGCGGCATCGGGTTCGCCCGCGGGGAGCGTGTCTCGGTCGAGATGGGCGCCATCGGCCTCACGGTCGCGGGGCAGGCGCGGCTCCAGCAGGGCTACGCCCGGTCCGTGCTCGCCCGCGAGGCCCGCGTGGAGCAGGCGGCCGTCGGGAGCATCGCGGCGGCGCACGTGACCATCGAGCGGACGACGGCCGTCGGGATCCTCATCGCCCGACAGGTCGATGGCGCGGTGCGGCCGTTGCTCGACTGGCGCGGCGCCCTCGCCTTCGGGGCCGCGCTGGGGCTGGTCGTCGGGATCCTGCGCCGCCGCTGACCGGGGTCGCGGCGCGGCGATCGCCTAGCGCGTCTTGACGATCCGGGGATCGACCCCGGCGGCCTCCGCGGCGGCGATCTTGGCCGCGCGGGCCGCCTCCATGTGCTCCTGGTGGAGCGCCACGACGGTCGCCGGGTCGCCCTCCATGATCACCCGGCCCTTCTCGATGAGCACGGCCCGGTTGCAGTACTCGGTCACCCACGACATGTCGTGGGTGACGAGGACCACGGCCTTGGCCGCCTGCACGATCTGGATGACGCGTTCCTTCGACTTGGCCCGGAACGACGCGTCGCCGGTGGCCAGGACCTCGTCGAGCAGCAGGATGTCCGGGTCGACCGAGGTGGCGATCGCGAAGCCGAGGCGCGCCCGCATGCCCGAGGAGTAGGTCTTGATCGGGGCGTCGATGAAGTCGCCGAGCTCGGCGTACGCGATGATCGACGGCAGGAGCTCCCGGGTGACCGCGTCATCGAGCCCGAGGAATGCGCCGCCGAGCAGGATGTTGTCGCGCCCGGTCAGCTCCTGGTCGAAGCCGGCGCCCAGGGTCAGCAGCCCGGACACGTGGCCATTGACCTCGACGGATCCTTCCGACGGTCGGATGATCCCGGCCAGGACCTGCAGGAGCGTGCTCTTGCCGGCGCCGTTCGGTCCGATGACCGCCAGCAATTCGCCGTGGAGGAGGCGTAGAGAGACATTGCGCAGGGCCCAGAACTGCTCGTGCGTGCTGCGCCCCAGCATCTGCCCGAGCGAGCGGCTCAGCTTCGTCTTGCGGGTGAAGCGCAGGTCGTACTGGACGCCCAGGTCGTCGGCCCGGATAGCGTGCTCGGCGCCGCGCTGGTAGTCGGGCGGAGGTGAGGTGACCTCGGCCATCACAGCACCTTCGCGAAGTTGGGCTCGAGGCGCTTGAACACGACCGTCGCGATGGCGAGGAAGATCGTGCTCGCCACGCCCAGCGCGGCCAGCGAGGCCCAGTCGGGGGCGGTGGGGCCGGTCGTGACCGACGCTCCCCAGATGACCGTCCGGTACGCCTCGAACAGGGTCGCGAACGGATTGAGCAGGAGGATCGTGCGCAGGATCGGGAACTCGTCGAGGATCCGGACGTTCTCCAGCACGGTCAGGCTGTACAACCCGGGTGACAGGTAGAACCACAGGCGCAGCACGTGGCGCGCCACGTTGCCGAGGTCGCGGAAGAACACGTTGCCCGCGGCGACCAGGAGGGCGACGCCCTGGGTGAAGATGAACTGCACCGCCGCGATGACCGGGATGCACAGCAGGAAGATCGTGATGCGATCGGGTGCCGGCGGCGTCTCCGGGCCGGTCAGCTCCGTCAGCAGCATCAGCCCGAACAACGGGATCAGCCCGAACGCGAACCCGACGACCCCGGCTGTCGTGGCCGCGACCGGCAGCACGATCTTGGGAAACGCGATCTGCTTGATGAGCCGGTCCTGCGAGGCGACCGAGGCCGTCGCGTCGACGACGGAAGCCGTGAACCACTTCCAGGGCAGGATCGCGGCGAAGATGAAGAGCGGGTAGTCGGGGATGCTGCGGCCGCGGGCGATCAGGGTCACCAGCACGACGTAGACGACCATCTGGAGGAGCGGGTCGATGACCCACCAGAGGTTGCCCAGGAGCGTGTCCGCGCCCCGCTTGCGCATGTCCGCCATGACCAGGTAGCGGACCAGCCGACGTCGCGACCGGACGTCGTCGATGCCCTCGCGGATCAGGCGGAACGCGCCCGGGTCACCGGCCGTGTTCCGGTACGCGGCCGGTACTTCACTCGAGGCGGACATCGCGCGGAAGGGTACCACTTCGACCCGCCGCGGCCGCCCAGACGGTCGGTTAGGACGTGCTCCGGGGCGTCACGAACCGCTCGACGAAGCGCTCGCTCGCGTGGCCGATGCCGGGCCCGAGGTGGCGTTCGATGAACGCATCCCAGGCGAACGGGTCGACCCTGGCCGCCACGACGGCCGCCGCGACCCCGGCCGTGTCGACGACCTGCGCGCCGATCATCTCGGTGCGGTAGTCGAGGTACAGCCCGGGATCGCGCTCGTACGCCGCCAGGTCGGGGACGAGCAGGACCAGCGGGCGGCGCAGCAGCGCCCACTCGAAGACCGACGACGAGTAGTCGGTGACGAGGACATCGGTCGCCATGAGCAGGTCGTTGATCTCGGTGTGGGGGTCGATGACGAGGTCGAAGCCGGCCCGTGCCGTAGCGGCCGGGTCGAGGTTGGGGTGCGTCTTGAGGACGAGGATGTGGTCCGCAGGGAGCGCCGCCCGGAGCGCCGCCCCGTCGAGATCGCCGGCGGCGACCTTGTCCACGCCGCGGCCTCGGAACGTCGGCGCGTAGACCACCACCCGGCGGTCGCGCAGCTCGGGGTGGCGGGCCAGGACCTCGGCCCGCGTGGCGGCCATCCTGGCCGTGTTCGCGAATTCGTCCGTGCGGGGTGTGCCGAGCGGCAGGACGCGCGCCACGGGCGTCCCGAACGCGGCTGCCCATGGCTCGCGCGAACGCTCCGCCGTGCAGACGACCCAGTCGTAGTAGCGGTGCAGGAACCGCCGCTCCGGGTCCGCCGGCGGGGTCAGCGAGTCGAGCCCGAAGCGCTTCAGGGCGGCCGTGGCGTGCCAGACCTGGACGACCGTCGTGAGCGGGCGATGCGGCGCGACGTGGATCGGCAGGTACGCGTTGTCGACCACCACGAGCCCGGCCGTCGAGACATGGACCATGCCGCGCACGAGACGCAGGAGATAGCGCAGCTTGCCGGTCAGCCCATAGCTGTAGGGCTCGAGAAGCAGCACGATCGGCCGGTCCGGATGGCGCGCCACGATGGCGTCATGGATGGCGGCCAGGTTGCCGTCGAGGATCGGCACGCGCGCCGTGGCCAGCACGATCCGGTCCGGGTGGAACGGCAACCGGCGAGCCACCAGCCCGACCAGGCGCAGGAGGGTGCTCGCGAGCAGGTATTCGATGCGGCCCACGCGGGGCTCAGGCCTGCTGGCGGACGATGATGTTCTGGCCGTCCAGCGTCCGCTCTTCGTCGCGCATGAGGGTCGCGATGACCTCGGCGACCGCACTCGGCTGCATGATCTTGGAGGGGTCCTCGTCCGGCGCCAGGATCCGCCGCAGCTCCGTGGCCGTGCGTCCGGGGGAGATGCTGTAGACCTTGATGCCCGTGCCGGCCAGCTCGTCGGCGAGCGTCTGCGACAGCGACACCACGGCCGCCTTGGACGCGGCGTACGCCACCCAGCCCGGGCGCGAGGTGATGCCCGCGGTCGAGGCGATGTTGAGGACCTTGGCCGACCGGCCCTGCATATAGCGAACGAGCTCACGGGTCAGCAGGAGCATCGCGAAGACATTGATCGTGAACGTCGTGACGAGGTTGTCCGACGTCGTGTCGAGCAGCGACTTCGGCTCTGCGTAGCCGGCGATGTTGAGCAGGACGTCGAGCGAGCCGAACTCTTCGTGGATGCCCTTGACCAGCGCCGGGATGCCGTCGAGCTCACCGAGGTCGTAGGGCAGGCAGCGGACGACCTGGTCGGGCGTGGTCTCCATCGCCGCGACGGTCTCCTCGAGGCCGCTCGCGTTGCGCGCGACGAGCACGATGGCCGTGACGCCCGGCTCGCGGGCCATCCGGATGGCGCTGGCCCGTCCGATGCCCTGGCTGGCGCCGGTGATGATGACGGTCTTGCCCATCGGGTCAGGAACCCCGGCCCATCTGGTCGGAATAGATGGCCTCGGCCGTGACCGTGTCGGTCGGGACCGTGATCTTGATGTTCTCGTCGGAGCCGGGGAGGATGCGCACCGGCTCGCCGGCGTAGTGGAAGAAGAGCCCGGCGTCCTCGGTGAAGACCGCATCGTCGCGCCGCGCGGCCTCGTGAGCGGCGAGCAGCTTGGCCCGGTCGAACTTCTGGGGCAGCTGGACGTTCACGAGCTCGTCGCGCTCGAGCAGGCCCTCGACGTAGTCGTGGCCCTTGATGACCGTGAATGAGATGGGCACGCCGTACATGGCGTTCTCGTCCGGGGCATCCATCAGCGTGCGGAAGGTCTCGATCGTCACGAGCGGACGGACGGCTTCGTGGATCAGCACGGAATCGACGCCGCCGAGGGCGAGCAGCCCGTTGTACACGCTCTCCTGGCGCGACGCGCCGCCCAGGATGCACTCGAATTTCGACCCCAGCCGGTGGTTCGCGAGCAGCTCGCGGGTCGGTTCGAGATGGGCCTCCGGGCAGGTGATGACGACCCGCTCGATGTCGGGGATGGCGCGGGCCTTCTCGAGGACATGGATGATGAGCGGCTTGCCGCCCAGCAGCAGGAACTGCTTGGGAAACGGACGCCCGATGCGCTTCCCGATCCCGCCGGCCAGCACGACCATCCCGGTCGTCATGAGACTCTCCCGTTCACGCGTCGTTCACCTCGTCATCGTGTCCGATGTCCATCCATCATGCCAGCGCGCTCAGCCGCCGGCCGGATCGTGCCGCCGGACGTCGAGCACCTGGCCGGTCAGATCGGTCGTGAGCAGGCGCAGGGTGGCGACCGCCACCTCGTCCGCGCCCAGCAGGCCCTCACGCAATTCCTCGGGGAACGCTCGCCGGCGCATCGGCGTGTCCGTCCGTTCCGGGCTGACCGCGTTGACCCGGATGCCCTCGGCGGCCCATTCCTCGGCGAGGCCCTGGACGAGGTTGACCACGGCGGCCTTGCTCGCCGAGTAGGCGACGTAGCGCGGCCGGCCGACGGTGAACGACGACGAGGCGAACGCCGTGAACGAGCCACGGCTGCGGCACAGGTGGGGGTGGGCCGCTCGGGCCACGTGGAGGGTGCCGGTGACGTTGACGTCGATGACCTCGGCGAGATCGGCGCCGTCGCCGTCGGCGACCGACCCGATGCGCAGGATGCCGGCCGTGCACACGACGTGGTCGAGCCCGCCCAGCCGTTCGGCGGCGGCGTCGACCCGGGCGCCGACCGCGGTCCCGTCGCGCACGTCCAGGCCGCGCGATCGGCCGTCGACCTCGACCGTCGCGCCCTGCCGGCTGGCCTCGGTCGCGATGGCGGCGCCGATGCCGTTGGTGCCGCCGATGACGAGCACGCGGGCGCCGGTCAGGGACCGGGCTGCCGGTGCGAGGCTCGCGGCGTCCGCCTCGAGCAGGCGCATCTGGAGCATCCGGTCGGCCATGACCATGTCGATGCGGGTCGTGATCTTGAGGTTGACCTCGTCGCCGGCGACGGCGGCCAGCCGGACGCCCGGCACGTAGCGGAGGACGAGGCTGCAGTCGTCGGTGGCGGACAGGTCGCCCGCCGCAGCGGCCGCGGCGTACGCCTCGGCGAGCACCCCGGCACGGAACGTCTGGGGCGTCTGGCCGCGGCGGTAGCGGCTGCGGTCGGGGATCTCGGCCACCCGCCCGTCCTCGACGATGACGAGCGTGTCGGCGCTCGCGATGACCGTATCGGTCGCGTCCGCGAGTCCCGCCAGGATCGGCTCGATCGACCGGCGCACGACCTCGACCGGGACGAGCGGCCGGACCGCGTCGTGGACCACGATGATGTCGTCCGGCGCGGCGTCCAGGGCGGCCAGACCGGCGCGCGTGCTCTCGTTGCGCGTCGCTCCGCCCGCGACCACGGTCGTGGCGATCGGCAGGCCGGCGGCGGCCAGGGTGGCCTCGGTCTCGGCCAGCCAGGACGGGTGGGCGACGACCACCAGGCGGTCGATCCCGGCCGCAGCCACGCCCCGGGCGCTGCGCACGAGGATGGGCTCACCGGCCAGGCGCACGAACTGCTTGGGGATGTCCGCGCCGAAGCGATTGCCATCGCCTCCGGCGAGCAGGAGCGCGTGGATCCGCATCGGTCGCAGGATACGCGCGCCGCCGCCCCGGCCGCACTCGGCGGGGTCAGCCCCTATGATTCGCCGCGCCCACCGGAGGACGGATCCACGGACAGCCCCGCCCAGACCAGCACGAGCCCGACCGCGCCCGCCACGCCGCCGGCGTCGGGTCCGGGCCGCCCGGCCGATGCTGCCGCACCGGCGTCGACGGCGACGCCGACGAGCGAGGTCGCCACCCGGACGCCCGCTCCGGCCGGCGCCGTCTCGCTCGTGCTCGATGACGTGGCGTGGGAGCGGATCCAGATCGTCCTGCGCGGGCGGGTCGCGGCGGACGCCGGCACATTCGACCCGGCGGCCGTTCGGCTCCGCCAGGTCGAGGGCGCCCTCGAACCGGGTGGACCACCGACGCTCATGGAGCCCACCCGGGCCCGGATGGCCGACGACGGCAGCTGGTATCTGCGGTTCAACGTCATGACCGGCCCGGGCCAGATGCCGTTGGAACCGGGTCGCTGGCGCCTCGAGCACCGCGGGCAGTCGGTCGTCATCGCCACCGGGACCCTCGCCGCGGATCGGGCCGTCGGACGCTTCTCGCTCGTCCGGGGCGAGTACGTCGCGGCTCCGGTCATCGATCCGGCGGACGGGTCGTTCGCCCTCGAGGTGACCCTCGACCTCGCCGATCCGGCCGAGATCGCCGCGCGGCGGAGGGGCAGCCGTGCCGGGCGGTTCCGGTTCCTTCGGCGCTCGATCAGCCGGGTGCGCAAGGCCACGTTCCGGGCGGCGTACCGCGTCGCCCGTCCGATCGCCCGGCGGACCGGTCCGCGGGTGCTCTTCGCCTCCGACTCGCGGGCCGACCTGGGCGGCAACCTGCAGGTCGTCTGGGACCGCATGGTGGCGCGTGGGCTCGATCGCGAGTACGACATGCTCACGCTGTTCAAGCCGAGCATCGCCGACCACCGCAGCTTCCGCGACCGGTTCCGGATGCCGTGGCTGCTGGCCACCGCGGACGTGATCCTCGTCGACGACTACATGCCGGTCATCTACCGCATCGACGGCCCCGAGGTCCGCATCGTCCAGCTGTGGCACGCGTCCGGGGCGTTCAAGACGGTCGGCTACAGCCGGGTCGGCAAGGCCGGTGGGCCCAGTCCGTACTCGCGCATCCACAAGAACTACACGCACGCGATCGTGAGCTCCGACCACGACGTGCCGTTCTACGCCGAGGCGTTCGGCGTGCCGGAAGCGCGGGTGGTCCCGACCGGGATCCCGCGCATGGACCGCTTCTTCGACGAGGCGGCCAGGGCCGAGGGTCGCAAGACCGCACTGGCGGCATTCCCGGCCGCGGAGGGACGCTCGACCATCCTCTTTGCCCCGACCTTCCGTGGCGATCCTCGCAACGCCACGTATCCGCATGAGCAGATCGACTTCGCCGGCCTCCACGCACTCGCGCTCGAGCAGGACGCGGTGGTGATCTTCAAGATGCATCCGTTCGTGCGCGATCCTCTGCCGATCCCCGAGGCGCTCGCGGACCGGCTGATCGACGGGACCGCCACGCCCGTCGACGTCAACGACCTGTTGTTCGTGGTGGACCTGCTCATCACCGACTATTCGTCGATCGTGTTCGAGTTCTCCACCCTCGGCCGGCCGATGCTGTTCTACGCCTACGATCTCGACGAGTACATCGCCGAACGCGACTTCTACGTCCCGTTCGAAGCGTTCGTGCCGGGACGCATCGTGCGCACCTCGGATGCGTTGCTGGATGCGATCCGGCGGCAGGACTACGAGGCGGACAAGGTCGACGCGTTCGCCCGACGCCATTTCGACCACCTCGACGGCACCTCGACCGATCGGGTCATCGACGAACTCGTCGTCACGAGATGAACGCTGCAGGGACCGTCAGCGCGATGGACGTCGTGTCGGTGGACTGGCAGCGGGTCGGATTCACGGTGGGGTTGCGCGGAGCTGCCGCAGCCGGGGACGACGCCGGTCACATCCGTTTGACCCGGTCGGGGCGCCGCCCGGTCGAGGGTGTCCCACCGGTCGCCGAGGACCGCGTCGATGACCTGCTGACGCTGCGGTTCGATCTCATGCGCGGGCTGCGACGGCAGCCGCTGGGGCAGGGGACGTGGACCTTGACGGATGACCGGTCCGGTCGCCCGTCGGCGGTCCGGGTCTGCCTGGCCGCGGGAGCCCCGATCCGGATATCGCGTTCGTTTCGGCTCCCGCGTGCCCGCTACGACGTCGTCGTCGACGCCGACGACGCCCGAGGCGACCTGACCGTCACGGTCGCACTCGACCCGCTCGCCGGCCGCATCGCGCGGCGGTGGCCGGCCTGGAGATCCGGGCGCGGGTCGGCCATCGCCATCGAGCAGGCCGTCCGCCGGGCGGCGCGGCGCCTCCTCGTGGCGATCGCCCGCTGGACGACCCATCGCACCGGGCGCCGCGTCGTCTTCGCGTCCGCCGCACGTTCGGGCCTGTCCGGCAACCTCGCCGTGGTCCGCGACCGGATGGTGGATCGTGGCCTGGATGCCACGTACGACCTCGTCGTGCTCGGGGTTCGCCCACCGCGCGGCCAGCTCGAACGACTGCGAGAGCGTTGGCGTTCCATCCGGACCCTGCTGGGTGCGGACGCGATCCTGGTGGCCGGATCCCGCCAGCGTGCCGTGTACGGGCTGGGCTACGACCCGGACGTGCGATTCATCCAGCTGTGGCACGCCTCGGGCGCGTTCAAGACCGTCGGCTTCAGTCGGGCGGGCCAGGAGGATGCCCCCGACCCGTTCGCCCTGGTCCACCGGGAGTACACCCATGCGATCGTGAGCTCGGACCACGACCGGCCGTTCTACGCCGAGGCCTTCGGGATCCCGGAAGCTCATGTCGTCCCGACGGGTATCCCGCGTATGGACCGGTTCTTCGATGCCGGAGTCGCAAGCCGCTGCCAAGGCGGCCGCCCTCGCCGCCTTTCCGATGATCGCCGGTCATCGGGTCTGGCTGTTCGCCCCCACGTATCGCGGTGAGGCCCGCGCCGCCACGTACGCGATGGACCGGATCGACTTCGACGGTCTCCACGCCCTCGCGCTCGAGCAGGACGCGGTGGTGATCGTCAAGATGCACCCGTTCGTGACAGCCCCGGTCCCCATCCCCGATGGGTTCGCCGATCGCCTGGTCGACGGGACGCGGACCAAGGTCGACGTCAACGACCTGTTGTTCGTGGTGGACCTGCTCATCACCGACTATTCGTCGATCGTGTTCGAGTTCTCGACCCTCGGCCGGCCGATGCTGTTCTACGCCTACGATCTCGACGAGTACATCGCCGAACGCGACTTCTACGTCCCGTTCGAAGCGTTCGTGCCGGGACGCATCGTGCGCACCTCGGATGCGTTGCTGGATGCGATCCGGCGGCAGGACTTCGAGGCGGACAAGGTCGGCGCGTTCGTGGCCGCGCATTTCGCGCACCTGGACGGGCACGCCACGGACCGGATCATCGACGAGCTGGTCCTGGCCCATTGAGCGGCCTGATCGTCCGGCTCCGCGCGCTCGTCGTGCGCCTGTCGTTCACCCTCGCCCGGCGGCTGTCGCTCCGGCGGCGGGTCGTGCTGGCCACGGCCCACGACCCCGCACTGCGCGGCAACCTCGTCGTCATCCGCGATGCGCTCCTTGCCGCCGACCCGCCCATCCCGCTGACCGTCATCGCCCACGCGTCTCGCGGCGACTGGCCGGGCCGCATCCGGGCGCTGTGGCATGCCGCGGTCGCGGGCTATCACCTGGCCACCGCACGGCTGTTCATCGTGGACGACTACTACTTCCCGATGTACGTGATCCGGCCGCGCCCGGGCACGACGTTCGTGCAGACCTGGCATGCGTCGGGTGCCTTCAAGAAGTTCGGCTACAGCGTCCTCGACAAGTCATTCGGGGCGACCGAGGCGCTCACGAAGCAGGTCCGCATCCACGGCAACTACGACGTCTGCCTGATCGGGTCGCCGGCCGGTGCCGGGTTCTACGCCGAGGCCTTCCGCCAGCCGGTCGAGCGCTTCGCGCCGGAGATCGGCATCCCGCGTACCGACGTCCTGTTCGACATGGACCGCATCGCCCGGACGGCCGAAGCCGTCCGCAAGCGCTACGGCATCGCCGCCGACCGACGCGTGATCCTGTACGCCCCGACATTCCGCGGCGACAGCGTGGGCAGCGCCGTGGCCGGACCGATGCTGGACCTCGGCCTGCTCCATGCGCAGCTGGGCGACGACCACGTGGTGCTGCTCCGGCTGCACCCGTTCGTGCGCGCCGGCATCGACGTCCCGGCCGAGCTCGCGTCGTTCGCCATCGACGCCAGTGAGCATCCGGAGATCAACGATCTGCTGATGGCCAGCGACGTCCTCGTGACCGACTACTCGAGCGTCATCTTCGAGTACGCGCTCCTCCGCCGGCCGATGCTGTTCTTCGCCCCGGACCTCGACGCCTACGAGGCCGAGCGCGGCTTCTACTTCGACTTCCGGACCGGCGTGCCCGGGCCGGTCATGGACACGACCGAGGAGATCGCCGCCTACCTGCGGGCCGGGACCCTGGACCTCGAGCGCATCGACGCGTTCCGCGCCTGGGCCTTCGAGGTCGCCGACGGCCACGCGACGGAGCGCTTCGTCGAGCGGATCGTGCGCCCAGCCATGGCCGGCCATCTGCCGCGCCGCGGACCCGCCCCGGACTGACCCGGCGCCGACGGTCGGCGGCCGCATCCGGCGGCCACAGCGCCCGTCTCCACTGCCGACATCAGGCCGCGCGCGCGAGGTCCCGCGCGAGGTCGTTGTACGATACCGCCCTTCCCGTCCACGTCCGGCAGGCCCAGCCGGCCTCGTCCACCCTGCCACAGGATCCACGAACGCCGATGACCTTCCGTGCCAAGCCCGTCGCGAAGCGCGCCCCCAAGCACTCCTGGGAGAGCCGCGACCGACGCAACTTCTACCTCAACCTGGGCTTCGGCCTGGTCGTGGTCACCGCGATCCTCATCCTTCTGATCGCGGTCTTCGCCAACTACTACAACGACAACCTCGCCTCGGTCGGGAGCGTGGACGGCCAGTCCATCTCGAAGGCCGACCTGCGCGACCGCGCGACCGTCGAGAGCTGGCGCCTCGACGAGGCCGAGCGCCGTATCCGGACCCTGACCGTGGCCGGGCGCCTGACCCAGGCCCAGGCCGACGTCCAGAACCAGGTCGTCACCCAGCAGCGCAACCAGCTCATCCCGATCTCGCTCGAGCGGCTCATCGACAACAAGCTCCAGGCGACGCTCGCCGAGCAGCAGGGCGTGACCGTCACGGACGCCGATGTCGATGCGCAATTGACCCAGGAGGCGACGACGCCCGCGTCGCGCCACGGCTGGGTGATCGAGGTCGCGCCCGAGACCGACACCGACGCCGCCGAGCCGAGCGCGGCCCAGGTCGCCGCAGCCAAGGCCAAGGCGGACCAGGCGCTCAAGGACCTGCAGGGCGGCAAGGCCTGGGAGGACGTCGCCAAGACCGTCTCCACGGACAGCTCCACGGCCCCGCAGGCCGGCGACCTGGGCTGGATCCAGGACGACGACAGCCAGGCTGATCCGGCGTTCGTCGCGGCGCTCTACGCCGCTGCGGCCAACACGCCGACGGCGGTCATCACGGGGGACGACGGCATCTTCCGCATCGGCCGCGTCACCGAGATCGCGAACGAGACCGTCGACGAGGCCTATACGGACAAGATCGTCAACGACAACGTCGACCTCGCGAAGTACCGCGCGGTCGTGCGCGGTGACGTGATCCGCAAGAAGCTCGAGGACGCGATCGTCGCCGACGCCCTCAAGCCCGGGCTCCAGCGCGACGCCGCCGAGATCTACCTCTCGCAGGCCACGCTCGACCTGCCCGCCGAGGCCGTCAAGGTCCGGCACATCCTGTTCTCCCCGAACGACGACCCGGCGGCCGCCCAGAACGGCGACGTCCCGGATGACGACCCGGCCTGGGGTCAGGCCAAGCTCGATGCCGAGGCGGCCTACGCCAAGCTCCAGCAGGATCCGACCCAGTTCGACGCGATCGCCCGGGCGCAGAGCGACGAGACCTCGGCCAATGGTCCGGACGGCACTGGCGGCGTGCTCGATTCGTACGTGAGCACGGACAGCCAGTACGTCCCGTCGTTCTCCGACCCGATCCTCGCGGCGAAGGCCACCGACGGCCAGATCCTCGCCCCGATCAAGACCGAGTTCGGCTACCACATCGTCCAGGTCCTCAACCACGCGCCCAAGATGGACGCCATCAAGACGCGCATCGAGGGCGGCGAGGATTTCGCCACCGTCGCCCGCGACCTGTCCGAAGGCGCCGAGGCCAGCCAGGGCGGAGCGCTCGGCTGGGTCGCCAAGGCCCAGCTCGCGCAGCAGCTCTCCGACGCGCTGTTCGCGGCGCCCATCGGCAAGGTGTCGGAGGTCGTGACCGTGGCCGACGACGGGCAGTACCTGTTCTTCCCCAAGGCCGAGGAAGAGCGCACGCCGGACCCCAGCCAGGAAGCGGCCATCCGCTCCGGCGCCTGGTCCGCGTGGTACGACCCCAAGAAGGACGCCGCGACGATCACTCGCGACGCAGCCATCACCGGCACGACCGAGTAGCGGCGGACCTGCGGTGCTCGACGCGCTCGTCACCGAGGCGCGGCTGCGGTTCGGGCTCGATCCCGCCGCCGGGCTCCAGGTCATCGCCACGGAACGGCTGATCGGCACGCCCCTCGAAGCGTCGCGCCCGGTCCTGCTCGTGCCGCTCGCCCTGCTCGTGGCCGGCGCCGGATCGGCCGACCCGGACGCGGCGGCGGCCGCCACGCGACCGTTGCCCGGCCGGCACGGACCCCGCGGCCGCGACCCGCTGGCCCTCCTCGGCCGCCTCTACCCGTCGGATCACCCGGTGGGCCGCTTCGGGACTGCGGCAGAGCTGACCATCGAGACCCTGACCACGGCCGACCTCGCGGCGCCGCTGTACCTCGCCCCGGTCGCGCCGGAGCTGGCGGCGGCCGGGCCCTGGGCGATGCCCTGGATCAGCGACCGCCTGCGCGCCCCGGACGGCTGTCCATGGGACCGCGAGCAGACCCACGAGTCGCTGCGCAGCCACCTGCTCGAGGAGGCCTACGAGGTCTACGACGCGCTCGAGGCGGGGGCGACCCCGGAGCTTGCCGGCGAGCTCGGCGACCTGCTGCTCCAGGTCGTCCTCCATGCCCAGCTTGCCGCCGAGGCCGGCGTGTTCGACCTCGCCGACGTCCAGGCCGCGCTCGGCACGAAGATCGTCCGTCGCCACCCGCACGTCTTCGGCGAGGCGGAGGCACGGACCGCGTCGGACGTGAACCGCCAGTGGGAGCGCATCAAGGCCCAGGAGCGCGCCGACGCCGCCGGTAGCGAGGCTGCCCTCGACGACCGCGCCCCCGCGGCCCCGAAGAGCGCACTCGACGGTATCGCCCGCTCGATGCCGGCCCTCGCGGCCAGCCAGGAGATGCAGGAGCGCGCCGCCCACCTCGGCTACGACTGGCCGAGCCTGGAGGGCGTCCTCGACAAGGTCGTCGAGGAAGCCGACGAGCTGCGCGAGGCGCAGGCCGCCGGCGACGCTGCCGGCTGGACCGAGGAGTTCGGCGACCTGTTGTTCGTGCTCGTGAACGTCGCGCGCAAGCGCGATGTCGATGCGGAAGCCGCCGTGCGCGCGGCGAACGCCAAGTTCCGCCGTCGTTTCGGCAGCGTGGAGCGTCAGGCGGCGCAACGCGGTGTCGCCCTTCGCGACCTCGACTTCGAGGCGCTCGACGCCCTGTGGGACACCGCCAAGGCGGAGGAGAGGATGACGTCATGACCCTCGGCAATCGACCACCCACCGTCCGTGCCGACGGCCGCGGCCCGCGCGACCTGCGCAAGGTCAGTTTCGAGCTGGGCGTCCAGAAGTGGGCCGAGGGCTCGTGCCTCGTGTCGTTCGGCGACACCCGGGTCCTGTGCGCGGCGACCATCGTCGACCGCGTCCCGCCCCACTTGCGCGGCAAGGGCACGGGCTGGGTGACGGCCGAGTACTCGATGCTGCCGCGGGCCACGGCCGAGCGCAGCGACCGCGAGTCCGCCAAGGGCCGCATCGGCGGGCGGACCCACGAGATCCAGCGGCTCATCGGGCGCTCCCTGCGCGGGGTCGTCGACCTCGCCCGGATCGGCGAGCGGACGATCACCGTCGACTGCGACGTGCTCCAGGCCGATGGCGGGACGCGCACGGCGTCGATCACCGGCGGGTACGTGGCCCTGGCATCGGCGCTCATCACGTTCGGCATGGACCGCCACCTCACCGGCCGCGTCGCGGCGGTGTCGGTGGGGATCGTCAACGGGCTCAACTTCCTCGACCTCGACTACAGCGAGGATTCGCACGCCGAGGTCGATTTCAACGTGGTCGGTACCGACGCCGGGACGTACGTCGAGCTGCAGGGCACGGCCGAGGGACGACCGTTCGACCGGGCCGGTGCGAACGCGATGCTCGATCTTGCGGACGAGGGGCTGGCGAGCCTGTTCACCGCCCAGACCGAGATCCTCGCCACGGTCCGGCGTTGACCGGGACGACCCGACCCCGCCTCGTCGTCGCCACGCACTCCGCCCACAAGCTGCGCGAGCTGCGCGAGCTGCTCCATCTCGAGCATGGCGAGCTGGTCTCTCTCGACGAGCTCGGCGTCACCGACGACCCCGTCGAGGACGGCCTGACCTTCGCCGCCAACGCGGCGATCAAGGCGCGGGCCGCCGCACGCCGGACCGGGCTGCCAGCGTTGGCCGACGACTCGGGCCTCGAGGTCGATGCGCTTGGCGGCGGTCCGGGCGTGCGTACCCGCCGCTACGCGGGCGAGACCGCCACCGATGACGACAACAACGCGAAGCTGCTGCGTGAGCTCGCCGGCCTCCCGCCCGAACGTCGTGGCGGCCGCTACGTGTGCGTCCTCGCCCTGGCGCTCCCGGGTTCGGCCGGGCCGCGCGGCGGGCTGCCGCTGCGCTACGCCCGCGGCACGTGCCGGGGCCGCATCGCGACGGCCCCGCGGGGGACGGGCGGGTTCGGCTACGACCCGATCTTCGAGCCCGCGGGCGAGCCGCCCGGCGGGCGGACGCTGGGCCTGTGGACCCCCGCCGAGAAGCACGCGATCTCGCATCGAGCGCGCGCGGCACGGCGGATGGCGCCGACCCTCGCCGCGCTCGGGTTCTAGGGCCGGTCGTGACCGCGGCCCCGATCCGCCGCATCTGCGTCTTCTGCGGCGCCAGCCCGGGCGTCGCCCCGGGCTATCTCGAGCTGGCCCGAAGCGTCGGCCACGGACTGGCGGCGCGCGGTATCGGCGTCGTGTACGGCGGTGGCCGGGTCGGGCTCATGGGCGCGGTCGCGGACGCCGCGCTCGCCGCCGGCGGCGAGGTCGTCGGGGTCATCCCGCAGGGCCTCGTCGATCGCGAGCTGGCCCACCCGGGGCTGACCGAGCTGCACGTCGTCGGCACGCTGCACGAGCGCAAGGCCCTGATGGCCGAGCAGGCCGATGCGTTCATCGCCCTGCCAGGCGGCCTGGGCACGCTCGAGGAGCTGGCCGAGGTCGCCTCGTGGGCCCAGCTCCAGCTCCACGCCAAGCCGATCGGTCTGCTCGACGTGGACGGCTTCTGGGCGTCGCTCCGGGGCTGGCTCGACCACGCCGTCGACGAGGGATTCGTGCTGCCGGCCCATCGCGGGCTGTTCCTCGAGGCGCCCGATCTGGAGTCGCTGCTGGCCGTGTTCGCGGCGTGGTCGCCGCCGGGCGATCGCTGGAGCGAGTCGCGCGCCTGATCCCGTCGGTCGGACGGAGCCGCTCGATCCGCTAGGGGGTCGAGCTCGGCTTGGGCGTCTTCGTCGGTTCCGGGGTCGGCCAGGGGATCGGCGTTACGCCCGGCGCCGGGAAGAGGTCGTGGGCGACTGCCCGGATGGCCTTCAGGTTCGGGATGAGCGACGAGCCGTACTGGGTCGACTTCGACTTGACCAGCGGATGGCGAACCACCGAGCGGGTGATCGCGTCGTCCCCGATCTCGTCGGCGATCGCGGCCAGGGTCGGCAGGCGCGAGACCGGCACGTCGGTCGTGACGAGGTTGCCGGCGAGCTCGAGCAGGTCGGGCAGCTTCCAGAGCAGCGAGCCGTCCTTCGTGACCTGGTCGCGCAACGCGAGCAGCACCTGCTGCTGGCGCGCGGCCCGGGTGAAGTCGCTCTCGCCGAGCGCCTTGCGTGCCCGGGCGTAGGCGAGGGCGTTGATGCCGTCGAGGTGATGCGTGCCGGCCTTGATGCTCCAGCCGGGCTTGGGATGCCCGAAGCTCGTGTAGAGCGGGTCAGAGAAGCTCTCGGCGACCTTGATGTCGACGCCACCGACGGCGTTGACGATGTCGACGAAGCCGTAGAAGTCGAGCCGGGCGTAGTAGTCGATCGGTACGTCGAGGAGGGCCGAGACCGCGTGCTCGAGCGCGGAGACGCCGCCCTCGGGGAACTCGTCGGGGTGACGATCCGCATACGACATCAGCGAGTTGAGCTTGGGTCCGTAGTTGTCGCCGTTGCCGAGCGGGACGCCGATGAGATCTCGCGGCAGCGACAGGATCGAGACGGTCTTACCGACCGGATCCATCGACACCACCATCATCGCGTCGGTCAGCGTCGCGGTCCGCCAGGGCAGCTTGTCCACGCCGATGAGCAGGACGTTGATGCGCTCGTTCTCGTCGATGACCGGGGCGCCGCGACCGTCGTCACTCGTCAGCCCGAGGGTCGCGCCGGAGAAGACCTTGGCGAACGTGTCGCCCAGGGCCGTCCCGTAGCGATACGCGACGCCGTGGGGCAGGACGATGAGGACCATGATCAGGGCCAGCCCGATGATCCCGGTGCGACCCGTCGGACCGTGCCACTTGGTGTCGAGGAACGCCTGGCCGGCGGCCAGCACGCGCCAGACCATGCAGCAGCAGGTTCAGGGTCAGGACCGTGCCGAGCACCGACGGGTCCGCCATCCAGGCCGCGAGCCGGGCCGGCGACTGCGACAGCACGAGCAGGACGCCGATGGCCAGCAGGATGATCGACGGGATCAGGAAGACCGCGGCCAGCTGGCGCCGTCCGTTGAAGAGTTGGCCCAACCCGGGAAGCACTGCCGAGAGGCCGGCCGCGGCGAGGCGGCGACGGTCGAGTTGTCCGGTATCGGGCCGGATCCGGCGGGCGTGCACGACGGGCGGTGGTCCTCTTGCGGTGCTGGTCACGCCTCGGGCGCATAGACGAACGGATTCGGCCCGAGTCTACCCCGGAAGGCGGCATGGGGACGCCGGGCGATCGATCAGCCTGCCAGTGATCGCCCGGCGTCTGGTCCTCTGACGCGTGATCGCGCCGCGGCGTTACGTTGCGCGGCGGGCATGCTCGATGCAGGCGCTAAGGTACGAGCATCACTACACGCGAGGAGGCTCGACGACCAAGGATGCGGATGGCAGACCTCAAGCCTGGCTGGACGGTCGTCGGGAACGATGGACACAACGTGGGCGTGGTCCGGGAGGTGGGGCAGAACTACGTCGTCACCTCGACCATCGGGCTGGGCAGCGACATCTACGTCCCTGCCTCAGCCATCGCCAATGTCGAGCACGAGGTCGTTCACCTCTCCGTCCCGCACGGCGATGTGGCGATGATGGGCTGGGAACAGCCGCCGCGAGACGGCGACTCTCCTGAGGAAACGTCCCACGAGTCGGACCTGCACCGGCACGTCTGATACCGGGCACTGGTCTCGCCCAACGGCCGGAGGAGTCATCCCGCAGTTGATAGTGCCGTTCGGATGGGGTCTCCACCTCGGGTCCAAGTGAGCGATCGGCTCCGCTCCCTGGTCATCTCGATCGCTCAGCGATCCTCGAGTTCGGCTATCCGTCGTTCGAGGAACCGCCGCTCCGGATCCGTTCGCGCCAGGGCACGCGCGCGCTCGTAGGCGAGTCTCGCCTCGTCCTGCCGATCCAGTCGACGGAGCAGATCGGCCCGGGCCGCATGTGCCAGATGATGGTCGTCGAGGGTGCCGCGCTCGAGCAGTCGATCGATCGTCCGAATGCCGGACGCGGGGCCGTCCCGCATCGCAACCGCAACGGCGCGATTGAGCTCCACGACCGGTGAGGGGTCGGCGACGAGGAGCTGGTCGTACAGCCCGACGATCCGGTTCCAATCGGTGGCATCCGTCGAGGGAGCGGTGGCGTGCACCGCCGCGATCCCTGCCTGGATCGCATAGGGGCCGACCGTTGCCGCGCTCAAGGCGCGCCCGGCCCGTTCCGCGCCCTCGTCGAGGAGGTTGCGATCCCAGAGGGAGCGGTCCTGGTCCGGGAGCAGGATCAGCTCGCCGTCCGGGTCGACCCGGGCGAGGCGCCGGGACTCGTGGAGGAGCATGAGCGCGAGCAACCCCTCCACCTCCGGATCGGGCAACAGCTCCAGGAGCAGCCGACCGAGCCGGATCGCCTCGGCCGACAGATCGGGTCGCGTCAGGGATGCCCCGGCAGAAGGCGCATACCCCTCGTTGAAGACGAGGTAGACGACCCGAAGCACCGCTTCGAGCCGCTCCGGCAATCGATCGCGCTCGGGGACTTCGTAGGGGATGCGGGCGTCCCGGATCTTCGCCTTGGCGCGGACGATCCGCTGAGCGATGGTCGGTGGCCTCGTCAGGAAGCCTCTGGCGATCTCCTCGGTCGTCAGGCCGCACAACTCGCGCAGTGTCATCGCCACCTGGGCGTCTGGCGGCAGCGCGGGGTGGCAGCAGGTGAAGATCAGTCGGAGCCGATCGTCCACGATATCGTCTCCAAGGTCGCCTGGATCCGGCGCGGCCTGATCGAGCCGCATCGCCAGCTCGCCCAACGCCGCGTCGAACCGGGCCCGACGGCGAAGCCGATCGATCGTCTTGAATCGGCCGGCAGAGATCAGCCACGAGCGAGGATTCCGCGGCAGCCCGTCCCTCGGCCACTGCTCGGCCGCCGCGACGAAGGCATCCTGGAGTGCTTCCTCGGCCAGATCAAAGTCGCCGAGGAGTCGGATCAGCGTCGCCAGGATGATCCGCGAATCGGTCCGGTAGAGGGCGTCGATCTGTGCCTGTGCCGTAGGCCCGTCAAGCACCCCGAGCCCGATCCTCCTGTTCGCGACGCTCCCGCACAGCCCGCGCCAGGTCGAACACTGGCCGGACCTCGATGCTCCCGAACGGGGCGATCGGGGAGCGTCCGGCGATCTCGATCGCCTCGTTGAGGTCGCGGGCCTCGATGTACGTGAAGCCGCCGAGGTACTCGGTCGTCTCGGCGAACGGACCGTCGGTCGCGGAGAGCCGGCCGTCCCGAACGCGGACGGTCGTGGCCGTGTCGATGGACTGCAGCGCCTGGGCCAGGATCAGCTGTCCGCTCTCGTGGAGTTCCTCGTCGAAGGCCAGGGACGCCTCATCGAGCGCCGCGTGACCCTCGGGTGACAGGGCACCGAACGTTGCCGGGTCGATGTAGACGATGCACAGGTACTTCATCGGCCTTCTCCTCTGGGGGTGTCGAACGATCCACCCCGTGGTCGAGCGGCGGTCCCGAGAATCGACCAGACGCGATGTCGATTTGCGCCTTGCCCGGTCGACAACTTGGCGAAACCACCCATGAAGCTGGGCGGTGCGAACGAGGAGCCCATCGTGTCCGACCTCACATTCTTCGTCGAGTTTGCAGGTTCGATCGCCGTTGTCGCCCTGCCGATCGTCGTCCTCCTGCGCCTGCTGGCCGCCCACGGAGCGTCAGGGATCACCGACCTGTTCATGGTGCGCGGTGGGTTCGACGCCGCAGCAGGTTCGCCCGAGGAGGAGACGCCACCGCGGTGGTACCCGGAGCGGCTGGCGCCGCCACGCCCGGGGGCCACGTCGACGACGACCGCGCGTCACTCCGCGGGGCCGAATTCCTGTGCCGACGTGTTAACGATCCGTTGACACTCCCGCCGGCGTGACAGCGCCGAGCTATGTCAACATTGTGGTCCGTGCAAGAAAGCGGCCGCATGTCTGGTCACGGCGACCGTCGTGATCTCCGACAGTGGCAAGGAGGACTGCATGATCGAGGGGTCGGTTACGGCCCCGATCGCGGAGACCGTGTGGCACGCGCTCGCGACGGACGAGGTCCTCGCGGCGCAGGTGGTCGACGCAGACGAGGGCCTGGCGACCGCCGAGGTCGATCGCCGTCGCGCGAGCCAGGGTCCGAATCAACTCGCCGCGACGGCCGTCGAGCCGCGCTGGCAGGCATTCCTGCGCCAGTACCGCGATCCGATGCAACTCGTGCTCCTGGTCGCGGGCATCGTGAGCCTCTTCCTCCCGCACCAGCTCGAAACGGCGATCGTGCTCATCGGGATCACCCTCCTCAACGCAGCCATGGGCCTCAACCAGGAGGGCAAGGCGTCCGCGAGCGTCGCCGCGCTCAGGAAGATGATGGTCGCGAAGGCACGGGTGCGCCGCGGCGGCGAGCTGGTGATCGTCCCGATGGAGGAGGTCGTCGGGGGCGACATCATCGCCATCGAGGCGGGTGATCTCGTGCCCGCCGACGGACGCATCCTGACCGCGGCGACCCTCGAGATCGACGAGTCGGCCCTGACCGGGGAGAGTTCCCCGGTGCCGAAGCAGACCGCGGCCGTGGCGGCCGACGCGGCGCTCGGTGACCGCCTCGACATGGCATTCATGAACACCCAGGTCACGCGAGGCAGCGGGTCGATGGTCGTCACCGCGATCGGGATGGCGACCCAGGTCGGCCACATCAGCGGCATGCTCGAGACGGCGACGGACGAGAAGACGCCCCTGACGGTCCAGCTCGAGAACCTCACCAAGCAGCTGCTGATCATCGCGGGCCTCGCGCTCGTGGCATCGATCGGGATCGGCCTCGCGCGAGGGGTCGCGTTCGAGACCCTGTTCCTGACCGCGGTCGCGTTCTCCGTGTCGGCCATCCCGAGCGAGCTCCCGGCGGTCGTCACGGCCATCCTGTCGAAGGGCACCCAGACCCTGGCCGCGGCGGGCGCGATCGTGAAGCGGCTGCGCTCGGTCGAGACGCTCGGCTCGACTTCGGCCATCAACTCCGACAAGACCGGGACGCTCACGCTCAACCAGATGACGGCGGTCCAGATGGCCCTTGTCGGCCGGCGCTTCGTCATCTCGGGCGAGGGCTACTCGACGACGGGCGCCATCGCGCACGCCGGTGGACAGCCCGACGTGGATCTCGAGCAGTACCTGCTCCCGATGATCCTGTGCGCCGACGCGGAAGTCCGCGACGGGGAGCTCGTCGGCGACCCGACCGAAGGAGCGCTCGTCGTCCTCGCTGCGAAGGGCGGCCTCGATCCGACCCTGACCCGGGACCTGTATCCGCGGGTCGCCACGCTGCCGTTCGACGCGGCGTACAAGTTGATGGCGACGTTCCACGCCATGAAGGACGACGCCGGCAACGACGTGATCCGCGCCTATGTCAAGGGAGCGCCGGACCAGCTCCTGGCCCGGGCGACCAGCGCCCACGGACCCGACGGGACCGTGATCCCGACCGCCGAGGGACGCGACCGCTACCTGGCCGAGAACGATCGCCTCGGGAGCATGGGCCTGCGCGTGATGGCGACCGGCCAGAAGGACTTCGACCCCAAGACCTTCGATCCGAACGCGGATCTGCTGCCCCTCATCGACGGCCTGACGCTGCTCGCGATGGTCGGGATCGTCGACCCGCCGAGGCCGGCCGCGAAGGACGCCATCGCGCGGGCGCACGGCGCCGGCATCCAGGTCCGGATGATCACCGGCGATCACGCGGTGACGGCCAAGGCGATCGCCGATCAGCTCGGGATCGATGGTCGGGCGATCACCGGTGCCGAATTCGCCGCGATGAGCGACGAGCAGGCGATAGCGGAGATCGACGGCATCGGGGTCATCGCTCGGGTCGCACCCGAGCACAAGGTCCGCCTCGTCGACATCCTGCGCAAGAAGGGGCACGTGGTCGCCATGACAGGTGACGGCGTCAACGACGCTCCGGCGCTCAAGGCGGCCGACATCGGCATCGCGATGGGCATCACCGGGACGGAGGTTTCCAAGCAGGCTGCCGTGATGATCCTGACTGACGACAACTTCGGGACCATCGTCAAGGCGGTCGAGCTCGGCAGGGCGCTATACGACAACCTGTTGCGCTACATCCGGTTCCAGATCGCGGTGCTGTTCGGTTTCATCGGGACGTTCCTTGGCGCGAGCCTGTTCTTCATCCTCGGCGGCATCCCGTTCCTACCGCTTCAGACCCTCTGGATCAACTTCACCGTCGATGTGTCGCAGGCCATCGGTCTCGGCTGGAGCAAGCCCCGGAGTGGCCTCATGGAGCGACCCCCGAGACCGCGGGACCAGCCGATGCTGTCGCGCCGCCTCAACGTGTGGCTCATCATCTGCGGGCTCGTGATGGCTGTCGGGACGCTCGCCATCATCGCCTGGGCGGACGCTACCTACGACACCGCGACGGCCCACACGATGGGCCTCGCGACCTTCTCGCTCTTCCACCTCTTCTTCTCGCTCGAGACCGCCGATCCGGAACGGACGATCTTCAGCAGCGAACTCCTCGACAACCCGATGCTCCTCAAGACCAGCGGCGTCTCGATCCTGACGATCCTCCTCGCGACCCAGTTCGGCCCGCTCCAGAAGATCCTCGACACGGTGGAATTGACCGTCGGCGAGTGGGCGCTGTGCGTCGTCGTCTCGGCCTCGATCGTGGTCATCTGCGAGGTCAAGAAGCTGCTGCACATCCGAACCGACGAAGAGCCCGAGGTCGAAGTCGCAGAGGCGGCATCCGCGGCTCGAGCGGCCTGATGGGCGCGCACGGATCGATCGTTCAACGGACGTTAACGGCCGGGAGACGCGTCGGCCATGATGGGAGGACCACAGATGGGCTACAACCTCAGGAACCGCAGCTTCGTCAAGCTGCTCGACTTCAGTCCACGGGAGATCAGGTTCCTGCTTGACCTGGCCCGCGACTTGAAGCGGGCGAAGTACGGCGGGTACGAGCAGCAGCACCTGCGCGGCAAGAACATCGTGGTCATCTTCGAGAAGTCATCGACCCGCACGCGGGTCTCGTTCGAGGTCGCCGCGTATGACCAGGGGGCGCACGTGACGTACCTCGGACCGGAGGGCTCGCAGATCGGCCACAAGGAGTCGATGAAGGACACGGCGCGTGTTCTCGGTCGCATCTACGACGGGATCGAGTACCGCGGGTTCGCCCAGGAGATCGTCGAGGAGCTCGCCGAATTCGCCGGCGTGCCGGTCTGGAACGGCCTCACCAACGAGTTCCACCCGACCCAGATCCTGGCCGATTTCCTGACGATGACCGAGTTCAGCGACAAGCCGCTCCACGAGATCTCGTTCTGCTACCTCGGGGACGCCCGCAACAACATGGGTGACTCGCTGCTGGTCGGCGGCGCGAAGATGGGCATGGACGTGCGGCTGTGCGGTCCGAAGGACCTCTGGCCCGATAAGGATCTCGTCGCGGAGTGCCAGGCCATCGCCGCGACGACCGGCGCACACATCACCCTCAGCGCCGATCCGGCGGAGGCCGTCAAGGGCGTGGACTACCTGTACACCGATGTCTGGGTTTCGATGGGCGAGGACAAGTCGGTCTGGGACGAGCGGGTCAAGCTCCTCAAGCCGTACCAGGTCAACGCCGACCTCGTCGAGCTCACTGGCAACCCCGCGGTGAAGTTCATGCACTGTCTGCCGGCCTTCCACGATCGCCACACGAAGATCGGTGAAGAGATGTACGAGCGCTTCGGCCTCGACGGCATGGAGGTCACGAATGACGTGTTCGAGTCCGAGCGGGCCATCGTCTGGGACCAGGCTGAGAACCGGATGCACACGATCAAGGCCGTGATGGTCGCCACCGCCGGTGCTTGAGGTGGGGATCGGAGGTGCGCCATGAAGGTGGTCGTGGCCCTGGGCGGCAACGCGCTGCTCCGGCGCGGCGAGCCGATGACCGCCGATGCCCAGCGAGCGAACGTCCGGATCGCGGCCGATCGCCTGGCCCGCATCGCGAAGGATCATCAGCTCGTCATCTCGCACGGCAACGGGCCGCAGGTCGGCCTGCTGGCGCTCGAGGGCGCGGCGTACGAGGCGGTCGAGGCCTATCCGTTCGACATCCTCGGCGCCGAGACGCAGGGCATGATCGGGTACCTCGTCGAACAGGAGCTCGGCAACGTCCTGCCCTTCGAGGTCCCGTTGGCGACGATCCTGACCATGGTCGAGGTCGACCCCGACGATCCGGCGTTCAGCGATCCGACGAAGTTCGTCGGCCCGATCTATGACAAGGCCGAGGCCGATGCGCTCGCCGCGGACAAGGGCTGGACGGTCAAGGCCGACGGCGAACACTGGCGACGCGTCGTCCCCTCGCCGAAGCCTAAGCAGATCTTCGAGATCCGCCCGATGCGCTGGCTCATCGAGCAGGGCGTCGTCGTGATCTGCGCCGGCGGTGGCGGGATCCCGACCATGTACGCGCCCGGCGAGGACCGCCGCCTGGTCGGCGTCGAGGCCGTCATCGACAAGGACCTCGCCACGAGCCTGCTGTCCCAGGAGCTGGACGCCGACGTGTACGTGATGGCGACCGACGTGGACGGCGTCTATGCCGACTGGGGCTCCCCGAGCCAGCGACGCCTCGAGCGCGTCACGAGCGCGGAGCTGCGGGCGATGTCGTTCCCCGCCGGCTCGATGGGGCCGAAGGTCGACGCCGCGATCGAATTCGTGGACGCCACCGGCAAGCGTGCCGTGATCGGGTCGCTCGAGCAGCTCGATGCGATGGTGGCAGGGACCGCCGGCACGCAGGTCGTGTCGGGCACGGAAGGAGTGATGGCATGACGGGTGGCTTCGGCGTTCACTCCGAGGTCGGCAAGCTGCGGAAGGTCATCGTGCATCGGCCCGAGCTGAGCCTGAAGCGGCTGACTCCGGGCAACCACGACGAGCTCCTCTTCGACGACGTGCTCTGGGTCGAACGGGCCCAGTGGGAGCACGATCAGTTCGTCGCTCGCATGCGCGAACGGGACATCGAGGTCCTCTACGTCGTGGACCTTCTGGGTGAGGCGCTGGGCGCCAGCGAGGACGCGCGCACTCGGATCATCGAGCGGGTCGCCAACGAATACACCGTGGGCATCGGCCTCGTGGACGACGTGAGGACCATGCTGGCGGGGATGCCGCCGGATCTCCTGGCCCGTCATCTCATCGGCGGTCTGACGCTCGAGGAATCCGGCCTCGACATGGGCGCGGCGAAGGGCCGGTCGCTCATCGCGGCGGCCGTCGATGACCCGTCGATCTTCGTCCTGCCCCCGCTCCCGAACTCGCTGTTCACGCGCGACTCGTCGTGTTGGATCTACGGCGGCGTCTCGATCAACCCGATGTACTGGCCCGCCCGTCGGCGCGAGGCGTACAACATGGCGGTCATCTACGCCGCCCACCCGATGTTCGCCGGCGGCGGGTTCGACTACTGGTATCCGCCCATGGGCGACGACAATCGCTTCAACGCCGAGGACTTCGGGCTCTCGTCGCTCGAGGGCGGGGACGTCGAGATCATCGGCAACGGGACCGTCGCGATCGGCCTCAGCGAACGTACGCAGGCGCGGATGATCGAGCAGATCGCCCGGGCGCTCTTCGAGAAGGGTGCGGCCGAGCGCGTCATCGCGGCCGTGATGACGAAGGACCGGGCACACATGCACCTCGACACCGTCTTCACTCTCCTCGATCGCGACAAGGCGACCGCCTATTCCCAAGTGGTCGGGGGAATCCGTGCCATCAGCCTCAGGCCGGGCTCCAAACCCGGTACGCTCGACGTCCGCGAGGACAAGGATTTCGTCTCCGCGGTGGCCGATGCCCTCGGTGTCCCGAAGCTTCACATCGTGGAGACCGGGGGCGATCGCTATCAGCAGGAGCGAGAGCAGTGGGATGACGGCAACAACGTCGTCGCGCTCGAGCCCGGTGTGGTCGTGGCCTACGAGCGCAACACGTTCACGATCTCCAAGATGCGCGAGGCAGGGGTGGAGGTCGTGGAGATCGCGGGCTTCGAGCTCGGCAAGGGACGCGGCGGAGGTCACTGCATGACGTGCCCCGTCGTGCGGGACCCGATCTGACGCGGAGGACAGGATGACCGACATCGCACGTTGGATCATCGCCGTCATCGCGGCGATCGCGATCGTGGCGATGGTGCTATTCGCCCGAGGAGGTTTGGAGCGGCACGATCCCGAGGTTGCGCCGTCGCCTGCCGCCGTCGTCGCGTCCAGCGTCTGACCGGATCCTGAACCCCGACGACTGGAGGCATCCCATCAACGACGACGAACCGGCCGGCGACGCACTCGAAGGGGCGGGACCGCGCCCGCCGTCGCTCGTCGACGCGCTGATCCCGGTCGTCACCCTGATCGTCCTCATCGGGCTCACCGTCGCCCTGTTCGGGACGGACGCCACCGGCGGTCCGCTCCAGGTCGCGCTGTTCACGAGTGCCGCGGTCGCTGCGCTCGTCGCCTTCAAGAACGGCCATTCCACGGCCCGGGTCCGCGACGCCGCGATCGGCGGGATCTCGTCTGCGCTCAGCGCCGTGTTCATCCTTCTCGCCGTCGGCGCCCTGATCGGGGCGTGGAACATGGCGGGCACCATCCCGACCGTCGTCTACTACGGCGTCGGGCTGCTCAACGAGACCTGGTTCTACCCCGTGACGGCCATCATCTGCGGTCTCGTCGGGTTGACCATCGGCAGCTCCTGGACGACCGCGGCGACGCTCGGGGTCGCCTTCGTTGCACTCGCGCCATTGCTCGGCGCGTCACCGGCCATCACCGCGGGGGCGGTGATCTCGGGCGCCTACTTCGGCGACAAGATGACCCCGATCTCGGAAACGACCGTCCTCGTGCCATCGGTCGTCGGGGGAGTGACGACCCAGCAGCACGTCGGGGCGATGATCTGGACGTCCGGGCCGGCGGTGCATCATCGCGATCGCCATCTTCGCCATCCTCGGCCTGACGACGCCGGCTTCCAGCACCGCCTTCGACCCGACGGTCGCCCAGGCGGAGCTGGCCAGTGAGTTCTGGATCTCGCCGCTCAACCTCCTGCCGCTGGCGCTGCTCATCGTCCTGTCGGTACGTCGGGCGCCACCGTTCCTGGCCATCTTCGGGAGTGCCATATTCGCTGCCGTGCTGGCCTGCTTCACCCAACCCGCTGCTGTGGCCGCGTTCGTCGACCAGCCCGATGCCGGGCCTCTCAAGACCTCGATCATCGCCATCTACAGTGTCCTCGCCAACGGTTTCGTCTCGGACACCGGCAACGCGACGATCGACGCGCTGTTCTCGCGCGGCGGGATGGATTCCATGCTCTACACCATCTGGCTGGTGCTGGGAGCCCTGAGCTTCGCCGCGATCATGGAGGACGCCGGCTTCCTCGAGCGCCTCATCCGGCCGGTCCTGGCACGCGCTACCTCGACGGGGCGCCTCATCGCCTCGGTCGTCGGGACGTGCATCGGCCTGAACATCATCGCCGGTGACCAGTACGTCGCGATCGTGATGCCCAGCCGCATCTACCGCCTGGAGTTCGCGCGTCGCGGGATCGCGCCCCGGATGCTGTCCCGCGCCGTCGAGGATTCGGGCACCGTGACCTCACCGCTGGTCCCCTGGAACAGCTGCGGGGCGTACATGGCCGGTGTCCTGGGAGTCGCGACCATCGCCTACCTGCCGTACTGCTTCTTCAACCTCCTGAGCCCGGTGATCTCGCTGGTCTACGGCTTCAGCGGGTTCCGCATCGAGCACATCGGTCCACCCGCCGAGACGCCCGGCTCGGCGACGATCGCGCCAGTCCCGGGTCCACTGCCCGATGGAGGTCCGCAATGACCACTGCCGAGATGCCCGGGACTCCCGCCAAGCGGGGGTTCGCGCTGCCGTCTGCCTACACGATCCTGTTCATCCTGATCGTGCTGGTCGCTGCGCTGACATGGATCATCCCGGCCGGCCAGTACGACGTCGACGCCGACGGTGAACCGGTCCCGGGCTCGTATCACACGGTCCCGCAGAACCCGCAGCGGATCGTCGTGGATTCGCTTCTGGCGCCGATCAACGGCCTGTATGGCATCGAGGACGAGACGGGCAACGTCAGCGTCTGGAACAGTGGTGAGCTGTTCGGTGCGATCGACGTCGCCCTGTTCATCCTCGTCATCGGCGGCTTCCTCGGGGTGACGATGAAGACCGGCGCGATCCAGGGCGGGATCGCCAGGATCGTGGCACGCCTGACGGGCCGCGAGAGGCTTCTCATTCCCATCCTGATGATCGTCTTCGCCGTCGGCGGCACGACGTACGGGATGGCCGAGGAGAGCCTCGCGTTCTACGTCCTGATCATCACGGTGATGATGGCCGCGGGCTACGACGCCTTGGTCGGTGCGTCCATCCTGCTGCTCGGCTGCGGCATCGGCGTGCTCGGGTCGACGATCAACCCGTTCGCGACCGGCATCGCCTCGGAGTTCGCGGGTGTCTCCATCGACCAGGGACTCATCGGCCGGCTGGTGATCCTGGTGATCGGTACGGCGATCGGGATCGTCTTCGTGATGCGCTATGCGGAACGGGTCAGGCTGGATCCGTCCAGATCGCTCGTCTTCGACCAACGAGCGGACCATGAAGCCCGGTTCCTGGTCTCGGGTGCCGATTCGGCAGCGGGCGCGACGATGACGCGTGAGCAGAAGATCGTCCTCGCACTGTTCTTCCTCGCTTTCGGCGTGATGATCTTCGGCGTCATCCCGTGGGAGGACCTCGGCATCGGGTTGCCGACCCTCTTCTGGTGGTTCCCGGAGATGACCGCGTCGTTCCTCTTCTTCGCGATCCTGATCGGCGTCGTCGCTCGGCTGGCCGAGTCCGACTTCACGAACACGTTCGTCGACGGCGCTCGCGACCTCCTGGGTGTCGCCCTCATCATCGGCATCGCTCGCGGCATCACGGTCGTCATGAACAACGGACTGATCACCGACACCGTCCTCAACGCCGCGGAGCAGGCGGTGGCAGACCTCGGCGGGGCCGCGTTCATCGTCCTGATGTACGTGCTCTTCCTGCCCCTCTCATTCCTCATCCCGTCGTCGTCGGGCCTCGCGACGGTGGCGATGCCGATCATGGCGCCGCTCGCGAGCTTCGCCGACGTACCCGCGCAACTGGTGGTCACGGCGTACCAGACTGGCAATGGGCTGGTGAACCTGGTGACCCCGACGTCGGCGGTCGTGATGGGGGGTCTGGCGATCGCCCGAGTCGGATACGGGACGTGGCTCAGGTTCGTCTGGCCAGTCCTCGTCCTGCTGGCGATCCTGACGGTCGTGGTCCTGGTGATCAGCACCGTCGTGCTGGGGTAGGGCGGGAGTCGGCGGATGAGCTGGTCTTCCCGGTCAGCAGACAGCGGTTTCGCCGCCAACCTCGACCTCTAGGCCCGCAAATGCCGGGCGGTAAAGTGACCCCTCGACGAGGCGACGAGCGCGTCGAGACCCGGCGGAGCCGAATGATGCTCGCGGCTTGTCGGGGCCGTCGCCATCGTGTCTGGGATCGCAAAGGTCGCCAGCGGGCGATCGGCCATGTGCGATGGAGCGCGCTGTAGGCCAGGCCAAGAGGCCCGTTCAGGAAGCTGGTGTGGTTCCTGAGCGGGAGTTGCGCTGTGGGGCTCCGGGCCGTGAGCGTGGGTCCGACGAGCGTAGGGTCGTCGATTATCGTGTGATTGCTTGCGGAGGTCGCATACCGGCAGGCGCCAAGCGGTATCGCATCGCAACCGGACCTGAGACGGCCTCGGTCGGCGCGCCACCGGCAGTCTCCAACCCGCGTGATCACGGCGGACGCCCATACTCGGCCGATGCGAATCCTGATCGTCGGGGCAAGCGGATACATCGGTGGCCGACTGGTACCCGCCTTGTCGCGCCTCGGACACGATCTGACACTGGCGGGTCGCGATCCGGCGCCGCTTGCTCAGCGGTTCCCCACGGCGCGCGTCGTGCGCGTCGACCTGCTCGATCCGAGTAGCCTCCCGTCGGCAGTCGACGGCATCGAGGTCGCGTACTACCTTGCCCACTCGATGGCGGCAGGCGAATCAGGATTTGCCGAACGCGACGTTCTCGCAGCCAGGGCGTTCGCGACCGCCGCGGCCCGGGCACGGATTGCACGAATCGTGTACCTCGGCGGTCTCGGGGACGACACGCTCGCCCTGTCGCGCCACCTCGCAAGCCGCCACGAGGTCGGCGCCGAGTTGGCGCGCCATGGCGTGCCCGTCACGGAGTTCAGGGCAGCCATCGTCATCGGGTCCGGAAGCTCCTCATTCGAGATCCTTCGCCACTTGACCGAGCGGCTTCCTGTGATGATCACGCCGCGGTGGGTCTCGACGCGCTGCCAACCGATCGGTATCGCCGACGTGATCGGGTACCTGACCGCGGCGCTCGATCATCCCGACAGCACCGGCGTTATCGAGATCGGCGGACCAGACGTCCTATCGTATGGCCAGATGATGCTCCGCTATGCGGCGATGCGGGGACTCAGGCGACTGATGATCCCGGTCCCAGTCCTAACGCCGAAGTTGAGCTCGTACTGGGTCAACCTGATCTCGCCCGTCCCGGCAAATATCGCCCGCCCATTGATCGAAGGTTTGCGGAACGAGGTCGTCGTTCGCGACCCGGCGCCGGCCCGGGCCTACGGCGTGGCGGCCGCGACCTACGACGAGGCGCTCGCACTCGCCATCCGCCGGTCAGGCGATGGTGAGCTGGAGTCGACGTGGTTCGATGCTCGGAGCCCACGGAACCGTGAGCCGCTCCCGGCGGCGGAGTCACGCGAGGGGATGATCGTCGACCGGCGGATGCGCTTGGTTCGCGCCTCCCCGGGTGAGGTATTCGCGGTCGTGGAGCGCGTCGGGGGCGCGAGCGGTTGGCCCTATGCCAACCTTCTGTGGCGGATCCGAGGAGTCGGTGACCGTATCGTGGGTGGTGTGGGCATGCGTCTTGGCCGTCGTGATCCCGACCGGCTCCGGGCCGGAGATGCCCTCGACTTCTGGCGCGTGGAGGAGATCCGGCGCCCGGAGCTACTCCGGCTGCGCGCGGAGATGAAGCTCCCTGGACGGGCTTGGCTCCAATACGAAGTGATGCCGGATCAGGGTGGGAGTCGCCTGCTCCAGACGGCGTTCTTCGAACCGAAGGGTTTGGCCGGCTTGGTGTACTGGTACGTGTTGTACCCCGCCCATGCCCTGATCTTCCGCGGGATGATCCGCATTCTGGCGCAGCGATCCGCCCGCCCGTTGTGATCGAAGGTACGCGGCGAGGGACGGTCGAGACCGACAGTCCGGCGTAGCAGTGGTTCCGCCGAGATGTAGGCCGTTACCGACCCGTATCATGGTGTATCCGAGCACGAAGTCACCGGGGAGTAGCGTAGCCTGGCAACGCACGTGCTTTGGGAGCACGAGATCGCGGGTTCGAATCCCGCCTCCCCGACCACCCGCTGCTCGACCTTCGGACGATGGGCGCTCGACTGCAGACCCTGGATCCCGGCTCGACCTACGCACGCGCCTCGACGACGGGCAGGCGGCGCCGCGTCGCCGGCAACGCGATGGTCGGGCCAAAGCCGCCGGCGAGGTCGCGGAACCGCTCGACGGCCTGTGATCGCAGCGTGTAGAAGATCCAGGTCCCACGGCGCTCGCCCTCGATCCAGCCGGCGTCGCGAAGGACCTTGAGGTGATGCGAGACGGTCGGCTGGCTCACGTCACAGCACGCCGTGAAATCGCACGCGCAGACCTCGCCGAGGTCGCTGAGCTGGCGCAGGATCGCGAGTCTTGTCGGGTCAGCGGCCGCCTGGAGGAGCAGGACGTCGGGGTCGGTCTGGCGCTTCATCCCAACCAATGTATTGACAGATGTCTATATCGTCAAGTATCAATATAGCCATCACGCCGATTGCACCGAGGAGCACCCCAGCGATGACCACCGAGACCATCCACGAGACCGTCCGGCAGCACTACGCCGATGCCGCAGTCCGCGCCTCCCAGGGCTCCTCCTGTTGCAGCGATCCCGAGACCATCGGCGCCAACCTGTACTCCGCGCTCGAGCGCGACGAGCTCCCGGACGCGGCGGTCCTCGCATCGCTCGGCTGCGGCAATCCGACGGCGGTCGCGGACCTGCACCCGGGTGAGCGCGTCCTCGATCTCGGCTCCGGCGGCGGCATCGACGTCCTGCTCTCGGCCAAGCGCGTCGGCCCGACCGGTCGCGCGTTCGGCGTCGACATGACCGACGAGATGCTCGCGCTCGCCCAGGCCAATGCCGCGCAGGCCGGCGCCACCAATGTCGAGTTCCTCAAGGGCCACATCGAGGCCCTGCCGCTGCCCGCCGAGTCGATCGACGTCGTCATCAGCAACTGCGTCGTCAACCTCGCCGCCGACAAGCCGGCCGTGTTCGCGGAGATCGCCCGGGTCCTCCGCCCAGGGGGCCGGATCGGCATCAGCGACATCGTGGCCGAGGACTCGCTGAGCCCCGAGGAGCGCGCGGAGCGCGGCTCCTACGCCGGCTGCATCGCCGGTGCCCTGTCCATCTCCGAGTTCCGCGACGGCCTGCAGGCCGTCGGGCTGACCGACGTCACCATCACGCCATCCCACACGGTCACCGATGGGATGATCAGCGCCATCATCAAGGCGACCAAACCCGCCGACGCACGACCGCTCATCGACCTGGCGGCACGCCGCGACCTCCTGCCCGTGGCGGAAGCCGGCGGCTGCTGCGGCGGCAGCGGCTGCTGCTGAGCCCACCCCGGCGCGGTTCGACAGAGGGCGATCTCGGGTCTTGACATCGGGGGCGTCAACGTGGTCGTCGTCGCCGACGACGGCGCCGTGGAAAATCGATGCGCCAGCACGACGGCCGACTTGTATGCTCCGGGTCCGCGGACAGGTTTCGTGTCCGCTGGGGGGAGGGTTCCCGCGATGGTCAACGTGCGCGATAGCGTGACCTCGAGGCTGGTCGAGCTCGGACGTCCGCGCGCTCCGTGAGCTCCCGACGATCACTCGCGTTCCGTTCCTTCAGCCGTCACCCCGAAGGAGTGTTCCCGTGTCATCGTCCCCGGTCCCGCGACTCCTGTCCGGTCGTCGCCTGCGTCTCGCCCTGACGCTCGGCGCGGCCCTCGTTCTCCTCACGGCGCCGGTCGTGCAGGGCGCGAACGCCACCAACATCAACATCCAGCTGCCCGCCGGCTTCTCGATCAAGGGCACGGTCCGCGACAACACTGGCGCGGCCCTTGCCGGCGCGAACGTGTTCGCGTCGGGCACGCTGTCCGGTGCCTACGGGTCAGCGAGCACGAACGCGTCCGGCCAGTACACCCTCAGCGGCCTTATCGCGACCAGCTACACGATCTACGTCGGCGCCCCGACCGCCAAGAACCTCGTCGACGGTTACTACACGACCGCCAACGCGAACCACCACACGCCCAACGGCGCGTCGGCGACCAAGGTCACGGTCGGGCCCAACAAGACCGGCATCGACGTGAAGCTGCCGGTCGGACTGACGATCAGCGGCATGGTCACGACGACCACGGGCACGCCGCTCCAGGGCGCCATCGTCGGAGGCTCGGGCCCGTCGTTCGACTCGATGGTCACCGGCGCGGACGGCAAGTACCAGCTCAAGGGCTTCGCCGCGGGCAGCTATCGGCTGTCCGTCAGCGCGCCGTCCAACTCGAACTACCAGAGCGGCTACTACACGACGGCGAACGCGAACCACTTCGCGATCGCCTTCCCGTCGGCCTCGGCCATCGCCATCGGGCCCAGCAAGACCGGCGTGAACATCAAGCTGCCGACGGGCTACACGATCAGCGGCACGATCAAGAACACGAGCGGGACGGCCCAGCAGTACATCCAGATCTCGCCCAGCTCGACCACCTACTCCGGGCGGGCCGCCTCGACCGACGCCGCCGGCAAGTACACGATCAAGGGCCTCGCCGCCGGGACGTACAAGCTCGGCATCTCGCCGGGCTCGGACTCCCCGCTCATGGACGGCTACTACACCACGACCAACACGAATCACTTCACGAGCGCCATCGGTGGCGCCAGCGGCGTCGTCGTCGGTCCCAGCAAGGCCAACGTCAACGCCAACATCGTCACCGGCCGGACGATCTCCGGAAAGATCACGGACACGGCCAACGTGCCCCAGCAGTACGCGTACATCTCGGCCACGAACCTGGGCCACACCCGGAGCGCCGAGACCGACGCGGCAGGCAACTACACGATCCGCGGTCTGTCGAGCGCGCCGCAGAAGCTCCAGGTCGAGCCGCCCTACGGCCCGAACCTGATGTCGGGCTACTACACGAGCGCCAACAGCAACCACTTCACGAGCAAGGAGTCCGGCGCGACGGCCCTGACCGTGCCGCCGAACAAGACCGGCATCAACATCAAGATCGTCAAGGGCTACAGCATCTCCGGCAAGATCACCAAGGCCGGCGGAGTGGCCGTGTCGTTCGCCTTCGTCGACGCGACGAAGTCGGACTACAGCGGCTACGCCTCGACCGAGGCCGACGGCACGTACACCATCACCGGCCTCGGGAGTGGCACGTACATGATCTCGGTGAGCTCGTACGGGGAGAACCTCCAGAGCGGCTACTACACGACCGCCAACTCGGCGCACTTCACCGTGAATCCGGCGTCGGCCACGGGCGTGACGATCGGTCCGTAACCCCGACCATCCCTGGCAGGGTTCGACGGCGGGCGGTCTCCGGACCGCCCGCCGTTTCGTTGCCGACCAGCCTGGCGGAGCGGTCCCTAGGCCACCAGCGCCGAGCCGATGGCGATCAACGCGAAGGCACCGATGAGCAGCCCGCTCACGATGTTCACCCGGCGCAGCCAGGCGGGCGTGATGCGCGAGCGCAGGGCACCGACCACGGTCACCAGGACCAGCCACCACGCCCCGGATCCGGCGAACACCCCCAGCGTCAGGACCACCGCGCCGGCCAGGTCGCCGCCGGTCACGCCGAGACCGACGAACAGGGCGGCGAACGACAGGATCGTCATCGGGTTGGTCAGGGTCAGCCCGAGCGTCGACAGATACGCGCCCGGCAGGCCGCGACGCGGCCGCTCGACCTCGTCGGCCGCCGCACCGGGCACCGCCGTGAACGTCCGCCACGCGAGCCAGAGCAGGAAGACGCCGCCGATCAGGCCGAGCGCCCGCCGCCAGTCGACGAGCACATCGGTGATCGCGGTCAGCCCGAACGCGGCGATCGCCCCGTACGTGGCATCGGCGGTCGCCACGCCGAGCCCGGAGGCGTAGCCGATCGGCCCGGCCCTCGGCCAGCGTGCGCCGGATGCACAGCAGGCTGATCGGGCCGACCGCCGCGGCGATCGTGAAGCCGAGGACGAACCCTCGGATGAAGAGCTGGGGGTCCATGAGTGCGTATGATGCCGCCATGGACCGACCCCGCCGACGCAGCGCCGAACGCGCCGCCGCCCAGGCCGATGGCGGAGCCGGCGCCCCGGTGCCCGTCGGGCCCGGCCCGGTCGACGCCGACCTCTTCCCCGACCGGGCGACGCGCCTCGCCGTCGACGACGGTGCCGCGAGCGCCCGCTTCCGCGCCCTCCTCGACGAGGGCGGCCCGATCCTCGCCGACGGGGCGATGGGCACGATGCTCTTCTCGGCGGGCCTCCAGTTCGGCGACCCGCCCGAGCTCTGGAACCTCGCCCACCCCGACGTCGTGCGGCGCATCCATCGCGGCTATCTCGAGGCCGGGTCGCGGATCATCATGACCAACACGTTCGGTGGCAACCGCCTGCGCCTCGGCATGCACGGCAACCAGGACCGGGTCGACGAGCTCAACCGGACCGCCGCCATCCTGTGCCTGGCCGAGGTCCGCGCGGCCGGCGGCGACGCGCTCGTGGCGGGCGACATCGGCCCGAGCGGCGAGATCGTGGCGCCCGCTCGGCACCCTCGAGTACGACGAGGCGGTCGACGTCTTCCGGGAGCAGGCGGCCTCGCTCGTGGCCGGCGGCGTCGACCTCATCTGGATCGAGACGATGTCCGACCTCAACGAGATCAAGGCGGCCATCCAGGGCGTCCGTCAGGCCGCGCCCGGCGTCGCCCTCGTCGCGACGATGACCTTCGACACGCGCGGGCACACGATGATGGGCGTGTCACCGGAGGACGCCGTGGCGAGCCTCGCCGCATGGGGCGCCGACGCGATCGGCGGCAACTGCGGCAACGGCCCCGACGAGCTCATCCCGGTCGTGGCGAAGATGCACGAGGCGATGCCCGACGTCGTGCTGGTGGCGCAAGTCGAACGCCGGGATGCCCGAGCTCGTCGACATGCAGGCCGTCTACCGGGCCAGCCCGGAGCTCATGGCCGAGACCGCCGTCGAGATGCGCGACGCGGGCGCCCGCATCGTCGGCGCGTGCTGCGGCAGCACCCCGCCCCACCTGCGCGCGATGGCCGCGGCGCTCGTCGGCGCCGCCGCCGGCTGACCGAGCCCGCCGTGCCCCGGCCGCTCAAGGTCGGCATCCAGCTGCCCGAGGTCGAACGCGAGGTCCGCTGGCCGGAGCTGCTCGACCTCGTTCGCGCCATCGAGGACGAGGGCTTCGACTCCATCTGGATCGGCGAGCACCTGCTCTATCGCTGGCCCGACCGCGAGCCACGCGGTCCGTGGGAGGCGTGGACGACGATGGCCGCCATCGCTGCGACCACGAGCCGGGTGACGTTCGGGCCGCTCGTGGCCTGCACGACCTTCCACAACCCGGCCCTCCTCGCGAAGCAGGCAGCGACGATCGACGAGATCAGTGGTGGCCGCTTCGTCCTGGGCCTGGGCGCGGGCTGGAACGAGACCGAGTTCCGTGCGTTCGGCTTCCCGTTCGACCATCGGATCGACCGGTTCGAGGAGGCGTACACGATCATCCGGACGCTCCTGCGCGAGGGCGCCATCGACTTCGACGGGCGGTTCTACCAGGCGCGCGACTGCGAGCTGCTGCCGCGCGGGACGCGACCGAACGGGCCGCCGCTGATGATCGGGTCGAAGGGCCCGCGGATGCTGTCGATCACGATGCCGACCGTCGATGCCTGGAACGTGTGGTTCTCGGACACCGGCAACCGCCCGGACGGCGTCCCGCCGCTGCGTGCGCAGGTCGATGCCGCGGCACGGGACGCCGGGCGCGACCCCGCCGACATCGAGCGGACCGTGGCCGTCCTCGTCCGGCTGCCCGGTGGGACGGGGCGCATCGACGGTTCCGGTCACGCCAGCACGATCGAGCCCCTGACCGGGTCGCCCGACGCCATCGCCGAGGGGTTGCGCGCCTACGCGCGCGAGGGCATCGCCCACGTCCAGCTCGTGCTCGACCCCATCACCATCGAGAGCGTGCGCGCGCTCGGACCCATGTTGGCTGGGCTCGACGGCGGCTGACGCCCGGTACTTCCGTCAGGGTGGTCGCGCGCCGCCAGACTGCTAGCCTTCCCGGGCCATGCGAATACCGTCGTCACGGGGGCTCGCCACGCGGGTCGGCTGGGTCGCGCTCGGCGCGATCGCCCTGCTTGGCCTCGCCGCGTGCGGTTCCGCGCCGCCGAGCGTGGCCCCGACCGTCGCCCCGACGCCGCTCATCACGCCCGATCCGCATCTCGCCGACCCGACCACGGCCGACGAGGTCTACCGCGGTCTGGGTGCGTCCGGGCTGCGCATCACCGCGAACAACGCCTCGGCCGGCGGCGAGGACGTCGACCTCGTGAAGCGGATCAACGCCACGTACCAGGGCTGGCCGCTGAGCGTGAGCCAGTACCGGACCACGGCTGCGCTGAGCAAGGGGACCGGCTGGGTCCCGGGCGAGCCACCCGGCCAGGGCGAGGCGCCGGTGGCCATCGCGGCCGCGAACATCCTCGTCGAGTGGGGTCCCCAGACCGGCGAGCACCCCGCCACGCCCGACGAACGGCAGCTGACCAGCCTCAAGGATCTGGTCACGGCGCTCGACCGGCTGCTTTCTCCGTTGCGTGCCCGCACCGTCGTCCGGGTCGACGTCCCGGGCGTCGTGCTCGGCCCGAGCGCCGCGCCATCCGGTGCATCCGGCGCGACGACGGCCGACAGTGGGGCGACGCCGAAGCCCTGAGGTCGTACCCTTCGCGCTGAGCGGATGCGCACCACGTCGCAAGCCGCGGGGAGGGACGCGATGACGCTCGACGGACGGCCCCGGCCGCGGCTCACGCCGGCACGGTCCGGCGACGACGTGTCCGAGCTCGACAAGCGGATCATCGAGCACCTCCAGACGGACGGCCGACGCCCGTACACCCAGATCGCCGCCGAGCTCGGCGTGTCGGAGGCGGCCGTTCGCGCCCGCACGAATCGGCTCATCGAGCGGGGCATCCTGCAGGTCGTCGGGGTCACCGATCCGCTCAAGCTCGGGTTCCACCAGATGGCCATGATCGGCATCCGCTGCGAGAGCGACCAGCTGGTGGTCGTGGCCGAGAAGATCGCCGAGATGCCCGAGGTCGACTACGTCGTCATCACCGCCGGCAGCTACGACCTGCTGGTCGAGACGGTGTGCGAGGACAACGAGGCGCTGCTCCGTTTCCTGACCGACAAGCTGCGCGCCATCGAGGGCGTCCGCGACACCGAGACCTTCGTCTATCTGCGCATGGTCAAGCAGACGTATCAATGGGGGACGCGCTAGCCGCTCCCGCGCGGCGAGCGACTACCATGAGGCCGTGTCGGTCGACCTGATCCTCGCCCTGATCGTGGTCGCGATCGTGGCCAATCTCGTGGTCATGGTCGTGCTCGTGGCGTCGCCTGCCGTGCGCCGCGGTCCGTGGTCCGACCCGGAGCGCGCGGACGTGGCCTCCGAGCGGGCCATGGCGGCGGCCGCCGTGGTCGGCTCGATGGACGAGCCCCAGGACGGGGTCCCGGTCCGCACCTACGACCGGGTGGTGCGCATCGTGAGCTGGGTCTTCCTGCTGGCCACGACGACGATCGTGGCGGTCAGCGGCCTCTGGCCCGAGACCCAGCAGGCCATCCTCATCCTCATGGTCCTTGCCGGCCTGTTCGTCCTGGTCGTCCACGACCTGCTCCCCGAGAACGCGCTCGGGCCGGCCAAGTTCGCGCTCGAGGGATCGGTCGCGATCACGGTCGCGACGATGCTCGTGGCCCTGACCGGCGGGGTGGCCAGCCCGTTCTTCTTCACGTTCCCGCTCATCGTCGGTGGGGCGGCGCTGGTCGTCCGACCGCCGATCACCATCACCCTGGCCACGATCGCCACGCTGGGCTACCTGCTGGCCGTGGTCCTGGGCTCGCCCGAGGCCGTGACGTCGGCCACGACCATCGCCGTCGTCGGGGTCAACCTGACCGCGATGATCCTGCTCGCGTACGTCGCGATGGTCATCGCCCGCGAGCAGCGCCGGTCTCGCGACGCTGCGATCCGCCTCTCGACGATCGATCCGCTGACCGGGCTCTTCAACCGCGGCTTCTTCTTCGCGGCGCTCGAGCGCGAGATCGCCCGCAGCGCCCGGTCGGGCCGTGGGTTCTGCCTGCTGATGATGGACCTCGACGAGCTCAAGACGATCAACGACCGCCTCGGGCACTTCCATGGCGACCGCGTCCTGCGTGCCGTCGGCGAGGTCGTGACCGCCGGTGTCCGCCGCATCGACACGGCGGCCCGCTACGGTGGCGACGAGTACGTCGTGCTCCTCCCCGAGACCGACCCGACCGGCGCGTTCGTGCTCGCCGAGAAGATCCGCCTCGGCGTCCACGAGATGACCCTCGAGCTGCCCGATGAGGCCCCCCAGCCGTCGCTGTCGATCGGGGTCGTGAGCTATCCCGACGACGGCAACACGGCCGACGAGCTGATGATCAGCGCCGACGGGGCGATGTACCGCTCGAAGCGCGCCGGCAAGAACCGGGTCACGGGCGTGCCGATGGCCGAAGTCACGCCCACGACCCAGGGGATCCCCGCTCCGCGCTGAGGTGCTCCATGGCCCGCACCGGTCGGCGGTGTAGCATCCGCGGGTGCGTGACGACGACCTGATCCCCGAGCCGCCACGACCGGCGCGCGGCTTCTCGACGCGCGCCATCCGCGCCGCCTCGCGCGCCCCGCGCGTGGACCAGCGACCCAGCACCGTCCCGATCTACCAGACGGCCACGTTCAGCTCGGCCGACGCCCAGGAGCTCGGTGAAACAGCCCTGGCCGCCGCCCGTCGGGTCGCAGCGTCGCCCGTCGGCGCGTAGGGGTCCTCGCCATCGCCACGCCGGCGACCCTGCGCGCGTCCGCCACGGGGACCGCGTCGCCGAACCTGCTGGCCCGGGCCGGGCGCGGCCTGTGGCGGCTGTTCACCTCGGTCGATTTCGCGGTCATCCAGATCATCGCCCTGGTGCTGCTCGCGGTCGTCGGGATGACGCTCGCCCAGCTGCCGTCGTCGGCATTCCGCTCGGCCGGCGACTACGCCGCCGGGATGGACATGATCCACGCCCGCTACGACGTGGTCTTCGGGCCCGGCGTCGTCGAGGTGCTGGAGCGGCTCGGGGCGTTCGCCATCTTCCGCTCCCCGTGGTTCAGCCTCGGCCTGACCGTCCTCGTCATCTCGATCGTCGTCTGCACGCTCGATCGGACCCCGCGTCTATGGCGCGGCGTCTCGGACATCCGGGTCATCCAGCCCGACCCGTACTACGACCCCAAGCTGCCCGGACCGGGCGGCGATGGACGGGGTCGCCGCCGCGGACGTGGCCCGCGTGATCCGGCGGCGTGGCTTCCGCGTCCGCGAGGCGACCGCCGACGACGGCACGGTCCACGTCTACGGCGACCGCCACCAGTACACGAAGATGGCGACGCTGTTCACCCACCTCGGGCTGATCCTGTTCCTCGATCGCGGCCGCCGTGACCACGCGGTTCGGCGACGAGCAGGGCCTCGTGGTGCCCGAGGGCGAGTCGCTCACCGTCCAGCCGATCGGGACCCCGGGCCTGCTGCTCGTCAAGAACCTCGGCTTCGATGCGCCCGGCTTCGATACCGGCAAGCCGACCGACTTCACCACCGACCTCGCCGTCTACCGCGACGGCCAGGAGATCGCCCGCAAGGTCATCCGGGTCAACGACCCGCTGTCGATCGGCGGCTACACGTTCCACCAGAACGGGTTCGGGGCCGCCCCGCATCTCGTCGTGAAGGACACGGCCGGCCGCCCGTTGTGGGACGGCCAGGTCCCGTTGACCGACCAGGCGGCCGGCTCGCCGTACGGCATCCTCGCCGTCCCGGGCCGCGACCTGGGCCTCCAGCTCCTGCTCAGCCGCAAGCCCGACGGCACGGGCGTCGTGCTCGTGCTGCCGTACCGGGTCGACCGGGACGGACGCCGCCGGCGATCCGATCCCGCAGAACTTCGCGCCGGTCACGCTGCACCCGCGGCGACACCAAGGTGAGCGACGAGCTGGGCATCACGATCGCGCCTCACCGACTTCGGCGAGTACACGCTGCTCATCGCCAAGAAGGACCCCGGCCAGGGCCTCATCTGGCTCGCCTTCGTGTCGCCTGATCACCGGCATCACGATCTCGTTCTACCTCCCGCGGCGCCGCATCTGGGCACGCCTCGGCGCCCGACGGCAAGCTCGGGCTCGTGTGGCGCTCGGATCGCTACGTCGACGTCGAACGCGAGTTCGGACGGCTGCTCGACGACCTCGTGGCGGTCCGCCGGACCGGCTAGGCTCGGGACGCCATGGCGTCCCTCCACGACCTCCACCGCGACCTGTTCCCGACCGCCCGGACGGTCGGCGCGGCCGGCCTTTCGGCGGAACGCGGTGAGCGCGAGGTCCACTGGGTCCGGGTCCTGCGCGCCCGCGTGCCGGCCTTCGAGGCGCTCGACGTCGGCGACCTCGCGATCGTCGCCGGACCCTCGCTTGCGATCGTCGCCCCCGACCCACCGCGCATCCATGAGCTCGCGGTCGCCTTGGCGCGCGCCCGCGTTCCGGCGGTGCTGCTCGTCGGTGGCGACACGGGCGGCGAGGCGCTCGCGGCCCTCGGGACGGCCGTGGCGGAGACCGGGCTGACCGCCCTGGACCTCGGTCGGGCGGATCCCGTCGCGCTCGAGCGCAGCATCATCGGCTTCCTCGTCAACCGCCGAGCCGAGCTCGACCGCCGGGTCGCCGAGCTCGAGGCCCAGCTCGCCCGGTTCGCCCTGCTCGGGCGCGGCCTCGAGGTCCAGGCCGCGACGATCGGCGCGTTCCTCGGTCGAGCCGTCGTCATCGAGGGCCGGCGCGGCGATGCGCTCGCCATCCACGTCCCGCCCGACCTGCCGACCGCGGCCGGTGCGGTCGCCCGGTATCTCGGCCACCCGTCGAGCGGGGCGATCCTGCGGGTCGACATCCCGGCGCCGGCTGGTCAGGCCAGCCCGGGCGGGCACCTCGTCCTGCTCGGGGACGAGGCCCCGACCGACCTCGAGCGCATCGCCGCCGACCGGGTCGCGGGGCTGCTCGCCCTCGACCTCGCCCGGGATGCTGCCGTGCGCCATGCGCGCGAGGAGACCCGGCGCGGCGATCCGCTGCCGGAGGACGGGCCGCCGTGGGTGGTGATGGTGGCCCGTCAGGGCCCGAACGGCGCCGGCGCCGGCGTCGGGGCGAACTCGTCCGGCGCCGGGGCGATCTCCGGCCGCCCTGATCCCGACGAGCTGGCCGCGCGCGAGGCGACCCGGGCCGAGCTCCGCCTGCTCCTGCCGGCCGGCCGCCTGACCCTGCGCGGCTCGGCCGAGTCGCTGGAGCTGCGGCTCGTGGCCGCGGCCCCGTCCGACGACCCGGCCGGCCTCCAGGTCGCGGACCGCCTCGCCGACGTTCCTCCACCGGACGATCGCGCTGTCGCGGCCGTTCACCGAGCCGGGCGGACGGCCGGCCGCCGAGGCCGCGGCCCGGGTCGACCCTCGACGCGGCCGACGGGCTGGCCTCGCCGCCGGCCGTCGCCCGGGCGTCGCGGCTGCCCGCCTACCTGCTGCTGGGGAACGTGCGCAACGTGCCCGACGGCACGCGCCAGGCCCGCGAGCTGCTGGCGCCGATCCTCGTCGGGTCGGCGGAGCGACAGCGCGACCGGCTCGAGACGTTGCGCGCGGTCGTCGGATCGGCGAGCCTCGGCGACGCGGCGACGCGGCTCGGGGTCCACCGCAACACCGTCGCGTACCGGGTCGCCCGGCTCGAGCAGCTGGCCGATTGGGACCTGTCCGACCCGGATCTGCGGTTCGCGCTCGGGCTCGCGGCACGAATTGTGCAAAATGCACAATCTTGAGTTGCGAGTCCGGTACTGAACTGCAACCCGACCTCCTGATACCGTGCGAAGTGCACAACGAATCGCCCTCCAAGGGCGCGCTCGCGCGCGCGGTCGCGCACGGACAGGAGACTCATGATCGCTCGACACGCCGCCATCTCGGCGATCGCCGCCCATCGCGTGGGCAAGACCCAGGACTACCTCGCGGACGCCGGGGCCGACATCTACGGCACCTACGTCTTCGGTGAGGATGCCCAGCGCGCGTACCTCGCCAAGCCGATCTTCCAGAAGCTGCGCCAGACGATCGAGGGCAACGAGCCGTTCGATCCGGCGATCGTGGACGCGGTCGCCCACGGCGTGAAGGAGTGGGCGCTCGCCCACGGCGCGACGCACTACACGCACTGGTTCGTGCCGATGACCGGCTCCACGGCCGAGAAGCACGACTCGTTCCTGGCCCCGACCGGCGACGGCCGGACCGTCGCCGAGTTCTCGGGCAAGAACCTGGTCCAGGGCGAGCCGGACGCCAGCTCGTTCCCGTCGGGCGGCATCCGCGCCACGTTCGAGGCCCGCGGCTACACCGCCTGGGACGTGACCTCGCCGATCTTCCTGCAGGTCGAGCCGAACGGCGTGACCCTGACGATCCCGACCGCCTACGTCTCGTTCACGGGCGAGGCGCTCGACCACAAGATCCCGCTGCTGCGCTCGCAGGAGGCCCTCGGCAAGCAGGCCATGCGGGTCCTGCGCTGGTTCGGCAACACGAAGTCCAAGCGCGTGTTCACGAACATCGGGCCCGAGCAGGAGTACTTCCTCGTCGACCGCCGGCTCGCCGAGCAGCGGCCCGACCTGATCCTCACCGGCCGGACCCTGTTCGGGGCAGCGTCACCCAAGGGCCAGGAGCTCGAGGACCAGTACTTCGGCCCGATCCGCGAGCGGATCCTCGCCTTCATGATGGATCTCGACCGCGAGCTGTGGCGCCTCGGCATCCCGGCCAAGACCCGCCACAACGAGGTCGCGCCCGGCCAGTTCGAGATGGCCCCGGTCTACGAGGCGACGTCGGTCGGCTCGGACCACAACATGATCGTCATGAGCATCATGCGGCGGCTCGCGCCGCAGCACGGGCTGATGCTGCTCATCCACGAGAAGCCGTTCGCGGGCATCAACGGCTCGGGCAAGCACAACAACTGGTCGATGGGCACGGACGACGGCGAGAACCTGCTCGATCCGGGCAACGATCCGCACGCCAACGCCCAGTTCCTGGCGTTCCTCATCGCGGTCATCCGCGCGGTCAACGTCCACGCCGAGATCCTCCGGGCGAGCATCGCCGATGCCGGCCAGGACCATCGCCTCGGGGCCAACGAAGCGCCGCCGGCGATCATGTCGATCTTCCTCGGCTCGCAGCTCGAGGACGTCATCGACCAGCTCGAGTCAGGGCCCGGCATCGGCCTCCAAGCACGGCGGCAATGTCGAGCTCGGCGTGACCTCGCTGCCGGTCCTGCCCAAGGACGCCACCGACCGCAACCGCACGTCGCCGTTCGCGTTCACGGGCAACAAGTTCGAGTTCCGCGCGGTCGGCTCGTCGGCGCCGATCTACTGGCCGCAGACCGTGCTCAACACGGCCGTCGCCGACTCGCTCGCCCACCTGGCCGACGAGCTCGACGGTCTCGAGCTCGGGCGACTTCGACGGCCTGACCAAGATCCTGTCGTCGATCGTGAAGGGCAACAAGCAGGTCCTGTTCGAGGGCAACGGCTACTCCGAGGAGTGGCATGCCGAGGCGGCCAAGCGCGGACTGCCGAACAACCGCACGACGGTCGACGCCCTGCCGGCGCTGACCACGGCCAAGGCCAAGCAGTTGTTCTCCACGTACGGCGTGCTGTCCGAGCGCGAGCTCGTGGCGCGGGCCGACATCATGTGGGAGCGCTACGTCAAGGTCGGGACGATCGAGGCGAGCTGTGCCGTCGACATCGCCTCGACGATGGTCCTGCCCGGCGGTCGTCAGCTACCTCCAGCAGCTCTCGGCGGCCTCGGCGTCGTCGCGCGGCATCAACAGCGTCTGCGAGAAGGTGTCCGGCCTGGCCGACGAGCTGGTCGACGCCATCGGGGCGCTCGAGACCGCCCAGCACGCGGTCCACGAGGCGTCGTCGATCATCGATGAGGCGAAGGTCGTGGTCGGGGAGGTCATCCCCGCCCAGGGCGCGCTGCGCGAGGTCGTCGACGAGCTCGAGACCGTCGTCGCCGACGGTCTCTGGCCGCTGCCGAAGTACCGGGAGCTCCTCTTCCAGTACTGAGGCTCCATCCCGTTCCGAGCACGCCCGGCCGCGCCTCGCGCGGCCGGGCGTATCCTTGCCCGGCGGTCCACCGAGCCCCATCCCATCGTCCAGGAGGCGTCGTCGACGTGGCCAGCAACGAGGCAGCCGGAGCCAGGATCGAGGCCGCCCGAGCGGCCGGCATCCGGTTCATCCAGCTCCAGTTCACGGACGTCATCGGGCACGTCAAGGCGGTCACGATCCCGATCCACCAGCTGGAGAGCTCGGTCCGTCACGGGACGTGGTTCGACGGCTCGTCCATCGAGGGCTTCACCCGCATCGCCGAGTCCGACCAGTACCTGATGCCGGACATGGACACCTTCGCCGAGATCCCGTGGCAGCCGGGCTCCGGGCCGCGGGGCACCGCGCGGGTCATCTGCGACGTGTACACGCCGGGCGGCCAGCCGTTCGTCGGCGATCCGCGCCACGTCCTGCGCCGGCAGGTCGAGCGGGCACGGGCGATGGGCTACATCGTGAACACCGGGCCCGAGCTCGAATTCTTCCTGTTCCGGCGCACCGAGGACGGCACGATCGTGCCGCTGCCCCACGACCAGGCCGGCTATTTCGACGTCTCGACCGACCTCGCCCAGGAGATCCGCCAGGACATGGTCGATGCGCTCGAGGCGTTCGGGATCAAGGTCGAGGCGGCGCACCACGAGGTCGCCGTCGGCCAGCACGAGATCGACTTCGAGTACTCCGACGCCCTGCGAACTGCCGACAACGCCGTGACCTTCAAGTTCGCCCTGAAGGCCATCGCCCAGCAGCACGGGCTGTACGCCACGTTCATGCCCAAGCCGATCCACGGGATCAACGGCTCGGGCATGCACACGCACCAGTCGCTGTTTTCGATCGCGGAGGGGCGCAACGCCTTCGCCGACGCGGCCAATCCCTACGGCCTGTCCGACGTGGCCCGCTCGTACATGGCCGGGATCCTCGCCCACGCCCGGGGCATGATCGCCGTCCTGGCGCCGCTCGTGAACTCCTACAAGCGGCTCGTGCCCGGCTACGAGGCCCCGACCTATCTCACGTGGGGACGGACCAACCGGTCGGCGCTCATCCGCGTCCCGATGGTGTCGCCCGGCAAATCGGTCGAGGGCACGCGCTGCGAGGTGCGCTGCCCGGATCCGTCGTCCAACACGTATCTCGCGTTCGCGGCCATGATCGCCGCCGGCCTCGATGGCGTCGAGCAGGGGATGACCCTGTCGGATCCCGTCGAGGAGTCCCTCTTCGAGATGGACGCGGCGCGCATCGCCGAGATGGGGATCCGCGAGCTTCCGGGCACGCTCGGCGAGGCGCTCGACGAGCTCGAAGCGGACGAAGTCATCCGCGACGCCCTCGGGGACCACGTGTTCCGTCATTATGTGGACGCCAAGCGGGCCGAATGGGACGAGTACCGGACGCAGGTCTCGGACTGGGAGGTCGACCGCTACCTGGAACAGTTCTGAGGGGCGCAGCCAGCGCGCGCCCATGAGGGAGAGATCGTGGACACACCGACACTCGTCGGGACCGGATTCGTCGTCCTGGGCGGCTTCGTCTGGATCCTGTGCGCGTACTACGCCTATCAGGTCGCGCCGAAGTTCCATCGCCGCCCGCGCAATTGGGCGATCCTCGGCATCATCTTCGGCCCGATCGCCCTGATGATCCTGTACATCCTGCCCAAGGGCCATGTCACCCCGACCGACAAGGGTCGCGGCGCCGAGCCCGGCAAGCCCGGCACCGAGCAGCACCACCAGCCCAAGCACCAGACCAGCCAGCAGGCCGAGCTGTACGAGAAGCCCAAGAAGCACTGAGCCCCGGCGCCGCGACCGGCGCCCCGCCCACCAGATCGACGGACGAGCCCGGGCCTACGCCCGGGCTCGTTTACGTGCCGGCCGACGGCCAGCGCTCGTCAACGCCGGGCACGCCATTCGCCCCGCGCTCGTCAACGCCGGGCACGCCATTCGCCCCGCGCTCGTCAACGCCGGGCACGCCATTCGCCGCGCGAATGAGGCCCTGTTCCGGTGTGCTCCTTCGGTTGCGCCGCCTCCGACGTCAGGCGTGACGTCATTCGCCCGATGCATGACGCGCCCGACGAACGGGGAGCGGTCGCTGCCCTCGTCCGCGTGGTACCACGGGCGCCGGCTCTGACCGACGGGCGGTGCCGCTGTCATCGGGTGTCGCCGGATAACCACGAGGCAATGCCACCGCGAGCCGGCGACAAGATCAACTGGCCACGATGAACCGATGGACGTGCCCGGGGTCGACGACGTGGCCTACCGCCTCGGCGTCCGGCTGCGGCGGGCGCGATCCAGACTCGGGATGACCCAGGCCGAGGTCGCGGCGATCAGCTGTGTGAGCCAACCAGTGATCAGCCGCATGGAGCTCGGGCGCGGATCGGGCGCGCCGCTGACAGCGTGGGTCGCGGTGTCGCTGGCGCTCGGCGTCGACCTACTCGCGAAACCTGACGCCGAGCCCGAATTCGGCAGAGCCGCGATCCTCGCGCTGGCGGACGCGGGCGGGTGGACACCGATCGGGATCGAGGGGTCGAGCGTGACCATCGACCGCCCGCCGCGCCGGGTCCCGGGCCTCGAACGTTCGCGCGTCGTCGCCGGCGAGCGCGCGTCGGTCCTGGTCGTGGATGTCGTGACCGACGTGGACCAGCTCATTGGGTCCGCGATCAGGCTCGAGCGACTCGCGGTGCGCGACGCGCCTGACGGGTGGTTGGTCGGGACACTGGTGGTCGTCCGACGGACGTCCGCGAACCAGCGTCGACTCACACAGTCGCGGGCGGCCTGGTCGAGGCACCCGGATTCGGGATCGGCCTGGATCGGTGCGCTTCGGTCGCCGACGTCGACCATGCCGAGGCGGCCGGGTCTGGTCTGGGTCGACGCGCAGGGCACGCGCCTCCTCCCGACGGGCCTTCGGCTACGCCACCCGCGGCGTTGCCGGTAGCGTGAACCGGAAGGTCGAGCCGGCGCCGACGGCCGATTCGAGCCAGAGGCGGCCGCCGTGGTGCTCGATGATCTCGCGGCAGATGGCGAGGCCAAGGCCGGTGCCGCGGGGCTTGTCGGTGAGGGTGTCGCCCGATTGGCGGAACGGTTCGAACACGGCCTCGTGGTCCTCGGGCGCGATGCCGACGCCCGTGTCGATCACGGCCACGGCGACGCCGCCGTCGATGTCGTCCGCCATCGGCTCGGCGCGGATGGTGATCGTCCCGGCCGGGGTGAACTTGACCGCGTTCGAGATCAGATTGATCACGACCTGGATGAGTCGATCGCGATCGCCGACGATCTCCGGCAGGGCCTCGGCGACGGTGACGTCGAGCCGGGCGTCGCCACCTTCGGGCAGCAGCGCGGCCGTCGCGGCGACGGCGCGCTCGATGACCTCGCCGATCGCGACGGGCTCGGACCGCCAATCGATGCGACCGGCCTCGATCTTCGCGAGGTCCAGGGTGTCGTTGATGAGCGTCGTCAATCGATCGCCCTCGGCGACGATGATCGCGAGGTTGTCGATGATCTGGCGGAGCGCGCGGTCGACCTTCGGATCGCCGGGCGGGACGGCCGGCGCGACGACGTCGGTCATGCGCTTCGAGATGAGCTTCGAGAACCCGACGACCGAGGTCAGCGGCGTCCGTAACTCGTGGCTCACGTTCGAGAGGAAGGTGCTTTTGGCAGCCGTGGCCGCTTCGGCGACGGCGCGGGCTTCGACGAGGTCGGCGGTCCGCTCGGCCACCCGCCGCTCGAGGACCGCCTTCTGCTCCTCGACCTCGGCGTAGAGCCGGGCGTTCTCGAGGCCCCCGGCGATGAGGGTGCCCACCGTATAGAGGAGGGGACCATCGCCCGGCAGGACATCGCGGCCGGTCAGGCGGTTGTCGACGGCGAGGATGCCCAGGGTCCGGCCCTTGGTGACGAGCGGCGTCCCAAGGAAGGACGTGACGCCCAGGAGCGCTGCGAATGCGCGATTACGTTCGTCGGGATCCTGGTCGACGTCGCGGAACAGCAGCGGGCCGTCGGCCCGGGCCACGGTGACGAGCTGCGAGGTCTCAAGGTCGAGCGGCAGGTCGAGCTCAGCGACGGCCGCCAGCATCTCGGGGCTGCCGCCGAGCGCGCGTCCATCCGTCAGGACGCCACGCGCCTCGTCGATGAGCAGCACCAGCGCGCGGTCGAACCGGAGATTGCGGATGACCGCCGCAAGCGACCGGTCGAGCAGCTCGGTCCGATCGAGCGTCGAGCCGGCAGCGATGGCCAGCTCGTTGAGGGCGACGAGCGCCGCCAGCCGCTGCGCGGCGAGCGTGCCCGGGTCGACGCTCATGCCTCGCGCAGGGCCGCCTCGTAGTCGGCCGCCTGGCGCAGCGTCGGCGCCGCCAGGGACGCGATCGCGACGAGGACCTTCAGGTCGGAGGCGTGGAAGTCGACCGGGGTCGCCGAGCGCGTACCGATGACCCCGAGCCGCTCGCCTGCGGCAATGAGTGGCACGGCGACGAGCGAGGCCCACGCTCCATCCGCCGCGCTTGCCCGGGAATCGGCAGCCACGTCGTTGACGATCTCGGCCTCGCCCTGGTCCACCGCGGCGAGGATGCCGGTCCGCAACTCCTCGGTGCCCGCGTGGCCGCGCAGCAGCACGAAGCCCGTGCCGCCGCTCGGCAGCTTGCTGGCCTCTTCGACCGCGACCGCGGTCACCGCCTCTACGTCGAGATGGCCGCCCATCCGCTCGGCGAGGTCGTAGATCAGGTTCAGCTCGCGATAGCGGTCGAGCGCCTCGCGCGCGAGCGCGCGCTTGTCCGCCTCGCGCGAGCACGCGTACGACAGGACCGATGCGATCGCCCCGGATGGCCGCGGGCCCTCGACCCAGCCGACGGTCGCGCCTTCGACCACGATGGGGTGGCGCTCCGATGGCAGATCGGCGGCACCGGCGCCGCCGGCGCGATCGAGGATGAGCTCGCCGGAGGCGCTCGTGACCGTCACCCGCGCGTCGGTGCCGGCCAGCAGGACCGACAGCATCGGCGCCACGTGTCGGTGGCGGACGATGAGCCGGCGCAGCTCGGGTGCCTCCATCAGAACCCGCCGCCCGCCGAGCCGACCTCGTCGCGCCCGGCCGCCAGGTCGCCCGCATCCGCGCCGCTGCCGGGGCCACCCGCAGCGAGCCCGAGCGCCACTCGTGCCCGTCGCAGCAGGTCGTCGGGATCGAATGGCTTGGTCAGGTATTGGTCAGCCCCCGCCGCGATGCCCTCGGCCCGGTCGTCGGCCTGGCCCTTGGCGGTCAGCAGGATGACGGTCGCGCCCGCCGTCGCCGGATCCGCCCGGATGGCCCGGCAGACCTCGAAGCCGTTGGCCTTGGGCATCATCACGTCGAGGAAGACGAGGTCGGGATGCTGATTGGCCATGACGACCATGGCTTCGGCGCCGTCGGCCGCGGTCAGGAGGTCCACGCCGTCGTCCTCGAGCTCCTCGAGCGTCTGCTCGATGAGCAGCCGGATGTGCTGCTCGTCGTCGACGATGAGGACGGTCGGCATACGGAAGCCTCCAGGGGCTGACGGCGGGACGGAGGCAAGGATACGGCACGGATGCGGCACCATTGAGGGCGTGCCTGCCGAGCCCGCGACCGCCATCGACGACATCCGCCCGAACCGGTCGCTGCTGCTGCTTTCGGTCGCCCACGCCGTCAATCACGCGTTCGCCGTCCTGCTGCCGCTGATCTTCCTGGCGATCATCGACGAGTTCGGCGCCGGGGTCGGAGCGGTGGCGATCCTCGCCGCGGTCGGGGCGTTCGCGAGCGGCGCCGTCCAGCTCTCCTATGCCGAGCTGACCCGCCGCGTCTCGCGCCGTCGACTGCTCGGGTTCGGCGGCCTGCTGTTCGGCGTCGGCTTCGCGGCCCAGGCGCTGGCGGTGAGCTTCGCGACCTTCGCCATCCCGAACATCGTGGCGCGTATCGGCGGCTCACCGCAGCACCCGGTCGGCAACGGGCTCCTCGCCGAGCAGTTCCCGCCCGAGCGGCGCGGGTTCGCGATCAGTGCCCACATCGCCGGGGGGAACATGGGCACGGTCGTCGTCGCCGTCGATCGGCGTCCCGATGATCGCGTGGATCGGCTGGCGCGGGACGTCGGTCGCGTTCGGGCTTGCGGCGGCGCTCATCGCGCTGCTGATCCTGCGACTCGTCCGCGAGCGCGGCACCGACCGTGCCGCCGCCATGGCCGGTGGCTCATCCCGCGATGCGCTGCGACGAGTCATCGCCGACCGTGACCTGCGTTGGTTGTTCCTGACCTCGGTGTTGGGCGGCGGCGGGCGTGGCCTTGGCGTGGTGAACCTGTTCGTCCTGCTCTATCTGACCCTCGTCATCGGTCTCGACGAGGCGACGGCCGGGCTGATGTACGGGGCGCTCATCGTGTTCAGCGTGCCGATGCCCTTGGTGGCCGGCTGGCTGTCCGATCGGCTCGGACGCAAGCCGCTGATCATCGCGGCCTATCTCGGCGGCGCGGTCGGGTTCATCGTCTTCATCCTGGCTGGGTCGTCGATGTTCTGGCTGTGGGTCGGGATCATCCTCATGGGCCTGTTCTCATTCGCCGAGTCGCCGCAGCTGCAGGCGCTCCTCGCCGACATCTCGCCGCCGGCGACGCGCGACGCGTCGTACGCGCTGTACTTCACGCTGGCGTTCGGGGTCGGCTCGTTGTGGGTCGCGTTGTACGGCGTGATCATCGACACGCTGGGCGACGCCCGGGGGCTGCCGGCGGTCTTCGTGCTGATGGCCCTCTCGTTCGTCGCGGCGGCGGTCGCGACCCTGCCGATCGATGCCGAGCGGCGCTCCGTGGTGGCTGCCGAAGCGTAGGTCGGGTATCATCCGCAGGCTCTGTCAAACGAGCACCCTCGGTCGGGGCGTGGCGCAGCTTGGTAGCGCGCATCGTTCGGGACGATGAGGTCGGAGGTTCAAATCCTCTCGCCCCGACCATTCCCACATGCTGCCCCTGCCGGAGCGCTGCCAGCCCGAGCAACCACGCGCTTTCGTTTGGTTGCGGGTATAGGGCTACAAGCTGGGATTCCTTGACCGTCGATGGTCGCGGTCGCGCACGTGGCCCTTGACCGGCTCCGGGGCATTGGGGTTGTGGCGAACGGGCTCCCAGGAGATGGGCGCCGAAGTTTCAGGCGTCAGCTTGGGTTATCGAGGACCACAGGAACTACCGGACCGGGCGACGTGACGATGGCGAGCTTCAGGTCCCACGGAAGAAGGTCGGCCGCGGTGGCTTCCGCGACGCGCCGCGCATCGGCGGATCCGTCGAGGGCAGGCCGCGCCGGGTCGCTCAGTGTTCGGAATGACCCCTGAACCGGCGGGCTCATACTTCGAGTGTGGGAGGGCGACGCGAACCGGAGGAGCGCTATCGACGGCAGGATCGTTCTCCGGACGGAACGGCTGCTCCTGACTCCGCTGACGCGGCTCGATGAAGCCGAGCACGCATCGGCGTCGGGCAGGCCGGCTGACGCGTTGCGCGACACCGGCGCGGCTGAGGTGCAGTGGCGGGAGTGCGGGTTCGGCCCCTGGGCGATCAGGGATCTGAGAGAGGAGAGGTTCCTCGGATGCGCGGAGTTGCGCCTGGCTGGAGATGGCATCGATGGGATCGAGCCGGACGAGGTCGAGGCGGGTTGGTGGGTTGCCGAGGAGCGGCGCAATCACGGGATCGCGACCGAGGCCATGCACGCCGCCATCGGCGACCTCTGGAGTAGGGCCGAAACAGACTGCATCACTGCGTACATTGACGAGGGAGAGAACGAAGCATCGCGCCGCGTTGCGGCCAAGCTCGGATTCGCAGTGCGAGGCCAGGGCCGTGGTCGCTCGGACGAGCCGATGACGGTGTACGAACTCCGACGGGACACTTGGCAGTCGGGAGGCTGAAGGACTCGCGGGTCCTTCAGCGGCTCCTGGAAGCGCGTTCCCGGTCCATCACCGGATCGAGCCCGAATCGCGCTCGGACGACTCCTTGACAGGTGGCGTACGGTGTGCAGGGACAATATGTTATCGGTAACTGCGTTATCGATAACAGCACCCGTCCGTCAAGCGCCCAAAGCGACTCGCCCCGACTGTGTCCTTCCTGATGGGAGATGCTCGACGTGGATGAACTCCTGGTCGAGATGGTCGATATCGCCAAGAGCTTTCCCGGCGTCCGGGCGCTCGAGAACGCGCAGTTCGACCTTCGCCGGGGCGAGGTGCACGGTCTCGTCGGGGAGAACGGGGCGGGGAAGTCCACCCTGATGAAGATCCTGGCCGGGATCTATCGCCGCGATGCGGGCGTGATCCGGATCCGCGGAGAGGAACGGGAGATCACGTCCCCCCGGGCGGCCCAGGACCTCGGGATCAGCGTGATCCATCAAGAGCTGAACCTCATGGGGCACCTGACGGTGGCCCAGAACATCTATATCGGCCGGGAACCGCGACGAGGACTCCTGCTCGACGAGAAGGCGCTCAACCGGAACTGCGCGCAGCTGTTCGAAGATCTCCATATGCAGCTGGATCCGCACGCGCGCGTATCCCGGCTTGCCGTGGCACAGCAGCAGATGGTCGAGATCGCGAAAGCGCTTTCCTACGACTCGGACGTCCTCGTGATGGATGAGCCCACTGCCGCACTCACCGACACGGAGATCGATGAGCTGTTCCGGATCACCCGCCACCTCCGTGAGCGGGGCCACGGGATCGTTCATATCTCGCACCGGCTCGAAGAGCTCAAGCAGATCACCGACCGCGTCACCGTCATGCGCGACGGGCGCTACATCAAGACGGTCAACACGAACGAGGCCTCGACCCAGGAGATCATCAGCATGATGGTCGGCCGCACCATCTATGAGGCGACGCCGGAGCTGCCGGAGACGCCCGATCCGACGGTGATGCTCGAGGTCCGCCACCTCAATCGCGGGCGGCAGGTGCGGGATATCAGCTTCAAGCTGCACAGCGGCGAGGTGCTCGGGATCGCCGGTCTCGTCGGCGCCGGCCGCACGGAGGTGGTCCGCGCGATCTTCGCGGCGGACCTGCCGGAATCCGGCGAGATCCTCGTCAACGGGAAGCCCGTCACGATCCGGACACCCGCGGATGCCGTCGGCCACGGGATCGCCTACCTCTCCGAGGACCGCAAACGGTACGGGCTCGCGCTTGGGATGGACGTCGAGACGAATGCCGTCCTGGCGTCCCTCGGAAAGTTCACCAATCGGTTCGGCTGGGTGAAGACCGCAGCCACTCGGCAGAAGGCCGTGGAGCTCGTCGAAATGCTTGCGATCAAGACCCCACGAGTCACCCAGCGGGTGAAGAACCTCTCGGGTGGCAACCAGCAGAAGGTGGTCATCGCGAAATGGCTGATCGCCGACACCGACATCCTCATCTTCGACGAGCCGACGCGCGGCATCGACGTCGGCGCAAAGAGCGAGATCTACAAGCTCCTGAACGACCTCGCTCGACAAGGCAAGGCAGTGATCATGATCAGCTCCGAGCTGCCGGAGATCCTGCGCATGAGCCACCGGATCCTCGTCATGTGCGAGGGACGGATCACCGGCGAGCTGACATCGGCCGAGGCGACGCAGGAGCGGATCATGACGCTCGCGACGCAGCGCGATTCGGTGGCCGCCGCTTGAAGCCCCTGACTGTCCTGGTCATCCCACTGGGAGCGATCTGATGCAAGCCTCCGCCGCGGCACCTTCGCGCGTTCGGGCGCTCATGACCGGGGAGTCGGTCCAGCGACTGCTGGCCCTCGGCGCCCTGGTCATCCTGCTCGTCTTCTTCTCGGTCGCCGTTCCCCACTTCGCGAGCACGAACAACTACATCGACATCCTGACCGCGACTGCGGTCAATGGCGTCCTCGCGGTCGGCGTCACCCTGGTGATCATCACCGGCGGCATCGACCTGTCGGTCGGCACCGCCATGACCCTCTGCTCGGTCGTGGCGGGCCTCGTCTCGGTCAGCCTCGGCCTGCCGCTGCCGGTCGGTCTCCTCGCTGCGCTCGGGGCCGGCGCCCTGGTGGGCATCGTCAACGGCAGCCTCATCGCCAAGGCCAAGCTGCCGCCATTCATCGCCACGCTGGGGATGCTCTACGTAACGCTGGGCCTGGCGCAGGTGCTCTCCGACGTTCGCCCCATCTACTTCGAGGCGACGCAGCCGGGCTTCCAGAGCGTTCTTCATGAACAAGTCCGTCGTCGGCATCCCCAACATCGTGTGGGTCATGCTGGGCGCCGCCGCCATCGCCTGGATCCTGCTCAACAAGACCAACTTCGGGCGCTATACCTTCGCCCTCGGCTCCAACGAGGAGGCGGCCCGCCTCTCCGGCGTCATCGTCGACCGCTGGAAGATCACCGTCTACGCGGTGGAGGGCCTGTTCGTCGGCCTCGCCGGCATCATCATCGCCTCACGGATGAACTCGGCGCAGCCGGGCCTCGGCGTGGGCTACGAGCTTGATGCGATCGCCGCGGCCGTCATCGGCGGCACGTCCCTTGCCGGCGGCGAGGGCAGCATCGTCGGGACGGTCATCGGCGCCTTCCTCATCAGCACGCTGCGTATCGGCCTGTCCGTCGCGGGCGTTCCCGACCAATGGAAGTCGGTGATCACGGGCCTCGTCGTCATCGGCGCCGTCTGGCTCGACATCCTTCGCCGCCGCGCGCAGGCCTGACCCGGGTGGGAACGGACGCGCGCGCTCATCGTGGACCTAAGGTCAGACCCGCGCTGCGGGTCTGGCAGACCGGTCAAGGCAGTTTTCGCATGGAGGAGCTCATGAAACTCGCACGCATCCTGGGTTTGACGGCCACTGTCGCGATCGCGGCAGCCGCCTGCTCGGGCACCGCATCCACGACACCGGCGACATCCGCTGCGGCGGGTGCATCCAGCGCGCCCGCGGCGTCCGGCAACACGTCCGGCGCCGCCTCGGCATACACGCCGCCGACCGACGCCGGCGCCGCCAAGGGCAAGACCATCGCGATCATCTCGAAGGGCGAGCAGCACCAATTCTGGCAGGCGGTCAAGAAGGGCGCCCTGGACGAGGCTGCCAAGCTGGGCGTCACCGCGACGTATCAGGGCCCGGCGACGGAGTCTGAAGTCGACAAGCAGCTCACGATGCTCCAGACGGCGCTGAGCAGCAACCCGGCCGCCGTATGCTTCGCGGCCCTCGACAGCAAGGCCGCCGGTGCCCTGCTGCAGCAGGCCAAGGACGCCAACATCCCGGTCGTCGGCTTCGACTCGGGCGTCGACAGCGACATCCCCGTGACCACCGTCGCAACCGACAACATCGCCGCCGCGGGCGTCGAGGCGGACAAGCTCGCCGCGTTGATCGGCGACGCAGGCAAGGTCGGCGTCATCGTCCATGACCAGACCTCGCAGACCGGCATCACCCGACGCGACGGCTTCGTCAACCAGATGAAGGCCAAGCACCCGAACATCCAGGTCGTGGACGTCCAGTACGGCGCCGGCGACCCCGTGAAGTCTGCCGACATCGCGAAGTCGATGATGACCGCGAACCCGGACCTCAAGGGCTTCTTCGGCGCGAACGAGGGCTCGATCAAGGGCATCCTCAACGCGCTCAAGGAGACTGGCAACGAAAACAAGATCGTGGCCGTCGGCTACGACTCCGGCCAGCAGCAGCTCGATGCCATCAACAGTGGCGTCGAGGCCGGCGCGATCACGCAGAACCCGATCGGCATCGGCTCCAAGTGCGTCGACGCCGCGATCGACGCGATCAACGGCAAGACGCTCCCGAAGAACATCGACACGGGTTTCTCTTGGTTCGACAAGACGAATATCAACGACCCCGAGATCCAGGCGGTCCTCTACAAGTAGGACGAGCTTCGTTCCAGCCGCCCGTATTCCAGGGGCTGTCCGCTTCGCGGGCAGCCCCCGGTCACAGCGCGAGGCACCGATGCCGAACCGAGTCACCCCGAAGATGAGCCGGATCAGCGAGGTGGCGGACCGCGCCGGCGTCTCGGCCATGACCGTCTCCCGCGTCCTGAACAACTCCGGGTACGTCAGGGCGGCGACGCGACAGCGGGTCGAGCTGGCGATCGCGGAGGTCGGGTATGTGCCGAACGCTCTTGCGCGCCAGCTGCGCTCGAAGCGCACGAAGATGCTGGCCCTGGTCCTGTCCGACATCTCCAACCCGTTCTTCACGACGATCGCGCGCGGCGTCGAGGATGTAGCGAGCGCCCGCGGCTTCGCCGTGATGTTCTGCAACACCGACGAATCCGACGAGGAGGAGTCGCGCTATCTGCGCCTGCTCGTGGAGCGCCAGGTAGACGGCGTCCTCCTGGTCCCCGCTCAGAATTCCGCGGCGTCCGTTCGGCTGCTGCGCACCCACAGCATCCCGCTCGTGGTCCTGGACCGGCGCGCGCCGCGCCGCGTGGACAACGTGCGCTGCGACTCCGAGGAGGGTGCGCATGCGCTTGCACGTCACCTCGTCGCGCTCGGCCATCGCCGGATCGCCGTCCTGACCGGCCGCCGAGGCATCTCGACGTCGGCCGATCGCGTCGCCGGCGTGAGCCGTGCGCTCCGCGAGGCGGGCCTCGCCCTCGACGAGTCGCTCGTCCGCTACGGCAGCTTCAACTTCGGCAACAAGAACGTCGCGGACGGCCGCCTGATGGCGCTGGAGGTGCTGACCGCGACCGACGACCCTCCGACGGCGATCTTCGCCGCCAACAACTTCATCGCGTTCGGCGCCGTGCGTGCGCTGCGCGAGCTCGGCCTGAAGGTGCCGGACGACATGTCGGTGGTGGCGTTCGACGACCTCCCGGTCGAGTGGGTCGATGAGCCGTTCCTGACGGTGGCCGCGCAGCCGGCCTATGACATCGGGCGGCGCGCCGCGGAGTTGATCATCGACCGCCTGGAGGGAGAGCGGACCGCGGCCGGCGAGTCGGTGGTGCTCCCGTTCGAGGTGATCGTCCGGCGGTCGACGGCGGCCCCTCGTGTGCATTCGACATCGCATCCGCCGAAAGCGCCGGCCGCTCAAGTCGCGACGCGTCGCGAGGAAGGCGAGCTGCCGCTGCAGGCCGTCCGCGTTCCATGACGGCCGGAGCGGTCCGCA
>CAWHGL010000005.1:0-896675 GCA_963828965.1 uncultured Chloroflexia bacterium
TGAGCGTGTAGGTCCAGGTACCGACCTCGTCGGGGGAGAAACGGACGTGCCAGACGCCATCCTCGGTCCCGGCGACCGGGTCGTAGAACTCGGACCCGCCGATCCCCGTGTTGGGACGCAGCGTCAGGTCCGTGCCGAACCACGCGGGCACGGTGTAGGACGCGCCACTCGGCGCGACGAATTCCGCGCGTGACGTCGATGACGTCCGGGTCGTTGCTGTCGTCGCCGTAGTCCCGGCTGAGCTCGAATTCGCGCTCGAAGCGGCCGAGCTTGGCCACGCTCGCCGGCGCCGCGGCGCTGGTGTCGATGGTCAACGGGCCGGGCGTCGAGGTTGGTTCGACGGCCGGGGTCGCCGACGGGGTCGGGCTCGGCTCGACGGACGGGCTCGGCTCCGGCTCTCGGGGTCGGCTCGGCGGTCGGCGTCGGCGTGCGTCGGCGCGGTCGGCGTCGGCGTCGGCGGTGCGGGCGTCGGAGTCGGCGAGGGCGTGGGGTCGGGTCGCCGGCGTTGACGTCGATGTCGCCAGACAGCGAGCGGCTCGCCGGCGTACTCCTGGGCGGCCAGGCACTCGAATGGCGTCATCGAGCGGTACGCGTTGACGGACATCAGGTCGCCGGCGCCGTCTGGGCCGCCGTCATCGATGAAGAAGCGCGTGTACAGGAGCCGAACTGCTGATTTGCGGATCGGGCCGTGCCCGATGAGCATCGCGTGGTCGCCTCGGATGTCGAGGCAATCGATCGGTGCCGCTCAGCGGGAAGGTTGGTGAGCCGTTGTGGGACTCGGTGAACGAGAAGGTGCCGGAGACCGCACCAGCCGCCTCCGTCCGCGACGGCATCGAACGAGAACGCCCGCGTGTTCCCGATGCCGATGTCGTTCGTCCCGTTCCCGTCACGGTCCCGAAGTCGGATGGGCCGTCGACGATCGTCACCTGGCCGTACCAGAGGGTTCCTGCTGGACGGGCTCGTCGAGTAGCAGTCCGGGCGTGTACATGTTGGTCGGGCCGTCGAAGGCCGCCGTGTCCGTGGTCCCATCCGGACCGTTGTCGGTCAGGTAGAGCGTGAAGAAGACGGTCATCGGCCCGCCGCCACCGCCGCCTCCGCCGTCCGACATCGTGCCCTGCCCACCGACGACGATCTGGTCGTCGACGACGCGCAGGCAGGTGATCGAGCCATCGACTGATGTTCCGCGGACCGGCGCAGGCTGATCGTGCCGGTCGACGCCGCCATTGCCGTCGCGATGGCGCGAACGTCGAAGCTGTCGGACTCTGGAACCGACCGGTCTGGACCGGCGCCGGTCGCGACGACGGTCGCTGCTGCCGGCGGCGTCGATGCCGCCAGCCGACGCCGTTCACGTCGATGTAGCCGGTGATCGAGGCCCTTGCCGACCTCCTCCGGGGCCGCCAGGCAGGCCGGCGGGCCGGATCCGCCAGTAGGCGTTGACAGCGATGAGGTCGCCGGATCCGTATGGCCCGACGTCGTCGACGAAGAACGTTGCGTAGTACGTGTCCACTGGACCAGCCACCGCTCGGCTGGCCGATGATCATCGCGTGGTCCGCCCCGGATGTCGAGGCAGATGACCTGCCCGACGACGAGATGCTCGGACATCGATGATCGAGTAGGTGCCCGAGACGTTGCCCTGGGCTCGGGCGCGTCGCGTCGAATTCGAACGTCCGGATCGCGGTGCCGAAGTTCGGACTCGTGCCCTGGCCCTGGACATGGCCACTGTCGGACGGGCCGGTCACGATCGTGACTCTGGCCGATGACAGGGTCTGCTGCATCGGTCCCGTCGAACCGCAGTCGGGCGGGTCGATCGAGGTCGGGCCGTCGAAGGCGACGGTGTCGCCGGTCGCCCCGTTGTCCGTGAGGTAGAGCGTGAAATACGATCGTCGGCCCGGGTTCGGGCCGAAGCCGACCCGCTCGCCGCCGACGACGATCGAGCTCGCCGTCGACCGCGAGGCAGGTGATGCTCGTCGTGTCGAACGGCTGCCCGCTCGGGCGAGGCGTGGAACGACCCCTCGAGGCTGCCCGCGCCGTCGTCCCGGACCGCGAGCGTAGAAGAAGTTCGATCCTGCGGGTCCTGATCCCGACGCGCCGTTCCCGACGACGCTGACCTCACCCGCCGCGAGCGCCACCGGCGCAGCCGTGGTCATCCCGACCGTGGCGAGCAGCAGGGCGGTCAGCGCGGCTGCAAGCGAGCGCTGGCTCACTCGACGCAGGGTCAGACGACGGGGCGCGTGCATCGATACCACCCTCCACGGACACGAGCACGCCACACGCGCGCACCGCGGACGATGACAGGGCACCGTATGCGCGCCGTTTGACCTGCACCGCGAGCATCCTCCGACGCTCGAGCGGGCGCATCGGGCGACCGCCGTAAAGACGGGTCCCGAAGTGTTTAGTCAGCCTCAGTCGACGACCGTGCCCACCAGCACCTGGTAGCGGATCGACGGGTCCGTCGGCACCGCGTCGACGCTCACGAACCAGCCCTCCGGCACGTTGCTCGATGCCACGACGGCCTCGCCATCTGGCGCGGGGCAGTGCACCACGGTTTCGAAGACCGGGGTCTCCGACACCTGGGCACCAGGAGCAGCGGTGCCGGGCGCGGTGGCCGTCGCGATCACGTTCATGAGACCGGTCCCGGCGCAGAAGGTATGGATCTCGATCGTGTCGCCGACCGGATACAGCACCGACATGGTGGGGTTCTCGCCGAGGTTGTCGATCGAGGAGACGATCATCCAGTGCCCGTGCTCGAGGGGTGTGAAGATGTCCGTGCCGCGCGCCTCGAGGGATGGGACCGGTGTGGCGGTCGGAACGGGCGTGCTGGCGACCGTGGGAGCCGGCGTCACCGACGCAGCCGCGTCGCGACCGGCCGTGACGACCGGCGTGGCGGCGGTCGTCGGGACGGCCGGACTGGGCGTCGGACCGGCGCACGCAACGACGAGCGTGGCGAGAAGAGCGACGCCGGCGAAGCGGGGCGTTCGATGTCGGGGCGTCACGGCGACAGGGTACCTGCGATCCTGTCGACCCCGGCACCGCGGCGCGATACGTGGCGGAGCATCGCAAGGAGCCCAGCCATACGCGACCTCGACTTTGATGCCATTTCGCCGCATATGCGTCCGAATGGCATCACGACGGACATCCGTTGTCGCGAAGGCCTCAACGCCCCGCAAGGCACCCTTGAGCCACGGCGCTAGACTGGTTGAGCGCTGAACGAGATCGGGCCCGCGCCGGTATCGGGGGTCAGGCGCCGTCGGCGCAACATCGCCGGTCCCTGCTCGAGACGTGCCGTTGTCCGTCGGTCCGATCCCCCCACCCATCGGAACGCCGCCATCTGACGCAGCGACGCCAGCCGCCGCGAGTCCCGCCACGACCCGGATCCGCCGCCTCGCCCCGGTCGCCATCGGCGCCGCCGCGATGCTGCTGGTGGTCCTGCTCGTCGCGACGCTCCTCCCGAAGGCGTCGCCCCTCACCCAGCAGCAGGTCGACGAGGCCATCGCCAGCGCCCTCGCCTCGGTCACGCCACCGCCGGCCTTCGCCCAGACCGTCTACCAGGCAGTCCAGCCGTCCCTCGTCCTGATCGAGACGACGAGGGAGGAAGGCGAGGCCGAGGTCGACGGCGCGGATCCCAGCGACGACCCCCACGACGGCCTCGGCAGCGGTGTCGTCGTCAACCTCGACGGCGACATCCTGACGAGCCTCCACGTCGTCGATGACGCGAAGTCCATCGATGTCACCTTCGCCGACGGTTCCAAGTCCGCCGCCGAGATCGTCGCCACCCAGCCCGAGGACGACATCGCGGTCATCCACGCCACGGATCCGCCGGAGGAGCTCGTCCCGGCCACGCTCGGCAACCCGGGTGCGGTGACCCAGGGCACGGAGGTCTACGCCCTCGGCTCGCCGTTCGGGCTGTATGGCTCGGTCACGGCCGGCGTCGTCTCCGGGCTCGATCGCACGTTCACCGTCCAGCAGACCGGCCGCACCCTGACCGGCCTGTTCCAGATCGATGCCGCCGTGAACCCCGGCAACAGCGGGGGCGCGCTGGTCGACCGCAACGGCCTCCTCATCGGCATCGTCACCGCCCTGCTCAACCCGACCCGCGATGACGTGTTCATCGGGATCGGCCTCGCCGTCCCCATCGATGTCGCCGGCGGTGCCGCCGGCCTGCCGCCCTACTGAGCCCCGCTCGCACGAGGAGATCCGCATTGGACGACCACGACGGCCGCACCCGCGCCCACGACGGCCAGGACCGCGCCGCGCCGATGGAACGCCTGCTGTACGAGGTCAAGAAGGTCATCGTCGGCCAGGACCACCTGCTCGAACGGCTCGTCATCGCGCTCCTGTGTCGCGGCCACATCCTCGTCGAGGGCGTCCCGGGCCTCGCCAAGACGATGGCCATCAAGACCCTCGCGGACACGTTCGGCGGTGACTTCAAGCGCATCCAGTTCACCCCCGACCTCGTCCCGGCCGACCTCGTCGGCACGCGCATCTACAACCAGAAGACCGGGGAGTTCGGGACCTCGCTCGGCCCGGTGTTCACGAACCTGCTCCTGGCCGACGAGATCAACCGGGCGCCGGCCAAGGTCCAGAGCGCGCTCCTGGAGGTCATGCAGGAGCGGCAGGTGACGATCGGTCGGGAGACCCACAAGGTCCCGGACCCGTTCCTCGTGCTCGCGACCCAGAACCCGATCGAGACCGAGGGCACGTACGCCCTGCCGGAGGCCCAGGTCGACCGATTCATGATGAAGGTCCTGGTCGACTACCCGAGCGAGACCGAGGAGTTCGTCATCGTCGAGCGGATGACCGGCGAGGTGCCGATCGCCCAGCGCGTGCTCGGCATCGACGGCCTCGTCGCCATGCAGCGGGCCGCCGACCAGGTCTTCGTCGATCCGGCGCTCATGACCTACGCGGTCCGGCTGACCGCCGCGACCCGCCATCCCGGCCGCCACGGCCTCGACGACCTCGCCCGCTACATCACGTTCGGGGCGAGTCCGCGGGCGTCGATCAACCTCGTGCTGACCGCCCGGGCGCTGGCCTTCGTACGCGGCCGCGACTACGCCCTGCCCGAGGACGTGCTCGACCTCGCGATGGATGTGCTCCGCCATCGACTGGTGCTCTCGTTCGAGGCCCTGTCGGACGACGTGAGCGCGGACCGCATCCTCGCCACCATCATCGACCGGGTCCCGGCCCCGGTCGTGCCGCTGCGTTCGGATGATCGCGTCCCCGCCCGCGCCTGAGCGCGTCCTCCAGCGCCTCGACTGGACGGTCGTCCGCCGTTTGGACGGCCTGCTCCAGGGCGACTATCGCAGCCTGTTCCGCGGCAACGGGGTCGACTTCGCGGACCTGCGTGAGTACGAGTACGGCGACGACGTCCGGCACATCGACTGGAACGTCACCGCGCGGATGGACACGCCGTACCTACGCGAATTCCTCGAGGACCGCGAGATCACGGCCTGGTTCCTGCTCGACCTCAGCCCATCCGTCGACTTCGGCACGGTCGAGTCTGAGCGGCTCAAGCGGACGGTCCTGGTCGACGTCGTCACGACCCTGGCCCGCGTGCTGACCCGCCACGGCAACCGCGTCGGGGCCGTGTTCTACGGCGGGCGGGTCGAGCGGACCATCCCGGCCCGCGGCGGCCGGGTCCAGGTGCTGCGGCTCATCAACGACCTGCAGGCGCACCCACGGCTACCGACCGCGCCGCTCACCGACCTGGCGCCGCTCCTCGAGGCCGGCCAGCGCTGGATCCGCGGCCGCGCGCTCGTCTTCGTCATCTCGGACTTCATCAGCGTGCCCGGCTGGGAGCGCGCGCTGCAGGGGCTGACCCGTCGCCACGAGGTCGTCGCCGTCCGGCTGTACGACCGGCGCGAGACCGAATTGCCCGACGTCGGCCCGCTGCTCATGGACGACGCCGAGACCGGCGAGCAGCTCTACGTCGACACCTCCGACGCCGGGTTCCGCGCTCGCTTCGAGGCCGCGGCGGCGCAGCGCGAGGCCGACCTCAGCGCCGCGTTCCGGCGAGCCGGCGTCGACGCGGTCGGACTCGCCACCGACGACGACCTCCTCGCCGCCATCGTCCGGATGGCCGCCCGACGCAAGCGGCGGCGGCGCTAGCCGATGGAGTTCCTCTGGCCGCCGGTCCTGCTGCTGCTCCTGACGATCCCGCTGGGCGTGTGGCTGTATCGGTCGCGCGAGCGGCGCCGAGCCGAGCGGGCGGCCCAGTTCGGCTGGGGGTCGCGCGGGGGAGGGGCCGCCGCCGCGGCCGCAACGGCCCCGCCGGCCACGACCGCCGCGGCCGGCCCGCCCGCTCGGCCGGTCGCGCCCCGCTCGCGCTGGGCCCGCCGGATCCCGGCGGTCTGCACGGTGCTCGGGCTCGGGATCCTCGTGCTCTCGCTCGCCCGGCCGCAGAGCGTCATCGGCGTGCCGCGCTTCGAGGGCACGGTCATCCTCGCGTTCGACGTCTCGGGCAGCATGGGCGCCGACGATGTCGCGCCGACCCGGATGGAGGTCGCCAAGACCGCCGCCCTGGACTTCGTGGAGCGCCAGCCGAGCGCCGTCCGGATCGGCATCGTCGTGTTCAGCGACTCCGGCTTCACGACCCAGGCACCGACCGATGACCGCACCGCGCTCGTGGCGGCGATCAACCGGCTCGAGCCCGAGCGCGGCACGTCGCTCGGACGCGGGCATCCTCGAGGCGTTGTCGGTCATCGACACGGCGCTCGATCCCTCGACCACCGACTACTACACGAACCCGTCGGCGCCGCCGCGCCCGACCCCGACCCCGTTCCCGGCCGGGACGTACGAGGCGGCCAGCATCGTGCTGCTCAGCGACGGCGAGAACACGGTCGATCCCGACCCGCTCGACGCCGCGAAGGCCGCGCGCGATCGCGGCGTGCGCATCGACACGATCGGCGTGGGCACGACCGATGGCGCGACGCTCGAGGTCGAGGGCTTCCGGGTGCACACGCAACTGGAGGCGGCCGACCTGCAGGCCATCTCCAAGCAGACGGATGGCACCTACTACGCCGCCGCCGACCAGGACGACCTGGGCGCGATCTACGACGACGTCGACCGGCGGCTCGTCATCCGCGGCGAGCCGCTCGAGCTGACCTCCGTGTTCGCGGCGATCGGGTTCGGGTTCCTGCTGGTCGGGGGCCTGCTGTCCCTGCGCTGGTTCGGGCGGCTGCCATGACCCTGCTCTGGCCCGAGCTCCTGATCCTGCTCGCGGTCCTGCCGATCCTCGTCCTCGTGCGCCTCTGGGCGCGCCGACGGCGCCAGGCCGGCATCCGCTTCTCGAGCCTGTCGCTCGTGCGCGACGCCGCCCCGAAGTCGTCGTGGCTGCGCCGCCACCTGCCGTTCGCGCTCTTCCTCGTGGGTCTCGCGAGCCTGGTCGTCGCGATGGCCCGTCCCGCGGCGATCGTCGCGGTCCCGACCGGCAAGACGACGGTCGTCCTCGCGATGGACGTCTCGCGGAGCATGTGCGCCACCGACATCCCGCCCAACCGGCTGGTGGCCGCCGAGGATGCCGCGACCTCGTTCGTCGAGGCCCAGGACGAGGACGTCCAGATCGGCATCGTCGCGTTCGCGGGATACGCCGAGATCGTGCAGGTCCCGATCACCGACGACAAGGTCCTGCTCGATGTCATCGGCTCGCTCACGACGGGCCGTCGGACGGCCATCGGGAGCGCGATCCTCGAGGCGATCGACGCCGTCGCCGAGGTCGACCCGTCGATCGCGAGCAGTGTGAACGAGGAAGACCCGTCCGGCGGCCCCGCTCCGCCCAGCGTCCCGACCGGCGCCTACGCGCCGGCCATCATCGTGCTGTTGACCGACGGGGCGAGCAATGCCGGGCCGGATCCGGTCGATGCCGCCGCCCAGGCGGCAGCGCGCGGGCTGCGCGTGTACACGATCGGCTTCGGGACCGAGAACCCGGGCGGCCGACCGCCGCGCTGCGGCGCCCAGTACGTCGGCACCGAGCCCGGCGACAACGGCTCGGGCTTCGATCCTGGCGGGTTCGGTGGCGGTGGAGGCGGCGGCGGCTTCCGTCGTGCCATCGACGAGGACACGCTGACTGCGGTGGCCGAGGCGACCGGCGCCAAGTACTTCCCGGCCGAGAGCGCCGAGCAGCTCAACGAGGTGTTCGCGCAGCTCCCGATCGACCTGATCATCGCCCACGAGGTCGTCGAGCTCAGCGTGGCGTTCGTGGCGATCGCGGTGCTGTTACTTGCGCTGGCGATCCTGCTCGGACAGCGCTGGCGGCCGCTGCCGTAGGGGAGGGCCAGCCGCGATCCGTGCACCCTGCGGCGGCCCGATAATGGCGTCCCAACCAGGCCTGACGCGTAGCGGGGACGACCGTCGATGACCCACTCATTGCTCCACGACGCCTTTGCCCATCACATCTGGGCGACCGAGCGGATCATCGACGCCTGCGCCGACCTGTCACCCGACCAGCTCCGCACCCCGGTCGCCGGCACCTACGGCCCGATCCTGGGGACGCTCATCCACCTCGTCAGCACGGACGGCTGGTACCTCGAGTTCTTCCGCGACTGGACGAACCTGGTCGCCGAGGATGCGGACGCGACGCTCGACGAGCTGCGCTCGGCCAACGCGACCACCGGCGCGGCGTGGATGGAGCTGCTCGCGGGCGACCTCGACGGGGAGCAGGACGTCCCCGAGAACGGCGACGGCTGGATCTTCCACGCCCCGATCGGTTTCCGGCTCGCCCAGGTCATCCATCACGGCACCGACCACCGCAGCCAGATCTGCACCGGGCTGACGAGCCTCGGCGTCGAGCCACCACACATCGACGTGTGGTCCTACGGCGAGGCCACCGGCTCGATCGCGCGCCGAGTACACCCGCCCGCCGTCGACCGCCTAGGCGGACGGCGACGGCGCTACGGGCCTGGCGTCGGGATGGGCGTCGAGGGCACGTCCCGCCACCGGAACGATCGCGCGGTGTCGCGGAAGGCGGGCAGGATCTCGTCTTGGACTTCCTCAAGGGCGATGCCCGACAGGTAGGCGTACCGATCGCGGTCAGGACCCGGCACGAACCCCTGGTAGACGACGAGCCGGCGCTCCGGGAGCTGCAGGGCATCCTGCGCGGACGCCACGATCTCGTAGCCGTCCTGGCCATCGATGACGACGCCTCGCCTCCGACTCGACGACCGGCTGGAACAACTGTTGCCCGTTGCGGTCGAGCTGCTCGCGCAGGAACGCCGCCGGATCCGCCGGCGGTGTCCCCGGGTAGAGATACGCGTTCAACGTCGGGATCGCCGCGTCGAGCGGGTGCTGCATCCGACCGAGCGGGCTGTAGGTCGCTCCCTGGCCGAGCATCCCCGCCAGCTCGCAGCGGCGGCGCCGGGGTCATGTCGAACGCGATGGCGAGAGCCGGGTTCGATGGCCGCGCTGGATCCAGCCGGACGGTATCGAGCGCTTCGAGGATCGATGCGCGGGCGTCGTCGTCGCCGAGTTCGTGCTGGGCGATCACAAGCGTCGACATCGCGGGCGTCCCGAGGCTCAGCAGGATCGCCCCGACCCGCGACCCATCCGGCAGCGTCTGCTCGCCCTGGGTGAGGATGCGAGTCTGACCACCATCGGTCGTCTGGTCACGGTCGTCGACAACGAAGCCCGCCTGCGCGAAACCGGCGTCGGTACGGTCGAATGGGCCGCCCGGCAGCTCGACGATCTGGATCGTGGTCGTGCTTGACGGGTCGCGAAAACCGGCGTTGGTGGTCATCGGATCCAGGCCGGGTGGCGGCACCATCGAGACGTGGGTGCCGGGGACCCAGATCGCGCCATCGACTGGGCTGGACCGAGGTATGGCCGACGATCCCGTGGATGCGGACGGGTCGGCGGCAATCGATGGCGCCGCACGTCGGGGCGGGGCTCGGCGAGGCCGATGACGGTCGGCACCTGACTGGGAGCCGCGACGGTCGGCGTCGCGACGCTCGCGGCGATCGACGGCGAGGGGGACGGGGTCGCGGAGGTGCACGCCCCGATCGCCATGACCGTGAGTGCGACGAGCGCGCAGACGATGGAATGTCACGAGCACGATCGACTCGAGATGACGTCGCACGGGCCGACGGAGCGCCGCCTGCGGCCTCGATGCCGATCGCGCGCATATGCGTCCGAATGGCATCACGCCGGCGGTCCTTCGTCCGGCCACGACCACGGCCGCGCCTACGCCACCAGCTTCTTGTACTTGATGCGGTGCGGCTGGTCGGCGGCCGTGCCGAGCTCCTTGTGGCGGAACGCCTCGTAGTCGGTGACGTTGCCCTCGAACCAGCGGACCTGGCTCTCGCCCTCGAAGGCGAGGATGTGGGTCGCGATCCGGTCGAGGAACCACCGATCGTGGCTGATGACGACGACGCAGCCCGGGAACGTCTCGAGGCCGGCCTCGAGCGCCCGGAGCGTGTCGACGTCGAGGTCGTTCGTCGGTTCGTCGAGCAGCAGCACGTTCCCGCCGGACTGCAGCAGCTTGGCGAGATGGACCCGGTTGCGCTCCCCGCCCGACAGCTGGCCGACGAGCTTCTGCTGGTCGGTGCCGCGGAAGTTGAACGAGGAGACATAGGCCCGGGCCGGCAGCTCGCGCGCGCCGACCTTGATGAACTCCGCGCCCTGGGTGATCTCCTGGAACACGGTCTTGTCGGCCGCGAGGTCGTCGCGGCTCTGGTCGACGTAGCTGAGCTGCACCGTGTCGCCGAGCTCGATCGAGCCCTTGTCCGGCGCCTCCTGGCCGACGAGCATCCGGAACAGGGTCGTCTTGCCGGCGCCGTTGGGCCCGATGATGCCGACGATGCCCGAGCGCGGGAGCGAGAACGTCAGGTCCTCGATGAGCAGCCGATCGCCGTAGCCCTTGCGGAGGTCCTTGACCTCGATGACCGTGTCGCCGAGGCGCGGTCCGGGCGGGATGGCGATCTCGAGCTCGCGGGTCTGGTCCTTCGTGTCGTTCGCCTCGGCGAGCAGCTTCTCGTACGCCGACAGCCGGGCCTTGCCCTTCGCCTGGCGGGCCTTGGAGCCCATGCGCACCCACTCGAGCTCGCGGGCGAGCGTGCGCTGCCGCGCGTCGACCGACTTCGATTCCTTGGCCATCCGGTCGAGCTTCTGCTCGAGCCAGCTCGAGTAGTTGCCGCTGAACGGGATGCCGCGCCCGCGGTCGAGCTCGAGGATCCACTGCGCGACGTTGTCGAGGAAGTAGCGGTCGTGGGTGACGGCGACGACGGTGCCCGCGTACTCGCCGAGGAACCGCTCCAGCCATTCGACCGACTCGGCGTCGAGGTGGTTGGTCGGCTCGTCGAGCAGGAGCAGGTCGGGGTGCTGGAGGAGCAGCCGGGCGAGCGCCACGCGACGCTTCTCGCCGCCGGACAGGGTCGTGACGTCGGCGTCGTCGGGCGGACAGCGCAGGGCGTCCATCGCGATGTCGACGTTGCGCTCGAGGTTCCAGGCGTCGGCCGCGTTGATCTTGTCCTCGAGCGCCGACTGCTCCGCGCCGATGGCCTCGTAGTCGGCGTCGGGCTCCGACCACTTGGCCATGACGGCGTTGTAGGCGTCGATGAGGTCCTGGACCGGGCGGACGCCGTCGAGCACGTTGCCCTTGACGTCCTTGGCGGGATCGAGCTGGGGCTCCTGGCTGAGGAAGCCGACGCTGAAGCCCGGGGTCAGGCGGGCGTCGCCGGTGAAGCCGTCGTCGAGCCCGGCCATGATCCGCAGCAGGCTCGACTTGCCGGCGCCGTTGGAGCCGATGACTCCGATCTTGGCGCCCGGGTAGAACGAGAGCGAGATGTCCTCGAGGACCGTCCGGTCCGGCGGGTAGTGCCGGGCGAGCCGGTACGTCGTGTAGATGAATTCAGCAGGCATGTGGCTAGGGTAGCCGGGGTGTCGATTTCGCCGGCGTCGTTCGTCGATGGGATGACGGCGACCCGAGGCCATGACCCGGGCGCCAAGGCAGGAGGCCGGATCGATGGCAGATGCACGGGTCATCCATTTCGAGATCACGGGCAAGGACGCGAAGGGCCTGCAGCGCTACTACAGCGACCTGTTCGGCTGGGCGCTCGACGACAACCATCCGGGCGGCTACGGCATGACCGATCCCGCCAAGACGGGCGTCGTCATCGGCGTCGGCGGCAGCCCTGACGGCGGGACGGGCCACGTCACCGGCTACGTCACGGTGCCCGACATCGACGCCACGCTGGCCCGAGCGACGTCGCTGGGTGGCTCGGTGATCGCGCCCAAGTTCAGCCCGGATGGCAACGCGCACCTCGCGCTCGTCGCCGACCCTGAGGGGCACATCCTCGGCCTGACCGAGATGTAGGTCGGCGTCGACCGCCGTCAGCGATGGCCGGTCCCTCCGGGGGCCGGCCATCGACCTATCGTCGCGCCACGTCGGCCGGGTACCCGGCGGTCGTACTCGAGCAGGACGCTTCCCGAGCTGAACGTGCGCGTGCCTGTCAGTCGGAGCGCCAGCGGCGCGTCGAGCTTCGCGAACAGCGCCTTGCCCTGACCGATGGCCATCGGCGTGATCAGGAATCGGTACACGTCGATCAGGCCGGCCTGCGACAACGTCGCGAACAGGTCGGCTCCGCAGCCCAGCCCCAGGTCCGGGCCCGGCTCGGCCTTGAGTCGGCGGACCGCCTCGACGACGTCACCCTCGAGCAGCGTCGCATTCGGGCCGAGGGTCGGCTGGCCGCGCGACACGACGTACTTGGGCGTCGCCCGCCAGGCCGTGGCGAAGTCGCGTTCGACGTCGGCGACGGCCGGATCGTCGAGATCGAGCTCGTCCCAGTAGCCCATCACGTCGTACATGACCCGGCCCATGATCTCGGCGCCGGCGTCGCGGGTGAGGTCGTTGGCGAACTGGTGCTCGTCCTCGGCCGGTTCGTAGTGGTTGAGGCCGCCGTCCGGATCGGCGTACAGGCCGTCGGCGGTGAGGATCAGGTAGAAGGTGAGACGTCGCATCCGCAGAGGTTAGCGGTGGGCGGCGCCCTGGTGCGCCCGCGGCCCGATCCCGGCCTGACCGTCGAGGTACTGGAGGAGCTCGTGCGCGGCGAGCTCGATCTCCTTGTGGCGCCACTCGGCGGCGCGGTAATGGCAGGCGATGATCCCCGACCGGTGGATCCGGCGGAAGTCGCCGAAGACGAACGCGTAGCGCGCCTTCGTCTCCTCGTTCGCGCCCTCGGTCAGCCCGAGGTGCCAGGCCCCATAGGCCTCCCAATCGTGGTTGTCGAGGTAGACGTTCTCGTCGTCGGCGCGCGGCTGCACCTCGCCCCAGTCACTGTCGAGCACGTACTGGCGGGTGTCGATCAGGCGCTTCGCGCGCTCGATCGCATGGTCATTCACGGTGTATCGAGCCATCCCGTGAGTGTGCGGAAGGTCGGGCATCGTCGGCGATGCCGCTCGCCGTCGACGGCTCGCGGGAGCGTTGCAGAACCATGAAGTCGGCGCCGGGGAGGAGCCCCGACGCCGACTGGGAGGGCACATCGACGACCGGAGGAGGCCGGTCGCCGACGAGGTGTTCAGTGCTGTTATCGGTAATGACGCCGAGATGCACCGAATCGTTCATGAATCGGCGCACCGCGGTCCCACTGGTCGGTCGGAGATCTCGGGTCGATCACGGTCCGATGGCCTCGGCGTCGAACGTCGCGGCGGCACTGGCGTAGTCGCGTCCGAAGAACCGCTCGGAGAGCCCGGCGAGCGTGCCATCCTCGAATCGCGCGCCAAGGATGTCGTTGACCGCCTTCAGGAGCGTCGTCGTATCCATGCCGGACTCGCGATCGACGGCACCGGCCGGAAACGCCGCATATGGTGCCGGTTCAAGCGCCCGGATCGCGACGCCGTCCGCGATCGCCGCCTGACCGGCCGTCTCCTGGCACAAGAAGGCATCGAGCGTGCCGGCACCGACGTCATCCAGGCCCGCCCGCTCGGTCTGGTACCCGATGATCCGCGCGTCGTCGACGCGATAGTCGACGGTCGTCCCCGGGATCGTCAGCTTGTGCTGCAGGTAGAGGTCCGCGAAGCAGCCGGTGCAGACGCCGATGCCCTTTCCGTCGAGTTGCTCCATGGTCCGGTACACCGATGTGTCCGCAACGTAGAAGCGCTCCGGGGTGGCGTAGTAGGGCCGGGTGAAGCGCAGCGTGTCCATCCGCTCGGCGGTGATGCCGATGGACGAGAAGGCGAGGTCCCACCGATCTGCCCAGTTCCCGGCCAGCAGTTCAGCCCACGCCGGGGTCACGAAGCACGGCTCGACCCCGAGGCCATCGGCGACCAGCCGACTGACAGCCACGTCGTAGCCGTCGACCTCGGGAGCGGTCAACTCGTCCTGGGCGCATCGCGTGTCGGTCTTTCGACTCGCGCCGTCGACCACGAACGACGCCGGGGGATACGCCGGGTCGGTCGCCATCAGGATCGTCGCGCGCTCGACGATATTCGCGAGGAGATCAGTGCGAGCGTCCGGAGCGAGGGTCTGGGTGGAAGCCGTCGCCGCACCGTCGCACCCGACGAACAGCAGGGCGACCATCGCCAGCGATGGCGCGCGCCCCCATGGCAAGCGTGTCGAGCGCATCCGGCGTGGCCTCGTCAGCGAAGACTCGGTCGGCGGAGTCTAGCTGGCGGGCGTCTGGCCGTTCCGCCGCCTATCGCCCGACGGCTGCCGCGAAGGCCTCGAGCCCGCGTTCCACCATCGCGTCGCTCGCGGTCAGCGAGATCCGGAACCAGCCCGGCGACTCGACGATCGTGCCGGGCAGGACGAGCGCCCCGAGGGACGCCAGGCGCTCGGTGAAGGCCATGTCGTCGGGGTCGGGCGAGCGCGCCATGAGGTAGAACGTCCCTTCCGGCCGAGTCACCTCGTACCCCATCTCGGTCAGCGCCGGCACCATCCGGTCGCGCCGGGCCTGGAGCGCCGGGATGTCGACCGATAGCGACTCGAGGTCGGAGATGGCGTGCTGGAGCAGCGCGTTCGGGAACCCCCAGCCGGCGGCCAGCTGCTGGACGAAGATCCGATAGCTTGTCGCCTCGCGGTCGGGGAAGTCCGGATGCAGCGCGGCGTAGCCGATGCGCTGGCCGGGCGCCAGCAGGGTCTTGCCGTACGTGTAGATGGTGATCGACGCGTCGTAGTCGACGGCGGGGCTGTGGAAGTCGATGCCGTCGAAGACGATCCGGTTGTACGACTCGTCCGAGAGCAACACGATCGGATGGCCGTGCTGGGCCGACGCGGTACGCAGGACCTCGGCGAGGGCCGTCAGCTCCGGCTCGCGATAGATCCGCCCCGACGGGTTGTTCGGGCTGTTCACGATGATCGCGCGGGTGCGCGGCGTGATCGCCGCCGCGACGGCATCGGGATCGAGGTCGAACGTCGGGCCGGCCAGGCGGACACGGACGGCCGTGGCCCCCGACGAGGCGATCATCAGCTCGTAGAAGAACCACGGCGGCGAGAGGAAGATGACCTCGTCGCCGGCGTCGCAGAGTGCGCGGATCGTGACGCCGAGGGCCCCGAACGCCCCGGCCGTCATCGCGATGTCCTCCGGCCGGAATGCGACACCCGTCCGCCGCTGGAGCGTGGCGGCCACCACGCTCCGTGGCTCCTCCTCGCTGAACTTGTACGCGAACCAGTCCTTGTCGCCGGGCACGGCGTTGCGCTGGAGCGCGTCGACCAGCCCGGGGAGTGGCATCTCCTGGGGGTTCCCGAACGTGAAATCGGCGATCCCGGGCTCGAGATGGTGGCGCTCCCACGGACCGCCGGCGAACCAGCCGAAGACATGGGCGACGCTGTCGACCATCCGATCCATCCGCCGCTCCGCGATCGTCATCCCGCCGCCCTCCCGTGCCGTCTCATCGATACGGGCCATCGTACGCCGACGGCTCGGGATGGCTTGACGGGGGCGTGCACGATGGCATCGATGACCGACGACGCCGCGCACCACGATCACAACCACGACGACCACGACCACGGGCACCACGACCATCACGAGCACCGAGTCGACTATCCCGACGCCATCCGGGCGTATCGCGCCGAGAAGGATGCGTTCTTCAGCGGCCAGACCGGCAGCCCGATCCCGCCGGCGGAGCGCGCCGACTTCACGGGGTTGCCGTACTTCCCGGTCGATCCGGCGCTCCGGTTCGAGGACCGGACGCTCGAGCCGTACGCCGGCGACGAGCCGTCCGACTTCCAGATCCCGACCTCGGATGGGCGGCTTCGGCCGGCACACCGATCGGGGACGTTCGGCTTCGAGCTCGACGGGGTCGAGCATCGCCTGACGGCGTACACCTTCGACGGCGCCGACGACGAGGCCGTGTTCGTGCCATTCATCGATGCGACGAGCGGCACCGAGACGTACGGGGCCGGCCGTTACCTCGACATCGATCGCGAGGACGACGGGACGTACGCGCTCGACTTCAACCTCGCCTACCACCCGTCGTGCGTCTACGATCCGCGCTATTCGTGCCCGCTGACGCCGGCCGAGAACCGGCTGCCGGTCCGCATCGAGGCCGGGGAGCGGCTCGCCGAGGCCTGAGTCCTCGGGGCGGGGCAGGGCGGGATAGACTGCCCGCGGCATGATCCTGCGCATCGTCCTGGGACGGGTCCCGGCGGGGATGGACGCCGCCGCGCTGGTCGAGCTCCGGTCTCGACTCACTCGCGCGTCCCGCACCGTCGACGGCCTCGAGAGCCTGATCATCGGTGCTCGCCCGGAGGCCGACGGGGTCGGCGCGGCGATCGTCTCGGTCTGGCGCGACGTCGACGCGATGACCCGCGCGACCGCGATCGACGAGGACGTCCGGTTCATCGGCATGCGGCTCGACCTGCCGTTCGAGATCGAGCGCACCGACCACTACGAGATCGTCGGGCGCACGTTCGCGGCGCTGCCGCCGGCCGCGAGTGCCCTCGTCCGCATCCTGACCGTCATGTCCGGCCCCAACGACGAAGCCCGCCTGGTCGACACCTTGCGCGATCAGCAGCCACGGTTCGTGGAGCTCGGTGTCGTCGCCTCGCACCTCGGACGCCGGTTCATCGACGCCAGCCAGGTCGAGGCGGTCCACGTGAGCGTCTGGCCGGACCGAGCCGCGATCCGGGTGGCGACCCACGGCCGACCCGAGGCGCCGCTGTTCATGCGTGAGCTCGAACCGTGGCTGGACCAGGTCCATCTCGAGATGTTCGATGGCATCGAGATCGCCCCGCGCATCCCGGCCGCGAGCGGCCCGCCCTTGCTCATCCTCGATGAGACGCTGCGCATCGTCGACTTGACGGCATCGGCGGCGGCGGCGCTCGGGATGCCGGCCGAAGACCTGGTCGGCCAGCAGGTCGACGAGCTCGCCGTCGCGACCGGCAGCGCCGGCCCGGACGGGACGGATGCGACGGGGACGACGCCCTGGGCGGCCCTGATCGCTACGGGCACTCTCGAGGGCGAGCTTGGCTGGGCCGTTCCCGAGGTCGGGACCGTCGTCGTCCGGGTGGCGGCCCGCCGGGACACGCCGATCGTCGGCCGCCACGCGGTGCTCGTGCAGCGCCATCACGACCCGGCCCCGACCCTCGACGACCTCGACGCGATCATCGCCCGGTCCTTCCCGACCGCGTAGGCGACCTCCGGCTCAGGTCAGCGTTCGCCGGCGAGGTAGGCGTGCCAGAGGAGGCGCGCGGCCACCGCCCGCCAGGGCCGCCACGCGTCGGCGATCGCCTGCTGGTCCGCGCTGGTCGGGAGCGTCTCGAGCCGCTTGGCCCGTCGCATCGCGCCGGCCAGGGCCAGGTCGCCGGTCGGCCAGATGTCCGGCCGCCCGAGGGCCATGAGCAGGTAGATGTCGGCCGTCCAGCGACCGATGCCCGACGATCGCCGTCAGCCGCCGGCGTGCCTCGTCGTCATCGGCCGCGGCGATCGCCCCCAGGTCGACGCGGCCATCGAGCAGGTCCGTCGCCAGGAGGATCAGGTAGCGCGCCTTCTGACGGGTCAGCCCGGCCTCACGGAGCCGGTCCTCGCCCACCGCGACGACGGCCTCCGGCTCGACCGCTCCGGCAGCGGCCAGGAGTCGGCGATGCGCGGCCTCCCCGGACGCGAGCGACACCTGCTGCTCGAGGATGATCCGCACGAGCGTGTCGAAGCCGGGCTCGCGCGCCCACAGCGGGGGAGGTCCGTGGCGCTCCGCGATGCCCGCCAGGTCGGGATCGATGGCGACGAGAGCCTCGACGCCCTCGAGCAGGCCGGCCTCGTCGAGGGGCGGGGTCATCGGCCTACGGTAGCGGTCCGGGTGTGGCTCGGAGCGGGACCCAGACGGGTCGTGCCGCTGGATGCGTGCGGGTGCACCGCCCGGCGTCATACTCGGTACGTGCCCATCCCAGAGCCTGAGCGCCTCCTCGCCGACCTCAACGATGCCCAGCGCGAAGCCGTCCTCGCGACGAGCGGTCCGGTCGGCATCCTCGCCGGCGCGGGCACGGGCAAGACCCGGGTCATCAGTCATCGCACGGCCTATGCCATCGCGACCGACGTCGTCGCGCCCGGACCAGATCCTCGTGGTCACCTTCACGGACAAGGCGGCGGGCGAGATGGTCGAGCGGCTGCGCGGCCTCGGGCTGCCCGGGGTCACGGCCCGCACCTTCCATGCCCATGCGCTGAGCCAGCTGCGCCACTTCTGGCCGTCGCATCACGACGACCAGCCGCTGCCCGACCTGCTCGACTCCAAGCTGCCGCTCATCGTGCCGATCGCCCGCGGCCTGCCCGGCCACTACCGGTTCACGCCGGCCAAGGACCTGGCCGACGAGATCGAGTGGGCCAAGAGCCGGCGGCTCACGCCGGCGACCTACGAGCGCGCCGTCGCCGGCAGCCCTACCAAGGCCGGCCGTGAGCCGCCCGTCCCGGTCGACCTGTTCGTCAAGGTCTTCGCCGGCTACGAACGCGCGAAGGCACGCGCGAATCGGATCGACTTCGACGACCTGCTGGTCGGCACCGTCGATCTCCTCGAAGGCGACCCCGAGGCCGCCGCGACCGTCCGTGCGCGCAAGCGCTGGTTCAGCGTCGACGAGTACCAGGACACGAACCCGCTCCAGCAGCGGCTGCTCGAGCTGTGGCTCGGCGACGGCACCGACCTGTGCGTCGTCGGCGACGAGGACCAGACGATCTACACGTTCACCGGCGCCACGAGCACGTACCTCACGACGTTCGCTGATCGCTACCCGGGTGCCCACATCGTCCGGCTCGAGGAGAACTACCGGTCGACGCCCCAGGTGCTGACCCTCGCCAACGCCCTCCTCGCATCGAGCGGGCGGACCAAGCATCTCGTCGCGACGCGCGGCGACGGACCGGTGCCGACGATCCTGCGCCACGGCACCGAGGCCGGCGAGCTGGCCGCCCTGACCCGGTTCATCCGCGAGCGCATCGAGGGCGGCACCAAGCCTGCCGAGATCGCCGTGCTCGTGCGGATGAACGCCCAGTTCGCGCCGATCGAGGCCGAGCTGACCCGGGCCGGCCTCGCCTACCAGGTCCGCGGCGTCCGCTTCTTCGATCGTCCGGACGTGCGCGGCGCCATCGACCTCGTGCGTCGCTCCGACATCGAGACCACCGGGACGGCGCTCGCGGGCGCGATCCGCCAGCTGTGGGGGACGAAGCTCGGGTACGACGACGACGCGGTCTCGGGCCGGGCGGGCGACGAGGCCCGCGAGCGGACGGCGGCCCTCGACACGCTGCTCGACATCCTCACCCAGGGCGTCCGGGCCGACGCCGCCATCGACCGCGCTTCCTACATCGCCGAGCTCGACCGACGACGTGCGGCGGAGCGCGCGGGCTCGGCCGACGGCGTGAACCTGCTGACCTACCACCGGGCGAAGGGTCTCGAGTGGGACGCCGTGGCCCTGCCCGCGGTCGAGGAGGGGCTCCTGCCGATCCGCCAGGCCGTGGACGACGACGAGCTCCTGGCCGAGGAGGCGCGCCTCCTGTACGTCGGGATCACCCGGGCCCGCCAGTACCTGGCGATCTCGTGGGCCGCGGAACGCGAGACCAAGGGCCGCACGACCCGTCGGCTGCCCAGCCGCTTCCTGGGCGACCTGCGACCGCGCGGCGAGCACCACGTGACCCAGCTGCCGGACCGGTTCGCCGGCGAGCAGGACGCCCGTCGGTCGCGCAGCGCCGCGGCCGCGGCCAACCCCTATGGCACGCCCGACGACGACCCGCTGTTCGCGGCCTTGAAGGTCTGGCGGACGGCCCGGGCACGCGAGGAGGGCGTGCCGCCGTACGTCGTCTTCCACGACCAGACCCTCGCCGCGATCGCCGAGACGAAGCCGCCCTCGGCCGCCGCGCTGCGCCGGGTCAAGGGCATCGGCCCGGCCAAGATCGATGCCTACGGCGACGACATCCTCGAGCTCGTCCGCCGCCTTCGCTGAGCCGTCGGGCGGTCAGCTCCGACGGCGCGATCGGGATCCGGGTCGGTGGCGGCGCCGGGCGCTCGAAGCGGACCATGTCGACATCGATGACGGGCTCGTAGCCGAGCCGCTGGTAGATCTTGTTCGAGGTCGGGTTGGTCAGGTCCGTGAACAGGAAGACGAGCCGGCGTCCGCGATCGAACGCCGCCTGGGTGGCGGCCGCGGTGACGGCACTCGCGAACCCGTGGCCGCGATCCGAGGGCGGGGTGTAGACCGGCCCGATGCGCAGCCCGTTGGGCGTCGGGCCGCCGAGCGCGGCGGTCGACACCGGCCGGCCGTCGAGCTCCCACAGGAAGAACGTCCGCTGCCCGAGCTCGAGGGCGCGATCGACGGTCGTCCGCGCCTCGTGCTCGTCGGGTCGTCCATGGGCCTCCTGCATGAAGGCGCGCATCCAGGCGATGAGCACGTCGCGGTCGGCCAGCGTGGCGACCCGCGCCGCGCCCGGCACGCCGACCGGCGGGATGAGCCGCTCCAGGCGATAGATCCGTTCGGGCAGATGGCGCCGGGCGACGAGATCGCGCGGCGCGCACCAGGCGCGGGCGAACGAGCGCGCGATGTCGACCGGGGCGAGGACGCCCGGCGGCGACGGCTCGAACGTCGCGACATCGGCCGCGATCTCGGCGGTCAGCGCATCGCGCAGCCTCGCGTCGGCGAAGCCGTCCGGCCCGAGGCATGACAGCACGAGCTGGAAGGGCGGGGTCATCAGCATCGCGCCAGCGACTGCGCCGTGGTGGTCGATCGTCGCGAGGTAGGGCGGATGCGCCGGCGGGCTGCCGCGCCCCTCGTCGAGCAGCAGGCTCGCCCCGATGCCGAAGATGAGGTTGTGCTCGGCCTCGCGCTGGGTCAGGAACGGCGTGGCCGCCTCGAGGAAGGTCGATGCGAGGCGGTAGCGGGTGATCATCGCCCGGTGATGGTAGCCCGGGGGACCGCCCGCCGAAGCGCCACGCCGTGAACAACGTTACTTGACAGCGTGACGTGCGACTGTCTAATATGACGCCATGACGCCCACCAACCCCGATGACGCCCGCTACACGCTGACCGAGCTGGCCGACCTTGCCGGCGTGACGCCGCGGACGGTCCGCTACTACCTCGCCCAGGGCCTGCTGCCGGGTGTCGGCGTCGCCGGTCCGGGCGCGAAGTACGACGACACGCACCTCGCGCGGTTGCGCCTCATCCGGCGCCTGCAGGCCGAGCACCAACCGCTGGCCGAGATCCGGCACCGGCTCGAGTCCGTCGACGACGCGACCGTCCTCGCCCTGGGCGAGCCACCCGACGCGGGCCCGACGGACTCCGCGCTCGAGTACCTGCGTCGCGTCACCGGCTCGCCGCCGGCGACCGCCATCCCACCGGCGTCGGCCGCCATCCCGCCGGCACCGGCCCAGTCGGCGATGCCAGGCCTCACGGCTCGAACGCTCCAGCGACGGTTCGTCGGCGAGTCGATGCCATCGCTTCACGACGCTCCGGTCCCGCCGGCGCTCCCGCCCCGGTATCCGGCCGGCATGCCTGCCCGCGACCTGCCCACCGAGGTGGCACCGCGGCCCCGGCGGTCGCAATGGGAACACATCGTGCTCGGCCCCGATGTCGAGCTCCACGTACGTCGACCGCTCACGCGCTCGACCGCCAAACGGGTGGATCGCCTCATCGAGATCGCCCACGACCTGCTCGAGGAGGAATCGTCATGACCCACCTGACCGCTCGCGCCGACCGGCGCTACATCCGTCCCTACGACCGCAGCCAGCGGTTCGTGCTGGTCGAGGTCACCGCGCCACCCGCAAGCGAGCAGCGCGACCGCGTGCCGGTCAACCTGGCCTTCGTCATCGATCGTTCGGGCTCGATGTCGGGCGAGAAGCTCGACCTCGCCAAGCGCGCGGTCGAGGAAGCGCTGGCGCGGCTCGATACGCGTGATCGGTTCAGCGTCATCGTCTACGACAACGTGGTCGAGACCGTCGTCGAGAGCACGACGGCGTCGCCCGAGGCCCGCCGGCTGGCCACCAGCCGGCTCGCGACCATCGACGCGCGCGGCAGCACCGACCTCGCCGGAGGCTGGTTCCGCGGGTGCGAGCAGGTCGCGCAGCACCTGTCGGAGCGCGGCGTCGACCGCGTGCTGCTGCTCACGGACGGCCTCGCCAACGTCGGGATCAAGGACCCGACAGAGCTCGCCGGCCATGCCCGCGAGCTGCGCGCCCGGGGCGTGTCGACGACGACCTTCGGCGTCGGCACCGACTTCGACGAGGCATTGCTCCAGGCCATGGCCGACGCCGGCGGCGGCCACTTCTACTACATCGCCGACGCCGCCCAGATCCGCGACCACATCGCGAGCGAGGTCGGCGAGACCCTGGAGGTCGTCGCCCGCGATGTCGAGCTCGAGATCCAGGCGGGGGAGGGGACTCTGATCGAGGCGATCAGTCCGCAGCCGGTCACGGTCCGTGGCAGCCGCTCGATCGTAGCCCTCGGCGATCTCGTCGCCGACCAGGTCCAGGACGTGGTGCTGCGCCTGACGTTCCCGTTCGGCCAGCTCGGCCGCGAGACCGGGATCATCGTCGGGATCAGCGACCGCGAGGGTGTCTTCGCCGCGGCCGGGGTGCGCGATGCGCGCGTGTCGTGGACCTGGGCCGAGGACGGGGCGAACGATGGCCAGCCTCGCGATGCGGAGGTCGATCGCGCCGTGGCGCGCCAGTTCGCCGCGCGGGCCCGCCAGACGGCCGTGCTGCGCAATCGTGTGGGCGACTACGCGGCGGCCCGGCACGCCCTCGAGGCGACGGCCAAGCGGATCAAGGGCTACGCGGCCCGCGATGCCGTCCTGCGCGAGGTCGCCGACTCGCTCGAATCCGAGAGCCTCCAGGCCGCCGCCCCGATGTCGGCGCGCCTCGCCAAGGAGATGTACTCCGACAGCTACTACGAGGCGCGCCAGCGCGACCCGATGGGGCGCTCGCGCAAGTCGCGCTGAGCGTTGCCGGCCCCTGATGATCGGCGCCAGGGTGATCGCCGCCGACGATCGGCGCCAGAACGCAGTAACGAGCCCGGACCGGCGAACCGGCCCGGGCTCGAACCTCGAGCGAACGAGGGGTCAGGCGACGGGCATCGGCGCCTCGGCGGATCCGACGGCGTCAGGCCGGCGCAAGTCGGCGTCCTCCTGGGTCAGGCGATCCCGACCCGGCAGGGCCAGCGCCGCGAGCGCACCGAGCCCGACCACGACCGCACCCACCTGCATCGCCGGGATGAGCCCTGCGACGTAGGTGTCGGGCGTGGCATAGGAACCGTTGGCCGTGAAGACGGCCGCCAGGACGGCGACCCCGAACACACCACCGAGCTCGCGGATGGCGTTGTTCGCGCCCGAGGCCTTGCCCTCCTCCTCGGGCCGGACGGCCGACAGGACGACGTTGGCGATGGGGGCGAAGAACAGACCCATCCCGGTGCCGGCGAGGATGAACGCGGGAACGAAGGTCAGGTATTCGGCCGTGGGACTGATGATCAGCGAGATCCAGGCGAGGGCGGTGGCCTGGAAGACCATCCCCAGGAAGAGCAGCGGTCGGGTGCCCGGTCCGGGTCGAGAGCAGGCCGGCGATCGGCGCCACGATGACGGGCATGAACGTCCACGGCAGGGTGCGCAGACCGGCCTGCAGCGGGCTGTAGCCCTGGACGACCTGGAAGAACTGCGCGAGCAGGAAGATCGAGCCGAACATCCCGAAGGTCATCAGCAGCGAGACGGCGTTCGCGGCGCTGAACGCCCGCGAGCGGAACAGGCGGAGCGGCAGCATCGGCTCGGCGGTGCGGGCTTCCCAGGCGACGAAGGCGGCGCCGAGGATGGCCCCGACGACGAGCGAGCCGACGATGACCGGGTCGGTCCAGCCGCGCTCATTGCCGTTCACGAGCGCCCAGACGATGGCGAGCAAGCCGCCGCTGATGAGGGCGAGGCCGGGGATGTCGAGGCGGTCCGACGGTCCGTGGCTCTCGTCGAGGCGGAAGAACGCGAGCGGGATCACGAGCAGCCCGATCGGCACGTTCACCCAGAAGATCCACTGCCAGGCCAGACCCTCCGCGATGGCGCCACCGACGAGCGGCCCGATGGCGATCGCCAGCCCGGCGACGCCGCCCCACGCTCCGAGCGCGACGGCGCGTCGCTCCGGGCGGACACTGGCCGACAGGATGGTCAGGCTCAGCGGTGTGATCAGCGCGCCGCCGACACCCTGGATGGCGCGCGCCAGGATGAGCTCGCTCGACGTCGAGGAAAGGGCGGCATACGCGGATCCGGCGGTGAACAGGACGATGCCGATGATGAACATGCGCTTGCGACCGAACCGGTCGCCGAGCGCGGCGCCCGTCAGCAGCAGCACCGCGAAGGTGAGCGTGTAGGCGTTGACCATCCACTCCAGCTCCTGGAGGGTGGCGTTGAAGTCGGCCCGGATGACGGGCAGTGCGGTCGTGACGACCAGGTTGTCGAGGGCCGCCATGAAGACGGCCATCGAGGTGATGAGGAAGGTCCAGCCGGTCCGGTTCATGGTGAGGTGGGCTCCTTTCGTTCGCCGGTGGGGTGGGGTCGCGAGTGATTGCGTTCGCTCGCCGCTTGTTACTTAGTAGTTACTTAGTCAACGAGGCAAAAAAGGGGCGGCGGTCTCGCTGGATCAGACGGCGCCTCCCAGCATCTCGAGGGTCCAGTCGATCGGTTCGCCCGGCAGCTGGACCGCGGCACCCACGTTGAGCAGCATGCCTTGCGCGAAGAACCGGTGGACCTGCTCGGGCGTGGCGCCGGATGCCTCGACCACATAGGCGTGCAGTCGATGGAACTCGGTCCGGACGGTCGCCTGGACGTCGGCATCGGAACAGGACGCATAGGCCTGGAGCTGCAGCAAGAGGAGGGTCCGGTCGGCGAGCAGCCGCTTGTAGGCGTAGCCCATGGCCGCCAGCGCGTCGTTGCAATCCGGAAGCTCGCCGCGGACCTGGTCGGCGGCGGAGGCCTCGAACGTGAGACGCGTGCGTTCGAAGGCTCGTCGCACGACCGCGAGGAAGAGCTCCTTCTTCGTGCCGAACAGCTGGAACACGTACGGCTGCGAGACGCCGGCTTTGCGCGCCACGGCATCGACCGAGGCACCGAAGAGTCCGCGCGCAGCGAACTCCTCCATCGCCGCGGCGACGATCGCCTCGCGGCGCTCGTCGGCGCTCAGCCTCGGACGTGGGGTGGGGTAGGAGACGGCGGTCTCGGACATGCGCGTAACTTAGTGAGTACTAAGTAGCTTGTCAACCCGGCAAATGACGATCGCACGCGAGGCGCCGCGACTCAGGGACCGGTCCGGAACGACCAGGTCGTGGTCGCCAGGGCATTGCCGACGCGATCGGTGATGCTCGAACGCACGATCGCGAGGTACGACCGACCGGCGACGAGGGTCGGCGTCGGGTCGAGCGTGGCGCGCTTCGTCGTGGCGTCGTAGCGAACCGTGGCCGGAACGTACGCACCAGTGACAAGGTCGCGAAGCTGGACCGTCGAACCGGTCACGTTCCGGACCGCCTCGGAGAACCGGACCGCGACCACCACGGATCGCGACACGCCGGATGCCCCCGCCGCCGGCGCCCGGCCGACGATCGTCGGCGCGGTCCCGTCGACGGTCGTCCGGAACGTCCAGTCGACCGGCACGAGTGCCCGGCCCGGCCCGCTCTTGATGGCCGAGGTCAGCGACAGCCGATAGGACCGACCGGCGCCCAGCAGGGATAGTGGGCTTGAGCGTCGCCCGGTGCGTCGCGGCGTTGTACCCGACGGTCGCGGGGACGGTCGCGCCCGTCTCGACGTCGCGCAGCCGGAAGGAGGACGTCGTGACGCCAGTGACTGGGACATCGAAGACGACGGTGGGACGGGCGTCGCGGGCCACGCTCGTGGCGGTCGGACCCGGCGCACGACCGGTGACGATCGGATGCGCGGGAAGGACCTCGAACCGCCGGGTCGCCGTCGTGACGACGCCCGCGGCGTCGACCATCCTGGCCGTGGCCGTGTAGGCACCCGCCGGCAGGTCGCAGCTGGCCGAGAGGTGAGGGATCGACCCGCCCGAACCGAGGTCGGTCGAGACCGCCCGGCCGGTGCACGTCGCTGCGGCCGTCGACCGCTCGACGGCGGCAACCTCGGCATCGGCCGACGTCGATGGCGCGACATCGGGGGTGACTTCGAGGTCGACGGCCAGACCCTGGCCCGCGCCCGGGTCGACGCCCAGCCCGGTGTCGCCGTCCGGCTCCTCGACCGGCGGGTCGATGTCCGGCGGCTCCGGCGCCGGGATGCCGATGATGTCCGCTCCGTACTGGAGGTTCGGGTCGTCGTCGGCGGTCAGGTTGGGATGGACCCAGTACTGGTGCTCTTCCCATGCCGTGAGCGGATCGAGATCGAAGGTGCATACGCCCTTGCCATCGACGTCGGCCTGGGAGTCCTCGTAGGTGATCGGATCGGCCGGCCAGCCGGGTGGCACCGTCACCAGCGTCAGCGTGCAGCTCGACGCGGTCGCGCCGCCGACCTGGAAGGCCGGCGCCCAGCGGGTCCCTTCGGTGACGAACCGGGTCGTCGCGAGGTCGACCGGGAAGATCGAGGCCAGCGAGCTCTCGAAGACGCCATCGCTGGCGTCCATCGGCAGCCGGGCGTGACTGACCGTCAACGATCCAGGACCGGGATCCTGGACGGAGTAGTCGATCAGCATCTCGACGGCCCAGTCGCCGGCCCCGCCGGCCCATGGCAGGGTGGCGGGCAACACGCCGGGGAGGCGCAGGTCCCATGCCGTGCAGCCCGGATCGGCGCGAGGTCGGATCACGGTCGTCCACGAGCCGTTGAGCGACAGCCGGCAGCGATCGATCCCGCCCGGGACCTGCCAGTGCCACGTCTCGCCGAACCGGAGGGGCGCCATGTCGGTCCCCCAGTCGGCGGGATCCCAGCTGACGATGAACGGTTCGCTCTGGAACGTGCGTCGAGTCCCGGTCGGGTCCACGCGGAAAGCGAGGACGTTCGGATCGGTGCCGTCGACGAAGTTGTTGCAGGTCCGACCCCGCGGCTCGCCCTGATCGGCGCTCGCCATCGAGCGCGGCTGGCTGTCGCCGAACGCGATCGACGCCGTCCAGACGCACAGGTCCAGCGGCACGCCATCCGGGTCGTGAGCGTACTGGGCCCGCTCCGCGGGATCGGGGAACGCCGGCAATCGCACGGCGAGATGGCACGCGCCATCGGTGATGACGCCCGGCGACTCCATGACGGCCCCACCCAGGGCGGCGAGCCGGATGCGGCAGTCGGTCACCGGGGTGCCATCGACCGCTTCGTAGGTCAGGTCGAGGTCGTCGCCCACCGCGATCGCGTCGTCGGACCGGACGCTGGCGTCGGGTCGGGTCACGGTCCAGGTGACGTCATACCCGGCCGCCGGATCCGCGGCGAGGACCACGCTCGGTGTCAGCAGAAGGACCGCAGCGAGCAGACCGAGCAGGGCGGCCACGTCCACGAACGGACGACGGCCGGCGAGGCGCGGGTGGGGGCGCGAGAGCATCGGCATGGACCGTTCCGGCGTCGACGGTGTCGACGTCCAGCCTACGCCGACTGCGCCATCCCGGCCACCGACGACCAGGCTCGTGGTGCGCCCTGGCGACGGGCGCGCACGGGGGCAGGACTTCAGGCGAGTCGGACAGGACCATCGGTGCATGGGAGCCCTAGCCACATCGACCTAATTTCCGTGTGTGACCCGGAGCGCTTCGGAGGTAACAGGAGCGGTCAGGGTCGGTCGGCGAGGGAACTGTGGTGGATGACCTGGCAGCGATCGGCCGTGGAGAGGTCGTCGTCGTCGAGCGCCTTCCGCAGAGCTGACCACATGATGCGATCGGACCATCCCCCAGCCGACCGCGGACATCGATCCAAGGATGTGCCCTGATGGATCAACCTCGCGCCTTGCGCGTGGCCGGTGTGGAGCCGGCCACCCTCGAGATCCTCGACCGTACCCGGTCGCTGACCGGTGACCAGCCGGTCTCCCTCACCTCGACGGACGCGGAGGCCATGAGATGACCCGCCGCGCCGCCGACCACAGTCCGGCCCTGTACGTCTACACGGCCGGGACGATCATCGTGGGGCTGGCCGTCGTCGCCTGGTCCGCCGCCACGTTCCGGATCGATCCGGCGATCTCGTTGACTCGCAGGCCCGATTCGGAGGGCCAGCTGCTCGGTCTGGTGTTCTGGATCCTCGTCGGATTGCTGGGCGGATTGCGCGTCCAGCAACTGCCGGCCGGCCACGGCGTCCTGACGTTCCACTTGCCATTCATCATCGCGGCGACCGCGCTCGGCGGACCCACCGCCGGGGCGATCGTGGCCCTCGTCTCGACCTTCGAAGCCCGTGAGCTCCGGTGGTCGGAGGTGCCGTGGTACGGCACGGCGGCCAATCACGTGGCCCTCGCCCTGGCCGCGGTCGTGGGTGGGGTGGTCATCCTCGAAGTTCGCGAGCGAGTCGGCGTCGTCCCGCTGGACAGTCGTCAGGCCGTCGACCTCGTCGCGATCGTGCTCGGCAGCCTCGTCTTCGCCCTCACGGTCACCATGATCGTGGCCGGCACGGTCATCCTGCGCGACCGACTGCGGGTCGGCGAAGCGGCGCGCGTTTTCGACGACGCATTTCGGACGACTGCGGCGGCCGAGGTGATCCTGGGCTGGCTGCTCTGGATGACGTACTCGACGATCGGCTGGTGGGCGGCGCTCATCTGCGTGGGCCTCATCGTCGTCATCTGGAAGGGCTTCGAGGCGATGGAGCGGGCGCGGCGCGATCCGCTGTCGGATCTGTTCTCGCGTCTTGCGTTCAACGAGCACCTGAGCGACGCGCGCGACGATGCGCATCCATCACGGTCGCATCGGGACGTTGATCGCGATCGATCTCGATGGGTTCAAGGGCGTGAACGACAAGCTCGGCCACGATGCCGGCGACGAGGTGATCCGGGAGGTGGGCCGCCGACTCAGGAGGCGATGCGCCTGACCGACGCCGCCGCACGGCTCGGTGGTGACGAGTTCGCGGTCCTCTATCCGCGCCTCTCGGACCGGATGGATGCGCTGACGCTCAGCCAGCGCGTCCACGCCGCGTTGTGCGCACCGATGGTGATCAACGGGATCTCGCTCCGGATCGGCGCCTCCATCGGCTGCGTCGTGATCGACCCGGACCAGCAGCCCATCCCGACGGTGCGTCAGCTGCACGACATCGCGGACAAGCGCATGTTCTACGCCAAGGGAGCAGGCGGTGGCGTCCGGTTCGAGGACGGTCCCGACGACGAGCCGATGACCTTCATCAAGAAGCGACGTCGAAAGGCGGATGGCGGTGGCGGCGCCGCTGCAAGGCCGGCGATCGAGACACCACTGGCGGAGGAGCCGGGGCAGCTCTGAAGGTCGCGGGACGTCGAGTCGGCGACACGGTTCTCAGGACCGTCTCAGGGGGCGGCGTCGTACTGGTGGACATGGACCACCCGTTCGAGCCGCTCCTCCCTCCCGCGGTCGCCGCCTCCCAGGCGTCCGCGCCGGCCAACCCGACGGGACCGGCCACCACGGCCGTCGGCTCCCCGACGACCGTTCCGGCGAATCGCGCCGGCGAGACCTTCGCTCCCGCGTCCGCGACGTCCTCCTCCCGTCCGACGCATGACCGACGGCTCGCCGGCGTCCTCGCCGCCTCCATCCTGTCCGCCTCGATCGCCTCCGTCGCCACCGTCGGTGTCCTGTTCGGCTCCGGCGCCGTACACGGCGGCGCCCCCGGAGCCGCCCCGGCCGTGGCCACCACCGCCAATGGCACGGCCGCGCCGACCAGCGCGCCCCAGTCGGTCAGCCTGACCGCATCGGACGCCGTCGTCGCCGTGGCCGAGAAGGCCAGCCCCGCCGTCGTGACGATCACGGTCGAATCGGCCGGGCGCGGGAACTTCGGCCCGCTGTCGATGCCGTCGACCGGCGTCGGCTCGGGCTTCGTGTTCGACGCCAGCGGGCTGATCCTCACGAACCACCACGTGATCGAGGGTGACGGGACCATCACGGTCACCCTGCAGGACGGCACCGAGCTGCCGGGCACGGTCGTCGCCGACGACGCGGACCGCGACCTGGCGGTCGTGAAGGTCGAGGCCACGGCTGACATGCCCACGATCGCCATCGGCGACGCCTCCAAGCTCGAGGTCGGTCAGCTCGTCGTCGCCATCGGCAGCCCGCTCGGCACCTTCACCGAGACCGTCACCAGCGGGATCCTCTCGGCGACCGGTCGCACGATCGAGGTCGGGTCGCAGTTCAGCCGCCAGACCAAGACCATGACGGGGCTCCTCCAGACCGACGCCGCGATCAACGAAGGCAACAGCGGGGGACCGCTGCTCGACGCGAACGGCGACGTGATCGGCGTGAACGTGGCCGCCTCCACGGGCGCCCAGGGCATCGGCTTCGCGATCCCGATCGACGACGCCGCGGCGATCATGGCCGAGGCCCGGGCGGCCGCCGGCACCACGTAGTCGCGACCGGCCGCCCGGCCAGGGCGGCCCGCGTCCGGAGCCCGGGCCTGCGCCTGGCCCGCCGGCGCCCGACCTGCCGGCACCGGACCCGCTCCGATGACGCTCCGCTCCGTCCCGGGTACCGTTCCTCCATGACCGAGACGTTCGTGCCCGTGCCGGCTGGGCGCCTCTTCGTCGTCGACGAGGGCGATCCGGGCGCACCGGCCATCCAGCTCCTCCACGCGGGAATCGCCGACCTGCGCTCGTGGGACGCCGTCGCGCCGCGGCTCGTCGAGGGCGGCTATCGCGTCATCCGCCACGACACTCGCGGCTTCGGCCGCAGCGAGACCGACGACGTCGACTTCTCCGAGCGCGCCGACACCGTCGCCGTCCTCGACGCCTGCGGCGTCCGGCAGGCTGCCCTCGTCGGCAACTCCATGGGCGGCGCGAATGCCTTCGACACGGCGATCGAATACCCGGAGCGGGTCGTGGCGGTCGTCGGGGTCGGGTCCGGACTTCGCGGCTTCGACGTCGGATCCCCGCCGGACGAGGAGGCGGCCTTCGTCGAGCTCGAAGCTGCCGAGGAGGCCGTCGACGCCGCTCCGGCCGCGGAGCGCGCGGGCCACCTCGAACACCTGCTCGACCTGGAGACTCGCTTCTGGCTCGATGGGCGCGGCCAGCCCGTCGATCGCGTCCCGGCGGCGATCCGCGACGCCCTGACCGACATGAATCGCCTGCATCAGGCCGCCGGCCGCAAGCACGGGCGGCGCATCCCGTTGCAGCCGGTCGCGGCCGAACGGCTGGCCGACCTGCGCTGCCCGGTCCTGGCCGTCGCGGGGCTGCTCGACGCCACCGACGTCGAGGCCACCGCGACCTACCTTGAGGCCAACGCACCGAACGCACGCGCCGTCCGCTGGCCCGATGTCGCGCACATGATCGGGATGGAAGCGCCGGAACGCCTCGCTGACCTGATCATCGACTTCCTGGCGCCGTTGCCGCGCTGGTCGTGACGGCTCGTCGGTCGCGGGCACGGGCCGCCGCGCTGCTCCTCGCAGGAGCCGTCCTCGCCGCGGCCTGCCAGCCGACCGTGCCGACCGGATCGCTCGATGCGACCGACGCGCCACCGGCCGCGGTCGCGACGGCGTCGACCGCGCCGGCGACCCCCGTCCCGACCCCCGGTCACGAGGTCTACGGTTTCGTCCCGTACTGGGAGATGGATGACACGATCGCGCGCCACGTGGCGACCGTCGATCTTTCGACGGTCGGCCTGTTCTCGGTCACGCATCGGCGCGACGGCGAGCTCGCCACGAACCAGACCGGCTATCGCCGGATCAGCGGACCGATCGGGCGCCAGATGATCCGCGACGCCCACGACCGCGGGGCGCGCGCGGAGATCGTGTACACGAGCTTCGGCGAGACCAAGAACGCGCGCTTCTACACCGAACCCGAGGCCCAGGCGCGCTGGATCGAGGTCCTCGTCGACCTCGTCGACGAGCTCGGCGTCGACGGCGTCAACGTCGACGTCGAAGCGCTGCCGATCGAGCACATCCCGGCCTACGCCGCGTTCATCGGGCGGCTGCGCGATGCCCTGCGCGAACGCGACCCGGACCACCAGGTGTCGGTCGCCACCACCGCCAACGAACGGGGCGCGCTGATGGCCGCCGCGGCCGCGACCGCTGGCGCCGACCGGATCTTCCTGATGGGCTACGACTACCACTGGAACGGGTCGGAACCGGGGGCCTCGTCGCCGATCGATCGTCTCGACGGCGACCCGCGCGATCTCGTCTGGTCGCTCGACCGCTATGCCGAGCTGGGCGTGCCGGTGGAGCGCACGCTGCTCGGTCTGCCGCTGTTCGGGATGACCTGGCCGGTCATCGGGCCGGGCGTCGGGTCGCCCGCGACCGGACGGGGCAGCGACTGGGTGCCGCGCCGGAACCTGCGCGTGTTCAAGGACCCCGACTTCGCCCCGACCTACGAGCCGATCGAGAGCGTCGAGTTCTACTCGGTTCCGGCCGAGCCGTCCGCCGAGCCCTCGCCGTCGACGAGCGACTCGCCATCGGACGGACCCGGGCTGTCCCCGGGGGCGGGCTGGAACGCCGTCTACTACGACTCGCCGCGGAGCCTGACGCCCAAGCTCGCCCTGGCCGATGCGCGCGGCCTCGCCGGCGCCGGGTTCTGGGCCATCGGCTACGAGCGTGGCCTGCCCGAGTACGACGAGCTCATCGAGACGTTCCGGGCCGGCACGCTCGAGGCGCCCGAGGCGCCCTAGCGCCGACGCGATGGCCCCGACCGCCGACCTGCCCGTCCTCGATGCGGCCGCCCTCGGCCGGGCGACGCTCGCGCGCCAGCTGTTGCTCGAGCGGACGCGAGTGGACGCGGCGACCGCCATCCATCGACTCGGCGGGTTGCAGGCCCAGGAACCGGCGTCGCCGTCGATCGCCTTGTGGACGCGCCTCGACGGCTTCGCGGCGTCTGGGCTGGCAGCGGCGATCGACGCGCGGACCGTGGTCAAGGCCACGCTCTTCCGGGGAACGCTCCATCTCGTCACCGGCCCCGACTACGCGCGACTCCGTCCCGCGATCATCCCGTCGCCGCGTGGCATCCGGCGCCCGGACCGGGCCGTGCCGCCGGACGCTGCGGCCCTCGAACGGGCCGGCGATGCGGTGCTGCGTTTCGCGCGCGAACCGCGGATGCTGGGCGAGCTGCGGGAGCATCTCGAGGATGCCGCCGCCGCGGCGGGCGTCGAGGCGGACGCGCTCCTCTGGTGGGTCCGCCGCGAGCGCCCGCTCGTCCATGCACCCGACGCGACCCAGCCTTGGTCGTTCGGGCGCCGCCCGCGGCTCGTCGACGCCGGTGCCTGGCTGCCCGATCTCGCCTTTGCCGAACCCGACGAGGCCGTCATCGCCCTCGTGCGAACGCACCTGGCCGCCTTCGGGCCGGCGACCGCGGCCGACATCGGGGCGTGGTCAGGGCTGCCGGTCGGGCGCCTGCGGCCGGCGATCGACGTCCTCGCCGCGGATGGCGCGCTGTGGCACGGTCGGGACGGCCGTGGCCGCGCCCTCATCGACCTGCCCGACGCACCGCGACCGCCCGGCACGATGCCGGCGCCGCCGCGCCTGCTGCCGATGTGGGACAGCATCCTGCTCGCTCACGCCGACCGGACGCGGATCATCAGCGACGCGGATCGGGCGGTCGTCATCGCGCCGAACGGGGACACGCTCCCGACGCTCCTCGTCGACGGGCGGGTGGCCGGCTGCTGGTGGGCCGATGCCGGCCCCGGCGGGCGGACCCGGATCGTCCTCGATCCGTTCCGGCCGATCCCGGCGACCGCGCGCCGCGCGCTCGAGGCCGAGGGCGAGCGCCTCGCCGCGATGGTGGAGCCCATCGAGCCCGGGGTCTACGGCCGCTATCGGCGCTGGCGCCGACCGCCTCCCTGACGGACGGGGCCACCGGCTCGCGTTGACGGTCGGGCTGCGGAAGAACGGGCCGACCAGCCACCCCACCCGGGGTCCATCGGCACTGGCCGCCGTCGCACCTCGCCGGAGACGATGTCCGTATCGATCGATACGCGCAGGAGGACATGACCATGCGAGTCCTGGTGACCGCCGCCTCGAAGCACGGGGCGACCCATGAGATCGCGTTCTGGATCGCCGAGGCGATGCGGACAGCTGGCGTCGAGGCGACGGTGCGCGAGCCCGCCGACGTCGAAACGCTCGAGGACATCGATGCCGTCGTCGTCGGCAGCGGCGTCTACGCCGGACACTGGCTCAAGGAGGCGAAGGAATTCGTGGAGCGATTCGCCCCCGCGTTCGCGACCCGCGACGTGTGGCTGTTCTCCAGCGGGCCGGCCGGCGATCCGCTCAAGCCGGAGGCCGATCCCGCTGACATCGCGAACGTTCGCGCGGTGACCCACGCCCACGACCACCGCATGTTCGCCGGCCGCATCGATCGCTCGACGATGGGCTTTCCCGAGCGCGCGGTGATGGCCGCCCTGCGCGTTCACGACGGCGACTGGCGTCCGCGTCCGGAGATCGATGCCTGGGGTCGTGAGATCGCGGCGACCCTCGTGGCCCCGGTCCCGGCCCAGGTCTAGCGGCCGAGCAGGATCCGGACCTTCGGGTCCTCGGCGTCGGACACGGCGAGATCCATCCGGCCATCGCCGTCGAAGTCACCCACCTCGACCGACTTCGGCGGCCCGTTGACCGGGATCGCCTGGGCGTCGAGGAAGCCGCCGTGGCCGTCGCCCACCCAGACGATGAGCGCGTCGTGCGCGCGATCGACGGCGACGAGGTCCGCGATGCCGTCCCCGGTGAGGTCGGCGATCTCGACGTCACCGGGTCGGTCCGTCGCGGGATCGGGCGGGTCGAGCGAGCGCTCATCCCAGAAGGGACCCGTCGGTCGCGCCAGCAGGACGGCCACCGGCCCCCGGTCCGCGGCCGTTGCGACGAGGTCGAGATCGCCGTCGGCGTCGAGATCGCCAGCGGCGATGTCCGCGATCGCGACGTCACCGGGAATGGGCCGGTGACTGCTGAACGTCCCGTCACCGGCGCCCCACTGCACGGCGACCCCAGGATGGACGACGCTCCCCGCGACGAGATCGGCGTTGCCGTCGAGATCGAAGTCCCCGGCGGCCAGCACGGTGGGGGAGTCGTCCGCCGGGATCGAGATCGCCTCGGCGAACGTCCGAGGCCCGGTCGCGAGCAACACGCTCAGGTCGTCCGAGCCGGCGTTGGCCGTGGCGATGTCGAGCTTCCCGTCGCCATCGACGTCGACGGTCTGGACTTCGCGCGGCGACCGCCCGACCGGGAAGCGGACCGGATCTTCGAAGCCGGCCCGGCCAAGGCCGAACAGCACGACGACCTCGTTCGCCTCGCGGGCCGTGCCGAGGATGTCCATCTTGCCGTCGCCGTCGAGGTCGACGACCTCGATCGCCGCGACGCCGTCGAGATCGGTCACGACCCGGCCGCCGAAGTCCCCAGCGCCGTCGCCCAGGTACAGGACGACCTGGTCCGGCGTGCCGTCGGTGCCCATCGCGAGATCCTGGTCGCCGTCACCGTCGATGTCGTCGATCACGAGGCTCGCGGCCTGGCCATCGAGATCGATGGTGCTGGCGTCGCCGAAGCGCACGACCGTCGGGTCGGGCGATGGGGCGGTCGACGGCGCCGAGGACGGCGATGCCGACGGCGTGGCTGTCTCTTCGGGTGCGACCGCGGTGCGTGGGGCACCGCCGCCGAGCACGAACGCCGCTCCGAGCGTCCCGACCAACACGGCCGTCGCCAGGAGCGGCCAGCGGATCGAGGTGGGGCGCCGGCCGGAGTCGGCGACGATCGTCGTCAGCCGGGCCGACACGGGCGTCGGGGCGATGGCGGCCAGGGTTTCGCGGTCGCGGGCGAAGGCGTGGACCTCGGCGCGACAGGCCGGGCAGGTGCGGACGTGCAGCGCGAAGTCGCGGGCCTCGTCCGGGCTCAGGATGTCGTCGGCCGCGCCGGCGGCCAGTTCGCGGAACCGGTCGTGGTCGGTCATCGCGGCCCGGCCTCCACGTCATCGGCGGCGAGACGGTCGCGCAACCGCACGCGCATCCGGCACACGAAGGTCCTGGTCGCGCTCGGGGTGCGCCCGATGGCCAGGCCGATCGAGGCCATGTCGTGACCCTCGGCCGCCATCAGCAGGGCGATCCGGGCGTCCATGGGCAGCTCGTTGAGGGCGGCGACCGTCCGCTCGTTGAAGTCGCGCCGGAGGACATGGGTCTCGGGCGCATCGGCCTCGCCGCGCTCCAGCAGCCGCCCCATCGCGCGACGGGCGACGGCGATCCGACGGCCCCGGCTCAGGATGAGGTTGCTGCAGACGCGGTACAGCCATGCGCCGACGTTGTCGGGGACGCGGCCGGCCTGCACTTCGCGGATCAGGCGCAGATAGGCCTCGGCCACGACGTCGTCGGCCGCGTCGCGATCGCGGACGGCGGCGATGGCGAACGAGGTCAGGCGTTCGGCGTGCGATTCGAACGCCGCGACCACGATCCGGTCCGCTGCCGGACCGGTCCGCGTCGTCGCCTGGCGTTCGACGGCAGCACCGACCGGACGCTCGGAGATCTCGATCATCGGGTCCGAGACGTCCTTGCCGTCGGGATGTTGCACGCCAAAGTCCTCGCGCAGATCCGTGCCCCCCGGGCGATCGAGCGCGGATGCTATCGAGCCGGTGTCGCGCACCCGTCGCGAGCCGGACGACCGTGGGTGTCGGTCGCCGGACCAGTCACAATATGCGCGATGCCCGACGAACCAAGCACCCAGACCGACGCGTTCGGCGCCCTCGGCCTCGACGAACCCCTCCTCGCGACGCTCGCCGCGCTGGGCTACGAGGAGCCGACCCCGATCCAGCGGGAGGCCATCCCACTCCTGCTCGAGGGTCGCGATGTGCTCGCCGAGGCGCCGACCGGAACGGGCAAGACGGCAGCCTTCGCCCTGCCGGTGCTGGCCCGTATGGATCCGGCGGCTGCCGGTCCGTCGCGCCCGTCGGTGCTCGTGCTCGTGCCGACGCGCGAGCTCGCGATGCAGGTCGCCGAGGCGTTCCACACGTACGGCAAGGCCATCGGCATCCGGGTCGTGCCCGTCTATGGCGGCCAGCCGATCCACCAGCAGCTCCGCGGCCTGGCTCGCGGCGTCGACGTGGTGGTCGCCACCCCGGGTCGCGCGGTCGACCACCTGAACCGCAAGAGCCTGGATCTCGAGGGCGTGCGCACGGTCATCCTCGATGAGGCCGACGAGATGCTCGACATGGGCTTCGCGGACGACCTCGACCTGATCCTCAAGGCGACGCCGTCGGAACGCCAGACAGTCCTCTTCTCCGCGACGATCTCCCCGGTCGTCGGCAAGATCGCCAAGCGTCACCTGCGCGAACCCGCGCGGGTCCGCGTCCACGCGAAGCGGGAGGACGACGCCGGCGCGGCGCGGGTCCGCCAGGTCGCGTATGTCGTGCGCCGCTCGGACAAGCTCGCGGCCCTGTGCCGCATCCTCGACATCGAGGACCCGACCTCGGCCCTGGTCTTCGCCCGGACCCGCGGCGAGGTGGACGATCTCGCCGAAGCGCTGAGCGGGCGCGGGCACGATGCCGCCGCCCTCCACGGCGGCCTCGTCCAGGAGGCGCGCGACCGGATCATGGGCCGCTTCCGGGACGGCTCCCTGGACGTGCTCGTCGCGACGGACGTCGCCGCGCGCGGCCTCGACATCGACCATGTCAGCCACGTCGTCAACTTCGACGTGCCCGTCCGACCCCGGCCAGTACGTCCATCGCATCGGCCGGACGGGGCGAGCCGGTCGTGAGGGCGTCGCGCTGACGCTGGTGGAGCCGCGCGAGCATCGCCAGCTCCGCAACATCGAGGCGGCGACCAAGACGAAGCTCCAGATCGCCCGACTGCCGACCGTCGCCGACCTGCGCGACCGGCGCGTCGAGCTGCTCCGGGCCGACCTGCACGAGGCGCTCCTCGCCGGCGACCACGACCGCCTCCGGGGCGTCGTCGAGCCGCTGACCGACGAGTTCGACCTGGTCGACATCGCGCTCGCCGCGGTCTCGCTCATCGAGGGCGCGACCATGCGCGCCGAGGACGAGGTCGAGCTGCCACCGGCGGTCCTCGCTGACCAGCGGCCGCCCGGTGGAGCGCGCCCCGGAGCGGGCGGCCGCCCCGGCCCTGGCCCGCGCGGGCCGGGCGCGGGGGGCCCAGGGAGCCCGGGCCCTGGCCCACGCGGAGCCGGACGGCCACGAGGGCCGCGACCCGACGGCGCACCGCATCCGTCGGTCCCGGATGGCGGCTGGGCCCAGCTGTGGATCGGTGGCGGTCGGCGCGCCGGCCTGCGTCCGGGTGACCTGGTCGGGGCGATCGCCAACGAGGCGGGGGTTCCGGGCTCGGTCGTCGGCGCGATCCAGATCTACGACGACTTCGCGCTCGTGGACGTCCAGGCCGCGGTGGTCGACGGCGTAGCGCACGCCCTGCGCGATGCGACGATCCGCGGCCAGCGCCTGCCGGTCCGTCGCGAGCGGGCCCGATGACGTCCGTCGCGGGCCGCACGCCGTCGCCATGAGGGCTTTCGCGGCCCGGCTGCGGCCGTTCGCCCTGCTCATCCTCACGCTCGTCGGCCTGGTCGCGGGCCTCTTGCTGATCTGGGCGGGGGAGGACGAGCTCGCCGCCTGGGCATGGATCGTCCCGAGCGTGGTCGTCGGGGTGCGCCTGGCGTGGTCGATCGTGCGCGACCTGCTGGCGGGCGAGGCCGGTGTCGATGTCATCGCCGTCCTCGCCATCGGTGGCGCGCTGGCCCTCGGGGAGCTGTTCGCGGCGGCCGTGATCGCGGTCATGCTCGCCACGGGCGAGGCACTCGAGGACTACGCGGAGGGCCGTGCCCACCGCGAGCTCACCGCCCTGCTCGGCCGGGCGCCGCAGCAGGTCCAGCGCCACCGCGGCGACGGGCTGGAGACCGTGGCCATCGGCGAGGTCCAGCCCGGCGACCGCCTCCTGGTCCGGCCCGGCGAGGTCGTCCCGGTCGACGGCGTCGTGCGCGGCGCGCCGGCGGTGCTCGATGAATCCGCCCTGACCGGCGAGAGCCGGCTCATCACCCGCGAGGACGGCGACACCGTGGCCTCGGGTGTCGTCAACGGCGGCGGCCCGTTCGACCTCGTGGCCATCGCCACGGCCGACGCGAGCACCTATGCCGGCATCGTCCGCCTGGTCGAGGCGGCGAGCGTGGCCAAGGCCCCGTTCGTGCGCCTGGCTGACCGCTACGCGCTGATCTTCGTGCCGCTGACGCTCGGGCTGGCCGGGCTCGCCTGGATCGTGTCGGGCGACCCGACCCGTGCGCTGGCCGTGCTCGTGGTCGCCACGCCCTGCCCGCTGCTGCTGGCCGCGCCGATCGCGATCGTCGCCGGGATCTCGCGCGCGGCCCGGCGCGGCATCATCGTCAAGGGCGGCGGCCCGCTCGAGACCCTGGCCCGGGCCCGCGTGGTCCTCTTCGACAAGACCGGCACCCTGACCGCCGGCCGGCCCAACCTCGCGTCCATCGAGAGCGTCGATGGCGACCAGGACCGCGTGCTGCGCGCCGCCGCCGCGCTCGAGCAGGCCTCGCCGCACGTCCTCGCCGCCGCGATCGTCCGTGCCGCGCGCAAGCGCGACCTGGAGTTGCCCGTGCCGAGCGACGTGGTCGAGACGCCGGGCGCCGGGGTGGCCGGCACCGTCGACGGTCGGCGCGTGGCCGTGGGTTCGGCGGCGTTCGTGGCGGCCGACGGTGGGCTCCCGATGTGGGCGCGCGAGCTCCGTCGACGGGCGACCCTCGAAGGCGCGACCAACGTCTTCGTGCGCATCGACGACGCGATCGCCGGTGCCCTGGTCATGGACGACCCGATCCGGCCCGAGACGCCGCGGGCCGTGCGCAGCCTTCGCCGCGCGGGCTTCACCCGCATCGTCATGGTCACGGGCGACCACCACGGGGTCGCCGACATCGTCGGCGCCGCGATCGGCCTTGACGGCGTGCTCGCCGACCGGGGGCCGGCGGACAAGGTCGAGGCCGTGCACACCGAACGGGACCTGGCCGGATCTCCGGTCGTGATGGTCGGCGACGGGATCAACGACGCGCCGGCGCTGGCCGTGGCCGATGTCGGGGTCGCGATGGGCGCTCGCGGCGCCACGGCGTCCTCCGAGGCGGCCGACATCGTCATCACCGTCGATCGGCTCGATCGTCTCGCCGAAGCCGTCCGCATCGCCCGCCACTCGCACCGCATCGCGACCCAGAGCGTCGTCGTGGGCATGAGCATGTCGCTCGTCGCGATGGTCGTCGCGGCGTTCGGGTTCCTGCCGGTCGTCGCGGGGGCGCTCCTCCAGGAGCTCATCGACGTGACCGTCATCCTCAACGCGCTGCGCGCCCTGCGCGGCGGCCTGGAACGGCCGATCGTCGTGCCGGGCTGGGCCGACACGAGCCAGCGCCTGTTCCAGGAGCATCGCGCGCTGGCGCCCGGCATCGCCCGCCTGCGCACGGTCGCCGATCACCTCGATGCGTTGGCGCCGGGCGAGGCGCGCGACGCGCTGCTCGAGATCCGGACGTTCCTCGAGGACACGCTCATCCCGCACGAGGAAGCGGAGGACCGGACCGTCTACCCGATCCTGACCACGGCGATGGGGACCGACGATGCCATCGCCGCCCTGCACCGGACCCACACCGAGATCTTCCATCTCATCCGGCTGTTCGGGCGCATCGTCGACGAGACCGGTCCCGACGGACCGACCGTCGACGACCGCACCGACCTCCAGCGCGCCCTGTACGGGCTCGATGCGATCCTCCGCCTGCACATGGCCCAGGAGGAGGAGCTGTACGCCGCCATCGACCCGGAGGCGTCCGCAGCCTTGACCCCGCAGACCGCCTGACCCGCGCGCCGCCCGCCCCGATGGCGGCGATCTTGCGCCACGCATCTTGACGTATGCGCAGATATCTTCCCATAATCCCGCCATGCGACGAAAACCCGGTGCGCTCGTCCCGTTCGAGGTCGACATCCTCGAGGCGTCGGTGACGCTCCGACAGCGCGGACTGCCCGAGGCGCACGGCTTCCTGCTCGCCAAGGCCGTCGCCGAAGGCAAGGACGCTCGGCGGCTGACCGCCTACGGCACGCTCTACAAGGCGCTCGATCGCCTGGAGCGTGCGGGCTATCTCGAGAGTCGCTGGGAGGATCCCGACTACGCCGCGGAAGCGGCTCGTCCACGCCGCCGGTTCTACCGGCTCACCGCCCTGGGCGAGACCGCCGCGGCCGACGCCCGCGCGGCGCGGAACGCCGCGGCGGTCGTGGCCCGACCGCGCCGCAGCGAGGCTCCGGGCGGGTAGCGATGACGACCTCGCGCCTCCTGGGGCGACGGGGTGACGGCTCGGCCGTGGTCCGCGGCTGGGTCGCCGTGTACACGCTCGGGCTCCCGGCGGCGATCGGTGCCCGACGCCGATCGGAGGTCGCGGGCGACCTCGCGGATGAGACGGTCGACGCGGTCCGCCGGGGCGAGACGGCCGACCTGCGCCGGCGCCGGCTCGTGCGCTGGTTCGCCGGCATCCCCGACGATCTCACCTGGCGCTTCGTCGACGCGCCCGAGCTCGCGCGCACGGTCGCGTGGCGAGGGACCCGGCGAGGTCTGGGTGCCCCTGTCGCGGATCTCGCTGCTGCTGCTCGCCATCTCGGCGATCGGCACGGCCGGGGCGCTCGCACTCGTCGTCCAGGGGGTCCTGAGCGGCCGCTCGACGGCCGAGACCTGGCAGGGCTGGGGACCGTACGGGTTCATGGTGGCCGCTTCGCTCGTGCTGGTCGCGGTGCTGCTGGCCGTCCCGTGGCCCCGCCGCGGCCTCGCTGTGGGCGGGCTCGGCTTCGTGATCGGGATGGCGGCGGCGCCGTGGCTGTGGGGGTGTTGGTCGCTCGTGCTGATCGCGCTCGTCGTGCGCTGGCATCAGGCGAACGAGGCCGGCCAGGGCACGGGAGGCGATCGGATGAGCTTCCTGGAACGCGTCGATGTCGCCATCCGCCGAAGCCCGGTGTGGCGGTCGATCTTCCGCCAGCCCTACCCGCGCGACGAGCGTTCGCGCGCGTACGCGGTCATGAACAACGTCTTCCTGCACATCCACCCGGTGCGCGTCCGCCAGCACGCGGTCAAGTTCGCCTACACGTTCTGTCTGGGCGGGCTGAGCTTCTTCCTGTTCCTCGTGCTGACCGTGACCGGCGTGTACCTGATGTTGTTCTACGTGCCCCGCCTCGACGATGGCGTACGACAACATCCTCGAGATCCAGGCCGAGGTGACCTTCGGGCTGCTCACCCGGAACATCCACCGGTGGGCCGCCCACCTGATGGTCTTCTTCGTGTTCCTGCACATGATGCGGGTCTTCTACCACGGCGCCTACAAGCCGCCGCGCGAGTTCAACTGGGTCGTCGGGGTCGTGCTCCTGTTCCTCACGATCATGTTGTCGTTCTCGGGCTATCTGCTGCCGTGGGACCAGATCGCGTTCTGGGCGATCACGATCGGGACGAACTTCGGCTCGTACTTCCCGATCGTCGCGACGCCCGTGAACCGTATCCTGCTCGGCGGGGTCGAGGTCGGGACAGAACACGCTGCTGCGCTTCTACGTGGTCCACATCATGGTGTTGCCGCTCGTCACGGCCATCTTCCTGGCGACCCACTTCTGGCGCATCCGCAAAGACGGCGGGATCTCGGGGCCGCTATGACCACCATCTGCTGCGTTGTCGCCTGCGCGCCTCGCTCACGCACCGTCGGGTGCGCTCGCATCCTCGCGCCGATGGCTCGCAGAGCGTCGCCTCGGCGCTCGGAGCGCGTGCGTCAGTGCGCCGTCCAGGCGGCCCTCGCGGCTCGGAGGGCTGAGCGGCAAGACCGATCCTGCCCGGCTACCGTATCGGGATGGCCGACCCCGCCCGACCGCTCGCCCTCCACCTCCCAGCCCTCGACGACGCGTCCCTCGCCGCCCTCGAGCAGGCCCTGCTCAAGGCGCGTGCGACCGAGCTTGGCGAGGTCCGCCGTCGCCAGACCCGGCTGAGCGCCGGCTACGGCGACGCGACGACCCGGGACGTCATGGACGACGAGGGCCGGCGCGCTCAGGAGCGGTTCGATGCCCTGACGGCCGTGCTCGAGGCGCTTCGGGCGGCGCGAGCCGCGGAGGAGGCCTGACGGTCGGCCTCGATCAGGCGGGTTCGTCCGCGGTCGCACCCATCGGGTGCACGGCCAGCGAGCTGTTGTAGAAGCGCGGGTCGTCGGTCACCTCGCGCCCGACCCAGCCCGGCAGCGCGACGGCGGCATCGGCGGCCTCGAGCTCGATCTCGGCCATCACGAGACCGGCGTTCGCGCCCGCGAAGACGTCGACCTCCCACGTCCTACCGACGTGCTCGACGAGGTGGCGGGTCTTGTCGATCGTTGGGCCCTCGCAGATCTCGAGCATCTCGTTGGCGTCGGCGACCGGGATCTCCCATTCCCACTCCGAACGCGTCGCGCCCGAGTTGCGACCCTTGACCGTGACGAAGGCGCGCTCCCCGGCCCGCCGCACGCGGACCGTCCGGTCCGGCTGCCGCGACAGGTAGCCCTGTCGGATCACGGTCCCGGCGATGCCGTCGACGATCGATGGATCCGCCACGAGGAATTTGCGCTCGATCTCGGTGCCCAATGCCGCCTCGCTGCCGCCAGGGTGTTCGGCGCTCACGGTAGCGCGTCGTGCGTGCGAGGACACTCCCCGCCCGCTGGACTCGGCGAAACCGCGGTGCCGTTTCGCACCAGCGTCCACGGCGACTGGTGCGGATAGGGCGGGTTACGGGGTTGCCATCAGTACGTATGGACCAGTACTATCCGCCTCCCTCGACGCTCGGGGTTGCAGGCGTCCGGAGGTCAGATCGTCCTGCAGTGAGGCGTTATCGCATGTCTGCTCCGCGTCCCCGGCATCGTTCGAGTTTCGCCCGCAAGGCCGCCTGGCTGGCGGTCGGCGCGATGCTCGCGACCGCCATCCTCGCCCCGTCCGCCGGCCCCGCGCTGGCGTTGACCGGTGCCATCTACACGAGCAACTTCGACGGCTCGATCATCAATGACAACACGGGCTACGACACCAAGCAGGACGTGTACCTGACCGGCGGTCCGTGCAACGGCGGCTCGCATCTCGCCGACGGCGACTACTACTACCAGGTCGAGTCCCCGAACGGGATCCTCCTGTCGAACGATGCGATCAGCCAGCGCAAGTTCACCGTGGCGAACGACTACATCCAGTCGACGACCGGGCACGTGACCCACGCCGTGAACTGCAACCCCGCCGTCACCGGCATCACGGTCCAGCTTTATCCGTACGACGACACGCCGAACAGCGGCGGTGAGTACAAGCTCACCGTGGCGACGGCCGTGAGCGTCGAGGCCTGCGCGCTGTTCAACCCGGCCAGCTCGTCGTTCCGGATCTGCAACGCCGCCGACCAGAAGTCGGACAACTACAAGGTCATCGAGTCGATCGCGACGCCGACGCCGACGCCGACCGAGGCGCCGACGCCGACCCCGACGCCGACCCTGGCGCCGACGCCGACGCCGACCCGACGCCGACCCCGACGCCGACCTGGCTCCGACGCCCACGCCGACCCTGGCTCCGACGCCCACGCCGACCGAGGCGCCGACGCCCACGCCGACCGAGGCCCCGACCCCGACGCCGACGGCCACCCCGGCCCCGACCGAGACGACGGCCCCGACCCCGACCCCTGAGCCGACGGCCACCCCGGCCCCGACGGCCACCCCGGCCCCGACCGAGACGACCGGCCCCGACACCCACGCCCACGGCGACGCCGGCGCCGACCGGTGGCGTGGAGGGCGAGACCGCGACCCCGGCCACGACCCTGCCCCCGACCGACACGCTGTCGAGCGGGAGCGGCGGCGCCGGCGGCGAGGGTTGGCGGCTCGTGCTGCTGGCCCTGGCCGGCATCCTTGGCATCGGCCTGCTGGTGACGCCGGCCTCCGCCGTCGTGCGCACGAAGGAGCGCGACCGCTAGGCCGACCACCGCGGCGCCGCGAGGCGCCGAGCAACGAAACGAGACGACCGCCGGCCCGTGAGGCTCGGCGGTCGTTTCGTACGCTGGGTCAGCGGCGGGTGACCGGGTGCGAGCACCCGGCCCCGGATCAGGTCACGGACGTGTCATGCGGCAGCCGGCACGGCTGAGGTGGTCGCCACGGCCGGCTCATCGTTGGTCCGGATCTTGAGGAGCTTGCGCGCCTCCTCGACCACGATGAGCGACAGCGCGACGAGGATGCAGACGGCCCACTGGTCGGGCGAGAGGCTCGCCGTCCCGAGGATCTTCTGCAGGAAGCCGAGCTCGGTCGCGAGGATGATCGACAGGATGGAGACCCCGGTCCCGATCAGGAGCGGTCGGTTCGACAGGATGGACCCGCCGAACACCGACTCGTCCTCGTCGGCCGTCTCGAGCGACGAGAAGAGCCGGAAGAGGGCGAACGTGGTCATGCCCATGGTCCGCCCGATCACGTCGCCGTAGGCGTTCCCGGCCCAGGCGAGGACACCGAGGGTCCCGGCGGCCATGACCAGGCCGCAGATCACGAGCCACGTCATCAGCCGGCGCGGCAGGAGCAGCTGGCCCTTGGGCCGCGGCGGCACCTCCATGAGGCCCTCGCGCGGCTTGCCGTACCCGAGGCCGATGGCCTGGAACACGTTGACCGTGAAGTTCAGCCACATGGTCTGGAGCGGCAGGAACGGGATGCCGCTCATGATGTTCAGCAGGGACGAGCCAAGGAACGTCGCGATGAACGCGAACAGGCCGGCCATCTGGAACCGGATGAACCGCATCAGGTTGTCGTAGACGGCGCGACCGAGGCCGACGGCCTTCACGATCGTCGCGTAGTTGTCGTCGGTCAGGATCATGACGGCGGCCTGCTTGGAGACCTCCGTGCCGGTGATGCCCATCGCGATGCCGATGTCGGCCCGCTTGAGCGCCGGGGCGTCGTTGACCCCGTCGCCGGTCATCGCGACGACGTGGCCCTTCTTGCGCAGGATGTCCACGAGGTGGACCTTGTCCTCGGGCGAGACCCGGGCGATGACGCCGATCCCGTCGATCTGGCGGATGGCCTCGTCGTCGCTCATCGCGCGGAATTCGGCGCCGGTGACCGCGCGGCCCTCGATGCCGAGCTGGTGGGCGATCGCCTCGGCGGTGACCGCATGGTCGCCGGTGATCATCCGGATCTGGAGCCCGGCGGCCTTGGCCTGGGCGATGGCGGCCTTGGCGGCCGGTCGCGGCGGATCGACGATCCCGACGATCGCGAGGAGCGTCAGGCCGTCGATGGCGGGCAGCAGGTCGGCATTCGGGTCGAAGGTCTTCGGGTCGAAGTCCTTCTGGCCGGTCGCCATGACCCGGAGGCCCATCGTGCCGAGCCGCTCGTTCTCCGCCATGTAGGCGTCACGGATCTTGTCGACCGGGACCTCGGCTCCGTCCGGCCCGTGCGCGCTCGTGGCGCGCGAGAGCAGCTGGTCGGGCGCCCCCTTGATGTAGCCGCGGATGACGTCCTTGCCACGGGCGTCCTTCATCGCGTGGAAGGTGGCCATCATCTTGTAGGCCGCGTCGAACGGGAGGGTCGCGACGCGCGGGTACTGTTCGCGGGTGAGGGTCGGATCCACACCGCCCTTGGCGGCCAGGACGACCAGCGCACCTTCGGTCGGGTCGCCGACCAGGCCGCCATCGCGGACCTCGGCGTCGGCGCACAGCGCCATCGGCAGCAGGTACTGCTCGAGCGGCAGGTCCGGCTGGCCGCCGGTGTGGGTGATCTGTCCGGTCGTCGAGTAGCCGTCGCCACTGATCGCATAGCGTCGGCCCACGATCGCCATCTGGACGGCGGTCATCTGGTTGAGCGTCAGCGTGCCGGTCTTGTCGGAGTTGAGGGCTGACGTGGAGCCGAGGGTCTCGACCGAGCGCAGCCGCTTCATGATCGCGCCGGCGGCGGCGAGCGTCTGGGACCCCTTCGAGAGGATGGCGGTGACGACGGCCGGGAGGGCGGTCGGGATCGCCGCGACGGCGAACGCGATGACGCTCAGCAACAGCTCCTGGCCCTGGACGCCGCGAGCGAACCCAAGGACGAGGGAGATGACGATCGCGATGCCGGCGATGATGAGGATCTGGTTCGTGAGCTTGTCGAGCTGCTGCGTGAGCGGCGTCTTCTCGATCGTGGTCGACTGGAGCATGCCGCTGATGTGACCGACCTCGGTGCCCATGCCGGTCGTCACGACGAGGATCGTGCCCGCGCCACGGGTGACCTGGCAGTTCATGAACGCCATGTCGATGCGGTCCCCGAGGGCGGCGTCCTTGGCCACGGCCTCGACCTGCTTCGGAGTGGGGACGCTCTCGCCCGTCAGGGCGGATTCATCGATCTCGAGGGTCGCCGCCGACAGGATGCGGGCGTCGGCCGGGACGAGGTCGCCGGCCTCGATGTTGACGATGTCGCCGGGGACGAGGTCCTCCATCGGGACCTCGATGAGCTCGCCGCCGCGGCGCACCTTGGCCTTGACGACCATCATCGAGGCGAGGGCCGAGGCGCTGGCCTCGGCCTTGCCCTCCTGGTTCATCGCCATCCAGGCGTTGAACATCGTGAGCAGGATGAGGAAGATGCCGGTGTAGAACTGTCCTGGCAGGAACAGGCACACGATGCCCGCGATCAGGAGCACGATCTGCATCGGGTCGGCGTACTGGCGGACGAACATCTGCCAGCGCGAGGCCTTCTTGGCCTCGGCGAAACTGTTCTTCCCGTACTTCGTGCGTCGGGACTCGATCTCGGCCGAGGCCAGGCCGACGGCCGGGTCCACCCCGAGCTGGGTGGCCGCTTCCTCCGGCGAGAGCGCGTACCAGGCGGTCTCGGGCGTCGCCGCCGTGGGCGCGGCCGCGGGACCGGTGGGTGCGGTCATGCCTTCTTCCCCTTCTTCGACTTCCTTGCGGCCGCTTCAGCGCGCTCCGTTTCGCCAGGGTCGGCAGCGGCGCCGGGTGGTGCCTGGGCCTCGAGGTCCACCTTGGCGCCGGCCAGGGCGGTCTGGGCCTCCTTCGAGACCTTCGGGAAGCGGGGGTTGATCTCGATGAGCGTGTGCGCGAGCACGCCGGCCGCGGCGACACGGGCGAACGGCTTGTCGTCGGCCGGGATGACGTACCACGGCGCCCACGGCGTGCTGGTGTTCGACAGGACCTCCGCAAAGGCCTTCTGGTAGTCGTCCCAGAACATCCGCTCCTTGGCGTCGTTCGCGCTGAACTTCCAGTTCCGGTCGACCTCGTCGATGCGGGTGAGGAACCGGCGCCGCTGCTCCTCCTTGCTGACGTTGAGGAACAGCTTCACGAACCGGTAGCCCTGGTCCGTCAGGTAGTGCTCCCAGTCGTTGATCTCGCGGAATCGGCGCTTCCAGATCCCGCGGTCCTTGAGCTTGGCCGGGATCTTCTGGTTGGCCAGGATCTGGGGGTGGACCCGGACCACGAGGACCTCCTCGTAGTACGAGCGATTGAAGATCCCGATGTTGCCGCGCTCGGGGAGCTTCCGCTGGTAGCGCCACAGATAGTCGTGATCGAGGTCCTCGCTCGACGGGATCTTGAAGCTGCTGACCTGGACGCCCTGCGGGTTGACGCCGCTCATCACGTGGCGGATCGTCCCGTCCTTGCCGGCTGCGTCCATGGCCTGGAGCACCACGATGACCCCGTAGTCATCCTGGGCGGCCAGGCGCATCTGATACTCCGCGAGCAGCTCCGTGCCCTGCGCCAGGATCGCCTTGGCTTCGGCCTTGGATTGGCGCCGCGTCCCCGCCGGGTCGAAGTCGCGCGGAAGTCGGACGCGTCGGCCGGGGTCCACTCGGAAGGGTTCGATGAAATCCGCGATCCGCTTCGGTCCGATCTTCACCATCCGGGACTCCCTCTCGTTAGCGCGTGGTCAACCATCCGTCAACGACCATCATCGTGCGATGAACGACTCGACAAGCTTCGATTGTGCCCGCCAGACGCCGCCGCGTGCGTCCCCCGGAACGGATGAGGCGCCGCTGAACGGGGCGGTGCCGTCAGGTCGGTGAGATCAGCCGCAGGACCTCGCCCACGAGCTCGATCTGCTCGATCGAGCGATACACCGAATTGTTGAACGTGAATCCGGTGAAGCCGGCGTCGAGGTAGGGGCGCAAGCCCTCGGCGGCGGCCTCGGGCGTCCCGACGACCGCGTGCGCCCGACGCTCGGGCGGCATCGCCTCGAGGATGGCGCGGCCATCGGCCTCGGTCGCGGCGACGACCACAGGCGACGCGATCGTGCGCTCGATCGTCGTCGGGTCGCGGTCGATCTCCTCGCAGTAGCGGACGAGCAGCTCGTCCTTGTGGCGGAGCGTCTCGAGCCCGAGCGGGAACCAGTGCGTGAGGTCGGCGTGGCGGGCGGCGATGCGCAGCGTCCGCTGTTCCCCGCCGCCACCGACCATGACCGGCGGGCCGCCACGCTGGATCGGGCGGGGCACGTTGAGCGCCTCGTGGATGCGGTAGTGGGTGCCCTCGAACGTCGGCCGGTCCTCGGTGAACATCGCGTGGATGATCGTCAACGCCTCGTCGAGCCGGTCCATCCGCTCGCGGATCGGCGGGAAGTCGTAGCCGTACCCGTCGTGCTCCTCCTCGTTCCAGGCCGCGCCGAGGCCGAGCATCGCCCGGCCGCCCGACAGGACGTCGAGGGTCGTGACCTGCTTCGCCAGCATCGCCGGGTTCCGATAGGTGACACCCGTGACGAGCGTGCCGAGGCGGACCGTCGACGTCTCGCGGCTGAGCGCGGCGAGCACCGACCAGCCCTCGAGCATGGGATCGGTGTTCGGCCCGATGCCCTGGATCTGGTAGAGGTGGTCCATCACGGTCACGAGCTCGAAACCCGCGGCTTCGGCGGTCCGCGCCTGCGCGATGATCCGGTCGAACAGGAATTCCGGTGGCGTGTCGGCGAACGTGTAGTTGGGCAGGTGGAGGCCGAACCAGGGTCGACGAGTCATCGATGAACCTCGCGGGGGTGGGGGAGCGCGCGCACGGTCGATGGTGCACCCGTTCGCCGCGGTTTGTCGCGCCGGGCCTGAGGCGTTGCCTGGTCTGGAGCGGCGTGCCGGCGGGTCCGGCCCTAGCCGGAGCGGGCCTTGATCGCCCGCCAGCCCCCGGCACGGTTGTTCGCGATGATCTGGCGGAACATCGCGGTCAACGCCGCGGCGTTGATCGGGTCGCCCTCGCCAGAAGGCGACTGTCCGAGCGGTCTGGTTGTCGTGGCCCGCCGTGATGATCCCCGCCGGGTCCGGCACGATGCCACCGTCGTACAGGAAGACGTTGACGTGGTCCTTCGTGGCGAGCAGGGCGCAGATGTTGCCCTCGAGCACGAAGTAGGGCTGCCGCGTGCGCTTGATGGTCTCGACGACCTCCGGGTCAGCCGCGTGGACGAGGTCGCGTACCTGACGGCAGATGGCCTGCTGCCACCCCGGCAGCGCATCGATGTAGGCATCGACCCTTGGATCGACGTCGTATGGCACGGATCAGGGCGTGGTGACGGCGGCAAAGCCGAGGCGGACTCGATCGAGCATCAGGCGCGTGCGCAGGTCGGCGTGGGCGGCGATGACCGTCTCACCCGTCGCCGCGGTGGACCAGTCGAGGTCGCCGAGTCGATAGCGTGCGACCAGGCGGACCGCCGGACCATCCTCGCGATCCAGGCCGACCAGCTCGATCCCGCGACCGAGGATCCGCTCGCAATCCTCGCTGATCTCGGCGAGGTACCGCTCTTCCGCTTCGCTCACAGGGCGTCTCCCACAGTGTTCGGGACGAGACGACACTCGCACATCGGGGTCGCGCCGACAAGTGCGGTCTGGCCGTGATCAGGCGATCGCCGCTCGGGTCGTGGTCCGGGCTCCGTCGGCGCACGCCACGGCCGGCCAGCGAGCGCCGGGACCGGCCGTTCGATCCGGATGGATGGTCGTCATCGTCGATGCCTTGCCACGGCTAGCCGTCCAGCGTGGCCAGGGCCCGCACCAGGTCCGACTGCGACAGGATCCCGATCGGCGTGCCCTCGTCGTCGTCGACCACGACGAGCCGGTGCACGTGATGCGCCTCCATGAGCCGCGCCGCCGCATCGGCGGACGCATCGCCGTGGACGGTGATCGCCGGCCGCGACATCACGTCGCCGACGGACAATCCGGGCAGGGCGTCGAGCAGCGATGCCGATGTGAACGCGTGGACGAGATTGCTGCCACTCACCACGCCGATGACCTTGCCGTCCGTGTCGACGACCGGCGCGCCGCTGACCCCGCAGGAATCGAGCAGGTGCACAGCGTCCCTGGCGGCCGCGGTGGCCCGGATCACGAGCGGGTCCGGCGACATCAGTTCATCGACGGTCGGGAGCTTCGCCCGACGTGCGATCGCATCCATCTGTCGACTCCCAAGGCGTCACGGTGTGTCACCGCCGAAGGCACGTCCACCGTGATCGAACGGGCTCGGATCCCTGATTCGATGGTGGGGGCGCAGGCCGGCGAGCGCGAGGTCCGTTCGGCCCGTGGTGTCCGGGCCGAAGGGTGCGACCTGTCGGAGGAGGGCTGCCCCGGCCTCATCGGCTGGCACGTAGCCCGACCGAACGGGCCGGATGGCCCGCGGTATTGGGGCCCTGGGCGACTGGCGTGAGACGGGCCTCGGACGGACGCTGGTCGCGGTCAGGGATCCGCTCCGACGTGCCACCGAGGACCGACTGATGCATGCCACCGACATCTTCGACGCCATCCGAGCCTTCGGCGAACACGAGCACCGTGACCTCGCGCGAGGCCTCGATCGGATCCACGACGCGGGCTGCACCATCGCCGTCGGATCGCGGATCGACGACATCCGCGCCCTCCATGACGTGCTCGCCTGGTCGACGCACACGCTGGAGCCGCACATCGCCTGGGAGGAGTCCTGGCTCTACGCGCAGATCGATGGCCTGACCGGGACGCCGTGGTCGACCCGGGCGGCCCGCTTCGACCACGGGCAGATCCGGGGTATGGCGAATCGTCTTCGGCGCGACGAGGAGCTCGCGAGCGACGGTCTGACGCCGGTGATCGCGACCGAGGTCCGAGCGCACCTGTTCGCCTATGAAGCCCTCCTCCGAGCACATATCGATCGTGAGGAGCAACTGCTCCTGCCGGTCCTGGCCGATGGTGCCGCCCGGGCCGGCGGCGCGGCCGGCGCAGAGTGACGGACGTGACCGCGGCCTTCCGGCCCGATGCCGAGACGCTGCTCGCGCCGCCGGCTGCACAACGACTGGCCGAGCTCGGCTTCCTGGCGGGCCCGGATCTGCCGGATCGGCCGGGTCCGGCGTATCTCCTGGTGGCGCTCCGCGACACGCCGACCTTGCGCCACTACGACCCGGAACGGATCGAGTACTGGGTCACGGAGGGCGGACGCGGCGTGCGACGAGAGCTGACCCGGGCGACGCCCTTGCCGCTCGATCGGACGTTCTCGTGGGGGATGGTGCGCCTCGTCGACCGGTTGTCGGTCACGAACGAGTACCTGACGTTCGGGGGCCACCTGTCAGCGTCCGAGGTCGACGGCGCGACGATCGTCGTGCTCACCTCGCCCGTGCCGATGCTGCGGCGCGGCGGCCACTCACAGATCTGGGACGAGGGGACGGAAGAGCTCGGTGCCTGGTTCGGCCGTCTCGTGGCGGCGGTCGACGCCTACCCTGAGCTGGAGCCGCGTCTGTCGGCGGCAGATCCACTCGTGAGGTATGCCGTCTTCCTCGCCGACGTCGTGGAACGGTATCGCGGCACCCCGGAGCTCCGTCGGCTCGAACCGCGCGTGTGGACCCTCCTGCGTGCCGAGGAGTCCCTCATGCGCCGGGACCACGACGCAGCGTGGCGCGACGGCTGCGCGATCCTCGCGGAAACGCGACGGCACGCCGCGCCCTAAGCGACCGCCGTCCGCGATCTCAGGACGGTCGGACTGCCAGGAGATGCCGCCCGGCCCTACCGCCGCAACGACGCCTGGAGCAGGCTGCAGCGAGGAGGTACTCGTCATGCGTCACTACGCCTCGCGCGGCCTGCTGGCCGTGCTGTCGGCCTTCATCGCCCTCACGACCATCGCCGGTGCCCTCTTCGTCGTGCCGACGTTGCCGCCCGATTGGATCGACGGCAGTGTGTTCTCCGACTACACCATCCCGGCGCTCGCCCTGGGTTTCGTCGGCATCCTGGCGGTCGTCACGTTCGTCCTGTTGGTCATCCGACCGGAGCTCGCGGGGCCGCTGGCCATCGCGACCGGCCTGGCCATGATCGCGTTCGAGCTCGTCGAGATCTGGGCCGTCGGCTTCAGCATCGTGGAGTACGGGATCGATGAGCCCGTCGCCTGGCTGCAGGTCGTCTACCTCGTCATCGGGGCGCTGACGGCCGGTGCCGGATGGGCCCTATGGCAGGCCACCGCCGACGATCGCGAGCGCGTGGCGCGCACGGGGCCGTCCGGCAGCGCGATCCGCCACTGAGGAGGTCGGCCATGAGCGGCCATCCCATGACCCACGGCAACGAACCATCCGGCACCGCGCCGACTCGCGCGGACACCAGGAGACTGCGGGCACTCGCCGCTGTGCTCATCGTCATCGGCGTCATCGGCGTGGTGGCCCGATCCACGGGCATCGACCTGCGGGTGCATCTCGGGGAGCAGAGCTGGCCGTTGCTGGTCATGCTTCCCGGGCTCGGTCTCCTCGCGGTCGCGTTCACCCGAACGCCGCCAGGCGGGCTGGGCTTCGCGATCGCCGGGTCCGTCGTCACCGCGATCGGGGCGATCCTGCTCGTGCAAGCGAACACGGGCGCCTGGGCAAGCTGGGCATACGTGTGGGCGCTCATCCCCGCTGCGGCCGGCCTCGGGATGGCGGGCTATGGGCTGCTGACGCGAACGCGCGCGCTGATCGACAACGGCCTGCGGCTGGTCGCCATCGCCGCGGTGCTCTTCGCCATCGGCTGGTGGTACTTCGAAGGATGGTTCGCGACCGGTGAACAACCCTTCGACCCGGGCGCCTGGTGGCCCGTCGCCCTCATCGTCGCCGGTGCCATCGTCGCCGCACGGGCCGTGATCGAGTCGCGACGCCCGCCGGCGGCGGGGAGAGTGGCGCGATGATCACGCTCGACGCCCACCGGATTGTCGCCGCGCGCCCAGCGGCGCGCTCGACGGGTTGGATCAGGGATGCACGACTGCCTGGCATCGTGATGTTCGTCCAGGCCGCGCAGTTCATGACGGTCATCATGCTCGCGGCATCGATGGCGCCTCGCTACGACGTCAGTGGCGGTGCCATCAGCGACCTCGGTGTGATCCGGGAGACAGCGGTGCTGTTCAACGTCTCCCTGATCGTGACCGGTCTGCTGAACCTCGTCGTGGGCGGCCTGCTCTACCTCGAGCGACGTGGGCGCTGGCTGCTCTTCGTCTTCGTGGCGGCCGGAGTCGGGGCGATCGGTGCGGGGCTGATGCCACTTGACCGCGGCGATGCGCACAGCCTGTTCGCCCTGACCGCGTTCATCTGCTTCAACGTCCAGGCGATCGCTTCACACCGACTCGTGGCCGGGCCGATGGTCGCCATCGCCGTCGTCGCGGGCATCGTCGGGCTCGCGTTCGTCGGGATCATGGTGATCGGTGACGCGGGGAATGCGGCCGTGTTCGGACCCATCGGTCACGGCGGGGCGGAACGGATGATCGTGTACCCCGTCATGCTCTGGCTGCTCGCCTTCGGTGGATACCGCATGGCGGCCGGCCGGCACGGTGAACGTTCGACACCCGGGGAAGGGGACTAGCTCCCTCCACCTCCATGGTATCGCGACACCCGGGGCTTGCCGCAAGCCCCGGGTCATGCCCTAGAGTCCGCTGGCCTCGGCCAGTCCGTCTGGCCGGCGACGATCCGGAGGGCGCCCATGGGCCGATACGTACTGGATTTCGCGGAGATCGACGCGACGCAGGTCGCGCTCGTCGGCGGCAAGGGCGCGAACCTTGGCGAGCTGTCCCGGATCGACGGCATCCGCGTACCGGCGGGGTTCTGCGTGACGACGGACGCCTTCGTGCGCGTCATGGCGGAGGCGCCGTCGGTCGACGATCAACTCGATCGGCTGTCGCGCCTGGCGCCCGACGATGGGGATGCGATCCGCACCCTCAGCGCGGAGATCCGCCGGACCATCGAAGCGACGGCGATCCCCGACGATCTGGCCGCCGAGATCACCCGGTCGCTCGCCGAGCTCGGCGGGCAAGCCGCGTACGCCGTCCGCTCCAGTGCCACGGCCGAGGACTCGCCGACGACCTCCTTCGCGGGCCAGCAGGACACGTACCTGAACCTCGTCGGGCCGGCGGCGATCCTTCAGCACGTCAGCCGCTGCTGGGCCTCGCTCTTCACCGAGCGCGCCGTGACCTACCGCCTGCGAAATGGCGTGGACCACGGCAGGGTCCGGATGGCCGTGGTCGTGCAGCAGATGGTCTTCGCGCAGGCGGCCGGCATCCTGTTCACAGCCGATCCGGTCACGGGTAACCGCAAGGTCGCCTCTGTGGAGGCCAGCTTCGGCCTCGGCGAGGCCCTGGTCTCCGGCCTCGTGAACGCGGACCGCTACACGGTGCGGGACGGCGAGATCGTCACGAAGACTGTCGGCACCAAGCAACTCGCCATCGTCGCGTCGCCGACGGGCGGAACGCGGGAACAGGCGATCGAGCCGGAGCGGCGGGTCGAGCCTGCCCTGACCGACGCGCCAGGTCGTTCGACTCGCGGAGCTGGGCCGGCGGATCGAGGCGCATTTCGGCCGTCCCCAGGACATCGAGTGGTGCCTGGTCGACGATGGATTCCAGATCGTCCAGAGCCGCCCGATCACGACGCTGTTCCCCATCCCGGCGGCCGGCGATCGCGAGAACCACGTCTACGTCTCCGTCGGGCACGGGCAGATGATGACCGACGCCATGAAGCCCCTGGGGCTTTCGTTCTTCCTCATGACGACCCGGGCGCCCATGGTCGAAGCCGGCGGGCGGCTGTTCGTCGACGTCACCTCGCGACTCGCGTCGGCAGCGACCCGCGCCGGACTCCTCGAGGTGATCGGCACCGGGGACCCGCTGATGCGGGACGCCCTCGAGACCGTCCTCGAACGCGACGACTTCATCCCACTCCAGGCGGACGAGGTCTCGGCAGGCCTCCGCAAGCGATGCCGGTCCGCCGCTTCCGAGCCCGCCCCGCCAGCCCGCAGCCCTCCCGATCGAGACCGATCCGGCCATCGTCGTCGACCTGATCGCGCGCAACCAGGCCTCGATCGCCGCGTTGAAGCGCGACATCGGGACGAAGTCGGGGTCGCCGCTGCTCGACTTCATCCTCGACGACATCCAGGAGCTGCGGCGGATCCTGTTCGATCCGCAGAGCACGCAGGTGTTCATGTCGGCGATGGACGCGGCCTCGTGGCTCAACGAGCACCTGCTGGCGTGGCTGGGCGAGAAGAACGCCGCCGACGCGCTCACGCAGTCCGTGCCCCACAACGTCACGTCCGAGATGGGGCTGGCGCTCCTGGACGTCGCCGACGTCATCCGCCCGCATCCGGCGGTCGTCGCGTTCCTGCAGCACGTCGAGGGCGAGGGCTTCCTGGACGAGCTGGCCGAGGTCGAGGGCGGGCGGGAAGCGCGAGACGCCATCCGGGCCTGGCTCGACGTGTACGGCATGCGCTGCGTCGGCGAGATCGACATCACCAGGCCGCGTTGGAGCGAACGCCCCAGCACGCTCGTGCCGCTCATCCTCGGCAACGTCCGGAACTTCGAGCCGGGCGGCGGCGAGGCGGCGCTTCGAGCAGGGGCTGAAGGAAGCACAAACCAAGGAGCAGGAGCTGGTGGAGCGGTTGCGCGCCCTGCCGGACGGGGAGCAGAAGGCCGACGAGACGAAGGCCAAGATCGACCGGGTCCGCACCTTCATCGGGTACCGGGAGTATCCGAAGTACGGGATGGTCAGCCGCTACTTCGTGTACAAGCAGGCCTTGCTGGAAGAAGCCGAGCGCCTCGTGCAGGGCCACGTGCTTCGCGAGCGCGAGGACATCTTCTACCTCACGTTTGCCGAGCTCCACGACGTCGTCCGCACGCAGCGAGTCGACGAGGGGCTCATCCGTGTGCGCAAGGAGGCGTTCGCGTCGTATCAGTCGCTCACGCCGCCCCGCGTGCTCACGTCGGACGGCGAGGCGGTCGTCGGGAGGTACCGACGCGACGATGTGCCGGCCGGCGCGCTTGTCGGCTTGCCGGTTTCCGCCGGGACGATCGAGGGGCGAGCGCGCGTCATCCTGGACATGGCGGAGGCCGATCTCGAAGCCGGCGACATCCTGGTCACGGCCTTCACGGATCCGAGCTGGACGCCGCTGTTCGTCTCGATCGCGGGGCTGGTGACGGAGGTCGGCGGCCTGATGACCCATGGCGCGGTGATCGCCCGCGAGTACGGCTTGCCGGCCGTCGTGGGGGTGACGGATGCCACGCGGTCGATCCGGGATGGGCAGCGCATCCGCGTCCACGGAACGGACGGCTTCGTCGAGATCCTGCCCTAGCCCGAACATCGACGGGGCGACGCAGCGGCTGCCCCTGGGTCGACCAGCCGCCGCCTACACTCGGTCCATGGACGCGATCCAGACGACCGTGCTCCCACTGATCGCGCGCGCTGTCGTTGTGGCGCGCCGTGGTCTGGGCACTGATCACCGCTGTTCGATGGCGGCGAGGCACGGACATGCGCACCGCCATCGGGCGATCCATGTCAGAAGCGCTGATCGCCGTCGGTGTAGTCGTTGTCTGGGGCGTGACGTTGGCACCCGTGGACGTCCTCTTGGCCGGAGCCACGCCCCGGCCTCACCCCATCAACCTGGTGCCGATCGTGCCCATCCTCGTGGGCTTCGCAGAGGTTCGGCTGGCGGGAGAGCCTTCCGAACGTCGTCGGGAACCTGTTGCTGTTCGCCCCGATCGGGTTCGGCTTGCGCTGGCGATTCGGGCTTCGGATGGGGTGGATCCTGCTGATCGCAGCCGGCGGGAGCGCAGCTGTCGAGGTGGCACAGGCGCTCTCGGGCCAGATGCGGTCCACCGACATCAATGACGTCATCCTCAACGCCCTCGGCGCCGTCGTCGGTGCGTGGGCGTTCGTCGTTGCAAGCAGGCTCCTCGCCGGGCGGACCGAGGTTGGCGGCACGAAGGTGGCCGGGACGGACAACCTTCCGTAGTCCCGGGATCTGCTCGTTGCCATTGACATGGCATGAGTGGATGACGCCGGGTGTCATCAACTGGCATGACTTGTCACAGGGTCGCTAGCGACCGGACCTCGATCCGGTTCGAAGGAGCGGGTCGCTGCTCGCGACTGGCGGTCAGGACCCTTGGTAAGCCCTCCGCGCCCTCATGATCGCGGACGGCATACGGATCGCTGGCTGTCCAATCGCCCCCGAGATCGTCGGCTCCTAGTCACGAAGGAGCCCACGTCATCCCAGCCGGGGCCATCGGCTTGCCTCTCCTTCCGAGTACCGCCTTTCAATGCAGGCGAGGACCGATGGGACCTGGATCAGCCAACACGTCCAGTGGCACGCCGATCGTGAGGTCCAGCCGATCGGGTCGCGGGCAGGCGCGACGCCGTGCTGTCACCGCCGGGGCCCCGCCAGCCAGAGCGACACTGCGCCGGCTGCATGGTCTCGCGCACGACGCCTGTGAGCTCGCCGGGCAGCGCGTCGAGGTCGGTCTCGGCCTGCAGGCGGGCGCCGAAGCGCTCGAGCGTGCGGGCGGCGTCGTACTTGCGCCGGTAGAAGCGGCGGTCGACCAAGGCCTGGACGCGGCTCCGCGCGGGCCGGAAGAGCGCAGCGACGGCGAGGGTCGACAATGCGGTCGCGAGATCGGACCGCTCGGTGAGCGGCGACAGGGCGACGCCGAGGAGTAGCACGAGCCCCAGGTAGGCGCCGGCCAGTGTCGCGGTGAGGGTGCCGTAGACGAGCGCCCGGTTGAGCACGAGGTCGATGTCGTAGAGCCGGTGGCGCAGGATGGCGTAGCCGGCCGAAACGGGGATCGCCGAGTAGGCAAGCAGCACTGCGATCTGACCGACGTCGCCGGTCTCCTGTTGGACGGTCGCGGCCGTCACGAGGCACACCGCCGCGAACAGCGCCGCGGCGCTCGCGACCCATTTCAGCTGCCGGCGCTCCTCCCCACGCGAGCGGCGCAGTCGGACGACCATCGAGGCGGCCGAGGCGAGGATCCCAGCCGCGAGCGCGAACCAGCCGAGGCCCCCGACTCCGTCGAGGGCCCCTCCGGCACTCCCGATCCCGACGGGGTTGACGACGTTCTCGAACGGCTCCTCCAGCGGCCCCGGCACCAGCGTCCAGGCGGGCAGGATCGCGATCGTGCCGATGGCGATCAGCCACCCCACGGCGCGCCAGCGCGGGCCGAGGAAGCGGCCCGTCGGGAACAGCAGGAACAGGAGGGGCGGCAGGATGAACAGCGACGGTAGGAATATCCACGACGAGAGCCACGCCATGACGTCGGCCCCCGGGAGGGACCCGGGCTCGGCGTAGAGGGCATAGACCGCGTACCCCTGGGCCACCCCGCTGAAGGCCATCGGGAGCGCGGTGCCCATCATGATCCAGCCGATCGAGTTCCGCGGTCGCTTCGCCACCACCAGCGCCGCGATCGTCGCGAGGACGAGGATGACCAGGCGGAAGAGCGTGTCGAACAGGGCGCCGAAGCTACCCCCGACATCCGTGCCGCGGTTCAGGACGGCGAACGCCGCCTCGGCGGCCAGCAGCAGGACTGCGAGGCTCCACAGCGACCACGCGAGGCGGCGGGCCGTCACGACGACTCGGCCGCCGATCGCATCGCAGGCTCATGCTCGGTCACTCGCCAGGTCACCTCGATCCAGCGGCCGAGGCATCTCATCGTCTCGACGACTTCGCTGCTGACGGCGATCGGCCCCTCGGGGCCTGGACGTCGAGGACGCTCGACAGCCGGGCCGGGTCGTTGAGGGGCTCGGTGATGAAGCCGAAGACCTCGTCGATCGGCGGCCCGATTTCGATCGTGTGCTCGAAGCGCATCATTTCGCTGTTCTCATCGGTGGGCTGGTCAACGCGGCGATCTTCGCCTCGAGGCGTACTGGAATCGTTACGGGATTCGGCGAGTCCGGCGATTCTCGCGATCGGCTTGGTCCCGACGACCCTGCGCCAGGAGTCAGTTGCACCCTATTGCTCGATCGAGGTCGAGCTCGATCCTGCATGTTGTCGAGGACATGTGACGAGTGATCCTTCACGAGGATCTGCGGTCCCATCGTGCCGTAATACCCCCGGGTAGTATTGACAGATGCTTGACAAACGGGTGTCACGAGGTGTACATTCCTGTTCCACCGGGCTTGTCAAGACTTGACAGGCCCACAGCCATGTTCGGGTCCCATGCGGGTGGGGCCCTGAGCAGGCAGAACAGGTCCGGATCGCGGACCAGGGAGCGCGAGTTTGTCGGTCGGCGCCACTGCCGAAGTCAAGAGCAAGTTGTCGGTCGTCGACGTCGTCGGCGAGACCGTCGCCCTCAAGAAGGCGGGTACCACGTTCAAGGGGCTGTGCCCCTTCCACGGGGAGAAGACGCCTTCGTTCGTCGTCACGCCCGCTCGCGAGAGCTGGCACTGCTTCGGCTGCGGCAAGGGCGGCGACATCTTCAGCTTCGTCATGGACCGCGACTCGGTCACGTTTCCCGAGGCGCTCCGCCAGCTGGCGGAGAAGGCCGGCGTCGAGATCGACGAGCGCACCAAGCGCGAGGACGCCCGCCGGGCGCGCCTCCGCCAGGTCCTCGACACGAGCATCGCCTTCTACCACGCGGTCCTGACCGGCTCGAAGGCCGGCGAGGGCGCGCTGGCCTACCTCAACGGCCGCGGCTTCACGGACAAGACCATCGAGACGTACCAGCTCGGCTGGGCGCCCGCCGGCTGGGACCAGATGGCGCGCCAGCTCCAGGCGAAGCGCGACATCCGCCCGGAGGAGCTGATCGAGGTCGGGCTCGCCAGCCCCAGCAACCGGGGTCGCGGCGTCATCGACAAGTTCCGCGCCCGGGTCATCTTCCCGATCCGCGACCAGAACGGCCACGCGGTCGGTCTCGGCGGCCGCCTGCTGGAAGGGGAGGGGCCCAAGTACCTCAACTCCCCGGCGACGCCGCTGTTCGACAAGAGCCGAACGCTGTACCTCATCGACAAGGCCAAGGGCCCGATCCGCAAGGGCGGCCAGGCGGTCATCGTCGAGGGCTACACCGACGCCCTGATGGCCCACCAGGCCGGCTTCGAGAACGTCGTCGCCAGCCTCGGCACGGCGCTGACGCCGGGCCAGGTCGCGCTCCTGACGCGCTACGCGAGCCGGATCGCGCTCGCCTACGACGTCGATCCCGCCGGCGAGAAGGCCGGCACGCTCGGCGTGACGGCGCTGGCGTCGCTCATCGGCCAGCTCCAGGGCGACGACTCGGGCGTGAAGCTCGAGGACGTGCGCGTGGTCGGCCTGCCGGCCGGCAAGGACCCCGACGAGGTCGTCCGCGAGGACCCCGCGACCTGGGAGACGGCCGTCACCAAGGCCAAGCCACTGGTCGAGTACCTCATCGGCCACCACGCCGACCGTTTCGACCTCAAGACGAGCGGCGGCCGGATCGGCTTCGTCGAGGCCGTCATGCCGGCCATCAAGGACATCGAGGATCCGCTCCGGCGCGACGAGGCCCTCCAGGAGGTCCGACGCGTGTCGGGCGTGGAGGAGCGCGTGCTGCGCCAGGTGCTCGATCGCCGGATCGCGGCCGCTGCCGCCGTCGGACCTGGCCGCAACCCGGGTGGCGAGGCAGCAACCCGCATCACTGCGGACGCCGTTCTCGCCTCGCCCGACGCCCTGCCGGTCGGGGACATCCTCCGCGCGGTGACGCCGGTCGAGGCGGAGCTGCTGCGCCTGCTGCTGCTCGTGCCCGACCAGCAGCTGCGGGTCGTCGACGAGCTCGGGCCGGACCAGCTGCCGAGCACGCTGGCCCGCGAGCTGTATCGGGCGATGGTCCTCCAGCGCGCGCCGAACGACCAGGGCATCCACCCGCCGTTCGACAGCGCCGCGCTGCTCCTGGCGGTCGATGACGAAACGGCCTCGCTCGCTCGGGCGTTGTACGCCAAGCCGGGCCCCGAGCCGCGGACGCTGACCGGTCGCCAGCTGGCGTACGAAGTCACGCGCCTGCTCCTCGAGCTCGAGGACGACCAGCTGCGCGAGCGCAGCGACTACAACGAGGCGGCGACCGCCGAGGCCGAACGCGCGAACGACACGGCGTCGATCGAGCGTCTCCTCCTCGAGCGCCGCGAGATCAACGAACGACGGCGCTCCCTCGATCGGCGCCTGGACGAGAGCCGGATGCTCGCCCGTCCAGCCGTCGCGGCTTCTGCCTGACGACCATCCACTCACAGACCATCCACTACCCGACCACCCACCGAACCCCGAAACCCGATACCGAACCCGGACCCCAAGGAGGAACCGATGCCCGCCGATCCGCTCGACAAGCAACTGGTGGAGGCCGTCCTGTCGCGGCCCCGCCGCGCCAAGGCCGATCTCGAAGAGGCCAAGCTCGCCGGCCTGCGCCCCACGCGCGGCCGCTCTGTCGCCGTCGCCGATGACGACGACGATGATGACGACGACGATCTCGCGCTCGACCCCGAGACCGCCGCCGCGGCCGCCGCGCCCGCCGAGGGCGACGTCGCGGTCGAGGTGATCGCCGAGGACGGCACCGTCGACCCCGGCGCCAAGCTCCCGACCGAGGGCCCGACCAAGCTCGACCCGAAGGAGGTCGAGGAGCCGACCGCCGAGGACCTCGAGGCCATCAGCGCCGACATGATCGGCATCGATGACCCGGTCCGGATGTACCTCAAGGAGATCGGCAAGGTCGCCCTGCTGACCGCCGAGGAAGAGGTCGTCCTGGCCAAGGCCATCGAGCTCGGCGAGCAGATGGTCGAGGAGCCGTGGAAGGGGATGGTCTCGCTCCACGAGTGGACCCTCCACGACACCGAGCGCAAGACCCGCACCCAGAAGCCCCAGCATCGGCTGCCGTTCGGGGACGAGGCCCACGCGTTCGTGCGGGCCGCCATCTCCGCCGACGGCGCCGCCGAGCTGCTCGTCCCCACGCCTGACTTCCACCTCGTGAAGGCCGGCCGCGACGCGCAGTCGGACGGCACCAAGGAGCTGCTCAAGGAAGCCAAGAAGCTGCTCCACACCTACAACGACTCGCTGACCGCGGATGACGCGATCAAGCTGCTCGACTGGTCGTTCTTCGCGGTCCACAACGGGGACCTCGACTCGCGCGACAACGTCGGGCTGCGGGCGATCTTCGACTGGTCCCGCGACGAGGTCGGCTTCCCGGCCCTCCAGCGCTGGATCGAGAGCGGCAACGACGCCGATCTGCTCAAGCGGATGGGCTTCGACCCGGAGGTGCCGCTCAACACGAAGCTGCGCGACCGCAAGGGCGTGATCGTCGAGATCGGGCGCGATGCGCGCGAGCAGCTGACGTCGGCCAACCTGCGGCTCGTCGTGTCGATCGCGAAGAAGTACATCGGGCGCGGCATGTCGTTCCTGGACCTCATCCAGGAAGGCAACATCGGCCTGATCCGGGCGGTCGAGAAGTTCGACTACGAGAAGGGCTTCAAGTTCTCCACGTACGCCACGTGGTGGATCCGCCAGGCCATCACCCGGGCCATCGCCGACCAGGCGCGGACGATCCGCATCCCGGTCCACATGGTGGAGACGATCAACCGGCTGATCCGCGTCTCGCGTGGGCTCCTCCAGGAGCTCGGCCGCGAGCCGACGGTCGAGGAGATCGCCGAGGCGATGTCCAAGGGCCAGGAGGTCCAGGTCACCCCCGAGAAGGTGCGCGAGATCATCAAGGTCTCGCAGGAGCCCGTCTCGCTCGAGACCCCGATCGGCGAGGAGGAGGACTCCCACCTCGGCGACTTCATCGAGGACCGAGGAGCCCTGGCTCCGGCCGAGGCGGCCTCGCACCAGCTGCTCAAGGAGCAGGTGGAGGCCGTGCTCGACTCGCTGACCGGCCGCGAGCGACGCGTCCTGCAGCTCCGGTTCGGCCTCGAGGACGGGCGTGCCCGGACCCTCGAGGAGGTCGGCAAGGAGTTCAACGTGACCCGCGAGCGGATCCGCCAGATCGAGGCGAAGGCGCTGCGCAAGCTGCGCCACCCGTCCCGGAGCCGCAAGCTCAAGGACTACCTCGAGTAGGTCGCTGACCCGCTGCCCAAGGATCGAGCCCGACGCGAATGCGTCGGGCTCGATCGATTCCGGGCTCCGTGCGGGGCGCCGGCGGGCGGCACGGCGGCAGGACCGGGACCCGGCGACGGCGTCCGCGCCCGCCGGCGGCATCCGCGCTAGCATCGATCGATGCCGCTATCGGCCTTTGGCCTCGTCACCCTGTTCGTGGTGTGCTCCGGCCTCTTGGGCTGGTTGGCGGTCCGCATCGTCGCCCGGTTCGGTGGACCGAGCAGCCGGACGGCCTATGTCCTGCCGAGCGCGGCCGGCTTCCTCGCGTTCTACCTGATCGGGCACAAGCTGGGGATCGCGGTCGGCCCCGAGATCCCGCTGCTCGGGTTCCAGGTGGCCCTGTTCGGCGACCTGCTCATCGGTTTCGCGGCCGCACTCGCAGCGGCCGTCGCCCAGTGGCTGGTGGTCCGGGCCCGAGCGGCGCGGCGCCCAAACGCGGCGTCCTGAGGATTCCAGCCCGAGGAGCCAGGCCCAGATAGCTTCCTGAGCGGCGCCCGGGATCCAACCAGAACCGGACGCCAGGCCCAGGCCGGGGGCACCTTCTGCGGCATCCGATGCCGCTTTTCGAGACGCGCCGTGCATCAGACGCACGCACATCGACCGCGAGGCGGTCCGATCGTCAATGGGGCGGCATCAAACGCCCCGTTCCTGCGATCACTCGCCGCGACTGCAGCGCAGCCAAGCCAACTTGCCTCCGCGGTTGAACGATGCAGCATCCGATACCGCGATTCCTGCGCATCCGAGGCAGCAGGGCCTTTGGTCGGCGCCGATGCGTGCGTCTGATGCACAGGCCCCGACGCTCTTGATCACAGCAGGATCAGGGTGTCCCCGCCCGGGTCCACGGCGGCACCCAGCAATTCGAGGGCACGCGACCCAGGAACGGGGAACCGTTCGGCTGCCCATGCCGCGTGGGCGCGCAGGACATCGCGATTGGAACGCGAGTCCAGAACCAGCAGGACCACCCGATCCATCTCGCCGTCCCGCTGCTTCAACGACAGTCGCCGCTCCTGCGCCTGGATGTCGCGCAGTCGGGTCTCAGCCTCGACACCGGCGCGGAACGCCGGGCAGACGGCGGTGGCATCCCATGCACGAAGGTCACCAGGGATGGGCAGAGGCACCTCGGTCTGCCAGCGCATCGATGGATGGCACCGACGGCGAAGTCGATCAAGGAGCGCCGTATGAGCGGCGTCGCGCACGGGATCGCCGTTCGGGAAGGCACGCACGGACAGGTCGTGGCCCAGGATCGCGAACAGCCGAACAGCGAGGTCGATCGACAGGTCCGGCGACAACCCGCGCTCGATCCGGCTGTACTGCGAGCGCGAGAGCCCGAGCGCGCGCGCGACGTCGTCCTGGCCAAGGCCGGCGTTCAAGCGGGCGGTTCGTGCCTCGGCCGGGATCCGATCCAGCACGGCTCGGGCGCGTGCGGCCCCGACGTCGATGGCACGTTCTCGGCTGGCCATCGGCCGATGATGGCGACGCGCGGTTGGCTGGCGCTTACGCGGGTCGCGTCAGATCGGGTCGCCTGGGTCGGGGCCGGTCACGACCGGCAGGCCGCGGCGGGTCCAATCGCTGTACGAGCCGGGGTAGAGGAGGGGGTCGGGCAGGCCGGCGATACGGAGCGCGAGCGCGTCGTGGCAGGCCGAGACACCGCTGCCGCAGGAGGTGACGACCTGGCCGGCGGTGCCGTCGGCGGCGAGTGACGCATACCGGATGCGCAGCGTGTCGGCGTCGAGGAAGGTGCCGTCGGACGTGAGGTTGGCGTCGGTCGGGGCGCTGATGGCGGTCGGGATGTGGCCCGCGTAGGCGTCGATCGGTTCGGTCTCGCCGCGATAGCGCGGCCCTCCCCGGGCGTCGAGCAGCACCACCGACCCCAGCCGCGCCCGAAGCGGCTCGATATCGATCACGCGCGTCCAGTGATCGGCAACATGTAGGGTCGACGCCGGGAAGACGGGCTCGTCCACCGCGATGGGGCCGTGGGCGGCGAGCCAGGCCGGCCAACCACCGTCGAGGACGACGACCGCCTCGTGACCGAGGTCCTCCAGCATCCACCAGAGACGCGCGGCGACCCACCCACCGACGTCGTCATAGGCGATGACGAGGTGCTCGTCGCCGATGCCGGCCGCCTCGAGACGACGGACGAAGGCAGCCACCTCGGGGAGTGGATGCCGTCCCGGCCCGACCTCGGGGGACGCCGCGAGATCGCCATCGACATCGAGATGCATCGCCCCGGGGATGTGGCCCGCCTCGTAGGCGCGCCGCCCGTCGCCGGGCCGGCCGAGGTACCAGCGGCAGTCGACGATCCGGATGGACGGGTCGTCGAGGCGTGCCTGGAGGGCGTCGATGTCGATGAGGGGCGAGGCAAGGACCATGGCCGGAGTATGCCAGCGCGCTGCATGTGGTCGCCGGCAGCGATGGATGGCGACGGCTCGCCGAGGTATCGACTCTTCGAGCCGATTCAGCCGTGCTCCGTGCGTCGCCTCCAGCGATCCGGCGTGAGCCCGATCGGGGAATCGAGGACGGCCGTCGCGTCCGAGTGGGCGGCCCGCAGCCGACCGGTCATCCAGTCGCGATACCAGGGTGCCCAGGTGCGGGCCCCGGCCCGCCCGTCGATGCCGTCGTGGTAGGCGGCATACGAGCGCCCGAACGGCGGCTCGTCGCTGGACCGCGTCGAGGTGAAGTCGCCGGCGTCGTGCAGCGGCGGCAGCTCGGCCTCGTCGAGGCCCAGCGTTCGATACGCCGCTTCGACCTGGTGGAGCCATTCGTGGACGTAGCCCTGGACCGGATCCGGGTCGGTGGCGAGTGTCGGCCAGTGGTCCGTTGAGATCGAGCTGAAACCGGCCCCGAACGTCGCGTCCGATGGCCCCAGGGTGCAGCCCCAGCCACACTGCGGGATGTCGGGATCGCCGGGCCACAGCGCGATGACCGAGTCGTAGACCGCGCCGGTGGCCGCCACCTCGCTGAGCTCGTGCTTGACCTCGCGCGGCCCGATCCACCATCGACCGCCGCCGCTGGCGGACATCGATCCGAGCGGTCGCCGGACCGTCACGATGTCGAACGGCTCGAGCCGAGCGGCGCCCTCGCTCCAATCGGCGACCGTGGCCGGCAGCGTCTCGACGACGCCATCGATGACCGTGCGCTCGTCGCGGGTCATGACCCGACGCGCCCGGCGGCGCGTCAGCCCCGAGCCGAGGCGAGCGTCGAGCACGGGGTAGAAGAGCACGAGCGTCCGCCACGTCTGGGTCATCCGGGGAGGGTAGCGCCTGCTAGCATCGGCCGGTGACGACGCGTTCGAAGCGGCCGACGACCGCGACAACCGCGACTGCCGCGACCGAGCCGGGGCCTCTGGTCGGTGTCGACTGGCTGGCGGCGCATCTCGAGGACGACGACCTTCGGGTCGTGCACGTCGGCCACGAGAAGCGCGCCTACAACAAAGGGCACGTCCCCGGCGCGGTCCTGAGCGAGCTCCATCGCGACCTCGCGCTCAAGGGCACGATGGCCGAGACCGGCGATGCCGAGCGCGGCTCGTTGCTCCCCAGCCGCGAACAGCTCGAGGCCTCGCTGCGACGTTGGCGGGTCGGCGAGGGCGATCGGGTCGTGTTCTACGACGACGTCGGGCTGAACCGGCACGCGACCCGGGCCTACTGGCTGCTCCGCCGGACCGGCTATCCCGCCGGGCGGCTGCACGTCGTCGACGGGGGGCTCGAGGCCTGGCGGCGCGCAGATCAGCCCCTGACCGCGGACGTGCCCGAAGCCGATCTCGCCGACGGTCTGCGCGTGCCCGTGCGCCTGTCGGAGCCGGATCCCGAGTTCGACGTGTCGTACGAGGATGTGCTGGCGCTCAGCACCGAAGCGACCAAGGGCTCGACGCCCCCGACGCGCTTGCTTGACGTCCGAACGGCGTCCGAGTTCGTCGGCCAGGACGTCCGCGCTCGACGCGGGGGCGCGATCCCCGGCGCCCGGCAGCGCGCCTTCGAGGACTTCGTCACGCCCGACGGCACCTTCCACTCGGTGGACGCTGCGCTGGAGCTCCTCCGAGCCGGGGGCGTGGACCCGGCCGACGTGCGCACCGTCTACTGCCACAGCGGCGTCCGCTCCTCGCTGGCGTGGTTCGTGCTCCACGAGCTGGCCGGCCTCGATCAGGTGCGCAACTACGCGGGCTCGTGGGAGGAATGGGGGAACCGCGAGGACAGCCCGGTCAGCCTCCCATGATCGCGGCCCAACGACTCGCCGCGCTGCTCTGAGGTATCCTTCCGACCGGTCACCGCGCGTGGCCTCCGCGGGGCGACCCCGCGGCCGCGTTCCGGCGTAGCTCAGTGGTAGAGCGGGCGGCTGTTAACCGCTTGGTCGTAAGTTCGAATCTTACCGCCGGAGCCACCCCTGCTTGATCGAACGGTTCGTGCATGAATCTGCCCGTCGTCACGTCTGAGCAACGCAAGGAAAAGGGTCAGCGCGGTCGTGCATCCACCGGGCTTGGTCGACAGACGTAGATCCGGTTCTTGGCCAACCGCGCGACCGGCCCGCCGCCAGAAAGTCGCCGCTCGATCGGGTCGAGGAGCGCAACCGGGACGAGCAAGCGCCCGTGGAACGACGGAACAAACCCGAAGCCATAGGTCTCGACGACCTCGAAGCCGGTCCGGCCTAGCATCGCGCGTACCTCGGAATCGCTCAGGACCTCGCCGTCGAAGGCGGTTACGCGGACGCGGCGGCGGAGACGGAAGAGGAGCCCGCGCAGGCTCGCGGCATTTCGATGGTTGTTGACGATGAGGACGCCGTCGTCGCGGATGTTGTCACGCAACCATCCCAGGATTTGCTCACGCAGGTCGCCGGCGCGGACGAGAAACCGGAAGAGCGTGATGACATCGAACGGCACCAGGACGACCGGTTCCGTTAGGACGTCGGCGGAGATCATGGTCGCGTCGGGTCGCTTCTCGCGGGCATGCTCGAGCATGGATTCGGAGACGTCGATGCCCGTCGTGTCGCGGAATCGGTCGGCGCCGACATCGAGGATACGACCCGTCCCGGTCGCGAAGTCGAGGTACCGGCCGTCGGGACGCTCGGCGGCGAGCTGGGCGAAAAGCGCCTCAAGATACGGCCGCTCGAAACGCTCCCAGTAGAACGCGAGCGCGGTGCCCTGACGATAGGTCCCCTCATATCGGGCGCCCTTCTGTGAGTTCGTGTGACTCGTGCGGTAGTCAAATCCGACGCTCATGGCTTCCACACTAGTACGGGTGCGTCTGCGGTGCACCCGTCTATCACTGACTGAACTTCTCGAGAAGGACGTCCGTGTGTGGGCCTGCATCGAGCGACCACTCCGCAAAGGAGGCCCATTTCCTGGCGCGACGCGAATCGACCTCAGCCTAAGTCGCCGCCGTCGCGAAGGTCGTGTCGACCGAACCTGCTCGTCGGTGGCGGGTTGGGGCGCCGGTCGGCTCTATGCGATCGCCGCTGCCTGCCCGAGGAGCGCGTCCGCAGCGATGACGGCGGGCTCGCCGCCAAGCCTCGCGAAGATCCGGCGTGCGTCCCGGATGGCCTCCGTCGCCTCGGCGATCCTTCCATCGACCATGAGGCACCGACCCTGTCCCATCAGGGCCTGGGCACGCTCCCATGGCGTCTCGAACCGTTGCCAGCGCTGGGCGGCGTCCGCGAAGAGGACGGCAGCTTCCTCGTGCTTGCCTTCACGCTCGCGCAGCAGTGCCCTGGCCGTGGTCAGGGCGTGCTCATGCAGCGGGTAGATCGGGTCCACGCCCTCGACGAGGCGACCGGCAAGGTCCGGGTCCCCGGCGATCAGCGCCGTACGGACCGCGTCTGGAAGGTTCGCGGCATGGTTCGGCTCCGTCCGCGCGTCCGGGATACGCTCGAATTCGGCCAGGATCGCCAAGGCATCGGCGGTCTCGCCGACGGCAAGACGGAGGGCAGCGGCGGCCGGGAGGACCTGGGCCAGCGTCGAGGCGTGGGCTGATTCGCGGGCTTTCTCCAGCGCCCAATCGGCGCGCCACTTGGCCTCCGCGAGATCGCCTTGTCGAGTCATGACGCGGATCTCCGCCGCACGCACCTGGACCAGCTCCCACACGTCGTCTGCCGCTTCGAGCCGCGGGACGAGGTCTCGCGCCAGGCTGCTGGCCTCGTGGTACGAGCCGTATTCAGCCAGGGCCACGATGATGCTGGAGGCGAAGGAGAACGCGAACTCCTCGATCCCCCGGCGCTCGGCGAAGGCTCCACCTTCCCGGGCGACCTCCAGATATCGGCGCACCCCTTCGATCGGCCACAGGGCCACATGGATGTTGTTGTACAGGAGGGCCACCTCGCGCCCCAGGCCTTGCTCAGACGCCACGTCCAGGGCGCGCCGCATGGCCTCCAGGCCCCCGGCGTCACCCAGCCACGCCCGCGCCGCGCCCCGGAATCCGAGGGCGCGCGCCGGCTCGGGCAGGCCAAGTTCGGTCGCCAGGGAGATGGCTCGGTCGGCGAAGGCGATGGCTTCGCGGTACTCGTTCGCGACGAAACACTGCCCGGCCCGCTCCGTGATGGCCTGGGCCAGCTCGGGTGTGGGCCCGAGCGGCTCGAGGGCCGCCACGGCCTCCGCCTCGAGCCGCGGATCCCTGGGAGCGCCCAGCCGTACGAGCAGGTTCCACCGGCGCCCGATGGCCACCCCCAGCTCCCGCACATCACCCTGGACACGAAACCCCTCGATGGCCTCGTCGTACGCCACGGCGGCCTCGCTGAACCGACCCCGCTGGCGCAGGGCCTCGGCCGTCCTGGCCAGGACCCGGGGGCGCTCGGCGTGGCCGTCGGCCGTGAGCCGAAGGGCCTGCGCATATCGACGCGCGGCGGCCTCGACGTCGATCCCCATGGCCCGGTCCCCGGCCAGGATGAGGTAGCGCACGGCCTTGGCCTCGAGCTGGTCGGTATCGATGCCCCGAGCGGCCCGAGCAAGATCCAGGGCGGTTGCGTAATGAGCGGCCAGGATCTCGGCGTGATCCACGACTCGTTCGCCCGACGTCCGCTCGATCCAGGCTCCGGCCAGGGCATGCCGGTCCGCACGCGAGGCCCTTGGGATCTCGCCGTAACAGACATCCCGGATGAGGGCATGGGCGAAGGCGTATTCGGATTGGCCCTCCATCGATGAGCGTCGGGCCGGAAGGATGAGCTCCGAGCGCGCCAATGCGTGGAGCGCCTCGTCGACCGCGCCGGGATCTCGATCTCCCATGGCCGCGACGGCCCCGGACCAGAACACCGTGCCGATCACAGCGGCGTCCAGGATCATGGCCTTCGCGTACGGATCAAGCATGTCGAGGCGGGCCGCGATCAGGCCCTGGACCTCCATCGGGACGGGGATCTCCGCACGAGGGTCCAGCGTCCACGTCGACCCCGTCGCGGTGAGGATCTTGCGGTCCTTGAGCAACCGGACGAACTCTCGCGCGTAGAGCGGGTTGCCCGCGGACCGGGACACGATCGCCTCGGCAACGACCGGCGGCAGGACCGCCTGCTCCAGAAGGGACCCGATGAGTCGGGCCGTGTCGGTCTCCGACAGGCGGGCCAGGTCGACGCGGCTCGAATCTCGGGATCCTGCCGCCCAGTCCGGGGAGCGGTCGAAGAGCTCTGGGCGCGCCGTCGCCACGAGGAGCATGGGGCTCGCGCTGGTGTCGTCGACGACGCGATCGATGAAGGCGAGCAGGGCGTCGTCCGCCCAATGCAGATCCTCGAACACGAGCACGACCGGGTCGCTCGCCGCCAGGGACACGAGGAACCGCTGCCAGGCGGTGAAGTTCTCTTCGCGCTTCGCCTGGGGGGCCTCGAGTCCGACCAATGGTCGAAGGCGCTGCCGGAGCCAGGGAGCGTCGGGGTCGTCGTCCGCGACCACGGCATCGAGCTTGGCGCCGGCGACGGCCGGGGGATCGGTCTCCAGGATCCCGGCCTCGGCCTTGACGATCTCGCCGAGTGCCCAGAACGTGATCCCTTCCCCGTACGGCAGGCAGCGTCCCTGCCGCCAGCGCACGCGATCGGGCAGGGAATCGATGAACGAGCCCAGCTCGGCGACCAGCCGGCTCTTGCCCATGCCCGGCTCCCCGACGATCGTGACCAGCCCGACCGAGCGGTCCCGGACCGTCCGTTCGAACGCCTCCCGGAGGAGCCGCACCTCCGCATCCCGGCCGACCAATGGGCCGGCCGACGCCCGGGTGATGTCGGTCCCGAGGCGCGCCCTGGCCGCCACGGCGCGCCAGATCGGGATGGGGTCGGCCCTGCCCTTGACGGTGGCGGGGTCGAGGACCTCGTAGTCGAAGACCCGCTCGGTGGCTCGGTACGTCGACTCGGACACGACGATCCCGCCTTCCGGCGCGACGGTCTGGAGGCGGGAAGCGATGTTCGCCACATCGCCGATGACGATGCCTCGTGACTCGTCATGGGAACCCGGGCGGATCAGGGCCTCTCCGGTGTTCACACCGATCCGCACGGTGAGGTTCAGCGCGGGATCGACCGCGTTCAGGTCGGCGATCTCATCCAGGATCCGCAGGGCGGCGCGAACCGCTCGTTCCGGGTCGTCCTCATGGGCGACTGGCGCACCGAACACCCCCTGCACGGCGTCACCGATGAACTTCTCGATCGTCCCGCCGTATGCCTGCAGGGCGGCCGTCAGCCGGTCGAAGTACGGATCGATGCGGGCCCGGATGTCCTCGGGGTCGGCCTCCTCGGATGCCGCCGTGAACCCGACCAGGTCGCAGAACAGGACGGTGACGACCTTGCGTTGGTCGGCGATGCGCGCTGGGGCCGTCCCCAAGCCCGCCCCGCAAGCAAGGCAGAACTTCGCTCGCTCGGGGTTGTCCTCACCGCACGTCGGGCAGGCCGCCACCGACCGATTGTACGTGGACGGTTCGCGCTCGACGCCGGGACCCGCGGGTGACACCGCTGAGGCGCATGCCGACCGGTGGCGCGGGTTCCTGGCCCTACAGGCTGGGCGTCCCTGCTGCTTGTGCGCAACCGATGACCGGTCGTTCTGCTGCGCATCGTGGATGGCCTTGCGTCCTTGTGGCAGGAGACTGACTGCAGCGCCCGGACTGACAAGCACTGTCCGGGGACGGGCGCAGGACCTGTGCGGGACCATCGCACTCATCTCAACCACGCGGGTCGGACCCGCGAGAAGGATCAAATGATCTCCATCAGCAAGCGCCGGCTCGTCAGCCTGGCTTCGGCATCGGCCCTCGTCGCCACGATGGCCGTGGCATCCCTGCCCGCCGCGACCCTCGCGGCGGACCCGCCACGCGACCGGGTTCATGCGATCAGGACGGCAAGACCCTCACGGCCGCCATACGTCAATCCGCCTGGGGCCGTCACCGGCGTCATCGACGCGACGCGGCTACGACATCGCCGTCTACTTCAGACCCGGCCACTCCGGCAGCGTTACCAACGCCGACATCTCCGGGGCGAAGTACTACGGCGTCGTCGTCGATGGGGCGAACGTCAACGTGACCGGCAGCAAGGTCCACGACATCGGCGACTGATCCCGTTCGACGGCGTGCAGGCGGCCGTGCCATCCCTACATCAACGGCGCGAGCGGCACGATCAGCGGCAACAAGGTCTACGACTTCCAGAAGAACGGGATCGAGGTCAGCGACGTGGACCGTCGATGGCGGCACTCGTCGCGCCAGCATCACGACCTCCGCGACGGTCAAGAACAACATCGTCACCGGCGGGGGCCGACACCGACTCATCGCCCAGAACGGCATCGTGATCAGGGACCGGCGCGAACGCCACCGTGAAGAAGAACACCATCAGCGGCTTCTGACTACACGCCGGAACGGCACCTATGCCACGGGCGTGCTGCTCTATCGAAGGCGCGGCACCGTCGACGTCCGGGCAACAAGTTCGCCGCCAACGAGGTGAACATCGACGGCACGACCGGCACGCCGGAGGCCACGTCAGGCCGTAGCCTCCGACCGCACAACACAGACCGGGGTCTCCACGTGGAGGCCCCGGTCTTTTCATGTCCAACGAGATAACGAGCGCGAAGCGCTGACGGCTAGCCTTGGCGTCAGCTCGGCTCCGGTCCCCAGACTCGCGATCCCGTGGCCCCGTTGAACGGGTCCATGCATGGATCTGCCCAGGTGACGGCTGATTCACTGACTGAACTTCTCGAGAAGGACATCCGTGTTCACGTAGAGATCGCCGTTCGCGTCTGCCATGACCTCGCCGGCGTTTTGGAGCGGGCCCGTGCCGCGTGACCACTCCGCAAGAAACGCTCCGCTCGGGTCGAACTTCTGCAGGAAGGCATCGTCGAGGACGTAGACATTCCCGTCCCCATCGACCGTCACGTCGCCGGGTCCTGACAGCTGGCCCTGACCCGATGTCCCTGGCGTGCCGATCGTGGCGAGGAACTTCCCGTTGCCGTCGTATTTCTCGACCCGGTCGTTCACCCGGTCGGCAACGTAGACGTTCCCTTCGCCGTCGACGGCGAGATCTTCCGGCCCGCTGGACGCCCCCGCGCCGATCTGGCCTTCCCCGGCCCCATTGCTGCCCCATTCCGCAACCAGCTCGCCGCTGGCGTCGAACTTCTGGATCTGATGATCATGCGTGCGGTGATTGACCACGAAGACGTTCCCTTGTCCATCGACCGCCACGCCAGCAGGCCCGACAGGCTGCTCCGTCGGCCACTGCAGCAGGAACGAGCCAGCGCCGTCGAACTTGTTGACTCGAGCCTTGCTGAAATCGCCGGCGTAGACGTTCCCCTGGGGGTCGATGCCGAGGCCCAGCAGGAAGCTGAATTCCCCATCGGCCGAGCCCTTCGATCCCCATCCGGTCACGAACTTGCCGTTCGGGTCAAAGACCTGGATGAGTCCAGATGGCGTGGCACTGCCGACGTAGATGTTCCCGTCGGGGCTCATCGCAAGGTGGATGGGATCCACTAGTTCGGCGCCGGAGGGGCCCTTCGTCTGCCAGAGCAGCGTCAGGGGCGAACCACTGGGAGTGGAGTCGACGGTGCCTGATGTTTCCTGAGGGCTGACGGTCGGCGCCTCCGATGTCATCGCGGCCGAAGGCGAGGCCGCGGCCGCTGAAGGCAAGGCCGCCGCGGCTGACGGCGTGGCCATCGCAGCGGACGGCACGGTCGACGCGCCGCTGCCGCCGCAGGCGGCTACCGCGATCAGGGCGGCGGACACGATTCCGATGCGCAAGCTGTGGGCCCGCGCGGGCAGTCGGGGACGAGGCATCGGGCAGCTCCTCGGAGGGTCTGCCGTCGCGGCCCCGTGGCAACGCCACCGCCCGTCAGCCGCGTGAGCGTAGACGCGGTCCGTTTGTGCGAGTCAACAGTCAGATGCGCGCCGGCACCTGCTGGCCAGCCTGCCCTGTCCGGCCGAAATCGATGAGGCCGACGCGTTTGCGCCGGCCTCACCTGTTATCCGTTGGTCGCGCCCTGTGGCGCGCAGCGGTCAACTTGCGGCGGGTGGATCCTCCATGCCGAACGCGGCCTTCACGCTCGACGACATCAGGTAGATGATGATCAGGATCGGCAGCAGCGCCATCGCGAACCCATAGCCGGTGCCGGGGAACTGGATGAACGCGATGAAGGCCTCCAGGAGCGCCAGGCCGGCGATGAGCATCGCCGTCAGCCAGGCCCACGGCTGCATGGCCCACAGGCCGACTGCCACGACGAGCCACAGGATGCCGAGGCCGAGGGCCAGCCAGCCCCAGATCCCGACGTCGTTGAAGGCGGGGAGGTCACCGAAGGCCCCGAACCAGTCGAAGCCGAGGACCCGCAGGCCGAAGAAGATGTACCCGAAGCCCGCCAAAGCGGCGAAGAAGCCGAGGACCGAGATGAGGATGGGTGGGTTTTTCATCGCGAGACGTTCCTCCGTGGCGGGCGGCCGGGGCAGCCACCCGTGATCGATCGATAGCGACGTGACGGTCGGCGGTCGAGACGGACGATGCGTCTAGCTCCTCACGTGCGGGGCCACGATGTGTGGGCGGCGCAGGTGTACCCCATCGACCATGAGCGCGTCAAGGTCGGTGGAGGCTCCTGCGCCGGCCCGTCGATCAGCCGCGCAGGTCGCGCCGCCCGAACCCCCACGCCCCCACCAGCACCCCGGCGACCGCCAGGACGACCGAGAGCACGATGCCCGTGCCGTCCCACTGGCCGAGCATCGGCTGGCCGTAGTGGGCTGACAGCGCGAGCCCGTGGATGGCCTCGGGCAGGCTGAGGGCCGGCGCGATGATGTCGATGAACCAGGTCACGATGACGATGATCGCCACGGCCGCCGCGGCGACGCCCGTGCCGAAGATCCCGCCGATGGCGAACCCGACGCCGGTCATCGCGGCCGCGTAGAGCCCGACCACGAGCACGCCGGCCACCGGCGTGACGACGTCGCCACCGGTGATGAGCGCCCCGAGGAGGATGCCCAGGCCGGTCAGGGCCGTGATGAACGCGATCGCGATGAGCATGGCGAGGCCGCCCGCGGTGACCCAGCGGCGCCGGGCGAGCGGCGTGGCGAGGACCATCTCGAGCCGCCCCGACGTCTCGTCCGAGGCCCATTTGGCCACGAGGGTCGCGGCGGCTAGGCCGGCGAGCACGAGCCCGAACTGCACGAACACGAGCTCGAGGAAGCCGCCGACGGACGCGATGTTGGCGTTCGGGAAGACGCTCGAGAGCAGCTTCATGACGTCGGGCGATGACGCGAGCTGTTCGACGAAGGCATTGCCCGAGCCGGCAAGGACGAGCCCGAACAGCCCGATGCCGATGCCCCAGGCCGCGGCCGTGGCGAAGGCCTCGCCGAAGGCCCGGCCGACCGGCCCGCGCAGCCCGACGATGGCCCGCGGCAGCGATGGGGTCGGCACCGCGCTGGTCGCACCGAGGTCGCGCCGGACGAACGCCTCCACGCCGATGACGAAGAAGACGAGCGCCACGACGGCGACGATCCCGAGCGACGGCCAGTCGGTCTGGCCGGCCAGCGGGATGTGGTTCGTCGTCCAGCCGAACCAGGTCAGGTTGGCGAACGGGGCAAGGCCCGGGATGGCGAACTGGTAGCCGTTGAGGATGAAGCCACCGAACATGACCGCGCTGGCGAAGCCGATCGCCGCGCCACGGCCCAGGAACGGGGCGATGGCGAACGCGAGGGCGCCGGCGACGAGGGCGAGCAGCTCCAGCCAGATCGCGTAGGCCGCGGCCGTCTCGAGCCCGAACGCGTCGCCCGGCAGGACCGCGAACGAACTGCCGACGACGGCCAGGGCCAGGAAGACGAAGCCGATGGCGATGGTCAGCGGGACGATGTGGCCGGCGAGCTTCTGGATGGCGATGCGGCGTCGCGAGATCGGAGCGGCCGCGAGGAATTCCATGCTGCCGCGGCGCGACTCGGTGGCGAGCGTGCCGGACAGGGCGAGGATCGACCACAGACTGGCCACGAGCGGGAAGAACGTCCCGTACTTGTAGTTGACGTAGCCGCCCAGGGTCTCGACGTGGATCGGGCGCCCGGCGAGGCCCTGCAGGATGGGCGGGACCGCGGCGATGAGGTCGGCCATCTGCTGGCGCGCCTCGACGGTCGTGAACTCGGAGACGATGGCCTTGCTCACCGCGAGGAGGAGCAGGCCGAGGACGGCCGCGACGATGATCATCGCCCGGCGCGAATCCCGGATGGTCTTGGCGAAGACGCTGCCGAAGCCGTAGATGCGGCTCAGCGCGGATGGTTCGGCCGGTAGGGCGGGGGAGCTGGGGGTGCCTGCCTGGACGGCCATGTCAGGCGGCCTCCACCGGCGTCCGGCCGTACTCGGCGAGGAAGGTCTCCTCGAGCGAGGGCTCGCGGCTCACGAAGTCGCGCAGGTCCACGGCGGCCGCGGCCCGCACGATCGGGGCGATGTCGCCCGACACGCGCATCCGGAGCGTCTCACCCTCGACCTCCAGCTCGCTCACGCCCGGCAGTCCTTCGAACGCCGCCACCGGCGGCGCGCCGTCGAACCGCAGCTCGACCTGGTGATGAGCGAGGTCACGCAGCGATTCCACGCTTCCCACCCGCACCAGCCGGCCATCGCGGATGATCGCTACCCGGTCGCAGGTCCGCTCGACCTCGGAGAGGATGTGGCTCGAGAGGAAGACCGTGCGGCCCTCGGCCTTGGCCTCGCGGATGACCTCGTAGAAGGTCTGCTGGACGAGCGGGTCCAGGCCCGAGGTCGGCTCGTCGAGGATCAGCAGGTCCGGCCGATGCTGGAGCGCGACCACCAGGCCGATCTTCTGCTTGTTGCCCTTCGAGTACTCGCGGAAGCGCCGCGACGGGTCGATGTCGAGGCGGGCGACGAGCGAATCGCGATACGCCGCGTCCACGCCGCCGCGCAGGTTGCCGAAATACTCGATCGTCTGGCCGCCGGTGAGCTTGTCGTAGAGCGCGAACTCACCGGGCAGGTACCCGATGCGGCGATGGATGGCGACCGGGTCGACCGTCGTCTCGATGCCGAAGATGCGCGCCCGCCCGGAGGTCGGTCGCAGGTGATCGAGCAGGGTCCGGATCGTCGTGGTCTTGCCGGCACCGTTGGGGCCGAGGAAGCCGAACGCCTCGCCCTCGTCGACGGCCAGGTCGACGTCGATGATGCCCCGGTGTGACCCGTAGGACTTGGTCAGCTGCTCGATCTCGATGATCGCGGTCATGTCGCTCCTCGATCGGTCGCCGTCAGGCGAACCACTGGCGCAGGACGGCCGGGTCGCCCACGACGAGGGATCCGTCGGGCAGGCCGAGGATCCGGTCGAGGGCGATGCTGTAGCCCTGCAATGTGCGCTCGACGTCGTCGATGGTCGCGGCGCCGTCTTCGTAGGCGAGGTAGAGCCGCCCGGCCGTCTCGTTCGCGCCCTGCATCAGCGAGACGATGACGCCGGCGACGGCGTCCGGGTCCTGGGTGGTGAAGCTCCCGTCGGCGCGGCCCTGCTGGACGATGTCGGCGAGAACGGGCTGCAGGCGGACGACCATGCCTCGCCGCAGGTGCTCGCGCATCAGGGCGTTGCCGTCCGAGTACCACACCTCGATGAGCGAGAGCAGGAAGTCCCGGCGCTGGCTCTTGAAATCGGCCAGGGACGAGAACAGCCGCTCGAACTTCTGGGGCGGGGGCAGGTCGGGATCGTCGGCCAGGGCGGCGAGCAGGGTGAAGGCCGAGTCGGTCATCCGCTCGACGACTGCCTCGAGCAGCGCGCCCTTGGAATCGAAGTAGTGGTAGAACGCACCCTTCGACGCGCCGAGCTCGTCGAGCACCTCCTGGATGCTCAAGGCGTCGTAGCCCTTCTGCGCGATCAACCGCTGCGCGACGTCGATGAATTCGTCGCGGCGGAGCGCGTGGGCGGTGGGATCGAGCGTCCGGGCCATCCGGCCTCCATTGATAAACCGACGGTCGGTCTATCGTACGCCGGTCCGTCAAGCGGCGCCAGCGACGGGCGCTAGCCGGCGACGGCGCCAGCCGCGGGTCACTCCGCGAGGTGGCAGGCCTCGTTCCAGGTCTCGATGACCGGGCGCTCGCGGTCCCACCCGAGGATCCCGAGCGTCGCCGTCCCGAGCGCCAGCATCGAACCGCCGGTGGCCGGCAGGCCCAGCCAGCGAGCGGCGAGGATCCGCAGAAGGTGGCCGTGGGCGAAGACGAGGCTGTCGCCGGTCACGTCCGCGGCACGGCAACGGGCGATCACGCGGTCGGCACGGGCGGCCACGTCGTCGATGGTCTCGCCGTCGGGCCACGGCCCGGTCCAGATCGCCCAGTCGGGGAACTCGGTGCGGATCTCGGCGGTCTCGCGTCCCTCGAGCGCGCCGTAGTCCCATTCCTGGAGGTCGGGGTCGGGGATGGCCGCCGGGTACCCGGCGAGGGCGGCCGTCTCGGCGGCGCGCGACAGCGGGCTGGTCAGGACCAGGGCGAACGGGTGCCCGATGAGCCGCCGCCCGAGGGCTCGGCCCTGGTCGCGCCCCGTGTCGGTGAGCGGGATGTCCGTGCGCCCGGTGTGCCGCCCGAGCCGCGCCCACTCCGTCTCGCCGTGGCGGACGAGATAGAGCTGGCGCTCGGGGAGGGGAGCGTTCACAGCCGCGTGTCCGGGCGGACGGCGCTGTCCGGGTCCGCAGCGAAGAACGGCCGACGCCGCCAGCCGAGCGTTCGCGCGAGCAGCATCGTCGGGAGCGTCGCGATCCTCGTGTTGTAGCGATTGACCTGGTCGTTATAGAGCTCGCGGCGGTCCGCGATCATCGATTCGAGGCGCTCGATCTCGTGTTGCAGGGCGAGGACGTTCGCATGCGCGTGGAGGTCCGGGTAGGCCTCCACGACCGCGAGGAGGTAGCGCACGGCCATGGTCGTCGCCTCGCTGTGGACGGCCTTGTCGGGAATCGGCTCCGTGCGCGAATAGGCCGCCCGGGCGCGGGTCACCTCGGCCAGCACGTCCTGTTCGTAGGCCATCAGGCCGCGGACCGCCGTGACGAGGGCGGGGAGCTGGTCGTGGCGTTGCTCGAGCACGACATCGATGTTCGCCCACGCCTTGTCGATGCGCTGGCGCAGCGCGACGACCGCGTTGTAGTCGACGACGGCGATGAACACCACGATGGCGATGAGCAGGCCGACGGCGAAGGCCGCGGCATAGGCCTCCGGTTTCACCGGGCCGAACCACCGAGGCCGACGGCCAGCACGACCGCGGACCCGATGGCCAGGATCGCCCCGAACAGGCCGACGACGAACCGGTCCTGCTGGCGTTCGACGGCGACGCCCGGGGTGCCCGCGGCGATCAGCAGCGGGACGTCGGGGGCGCTCGCGAGCACGAGGGTCTCGGGGGCGATGGCGAAGCGGCGTTCGGCCTGCGCGGCGTCATCGGCCGAGCCCAGCGCCCCTCGGGTGGCCGCCGGGTCGAGCGTCGGCGACCGCGTCGGCCGGCCGATGCCGAAGCCCGGGATCGCCGCGTTGCCCCACGCGGTGGCCGGGTCGGTCAGGATGCCCGCGGCCTGCGCCTCGGCGAGGTTCGCGGCGATCTCCGGGTCGTCCGCGGCGATCGCGCTGTCGTCGGCGACGTCGGCCTCCGCCGGGTCGTCGAGGTCGCTGAAGGGCAGCGCCCGCCCGATGATCGTGACCGCGTCCCCGACGGCCAGGCGCGCCTCCTGGTAGTGCCGCTGGCCACGACCCGGGACGCGCAGGCGGGGGTCCCCGTCATCGCGCGGCTGTTGGACGGTGAGGAGGGCCGCGATCGCGGCCGCGCGGTCGACCTCCGCCGGCGCGAATGCGCTGCCGTCACGCAGATCGAGCCCCGACGGTTCGTCGCCGAGCGTGTCCGTGCGCTCGTCGTAGCCGACCGGTGCGTCCCAGCGGGCCTCGCGCGGGAACACCCGGATGTCACCGCTGGCGTCCCGGACGCGAAAGCCGACCGCGCGCTCCTCCTGGAACCCGGACAGTGGGTCGCGGGCGTCGTCCTCGCCACTGACCGAGGCGCGGTAGTAGACGCACGGCTGGCTCTGGAGCGGGGACACGAGGGTCAGCTCGGCGGCCTCGATGACGCCGCTCACGCGGACCTCACCGGCGGCCAGCGAGGCGATCGTCGAGGTGCCGGTGTCGCCGATCCGGGCGGCCGCCCGGTAGCCGCCCATGCCGCGCACGAGGAGCCACAGCCCGGCGCCGACGCCGACCGCCGCGAGGCCTGTGATCCAGGGCAGCACCGACTCGTCCATCACGGGGCATCGTACGGGGCGGGTGGGGGCCCGCGCCCGTCCCTCGGGCTCGAGACGACACCCCTGTGCTAGCCTCGGGCGAGCTTCGTGGGGCATCGCGCTCCACGGCTCCGAGGAAGGGTGACGATGCGGCTGAGCGACTGGCGGGGGCGGACGCCGCACCGCGATTCGATGACCACGAAGGTCATCAACGTCATCGAGCCGGTGATCACCGCGATGGGCGCCGACGCCGATCCGACGTGCTGGGTCCTCTGGGGCGAGGACCCCGCCGTTCGGTACGTGCTGCTGATCCCGACCGCCTCCGGACTCCTCCAGGTCCACGTCCGCGTGAACGTCCCGGGGGAAGGGCCGCGCGCCTCGGGCAAGCTCATCCGCTGGAACCGCGTCCAGTCCGGCGAGCTCGCGATGGAGGTCGCCGGCGGGCACCGCCTCCTCAGCTTCCAGGTCGAGGGCCACGTGCTCAAGGGCTCGGACGACGAGGCCGACGCGATCGCCGGCTTCGCGCTGCAGATCTTCGCGGCGATCGACGGGCGGACCCCGCCGACGGCGGCCGGGCCTGGCCGGGGCCCGTCCCGACGCGCCGCCAGCAAACCGCCGGCCAAGCCGGTGCCCCAGCTGCCGCCACCCTCGGGAGGCTGAGCTGGACGGACCGGTGATCTTCGACCTCGATGGCGTCCTCGTGGATTCCGAGATCTGGTGGGACGAGGTTCGGGTGGCCTTCGCCCGCGACCACGACCGGACCTGGACGACCGAGGATCGGGCGGCCGTGATGGGCGCGAACTCCGGCGCCTGGGCGCGGATCATGCGCGACCGGCTCGACCTGGACGTGCCGGCCGAGACGATCGAGCGCACGATCGTGGACGGCGTGGTCGAGCGGTTCGAGCATGAAGGGGCGCCCGTCATCGATGGCGCCGTCGAGGCGGTTCGCCGCATCGCGGCCGAGCGACCCGTGGCCATCGCATCGTCCGCGCACCGGGACGTCATCGGCGCCGCCCTGACCGCGACCGGCCTCACCGACACGTTCGGCGTGGTGGTCTCCTCCGACGACGTCGAGCACGGCAAGCCCGCGCCGGACGTCTATCTCGAGGCCGCCCGGCAGCTCGGGGCCGACCCGGCGACGTGCCTCGTCATCGAGGACTCGATCAACGGCGTCCGGTCCGCCCGCGCGGCCGGGATGACGGTCGTCCTCGTGCCCAACGCGTCCGTGCCGCCGGCGCCGGGAGCGCGCGAGCTCGCGGACGTCGTGCTCGAACGGCTCGCCGACCTGGACCCCGAGCAGATCCAGCCCGCCCGGCACGGGACGGGCGTCGCGTGAACGGCGCACGCTCGGTCGCCCGCCGGGTCCTGCCCGGGCCGCCCGTCGCGGCTTGGCGGAGGACCCTGCGCTACTGGCTGGCCCGGCTCGTCGCGTTCGCGATCGCTCGGGCGTGGCTCCGCGTGCGCTTCGAGGGCCGTGAGCACCTGCCCGACGGCCCCGCCATCTACTGCTTCAACCACCTGTCGTGGACGGATCCGTTCGTGCTCATGGCCGTCCTCCCGTTCCGCCCGCGCCTGTGGTTCTTCGGTCCGAAGGAGGAGGACATGGCGGTCGGTGGCCGCAACCGGCTCATGCACTGGACGGGCACGACGATCCCGTACAAGCCGGGCAAGAACGACCTGCTCGAGGCGACCCGCCATGTCGCCGCGGTCATCGACTCCGGCGGCGTCGTGGCCATCGCGGGGGAGGGGCGCATCGGGCCGGTCGAGACCGACCTCCAGGCCCTCAATGAGGGTCCGGCGTACTTCGCGATGCGTTCGCACATCCCGCTGGTACCGATCGCCATCAACGGGACGAGCTGGGTGCGGTTCGGCAGCCGGGTGCGGGTGCGGGTCGGCGAACCGATCGTGTCGGCTGGCCGGCCGGACCGGGCGGGGATCGCCGCCGCGACCGGGGAGCTCAGGGCCTCCATGCTGAGCCTGCTCGCCGACGCCCCGGCCGTGCCGCCACCCGGCCGCGTCGCGCGGTGGGTCACCGAGCTCTTCAACGACTGGCCGGAGGGCAGCCGCGAGGCAGCCATGGCGGCCGTCGACGCCGCCTCGACCGCGGAGGACCGCGGCGCCGCCTGAGGTGGTGGCTGGTCCGGTCACGATGGGTCTCGCGAGGCCATCGGATGGGGCCACGGCTCCAGCGACCGGCGGCTGGGGCGACCGGTCTGGCATACTCGGCCGGACGACCACACAGCAGGAGGGACCGTGGCAGGCACCGGTCTGTCGGCCGACCCGGCGGAGTATCGGACGCGCCTCGACGAGCAGAGCGACGAGCAGATCGACATCTGGGCCGCCGAGATGATGCGCGACGTCGCGAAGCGCCGCGGGGTCACCCGGGTCATCGATGACTTCCGCACCGCCGCGAGCCTGAGCGACGCCGACCTCGAGCGGGTCTACGCCGCCGGCGGCGGCGCGCCGGCCACGGTCGGACGCGACGCGAGCGGCCACCTGATGGTCCCGACCATCGCCCTGTTCCACCTCGTGCCCGGCATCCGGGCGACCTCCCCGAAGGGTCGCCAGCAGCTCATCGACTACCTCCTCGCCAATTTCGAGGAGCTCGTCTACGTCTGACGGGTCCGCGGCCTGGCTGGGGCGCCTGCGACTCGTCCATCCCTTCCCGTCGGTCCTCGACGGGCTCGTCGTCGGCGGCGCGGCCATCGTGGCCGGCGCCGACCCATCGGTGGCGATCCGTCTGGGGGCATCCATGACCGCCCTGCAGGCCTCGATCGGCGCCCTCAACGACCTCGTGGACGCCCCTCAGGACCTCGGGCGCAAGCCGGGCAAGCCCATCCCGGCCGGTCTCGTCACCCCGCAGGTCGCCCGGCTGGTCGTTGTGGGCGCCGCCCTGCTCGGGTTGGTCCTCGCGCTCCCGAGCGGCGTGTCGACGCTCGTCCTGGCGCTGGTCGTGCTCGGTATCGGGGCCGCGTACGACCTCGTGGCCAAGGGCACCAGCTGGTCGTGGGTGCCGTTCGCCGTGGGGATCCCGCTCCTGCCCGTGTACGGCTGGTTGGGGGCGACCGGGACCCTCGCCCCGTGGTTCGTGGCGCTCGTGCCGATGGCCGCGGTGGCCGGCGCGGCCCTGGCGGTCGGGAACGCACGGGTCGACCTCGAGCGCGACCGGGATGCGGGCACGCGCACCGTGGCCACGGCGCTGGGCCTCGAGCGATCGTGGTGGGCGCTGGTCGCCTGCTGGTCGGCGGCGGCCTTGATCGCGGTCGGGTCACTGGTGGCCTACGGCGCCGGTGGGTCGGCAGTGGTCGGCGTCGGCGTCGGTATCGCGATCATCCTTGGCGGGACCGTGCTCGGACGACAGGGCGAACCGGCGAGACGGGAGCGGGCATGGGAGCTCCAGGCGGTCGGGGCGGCCGTGACGGGGATCGCCTGGCTGATCGCGGTCGCCTGATCGGGTCGCCTGACCGGCTTCGCCTCGCCGGCGTGGTGCGTGGGCGCGCCACGTTCCGTCGTTGACCAAGCACGACGCTCCGCCCTCCGCCTAACGACGGCCCGTCCGCCTCGTTGTCCCTCGTCGTGGACCACGCTCACTGAACATCGACCATCCGTCACCCCAGGGATGGCACGAAGCCGGCGCCGATGGCGCCGGCTTCGTCGCTTCCGGGTCGCAGGAGGAGTGCCGGGTCAGGCTCCCGGGTCACCCGAGCGGACGATCGCGATGGCGTTCTCCAGGCGGAGCTTCGCGATCGTCAGGTACTTGGCGAGGTTCGCCCGGTCGACATCCGGGATCGAGCGCACCGCGTCGGGGCTTCGGAGCACCCCGACCAGCTCCTCGATGGCGTCGGCCAGGGACGACTTGGCATTGACCAGCGAGTCCTCGCTGAGGTCCATCGTGGCCGGCGTCTGCGTCCAGGTCTCGGGCGCGTCCGTGTCCACTGGCTCAGGGGCCTCGAACGCGTCCTCCTCGACCGGGCCGTCGACCTCGACGATCGATACCTCGACCGACCGGGCGGTCCGGGTCGTCCGGCGACCCTCGATCTTGTCGCGCAGCTTGACCAGGGTCAGCTCGCCACGGGCGACCTGATCGGCCAGACGGCGACGCTTCTTGGGGTCCTCGACCTTCATCAGTTCGTAGGCGTGGGACAGCGTGTCTTTGCGCAAGGACACGAGCTCCCGGACCTCGACCGGCGCATCGGCCAGCCGGAGCCGGTTCTCGAGATAGCCCTTGTCCTTGCCCAGCTTGTCGGCCAGCTTGCGGATGCTGTACCCGTGCTCGCGGACCATCCGGTCGTACATGGCCGCTTCGTCGAGCGGAGAGATGTCCTCGCGCTGCAGGTTCTCGATGATCGAGATCTCCAGCGCCGTGTCGTCGTCGATGTCTTCGATGAGCGCCGGGATCGTGTCAAGCCCGGCCTGCTTCGACGCGCGCCAGCGGCGTTCGCCGGCGACGATCTGATATCGATTGGGTCCGGTGGGGCGGACGAGGATCGGCTGCAGGACGCCATGCTCGCGGACCGACGCCGTCAGCTCGTCGAGCGTCTCCTGGTTGAACACCAGCCTCGGCTGCTCGGGATTGGGCTCGATGTGATCGACCGGGACGACCCGGACACCGACGCTGCGTGTCGGACTGTCCGAGGAGATCAGGCTGACGATGGCGGGGGAGAGTTCGCGTTCCTCCGACAGCCGACGCGCGGCGGCAGCGCGGAAATCAGTGCGAGCCAAGTTCCACCACCTCTCGAGCGAGTTCACGGTACGTGCGGGCCGCATCCGTGTTGCTCGCGTACGACGTGATCGGGCGGCCCACCAGGGGGGCCTCGCCGAGCTTGACCGTGTTGCGGACGATGCTGTTGAACACGTGGTGGTCGCCGACGACGCGCAGTTCGTCGAGCATGTCCTTGGCCAGGTTGGTCCGCCCGTCGTAGAACGTCGGCAACAGGCCGAGGATCCGCAGGTCACGGTTCAGCTTGAGCCGGATCGCGTTGATGACCTTCACCAGATTGGTGAGGCCCTTCATCGCGTAGTACTGCGTCTGGACCGGGATGATGACGCCGGTCGCCGCCACGAGCCCGTTGACGGTGAGCAGCCCGAGGTTCGGTGGGCAGTCGATGATCACGTAGTCGTAGTCGCCGATCTCGTTCTCGAGCGCCTCGCGCAGGATCTGCTCGCGACCAAGCGCCGTGAACAGTTCGCCTTCGGTCGATGCCAGATCGATGTGGGCCGGCGCGACATCGATGCCCGCCGTCTCCGTCGGGATGATCACATCGTGCAGCGACGAGCGGCCGTCCGCGAGGACGTCGGCCATCGATTGATTGACCGTGTTGAGGTTGATACCGAGGCCGGCGGTCAGATTCGCCTGTGGGTCCATGTCGATGCAGAGGACACGTTTGCCCTCCTCGGCGAGGGCGCCGGCCAGGTTGATCGCCGTCGTCGTCTTGCCGACGCCACCCTTCTGGTTCGCGATCGCGATCACTTGGGTCACCGGGGCATCACCTCGAAATCATCGGCCGGTATCGATTCGGCGGGGGAGGGCTGACGGGGGAGTGCGGGTCATCCTACTCCCTGCGCCGTCGCGCGATACACCTCGGTTATCCACAAGGAATGGGAGTTGTTCACCATTTCTGTGGATATCCGGTCGTTCCCCGACGTCGTTGTGGGGACGCCTTCGGGCGGTTCGAACACGCCGTGTGGGCCGTTGGAGCGACGTCACGCGCGTCTATGATGGTCCTGTCCTTGCGCAAAGACGCACCCGATGGGAGGGTCGACGTTTGCCCACGAATGAAGAACGGCTCGCGCGACTCGAGCGCATGCGCGAGGAATCGCGGCTCGGCGGCGGGCCGGCTCGCGTGGAGCGACAGCACGCCGCGGGCAAGCTGACGGCTCGCGAGCGACTCGATCTCCTGCTGGACGCCGGGTCGTTCGTGGAGCTCGATGCGTTCGTGACGCATCGATCGAGTGATTTCGGGTTGGAGGACCAACTCGTGCTCGGCGATGGCGTCGTCACGGGTCACGGCACGATCGATGGGCGACTCGTCTTCGTCTTCAGTCAGGACTTCACCGTCTTCGGTGGCTCGCTGTCCGAGGCGTATGCCGAAAAGATCTGCAAGATCATGGATCTCGCGATGAAGGTCGGTGCGCCGGTCATCGGTCTCAATGATTCGGGTGGTGCGCGGATCCAGGAGGGCGTCGCGTCGCTCGGTGGCTACGCCGAGATCTTCCTGCGCAACGTGATGGCGTCCGGCGTCGTGCCGCAGATCTCCGTCATCCTCGGTCCGTGCGCCGGCGGTGCCGTCTACTCGCCTGCGATGACCGACTTCACGATCATGGTCGAGGGCACGAGCTACATGTTCGTCACCGGCCCGAACGTCGTGCGGACCGTGACACACGAGGAAGTGGACTCGGAGTTCCTGGGTGGCGCGCTGACGCACACGACCAGGAGTGGTGTCGCGCACCTCGCGGCGCGCGACGAGGGCGAGGCGCTCGATGGCGTACGTCGATTGCTCGCGCATCTGCCGCAGAACAATCTGGCCGACGCGCCGCGCATCGGTGTCGGTGATCCCATTGACCGGATGGACGTGGAACTCGATCGCGTCGTGCCCGACGATCCATCGCGCCCCTACGACATGCACGAGGTCATCGACCGGATCATCGACGATGGCGACTTCCTCGAGATCCAGCCCGGCTACGCGCCGAATATCCTCGTCGGGTTCGCGCGCATGGGCGGCCGCAGCGTCGGCATCGTCGCGCAGCAACCAGCGGTCCTCGCTGGCGCGCTCGACATCGATGCGTCGATCAAGGCGGCGCGCTTCATCCGCACGTGCGATTGCTTCAACGTCCCGATCGTGACGCTGGTCGACGTGCCGGGCTTCCTGCCGGGCGTCAACCAGGAGCACGGTGGGATCATCAAGCACGGGGCGAAGTTGCTGTACGCGTATTGCGAGGCGACGGTCCCCAAGGTCACGGTCATCACGCGTAAGGCGTACGGCGGCGCCTATGACGTCATGAGCAGCAAACATATCCGCGGTGACATGAACTTCGCCTGGCCGACGGCCGAGATCGCGGTGATGGGTGCCGACGGCGCGGTCAGCATCATCTTCAAGGATGCGATCGAGGGGGCCGCCGATCCGGTCGCGGAGCGCGCACGGCTGGTCGAGGAGTACGAGACCGGTTTCGCGAACCCGTACATCGCCGCGGCGCGCGGGTACGTCGACGCGGTCATCAAGCCGTCGGAGACGCGACCGCAATTGATCCGTGCGCTGGAGGTCCTCCAGGACAAGCGCGACACGAATCCACGAAAGAAGCATGGCAACATCCCGCTCTGAGGCCGGGACGTCTTTGCGCAAAGACGACGAGGCACGGCGCCAGCCGCCATTCGGCCGAGTCCTCGTCGCCAACCGCGGCGAGATCGCGGTCCGCATCATCCGGGCCTGCCACGAACTCGGCATGGAGGCGGTCGCCGTCTACTCGGATGCCGACGCCCAGGCAGCCCACGTCCGTCTCGCCGACATCGCGGTCCGGCTGGGGCCGGCATCGCCGGGGGAGAGCTACCTGCGCATCGAGGCCGTCATGGATGCGATCCGGGCCACGGGCGCCGATGCCGTCCATCCGGGCTACGGCTTCCTCGCCGAGCGGGCTGCGTTCGCGAGTGCCGTCGAGGACGCCGGCGTCGCGTTCGTCGGTCCATCGTCGGCCGCGATCGATGCGCTCGGTGACAAGCTGCATGCGCGACGGACCGCTCGGTCGGTCGGCGTCGAAGCCGTGCCCGGGACGCTGGAGCCGGCGCCGGTCGATCGTGCCGACGAGGTCGACTCGATCGTCGCGGAGGCCGAGGCGATCGGGTTCCCGCTCCTCGTCAAGGCGGCCGCCGGTGGCGGTGGTCGAGGGATGCGACGAGTCGAGCGGGCGTTGGACTTGCCCGCGGCGTTGGCCGCTGGGTCAGCGGAGGCCCTTTCGGCCTTCGGCGACGGATCGGTCTATCTGGAACGGGAGATCGTTCCAGCCCGCCACGTCGAGGTCCAGCTGCTGGGCGACATGACCGGCCGGGTCGTCGCGATCGGTGAGCGGGACTGCTCGTTGCAGCGTCGGCACCAGAAGCTCGTCGAGGAGGCGCCCGCTCCCGGGTTGACGCCCGACGAGCGCCGTGCGCTCCACGAGCAGGCGGTCCGCGTCGCGACGGCGGCGGGGTTGCGCAACGCGGCGACGGCCGAGTTCCTTCGCGCGCCCGACGGTGCGTTCTACTTCCTCGAGGTCAACACCCGACTCCAGGTGGAGCACGGCGTCACGGAACTCGTGTCTGGCCTCGACATCGTGCGCGAACAGTTCTGGCTGGCCGCCGGTCTGCCGCTGTCGCAGGGCGCGCTGTCCGCCGCGGCCGCGGCGGCCGATCCGGGGAGCCACGCCATCGAGGTCCGTCTCTCGGCCGAGGACCCGGGCCGGGACTTCGCGCCGACGCCCGGGCGGGTACGCCGCTGGTCGATGGCGTCGGGGCCGGGCGTCCGCGTCGACACCGCGATCGAGGCGGGGGAGCGGATCCCCGCGGAGTACGACAACCTCATCGCCAAGCTCATGGTCCATGCCGCAGACCGGCCGAGCGCCATCGACCGCCTGCGGCGCGCCCTCGACGAGACCGAGATCAGCGGCGTCCAGACGACCCTGCCGTTCCACCGGTTCGTGGCCCGGCACGCGGGCTTCGCGGCCGCCGAGCTGTCGACCGGCTGGGTAGCGGAGCATTGGGATGGTCCGGCCCAGCTGCGCGTCGCGGCGGAGGCGGCACAGCTGGCAGCCGGGCTGGATGCCCTGGCGGGCGCGGCTGGGTCCACCGGGCGCCCGCCGGGATCGCCGTCTGGGTCCTCGCAGGGATCTCTGGGCGCCGCTCCGGACACGGGAGGCCAGGCTGCGCGTGGCCCCGCACTCCCGGACGAAGGTGATGGCGCCTGGCGGCGCGACGGCCGGGCGACGGCCATCGACCGGTGGCCGGCATGAGCGAAGGCGACGCGGAGCTCGTCGCCGACGGTCCGGGCGATGAGCCCACACCGGCGTCGGCCGCGCCCGCCCCGCTCGATCCTCGGGCGGTCCGCGTGACCCTCGCTCCTGCGCTGGCTCACGTCGGCCTGCCCCCGCTGGTGGTCGAGCCCGCGGACGCCGCGCGGGCCGAGCTTCGCGACCAGGGCCACGGCCGGGCGACCCTGACCGTCTCCGACCCCGGATCCGGGCCACGTCACGACGACCCGCGTGCTCCTCGAGCCGTCTGACCGTCCGGACTCCCGGGGTGTCGTCCGCCGCGAGGTCGTCGTCGATGGCTGGCGGATCGAGCTCGAGGTCGAGTCGGCGGCCCGCGCCGCCCTGCGCGAGCGTGCCCGGCGCGGTGAGGCCGGCGTGGGCCATGGCGGACCGACCGAGGTCCGTGCCATCATCCCGGGACGGATCGTCAGCGTGTCGGTCGAACCCGGCGACGCCGTCGTGGCCGGCCAGCAGCTGCTGGTGGTGGAGGCGATGAAGATGCAGAACGAGCTGCGGTCGCCGCGCGATGGCGTGGTCGCACGCGTCGCCGTCGCGCCCGGCCAGACGATCGAGATCGGCGACGTCCTCCTGGTCGTGGGATGACGCGGCCCGAGCGGCCGGTGGGCGAGGGGAGCGACCCCGGTCGGGAGGCCTGGCGGGCGACCGTGCGCGCGAAGGCCGTCAAGGCGGCGGCCGAGCGTCGATCGCCGTTCGAGACCTCGTCGGGGATCGAGATCCGCGACCTCTACACGGCAGCGGACACCGCCGACCTCGATGAGGCCCGCGACCTGGGCCGGCCCGGCGAGTACCCGTTCACGCGGGGCGTCCAGCCGACCATGTATCGCAGCCGCTTCTGGACGATGCGCCAGTACGCGGGCTTCGCGACGGCCGAGGAGACCAACCAGCGGTTCCGTTATCTCCTCGAGCAGGGGCAGACCGGGCTCTCGGTGGCGTTCGACCTCCCGACCCAGATGGGCTACGACTCCGATGCCCAGGCGGCCGAGGGCGAGGTGGGCCGGGTGGGCGTGCCGATCGCCAGCCTCGCCGACATGGCGGTCCTGCTCGACGGCCTGCCGCTCGGCGAGGTCTCGACCTCGATGACCATCAATGCGACGGCCCCGATCCTGCTCGCGCTCTACGTCGCCGCGGCCGAGGCCCAGGGCGTGCCCCGGGCGAACATCGCCGGCACGACCCAGAACGACATCCTCAAGGAGTACATCGCCCGCGGGACGTACATCTTCCCGCCGCGCCCGTCGATGCGCCTCGTGACCGACGTCTTCGAGTTCTGCGCCGCCGAGCTGCCCAAGTGGAACACCATCTCGATCAGCGGATACCACATGCGCGAGGCCGGGGCGACCGCGGCGCAGGAGCTCGCGTTCACGCTGGCCGATGCGATCGCCTACGTCGAGTCGGCCGTCGTCCGCGGCCTCGACGTCGATGACTTCGCGGGCCGGCTGTCCTTCTTCTTCGCCGCCTGGAGTGAGCTCTTCGAGGAGGTCGCCAAGTTCCGCGTGGCTCGGCGCATGTGGGCGACGATCATGCGCGAGCGCTTCGGGGCCACGAACCCGCGCTCGATGCTGTGCCGGTTCCACGTCCAGACCGCCGGATCCAGCCTGACCGCCCAGTCGATCGACAACAACGTCGTGCGGACCACGATCCAGGCCCTGTCGGCGGTCCTCGGCGGAGCGCAGAGCCTGCACACCAACTCGCGCGATGAGGCCCTGGCCCTGCCGACCGAGGACGCCGCCCGCCTGGCCCTGCGGACCCAGCAGATCCTCGCCTACGAGGCGGGCGTGACCGAGACGCCGGACCCGCTGGCGGGCTCGTACTACGTCGAATCGCTCTCGAACGAGCTCGAGGCGGCCGCCTGGACCTATCTCGACGAGATCGAGGCCCTCGGCGGGACGCTGGCTGCCATCGAGCGCGGGTTCCAGCAGCGCGAGATCCAGGAGGCGGCCTACCGCGTCCAGCGCGCCATCGACGCCGGCGACCAGATCGTCGTGGGCGTGAACAAGTTCCGCGACGACGAGGTCAGCACGCCGCCGACCCAGAAGATCGACCCCGACGGCGAGCGTCGCCAGATCGAGCGCGTGCGGCGCGTGCGGAGCGAGCGCTCGGCCGAAGCCTGGACGGCCGCCATGGACGAGCTCGAGCGCATCGCCCGCGACGAGGGCAACCTCATGCCGGCCATCCTCGCGGCCGTGCGGGCCTACGCCACGGTCGGCGAGATCAGTGACCGCCTGCGGGTGGCCTGGGGCGAGCACCGCGAGCTGATCACGGTCTGACCCCGAGCGCCAGGCGCCAGTGGCGCCGCCAGCGGCCGTCGTCGCCCTGGACGATGACCTCGAGCGCGCGAACGGCTCGCCGGATGGGCAGCGAGCGGGTCGCCTCACTGGCGATCGCGTCCAGGCTGGTGGACTGACCGCCCGAGGCTGTCTCGGCACCCTCCACGACCGTCAGGTGGGGCACGACCTCCTCGAAGGCGCCGCCGTACGGCGGGTGCTCGGGGAACCGGCTCGCCACCGCTTCTGTGAGCCGGACGAACGGCTCGGCCGGATCCGGCGCGAGATAGACGACGCCCGGGAACCGCCCGATCCGCGCGAACGTGACCTCGAACGGTTCGGTGGTGAGGGCGATGGCCGCCAGCGACCGGCGGACCGACGGGTCGAGCTGCGACGCCGGCACGAAGGGGTACAGGATCGTGACGTGGGGCGGCACCCCGAGGGCCGCCGACGGGTCCCAGCGCGCTCGGAGCGCCGCAACGGGACGCGGTACGGCGATGCGCACGATGACCGCGCTCGGGCGGACGGGACTCGTCATGACCCGGAGGGTACGCTGGGCCGGATGCGCCACGCCTCACGATCTCCTCGACCGACCATCACGCTGGCCGTGCTCGCGCTCGTGGCTGCCGCCGTGTTGGCGGCCTGCGCCCCAGCCGCGACCGGCTCCGGGCTGCGGTCGACGCCCGGACCGAGCCGCCCGCCCGTGCCGGCCCGCACCCTCCAGCCGACTCGCGACCCTGGCGCCGGTCGACGACGCCAGCGGCCTGCCGATCGTCGCCCTCGACGCGCTGCCGCCCGAGGCCGCCGTCACGGTCGACCTGATCGAGGCCGGCGGCCCGTTCCCCGAGGCGCAGGACGGCGCGATCTTCGAGAACCGCGAGGGCCTCCTGCCGACCCGGGAGCGCGGCTACTACCGCGAGTACACCGTGCCGACGCCGGGCTCGGACGACCGCGGTGCCCGGCGCATCGTCACCGGCGCCAACGGCGAGATGTACTGGACCGCCGACCATTACGATTCGTTCGCATGGATCGACCATTGATCCCGGAGCTGCATGCCCAGCTCTCGCCCGAGGGCGGGGGCGGGCTGGTCGAGCGTCCCGAGCCGATCGACGACGCCGTGCTGGCCGCCACGGCCAACGAGTACGGCGCCCGGTTCGCGGTCCTCGACGGCCCGACGACGAAGGCCGCGGTCATCGACGCCCTGGCGGTCGGACTGGGCCTGCCCGACTGGACGGGTCGCAACTGGGACGCCCTCGAGGAGTCGCTCGCCCATCCCGAGCGCGCGCAGGCCGGGCCGATCGTCGTCGCCTGGCACCACCCGGCTCGCCTGGCGGCCTCGGACGCCGCGACGTTCCGCGCGATCATCGCCACCGCGGCCGAGGCTCGCGCCCGGGCCGGCGACGGCTCCCTGCTCGTCGTGGCCGGACCACGACCGTCACGCGAGGTACCCGCCATGGCGCCCATCCCGGAATCCGTGCGTGGGCTCGGCAAGGTCCACCACGTCGCGCTCATCGTCGCGTCGATCGAGACGGCCCTCGGCTTCTGGCGCGACATGCTCGGACTCGAGCTCGAGACGGTCATGGACATCGAGCACGACCGCGTCCGCATCGCGTTCCTGGGCGTCGGCGAGTCGAAGGTCGAGCTCGTCCAGCCGACCGACGACACGACCGGCGTGCGCGCTTCCTCGCCAGCAAGGGCGAGGGCTTCCATCACGTCTGTTTCGAGGTCGGAAACCTGTCCGAGACGCTCATCCGCCTGGAGCTCGACGGCCTGGAGCTGATCGACTCCGCGCCGCGGCGCGGGGCGGAGGGTCCGGTGGCGTTCATCCATCCGCGGTCGTGCCACGGTGTGCTGGTCGAGCTCATCGAGGCGCCGGGTGGGCCGTCATGGAGCGCCCTCGGCATCGCCTGAGGGTGCGTTGCGGGCGGCTCAGTGCCGCCCGCGGGTTGCGGCCATCAGTCCTTGAACGGCCGCGAGCGCTTGCGCTCTTCCTTGCTCGGGCGCGGCTCGTGGCCCGGGCGCGGCGGGCGCGGCGCGGTGCCGGGGGCCATCGGGGGCTGGGGCTCCTGCGGCGCACGGGCGCGGGCCGCGGCCACGTCGGCGGTGAAGGCCTGGGCCGTCGCGGTCGAGAGGCTGCCCAGCCAGGCGGCCTCGATCTCCTTGACGCGGAGCGTCTCTGCAGCGCGCTGCTCGCGCTCGTGTCGGGCGTGCTTGGTCATGGTTCCGTCCTTGCCATCGTTGCCGGACGGGCCAAGTCGGGGCCCGCTCGCGGTATGTGCTTCGTGGAGTGTACCCGGGCTCAGCCGGCGACCGGTTTCGTGGCGCGCAACGTGAACATGAGGGGCAGCTCCCCGGCCGTGCCCGGCGGCAGCACGAATCGCTCGCTCCCGGGCTCCGTCTCCACGAGGAAGTCGACCGCCCACTCGAGGTACGGAAGCTCCTCGAGCGACTCGATGCGCAGCCCAGCCTCGATGAGGGCGGTCACGATCTCGCCGAGGCCGTGGTCCCAGCCATGCTCGGTTTGCTCCCCGACCTCGGCGTCACGATCCGCGTAGGAGCCCTTGACCTCGAAGACAAGCGGCTCGGGGTGCTCCCAATACGGGTACCGGAGGCGGAGCTCGCCCGGGCCGACGCCCTCGTCGTCGAACGCCTGCGCGACCGGATGGGCCTCGGTGATGAAGAACGTCCCGCCGGGCGCCAGGAACGTGGCCACGACCCGGGCCCAGGCCCGGATGTCGGGCAGCCAGCCGAGGACGCCGCGCGACGTGTAGACGATGTCGAAGACCTCGTCGAGCACGGACGGCAGGTCGTACAGGTTCGATTCGACGAAGCGCGCGTCGGGGAAGCCGAGGTCGTCGGCGAGCTCGCGCGCGAGGCGGATCGCGGCCGGCGAGAAGTCGGCGCCGGTGACCCGCGCCCCCAGACGGGCCCAGGACAGGGTGTCGATGCCGAAATGGCACTGGAGGTGGAGCAGCGACCGCCCGGCCACGTCGCCGAGGGCCGCGATCTCATAGTCGCGGACCCGGACGCCACCGGCCCGGAAGGCGGCAAGGTCGTAGAACTCGCCGGCGGCATGGACCGCGGTCCAGGCGTCCCACAGCGCCTGGTTGGCGGCGAACGACGCTGCGTGATCCGGGTCGGTCACCGGAGGGCCCAGAGGAAGATGACGTCGGGGGCGCGGTCGGCAGCCCGACAGAAGCCGACGACCTGGCCCGCGAGATCGCGGATCCAGGGCTTCTCCTCGCCGGCGATCGGGCCGAACTCCTCCTCGAGCCGGTCGATCCAGCGTCCGGCGATGCCGTCGAGCGCCGAGTCCGGGAGCCGGGCGATCGCGTCGATCCAGGCCGGGTCGACCCGCTCGACGGTGATCTCGCTCACGGGCTCGGTGGCCCCGAGGTCGAGGCGGGCGTCGATGAAGTCGGGCGGACCGTCCTGGTCGGTGACGGTCCGGACGGCCTCGGCGAAGAGGTCGAGCCAGGTCGGGTCCATCCCGCCACCCAGGGCCAGGTAGGCATCGAACCGACCGCGGTCGCGGAAGGCGTCGCGCGACTCGTCGAGGCTCACGACCACGAGGACCTCGCGGGCCTCACCGGCCACCAGCTCCATGCGCGGGGCCATGTCAGTCCTCGTGTTCGGCGGCGACGATCTCGCAGTAGTCGATGAGGTCCAGGTCGCCGGGAGAGTGGCCGGCCCCGGTCAGGATCGCGGCCGCCTCGGACCGGTGCTGGGTCCCGTGGTTGGCGAGGTGGAGGAGGCACTGCCAGTACGGGACGTCGTCCTCGGTCCGGGCGAGGTCGGCGTCCTCGAGGCTGTCCAGCCAGACCTCCATGGCCTCGAACTCCTCGTCCCACATCGCGCGGACCTCGTCGACCGGCGGGAGCGGCTCGCGCTCGGGCCGCGGCGACCCGGGCGTGCCCGACAGGCCGTGGCGCCAGCGCTGATGGGCGCCGAGCTGGTGGACGAGGATCCCGCCAAGGCCACGCTCATCGACGACCTGCTCCGCGGACCACGTCGCCTCGTCGACGCCGGCCGCCGCGTCGAGGACCCGCCGGGTCGCCCACTGGTCGTAGCCGAAGAGGAACCGGACGTCGGAGATGCGCATGATCCCTCCTTCAGCCGCGGTAGCCCGCCTCGCGCAGGAGCGCGGGCAGCTGGGTCGGTGAGTCCGCCACGCGGAAGCCGGCCGCCTCGAGCGCGGCGACCTTCGACGCCGCCGTCCCGGCGCCGCCCGAGATGATGGCCCCGGCATGGCCCATCCGCTTGCCTTCGGGCGCGGTGCGGCCGGCGATGAACGCGACCTTGGGGACGTCGCTCAGGTGCTCGGCGGCCCACGCGGCGGCGGTCTCCTCGGCCGCGCCGCCGATCTCGCCGATGAGCACGACCGCATCGGTCTCCTCGTCGGCCGCGAACAGCTCGAGGATGTCGAGGAAGCTCGTCCCGATGATCGGGTCGCCACCGATGCCGACGCACGTCGACTGGCCGAGCCCGGCGTCCGTCATGGCCTGCACCGACTCGTAGGTGAGCGTGCCCGAGCGGCTCACGACGCCGACGCGGCCCTCGCGATGGATCGAGCCCGGGATGATCCCGACCTTGGCCCGTCCGGGCGAGGTGGCGCCCGGGCAGTTGGGACCGATAAGCCGCGCGCCGTGTGCCCGGACCATCTCGACCGCGGGGATCATGTCCAGCGCCGGGATGCCCTCGGTGATGCAGAAGATGGTGCCGATGCCGGCGGCCGCGGCCTCCATGATCGCGTCCGGGGCACCGGCCGCCGGGACGAAGATCAGCGAGGTGTTGGCGCCGGTCTCCTCCACGGCCTCGGCGACGGTGTCGAAGACCGGGACCGATCCGTCGAGGGCGGTCTGGCCGCCCTTGCCCGGGGTCACGCCCGAGACGACGTTCGTGCCGTACGCCTGGGACGCGCCGGCGTGGAACGCGCCCTCGCGACCGGTGATGCCCTGGACCACGAGACGGGTGTCGCGCCCGACGAGGATGCTCATGCCTGTGCCCCCGCGCCGTGCGACGCCTCGACCGCCTTCGCGGCGGCCTCGTCGAGCGTGGCCGCGGTCTCGAACTTGGCCTCCTGGAGGAGCCGGCCGGCCTCCTCGGCGTTCGTCCCGACGATGCGCACGACCATCGGGACGTCGCGGGTCTGCTGGCGGCGGGCGTCGATGAGGCCGCGGGCCACCTCGTCGCCGCGGGTGATGCCCCCGAAGATGTTGACGAGGATGGCATCGACCTTCGGGTCCGCGAGGATCAGGCGCATCGCGTCGGCGACCTTGTCGGAGCGGGCACCCCCACCGATGTCGAGGAAGTTCGCGGGCTCGCCGCCGGCGCGCTTCACGAGGTCCATCGTCGTCATCGCCAGGCCGGCCCCGTTGACCATGCAGCCGATCGTGCCGTCGAGCTTGATGAAGGTCAGGCCGGCCTCGCGGGCCTCCTTGTCCTCGGGCGCCTCCTCGTCGGGGTCGCGCAGCTCCTCGAGCCCGGCGTGGCGCGCCAGCGCGGAGTCGTCGAGCGTGATCTTGGCGTCGAGACAGACGAGCCGCTCCACGGGCGTGCCGTCGGCGGCCCGCTCCAGGACGATGGCCAGCGGGTTGATCTCGACCAGGTCGGCGTCGTAGGCACGCATCGTCGTGACGAGGCCCTTGGCGATCCGGACGGCGTCCTTGAGGTGGGCGCCGAGGCCCATGGCGAAGGCCAGGTCGCGGGCCTGGAAGTCGAGCAGGCCGAGGTTCGGGTCGGCGTGGCGCCGGATGATGGCCTCGGGGTGCTCCTCGGCGACGGTCTCGATCTCGACCCCGCCCTCGGCCGAGCCCATCAGCAGGATCCGCCGGGCCGGCGCGATCGAGCACGGCCGAGAGGTAGAACTCCTTGACGATGTCGGCGGCCGGCGCGACGAGGACCTTGCGCACGGTCATGCCCTTGATGTCCATGCCCAGGATGGCCGCGGCGACGGTCTCCGCCTCGTCGGCCGAGCGGGCCAGCTTCACGCCACCGGCCTTGCCCCGGCCACCGACGAGGACCTGGGCCTTGATGACGACCGCCGTGTCGCCGGCGGCGAACCGCCGCTCGGCCGCGGCGCGAGCCTCGGCGACGGTGTGGGCGACGGCCCAGTCGGGGACCGGCAGGCCCTGCGCGACGAGCAGGGTCTTGGCGTCGGCTTCCTGGAGCTTCATACGGACATCACGACGAGGCAGGCTCCGCTGGCTGAAGGGCGGCGGGGCGGGATGGGGCCCGGCCGGGGCTGTCGATGGTACCGCGTGGGCCGAGCCCGGTGCGGGAGGGATGAAGCAGGTCCGACGAGGAAATCGGAACGGTTCGGCGACCTCGTCTCGCCATACTCCCTGAGCGTGGCCGAACGGTCACGCCACCGCCGAGGGGCGAGATGCAGCGAGACCTCGTGGAGCGAGCGCGGGACGGCGATCATGACGCCTTCGCCGAGCTGGCAGGCGCCGCGATCTCCCGGCTGGACTCTGCCGCCTGGCTCATCCTCCGGGACCTCGAAGGGGCCAAGGACGCCGTGCAGAACACGCTCGTCCGGGCCTGGCGTGATCTGCCCACGCTGCGCGATCCCGACCGCTTCGACGCCTGGCTCCACCGGCTGCTCGTCAACGCCTGCATCGATGAGGCACGACGAGTCCGCCGGCACCGGGCCGACGTCGAGCTCCTCGACCTGCACCAACCCGCGACCGCCGGCCTCGAGTCGACGATCGCCGATCGCGACCAGCTCGAACGCGGCTTCCTCCGGCTCGACCCGGAGATGCGAGCCGTCATCGTCCTGCATCACTACCTCGACCTGCCCATGCCGGCGGTCGCGGCGAGCCTCGGGATCCCCGAGGGCACCGCGAAGTCGCGGCTCCATCGAGCCCTCGGGCTGATGCGCGCGGCGCTCGACGCCGACACCCGCATCGATCCGGACCTGGCGAAGGGGCGTCTGACATGACGAGCGACGACATGTTCGGACGCGACCTTCGCGCTGGCTCCAGGAGGAGGGCGAGCACCGCGTGCCCGACCACCTCGCCGAGGTGCTCGTGGAGACCGTGGCGACCCGTCAGCGGCCATGGTGGTCGAGCCCCGAAAGGTGGCTTCCCATGCAATCGACGCTTCGCCTCTCACCGGCCCCACGGGTCGCTTGGCTGATCCTGGTCCTGGCTCTGGTCGTAACGGCGCTTGTGGCCATCGCGGTGGGGTCGCGACCCAAGCTGCCCGCCCCATTCGGTCCGGCAAGCGCCGGGGCCTATGTCCTCAGTCGAGGCGGGGACATCTATCGCTTCGACCCGAAGACAGCCACGACGTCGCTCCTCATCGGCGGACCGGCGTTCGACTTCGGCCCCCTCTTCTCGCATGACGGGACCCACTTCGCGTTCTTGCGCGGTGATGTCGCCCCGGGCGACGCCGGCCCACTGACCGTGATGGTCGCTGACGCCGACGGCGGTCATCTCCGGGCGCTCACGGCCCCAAGTCCCGATTGGGCGGACTGGTCGCCGGACGATCGCCGTATTGCGCTCATGGCCGGAGGCGACCTGTACGTCGTGGATGCCGACGGCAGCTCAGCGGCCCGCAAGCTTCCGATGGGGGGCAATGTCCATTTCCCGACGTGGCTTCCACCCGACGGGAAGGAGATCCTGGTCCGCCTGGAAGCCCCGGTCCCGGCGATCCTCGCGATCCGCCCCGATGGGACCGGCCTGCGGACCGTCTCGCAGCGTCTGGCCGTCAACGAGACGGATTTCGGATCCCTGGCTGTCTCGCCCGACGGGACCCAGGTGTCGTTCGATCGGTGGTTGCCGCCCAGTCCCTCGGCCGACCCCATCCCGAGGGTGGTAGTCATGGATATCGCGACCGGAGCCGAGACGGTGTTGCCGACCCCCGATGGGACCGGCCAGCAGGCGACGGCCGTGTTCTCACCGGACGGTCGGACCGTCGCCTACACCCGGACGTATCCGAACGGGACCTACCAGGCCGTCGTCGCGGCGGCCGATGGGAGTGACGCCGGTCGCGTCCTCGGCACTCGCGTCATGGGTGGGCCCGACCTCGGGCTGACCAAGGCCTTCACGCCGGATGGCACGGCGCTGATCGCGCGCTACGGCTCCGATGACGCGGGACGGACCTTCCTGCTGCCCCTCGACGGGTCGGCGGTCACGGAGGTCGACAGCGGGGCCTTCGACTTCCTCGACATCCAGCGACTCGCTCCGTAGAGCCGGCGGGCCTACTGGCCGACCGCGTCGCGTCATCGAGCACCACCGGCCGCCGGCGTCCCGCCCGGCGGCCGGCCCGTTGACGCCGCTACAATCCCTGCATGTCCCACCGCGTCACCCTCATCCCCGGCGACGGCATCGGTCCGGAGCTCGCGGAGGCCTCTCGCCGCGTGCTCGATGCGTCCGGCATCGCCTTCGAATGGGAGGTCGTCGACGCCGGTGAGGCGGTCATGGCCCAGTACGGGACGCCGCTCCCGGAGCATGTCCTCGAGTCGGTGACCCGCAACCGGATCGCGCTCAAGGGCCCCATCACGACGCCCGTCGGCGAGGGGTTCCGCAGCGTCAACGTGACGCTGCGCCAGGTGCTCGGCCTGTACGCCAACCTCCGGCCGGCGCGGTCGATCCAGGGCCTCGAGACGCGCTACGAGAACGTCGACCTCGTCATCGTCCGCGAGAACACCGAGGACCTGTACGCCGGCATCGAGCATCGGGTCGGTCGCGACGCGGCGGAGAGCATCAAGATCATCACCCGCGAGGCGTCGGAGCGGATCGCCCGGTTCGCCTTCGACTACGCCGTCGCCAACGGCCGTCACAAGGTCACGGCCGTGCACAAGGCCAACATCATGAAGCTCTCGGACGGGCTGTTCCTCGAGAGCTGTCGGACGATCGCCGCCGAGTACGACGGCCGGGTCGAGTTCGAGGACCGCATCGTCGACAACATGTGCATGCAGCTCGTCCAGAAGCCCGAGCTGTATGACGTCCTCGTGCTCCCGAACCTCTACGGCGACATCGTCAGCGACCTCGCGGCGGGGCTCGTCGGCGGGCTGGGCGTCGCACCCGGCGCCAACATCGGGACGGAGGCCGCGGTCTTCGAGCCGGTCCACGGCTCGGCGCCCAAGTACGCCGGCCTGAACAAGGCCAACCCGACGGCCATGATCCTGTCGGGCGCGCTCATGCTCCGGCACCTCGGCTATCCGGACGCCGCCGAACGGGTCGAGAACGCGGTCCGTGACGTCATCGCCGAGGGGACCGCCACGACCTACGACCTGGGCGGGCCGGCCGGCACCTCGCGAGTTCGCCGACGCGATCATCGATCGCCTGGCCGCGAACGCGAGCGGGTCGGCCGCGCCGGCGGCTCCGGCCACCACGGCCTGACGCTCGCGCCGTCCGGCCGAGCGACGACTTCGGAGGTTCCATGCTGGTTCGCTATCGGGGTGGGGAGGGGATGCTCGCCTGGGCGTTCCACCGCATCTCCGGTGTCGCCATCTGGCTCTTCGTCATCCTCCACGTCATCGACATCTTCCTGGTGGGCGCGGCGCCGGGCACCTACAACAGCCTGCTGTTCATCTACGCGACCCCGCCCGGGATCGTCATGGAGTGGCTGCTGGGCGCCGCCGTCCTGTACCACGCCCTCAACGGCCTGCGCATCATCATCATGGACTTCTGGCCCCCGATGACCCGCTTCCACAAGCAGCTGTGGTACGCGAACTGGGTGGTGTTCGCGATCATCGGGATCCCGGTCACGATCGTGATCTTCGGCCAGTTCTCGCGGTCGATGGGGTGGTCGGCGTGAGCGGCGTGTACTCCCGGCTCGGGTCGGACGAAGCCGCAGGGGGGCGGTGCCGAGGTCGCCATCTGGTACCTGATGCGCCTGACCGGCATCGGCCTGTTCGTGCTGGTGCTCAGCCACTACCTGATCATGCACGTGCTCAACGACCCGGCCGACCAGGACTCGATGTGGATCGCCATCCGCTGGAGCAGCACGTTCTGGCGGGGCTTCGACTGGCTGATGCTCATGCTCGTGCTCTTCCACGCGTTCATGGGCATGCGCGTCGTCATCAGCGACATGAGCGCCGGCGGGTGGCGGACGCTGCTGCTGTCCGGGCTGTACATCCTGGCCGCCCTCCTGTTCGCCACCGGCACGATCGTGGTCATGACCCTGCCCGCCGCACGCGTCGTCCCGGCCGGTTGATGGAGGCCGCGTGACCCATCTGCAGCACGACGCCCTCATCGTCGGCGCCGGCGGCGCCGGGCTGTGGGCGGCCGTCGAGCTGGCCAAGGCCGGCGTCGATGCGGCGGTGCTGACCAAGCTCTACCCGACCCGCTCCCACACCGGCGCCGCCCAGGGCGGCGTGTGTGCCGCCCTCGGCAACCTCGAGGAGGACCACTGGGAGTGGCACATGTTCGACACCATCAAGGGTGGCGACTACCTCGTCGACCAGGACGCGGCCGAGGTCCTCGCCCGCGAGGCCATCGAGACGGTCATCGAGCTCGAGCACATGGGCCTGCCGTTCAACCGCACGCCCGAGGGCAAGATCGACCAGCGCCGATTCGGCGGGCACACCCGGGCATACGGGGAGGGCCCCGTCCGGCGGTCGTGCTTCGCCGCCGACCGGACCGGCCACATGATCCTGCAGACGCTCTACCAGCAGGCCATCAAGCACGGCGTCAAGTTCTACGACGAGTACCACGTCGTCGACCTGCTGTCCGAGGGCGGGGACCTCGGTGACGGCGGACGGGCGGCCGGGGTCGTGGCCTACCGGATCGGCGACGGCGCGCTGCAGACCATCAAGGCCAAGGCCGTGATGCTGGCCACGGGCGGGTTCGGACGGATGTTCCGGATCACCTCGAACGCCTGGTCGCTGACCGGCGACGGCGTCGCGCTGGCCTACCGCCACGGCATCCCGATGCAGGACATGGAGTTCTACCAGTTCCACCCGACGGGCATCGTCGGGATCGGGATCCTGCTCTCGGAGGCGGCCCGCGGCGAGGGCGGCTACCTGCTCGACAACGACGGCTTCCGGTTCATGGAGCGCTACGCCCCCAAGCTCATGGAGCTCGCCCCGCGCGACATGGTCAGCCGGGCGATCTACCAGGAGATCCGGGCCGGGCGGGGGATCGACGGCAAGGACTACGTCTACCTCGACGTGCGCCACCTCGGACGCAAGGTCATCGAGGAGAAGCTCCCCGACATCACCGACTTCGCCCGCGTCTACCAGGGCGTCGAGCCGATCACCGAGCCGGTCCCGATCCAGCCGACCGCCCACTACGCGATGGGCGGCATCCCGACCGACATCCACACCCGGGTGACCCGCGACGCCGCGAACACGGTGGTGCCCGGGTTGTACGCCGCGGGCGAGTCGGCCTGCGTGCAGCGTCCACGGCGCCAACCGGCTGGGCACGAACTCGCTCGTGGACCTGCTCGTCTTCGGGCGGCGGGCGGGCCGCCAGATGGCCGAGGACGTCAAGGGCGTCGGGATGCCCGAGGTCCCCGACGATGCCGCCGAGGCCGCCCGGGCCGAGATCGAAGGCCTGCGCGACTCGACCGGTCGCGAGTCGGTCCCGCGCATCCGCGAAGCCCTCGCCGACGTGATGATGGACAACGTCGGGGTGTACCGCGACGAGACCGGTCCTGACCGCGGCCCTCGCCAAGGTCCGCGAGCTGAGCGCCCGCTACCGCAAGGTCGGGATCAAGGACAAGGGCACGGTCTTCAACACCGACCTGCTCGAGGCGCGCGAGCTCGGCTACCTGCTCGACTGCGCCGAGACCACGGTCGTCTCCGCGCTCGCCCGCAAGGAGAGCCGCGGCGCCCACGCCCGCGAGGACTTCCCCGAGCGCAACGACACCGACTTCCTGACCCACACGCTGGCGACCCGCGCCGAGGGTGGCCCGCGCCTGACCTACAAGCCCGTGACGATCACCACCTTCCAGCCCAAGCCCAGGACGTACTGAATGCAGGTCGACCTCCGCATCCTCCGCTTCGACCCCGAGCGCGACGCCAAGCCGCACTGGGAGTCGTACCAGGTCGAATGCGACCCGAAGATGGACCGCGTGCTCGACCTGCTCCACCGGGTCAAGTACGAGCAGGACGGATCGCTGACGTTCCGTCGCTCGTGCGCGCACGGCGTGTGCGGCTCGGACGCGATGCTCATCAACGGGCGCAATCGACTGGCCTGCAAGCTCCGCGTCGAGCAGCTCGGCAAGCGCCGGATCACGGTCGCGCCACTGCCGGGGCTGCCGGTCATCAAGGACCTCGTGGTCGACATGGACGGGTTCTTCGACAAGTTCAAGAGCGTCCAGCCGTACCTGATCAACGAGGCCCCGGCGCCGGAGCGCGAGCGGCTGCAATCGGCGGAGCAGCACGCGGTCTACGAGGACACGACCAAGTGCATCCTGTGCGCCGCGTGCACGACCTCGTGCCCGTCGTTCTGGGCGCAGCCGTCGTACGTCGGGCCGGCGGCCATCGTCAACGCCCACCGGTTCATCTTCGACTCGCGCGACGATGGCGGCGACGAGCGGCTGGAGATCCTCGCCGACGCGGACGGGGTCTGGCGCTGCCGGACGATCTTCAACTGCACCGACGCCTGCCCGCGCGGCATCCGGATCACCCAGGCCATCCTCGAGGTCAGCTCGGCCATCGTGGGGCGGAAGGTCTGAACGGCACGCTGTTCGGCGATCTCGAGCCGGCGCCGCGACGGGGCCGGCGACGCTGCCCAGCGACCGGCGCCAGCCCTCGGGTTCGTGGTCCGGACCGACGGGGCGGCCCGTGGCAATCCCGGACCGGCCTCCCTCGGCGCGGCGTTGTTCTACCTGGCCCGCCCGGACGCCCGCGATCCGCGGGCCCGGCCGGACGCCTCGATCTCCGACTACCTCGGCGTCCAGACGAACAACGTGGCCGAGTACACGGGCGTCGTCCGGGCGCTCGAGCTCGCCCAGGAGCTCGGCGCGACGGAGGTCCACCTCCTGCTCGATTCGAAGCTGATCGTCGAGCAGCTGTCCGGCCGCTGGCGGGTCAAGGACGCCAAGCTCATCCCGCTGTGGGCCGCGGCGCGGGGCACCCTCGGCGGGTTCCGGCGCTGGACGGCGAACCACGTCCCGCGCGCCCAGAACACCGTCGCCGACGCGCTCGCCAACGAGGCGATCGACCGGGCGCAGGCGGGCGGCCCGGCCTCCGTCGTCCGCCGGCCACCGGGCGCCTGAGCCGGCCTACCCGGTGCCCGATCCCGCACAGCCCGCCGACGAGCGCGGAGGCCGCCCGCTGTCGAGCCGCTGCCACGAGTAGAATCCGCCCGGTCAGCGAGGCGGTCGGATGGCTACGCGGGACGGTCGGGGTGACCCGGCCGCACCGTGAGGAAAGTCCGAGCTCCTCAGCGCAGGGTGGCGGGTAACGCCCGTCCGTCGCAAGACGAGGACCAGTGCCACAGTGACGATGCCGCCGCCCGGCCTTCGGGTCGGATGGCGGAGTGAAACGCGGCAAACTCCACCCGGAGCAAGGCCAAATAGGAGGGCGCAACTCGCACCGGGTGACCGGAGCGGGGGAGAGGTGCGCTGCCCAGCCCTCGGGTCGGCCGCATGAGCCGTCGGGTGACCGCCGGCCACAGATGGATGGCCATCTCCGATCGCGCGCTTCGGCGCGCGGACGGGACAGAACTCGGCTTACAGACCGCCTCGCTGACGCTCGTTCCGGACCACACACATGAAAGCGGTGCTGATGCAGGCGGACGAGCCGACCGTTGCGGCGATCGAGGCCCTGCGTCCGCGAGTCGCACCGGCGGATGTCCACCCCGGAAGGCAGACCCCGGCGCTGCCTTCTCCCATCCGGACATGACCGTGGCCGGCTCAGGGCAGGGTGAGCTCATGTACGGCCCGGACGTGGTCGGGGACGTCTCGCGCACGATCGCGGCGTGGGGCTTTGCCTGGACGCCCACGGCGGATCCGGGTCTGGCGCGAGGGGGACGTGCCTCGGGCCGATGCGGCCACGTCGTCCGCGCCGTGACCGCATCGACGAGGCGGTCCCGTACTCGACCACCGGCGCCTTCGTCCACGACGCGACCGGCGGGGGCTGGCGCTACTGGGGAGGCGCCCGAGCCGGGACGGCGCAAAAGGTCTAGCGAGCGTCGGCGATCGACTCCGGGTCGGACTGCGCCGGCGCGGGCCGACGGCCGTCTGGTCCGAGCCTCAGTCCTCGTCGGGGCGGAAGGTGTGCAGCGCCTCGCAGGAGTTGCAGATGGGCGTGGCCGACTCGAGATCGCCCAGGGGGATCGGGATCTTGCGATCCGGATAGAGGCACTCGACGTCGTAGACGCGCTCGGTACCGGCCTCGACATCGATCAGGCGCCGGTAGGTGCAGCGCTTGATGCGGTGCGGCGCCAGGTGATAGGCGTCGGGCTGCGGCGGGATGACGGGGAGCGGCAGGGCCATCGCGGGGGTCTGGGCCTCTCGTACGCGGTCCGTCAGGTCGACGGGTCGCCGTTGGCGGCGGAGCCTAGCACTGGTATCGATGCCACGGCAACGCGCGAAAGGTACTAGACTCCGCGCCGTTCCACCCAACCAACACAGGAGCGCGCGTGGCCGACGACCCTGGGACGACTCCCGCACCGCGCCCGCGGCGCCGACGCAAGGACGTCGATCCGACCTTCGTCGAGCCGCCCGTCGCGAACGAGCGCCGCCGCTCGAAGGCCACCCGCCCGGCGGTGGAGCCGGTCGTCGAGATGCCCCCGACCCCGGACACCGCACCACCCGATCCATCCGTGATCGCGCCGGCCGTGGCGGCCGCTCCTGCCTCCGTGTTCGACCTGGCCGACGCGCCGCCGGCAGCAGCCGCCGACCCGGATCCGACCGCCACGTCCGTCGAACCCGAACCGGTCGCAGCCGGCGGCCGACCCCGACCCCGCTGCGGCCCCGACGACGTTGTTCGCGGTCCCGGTGGTCGCCGCCACGACCGCGACCGGCCCGCGCGAGTCCTGGCTGCCGATGATCGAGGACCGCTCGCCCGATCCGGCCGTCTGCCCGTTCCTGCGGGCGGTCGATGGCGACGCCATGGGGGTGCCGGTCCCGTCGCCGGACGCGAGCAATCGATGCGCCGCCCTCCACGACCCGGTGCCGCAGTCCCTGCGCCAGCAGGAGCTGGTCTGCCTGACGAACAGCCACGTCAACTGCCCGCGGTACCTGCGCGGCGCCGCCGCCGTCACCGAGGTCGCGGCTCCGGTCGTGCGGACGAATTGGTCGCTGACGCCCGCGGTCCTGGCCTCGATCGTGCTGCTGGTCGGGGCGTTCGTGCTGTCGGTCGGGTTCGTGGCGTCGCGCGGTGGGATGGAGCTGACCGGCGTGGCCGCGGCATCGGCCGTGCCGTCAGTCGGCGGTCGTCGCGGAGGCGACACCCGTCCCGCCCGCGAGCGCTGCCCCGTCCATCGCCGCCACGCCGGCACCGACCGTCGCCCCGACCCCGACCGTCGCCCCGACACCGACGCCGACCCCCAGCCCGACCCCGACCCCGACGGCATCGCCCAGCCCGACACCGACGCCGAGTCGGACGCCCCGCCCGTCGGCCAAACCGTCGTCCTCGCGCTACGCCCTGCTGACCGCCTGCCCGGGCACGCCCAGGTGCTGGATCTATCGGGTACGGAGCGGCGACAACGTGTTCAGCATCGCCAACTACTTCGGGGTGAAGCTGGCTCGCGTCTACGCGATGAACTCGTGGCTGCAGTCGACCGGCCTGAAGGCCGGCCAGCGCCTGCGCCTGCCGCCACCGACCCGCTGACCGACGCCGCCGTCGGCGGCCGCGCACGGCTCCCACGGCGACCCGTTCGGTCACGGGGTGACCGACGCAGCGGATTGAGGGCCCTCCGCCTCCCGTTCGGTCACGGCATGACCGACCCAGCGGACGAACGACCGCTCCGCCTCCCCTTCGGTCACCGGGCGACCCACTCCGCCTGATCTACCCACGCCCCCGCGCTCGGTCGGGCCCGCCCCGGAGCTCCGTCGGGCCCGGCCGGCGTCCCCACCCGGCAACCCCGTGTGCGATTTCGGCATTGACGCGCGCCGTTCGGCCGCTATCATGCTGCGAAGTGGTCCAAAGTGGTGGGAAGTGGGGAACGACCGGATGAGCCCGGCCCGCTGAACCACCCGACCCCGGACCAGGCCCCAGGCACACATCAAGGAGCCCCCTCGGGTGTTCACCGGCGAGTACCGGCACACGGTGGACGACAAGGGACGGATCGCCGTCCCTGCCAAGTTCCGCGTCCAGCTGGGCGCCGGAGCGGTCGTCTCTCGCTGGCTCGACGCGTGCCTGGCGATCCATACCCAGGCCGGCTGGGACGAGCTCGCGACGAAGGTCGCGGCCCTGCCCGTGACCGACGGGAACGCTCGGCGCTTCCAGCGCTTCGTGTTCGCCGGTGCGGCCGAAGTGGAGCTCGACCGACAGGGGCGGATCCTCCTGCCGGCCTTCCTGCGCGACGCCATCGCCCTCGGCAGTGATGCCGTCGTCGTCGGCTCGCGCGACCACGCAGAGATCTGGGTCCCGACCACCTGGGCCGAATACGGCCAGGCGCTCGACGACCCGCAGGAGCTGGCCGAGGCCTTCCAGGGCCTCGGGATCTAGCTCGACCACATGCGCTTCCAGGGTCCGCTCGGGATCCGATCGACGACGGTGGAGGAGTGATGGAGGCTGGGCACATCCCGGTGCTGGCGGTGGAGGTCATGTCGATGCTCGCGCCTGCCCCGGGAAGCCTCCAGATCGACGCCACCCTCGGCGGCGGTGGGCACACCGAGCGGATCCTGGAGGCGACCGACCCTGATGGCCGCCTCCTCGGTCTCGACGCCGACGGGGCGGCCATCGCCAGAGTGGCCGGTCGCCTCCAGCCCCGCTACGGGGATCGCCTCGTCCTGCGCCAGGCGAACTTCCGCGAGCTCGCCACGGTCGCCCCCGACGCGGGCTTCGGCCAGGTCGACGGCGCGCTGTTCGACCTCGGCCTGTCCAGCTACCAGCTCGCCGACACGGAGCGCGGCTTCGGCTTCCGGGCCGGCGGCCCGCTCGACATGCGCTTCGACACCAGCCGCGGCGTCCCGGCCGCGGAGCTGCTCGCCACGCTCGACGCGAACGAGCTCGCCACCCTGTTCGGCCGCTACGGGGAGGAGCCCCGCGCCGGTCGCATCGCGCGTGCCGTCGTCGATGCCCGGCGGACAGCGCCGGTCACGACGGCCGAGGAGCTGGCCGCGCTCGTGGAGCGCGTCGCCCCGCCGAACCCGCGCCAGCCCCGCCGGACGCATCCGGCGACGCGCGTCTTCCAGGCGCTGCGCATCGCGGTCAACGAAGAGCTCGACGCCCTGCAGGAGGGACTCGCCGCCGCCCTCGACCTGCTCCGACCCGGCGGTCGCCTGGTGGTCCTCAGCTACCACTCGCTCGAGGACCGCATCGTCAAGCGCTTCTTCGCCGCCGAGCGGCGGGGCTGCGTCTGTCCCCCTGAGCTTCCCGTCTGCGCGTGCGGCCGGGATCCCCGCTTGCGCCTCATCACCCGGCCTTCGCTGACGCCGTCGGCAGCCGAGATCGAGGCCAACCCCCGAGCCCGGAGTGCCCGCCTGCGGGCTGCCGAGCGCCTGGCCGCGTGAGCCGCGTACCGGATCGACGCACCACGGAACGGATGGAGGAGCCCCCGATGAGCAAGCGTCACCAGTCCAGCCGCCGCAAGTCGTACGGCCGGCGTCAGCACGAGGTTCGCGAACGAAGCGACCGGACGAACCACCACGATGCCGCCGCCTTCGAGCTCGATGAGTGGGGCACCGCGGCGCCGTCGGACCCGCTCGAGCTTCCTCGACCCCCGCGCGCCGCGCTACCGCTACGTCATGGGCGACTGATCGATGGCCGTCTACCAGGGCGCACGACCGCGCTCCATCGCGCTGCCCCGTCCGCCGCTGGCCGGTGGTCGCGACGAGGCCCCGACGCGCGCCGCCGCCCCGGCCCTCGACCGCCGGCGCGCCCGGACCGCGGTCCGCGCCCGGCGTGGCCCCAACCGGCTGGCCATCGTGCTGGGCGGCATCGTCGTCGCGTTCATGCTGGCGTTCTTCTCGCTCGCCCAGGAGATCCGCGTCTCGGCGACGACGCTACGACATCGGTCGCCTGCAGCTCGAGCAGGACCGGCTCGAGGCGCGTCTCCAGGAGATCCACTCCGACCTGAGCCGGCTCGGCCGCGAGCCGGCCGTGCGCAAGCTCGCCCTCGACGACGGCCTCGGCCAATTGGGCGAGCCGCTGGTCCTGCCGGCCCGCTGATCGATCGAGCCTGACCCTCATGCTGGGACGCACCGATTCGCGCCGCCGCCTCCTGTTCCTGCTGGCGATCTTCGTCGTGGGATCGATGGCGCTCGTGGCGCGCACGGCGTACTGGCAGATCGTCCGCGGCGCCGAGCTGACCGACCGGGCCGTCGCCCAGACCACGACGACGATCGAGGTCCCGAGCCACCGCGGCGAGATCTACGACCGGACCGGGACCATCCTGCTGGCGACGACCGTCGAGCGCGACCGGCTCGTCGCAGCCCCGCGCGACCTCTCGGAGGCGGACCTGGCCAAGACCGAGGCCGAGCTCGTCCGGCTCCTCGGGCTCGACGCCACGGCGACAGCGGCGCTCCACGCCAAGCTCCACAGCGGCAAGGCCTACGTCATCCTCGCCCGTGGCATCGACACCCAGCCTGTCCGAGCGGATCCGCCGCGCCTCCGCCGACAAGCGCGTCGTGGGGCTGTCGCTGGAGTCGGAGCCCGAGCGCGTCTACCCGCAGGCCGGCGGCGGCCCGGATTCGACGCTGGCGGCCCATCTGCTGGGCTTCGTCAATCGCGAGAACGCAGGGCCAGTACGGCGTCGAGCAGTACTACCAGGACGTGCTGGCCGGGTCGCCGCGCATCCTGAAGGCCCGGCGCGACCTCAACGGGCGGGCGATGCCCGAGACGACCGAGGTCAGCCAGACCGGCCAGATCGGCGAGGACCTGCGACTCACCATCGATGCCGGCCTGCAGCTGGCGGTCGAGCAGGAGCTCCTCGCGGCCTGGATCGCCGACAAGGCGAAGAGCGTGTCCGCGGTCGTCATCGATCCGTACACCGGCGAGGTCTACGCCGAGGCGACGTACCCGTCCTACGACGCCAACCAGTACCGCGCGGTCGCGGCCACGAACCCGCGGCGCTTCATCGACCCCGTCGTCTCGAGCGTCTACGAGCCCGGCTCCGTGTTCAAGATGATGACCGCGGCGATCGCGCTCGAGACGAAGACCGTGTCGCGCTCGACGAAGATCAAGGACGTCGGGACGCTCCGGCTCGACGGCGGACGGACGAAGATCGACAACGCCAACCGCAAGGGCATGGGCTGGATCACGTTCGAGGACGGCATCGCCTACTCGCGCAACGTCGTCGCCGCCAAGGTCGCGCTGCGCCTCGGCAAGACGTTGGGCGAATCGTCCGCGAAGCTCTACGACACGTGGACCAAGCTCGGGTACGGCCGGCCCACGGGCATCGATCTCGCCGGCGAGGTCGGCGGCATCGTCAACGATCCGGGGCTCAAGCCGTGGCGCGAGATCGACCTCGCCAACGGGGCGTTCGGGCAGGGCGTCGCGGTCACCCCGATCCAGCTCGCGACGGCCTACGCGGCCCTGCTCAACGGCGGCACGCTCGTCCAGCCGCACGTCGTCAAGTCGATCGGCGAGCGCGACACCGAGGCGCCCGACCGCGGCCAGGTCGTCGATCCGGCCGTCACCCCGGATCTCATCCGGATGATGCAGCACGTCATCGACGAGGTGCCGTTCTACCACGACCGCACCAAGGTCCCGGGCTACGACGTCGGCGGCAAGACCGGCACGGCGCAGATCTGGGACACCCAGGCGAACCACGGCCGCGGCGCCTGGAAGCACAACTTGTTCAACTACTCGTTCGTCGGCTACATCGCCCGCCAGAAGAGCGTGCCCGATCTCGTCGTCGCGGTGCGCATCGAAGAGGGGACCCCGACGGTCGCCCGGGTCGGGCAGCTGGAGATGCCGGTCATGTCGTTCGAGCTCTTCCGGCGCATCGCCACCAACGCCATCACCACGCCCGACCTGCTCGCGGATCGGCCGTCACCGGCCGGCGGCCGGGACGAGGGGGCCGCCGCCACCGACGGCGGCGGGGACGACACGGGCGCCTCGGGCGGCACGGACGCGACGGCCCGGTGAACGGCGGCCGTGCGACACTCCCGACCGTGACCGACGTCGACCCGCCGACCGCGGCGCCTGACGCGACGCCGGGTCCGGCCCTCACGCCCGAGGAGCTCGTCCGCCTGACCGGCGGCGTGCTCCTTGCCCGCTCCGATCGCCCGATCCGTGGCGCCGCCGTCGACTCCCGGCTGGTCGCGCCGGGCCAGCTCTTCGTCGCGCTGCCGGGCGAGCGGACCGACGGCCACGACCATCTCGCCGACGCGGTCCGTCGCGGTGCGGCCGCCCTGCTCGTCACCCGACCGCCCGCCGAGGCCGCGACGCTCGGCGACGTGACCGTCGTCCGGGTCGCCGACGCGACGATCGCCCTGGGAGCCGTGGCTGCCGGCTGGCGGGCGCGCTTCCGGCCCGCTGGTCGTCGGGGTCACCGGCAGCATCGCCAAGACCTCGACCAAGGAGGCGGTCGCGGCCGTCCTCTCGACGACGGCGCGGACGCTCAAGAGCGAGGGCAACCAGAACAACGAGATCGGCCTGCCGCTGACGGTGCTGCGCCTCGGACCTGAGCACGGGGCGGCGGTCCTCGAGATGGGCATGTACGTCGGCGGCGAGATCGCCGACCTGGCGGCCATCGGCCGCCCGTCGATCGGCGTCGTCACGGCCGTCCAGCCCGTCCATCTCTCGCGCATCGGCACGCTCGAAGCGGTCGAGCAGGCCAAGGGCGAGCTGCTCGAGGCGCTGCCGGCCGACGGCACGGGCGGTCCTCAACGCCGACGACCCGGTCGTCACCCGCGATGGACCGTCGGACCGCCGCACGGGTCGTGCGCTACGGCTTCGCACGCCGACGCCGACGTGCGCGCCGACGGCGTGTCCAGCGTCGGCTTCGACGGGATGCGCTTCCGACTCGTGACCCCGGTCGGCGAGCGGATCGTGACCATCCCGACGCTCGGCCGGCTGTCCGTGCACAACGCGCTGGCGGCCGCGGCCGTCGGCTCGCCGCGGGCATCGACCTCGACGCGCATCGTCGGTCGGCCTGCGGGCCGGCTGGAGCGCGCCCCATCGCACCGAGATCGTCCGGCTGCGCGGGGCGACCGTCATCGATGACAGCTACAACGCCTCGACCGGGCTCCGTGCTGGCGGCCCTCGACCTGCTGGCCGGGCCTGCCCGGCCGGCACGTCGCGGTGCTCGGCGAGATGCTCGAGCTCGGGGACGGCACACGACGCGGGCCATCTGGCGGTCGGCGAGGCGGCCGCGGTCCGTCGCCGAGCTGCTGGTCGTCGTCGGCCACGACGCCCGCGGCATCGCCGAGGGCGCGGCCGAGGCCGGGCTCGATCCCGGCCGCATCCACCACGTCGCCGACGACGAGGACGCCCTCGAGGTGCTTCGCCCGCGCCTGCGCGACGGCGACACCGTCCTGGTCAAGGCGTCGCGCGGCATCGGCCTCGATCGTGTCGTCGATGCCCTGCGGCTCGAGCTCGGGGAGGCGGCCCCGATGACCGTCGAGCTCATCCAGGGCCTGCTCATGGCCTTCGCCCTCGTGGTCATCCTCATGCCGTCCTACATCCGGCTGCTCCACGCGGTCGGCTTCGGCAAGCGCATCCGCGAGGAGGGGCCGGAGAGCCACTACGTCAAGGAGGGGACGCCCACGATGGGCGGGCTGCTCGTGGTCGGCGTCGTGCTCGGCATCTTCTTCTTCCTGCGCCAGCCGGACGCCTCGACGTTCGCGCCGCTGGCCGCGCTGGCCGGGGTCGGCGCGCTGGGCGCCTTCGACGACTACCTCAATGCCCGGACCGGGGAGGGCATCAAGGCCCGCCAGAAGCTCATCTGGCTGACCGTCGTCGCGTTCGTCGCGGCCTGGCAGATCCAGCAGACCTACGCCATCACCGCCATCGCGGTGCCCTTCGTCGGGGCCGTGCCGATCGACCCCTGGCTGTACGTCCTGTTCGGGGCGTTCGCCATCGTGGCGTCCGCCAACGGCGTGAACCTCACCGATGGGCTCGACGGCCTGTCCGGCGGCACGGTCGCCATCGCGTTCGTCGCGTACATGCTCATCGCGCTGCTCAACGTGCCGACCCAGGCCAACCTCGCCCTGCTGTGCGCGCTGATCATCGGCGCGCTGCTCGGCTTCCTGTGGTTCAACGTCCACCCGGCCCAGATCTTCATCGGCGATTCGGGCGCGTTGTCGCTCGGGGCGACGCTCGCGGTCACCGCGCTCATCACCGGCCAGATCCTCGTGCTGCCCCTCATCGGGATCATCTTCGTCGTCGAGACGCTGTCGGTGATCATGCAGGTCGGCTACTTCAAGATGACCGGCGGCAAGCGCCTGTTCCGGATGAGCCCGCTCCATCACCACTTCGAGCTGGGCGGCTGGGACGAGGAGAAGATCACGGTCCGCTTCTGGATCGTGGGCATCCTCGCCGCGCTGCTCGGCGTGACGCTGTTCCTGGCCACGCTGGATCGGCTGGGGTGACGGCCATGACCGCACCCGTGCCGACGACCATCGACCCCGATGCGCTGACGATGGCGGCCATCACCGCCGGCGCCCTGCGCGACCGACCGATCACCGTCCTCGGGATGGCCCGGTCGGGGATCGCCCTCACCCGGTTCCTCGTGGACGCGGGCGCGGTCGTGACGGTCTACGACGGGCGCCCGGCCGCCGAGCTGGGCGGCGCGATCGATGCGCTCGAGGGCCGGCCGGTCCGGCTCGTGCTCGGCCCCGACGCCGACCCCGCCACGAGCTGGGCGGGGGCCGCGCTCGTGACGACGTCGCCGTCGATCAACCCGGACTTCCCGACGACCGAGCCGCGCCTTCGTGCCGCGCTGACGGATCTCGTGGCGGCGCGCGCCGCCGGCGACCCGGACGCCCCCGCGCTCGTGTCGGAGCCGGACCTCTTCCTGCGCCTGTGCGTCGCCCCGACCATCGGGGTGACCGGCACGAAGGGCAAGACGACGACCTCGTCGCTCACCGCGGCCATCCTCGCCGCGGACCCGTCGCACCCGGTCGTGCTCGGGGGGAACATCGGGACGCCCATCGTCGAGCGCCTGCCGGAGCTCACGCCGGAGCACCGGGTGGTCTACGAGCTCAGCGAGCTGCAGCTGCCGACCCTGTCGCGCGGGACCACGGTCGCCCTCTACACGAACGTGACCTCCGACCACCTGGACCGCCACGGGTCGCTCGAGGCGTACCGGCGGGTCAAGCGCCGGCTCGCCGAGACGGTCGATCCCGAAGGTGCGCTCATCCTCAACGCCGAGGACCCGGTCGTGGCCGCGTACGCCGGCCTCGGGACCGCCCCGTCCGTCCTCTACCGGCGCGACCCACCCGATCGCGGGCGGGCTCGGCGTGGTCGACGGCTGGATCGTGGCGGCCGATGTCCAGCGACTGGCGCTGGCCGGCGGCGGGGTCGCGGCCACCGGTCCGGGCGGCCGGATCATGCCGGTCGGAGAGCTGGCCATCCCGGGCGCCCACAACGTCGCGAATGCGCTGGCCGCCATCGCCGCGGGGCTCGTCTTCGGCGTCGCGCCCGACGCCATCCGCGAGGCGGCTGCCGACTTCACGGGCGTGGAGCATCGCCTCGAGACGGTGGCGGTCATCGACGGCGTCCGCTTCGTCAACGACTCACAGGGCACCCAGCCCGACGCGGTCATCGCCGCGCTGCGGGCGTTCGACGCCCCGGTCGTGCTCATCGCCGGCGGCCGCGACAAGGGGGTCGACCTCTCCGGGCTGCCACCGGTCGTGGCCGAACGTGCGGTGGCGGCGGTCGTGATCGGGGAGAGCGGTCCGGACCTGGCGCGCCGGTTCCAGGCGGCCGGCGCCCCGCAGGTCGAGCGTGCCGACAGCCTCGAGGCCGCGGTCGAGCGCGCCGACGCCATCGCCCGCGAGGCGGTCGCGGCCGGCGGTCCCGGTGCAGGGATGGCGACGGTGCTACTCAGCCCGGCCGCGGCCAGCTTCGACATGTTCGTGGACTACGCGGCCCGGGGCCGGGCATTCAAGGAGGCGGTCGCATCGCTCGCGGCGACCCGTCGTGGGAGGGACCGATGAACCTGGCACCGCCGATCCGCCGCTTCGGCCTGGGATCCGCGCCCGACGACCCGGCCACGGCGCCGGCCGGCGGCGCGGACGCTCGGCGGACCGCCAATCGGTCGCCCGCGAAGAACCCGACCCAGATCCTCCAGCGTGAGCGTCACCAGCCCGACTACCTGATCCTCGTGGCGGTCGTGGCCCTGTCGGCGATCGGCATCCTGATGGTCTACTCGTCCTCGGCCATGCGCGGCTATGTCGCCTCGGACGACACCTTCGCCACCGTCGGGCCGCAGATCCAGTGGGCGTTCCTCGGGATGCTGGCGATGGTGGCGATGATGCGCGTCGACTATCGCTACCTGCGCCTGGCGTCGGTGCCGTTCTTCGTGGTGGCGGTCTTCCTGCTCGTCCTCGTGCTCGTGCCGACGATGGGGCCGCTGACCATCGTCGTCGGTGGCTCGGCGCGCTGGCTCAAGCTCGGCCCGCTGCCGGCCGTCCACCCGGCCGAGGTCGCCAAGCTGGCGCTGGTCATCTACCTCGCGCACTGGTTCGCCAAGCGCGGGCACGCAAGGTCCACGGGTTCTGGGGCGGCACGGTGCCGTTCCTGATCATCCTCGCGCCGGTCGGCTTCCTCGTCTTCCGGGAGCCGGACCTCGGCACCACCACGGTCATCGCGCCTGACCGGCTCTGATGTTGTTCTTCGTGGCCGGGGCCAATCTCGCGCACCTTTCGGCCCTGTTCGTCGCGGCGCCTTCATGGCAGCCATCGTCCTCGGGTTGCAGGGCTACCAGGTGGATCGGATCCGGACCTGGCTCGACCCTTGGTCGGATCCACTCGGGCGCCGGCTTCCACACCGTCCAGGGGCTGCTGGCCCTGGGATCCGGCGGGATCGCCGGTCGCGGCCTCGGCCAGAGCATGGTGTCCGTCCCGAACGCCTTCAACGACTTCATCTTCGCCGAGGTCGGCCAGGAATTCGGGCTCATCGGTGCGGTCATCGTGATCGCCCTGTTCGCCGGTCTGGCGTACTCTGGCGCCCGGGTCGCGCTCGCCGCGCCGGACACGTTCGGCGCGTTGCTCGCCGCGGGCATCACGGGCTGGCTGTGCATCCAGGCGTTCATCAACATCGCCGTCGTCGTGACCCTGGTCCCGATCACCGGCATCACCCTGCCGTTCCTGAGCGCCGGGGGCTCGTCGCTCATCATCAGCTTCGCCGCGATCGGGATCCTGTTGTCGATCTCGCGCGAGACCATCGAGAAGGGGACCTGGAACGACGATGCGACTGCTCATCGCGGGTGGGGGAACGGGCGGACATATCTACCCGGCGCTGGCCGTCGCCCGGTCGCTGCGCGCCCGTCCGGACGTCGCTGAGCTCCGCTGGCTCGGTGGGCACCGCGGCCTGGAGGCGAACATCGTCCCGGCCACCGGCATCCCGCTGCGCCGGCTCGCCCTGCGCTCCCTGCGCACGGTGGAGGCCGACGCCAATGCGGTCCTCGACCCGCTCCGCCTGGCCGTCTCCGTCCCGCAGGCGACCGCCATCCTGGCGGCGGAGCGTCCCGCCGCGGTCTTCACGACCGGCGGCTACGTGGCCGTCCCCGTGCTGATGGCCGCCGCCCCCCTCGGCATCCCAGTGGTCCTGTGGGAGGGCAACGTCGTCCCCGGCCGGGCCGTTCGAGCGACCGCGCGGCTCGCCGACGTGCTGGCCGTCTCGTTCGCCGCCACCTGCGCGTCCCTCGCCGCCGCCGCTCCGGGCCGGCCGTGCTTCCTGACGGGAACGCCCATCCGCGACACCCGCGAGATCGATCGACCGGCGGCGCGGACCCGCCTGGGCATCCCCGACGGCGTCCGCGTCCTGCTCGTGTTCGGCGGCTCGCAGGCCGTGCGCCGGTTCAATACGGCGGTCGCGGACGCCTTGCCGCGACTCGTCGAACGGGTCGCGGTCATCCACGTCACCGGCGACGACGGCTATGCCGCGGCGCTGGCCGGGCGCGAGGCCCTGCCGGCCGAGCTCCGGACCCGGTATCAGCCGCATCCCTTCCTGCGCGACGACATGCTCACGGCCCTCGCCGCAGCCGATCTCGTGGTCGGCCGGGCCGGGTCCTCCACGTTGGCCGAGGTGACGGCCCTGGGTCTGCCGATGATCGTCGTCCCGTACCCCCACGCCGCCGGGCACCAGCGGGCGAACGCCCGGACGCTCGTCGACGCCGGCGCGGCCCGGCTCATCGAGGACGAGGCGTTCGATGCCGCGGCGCTGCTCGATGCGGCGGCTATCCTCGACGATCCCGCCACCCACCTGGCGATGTCGGCCGCTGCCCGCGAGCTGGGCCGCCCCGGTGCCGCCGAGGCCGTCGCCGACCTCGTCATCGCTGCCGCCGGCCGCAAGCCGCTGCCCGACCCTGCGACCATCGACCGCCGCTCGCGGGGCGTGCCGGCATGACGCCGACCCCGTCGACGGACCAGTCGCCCGATGCGGCCGCCGCCACCCCGTTCGACGCCTTCGCGATCGGCACCGACATCCAGCGCCGGATCGGCGTCAAGACGTCGCGCGACGAGCCACTGGGCCGGTTCACGACGATGCGGGTCGGTGGGCCGGCCGACCTGTTCGCCACCGTCCGCAACCCGTTCGAGCTCCGAGCGCTGGTCCGCTTCGCGCGGAGCCGCGCTGTCCCGTATTTCATCCTGGGCCGGGGGAGCGACCTCGTGATCAGCGATCGTGGCATCCGCGGCCTGGTCATCCAGGTGCGCGCCGAGGCGTCCGAGGTCGTCGGTGACCGCTACATCGCCAGCGCCGGCGTGCCGATGGCCCGGGCCGCGACCGAGACCCAGCAGGCGGGCCTGTCCGGCCTCGAGTTCGGGCTGGCCATCCCGGGCACCGTCGGCGGAGCGGTGTGGGCCAACGCCGGTGCGCACGAGGCCGACATGGCCGGCGTGCTCGACACGGTCCGGATCCTCGGCAGCGACGGTACCGAGAGCGTCGTGCCCGCCGACGCCCTCGGCCTGGCCTATCGCGACACCCGCTTCAAGCACCCGCCCGTCGACGGCCACCCCGAGCTTGTCCTCGAGGCCACGTTCCGGCTGACCTCGGCCGATGCCGCGACCATCAAGGAACGGCTCGACGACATCCGGCGCTGGCGCCAGGCCCACCAGCCGCTGGGCCTGCCGTCGGCCGGCAGCGTGTTCCGCAACCCGCCCGACGATTCGGCCGGCCGGCTGATCGAGGCCGCGGGACTGAAGGGGACGCGGATCGGCGGTGCCGTCGTCTCCGAGAAGCACGCCAACTTCATCGTCAACGACCAGAAGGGCACCGCCACCGACGTCCGCCGGCTCGGCGATCACGTCCGGACCGTGGTGGCCGCCGAGCACGGGATCGAGCTCGCCTACGAGATCGACTTCGCCGGGGACTGGACCGGCTGGCCGTGGCCCGCCGAGACGCCGTCATGACCGAGGAACGCGCGCCGGCCAAGGCCGCGCCGGGGTTCGATCGACCGGTCGTCGTCCTTTTGGGCGGCCCATCGGCCGAGCACGACGTCAGCGTCGTCTCGGGGACGGCCATCGCCGAGGCCCTGGTGGCCGCCGGGATCCAGGTCGACCTGCAGCTCATCGACCTCGACGGCGGTTGGTGGTCCCTGCCATCGGACCACCGACGGGACGGCCGCCCGGCTTCGGTATACGACCAGCCGGCCAAGCTCGGCGCCCGCGGCCCGCTCGGCCTGGGTGCGGCCATCGCCGAGCTCACGGCCCGCCCGGAGTCCCCGGTCGTGTTCATCGCCCTCCACGGCCCGTTCGGCGAGGACGGCACGATCCAGGCCGTCCTCGAGGCGGCTGGACTGTCCTACACCGGGTCGGGCATCGCCGCCTCGGCGCTCGGCATGGACAAGGCGCTGTTCAAGCGGATGTGCCGCGGCCTGGGGCTACCCGTCGTCGACTGGCGTGAGATCCAGGCGACGCGCTGGGCAGCCTCGCGCGAGCTCGTGCGCGCGGAGCTCCTGGCGTTCGCCATCGGAACGGGCGATCCGCGGCTGATGATCAAGCCGTCGGGGCTCGGCAGCAGCCTCGGGATGACCCTCGTCCACGACGCGTCGCAGCTCGACGTCGCGCTCGACCTCGCCTTCCGCTACGACGAGGTCGTCCTCGCCGAGGCCTATCTCGCGGGCGCGCGCGACCTGGAAGTGAGCGTCATCGGCAACGACCCGGGCCACCTCTCGATCTTCGGCCCGGGCGAGATCGTGAGCGGCCACGAGTTCTACGACTATGCCGCCAAGTACACGCCGGGCCTGTCCGAGACCTCCACCCGGGCGGAGGTCAGCGACGACCAGCGCCGCTTGCTCCACAAGCTCTCGCGCGACGTCTATCGGGCCATCGGGGCCGAGGGCTTCGCGCGCATCGACTTCCTCGTCGCCGAGGATCGCGTCGTCGTGAGCGAGATCAACACGATCCCGGGCTTCACGCCGATCAGCCTCTTCCCGACGATGCCCGCCGAGGGCGGCCACGACTTCACGGCCGTCTGCCTGCGCATCCTGCGCCTGGCCGTGGAGCGCCAGGCCGCCCGTCACCGCCCACGCCTGACCCCCGGCGACCTGCCGCGGTGACCCCGTGACCGATCGACCCACCCCGCGCCGTCCGGTGGTGGGACGCCCCGCCGCGCGTCGCGCCGTGCCGACCACCACCCAGCGCCGCTCCAGGCCGGTGCGTCGCGCCTCGGCCGGCCTGTCGCCGATCCGGGCCGGCGCCCTGCTGGCGATGCTCCTCGCCGCGGCTGCCGTCTACGGCGTCGCGAACTCGTCGGCGTTCACGTACGGACGACTGCATCTCGAGGGCGCGCAGGTGAGCTCGACCGAGGAGGTCGAGGCCGCGCTGGCCGAGGTCCGCGGTCGCAACCTGTTCACGCTGCGCACCCGCCCGCTCGAGGAGGCGCTCGCGAAGCTGCCCACCGTCACGGGCGCGTCGGTGTCCCTGAGCCTGCCCGACACCGTCGTGGTCCACCTCGACGAGCGCGAGGCCATCCTCGTCTGGCAGGTCGGCGCGCGGCGCTACCTGGTCGACGCCGACGGCGGGCTCTTCGCCCGGCTCGGCGACGACGCGACGATCCCGAAGGGCCTGCCGGTCGTCGAGGACCGGCGGGCGGCCTCGGCCGGACTGTCGGTCGGGCGCGCGATCGCGCCGGTCGACCTCGATGCCGCGACCCGCCTGGCCTCGCTCGTGCCGGCCGACGTCGGCAGCACCGCCAGCAAGTTGGCGGTCCAGGTGACCGATGCGAGCGGCTTTGTCGTGCGATCCGGCAAGGACGGCTGGAGCGCGGTGTTCGGCTTCTACACGCCGAGCCTGCGCACGGTCGAGCTCATCCCCGAGCAGGTCCGACTGCTGCGCAGCCTGCTCATCGGGCGTGAGCCGCTCGTGGATCGGGTCATCCTCGCCTCGGGGACCGACGGCACCTATATCCCGAAGCCGACCCCCAAGCCCACGGCCAAGCCGAGCGGTTCGCCGCGAGGCCACGCCGCGGGCAACGGCGAGCGACGGCCCGGCGACATGAGGCTGCGAGCGCAGTTGCCGCTCCGTCGCGAGGTCGGGTAGCCTTGCTCAAACCACCGGAACGAGGACGACCACCACTTGTTGCTCCCCCTGCTCGGGCTCCTCGTGGGCGTCCTGGCGGGTCTCGTCCTCAATATCAATGTCGGCTTCGAGCTCAGCCGATATTCCGCTGTGGCCATCCTCGCGGCCCTCGACTCGGTCCTTGGAGCGGTCCGGGCGGAGCTCGACGGGGTCTACGACAATCGCATCTTCGTCAGCGGGTTCCTGGTCAACGCGATCGTCGCGGTGCTCCTGACCTTCATCGGGGACCGCCTCGGTCTGGACCTGTACCTCGTCGCACTCATCACATTCGGCCTGCGCATCTTCGATAACGTGGCCCTCATCCGGCGCCACTTCCTGTAGACCACGACCCGCTAGCGAACGGAGACGGACGACAACGTGGAACGAGAAGCGGTCCTCGTCGGGATCGACGTCGGCACCAGCAAGGTCTGCGCCCTCATCGGCGAGGTGAGCCGCGATGGGCGCCTGACGATCATGGGCCACGGGACCGTCCCGGCCTCGGGGCTCAAGAAGGGCGTGGTCATCAACATCGACCAGACCGTCCGCTCGATCGCCGACGCCGTCGAGAAGGCCGAGCGCCTGTCCGGCTGGAAGATCGATCGTGCCTTCGTCGGGGTCGGCGGTCAGCACGTCGAGAGCCTCAACTCGCCCGGGCAGGTGGCGGTCACGGGCCACCATCGCGAGGTCAGCCGCGAGGACGTCAACCGCGCGATCGAGGTCGCCCGGGCGGTGCCCATCCCGTCCAACCGTGAGGTCCTCCACGTCGAGCGGCGGGGCTTCTCGGTCGACGGCCAGGAGGGCGTCAAGGACCCGCTCGGGATGAGCGCGCTGCGGCTCGAGGTCGAGACCCACATCGTCACGGCCTCCGCGACCGCCGTCCAGAACCTGACCAAATGCGTGGCCGCGGCCGGCGTGAAGATCGACGAGCTCGTCGTGAACTCGCTGGCCTCCGCCGAGGCGGTCCTCAACGAGACCGAGAAGGACCTCGGCGTGGCCGTCGCCGACATCGGGGCCGGCACGATCGACCTGGCCCTCTTCCAGGAGGGCTCGCCGTTCCACACGCGCGTCCTGCCGGTCGGTGGCAACAACGTGACCAACGACGTCGCCATCGGCATCAAGACCTCGCTCGCGGTCGCCGAGGAGCTCAAGGTCCGCCATGGCTCGTGCGACCTGCGCACCGTCACCGATGACGAGGAGATCAGCGTCAGTGTCCTCGGCGAGGATGCCGGCCGGACGGTCGGGCGCCTGGAGGTCTGCCAGATCATCGAGGCGCGGATGCGCGAGACCTTCGAGCTGCTGCGCAACGAGATCCGGGCCGCCGGCGTCGGCATGCTCCCGGCCGGGGTCATCCTGACCGGCGGCGGCGCGCAGCTGTCGGGCATCGCCGAGCTGGGCCGCGAGGTCCTGCAGATGCCGGTACGGGTCGCCGGCCCGGCCGACATCGGCGGCCTCACCGACACGATCATGAGCCCGGGCTACGCGACCGCCGTGGGCCTGCTCCAGTGGGGCGCCATCTCGCTGGCGGGCGGCGAGCCGGCGCGCTACGAGTCCGCGCCGGCGGGCGGCGGCATCGGGCGCATCCGCGACGCGCTCCGGAGCATCTTTCCTTAGGCGGATGGCTCGCGGGAGCGTCGAATCCTCGGGCCGATGGCGTCGCGGAGCTCCGCCTCGGACCTCGGAGGATCGTGTGCCTGATCATCGCCCCGCCGGTGTCTGAGCAGCCATGAACACTCGCGACCTCACCGTCCGGACGGGCTCGGCCCGTGGGCTCGCGAACCTGACCGCGGCCTGCGCCGCGTTCCTCGACGACATCGATGCCGAGGACGGCCTGCTCTCCCTCTTCGTCCCGCACGCGACGGCGGGGCTCGTCATCGTCGAGGTCGGGGCCGGGTCGGACGACGACCTGCTCGACGCGCTCGATCGATTGCTCCCGCGCGAGGACCGCTGGTACCGCCATCGTCATGGCTCGCCTGGTCACGGCGCCGACCACGTCGTCCCGTTGCTGGCGTCGCCGTCGCTGACCGTGCCGGTGACCGACGGACGGATGGGCTTGGGCACATGGCAGTCCATCTGCCTGCTCGACCCCAACGCCGACAACGACACGCGGACCGTCCGACTGAGCTTCCTGGCCGGGTAGGGAAGGGACGCGTCGGCGCGAACCGCGGCCATCCCGCGACCGGCCGGGCCAGCGGCCATCCCGCGACCGCCTTGCATCGGATGCACGAGTGGTCGCCTACGGACCGGTGATGAGGTCGAACCGCTCGAACTTGGACCTGATGCACGACCCGGACGGCCTTCCAGCCTGACCGTGCTCGATCCGTGCCTGTGGCGCACGGACCGTTGGCCCGACCACTCGTGCGCTTACCGGACGTCGGCGGGCTCCGAACCGTCGGTCCGTGCATCAGATGCACGCACTGGCGCTTCGGGCGGCGGGGGTTCGCGGAATGTGCCGGATCTGCGCCATTCGATGCTGCAAGAGCTGCATCCGTCGACTTCCTCGCCAGGAGACTCGCCTCTGCAGGTCAGGTTCGCAGCATCCGATGCGTCATCGCCACTGATCGGGCGTCGGTCCCACGCAATGCGTGCATCTGGTGCACGCGCACGTCGGAAATGCGGCGCCCGATGGCGCGAGGGAGACGGTATCCGGACGATGTGGAGACGCCAGGGTTGTCGTCGGTTCCGGCTAGGTCCCATCCGGCCATGGCCCGCGAGCGCTGGGGGGACCAGCCGCGGGTCGGACGCGGCCAACGCGACCCGACGACCGCCTCACCAGCCCAACGCGGGCCCGATCAGCGTGTCGCGCAACCACTGCCAGGGCTTGGCCTGCTCCCAATGGAGCAGCCATTCCTGGATCGCCTTGGGCACGTACAGCACGATCAGGACGACGATCAGCCCACGCCAGCTGCCGGGTACGAGTCTCGGTGCCCAGCGTTGGGTGATGAGGACGTAGAGATAGAAGTTCTCGAACAGGTTCGGGAACACGACGAGCAACTCGCGCCGACCGGTCACCTCGAACAGCACGACTCCCAGCAGCCGCCACGCGAACAGCGCCGCGGCCGTCTGGCGCAACAGGCTCGCATCCCAGCGCCGCGTCACCACGAGCTCCAGCGACAGGTACCAGAGGTCCAGCACCTTGTCGATCTGGGCGTAGGCCGGTCCGAACTCCGGCGACTCGCCGAGCACACGCGCGAGCGCTTCCACGAGCACGACGTCGGCCGCGTCGATGAGCATCGCCAGCAAGCCGCCGGCGAGCGGCCAGCGCAGGATCGAGAGCGGCAGGACCAGCCGCAGGGCGATGACGATCGCGACGGCCATCCGGCCACCTCTTCCGCTCGGGTCGACGGCGACTTCCGACGCCGGCAGACTAGCGGATGGCCGTCGCCTCAACGCTCGCGGCCCGGTGCCGCGATGCACCGGGTGCGCGGGCCGGTGCGCTCGGGACGAGGGACGACGGGATGTCCACTCGAGCGGGTCGGCGCTATACTCCCGGAACCCCAGCCCGGCCCGGCCTGGACCAACGTCCGGCAGGCGCCCCGACCCAGCACCCAACGCGAGCAAGCTGAGACCGCCACGCCATGACCGACAGGTCCCCGGAGGAGCAACCGATGTCGCTGCGTTCCGATTCCGAAAACTTCGCGCTGATCCGCGTCATCGGCGTCGGGGGTGGCGGTTCGAATGCGGTGAACCGGATGATCCGGGCCGAGATGATGGGCGTCGAGTTCATCGCCTGCAACACGGATGCCCAGGCGCTCCTCCAGTCGGACGCGCCGCACAAGATCCGGATCGGCGACAAGGTCACCCGCGGACTCGGCGCCGGCGGCGACGCGACCATCGGTCAGCGCTCGGCCGAGGAGGACTCGGAGAAGGTCGCGACGGCCCTCGCCGACTCGGACATGGTCTTCATCACCGCGGGTCTCGGTGGCGGCACCGGATCCGGGGCGGCACCGGTCGTGGCCCAGATCGCCAAGGAGTCGGGCGCCCTGACCATCGGCGTCGTGACCAAGCCGTTCACCTTCGAGGGCGCCAAGCGCAAGCTCGTCGCGGAGAAGGCGGCCGAGGAGCTCAAGGCCCAGGTCGACGCGCTCATCACGATCCCGAACGACCGGCTCAAGGACGTCGTCCAGAAGAACACGAGCATCCTCGACGCCTTCCGCGTCGTCGACGATGTGCTCCGCCAGGGCGTCCAGGGCATCAGCGACATCATCACGATGCCGGGCCTCATCAACCAGGACTTCGCCGATGTCCGCGCGATCATGAAGGACGCCGGCTCGGCGCTCATGGGCATCGGCCGCGCGTCGGGCGAGAACCGCGCCGTCGAGGCAGCCCAGCAGGCCATCGCGAGCCCGCTCCTCGAGCTCGACATCCACGGCGCCCAGGGCATCCTCTGGAACATCACCGGGTCGTCGAACCTGTCGCTCTTCGAGGTCAACGAGGCCGCCGAGGCGATCAAGGAAGCAGCGGACCCCGAGGCCAACATCATCTTCGGCACGAGCTTCAACGAGCGCCTCGGCGAGGAGGTCATGGTCACGGTCATCGCGACCGGCTTCGACGGCGGCAAGAAGCGCCACAGCTCGAGCCGCGAGGCGACCGGGGTCATGGACAGCGCGGTCTCCGGCCGGGCGTCCCACGAGCGCGACTTCCTCGAGGAGCTGCAGCGCCAGCGCGAGCAGGTCGTCCAGAGCCCGTTCACGTCGCCGGTCAACGACGACGAGATCGCGGCCGTGGCCGCCGCCGCCCCGCGCGTCGAGCGCTCGGTCGGCGAGCCGGCCGCGAGCAAGGCCCGCCCGGCGTACGACGCCGACGACCTGGAGATCCCGAGCTTCCTGCGCCGCAGCAAGTGAGGCGCGCCGGCCATCGGCCGGCGAAGAGATCGTGACCGAGACCAGCCCCGGCGTCGCCGCCTTCGCGGCTGCCCGAGCGGCCGTCCTTGAGCGCATCGATGCGGCTTGCCAGCGCGTCGGGCGCGACCCCGCGTCGGTCAGCCTCGTGGCCGTTTCCAAGACGGTCGACCCGGTGCGCCTGCGCGATGCCGTGGCGGCCGGGCTCACGCTCCTCGGCGAGAACCGGGTCCAGGAGGGTGAGGCCAAGGCACCGGAGGTGCCCGGCGCCACCTGGCACCTCGTCGGTCCGCTGCAGTCGAACAAGGCCCGCCGCGCGCTCGAGGTCTTCGATGCCGTGCAATCGGTCGACGGCGTCGGGCTGGCCGAGCGGCTCGACCGGCTCGCACGCGAGGTCCGGGACGCCGGCCCAGAGCGGCGCTACCCGATCCTTATCCAGGTCAACGTCGACGATGACCCGGCCAAGGCCGGCTTCGCGCCCGACGATCTTCCCGCTGCCCTCGACGCGATCGCCGGGCTCGACGCGCTCGACGTCCAGGGCCTCATGACCATCGGCCGGGCGGTGGCAGACCCCGCCGAGGCGCGACCGACGTTCGGCTCGTTGCGGGAGCTGTCCGAGCGGCTGCGGGGCGGGGGAGCGCCGCTCGGGCCGGCGTTGTCGATGGGCATGACCGACGATTTCGAGGTCGCCGTCGAAGAGGGCGCGACCATCGTCCGGGTGGGTCGGGCGCTGTTCGGCGAGCGACCCCACGCCCATCCCGACGGGGCGGCTGCCGCGGACGGCCACCGCCACGAGCCCCGCTGAGCGGGCGGCCGGCGATGGACCGACTGGTAGACTCCCCGCGTGGCCGACCCCAGCGACGCGACCTTCGTGCTGATCCTCCCTGGCTTCCTGTGGCGCGCCTTCTGACGTCTTGACTTCCTCTGCTGTCCGCTTCGCCGTCCGACTCACCCCTCGAGCGACGGCTGACCACGTGGACGGCGTGGTCGATGGCGTGCTTCGCGCCCGGGTCAGCGCCCCGGCCGTCGAGGGCGCCGCGAACAACGCCTTGGTCCGGCTCATCGCCGACGAACTCGGTGTCGCCAAGCGCGACGTCCAGATCGTGGCGGGCGCCGGGAGTCGCCAGAAGCTGGTCGTGGTCGACGGGATCGACGCCGATGCCGTGACCGGACGCTGGCCCGGGCTGCGCCTCTAGGGCTGATCTGGGGTCTGCCTCTGCCGAGGCTCGGCGCCGCTCGGCAGCGCCGCCGGGTCGCCCGCCCGGCGAAGGGCCGCGAAGGTTCGGGTATCATCCGCGGACGGTCGCGACGACCGTGTCGGTCCTATCGGGACCGCCTTGGGGCGATTAGCTCAGTTGGTCAGAGCGCACGGTTCACATCCGTGAGGTCACTGGTTCGAGCCCAGTATCGCCCACCACATCGACCCCGACCGTACAGGGCCTTCGGGCCCTGTTTCTGTACCTCCGCTGCTACGGCCCTGCGACTCGATCGGTGGGTCCAGGCTGGCGGTCGATCAGCTGCAGCACGGGAAACGTGTGGTCCTGCCAGATCCGGCGGGACGTCTCCTCGGGATAGGGGGCGATGGTCGACTCGTTGTCGAAGAGCTGCACGAGGCGTCGCTCGGCGTCGTAGTCGACCCAGCCGGGATCGCCGCCGGCAGCGAACGCCGTCCATGCCGCACGCATGCGTTCGGATAGGGCCTCTGCCTCGGGGTTCGGGCCGTCGCCGATCAGCATCGCGGGCAGGCCGCGATCCAGATTGCCGAAGACGAGCGGCACGTCAAGGCCGTGGCAGGCGCCGAGCACACCGCCCATGCCCGGCGCGGGCCAGGTCAGCTCGTACACGTGGGCGCGGCCGCCGCCTGCCACCTGTGCCTCGGCGAGGTGGAGGCTCGGCATGCGGAACACCCAGTCCGAGTTGACCAGCTCGAACAGCTCGTTCGATCCAGCGGCCGGAAAGCCGTCGCGGTAGCGGCGTGCACCGTCCGGGTCGGGGGCCAGGACGGTCAGGGCGGTCTCCGCCTGCTCCTCCGTCACGTGGCCGAGCAGGCCGTCGAGCGCCGTGAACAACCGCTGTTCGTCGCGCGTGTGGCCGACGAGGAGTTCGATGTCCCGGCCGGCGCCGTCGGCGAGGGCCTGCCATGGCGTGACCGGCAGGGTGTCAGCCTCGACGACCGGCGAGAGCGGGATCGAGCGGTACGCGACCTGACCCCAGCGGTGCGCCCACGGAGCCATCCTGGCGCCCATGGCATCACCGGCGGCGGCGAGCCGGGCCGGGGTGACGGCGGACAAGTCGGCCACCGTCGGCCGGAGTCTCAGCTCCGCGGCGCACGCCGACGCGATGTCGGAAGCGAGCTCGGGTGAGAAGAACGTGCCCTGCACGCTTTGTGCGATGGCCCGCCCGAAGAGCCCAGCGGCACCCGGCATCGCCAGCAGCGCAGCGACCGATCCAGCGCCCGCAGACTCGCCGAAGACGGTGACGCGGTCGGGGTCGCCGCCGAATGCCCGGATGTCGTCTCGCACCCACTCCAAGGCGGCGATCTGGTCAAGCAGACCCCGGTTGGAAGGCGCCCCGTCGATCTGCGCGAAGCCCTCGATCCCCACGCGGTAGTTGAAGGTCACCACGACGACGCCGCCGTCCCGCGCCAGGCGGCCGCCGTCGTATTCCGGGAGGCTCGACATGCCGATCGAGTAGGCGCCGCCGTGGACCCACACCATCACCGGCAGCCCGGCGCCGGGTTGCGGTTCGGGCGACCAGACGTTGAGCGTCAGCCAGTCGTCGCCCGTCGCTTCGGGCGCCATCCTGTCCATACCGAAGGCGGCGGCCTGCGGCGGAGGCGGGCCGTACGACATCGCCTCGCGGACGCCGTCCCACCGCCGCCCCGACCTCGGTGCCGCGAAGCGGAGCCCACCGACCGGTGGCTCGGCGAACGGGATGCCGCGGAAGACCGCCACACCCGCTTCCCACGCGCCGCGCAGGATCCCGCCTGACGCGCGGACTTCGGGCGCAGGCCGGGAGGGCGTGAGCGCGGCAGCGGTCGTCACAACTCCCTTGTTTCCATGCAGGTCGGCAGGTGCGCAGTATCGCCCACCACCGAGCGTGACCCGGCAGGCGCTCGTCCTCGCGCGGTACCGTTCGGCGCATGAGTGATGCGTCGATCCGACCGGCCTTCAGCACCTGGCCCACCTACCAGCGACGGCTGCGTGAGGTCGTGGCCGCCCTGACCGAGGAGCAACTGGGGATCCAGCCCACGCCCGATCGCTGGCCGGTCTGGGCGACGATCGGCCACCTCGCCTGCCAGCGCGTCTACGGGTTGTGCGACATCGCCGGCGAGCCAGGCGCGGAGACGACCCGGTTCACCAACGCCAGCTACGACTGCCCCGGGGACGACGACCTCGAGCACGTCCTCAGTCGTGACGATCTCCTCGAGGCGCTCGACTCGACCTTCCGGATCGTCGAGGCGTGTCTTGACCGCTGGACCCTGCTGATGCTCGACGAGGAGGTCCGTCATCCCGAGTGGCCGCCCGGCGAGACGCAGACGCGCGGCTTCACCATCCAGCGCTCGCTCGCCCATGACATATCGCATTGCACCGAGCTCAACGAGACGTTCGGGCGGGCCGGCCTGCCACAGATCGACCTCTGGGGCTGAGCCGCTCGACCGGGCGGGTGGCGCATCGCGGCATCGGCGCCTCAGCCCGTTCTCATGCCGGTCTCACGGCGCCCGGTCTACGGTGGGTCGCATCAGCCCCCGTCGAGGAGCCCACGGAATGCAGGACACCGACGTCGTCGGCATCGACCGCCGCGACCCCACCGCCCCGACCTTCGAGGGCCGCCCGCTGGCGGACCCGAGCGAGCCCGTCTTCGATCAGGGCCTGTCGTTCGACGTGTCGACCCTGCTCGCTCGACGCCAGGTGCTGAAGATCATGGGCCTCGCCGGCGTCGGTGCGGCGATCGCCGCCTGCGCACCCGGCGCGGCATCGATGTCGCCCGCTGCGACCGCCAGTTCGTCAGCGGCGGCGTCCGCATCGGCGGCTGCGGCGGCCAGCTGCACGCGTCATCCCCGAGGAGACCGCCGGCCCGTTCCCGGGCGACGGCTCCAACGGGCCCGACCTGCTCAGCCAGAGTGGGGCCGTCCGCCAGGACATCACGTCGAGCTTCGGAACGTCGACGACGGTCGCGACGGGCGTACCGCTGACGATCAAGCTCGAGCTCATGAACATCGCCGACGGCTGCGTGCCGTACGCCGGCGCCGCCGTCTACGCGTGGCATTGCGACCAGGCGGGGCGCTACTCGATGTACTCGCAGGGCGTCGAGAACGAGAACTACCTGCGCGGCGTCCAGGCCGCCGGGGACGACGGCGTGGTCACCTTCAAGAGCGTCTTTCCCGCCTGCTACTCCGGTCGCTGGCCGCACATCCACTTCGAGGTCTATCCGACGCTCGATCTCGCCACCGACCCGGCCAACAAGATCGCGACCTCGCAGATCGCCCTGCCCAAGGACACCTGCGACGAGGTCTACGCGACGAGCGGGTACGAGCAGAGCGTCAGCAACATGGGCCGGGTCAGCCTCGAGAGCGACAACGTCTTCGGTGATGACGGTGGCGTCCATGAGCTGGGCACGATCAGCGGGTCCGTCGCGGATGGCCTGACGGTCACCCTGGCGGTGCCGGTGAACCTCGCCTGAACCCGGATCGGCCGTGGCGTCACGGTCGGTGCGGACGGTGCGTCACAGCACCAAACGGAACGGTTCCTCCTCCTCCGCGATGAAGCCCTCGGTCCTCCCCCGGGGGCTTCTTCGTGCCTGGCGCCGCGCTGGACGACGATGGCTGCGTTGGCGCCTTCAGCGCCTAGGCCTCTTTGGCGAGGCGGCGGAGCACGGCCGGGAGGATGCCGCCCTGGCGGTAGTAGTCGACTTCGATCGGGCCGTCCAGGCGGGCGATCGCCTCGAAGCGGACTTCCGAGCCGTCGCCGCCGGCCGCCACGTCGCGCTCCGCGACCACCTGCACGGAGCAGCGCGGCGAGAGGGCATCGGCCAGGCCGGTGATCGAGAACGTCTCGCGCCCGGTCAGGCCGAGCGAGGCGGCGGTGTCGCCGGGCTTGAACTGGAGCGGGAGCACGCCCATCCCGACGAGGTTCGAGCGGTGGATGCGCTCGAACGACTCGGCCAGGACCGCCCGGACCCCGAGCAGCATCGTGCCCTTGGCCGCCCAGTCGCGCGACGACCCGGAGCCGTATTCCTTGCCGGCGAGGATGAGCAGCGGCGTGCCGGAGCGCTTGTAACGCATGGCGGCGTCGAAGATGAACTGCTGCTCACCGTCCGGCAGGTGGACCGTGTACGGCCCTTCCTTGCCGGGGACAAGCTGGTTGCGCAGGCGGATGTTGGCGAACGTGCCGCGCATCATCACCTCGTGGTGGCCACGCCGGGCCCCGTACGAGTTGAACTCGAGCGGCTCGACGTTGCGCTCCTGGAGCCAGTCGCCGGCCGGTGACCAGCTCGCGATCGAGCCGGCGGGGCTGATGTGGTCGGTCGTCACCGAGTCGCCGAGGACCGCCAGGACGCGCCCGCCGAAGAGGTCCGTCACCGGCGCCGACTCGAACGTCAGGCCGTCGAAGTACGGCGGCCGGGCGATGTAGGTCGAGCGGCCGTCCCAGTCGTATCGATCGCCGGTCGGGATGGGCAGCGCCCGCCAGCGCTCGTCGCCCTCGAACACGACCGCGTAGGTCCGTCGGAAGAGCTCCGGGTCGATGGCGCTGCCGATGACCGACCGGATCTCGTCGGGCGAGGGCCAGACGTCGGCCAGGAAGACCGGGCGGCCGTCGTCGCCGATGCCGAGCGGCTCGGTGGTGAGGTCGATGTCGACCCGGCCGGCGAGGGCGAACGCGACGACGAGCGGCGGCGACGCGAGGTAGCTCGCGCGCGCGAGCGGGTGGATGCGCCCCTCGAAGTTGCGATTACCCGACAGGACCGCCGCGACGACCAGGTCGTTGGCCTCGACGGCCTCGGCGACCGGCACGTCGAGCGGACCGGAGTTGCCGATGCAGGTCGTGCAGCCGTAGCCGGCCAGGGCGAAGCCCAGCGTCTCGAGCGGCGCCATGAGCCCGGCCGCCTCGAGATAGCCCGTGACCGCCTTCGAGCCCGGGGCGAGCGAGGTCTTGACCGCTGGGCCGACGCGCAGCCCGCGCGCGACCGCATTGCGGGCGAGCAGCCCGGCACCGACCATGACCGTCGGGTTGGACGTGTTCGTGCACGAGGTGATCGCCGCGATGGCGACCGACCCGGTGCGGATGGTGACGCGCTCGCCGTCGACCTCGATCTCGACCGGTGCGTAGTCGCGGGCCGATATCGGCGCGGCATCGGCGACGACCGGTGCAGCCGCGGGGGCGGGCTCGTCGCCGGCCTCAGCCGACGCGAACGCTGGAGGATCGGAGGCCGGGAACGACGCCTCCGATGCGGCCTCGACCTGGCTCTCCGCAGGGGCGGTCGGCACCGAGGCCGTCGGGGAAGTTGGTGCGGAAGTTGTCGCGCAGGGCCGGCAGCGGCACGCGGTCCTGGGGTCGCCGCGGTCCGGCCACGGACGGATCGACCGTCGCCAGGTCGAGGGTCAGCGACTCGTCGAATTCGGGGCCCATCCCAGGCTCGCGCCACAGGCCCTGCTCCTTGGCGTAGCGCTCGACGAGGTCGACGCGCTCGTCCGACCGGCCGGTCAGACGCAGGTAGGAGAGCGTTTCGTCATCGATCGGGAAGAGCGTCGAGGTCGCCCCGAACTCGGGGCTCATGTTGCTGATCGTCGCTCGGTCGGCGAGCGACAGGCTGGCCAGGCCGTCACCGGCGAACTCGACGAACGACCCGACGACGCCATGGCGGCGCAGCATCTCGGTCACGACGAGGACGAGATCCGTCGCCGTCGAGCCGCGCGGCAGCTCGCCGGTCAGGCGGACACCGACGACATGCGGCATCGGCTGATAGAGCGGCTGGCCGAGCAGGACGGCCTCCGCTTCGATGCCGCCGACGCCGTAGCCGAGGACGCCGAGGCCGTTGACCATCGTCGTGTGCGAGTCGGTGCCGACCAGCGTGTCGGGAAAGGCGACGCCGTCGCGGGACTCGACGACCGTGGCCAGGAACTCGAGGTTGACCTGGTGGACGATGCCCGTCCCGGGCGGCACGACGCGCAAGTCGCGGAACGCCGTCTGGGCCCAGCGCAGCAGCTGGTAGCGCTCGCCGTTGCGCTCGTACTCGCGCTCGACGTTGAAGGCGAACGAGGCGGGCGTCCCGAACTGGTCGACCTGCACGCTGTGGTCGATGACGAGGTCGGCCGGGACGAGTGGGTTGACCTTGGCCGGATCGCCACCGAGGTCGGCCATGGCGTCGCGCATGACCGCGAGGTCGACGACCGCCGGCACGCCGGTGAAGTCCTGGAGGATCACCCGCGCGGGCATGAACGGCACTTCGGCCTCGGCCGGGACCCCCGGGCGCCACGAGGCCAGGGTCTCGACGTCGGCCTCGCTGACGATGCCGCCGCCGGCGTGCCGGAGGACGTTCTCGAGCAGGATCCGGACGGTGACCGGGAGGGTCGCGTCGCCGGTGCGTCCGCCCAGGACGTCGAGCCGATAGAGGTCGGGAAGGCCCGGTCCGAGGGGCGCCCGGGCGCCGAAGGGGTCGATCCGTGACAACGCGTCCATCCTCATTGGGTCGCTACACTCGATGCGTGGAAGCGTACCGCGCCCGTGCCGCCGACGCCCCGTCGCGCCCGGCGCCACGGTGAAGGCGTGGGGCCCGCTGCCCGGCGACGACCCAGAGCGTGACCGGGCGGAGACCGAGGCGGCCATCGAGGCCGCCGGCATCGACCTCGATCCGGTCCCGCCGGGCCAGCACCGCCACGGCGACACCGTCCATCCCGACGGCCACGCCCATCCCCATCAGCACTCGGCGCCGGGCGAGCACCCATCCACCGGGATCATCGGCGGCGGGGCCGTCGGTACGACCCTCGGTCTCGCCCTGACCCGCGCCGGCTGGCCGATCCACGCGATCGCCAGCCGCGATCCCGATCGTCGGGCTCGGTTCGCCAGGCTGGTCGACGGCGCCCGCGCGTTCGCCGAAGCCCAGGCCCTCATCGAGGAGGTCGAGCTCGTGATCGTGGCGGTCCCCGACGACGCCGTAGCGCCGCTGGCCTCGAGCGTCCGGATGTACGGGGGCCAGGCGATGGTCCACACGAGCGGGGTGCTCGGCGCGGAGGTCCTTGCCCCGGCGATGGCTGCCGGGACCCAGATCGGGGCGTTCCACCCGCTGGTCGCGTTCGCCGACCCGGAGCGGGCGATCGACGCGCTCCACGGGGCGACGGTCGCGATCGAGGGCGACGACCAGCTGGCCGAGCTCCTGGCCGGGATGGCCGAGGCGATCGGCGCGACGGCGGTCCGCCTCGCCCCCGGCTCGAAGCCGGCCTACCACGCGGCCGCGGTCCTCGCCGCCGGCGGCTTCATCGCCCTGCTCGATGCGATCGCTGAGCTCGGCCGGGTCGCCGGGCTCGACGAGGCGGGCAGCCTGGCCATCTACGGCCCGCTCATCGAGGGCACGCTGGACAATGCTCGGGCCCTCGGGATCAGGGCCGCGCTGACCGGACCGATGACCCGCGGCGACGTCGGGACCCTGACCGCGCACCTCGCCGCCCTGCAGGCCCATGCCCCCGGCGTGCTGGACCTGTACGTCGCCGCGGCCCGCCGGGAGATCGACCTTGCGACGGACCGTGGCGCCCTCGCACCGGAGACGGCGAAGGCCATGGAGTCGGTGCTCGATGAGGCGCTTGCAAGGCCCGACTGACGCGGTACCATTGCGGCCCATGGGACACAGCATCGCGGCCAAGTACGCGGCTCGGCCGGCGGCCAGATTCGTCCGTCCATCCAGTCGCGCCCGCGAGCGCCGGCTCGGCCTTGGCGCGCTGTCCTCCTTCTCCGCCACGCGACCGCGACCCACCGAGCTGCACGGCGTCCAGCCCAGCCCGCTGGCCCAGCTTCGCGCCGGCTGGCATGGCCCCCGACCCGCTCGCCCGTCGGTCCACGGCGGTCGGCCGCGTCCCCTCGTCCAGATGCAATGGGCCCGCTCCGGTCGCACCGGCACGGGCCGGCGACCGCGCGCCGCCACGGCGCCGTGGCACGCCTGAGGAACGCGACCGCCACGTCCGCGGGCGGCATCGTGGTCCGCCATGAGGGCGGGCGACCCCACCTCGTCGTCGGCAGCCGCCGGCGCGAACGCGATGGCTACACGTGGACCCTGCCCAAGGGCACGCCCGATCGTGGCGAGACGATCGAGGAGACCGCGATTCGCGAGGTCAACGAGGAGACCGGACTCGAGGTCCGCATCACCGGGCCGCTCGACAAGATCGAGTACTGGTTCGTCCAGTCCGGCACGCGCATCCACAAGACGGTCCACTACTTCCTGATGGAGCCGACCGGCGGCGACCTCGCGCGGCACGACCGCGAGTTCGACCAGGTCCGCTGGATCGCCTTCGACGAAGCCAACGCGGTCCTGACCTTCGAGACCGAGCGGGTCCTCGTCACCAAGGCGGCCCGCGCGGTGGCGGAGGCCTATCCATCGAGTGGTGCCGCGCCGTCCGCCGGACCGGGGGCGAGCGACGGCGTGAGCGCATGACCCCCGAGGACGCGGTCGCCCCGGTCGGTCACGAGACACCCCTGGCGTCCCGCCACGCTGCGCTTCGGGCGCGGATGATCGACTTCGCCGGCTGGCTCATGCCCGTCCAGTACACATCGATCCTCGAGGAGCACAAGGCGGTCCGCGAACGGGTCGGCCTGTTCGACCTGTCGCACATGGGCGAGCTCATGGTCGAGGGCCCGGCTGCCGGGGAGGCCCTGGCCGCCGCGCTCGTGACGGATCCACCTTCCCTCGCCGTCGGGCGCGCCCACTACTCGATGATCTGCGCCCCCGACGGGGGGATCATCGACGACCTGATCGTCTACCGCCTCGCCGACGACCGGTTCATGGTCGTGGCCAACGCCGGCAATGCGGTCGTCGTGTCGGATGCCCTGGCCGAGCGGCTCGCCGGGACGCGCGCGGTCCTCGACGACCAATCGCTCGCCACCGGCCTCGTCGCCGTCCAGGGCCCGCGCTCGCGTGACGTGCTCGCGCCGCACACCGACGTCAACCTCGAGTCCCTGCGCTACTACGCGATCGCCGAGGGCCAGGTCGCGGGCATCCCGGCGCTCGTCGCGCGGACCGGCTACACGGGCGAGGATGGCTTCGAGGTGTTCGTCACGACCAAGCGGACCGGCGAGCTGTGGGACGTCCTCCTCGACGCGGTCCGCGCGGCCGAGGGACTGCCGGTCGGCCTGGGCGCCCGCGACACGCTGCGCCTCGAGGCCGGCATGCCGCTCTACGGCAACGAGCTCGACCGGACCACCACCCCCTACGACGCGGGGCTTGGTCGGGTCGTGAAGCTCGGCAAGGCCGGCGACTTCGTCGGGCGGGCCGCCCTCGAGAAGACCGCGACCGACGGTCCGCGCCGCCAGCTCGTCGGACTCACGATCGAGGGGCGCGGGATCGCCCGCCACGGGTACCCGGTCCATGTCGGCGAGCGACGGACCGGCACCGTGACGAGCGGCACCCAGTCGCCGACACTCGGTGTCCCGATCGCGATGGCCTATGTCACTCCGGGCGACGTCGAGCCCGACACCATGGTCGATGTGGAGATCCGGGAGGCGCGGGTACCTGCCCGGGTCGTCCCGCTCCCGTTCTATCGGAGGAGCAGCTGACGTGAGCGTGCCGAGCGACCTGCGCTACACCCGTGACCACGAGTGGGTCCGCCTGGAGGGTGATGAGGCGACGGTGGGCATCACCCAGTACGCCGCCGACCAGCTCGGCGACATCGTGTTCGTCGAGCTGCCCGACGCCGGCAAGGCGCTCGAGGGCTCGCGGCCGTTCGGTGTCGTCGAGTCGGTGAAGGCCGTCAGCGACCTGTTCGCCCCGGTCGGGGGCGAGGTCGTCGCGACCAATCCGGCCCTGACCAGCGACCCGGAGCTCGTCAACAGCGATCCCTACGGCCAGGGCTGGATGGTCCGCCTCCGCGTCGCCGATGAGAGCGAGCTCGAGGACCTGCTCGACGCCGACGCCTACGACGCCCTCGTGGCCGCCGGCTGACCGACCCTCCCATGCCGTACGGTCCCCATACGACGGCCGACCGCGAGCACATGCTCGCCGCGCTCGGCATCGCCTCGGTCGACGAGCTCTTCGCCGACATCCCGGCCGACCTGCGGGCCTCCCCGCTGGACCTGCCGCCGCCCGAGCCCGAGCTGAGCCTGGCCGCGCGGCTGCGCGGACTGGCTGCTCGCAACCGAACGGATCTCGCCTCGTTCCTGGGTGCGGGCGTCTATCGCCACTGGAGCCCGCCGGCGGTCGACCAGCTGCTGCTCCGCGGGGAGTGGTACACGGCCTACACGCCCTACCAGCCCGAGGTCAGCCAGGGCACGCTCCAGAGCATCTACGAGTACGAGTCGCTGCTGGCCGAGCTGCTCGACCTCGACGTCGTGTCCGCCTCGCACTACGACGGGGCCGCGGCCACGGCCGAAGCCGCGCTCATGACCTGCCGCGCCACGCGCCGCGAGCGGGTGCTCATCAGCCGCGGAGTCCATCCGCACTACCGGGCCACGACCGCGACCTATTTCTCCGGTGGCCTGCAGCTCGAGGAGATCCCCCTCGTGACCGAGGGCGATGCGGCCGGGACCACGGACCTCGCGGCCCTGGAGGCCATGCTGGCCGACGCGGATCGACCGGTCGCCGGCGTCATCGCCGCGAACCCGGACTTCCTGGGCCTGCTCGAGCCGATGCCGCGCATCGCCGAGCTGACGCATGCGGCAGGGGCGTTGTTCGTGGCCGTGGTCGAACCGGTCTCACTCGCGGTGCTGGCGCCACCCGGTGCCTACGGTGCGGACATCGCGGCGGGCGAGGGCCAGCCGCTGGGCATCGCGCCGCAGTACGGCGGGCCTTACCTGGGCATCCTCGCCGCGACCGATCCGCTCGTCCGCCAGATCCCGGGCCGGCTGGTGGGCATGACCACCGACCTCGACGGCCAGCGCGCCTTCGTCATGACCCTTCGCGCGCGTGAGCAGGACATCCGGCGCGACAAGGCGGCCAGCAACATCTGCACGAACCAGGCCCTGCTCGCCCTCGCCGCGTCCATCTATCTCGCCACGATCGGGCCGCACGGCCTGCGCGACGTCGCCGCGGGCGGCGCGGCCCTGGCCGCCGAGCTGGAGGCGGCGCTGGCCGCCGTCGGCGTCCCGCGGCTGCATCCCGGCCCGTATCTCAACGAGTTCGCGGTGGCGGTGCCGGACGCGCGGACCGTCCATCGCCGCCTCCTCGACCACGGCGTCCTCGCCGGCCTCGCCCTCGCCGACGCCGAGCCCGACGACCCGACCCTCGCCGACGCCCTCCTCGTGTGCGCGACCGAGGTCACGACGTCGGAGGAGATCGCCCGCTTCGCCCAGGCGATCGCAGCGGTCCTCGCCGAGATGGGCGGTTCCCCGGGCGACGCGGGGAGCGATGCCGCGGCCGTCGTGGGAGGCGCCCGATGAGCGTCACCGGGCCTCGCCTCCAGCCGACGATCTTCGAGCGCAGCCGACCGGGCCGCGGCGGCGGCAAGATCCCGCACCCGCCCAAGGACGCCCTCGACCGGCTGCCCGCCGAGGCGCGTCGCGAAAAGGCGCCGGCGCTCCCCGAGATGAACGAGCCGGACGTCGTCCGCCACTACGTCAACCTGAGCCAGCTCAACCACGCCGTCGACACCGGCTTCTACCCGCTCGGCTCGTGCACGATGAAGTTCAACCCCAAGCTCAACGAGTGGGCGGCCCGCCTGCGCGGCTTCGCCGAGCTCCACCCGATGGCCCCCGACGAGGTCGCCCAGGGCACGCTCCAGCTGCTCTGGGAGCTCGAGGGCGCCCTCGCCGAGATCTCGGGCATGCGCGCCGTGACCCTGCAGCCGGCAGCCGGGGCCCAGGGCGAGCTCACCGGCATCCTCATGATCCGGGCCTACCACCGGGCGCACGGCGCGACCGAGCGGACGGAGGTCCTCGTCCCGGACTCCAGCCACGGCACGAACCCGGCCACGGCCTCGATGGCCGGCTACACGACGATCACCATCCCCTCGGCGCCGGACGGCGGCGTCGACATCGAGGCGTTCCGGGCGGCCCTCGGGCCGCGCACGGCGGCGGTCATGATCACCAACCCGTCGACCCTCGGGCTGTTCGAGGCACGCATCGGCGAGCTCCTCGAGGCGGTCCATGCCGCCGGCGCGCTGGCCTACATGGACGGCGCCAACCTCAACGCCATCCTCGGCCGGTTCAAGCCCGGCGAGGCCGGGTTCGACGTCATGCACTTCAACGTCCACAAGACCTTCAGCACGCCCCACGGCGGCGGTGGGCCGGGGGCGGGGCCCGTCGGGGTAGGGGAGGCGTTGCTTCCGTACCTGCCGACCCCGCGCGTCCTGCGCACCGACGAGGGGACCTTCCGCCTGGAGACGGCCGACGAGCGGCCGACCTCGATCGGCCGGTTGCGCAGCTTCGTTGGCAACACCGGCGTCCTCGTGCGCGCGTATGCCTATATCTGCGCGCACGGCGCGTCGGGTCTCGCCGAGGTCAGCGATGACGCGGTCCTCGCCGCGAACTACCTCAAGCAGCGCCTGGCGGGCACCTTCGACCTGCCCTACGACCGGCCGTGCAAGCACGAGTTCGTGGCTTCGGCCGCCTCGATCAAGGCGGCGACCGGGGTGCGGACGCTCGACATCGCCAAGCGGCTCATCGATTTCGGCTTCCATCCGCCGACGATCTACTTCCCGCTGATCGTCGACGAGGGGATGCTGATCGAGCCGACCGAGACCGAATCGGTGGAGACCATCGATGCCTTCGCGGACACCCTCATCGCCATCGCGGCCGAGGCCGTGAGCGATCCGGCGACCGTCACATCGGCCCCCCACACGGCTCCCGTCAAGCGGCTCGACGAGGCGAAGGCGGCTCGCCAGCCCAACCTGCGCTGGCGGCCGATGGGCGGCGCGGAGATGCCCTGTCCGGACTGATCGGCGACCGCATCCGGCCGCCGACCGAACGCTCGTTAGGCTACAGGTTGACAGCCTGAGGGGGCCTGTGGATAGTACCCCCAGCGCACCGACCTGAACCGTGCTGCCGCTGCTGCTTGCCCCGAGACCGCATCGAGTTGGGAGGCTCGACCCGATCGAGTGGCGAGATCGCACGGCGTTCGAGAGCGCGGCATGGTCGAAGCAGCGGGAGACATCGGGTATATCCACCCGTTCGGAGGACAGTTGATGCACAAGCGACTCATCGGTTTGCTCGCCACCACTGCGATCGTGTTCGCAGCCTGTGGCGGCGCGACCAGCAGCTCGGCGCCGCCGGCTGGCTCATCGGAGCCGGGCGCGTCGACGGCAGCCTCGGCCCCGCCCGCGGAGGGCGGTCTGGCCGCTGATCAGATCCTGAATGTCGACATCGGCGGCGAGCCCCCGACGCTCGACATCAACAAGGCGCAGGACTCCAACTCGATCGCGATGCTGTCCGGCCTGAGCCGCGGCCTCGTCTATGTCGACAAGGACAACAACGTCGTCCCGTCCCTCGCCGAGTCCTGGGAAGTCTCCCCGGACTCGAAGACGCTGACCTTCCATCTGGGCGACTACAAGTACAGCAACGGCGAGCCGATCGTCGCGGGTGACTTCGTCCGCAGCTTCAAGCGGCTGGCCGATCCGCGCACCGCGGCCCCGTACAGCTACGTCATGGCCGAGGTGGCCGGCGCGGCTGACCTGCTCGCGATGGCCGGCGCTGATCCGCTTCCTTCGGATGCCGAGATCACCGCCCTCATCGACAAGCTGGGCGTGTCGGCGCCTGATGACAAGACCTTCGTGGTCAACCTGGCGACCCCGGCGACCTACTTCCTGGCGGCGCTGACCCTGTGGGTCTTCAACCCGATCCAGGAGAGCTGGCTCAACGCCGATGGCTCGCTGAAGACCGAGGCCGGCGATTTCGTCAGCTCCGGCCCGTACCTCCTTGACAGCTGGGATCACCAGCAGCAGATCACCCTCAAGCCGAACCCCGAGTGGACGGCCGGCGAGACGCCGACGGTCCAGGAGATCCATGTTTCGATGTCGCCGGAGCCGGCGCAGGCCATGGCCTCCTACGAGGCTGGCGAGATCGACATGCTCCTGCCAGTGCCGTCAGAGGACATCGAGCGCGTCAAGGCCGATCCGACCATGAGCGCCGAGTACACCGAGGGCCCGTCCCTCCAGATCACCTACTACACCTACAACAATGGCAACGACCCGACCGGCAAGAAGAAGCTCGCTCGCTGCGAGGACCCGAAGGCCTGCCCGACGGCGAATGCCAACTTCCGCAAGGCGCTGACCCAGGCCATCGACAAGCAGGCCTTCCAGGACGCGACCTTCGCGGGCACCGGCAAGGTCGCCGGCACGATGATCATGCCCGGACTCCCCGGCGCCACGCCGGACTACGAGCCGTATCCGTACGACCTCGACGCCGCCAAGGCGAGCATGGCCACCGCGCTCCAGGAGCTCGGCTACGCGAGCGCCGCGGACATCCCGCCGCTCAAGTTCGGCTTCAACTCCGGCAGCGGTCACGAGCCGCGCGTCGCCTTCCTGGCCCAGGCCTGGAAGGAGGCCTTCGGGCTGGAGACCGAGCAGATCGGTAGCGAGTTCGGCGTCTTCCTTACCCAGCGCACGGCTGGCGAGTACGACCTGGCCCGCGACGGCTGGGGTGCCGACTACCCGCATGCGAACAACCAGATCGCTGGTCTGTTCACCTGCGGTGGTGGCAACAACGACGACCAGTACTGCAACCCTGCGGTCGACACGCTCGTCGCGCAGGCTGCCGCCGAGGCCGATCCGGCCAAGGCGCAGGCGCTCTACGAGCAGATCAACAAGCAGATCGCGGACGACGCCGCGGCGCTCTTCCTCCGGTGGGGCGTCAACTCTCAGCTGATCCGGCCGTACGTCCAGGTGACGACGAGCCCGATGGACTCGGTGGTCCCCGGTGAGCGACACTGGGAAACCATCAAGATCCTGGAGCATTAGTCCGCCACCGGCGAACTGATACAACGGTGGGCCGGCCTTGATGGCCGGCCCACCTGCAATCCATCGCAAGCACCAGAAGGACTGCGAGAGACGCCGTGATCAGTTATCTCACCCGGAGACTCCTCTGGATCATCCCGGTCATGTTCACGGTCTCGATCATCACCTTCGTCCTCATGCATTCCGTGCCCGGCGGGCCATGGGACCGCGAGAAGCGGCTTCCGGCGTCGGTCGAGAAGCGACTCAACGCCGAGTACGGCCTGGACCAGCCGCTGTACGTCCAGTACGTCAGCTGGGCGACCGGGTTCATCCAGGGTGACCTGGGTCCCTCGTATCGCTACCAGGACCGCCGCGTCAACGACCTCATCGCGGACGGCCTCATGACCACCGTCCAGCTCGGCCTCATGGCCTTCGCCCTGTCCGTGGTGGTCGGCATCCCGCTCGGGATCTTTGCGGCGCTCGGCCACAACCGTGGCCCGGATTACGCGTCGACGAGTCTCTCCATCATCGGCATCGCCACGCCCAGCTTCGTGCTGGCGATCCTGCTGATCGTCGTCTTCAGCGTCACGTTAGGGTGGTTCCCGACGGGCGGCTGGAAGGGTCCCCAATACTGGGTCCTGCCGACGATCGCCCTGGCCGGGTTCCCGATCGCCGTCATCGCCCGGTACACGCGAGCCTCCATGCTGGAGGTGACCCGCAAGGACTACATCCGGACCGCCCACAGCAAGGGCATCCAGGCCAAGTCCGTCGTGTCCCGGCACATGATCCGCAACGCCCTGATCCCGGTCATCACGATCCTGGGACCAACGCTCGCGTTCCTGATCACCGGATCGTTCATCATCGAGCGGATCTTCAACATCCCGGGCGTCGGCCAGTACTACCTGAACTCGATCACCACGCGCGACTACAGTCTGCTCATGGCGATGACCATGCTGTACGCGTTCGCCGTGGCGTTCCTCAATGTCGTGGTCGACGTCCTGTACGCCTACATCGACCCCCGGATCCGGTACAGCTAGGAGACTCGACGAGCGATGGCTACCATCAGCCGCCCGGCTGCGGGCGAGATCGCCAGGCCGCGCAAGTCCACCGGGCTGTGGCGCGATGCCTGGAGCCGCCTGCGCAAGAACAAGCTGGCGCTGCTCGGCCTCGTCCTGGTCGCCGGTCTGGCGTTCGTCGGCATCTTCGGGCCGTACCTCGCGCCGTGGCCGTATGACTACCAGGACCTCAAGGCCGTCTTCGCGGGTGGCGGGGGACCGCTCCCGCCCGGGTCGCCCGGGCACCTGTTCGGGACGGACCAGCTGGGCCGCGACCTCCTGAGCCGGCTCCTCGACGGCGCCCGGATCAGCGTCACGGTCGCGCTCGTGGTCCAGTTCGTGATCATCGTCATCGGCGTGCCGGTCGGGGCCATCGCAGGCTGGTTCGGCGGCCGCGCGGACAACCTGCTGATGCGGTTGACCGACGTCATCTACGCGTTCCCCGACCTGCTGTTCATCATCATCCTGTCGGTGGCCTTCCGGGAGACGGTCTTCGGGCAGGCGATGGACGGCCTGCTCCTCGTCTTCGTCGCGATCGGCCTGGTCAGCTGGGTGACCGTCGCGCGGCTCGTGCGCGGCCAGCTGCTGTCGCTCAAGGAGACCGAGTTCGTCGAGGCAGCCAAGGCCATCGGCGTCGGCGACCGCCAGATCGTCAGCAAGCACCTGCTGCCCAACGGCATGGGGCCGATCATCGTCGCCATCACGCTCGGCATCCCGGGCGCGATCCTCGCCGAGGCCACGCTGGCCTACATCGGCATCGGCGTCCAGCCGCCGCGGGCATCGTGGGGAACGCTCATCGCCGAGGGACAGAAGTGGATCCGCTCCGAGCCGCACCTCGTGATCTTCCCGGCGATCGCCATCGCCCTGGCCCTGATCGGCTTCACGTTCCTCGGTGACGGCCTGCGCGACGCGCTCGACCCCAAGCTCAAGGGCAAGCAGTAAGTGACGACGCACCAGGACCCGGTGTCGGCCGACGAAGCGCCGACCATCATCGAGCTGTCCGCGGACGACATCCGCCGCGAGCGGGTCGACCAGCTGGAGCGTCAGGCGTCAGAACACACGGCCGAGGCGCTCCTCCAGGTCCGTGGCCTGTCCACGCACTTCTTCACGCCCGACGGCATCATCCAGGCCGTCGACGACGTGAGCTTCCAGGTCGGCTACGGCGAGACCCTCGGTCTGGTCGGCGAGTCCGGCTGCGGCAAGAGCGTCTCCGCGCTGTCCATCGCCCGGCTCGTGCCGGATCCGCCCGGCAAGATCGTGGCCGGCGAGATCCTGTTCGACGGCATCGACATGCTCAAGCTCAGTGACGACGACATGCGCAAGCTGCGCGGCAAGGAGATCGGGTTCATCTTCCAGGACCCGCTGACCAGCCTCAATCCGACGCTGACGATCGGGTTCCAGATCGCGGAGACCATCCGCCAGCACCTGGGCCTCTCGCAGAAGGCTGCGGCCGACCGGGTCGTCGAACTCCTGAGCAAGGTCGGCGTCCCTCGTCCCCGCGAGCGCCTGAACGACTACCCGTTCCAGTTCTCGGGTGGCATGCGCCAGCGCGTGATGATCGCGATCGCCCTCGCCTGCGATCCCAAGCTGATCCTCGCGGACGAGCCCACGACGGCGCTCGACGTGACGATCCAGGCGCAGATCCTCGAGCTCATCCAGACGCTGTCGCAGGAGTTCCACACGGCGGTCCTGATGATCACCCACGACCTCGGGATCGCCGCCGGCATGTGCGACCGCGTCAACGTGATGTACGCCGGCCGGATCGTGGAGACGGGCACCGTCGACGACCTGTTCGACTCGCCCCAGCAGCCCTACTCGTGGGGCCTGCTCGACTCGCTGCCCCGCATCGACGACATCCGTGGCGAGCGTCTGCGGACCATCGAGGGTCTGCCGCCGCTGCTGATCCAGCCGCCCGATGCCTGCCGGTTCAACCCCAGGTGCGTCTACGCCCGGGACGTGTGTCGCGAGAAGGAGCCGGGATTGACGCCGCGCGAACCCGCCGCCCACCTGGCCCGCTGCTGGGCGACCGAGCCCGGAGGGTGGATCTCGTGACCGCGACCGTCGAGGCCGCTCCGCCGCTCCCCGAGCATGACAAGCGCAACATCGTCGAGGTCAACGACCTCAAGGTCCACTTCCCGATCCGAGCGGGCATCTTCAAGTCGGTCAAGGGGACCGTCAAGGCGGTCGACGGCGTCGACTTCGAGGTCCGCCGCGGCGAGACGCTCGGTCTCGTGGGCGAGTCCGGGTGCGGCAAGAGCACCATCGGCCGCGCGATGATCCGCCTGCGCGAACCGACCGCGGGCACCGTCCGGTTCGATGGCGTCGACCTCGCCAGCCTGAGCTCCGACGAGCTGCGCAAGATGCGCCGCAAGATGCAGATCATCTTCCAGGACCCGTACGGGTCGCTCGATCCGCGCATGACGGTCGGCTCGATCGTCGCCGAGCCCATCGAGACCCATCACCTCGCCGAGGGCGACGCCAAGCGCGAACGGATCGCCGAGCTGCTCCGGATCGTCGGCCTCGATCCGGCCTACGTCCAGCGGTATCCGCACGAGTTCTCCGGTGGCCAGCGCCAGCGTATCGGCATCGCCCGCGCCCTGGCCGTCGAACCCGAGTTCATCGTGTGCGACGAGCCCATCTCCGCACTTGACGTGTCCATCCAGGCGCAGGTGCTCAACCTGCTCTCGGACCTTCGCCATCGGCTGGGCCTGACCTACCTGTTCGTGGCCCACGACCTGTCGGTGGTCAAGCACATCAGTGACCGGGTCGCGGTCATGTATCTCGGCAAGGTCGTCGAGGTCGGGCCGCCCGAGCAGCTCTACGCGTCGCCGGGGCACCCGTACACCCGGGCGCTGCTGTCGGCCGTCCCGGTCCCCGACCCGAACGCCGAGCGCAAGCGCAAGCGGGTCATCCTCAAGGGTGACGTCCCGAGCCCGGTCAACCCGCCGCCGGGGTGCCGCTTCCACACGCGCTGCTGGCTGTACGAGCGGCTTGGTCAGCCGGAGGACTGCCGCACGATCGACCCGGTGCTGACCGTCCTCGAGGGCGAGCATCGCGTCGCCTGTCATCACTCCGACGAGGCGCGCAAGACGGATGTCGGCATCGCCCACATCGACGACCGGCCGGTCCGCCACGGGACGCCGGAGAAGGCGCTCGAGTCGCTCAAGGCCGCCGGCATCGACCCGGATGCCCCGCCGGAGGTCCTCGAGGCCCCGGTCGCCGAGCTTGATGCCACCCTGATGACCTCCAACAACCCGTTGGAGGAGTTCCAGCCGCCGTCGGAGGAGTAGGGCCTGGTGGTCCTGCGCGGCCGGTCGCACCCGGATCCGCGCGGCCGCGTCGGCGGCGCACGTTCGTTCGCGCGCGGCACGCGTCGCCTGGCGCTCGTCGTCGTTGCCATCGGGCTTGGGGCGTGTGGCGGCCCGCCGCCGCCGTCATCGCCCGCGACGGCTGCTGCCACCCCCACGCCGACCCCGACCGCCACGCCCAGTCCGTCGCCCACCCCGGAACCGGTCCCGTCGCTCGTCATCGCCATCGATGGCGACCTCGCCGGCGGGTTCTCGAACGCGGCCACCGGGGTCGACGCGGTGCGGGTCGCCGAGCTCACGCATGACGGCCTGTACCGTCTCGACGACCAGCTGCGACCCGTGCCGCGGCTGGCGACGGACGCGCCCGAGGTGTCCGCCGACGGGCGGACCTGGACCGTCCGTCTGCGCAACGACGTGCGCTTCACGGACGGGTCGCCGCTGACCGCCGCCGATGTCGTCGAGACCTACGAGCTCGCAGGGAGCCCGCGCTGCCCATATCGAGCGGCGCTGTGCCTGGCGAGCGTGCTCGAGTCCGTCGTGGCCGTCGACGACCGGACGGTGGCGTTCACCCTCCGCGAGCCGCTGGCGGCGTTCGGGACGACCTGGCTCGGCATCGGGATCGAGCGCGCGGCGGCGATCGACGCGGCCTACGCGGACTTCCGCGCCGGCCTGGCCGACGTCGGCGTGGCCGACACCGCCGGCTATCTCGACCAGGTCGCCACGGAACGCGCGCATCCGACCGGCCAGAAGGACGCCGACGGCCGCCCGACCATCGACTACGCCACGCTGCGCGCGACCGGAGCGGCGTTGCTGACGTCGGCCGGCCTCGACGTACCGACACCGCCCGCGCCCGGCGTCGACGGGTCCGTGGACGCGGCCGCCGACCTGGAGGCCATCCTCGCCCGCGTCCGGGCCGTCGACGCCACGTTCACGAGCCGGCCGGTCGACGCGCTCGCAGCCGCCTACCCGTTCCTGTCCACGGCCGCGGCGCCGGTCACCACCGGGCCGTTCCAGGTCGATCCGGCCGGCGCCCCGGACGGCAGCCTGCGCCTCGTCCGCAACGAGACCTCAGGCCTGGGCGTGCCCGCGCTCGAACGGATCGACCTTCCGACGGTCGCGGGGGAGGGGGCCGCCATCGCCGGCCTGCGCGACGGTTCGGTCGACCTGCGCTTCGGTCTCGCTCCGGCCGCCGCCGATGCCCTCGGAGACGACCCGGGGGTCCGCCTCGCGACCTACCCGGACTTCGGCGTCACCGGGCTCATCTTCAACCTGCACCCCGAGGCGGAGGGGCTGTTCCTCGACCGGAACCTGCGCCAGGCCCTGGCCCTCTGCTTCGACCACGCGGCCGCTGTGACCGCGGCGGTCGGCGACGGCGGCGTGCCGATCGACACCGAGATCCCCGCCGGGTCGTGGGCCTATCCCGCGGCCGGCCTCGCCACGTATCCGCTGGACCCGGCGCGCGCCACGGCGCTGATCGAGGCATCGGGCTGGACGCGCGGCACGGACGGGATCTACGAACGCGACGGGCAGCGCCTCTCGACGGTCGTCCCGGTCCGCGAGGACGCCCCGGAGCGCCTGTCCTGGCTGGAGGCCGTCACGACGGCCGTCCGACGTTGCGGCATCGACCTGCAGGTCGCACCGGTGCCGTTCTCGGCGATCCGGAAGATGCTCGCGGTGTATCCGCACGTCAACGCCGCGGATCCGGCGGCCAAGCGCCCGTTCGATGCGTACTTCGGCGGGCTCGAGACCGGCGTCGACCCCGATCCGTACCGGCTGTTCCACTCGTCCCAGTGCACGAGCGCCCGAACAGCCCGAGACCTACAACGTCGGGTGCTACGCGAACGTCGGGGTCGACCGGCTCATCGAGGCGGCGCGCGTCGCGCCCGACCTGGCGACCCGGCGCCGGCCTGTATCGCCAGGCAGCGACCCGGCTGTCGGAGGACCTGCCGATCCTGTACGCGTGGTCGGACCTCGTCCACGACGGGCTCCGCTCGAGCGTCGGGACGACGGCGCCCGGCGGCCTCGTGCTCGACACGCCGACCTGGGCGTCGGCGCCGGAGCTGCTGACGAACGTCAGGTAGGCGCGCCCGGACCCCGGAAGTGACAGGCCACGAGGTGCTCGTTGCCGAGATCCTGGAGGACGGGCACCTCGGCGGCGCAGATGTCCGGGTCGCCGAGCTGGGTCCGCAGCGGACAGCGCGGGTGGAAGCGGCAGCCCGTGGGCGGGTTGACCGGGCTCGGCACGTCGCCGGTGAGGATGACCCGCTGGCGGCGGGCCTCCGGGTCGGGCACCGGGATCGCCGACATGAGCGCCAGCGTGTAGGGATGCTCCTGCTTGCGGAACAGGTCGTGGCGCTCGGCGAGCTCGGCGATGCGGCCGAGGTACATGACCGCGACCCGGTCGCTGATGTGCTCGACCACGCCCATGTTGTGGGCGACGAACACGTACGTCAGGCCGAGCTCGCGCTGGAGCTGCTTGAGCAGGTTGAGCACCTGCGCCTGGATCGACACGTCGAGCGCCGAGACCGGCTCGTCGCAGACGACCAGGTCGGGCTCGAGGACGAGCGCCCGGGCGATCCCGATGCGCTGGCGCTGGCCGCCCGAGAACTCGTGCGGGTAGCGGCGCGCGTGATAGGCCTGCAGGCCGACCATGTCCATCATCCGGCTGACCTTCGCCCGCCGCTCGGTGTCAGTGCCGATGCCGTGGATGCGCAGACCCTCGCCGATGCTGTCGCCGATGGGCGTGCGCGGATCGAGGCTCGAATACGGGTCCTGGAAGATGATCTGCATGCGGCGGCGATAGGGCTTGAGGTCGCTGCCCTTGATCGTGGTGATGTCGGTGCCGTCGAAGCGGATCGTCCCCGAGGTGGGCTCGATCAGGCGCAGGAGCAGGCGGCCGACCGTGGTCTTGCCGCAGCCCGACTCGCCGACCAGGCCGAGCGTCTCGCCTCGGCGGATGTCGAAGCTCACGCCGTCGACGGCCTGGACCTGCCCGATGGTCCGTTGCAGGATGCCGCCGTGCACGGCGAAGTGCTTGACGAGGTCGCGCACCTCGACCAGGGGCGTCGCCGAGGCCGCGCTCATGGCGCCGACATCCGCGCCGGGCGTCGCCACGGACGGCGGGGCGGCCGCGAGGTCGTCGGTCATCGTCATGCCGTGGTCCCGTCGGTCGCGTCGGCGGCCGGGCCAACCTGGGCCGATCCGGCTTCCGCGGGCGGGATGATCTCGGCGGACGCAATGAGCTCGCCGGACGCGGCGATCTGATCAGGCGACGCCGTCGCGGCGATCGAGCCCGGCCGCGGCATGAGACCGCCCGCGGCGTCGTGATACAGCCAGCAGCGCACGTCGTGGCCCGGATCGACCGGCAGCAGCGCCGGATGGACCTCCGTCGCGATGGCCACGTCCTCCTCGATCCGGGCGAGGCAGCGCGGCGCGAACCGACAGCCCTTGGGCAGGTCGATGAGGTTGGGGACGTTGCCCGGGATGACCGCCAGCTCGTCCTTGACCGCGCCGACCACCGGGATCGACTCGATGAGCCCCTTCGTGTACGGGTGGAGCGGGCGCCGGAACAGCGAGACCGTGTCCGTCTGCTCGACGATCTCGCCGGCGTACATGACCGCCACCCGGTCGCACATCTCGGCGACGACGCCGAGGTCGTGGGTGATGAGCACGATGGCCGTCCCGGTCTCGTCGCGCAGGTTGCGCATGAGGTCGAGGATCTGGGCCTGGATCGTGACGTCGAGCGCGGTCGTCGGCTCGTCGGCGATGAGCAGCTCCGGCTCGCAGGCGAGGGCCATCGCGATCATCACGCGCTGGGCCATGCCGCCCGACATCTCGTGCGGGTAGTTCTTGAGCCGCCGCTCCGGGTCCGGGATGCCGACCATCCGGAGCAGCTCCACGGCCCGGTTCCGGGCGACCTTGCCCTTCATCCCGCGGTGGATGCGTCAGGACCTCCTCGATCTGGCGACCGACGTCCCAGACCGGGTTGAGCGACGAGGTGGGCTGCTGGAAGATCATGCTGATCCGGTCGCCCCGGATCTTGCGCATGTCCTCGTCGGGCAGCTTGAGCAGGTCCTGGCCGTCGAACAGGATCTCGCCACCGGTCGATCCGGCCGGGCCGGGCCACGAGCCGCATGATCGACAGGCTCGTGACGCTCTTGCCGCAGCCCGATTCGCCGACGAGGCCCATGATCTCGCCCCGGTCGACGTGGAAGTCGATGCCGTCGACCGCGCGGACCAGCCCGTCGCGCGTGTAGAACGACGTGTGCAGGCCCTTGATCTCGAGGAGTGGCCGTTCACCCCGCTCGTGCTTCGGCCGCCGCTTGGAGGCCGGGACGAGCTCCTCGATGATGGAGGTCTCGGTGGCGCTGGCCAGGGTCATCGGTTGAGCCTCGGGTCGAGCGCGTCGCGCAGCCCGTCACCGATGAGGTTGAAGGCGAGCACGCTCAGGGTGATGGCGATGCCGGGGAACAGGATGAGGTGCGGGGCAGCTGAAGAACAGGTTCCGGTCCTGGGCGATCATCGAGCCCCACTCGGCGGTCGGTGGCTGGGCGCCGAGGCCGACGAACGAGAGGGCCGCGACCTCGAGGATCGCGCCGCCGATGCCGAGCGTGCCCTGGACGATGAGCGGGGTCAGCGCGTTGGGCAGGATGCGCCGCGACAGGATGCCCCGCGAGTTCTCGCCGAGGGCGCGCGAGGCGGTCACGAAGTCGGTCTCGCGCACCGATAGCACCGACGCACGCATGACCCGGGCATAGATCGGGATCGACACGATGGCGATGGCCATCACGGCGTTGTAGAGGCCGGTCCCGAGAACGGTCACGATGGCGATGGCCAGGATCAGGCTGGGGAATGACAGCATCACGTCCATGAGCCGCATGAGGATGTTGTCCGACGTCCCGCTGAAGTAGCCGGCGACGGCCCCGATGAGCGTCCCGATGATGATCGCGAGCCGTCACCGTGACGATGCCGACGAGCAGCGAGACGCGCGAGCCGTGGATGACCCGGCTGAACGTGTCGCGCAGGTTCGAGTCGAGGCCCATCAGGTGCTGGGTCTGGTCCTCCGGGCAGCCAAGGATGTGGATGCACGGCGGCGCCCCGCGGGTGCCGGCCTGCTCGAGGTCGAGCATCGAGACGTTCGGCGGGAACGGCGCGATGACGTCGGCGAAGACGGCGACGAAGACCAGGAACCCGAGGATCGCAAGCCCGATGATCGCCGTCCGCTGGCGCAGGACGTTGCGGACGGTGTCGCGCCGCAGCGAGCCCGGCTTGGCCGGCATCATCGCCGCCTCGGCCTGCAGGGCGATGTCCATCGCGGCCGGTGGCTTCTCGAGCGTCGTCATGACAGCCGGATCCGCGGATCGAGGACGGCGTACGACACGTCGACCACGAGGTTGACGACGAGGTAGGCGACGGCGACCACGATCGTGACCCCCTGGATGACGATGTAGTCGCGGCCCTCGATGGCCTCGAACAGCGTCCGGCCCATGCCGGTCAGGTTGAAGATCGTCTCGGTCAGGATGGCGCCCGACAGGAACGCTCCGAGCGACAGCCCGACGACCGTGATGACCGGCAGCATCGCGTTGCGCATGCCGTGGCGGTAGATGACGGTCCGTTCCGGGAGCCCTTTGGCGCGGGCGGTACGCACGAAGTCGAGGCCGAGCACCTCGAGCAGGCTCGAGCGGGTCATCCGGGCGATGATCGCGAGCGGGATGGTGCCGACGGCGATGGCCGGCAGGATGAGGTGCCGGAAGGCATCCACGAAGGTCGTGAACTGGGCGGTCACGAGCGTGTTGAACAGGTAGATGTTCGAGGCGAAGTCGAGCATCGACCGGGGTGCGCCCTCGAGGTTCTCCAGCCCCCAGGCGACCGCCAGGGGCGTCACGCTGACCCCCGGCGACAGGCGACCGGACGGCGGCAGGGAGAACGGGGTGCCCTTGAGCAGTACGGCGAAGATGTAGGCGAGCACCAGGCCCAGGACGAATACGGGGATGGACACGCCAAGGTTGGCGAAGACCATCGTGCCGACGTCGGCGGGGGAGTTGCGGCGGATGGCCGAGACCATGCCGAGGGTCACGCCGACCGACGGTGGCGAAGATCATGGCGAGGATGGTGAGCTCGACGGTCACCGGCAGCCGCTCGATGAGGATGTCGGTCACCGGCCGGCCGTACCTGATCGACGAGCCGAGGTCACCCTGGGCGATCGAGCCCACGTAGATGACGAACTGCTCGTAGATCGGCTTGTCGAGACCGTAGCGGACCTCGAACTGGGCGCACAGCTCGGGCGTGGCCTTCTCGCCGTAGGTTGCGGTGCATGGATCGCCCGGGATGACGCGAGCGAGGATGAAGACGAGCAGGATGATCCCGATCAGGACCGGGATGGCGTAGAGCAGGCGACGGACGATGTAGCGAGTCATCCGGACGGATGTCTCCCGGTGTGGACAGAGTGACGGATCGTCGGTGATTCGCGAAGGGCGCCGCCAATGGCAGCGCCCTTCGCAATGCGTGCGCGGGAGGCTAGCTCGCCGGCGCCGGAGGCGGCGGGTTCAGGAACCCACCGAACAGGCCCGGGAAGTACGTGAACGAGTTGTCACGGCCCTTGTGCAGCGGGTGCTCGGCATCCCACTGGACTGACATACGAGAGGACGACGTCGTTGGCATCGAGCGTCGCGCCATCGTGGAACGTCACACCGTCTCGCAGCTTGCAGGTCCAGATCGTGAGCTCCGGGTTCGGGTCGCACTCCGTGGCCAGGGCCGGGACGGCAGCCGTGCCGCCGATCTCGTAGTTGTAGAGCGGCTTCCGACATCTGCTGGCAGACGCGGAGCGCCTCACCGTCGGACTCGTCCGCGCAATAGAGGCCGGCCGGCTCGCCGTCCTGCATCCAGACGAACTGCGGCCGGTCGCCGGGGGTCATCGAGGCGAAGTTCTCGTTACCCAGCGGCGAGCTGTGCGCGTCCTTGACGTCCGCGCGATAGGCGACGGCCGACGCCTGATGCCAGATCGGCACCATCGGGACGTGGGCCTTGATCGCGTTGTTGGCCTTCTCGTAGGCCGGCTTGCGGCTGGCGTCGTCCAGCCCGACGGCGCCCTCGGCGAGCGCGCTGGTGATGTCGTCGAACTTGTCACCGAACTGCGGGCTGGCCCCCGAGCCGAAGTGGTAGTCGAGGAAGTTGGTGATGTCGGGATAGTCGGCACCCCATCCGAGGATGTGGATCCCATCGAGCTTGCCCACGCTGGAGTTGTCGATGAACGTGCCCGACTCCTGGACCTCGATGTCGGCGTCGATGTTCAGGTTGTTCTTGAGCTGGGCCTGGAGGTCCTGCGCGATGACGTTCTGGTCATTCACGTAGCTCCGCGAGACGTCGCGGTACTGGATCTTGGTCTTGAACCCGTCCGGGAAGCCGGCCTCGGCCAGCAGCGCCTTCGCCGCGACCGGGTCGAACTCATACCACGCGTCGCCGGTGCAGCCGTTCGGGATGGCGCACGGCGTGAAGTGCGCGGCGAGCTCCGAGCCCGGGGCTGCGAAGTTGTCGAGCAGATCGCTGGCGGTCGATGCCCATCGCGATGGCCTGGCGGACCTTCTCGTTGTCGAAGGGCGCGTAGGTGTTGTTCATCCCGAAGTACATGACGTTCAGGCCTTCGCGAGGCTTGATCTGCAGGTCCGGGTTGTTCGACACGGTCTCGAAGTCGGTGTTCCCGACGTTGTCGATGCCGTCGACGGTGCCCGACTGGAGCTCGACCAGGCGCTGCGCGCCCTCCTTGCTCCAGCGAACGATGAGCTTCTCGTTCTTGGCCTTGTCGCCCCAGTAGGCGTCGTTGCGGGCCATCGTGACGTCGGACCCGCGGTTCCAGGCCTCGAGCTTGTACGGGCCGGTGCCGTTGACGTGGTCGACGATCTTCTGGTTGGTCGTGCCGGCCGGGTCGATGTTGGCCTCGAGCCACGCCGTGTCGTTGATCGCGAACGAGGTGAACGCGATCTTGGACAGGAACGCGACGTCGGGGTTGCACAGCTCGAAGACGACGGTGCTCGCGTCGGTCGCGCTGATCTTCTTGAATTCGCCGGTGTAGGCCGAATGGGTGGCGTCCGGCGCCGCGGCCTGGCCGCACGGGGCCTCGCCGGTCTCCGGGTACGCCATCGGGGTGAACGCGCCCTGGCTGGCCGGCGCGGCCGACGGCGCGGCGCTACCGGTGCCGCTGGACGGCGCTGTCGATGCGGTCGAGCCGCTACAGGCCGCGAAGACGATCGCCGCACTCGCGAGCAACGTCGCGAGCCTGGGCGACCACCTGCGTGATCGAGTCATACTCGGAATCTCCTCCGTTGAGCCTCGTTCCCGGACCGTTCTGCCTCCCTGTCCGGGACATCGTGGCGGGGCGCGGACCACGCGGAAACCACTCCCAGCGTCCGCGGGTGCCGGAACACTAGCATCCGCGCCTGCGCTCGTCACGTCAGCGGCCGTCTTCCAGACCCCATGGCGGCGAGGGTCCGGCGGCGACCGGTCGCGTATGCTCGGCGTCATGGACCCGATCCGCGTGGCACTCGCCCAGATCGCTCCCTCGCTCGGGCAGCTGGAGCGCAACCTGGGCGTCCACCACGCCCTGCTCGAACAGGCCCGTGCCGACCGGGTCGACCTCGTCGTCTTCCCGGAGCTGGGCCTGACCGGGTACCAGCTCCAGGACCTCTCGGGCGAGGTCGCGATGCGCCTCGACGACCCCCGCCTGGCCGAGCTGGCGCGGGCGACGGAGGACATCTCCGCGGTCGTGTCGTTCGTCGAGGAATCGGCCGACCACCGACTGTTCATCGCCGCCGCCCTGCTCGAGGACGGGGCCATCGCCCACGTCCACCGCAAGCTCTACCTGCCCACGTACGGGCTGTTCGACGAGCGCCGGTTCTTCGCGCCGGGCGACCTGCTGCGGGCGGTCCCGTCGCGACTCGGTGTCGGCATCGGGCTGGCCATCTGCGAGGACTTCTGGCACCTGACCGTGCCCCAGCTGCTGGCCCTCGACGGCGCGCAGATCCTCATCAACGTGTCGTCGTCGCCGGGCCGCGACCTGGCCGCGACGAACGAGGTCGGTCTCGGGACGGCCACCTCGTGGCGGACGCTCATGCGCACCTACGCGCAGCTGACGACCTCGTTCGTCATCTTCTGCAACCGGGTGGGCATCGACGAGTCGATCTCGTTCTGGGGCGGCTCCGAGGTCATCGCCCCGACCGGGGCGCCGATCCTGAGCGCCCCGTTCTATGACGAGGGCCTGTTCACGGTCGACCTGCCCGTCGCCGACATCCGGCGCGAGCGCATCGGCCTGCCGCTGCTGCGCGACGAGCGACCCGAGCTGCAGGTCCGCGAGCTGCAGCGGATCGTGCGCGAGCGGGCCGGTCTGGCCGACGACACGACGAGCGAACCGGGGGCCGAGCCGGGTCTCGACCTGGCCCCCGGCCAGCCACCGCAGCGTCCGATCGGGTTCCGCGAGCGGGCGAGCCGGCCATGACCGCCGCACCGCCGTTCGAGCTGCCGACCGAGCTCGCCATCGACACCGACGTCGCGCGCCGGATCATCGGGGAGTTCATCCGCGGGCAACTGCGCCAGGCAGGTTTCGAGCGCCTGGTCCTCGGGCTGTCGGGCGGCATCGACTCGGCGCTCGTGGCCTACCTCGCCGCCGAGGCGATCGGGGCCGAGCGGCTGCTGTGCGTCCTGATGCCGTACCGGGCGTCGTCACCGGCGTCGAGGGCGGACGCCGAGGCCGTCGTGACCGCGCTGGGCTGCGCCAGCGAGCTCGTCGAGATCACGCCGATGGTCGACGGATTCTTCGGCCCGGACTCGGACGCTGCGCCGCTGCGTCAGGGCAACTTCATGGCCCGCATGCGGATGGCGGTGCTGTACGACCGCTCGGTCACGTTCGGCGGGCTGGTCATCGGGACAGGCAACAAGACCGAGTCGCTCATCGGCTACACGACGCTGTTCGGCGACAGCGCCTGCGCGTTCAACCCGATCGGCGACCTGTACAAGAGCCAGGTCCGCCAGCTGTCGGCCGCGATCGGGGTCCCGGACGCGATCATCCGCAAGGCCCCGTCGGCCGATCTGTGGCCCGGCCAGACCGATGAGACCGAGGCCGGCTTCAGCTATCCCGGTGCTCGACCGGCTGCTGTACTGGCGCATCGACAAGCGGCGCTCGGTCGAGGAGGTGGTCGCCCTCGGGTTCGACCGCGCGTTGGTCGAGCGCGTCGACCGGATGGTCGCGGGCGCCGAGTTCAAGCGCCAGGTGCCACCGATCGCCAAGCTCGGACCGCGGACGGCCGGCGTCGACTACCTGTATCCGCGCCGGCGGCCGGGGTCGGCGCGCGAGTGACCCGGAACGACCCGGATCGTGCCGGGGCGGACGGCGGCGGCGTGCTGGCTGCGGGCGGTGGTGGCGTGCCGGCTGCGGCGGCGGTGCCCGGGCCGGGGCCGATGGCCCGGCGGATGTCCCCGGTCCCGGCGGCGTGCTGTACGTCGTCGCCACGCCGATCGGCAACCTGGCCGATGTCACGCTGCGCGCGCTCGAGGTCCTCGCCGCGGTCCCGCTGGTGGCCGCCGAGGACACCCGCCTCACGAAGCGGTTGCTCGATCGCCACGGCATCAAGGTGCGGATGACCTCATTCCACGCCCGGAGCGGGCCGGCGCGCCTGGCCACGCTCGTCGAGCACCTGCGAGGCGGCGCGGACCTCGCCCTCGTCACCGACGCCGGCACGCCCTCGGTCAGCGACCCCGGGGCCGACCTCGTCGCCGCCTGGGCCGGGGAGGGCGGGCGGGTGGTGCCGATCCCGGGGGCGTCGGCCGTGCTCGCGGCCGTCGCCGGCGACCGGGGTCGCCGGTCCGCGCTGGACGTTCGAGGGGTTCCTGCCGCGATCGGGCCGGGATCGCCGCGAGCGGCTCGCGGCCATCGCCGCGGACCCGCGCGGATCCGTCATCTACGAGGCCCCGACTCGCATGGCGGCGACGCTGCGCGACCTGGCGGCGGCGTGCGGCGCCGACCGCCGTGCCGCGGTGGCCCGTGAGCTGACCAAGCTCCACGAACAGATCGTGCGCGGCACGCTCGACGAGCTCATCGCGGCCGTCGCCGACGGCACGATCCCGGCGCGCGGCGAGGTCGCGATCGTCATCGGGATGCGCGGGCAGGTCGGGCGCGGCCAGGCGTCGGGCGCCGCGAACGCCGGTGGCGCGAGCGCGGATCACCCGGCCACCGACGACCCGACCGCGGCGGCCCGCGCCGACGTCGAGCGCCTCGTCGCCGACGGGGTGGCGCGCGGTGACGCCGCTCGACGCGTCGCGGCGGCGACCGGGATCCCGCGACGGCAGCTGTACGGCGGCGGCCCCGAGGCGCCAACGACCGACTAAAGGGCGTCGGGGCTTCCGCCTTCGACCTTCGGGCTCTCGAGCTCGGCTCCGACCCTCGGCTCCCGACCGACGGGCTATCGCCGGTCGCGCTGCCGCTCCTCCGGCGGGTAGGCTGCCGGCTCGCCGGTCGACGTGACGATCTTGATCTCGCGGCTCGCGGCCACCTCGTCGACCGGGGTCAGCACCTCACGCGCCGCGTCGACGGCCACCGACGCCGCGCGCGCCGCCCATCGCCACTCCGGCCCGGCGATCCGGTCGATGGCCTGGCTCGTTCGCTCGTCGGCGGCCACGTCGACCACGAGTCCAGCGCCCGATCGCACGAGCCGGCCGAGCGACGCGAGCGCGCCCGACGCGCGAACCTGCTCGATCGTGTCGACCGGCCGTAACGCCTCGGCCATCGCCCGGGCCCGCAGGTCGCGCTCGACCTGGAGTCGCTGTCGATACAACGTCTCCCATTCCTCGTACGGCACCTCGACGGTCGCCAGCGACCGATCGATGGCCTCGAAGGCCCGTTCCGCGTCGGCGTCGTAGGTCGGTCGATCATCGGGGCGGTCCGCGGGGCCTGCTTCGTTCACCCCGGCGTCATCAGCGCGACCGCGCGCGAGGGCCGTCAGGCGGTCCTCGATGGCCTGCCCCTCCGCGGTCACGGTGAGGTGCGCCGATGTCGTCGTCAGCCGGCTGGCCATCGCCGCCCGGGCGCGCATCACCTTGGCGGGTGCGCCGGAGATGAGCAGGTCCATCGGGTAGATGAGGATGTCGAGCTCGGGTCCCTTCAGCTGGACCATCTGGTCGGGCACGAGCTCGCCCGACCCGCCGCCGGCCACGGCCGCGAGCCAGCGCGCCGGCAGGGACATCGTTCGCGGCGCCGCCTGGGGTGTCACGTCCAGGCCGGCAGCACTGACCGCGCGGTCGAGGTCGGCCGCGACCTTGTCGTAGGCGCCGGGCTGGACGACGATCGGCACGTGCGCGTCGGTCCAGCGGTGGACGACGCTCCGGCCCTTGCGCCAGACGGCCAGGCCGGCGAGGAACACGAGCAGGCCGGCCAGCAGCGCCGTCAGCGGATAGCCGCGGCCGATCGCCCGCGCGATCGTCCCGGGACGGAGGTCGTCGCGCGACGTGACGGCCAGCGTGAGGGCGCCGATGACCGCCGGCAGGATGAGCGCCGCTCCGATCATGACGAGACGGATGACCGATTCCGGCACGACGTCCTGTGGCGGAACGAGCAGGAGCAGGAACGTCCCGACGTCCGGCACCGCCACGCCGATCAGGAGGACGATCCAGATGACGCTCCCGAACGTGATCCCGAGCAACAGCAGCTGGCGGTCGGCCGGGACGCGACCGAACAGGAGCGTGCTCGCCCAGCCCAGCGCGGTCGTCAGGATCTTGCCGGCGAAGCGCGAGCCGAGGGCGAACAGCGTGGCGAGGATGGCCATCGTCGTCGATGGTCGGCGCCGCCGCGTCGCGGATGGACGGCCGTGGCGTGGCAAGTGTCTTGCGGCCGCATGACGACGGGTACCATTTCGAGATGACCGCGCCCGCCGCTCCGGCCCCCACGTCGGGCTCGGGCCTGCCGATCCTGGGTCAGCTGTCGCCCTTCGCGCGGGCGGCCGTCCTCGTGACCCTCGGCGTGAGCCTCGTGGCGATCGTCCTCGACTTCGGCCTGCACGCGGACGCGTCCGTCCTGTTCATCGTGTCGGCCGTGGCGATCCTCGGTCTGGCCTGGGTCGTCGGGCTCTCCACCGAGCGCCTCGGTTCGCTGACCGGTCCGCAGGTCGGCGGCATCCTCAATGCGACGTTCGGCAACATCGCCGAGCTGATCATCGCGTTCTTCGCGCTGCAGGCCGGCCTCATCGACGTCGTGAAGGCCTCGTTGACCGGCTCGATCATCGGCAACCTGCTGCTGGTCCTCGGCGCGAGCGTGCTGGTCGGCGGGTTGCGCCACGGCACGCAGACCTTCAGCGAGCGGGTGGCCGGGGCGAATGCCGCGCTGCTCGTGGTGGCCGTCATCGGCCTGTTCGTGCCGGCGGTCTTCGCGTTCACGACGCACGACGCCGGCGAGGGGACGCTGACCGAGGAGTCGGTTCTCGTCGCGATCGCGCTGATCATCGGCTACGTCCTGTTCCTCGTGTACCAGTTCACCAACCCGGCGGAGACCCTCGGCGGCCACGACGAGCCGGCGGGCCATGGCGGCCCGCCCTGGACCGGTCGGACCGCCGTGGCCGTGCTGATCGTCGCGGCCGCCCTGCTGGCCGTCCTGTCCGAGATCCTCGTCGGCTCGATCGAAGGGTTCATCGAGCAGTTCGACCTGACGCCGTTCTTCGTGGGCGTGGTGCTGATCCCGACCATCGGCAACCTCGCCGAGCACCTGGTCGCGGTCCAGCTCGCCGCAAAGAACAAGATGGAGTTCGCGATGGCCGTGAGCTTCGGGTCCAGCCAGCAGGTCGCGCTCTTCGTGGCGCCGGTGCTCGTGCTCATCGGTGTCGTCATCGGCCAGCCGATGAACCTCGTGTTCACGCCGCTGGAGGTCGCAGCGGTCGCCGCCGCGGTCGGCATCAGCGCCCTGATCGCGCTCGACGGCGAGTCGAACTGGATGGAGGGCGCCCTGCTGATGATCGTCTACGCCATCCTCGCGATCTCGTTCTTCGAGTTCGTGTAGCGACGGGCGGCGACGCGGGAGGGGGAGACGCGCCGCCGCCGTCAGGGAACGATCGATGGGTCAGGCGGCCTCCTCCTCGTCGGCGTCCTCGTCACCCGGATCGGTCGTGACCTCCGTGTCGGCGGGGATCGGCTCGGTCGGGGGCGCCTCGCCGTAGGCCTCGGCCTGGGCGGTCAGCGAATCGGCGGCCTGTTGCGCCTCGTAGTCCTTCTTGCGCCGGCCCGAGAGCATCTCGACGTGCGAGGCGACGATCTCGGTCTTCCAGTGGCGCGCGCATTGTTGTCAAGTTTCATGCGTACGAACGCGTGTGGTCACCTGCGCGAGTGGCGCAGGACGCCCAGGTCGCCGTTCGTAGCGCGCCGATGCGGCTTCAGACCAATCGTGGCCAGGCCAACACCACGAGGATGACGCGGGCTAGCGCAAGGATCGGCGGAATGGGAATCTCGAATCCATACCAGAACACCGCCTCGACTGGCAGTAGCGCGAATTGCAGCACAGCACCCGACCGCTGGCCATTCCACAGCAACCAGCCAGCCCAGACCTGCACGAGCGCGAGGACGAACGCAGCGGCGAGCAGCACCACGAAGACCGCGTGCGAATAGTTCAGGTAGAAGGGGCCGCCGTTGGGCTCGCCGATGAGCGGCAGGACTGGGAGGCGACCACGGACGACCACCCACCACATCAGCCACGGAGTCGGCAGCAGCGCCCATCCGAATGCGACGACCCACAGCAGCACGGCCGCAATACGACTCTCGATCGGCACAGACATTGGTCGGGCTCCTCCGGCGGTTGAGCGACGACAACGGTTCGCGGTCCTACCTTCGAGAGCCTATATGGAGCCGGTCGCCCGTATCATCCCGGGCTGACCGGCGCGCTGGCGACTACAGGTACCGAGGGGCGCTCGCCTGACGCGCACCCACCCGGTTCCATTCCGACAGTTCACCGTTTGACGTGAGCTAGCAATCAAGGACCGCGAAGCGGTGCGAGGCATATCAAGGCAACGGATCGGACCATGCGTGAGGACGTTGGCCTCCCGCCGCGAGAAGAGAAACCGGCTGTCCGGGCCGTTGTTGGCTGCTCAGTTCGGGGGGGACGCGACATGGCGATGAGCTTCCCCTTCTGAGGCTCATCCTCCGGCCCCGGGGAGTCCGACACCCGGGGCCGTTCCTTTTCCGCCCGACGCCGACGCCAGGTCGGCCCGTCGGGGCTGGTCGCTACTGGGGGCGGGATCGGGCGGACGGGACCGAAGCCGAGGTGACCGTGAATTGGCTCGCCTGCCGACTGCCGTCAACCCGACGGCCGCGCCGAGGGTGACTCGTCCGCGCCGATTGTCCAGCGGTCGCCGAAGCAGAGCGGCTCGTCGGTGCGAGCGACCTCAGTACCGTCCGGCGTATACGCCACGACGCTGCTACCGAGGCAGCGCTTGCCGTTGAGGTTCGACACCGTGATGACCGTCGCGTCCTCATGCGGGGGCACCCGCGCGACTGGCGTATACGGACCCGAGTCGAGCATGATCTCGAAATGGAGTTCGAAATCCGTGCGGTTCTCGACGACGACCCCGCCACCGAGGCCCTGATCGCAGGCGGCCATGGTCGACCCAACGGCGAGCAGCGCCGCGGCGGCGAGCAGTCGCTTCGAGCCAGCAGTCGAAATCACACGTCGCCCGGATAACGCCGGAGGACCCGCTCGAGCTCCTCGGGCGTCAGACCGGGACCGAGCCGTCGCAAGCTGCCCCGGTCAGCACCCTCGATGAACGCGGCGCCGAGCCGCCTGTTAAGGCGTGCGCGTCGTTGCGGGTCGAAGACCGGTGGCATCGGGCCAGGGGTCGCTGGTCGATCATCGATGACAGGGTAGCTGACGGTCAACCGACGACTCCCGCTTGGCCCGCCGATCTACCCCGAGCGCATCGACCACGCCCGGCGCGATGCAGTCAGGAATCGCCTCATCGGCTCCGGGATGCCCGGTCAGGCGTCCGACGCATGGTTCGCCGAATGGGAAGCCCCGGCGGCGCGTGACGGCATCGCGCGGGATGCCCCGCACCGTAGAACCATCACCGGACCGTGCCGCACGGCGGACAACCTACCGCCGGTCGGACCGCCATCATCGACCAGTGTCAGCCTCTTCGCAGGCTGCAAATCCGTCACCCGATATCGGGATGGGATGCCATGACGACGCTCCGAGGATCGATCACCCGCAGGGTCGTGGGCTTGCTGTCGATCGCCGATCAGCCGACTGACGACGACGACACGAGGCTGCGCAAACGGGCTGGTGTCGCAGCCGGTTACATCACGGTCCTTGCGCCGTTGCCGCTGCCGTTCGAGGCGCCGGGGACGCCGGCGGCCATCCCCCTTGCGCTGGCGCTGTCGGTCTACAGCGTGGTCAACCTGATCGTGCTCGCACGTACGCGACACTTCGAGCGCTTTGTGCTCGCCTTGATCGCGGCGGGGCCGGTGTTCGTCGTCTTCGCGGGCGCGATGGCGGGTGGGGTGACGTCAGCGAGCGGGGGGCTCGTGTGGGCGTTCCTGGTCCCTGGCTACGCGATCCTGGCATTGGGACCGCGCCAAGCCACGCCTTGGTTCTACGTCTTCCTCGGGACGGTCGCCGTGGCGTTGGTCATCGATCCGCTCGTGCACGCGGCCATCGCGCCACCGCCCTACGCTGTCCAGCTCGTTTCGTTCATCCCGAACCTCGCCCTTCCGTTGACGATCGTGTTTCTCCTGTTGCGCTACACGGACGTCCGACGCCGTGAGGCCGAGGAGCGATCGGACGAGTTGCTGACCAATGCGATCCCGGCATCGATCGCCGCCAGACTCAAGCGTGGCGAGGACCGCATAGCCGAGGCATACGCCGACGTGACCATCGTCTTCGCGGACATCGTCGGCTTCACGCCTTGGTCGCAGCGGACCGATCCATCGCGCGTCGTTGCCTTGCTGGACGACCTGTTCACCCGGCTCGACGCCGTCGCCGACGCCCATGGGATCGAGAAGATCAAGACCATCGGTGATGCCTACATGGCCGCGGCTGGGGTCCCGGAGGCACGACCCGACCACGCGTCGGTGGCATACGAGTTCGCCCAGGCCGTCCTGGCCGAGGTTGCGTCCTGGCGGGCGGCGACCGGCACGCTGCTCGGCGTTCGAGTCGGCTTGGCGAGCGGGGCCGCCGTGGGTGGCGTCATCGGCCGGCGCCGACAGTTCTTCGACCTCTGGAGCGATGCGGTCAACACGGCCGCCCGAATGGAATCCTCGGGTGTGCCCGGCCGCATCCAACTCGCTCCATCGACCTACGAGAGGCTTTCCGACCACGCGGGGTTCACCGAGCGGCGCATCGACGTGAAGGGGCTCGGGCCGATGGTGACGTACCTCGCCCCGGAGTGACGTACTTCACTCGGGATGGCATTTGCATCCGTCGAGAGGCCATGGGGTGACAGGCTACCTGACTGCCTACCAGCGACACTAGGGCCATGGCCGTCGATATGGCGTGGGCGCAAGAGTTGGAGGCGGCAGCACGCACCGCCGCGGCAAGCGCCTCTTGGAGCGCAGCGCAAGAGACCGAACGCGATTTCGAGGGGGCGACCTACAAATACCTGCCCTTCATCCAGGAAGCGGCAGGCGAGTTCTACGCCTACATGGACCTAACGGCCAGCAACCTCGGCATCGAGCTGCCTAAGTCAACCGGCGCACCGACACCGTAGAGTCGCGGGGCTTCGGCTCCGGTCCCGTCCTCGCGATTCCGCCCCCAGAAGCGGCCAGCCCGGGCCGGCCGACCTCACTTCACGATGTCCCATACCCAACGCAGGAGGAGTGGGCCGATCACGACCAAGGTGAGTCCGGTGGCTAGCACGATCGACAGCAGCGCGATCGGTCCGGCCAGAGGCTGTGCGACGAGTATGAGGAGCATCGCCGCCGCGGCCGACCCGATGACGGCCACGAGACTCATCGAATCTTCATGGGTAGCCGCTCCGCTCCGCGTCACCGCTCCGATCACGGCGCCCCAAGCTTCGGAGGCGAGCATCCCGAGTACGACGGCTGCGACGGCGACGGCGCTCATGAAGATGATGGGGTTGTCGATCTGCTTGAGTCCCGAGTTGTCGGTGATGAGGCCGAAGACACCGCCCGCGATCATTCCGGCGATCGCGCCGATCAGCGCGAGGTAGAAGACCTCGCTGCCCGAGTCCTGGACCAGCTCTGCGGTGGTCCCGGTGGGCTCGTCGGTCGGCTCATCCATGCCAGCTCCTAAGCCAACGTCGGCGTCAGGCCGAGCGGCTACTGGGGGAAACGTTCCAGGATGGCCATCGTTACGCCGCCGCTCCCGTCCTCGCGATCCCGCCCCCAGGAGCGCTAGCCTGGACGGGCGGATCGGGCAATCAACCGACGCGTCGGTCTCGCCACAGGAGGTAGAGGTAGGCAACAACGCCGACGACAGCGGCGAACACCCAGACGAGGAAGTTACCGGAGCCGAAGAGCCATACGGCAACTTGCGCGATCGCGAACCACGCGATGACGAACGAGCCGAAGGCTATCCCGACTCGGCGAGCGGTCTTGGACATGCCTACACCTTCAGACACCAGGTCCACGAAAGCGTGACTATCACTGGGTGTGCGAGTCGCGGCGTCGACACAGCCTCCGAGACGATCGTGCCGCTGTTTTCGTCCGCGTCAAGCTCCAGGGTGCCCACGGGCAAGGCCGCCTCGACATCGTCTGCCCAGATCGACATCACCGCGTCATCGCCGACGATCCTCGCCCGCACCTCGTAGTCTTCCACCCCGTTCGAGTTTCGTGCGTCGACCTTGGCGACCAGCGCGAGGCCGGTGGCGACCGATCCCGTACATGCCACTGTCCCGTACCAAATGGTCCCTTGACCGGGAAGGCCATCGACTGACGCGGAACCGATGGCGAAGTCGTCGGGTGGGGACGTTATCAGCCAGGGGACCGTGAAGGCGCTAACGGCCAGGATGAGAACGCCCCCGAACCAAATCACGCGAAGGATCGGACGCTTGGCAGTCCATGGTCGTAGCACCCCGAGCCCGCCAACCACAAGCAAGAGCCCACTCGTCGGGATGACGATTGGGAGGACGTAGCCAAGAGCCATGGTGCTTACGACCCGCCCTGCTGGGTCGGCCCACGAGCTCCCGATGAAGTCCACGAGGACTGGTCAACGTCCATGCGGCGAGAAGCAGCCCGAGGATCAGCGCGGGAAGAGCCCAGATAGGGCCGCGGGACGGCGGGGCGGCACCGTCCGTCGATTCGAACAAAGGTCGGCGAACGGCAGGACCTTGATCATCTTGCATTCGAAGGCGGCTCTCACGGGTGATGAACGGTACAGAGGCACGGTTGACAGCAAAGACGCCGGCGCTGGCGGGCCGTTACGCCACTAAGGCGCAAAACGGCGCGCGATAGCGTCGGCGTTGCCCTTCGGGACGTCGACGCCTCGGCCGACGACGGGATGAACCTAGGTATTGATTTGGTACTCGGCCTTCTCCCGGCCGCCGCCGATGAACTCATTGCTTGCCACGGTGAACGTCGTGACGTTCTTCCCGCTGGCGAGACTGCGCATCTCCGGGTCGCGCGTGAGGCGCCCCGTGAGGAGGACCTTGTTCACGGTCCGTACTCCTTCCCGGTCGGTCGGCTGCGCCGGTCCCGACCCTGCGTCTCCGGCGGGATGACGGGACGACCGTAGCAACCCCCGCTGCACCCGCGCGCCGGCGCGACTGCACGGTGACTCAACCGGGAGGCTGGCGTCGACCGACCCGTGCGTTCACCGGCGGTGCTGCAGCGGCTCCGGCGGGTATCGTCACCAGGTGCGACAACCGGCCCTTCCGATCAGGACGTCGCGACTGACGCTCCGGCCGTACGCGTCCAGTGATCTCGCGTTCCTCCACTCGATGTTCAGCCGCGAGGACGTGTGCCGCTACCTTCCTTGGGCGCCGATGGATATGGAGCAGGCTCGAGCCAAGGTCGAGCAGCGCCTCAGCCAGACTCATCTCGAAGCGGACGGCGACCCACTCGTGCTCGTCGCCGACGAACGCGACACGAGTCGAACGGTCGGCGAATTCATGCTCCGGTTGAAGAGCGTCGAGGGCCGCCAGGGCGAGATCGGCTGGAGCCTCCACCCGGACGCCCAGGGACGCGGCTTCGCCACCGAGGGTGCCCGGGCGTTGCTGCACGTCGGCTTCGACGGATTGGGTCTGCACCGGATCACGGCAGGTTGCGATCCGCGAAACAGCGCCTCGCTCCGCGTCATGGATCGGCTCGGCATGCGCCGAGAGGCCCTGTTCGTCGAGAGCGAGTACCTCAAAGGCGAATGGATCGGCGACGTCATCTGCGCTTTGCTCGACTCCGAGTGGGTCGCTCAGCGCCTGCTATGACGACGTAGGCAATGATCACGCACGTCCCGGCCGGCCGGGACAAGGCTGGCACCGCACCGTCACGGGATCACCCCCTCGCAGTCGAGCTGAACCATCCTGCCGTGGGCCGCGTACAGGACCCCGATCGCTGCCGCCGCTTCGGGCGTGCCCTCGTCGGCCTCGTTGAGGTCCAATACCGCTTTGTTGAACTCGGCCTTCAGCGCGGTGCAGTCGGTCAGCCCGTTGATCCGGACGTTGTCGGCCGGGTTGCCTGGAGGGATCGACGGTACCCCCATGCTCGGGCCGCAGCCCATCAGGGCTAGGGTCACCACGAGCGCGGCGGCAGTGATGGGCCGCCCCATGTCCACCTCCGATCAGCCCCACGAGTCGAGCGGGCCGTGATGGGCCGGTCCGAGGCTTGTACATGTCAGGGTAAGCCGCCGAGCGACCGGAACGATGACCGGAGGCCGACGACGGCAGAGATGAAAGACGCGCCTCGACACCCCACCGCCTGCCATCGATCCGGCAGGGCGTCGTCATCCCTGATGCACAGGGGCACCGACCCGGGTCGGCCGCGTCCCGTCGACCGCCGGAGCGGGATCGAGGCATCGCGGACCGGAGCCTGGGCGAGCGCGATGGTGCCTCCGGGCCTCCGTGATGACCGACGGCACTGCGGACGCCGGATCGCCGCGTGGGAAGCCAGGGCGGAAGCTGAGGCATCGGACGGGGGGACGTACTGGAAACGGCATGGACCTGGGTCGACGCGGAGCGGCCGACCGAGGCGCGGCCTACGTAGCGGTGCCCGGATGGGTCCAGCCGCGACCGTCGAAAGGCCGCCAGTGGTTCGACACGACCACCTCCGGCGACGATCAGACGCAGCTGGACCCTGGACGGCGGCGGCACCCGCGCTCCGTGGGGAAGCCGGGGCGTCATTCCGTCGAGCGGACGATAGTGGCCGTCCGTCCCACCGATGTCATGGGACCGGTTGCGACCGAGCCCAGTTGGGGTCTGGGCACGGAGCGGCCCGGGCTTTCTGGGGGAAGAGCCCGGGCCGCTCCGTATCGATCATCCCGGCTAAGGTCCGTCGAGCCATCGTCGCAACCGAGCAGACCGCATCAACGGCCCTTGCCGCATTCATGCACTGGCGCGGCCGATCTTGGGGGTCCGGATCGCGTGCGGATGGCGGTCAGGGGCGTCGGGCGTCGGCCCGGCGCCCTTGTGACATCTCTCGGCTGGCCGCTACTGGGTGCGGGATCGCGCGGGCGGGACCGGGGCCGGGGGCGCTGACCGGCTGTCTGTTGAGCCTTGCCTGAGGCTTACCCATGCTGCTGATGATCGTCTACGCCATCCTCGCGGTCTCGTTCTTCGAGTTCGTGTAGCGACGGGCGGCGACGCGGGAGGGGGAGACGCGCCGCCGCCGTCAGGGAACGATCGATGGGTCAGGCGGCCTCCTCCTCGTCGGCGTCCTCGTCACCCGGGTCGGCGGTGACCTCGGTGTCGGCGGGGATCGGCTCGGTCGGCGGCGCCTCGCCGTAGGCCTCGGCCTGGGCGGTCAGCGAATCGGCGGCCTGTTGGGCCTCGTAGTCCTTCTTGCGCCGGCCGGAGAGCATCTCGACGTGCGAGGCGACGATCTCGGTCTTCCAGTGGCGCGCGCCACGGTCGTCGTCCCACGAGCGGGTCTGCAGCCGGCCCTCGATGGCGACCTGCTGGCCCTTGCCGAGGTAGGTGCCGGCGATCTCCGCGAGGCGGTCCCAGGTCACGACCGGGTGGTACTCGGCCTTCTCCCGGCCGCCGCCGATGAACTCGTTGCTTGCCACGGTGAACGTCGTGACGTTCTTCCCGCTGGCGAGGCTGCGCATCTCCGGGTCGCGCGTGAGGCGCCCCGTGAGGAGGACCTTGTTCACGGTCCGTACTCCTTCCCGGTCGGTCGGCTGCGCCGGTCCCGACCCTGCGTCTCCGGCGGGATGACGGGACGACCGTAGCAACCCCCGCTGCACCCGCGCGCCGGCGCGACTGCACGGTGACTCAACCGGGAACGCGACTCGCCAGGACGGGGGCACGCGCCGCGACGCTCGCGCCGCGGCGGCGTGCCGCGGCGCCGTGTCAGCCGACGATGGAGCGGGAGGATCCTTCGATCGGCACGACCGGCGCCATCGGGGCGACCGCGTCCGTCGGCGCCACGAGTCCGAGCGCTCCGTCGGGCGCCATGGTCTGCGATGCGCTGGCCTGCGGCCGGTCCGGTGCCTGCGGGCGCGGCACCGATGTCAGGGTCGGCGGTGTGGCCGCGACGCCGACCTCCTCATCGGCCGGGCGCAGGTCGTTTCGGCGTCGCCGACGATCGGCCGCACGGGCGTTCGTGCGACTCGGGACGAGGAGGGGTGCGGCGTGAGCGGCGCCCGCGGCGTTGAGCGCCGTCACGGTCGCGTCGGGCTCGGGCGCCTGCGACGAGTACAGGTCGCAGAAGAGCTCGACGAGCTCGGGGTCGAACTGCGTGCCGGCGTGCCGGCGCAGCTCGGCGATCGCCTGGTCGTGCGACATCGCGGGCTTGTACGGCCGGTCGTGGACCATGGCGTCGTAGGCATCGGCGATGGCCACGATGCGCGCGCCGAGCGGGATCTCGTTGGCGCGCAGGCCGTACGGGTAGCCGTGGCCGGCGTAGCGCTCGTGGTGGTGGAGGATGATCGGCACCGCGTCCTTGAGCGCGGCGGCCTGCTCGAGGATGACCTGGCCGATGCGCGGGTGCTGGACGACGGTCCGCCACTCGGCGGAGGTCAGCGCGGAGGGCTTGTCGAGGATCTCCTGCGGCACGGCGACCTTGCCGACGTCATGGAGGAGCGCCGCCACGCGCAGTCGGTCGAGCTCGGCGTCGGGCAGCTGGAGCTGGCGCCCCAAGGCGACGACGATCGAGGCGATGAGCGGCGACGGCTGGCCGCGGTAGTGGGGCAGGGGAGCCAGCACCGAGGTCAGGGCGGCCGTCGCGGCGGCTCGGGCCTGGTCGCCGATCTCGACGGCCCGCGCCCGGCCAGCGGCCGAGATGGGCGCCCGCGGCACCCGTGCATCGTCGTCGGGCTCGGCGAACACGTACGTCTGATTGCGACCGAGCGACTTCGCCGAGTACATCGCGGCGTCGGCATCACGGACCAGCGCCTCCATGCGGAGCTGCTGTCCGACCCCGCCGGCGATGCCGATCGAGATCGTCACCGAGATGTCCTGGCTGCCGTCCACCGGGAAACGCTGCCGCTGCACGAGCGTCCGCAGCTTCTCGGTGAGAACCGAGCCCTCCTCGACCCCGGTCTCGGTCAGGATGAGCATGAATTCCTCGCCGCCGTAGCGGCCGATCACGTCGCTCGTCCGCAGGTTGGCGGCGATCGTCTGGGCGACGCCGCGTAGGACGATGTCGCCGACGCCGTGCCCGTACGTGTCGTTGACCGCCTTGAAGTGATCGATGTCGACGAAGGCAACCGACAACGGCCGTTCGTAGCGCGACGAGCGCTCGACTTCGGCGAAGAGTTCGGCGAGCAGGACCTGTCGGTTGTTGACGCCGGTCAGGCGGTCGATGGTCGCGCGGTCGTGGGTGTCGGCCAGCGCCGTCGCGATGTGGTTCATCGCGACCGCCAGTCGGCCTTCCAGGGCATGGTTGCGCGCGACCACGGTCGTCGTGTAGTCGCCGCCCGCGATCTGCTCGGCGGCCTTGACGATCGACCCGAAACGAAGCCGCACATAGGCGGCCACGACCAGGGCAGTCAGGGTCACGCCGATGGCCGCCGCCACGATGGCGGCCGCCATGGATCGAACCCCTTCCTCGGACCACGTCGCCAGCGCGTCGGGTTGGACGAAGAGGAGGATCCCGAACGCGAGCGGAGCCGCGAGCGCCAGGACCCCGAGTAGGCGCATCACGAAGCGAAGGCTACCGGCGGGTGCTGCGCGTCCGGACCCGCCGGTGGTCCTGCCGCTCGGCCGCTGGAGGTACCCCGATATCGTCGTCCGCGAGCACCACCGCTGGCGCCTCGCCGACGGCCGGCGTCCGGCCGGCAGGGGTCGGTCCGGTCGGGGTCCCGACTGCTATACTCCCGGCGTCCTCGATGGCAACGGGGACCTTCCTTGGACGATGGAGGCCAGCGATCGCGCGTGAACGGCGCATCGGCCGTCCCGTGAGGCGACCGAGCGACCAGCAGCCGGCGATCCGTCGAAGCATCGGCGGCGCGACGCGGGAGATTACTACCCGGGACCCGGACCGACAGGTCCGGGCCTTTTTGTGTGAGCGCCCAAGGCTCCGCGGTCCACAGCCTGAGCTGCCTTGGCCATCGTCAGGCCGGCCAGGGCAAGGCGCCGTTCGAGCAGCGCAGCGAGCGCGCTCGGACGCGCGTGAGCGAGCAGCGCAGGCGGCAACGCGGCCCTGGACGCGCATGACGGTGGCCTTCTAGTGCCCGCCACCGTCATCGTGGGGCTGCAGTGGGGCGACGAGGGCAAGGGCAAGACGACCGACTTCCTGGCCGAGCAGACCGCGATGGTCGTCCGCTACCAGGGCGGCGACAACGCCGGCCACACCGTCATGCACGGCGACGAGGTGTTCAAGCTCCGGCTGACCCCGTCGGGCGTGCTCTATCCGCACATCACGTCGGTCATCGGCAACGGCGTCGTCGTCAACCCCGTCACCCTGCTGGCCGAGCTCGACATGCTCATGGAGCGGGGCATCGACGTGGCACGCGTCCGGGTCAGCCGCAGCGCGCACGTGATCATGCCGTACCACGTGGCCCTGGACCGGGCGAACGAGATCCGCCTGGCGGGGGCGGCCGTCGGCACGACCGGGCGGGGCATCGGTCCGACCTACGGGGACCGGGCCTGGCGGCTCGGGCTGCGGATGGAGGACCTGCTCGACCGGGCCGTCCTGCGCGAGCGCCTCGCGCGCGTGTTGCCGGACAAGAACCTGATCCTCGAGTCGATGGGCGCCGAGCCCTTCACGGTCGACGCGCTCGTCGAGGAGGCGTCGGGATGGGGCGAGCGGCTGCGCGAGCACCTCGATGACACGACCTGGCTGGTGCAGGCGGCGCTGGCCCGCGGTGAGCACGTCCTGCTCGAGGGTGCCCAGGGCACGCTCCTCGACCTCGATCACGGGAGCTACCCGTACGTGACCTCGTCCAATCCCGTGGCCGGTGGCGCGTGCACCGGCGGGGGCATCGGCCCGCTCCAGGTCGACGAGGTCATCGGGGTGATGAAGGCGTACTCGACCCGCGTCGGTGCCGGCCCGTACCCGACCGAGCTGCTCGACGACATCGGCGCCGGGATCGCCGAGCGTGGCCACGAGGTCGGCACCGTGACCGGGCGTCCGCGCCGGGTCGGCTGGTTCGACGCCGTGCCGCTGCGCTATGCGGTGGCGGTCAACAGCGTGAGCTCGATCATGCTCAACAAGCTCGACATCCTCTCGGGCATCGACCCGCTGCGTGTCTGCGTCGCCTACGAGATCGACGGACGACGCGTCGAGGTGTGGCCGTCGAGCGGTGCCGCGCTGGCCCGGGCGACCCCGATCTTCGAGGAGTTCGCCGGCTGGGACGAGCCGATCCACACTGTCCGCTCGCTGGCCGACCTGCCCGAGAACGCTCGACGCTACGTCACCGCCATCGAGGAGCACGCCGGCGTGCCCATCGTGCTCGTGTCGGTGGGACCGGAGCGGACGCAGACCATCGAGCGGGCCTGGCGGCCCATGCGCCACCGGACCGGCGTCCCGGCATGAGCGGTGGGCGCCTCGTGATGCCGACCCGCATCCTCATCGTGGGGAGTGGCGGCCGCGAGCACGCCCTGGCCTGGAAGCTGAGCGCCGAGCCGGGCGTGAACGAGGTCATCGTCGCCCCGGGCAGCGACGCGATGCTGGCTCTGCCACGCGTCCGTCGGCTGGCCGATGTCGATCCGCTCGATGGGGCGGCGGTCGTCGCGGCGGCCCGGGCGACGTCGGCGGAGCTCGTGGTCGTCGGCCCCGAGGCGCCCGCTCGCGGCGGGCGTGGCCGATGCCCTCGAGGCGGCCGGCATCGCGGTCTTCGGGGCGAGCGCCGCCGCCGCACGGATCGAGAGCAGCAAGGCGTTCTGCCACGAGGTCGCCGCCGCGGCGGGCGTGCCGATGGCTCGCTCGGGCGCCTTCGGGGACGCGGCCGGGGCGATCGCCTTCGCCCGCGCGCTCGACGGGGCCGGGCGGGGCGTCGTGGTCAAGGCGGACGGCCTGGCGGCGGGCAAGGGCGTCACGGTCGCGGCCGACCTCGACGAGGCGATCGCCGCGATCCACGAGGCCGTCGCCGGCGGCCCGGTGGTCATCGAGGAGCGCCTCGAGGGTCGCGAGGCGAGCCTGATCGCCCTGTGCGACGGTCGGGACGCGCTGGCGCTGCCGATCGCCCGCGACCACAAGCGCCTCGCCGACGGCGACCGCGGACCGAACACCGGCGGCATGGGCGCCTACTCGCCGCTCCCCGACCTGCCCGATGCGGCCGCCGACGACCTGCTGGAGCACTTCCACCGCCCGATCCTGGCCGAGCTGGCCCGGCGCGGCACCCCGTTCCGTGGCGCGCTCTACGCGGGGCTCATGCTCACGCCCGACGGCCCGGTCCTGCTCGAGTGCAACGCGCGCTTCGGCGACCCCGAGACGCAGGCCATCCTGCCGCGGCTGGCCGCCCCGCTGGGCCCGCTCCTGCTGGCAGCGGCCCGCGGCCGGCTGGCCGACGCTGCCGGACCGCTCGGGCTCGATGGCGCGCGGGTCCCGGTCCTGCCGGGGGCCGCGGTCGCGATCGTGCTGGCGGCCGCCGGCTATCCCGATGACCCGCGCCGCGACGACGTCATCGACGGGCTCGACCAGGCGGCCGGATCGGCGCACGACGGCTCGCCCGCGCTCGTCTTCCACGCCGGCACGGCGCGCGACGAGGACGGTCGATATCGGACCGCGGGTGGCCGCGTCCTGGCCGTCGTCGGCCAAGGCGCAGACCTCGCGCAGGCCGCCCGGCGCGCCGACGAGGCGGCAAACGTCGTCCGGTTCGACGGCGCCCAGCGCCGCCACGACATCGGGGGCGACGCGCTCGTGACCGCCGGCTCGAGCGGAGCCACCCCGTGATCCGCCGCTACACGCTCCCGGAGATGGGCGCGATCTGGACCGAGGAAGCCCGTTTCGAGGCGATGCTCCGCGTCGAACTCGCGGTGAGCCGAGCGCAGGCGGCGCGCGGCATGATCCCGCCCGACGCGCTTGCGGCCCTGGAGACGCGCTCCTCGATCGACGTCGAGCGTATCGCCGAGATCGAGCGCACGACCGACCACGACGTCATCGCGTTCGTGTCGCAGGTGGCCGAGACGGTGGGGCCGGAGGGCCGCTACCTGCACCTGGGTCTGACCAGCAGCGACGTCGTCGACACGGGCCTGGCCCTGCAGCTCCGGGCGGCCGGCGAGCGGCTGCTCGGCGACGCCGACCGCCTGATCGCGGCCCTCGTGACCCGTGCCCGCGCCGAGGCCGACACCACGATGATGGGCCGGACCCACTCGGTCCATGCCGAGCCGACGACGATGGGCCTCAAGCTCGCCGGCTGGGCGTTCGAGGTGGACCGTGGCCGGACCCGCCTGGCCACGGCCACGGCCGAGATCGCGACGGGCAAGATCTCCGGCCCGGTCGGGACCTACAGCCACCTCGGCCCCGACATCGAGGCCGACGTGCTGGCCGACCTCGGGCTGCGTGTGGACCCGGTCAGCACCCAGATCGTGCAGCGCGACCGGCACGCCGCGTTCCTCGCCGCGATCGCCATCCTGGGCGGGACGCTGGAGCGCATCGCGACCGAGGTCCGCAACCTCCAGCACACCGAGATCGGCGAGCTCCAGGAGCCGTTCAAGGCCGGCCAGAAGGGCTCGAGCGCCATGCCCCACAAGCGCAACCCGATCCTGTCCGAGCGCATCGCGGGCCTCGCCCGGCTCCTGCGCGGCTATGCCCACACGGCCTTCGAGGACCAGCCGCTCTGGCACGAGCGCGACATCAGCCACAGCTCCGCGGAGCGGGTCATCCTGCCGGACGCGACGATCCTGCTCGACTACATGCTCGTGAAGTCGACCGGCCTCATCGAGGGCCTCATCGTCCGGTCGGAGCGGATGCGCGAGAACATCGCGCGCGGCCTCGGCCTGCATGCCAGCAGCCGCGTCCTCGTGACGCTCGTCGACAAGGCCGGTGTCAGCCGCGAGGAGGCCTACGCGATCGTGCAGCGGGCCGCCCTGCGCGCGGCCGACGAGCGTGCCCCGCTGCGCGACCTCCTGGCCGTCGACCCGGTCGTGGCCCAGAAGCTGTCGCTCGCGGACCTCGACGCGTGCTTCGACGAGGCGACGTTCCTGCGCCACGTCCACGAAGTCATCGCCCGGCTGGATGGGATCGCCCCATCGGTCGCGTCGACGGAGGTGTCCCGTGCTGACGGCTGACGCGTTCCTGCGGTCGGGCAAGGTCCGCGACCTGTACCGCCTCGACGACGGCCGATTGCTGCTCGTCGCGTCGGACCGGATCAGCGCCTTCGACGTCATCCTCCCGACCGGCATCCCGGACAAGGGTCGCGTCCTCACGGGTCTGTCGCGATTCTGGTTCGCCGAGACGGACACGATCGTCCCGAACCACCTGCTCGACACCGATGTCGAGATCCTGCGCGACGCCATCGAAACCACCAGCGCCGACGTCGGGCATCGCCCGCCCGGGCCGTCCGTGATCGACGACCTGGCGGACCTGCGCGGCCGGATGATGCTCTGCCAGCCGGCCACGGTCGTTCCGATCGAGGCGGTCGTCCGCGGGTACCTCGCCGGATCGGGCTGGATCGAGTACCAGGCCAGCGGCACGGTCTGCGGCGTCCCGCTCCCGGCCGGCCTGCGCGAGGCGGACCCGCTCCCGCAGCCGATCTTCACGCCGGCCACGAAGGCGGAGCTCGGCGAGCACGACGAGAACATCGACTTCGACGCCATGGTCAAGCACATCGGCCGCGACCCCGAGTTCGGGCCGGAGATCGCCGGCCCGATCGCAGAGGCGATCCGGACCCGGGCCATCGCGCTGTATCGCTACGCGTCGGCCGTGGCGGCGCGGGGCGGGATCCTCCTGGCCGACACGAAGTTCGAGTTCGGCCTCGGGTTCGCCTGGGGCGATGACGATCCCGATGGCGTTCCCGAGATCGAGCGCATCCGCGGCCGTCGGCCGGCCGGCCGCCGTGCCGCCGACCGCAACGGCCGCCGCGTCGACGACCAGCTGATCCTCATCGACGAAGCGCTGACGCCCGATTCCTCGCGGTTCTGGGACGCCGCGGCCTACGAGCCGGGACGAGCCCAGGCCAGCTTCGACAAGCAGTTCGTCCGCGACTGGCTCTCGAGCCAGCCATGGGACAAGACCGCACCCGGCCCGGCCCTGCCCGACGACGTCGTCGCCGGCACCCGCGCCCGCTATGTGGAAGCCTTCGAGCGGATCACCGGCGCCAGCTTCGAGCGCTATCTCCAGGAGGACGTCATCGCCCGATGAGCACGCACCGGTTCGCCGTCAACGTCACCCCCAAGCCCGGCATCCTCGATCCGCAAGGCCGGGCGGTCGAGGGCAGCCTCGGCCACCTGGGCATCGAAGGCGTCAGCGCCGTCCGCGTCGGTCGCCGGGTGGAGCTGACGGTCGAGGCCGCCGATGCCGCCGAGGCGACGGCTGTCGTCGAACGGCTCGCGACCGAGCTCCTGGCCAACCCGCTGATCGAGGCGTACGCCATCGAACCCCTTGCGGGCGCGTCGTCGACGGTGGGGGAGCCGGCCTGATGGGCGTGCGGATCGGCGTGGTGATCTTCCCGGGCAGCAACTGCGATCGCGACACGCTCCATGCCCTCGACGTCGCCGGGGCCGAGGGCGTCCCGCTGTGGCACGAGCAGGCCACGCTCGACGGCGTCGCGGCGGTCATCCTTCCGGGCGGGTTCGCCTACGGTGACTATCTGCGGGCGGGGGTCATCGCCCGGTTCAGCCCGGTCATGCGCGCCGTCGCGGCGTTCGCGGGCGACGGCGGTCTCGTCCTGGGCATCTGCAACGGCTTCCAGGTCATCGCCGAGGCGGGCCTCGTGCCCGGCGCCCTGCTGCGCAACCGGGACCTGCGCTTCCTGGGTCGCGAGGTGCGCATCGCCGCGGAACGGCTCGACACGCCGTTCACCCACGCGCTGGCGGCCGCCGGTCAGTCGCTGCGCATGCCGGTCGCCCACGGCGAGGGCTGCTTCTTCGCCGACGACCCGACCCTCGATGCCCTGGAGGCGGACCGCCAGGTCCTGTTCCGGTACGTCGACGAGCGTGGCCGGCGAGCGGCCGACGAGGATCGCGCCGCCAACCCGAACGGGTCGCTGCGGGCGATCGCCGGGGTCATCAACGCGGCGGGCAACGTGGCCGGCCTGATGCCGCACCCGGAGCGTGCCGCCGAAGCCGTCCTCGGGTCGGCCGACGGGGCCGGGCATCATCCGGTCGCTCGTGGAGAGCGCCGAGCGGGCGACCGTCCACGGTGGGTCCATCACGACGGCGTCGTCCGCACGGGCGACGACCGCGACCAGCGCGGCGGCCGGCGCATGACCCTCGCCGAGGCTCCTGACGTGGAGCCGCTGCACCGCCGCCTCGGCGTGACCGACGAGGAGCTCGACGCGATCCGCGACCGGCTGGGCGGGCGCGATCCCAACGACCTCGAGCTGGCGATGTTCAGCGTCATGTGGTCCGAGCACTGTTCGTACAAGAGCAGCAAGCCGCTGCTCAAGACGCTGCCGACCGCGGGCGAGGGGGTCGTCGCCGGTCCGGGCGAGAACGCCGGCGTCATCTCGATCGGGGACGGGCTGGCCGTCGCCTTCAAGATCGAGAGCCACAACCACCCGTCGGCGGTGGAGCCCTACCAGGGGGCGGCGACCGGCGTCGGGGGCATCCTGCGCGACATCTTCACGATGGGCGCGCGGCCCATCGCCGTCCTCGACGCGCTGCGCTTCGGTGACCCGTCGGACGCGCGGACGCGCCATCTCGTCGACGGCGTCGTGCGCGGCGTCGGTGGCTACGGCAACTGCGTCGGCGTGCCGACGGTCGGTGGCGAGCTCGTCTTCGACCCGTCGTACCAGGGCAATCCGCTCGTCAACGTCATGGCGATCGGGCTGATGGAGGAGCGGCTGCTGACGCTGGCCGCCGCGCCCGGCCCGGGCAACCTCGTGGTGCTGTTCGGCTCGACGACCGGCCGCGACGGCATCGGCGGGCGCGAGCGTGCTGGCCTCGGCCACCTTCACCCACGACGATCCCTCCAAGCGGCCCTCGGTCCAGGTCGGCGATCCGTTCGCCGAGAAGCTGCTCATCGAGGCGAGCCTCGAGCTCATCGAGCGCGGCCTCGTCGAGGGTCTCCAGGACCTCGGTGCGGGCGGCATCACCTGCGCCACCTCGGAGACCGCCGACCGGGCCGGCACCGGCATCCTCGTCGACCTCGACGCGATCCCGCGGCGCGAGCCCGGCATGGAGCCGTTCGAGGTGATGATCTCGGAGAGCCAGGAGCGCATGTGCGCTGCGGTCCGCCCCGATCGATGGGACGACGTCCGCGAGGTGTGCGAGCGCTGGGGCCTGCCCGTGGCGGTCATCGGCCGGGTCACCGACGACGGCGACATCGCCATCACGTCCGGCGGCTCGGAGATCGCCCGCGTACCGGCGAGCGCGCTCACGAGCGACGCCATCGTCCACGATCGGCTCGCCGCCCCGCCGGCGCATCGACGCGCCGCACCGGCGCCTGGGGCCCCGCTGGAGCCTGTCGACCGCCTGCCGGAACGCGGCATGGATCCGGGCGCGGTGCTGTTGGGCCTGCTCGGCTCGCCGAACCTCGCCTCACGCCGGATCGTCTTCGAGCAGTACGACAGCACGGTCGGGGCGGACACCGTCGCCGGGCCCGGGCGGGGCGCCGCCGTCCTGCGGGTCAAGGGCACGACCAAGGCCCTGGTGGCCGCCACCGACGGCAACCACGCGATCGGTGTCATCGACCCGTACCTCGGGCGCGGCCATGAGCGTGGCGGAGGCGACCCGCAACGTGGCCATCACCGGGGCGCGGCCGCTCGGCGTCACGAACTGCCTCAACTACGGGGATCCGACCCGACCGGAGGCGTTCTGGCAGCTCCAGGAGGGCGTGCGTGGGCTCGGCGACGCGTGCCGGGCGCTGGGTCTGCCGGTCACCGGCGGCAACGTCTCGCTGTACAACGAGGCGCCCGGCGGCGCCATCGCCCCGACGCCCGAGATCGGCGTCGTCGGCCTGCTCGACGACATCGCGACGCTCGTCGGACCGGCCTTCCGGCACGATCTCGACACGATCCTGCTCGTCGGTGAGGTCACGGCCGGGCTCGCCGGGTCCGCCTACGCGGCGCTCGCCGGGGTCGCCGCCGAGGACGGCCCGCCGGCGCTCGACCTGGCGCGCGAGGCGTCCCTCCAGCGGTTCATCCGCGAGGCCATCGCGCGTGGGCTCGTGGCCGGCGTCCAGGACGTGTCGGGCGGCGGGCTTGCCGTGGCCCTCGCGGAGGGCGCGATGTGGAGCGGGCTCGGGGCCAGCGTCCGGGTGGCGGTGGCCAACTCGCCGGCCGTGGAGCTGTTCGGTGAGAGCCCGTCCCGGCTCGTCGTCACGACGCCGCCGCGCTACGCGGCCGCACTCACCCTGCTCGCCCGCCAGCACGGGCTACCGGTCGAGGAGCTCGGGATCGTCGGTGGCGACCGCCTGACCATCGAGCTCGCGGGTGCCGGTGCCACGGGCGCCGCCGAGGAGCGCGGGAGCCGGATCGCCGATGCGCTCGAGGTGCCGGTCGCCGACCTGCGCCACGCCTGGGAGCACGGGTTGCCACGGGCGCTCGGCTGGGAGGAACCCGCCTGATGTGCGGCGTGTTCGGTGCGGTCGTGCCCGGCGGTGAGCCCACCGAGGCCGCCGCGATCGCGACGCTCGGCCTGTTCGCGCTCCAGCACCGCGGCCAGGAGTCGGCCGGGGTCGCGGTCAGCGACGGCGAGCAGCTGATGCTCTACAAGGACCTCGGGATGATCTCGACGGTCCTCGACGAGCGCCGCCTGCCGAGCCTGCGCGGCCAGCTGGCGATCGCCCACTGCCGCTACTCGACGACCGGCTCGACGATCTGGGAGAACGCCCAGCCGACCTACCGGCAGGGGCCCCGGCGCGCGATCGCCATCGGCCACAACGGCAACCTCGTCAACACGCGCGAGCTGCTGACCCAGCTGACCGGCGGCCGGAGCCGGCTGCCCGCCTCGACCGACACCGAGCTGCTCACGGCCCTGCTCGCCGACGAGCCCGCCGAGGACACGGTCCAGGCGCTCGTCCAGGTCCTGCCCGCGCGTGCGGGGCGCGTTCAGCCTCGTCATCCTCGACCAGCATCGGGTCATCGGCGTGCGCGACCCGCACGGGTTCCGGCCGCTCGTCCTGGGCCGCCTGCCCGCATCGGCGGCCGGGAGCGGTTCGAGCGCCGAGGATGCCGGCCTGTGGGGTGCCGACCCCGATGCCGGCGGCTGGTGCCTCTCGTCGGAGACGGCGAGCCTCGACATCGTCGGGGCCGAGTACGTCCGCGACGTCGAGCCGGGCGAGATCGTCGTCCTCGAGCTCGGGCGGCCACCGCGCTCGGTGCGGTATGCGGAGGCGAACCCGAAGCTGTGCGTCTTCGAGCTCATCTACTTCGCCCGACCGGACTCCTACATGGAGGGCCGCAACCTCTACGAGGTGCGCCGGCGGATGGGCGAGCAGCTGGCCATCGAGCATCCGGTCGACGCGGACCTCGTGATGCCCGTGCCGGACACCGGCGCTCCGGCCGCGGCGGGCTACGCCGAGGGCTCGCGGCCTGCCGTATCGCGAGGGGATGTACCGCAACCGGTACGCCGGGCGGACGTTCATCCAGCCGTCGGCCGGTCTCCGCCACCGCGGCGTCACGATCAAGCTCAATCCGCTGCGCGAGGTGGTCGCCGGCAAGCGACTCATCGTCGTCGACGACTCGATCGTGCGCGGGACCACGACCAAGCGGATCGTCGAGCTGCTGCGCAAGGCGGGCGCCAAGGAGGTCCACGTCCGGATCAGCGCGCCGCCGATCTACCACCCGTGCTTCTACGGCATCGACACGTCCATCGAGACCGAGCTCATCGCGTCGACCCACACCGAGCCCCAGATCCGCGAGTTCATCGGGGCCGATTCGCTCGGCTATCTCTCGATCCGCGGCGTGCTCGCCGCGCTCGACCTGCCGTACGACCGCTTCTGCTTCGCCTGCTTCGACGGCAACTACCCCGAGCCCGTCCCGTACGACGCCGCCAGCCGCAAGTTCATGCTCGAAGAACCCGTCGCGGCCGCCAGCCGTGGCTGATACGCGAGCCGCCTACCGGCAGTCCGGCGTCGACGTCGCGGCGGGCGAGCGGGCCGTCGAGCTCATGCAGGCGCACGTCGCCTCGACCCGGCGGCCGGAGGTCGTCGGCGGTCTCGGCGGGTTCGGTGGCGCGTTCACCATCCCGGCGGGCTATCGCGAGCCGCTGCTCATCGCCTCGACGGACGGGGTCGGGACGAAGACCGCCATCGCCGCCGCGGTCGGCCGGTTCGACACGATCGGCATCGACCTCGTGGCGATGTGCGCCGACGACGTCGTGTGCACCGGCGCCGAGCCGCTGGCCTTCCTCGACTACGTGGCCGTCGGCCGGCTCGATCCCGTCGGCGTGGCCGAGCTCGTCGGCAGCGTCGCGGCCGGCTGCCGTGCGGCGGGCGCCGCCCTCGTCGGCGGGGAGACCGCCGAGCACCCGGGCCTCATGGAGGCGGGCGAGTTCGACCTCGCCGGCTGCTGCATCGGCGTCGTCGAGCGGGACGGCGTGATCGATGGCAGCGCGGCGCGCGCCGGGGACGTCGATCCTCGGCCTGGCCTCGAGCGGCCTGCACGCCAACGGCTATTCGCTCGTCCGCTCCCTCGTCGCCCAGTGGGACCTCGACCTGGCCGAGCCGTACCAGGCCCGCCTGCGTCCGGACGATCGGCGATCCGGCCACGACCAAGGCGATGGCCGCCGCGCCGCACGAGGCGATGGCCACGCTCGGCGAGGTGCTCCTGACCCCGACCGTGGTCTACGCGAAGGCCGTGCTCGCGGCACGCGCCGCCGTCCGTGCCGGCGGCAACGACCTGCATGGCCTGGCCCACATCACCGGCGGCGGCCTGCCGGGCAACGTCCCGCGCGCCCTGCCCGACGGGCTGGGTGCGCGGCTGGACCCCGAGCGCTGGACGATGCCCTCCGTGATGCGCCTGTTCGGTGCGCTCGGCGGGCTCGACGAGGCCGAGCTGCGCGCCACGTTCAACGGCGGCCTCGGGATGATCGCGGTACTTCCCGAAGCGGCCGTGCCCACGGCCATCGCGGCCCTCGCCCAGCACGGCGTCACGGCGATGGTGGTCGGGGAGGTGGTCGAGGCGACGGGCGGCCCCCGCTACGTCGAGGGGCGGTCGGAGCCGGCGGCGTGAGTCCCGCGGGCCCCGATCGAGGCGCCACGGACGAGCACCCGTCGGACCCAGGGGCGCCGCCGACGCCCGCGGCGCGATCCGGGAGGATCGCCGTCGGCGTCTCGGGTGCCGGCTCCAACCTGCGCGCGCTCCACGCGGCCGCGATGCGCGGTGAGCTCGGTGGCGAGCTCGTCCTCGTGTTCGCGGACCGCCCGTGCCCGGCGCTCGACTGGGCCGCCGAGCAGGGGATCGACACGGCCCTCGTTCCCGGCGGTGACGACGACGCGCTGGCGGACGTGCTGTCGGCGCGCGTGGCCGGACGTCGTCGTCCTGGCCGGTTACATGCGGATCGTCGGGCCGGCCGTTCTGGCCGTGTATCGCGATCGCATCGTCAACACGCATCCATCGCTCCTGCCGGCGTTTCCCGGGGGCCACGCGGTCCGCGACGCCCTGGCCCACGGCGTGACGGTCACGGGCTGCACGGTCCACCTCGTCGACGCGACCCTCGATGGCGGCCCGATCGTCGCGCAGGAGGCCGTGCCGATCCTCCCCGGTGACGACGAGGCGGCCGTGCATGACCGGATCCGCGCCGTGGAGCATCGGATGCTGCCGCGTGTGGTCGGCCTCCTCCTGGCCGGCGCGATCGAGGCCGACCGGGCGAACGGTGACCCTCGATGCGCTCCGTGCCGACGTCGGCACCCCGCGGCCGCGCCGGGCCCTGCTGTCGGTCTCCGACAAGAGCGGGCTGGTCGACCTGGGCCGCGGCCTCGTCGCCCGCGGGTTCGAGCTCGTCTCGACCGGCGGCACCGCTCGGACGCTGCGCGACGACGGCCTGCCGGTGACCGACGTGGCGGCCGTGACCGGCTCGCCCGAGATGCTCGACGGCCGGGTCAAGACGCTCCACCCGCGGATCCACGGCGGCCTGCTGGCGGACCGCCGGCTCGACGAGCACCGCCTGCAGCTCATCGAGGCCGGGATCGCGCCGTTCGAGCTCGTCGTGGTCAACCTCTACCCGTTCGCCGCCGCCCTCGAACGGCCCGGCATCACCGTCGACGAGCTGATCGAGGAGATCGACATCGGCGGGCCGTCCATGGTCCGGGCGGCCGCCAAGAACCACGCCAACGTGGCGATCGTCACGGCGCCTGCCCGGTACGGCGCGATCCTCGACGCCCTCGACCGTCCGGACGGGCTCGACGAGCGCCTCCGGCGCGAGCTCGCCATCGAGGCGTTCGCGCACACCGCCGCGTACGACGCCCGGATCGCTTCGGAGCTCCCGGGGCGGATGGTCGAGGCCGGGCTCCTGGACGCCGTGGACGACCCGTATCCGGCGACCCTCACGCTCGCTCTCGAGAAGGTCGACAGCCTGCGCTACGGCGAGAACCCGCACCAACCCGCGGCACGCTATCGACGACCCGGCTCGACCCTGGCCGACGGCCTCTTCGGCGTCGAGCGATCGCCGCTCCAGGGCAAGGCCCTCTCGTACAACAACGTCCTCGACGCCGCCGCGGCGGCGGCGCTTGGTCGCGCTCTGCGCGGCCCGGCCGTGGTCATCGTCAAGCACATGAACCCGTGCGGCGCCGCGGAGCGCGGGTCGCTCCTCGACGCCTGGACCGCCGCCCTCGAGGCCGACCCGGTCAGCGCGTTCGGTGGCGTGGTGGCGCTCACCCGCGAGGTCGACGGCGACGTCGCGCGGGCGCTCACGTCGATCTTCCTCGAGATCGTCATCGCCCCTGGCTTCACGCCCGAGGCGCTCGAGGTGCTCGCGGCGAAGCCCAACCTGCGGGTGCTGCTCGACGAGGCCCTGGCCGACGACGCGCCGGTGCCACCGACCGCCGTCTCGCCGACGGGCTCGGTGCGCACGGCCGGGGCGCGGTGCTCGTCACGGCGCCGGACGTCGTCAGCGACGACCCAGCGACCTGGACCCTCGCCACGTCGCGCGCCCCGACCAGCGACGAGCACCGCGACCTCGACCTCGCCTGGCGGCTGGTCCGTGGGGTCACGTCGAACGCCATCGTCCTCGTCCGCGACGGCCGACTCGTCGGGATCGGGAGCGGCCAGACAAGCCGGGTCGACGCTGCCCGCCAGGCCGTCGCCAAGGCCCAGGCCATCCTGGGTCCCGCGAGCACCCGCGGTGCCGCCTGCGCGAGCGACGCCTTTTACCCATTCCCCGACGCGATCGAGGCGACCCTCGCGGCCGGGGTCGGCGCATACGTCCAGCCCGGCGGCTCGCTGCGCGACGCCGAGGCGGTCGCCGTCGTCGATGCCGCCGATGGCACCATGCTCATCACCGGGATCCGCCATTTCCGCCACTGACCGGCCGGCGCGTTCTCGCGGTGGTTGACGCCGGGTCGGCGGGTCGCCATCGTCCGTCGCGAGCGCGTCACATGGAGGCTGGGTCGATGCCCGAGCGGCTCTCGAACGAGGAGGTCGTCCGTCGCTATGCGGCCGCGTCGGTGGCCGGCGACCTGGAGGCTCTGAGCGCGCTGCGGCATCCCGCATGGTCGGTCACGTGGCCCCAGTCGGGCGAGCGCGTCGCACGCGAGGACGCCTACCGCGAGATCCTGCAGCACTACCCGGGTGGCGCTCCGCGAACGGTGACCACGCGCATCGTCGGCGCCCAGGACCGCTGGGTCGTGACCCCGGGCAACACGGTCATCCGCGTCGTCGGCGAGGGCGACGCGTGGTGGTGCGAGTGGCGGGTGACCTATCCCGACGAGATCACCTACCTCTGCATCGACCTGATCGAGCTGCGCGACTCGCTCGTCCATCGCGAGACCGTCTACTGGGCGCCGGTCTTCGAGCCCCCGGCGTGGCGTGCGACCTGGGTCGAACACACCGATCCATCGGCCACGAGCCCGGCCGACTGACGCGTCGGCGATCCATCGCCGACCCTGCGATGCCGCCTATCCGCGGCGACGATGCTGCTGTATCGTCCGGCCAGTCACGCAGAGGGATGGGTCGGTCGGGCGAACGACGCGACCATGCAGAGGGAAGTGCCGTGTCCGTACGCATCGCCTCGCGCCCTGGTCTGGCCGTGCGCGCCGCCCTCCTTGGAGCGGTTCTCGTCGTGGCCTCCGCTTGCGGCGGCGCGAGCCAGGCGCCGGATGGCAGCGCGGCGCCCTCGGCCTCGACCGCGGTGGCGTCGTCCGCCGGCGATCCAGCGTCGGACAAGCTCGCGAGCGTGCTGGCTCGCGGCACCCTCGTCCTCTCGACCGACCCCGCCTACCCGCCACAGTCCGCGCTCGTCGAGAACGCCGTCCGCGCGACCGACACCAAGTGCGCACCCAACCAGCTGACCGCCCCCGAGGTGGAGGGCTACGACGCCGACACCGGCAAGCTCGTGGCCGAACGACTGGGCGTGGAGCCGTGCTTCGTGACGCCGCCCTGGAGCGAGATCACGGCCGGGAACTGGGGTGACCGCTGGGACATCGCATGGGGCTCCGGCGCCCTCACCGAGGAGCGGATGACACGTCTGTGGGTCACCCAGCCGTACTACTCGACGCCGCACGACTTCTTCGTGCCCGGTCGACTCGACCATCACCGATGCGTCGCAGCTTTCGGGACTCGAAGTCGGGGCCTGTGCCGGCTGCACGCAGGAGCTCTATCTCAAGCACGAGCTGAAGCTGCCGGGCGAGACCCTCGACTACGTCGTCGACGACCCGCAGATCGTCACCTTCGACGCGGAGCCGCCCGGACTGGCCGCGACCGCGGCCGGCGATCTCGCGGCCTTCCTGTGCGGCGAACCGGTCGGCGCCGAGGCGATCGCCGACGGTGCGAAGCTCCGGAAGCTCGCCGCGCCCGCCTATACCACCCAGAAGACGGGCTACCTCGACCGCGGGTCGCAGCTTTCGCAGACGGCCTTCGCCGCCGCCGTGGACCAGGCCCTTCGCGACCTCCACGCCGACGGCACGCTCAAGAAGCTCTCCGACACGTACTTCGGCCTCGACTACGCGACCGCGGCGGGCGCCTTCGACATGGCGCCGCTCGACCAGTCGGTCCAGTGAGCGATCCGCGAGGCGGAAGGAAGGAGAGCATCGGATGAGCCGCGTCTCCGCCGTGCGTGGTCTTGTCGGCGCGACGGTCCTCGCGACGCTGGTGGCCGCCTGTCAATCCAACGCGACGCCCGGGGCGTCGGGCGCGATCGCATCGCCGGCCGCCGCCGCGGCCTCGGCCGATCCGGGTACGGACAAGCTCGCCCAGATCCTCGATCGTGGCACGCTCGTGGGCTATCACGAGGCCGACTACGCGCCGATGTCGTTCGACGTGGCCGGATCCACCCGCCCTGCCGACACGAAATGCCAGGCCAATCAGCTGACCACCGCGGAAGTCGATGGCTTCGACAACCAGACGACGAAGCTCGTCGCCCAGGAGCTCGGCGTCGAGGCCTGCTTCGCGACCCCCACCTGGACCGAGGTCACGGGCGGCAATTGGGGGGACCGTTGGGACATCGCGTATGGCTCGGGGTCGATCAATGCGGATCGGATGACGCGGCTGTGGATGACCCAGCCGTATTACGGCGTCGACAACTTCTTCTACGTCCGCGAGGACGCGCCATACCAGGCCGCCGCCGAGCTCTCCGGCAAGCAGATCGGGGCATGCGCGAGCTGTAGCCACGAGTACTACCTCAAGGGCACGCTCGAGATCCCCGGTGTGACCATCGTCAACGAGGTCGACGACCCGGTCATCGTCTCGTACGAGACGGAACCGCCCGGCCTGCAGGATGTCGCCGATGGGAAGATCGACGCGTTCCTCGTCGCCGAGCCGACGGGCGAGCAGGCCATCAAGGACGGCCTGCCGCTGCGCAAGATCGCGAAACCCGCGTTCACGTACTACCCGACCGGGTTCGTGGACAAGAGCTCGGGCCTCGCCCCGACGCCGTTCGTCGAACGCGTCAACGAGATCGTCCGGGGACTCCAGGCGGACGGCACCCTCCAGGCGGCATCGACCAAGTACCTCGGCAAGGACTATGCGACCGCCGGAGCGGCGTTCGACCTCGACGCGATCGGGCAATCCCTCCCGTAGCGATGCGCATCCCGGGCCCGTGGAATCGCAGCCTCCGGGCCCGTCTCGTCGGGACGTTCGTGCTGCTCTCCGCGATCACCGTCGCGGCCGTCGGCGTCGTCGTCTATGGCCGGGCGACGGCCGATCTGACCGACTCGGTCTTCGAGCGGCTGGATGCGGTCGCCGAGGTCAAGGCGGACTCACTCGATCGCTGGATCGACGAGCAGCGTCGCAATGTCGTGTTCGTCGGCTCGATCCCGGGCGTCGGCGACCAGGCCCGGACGATGCTCGACGAAACGGCGTCGCCGGCCGATCGCCAGGCCGCCCGCGAGCAGCTCCTCGACACCCTCAAGGTCGTCGTCCAGCAGACCTCCGACGCCCAGGAGTTCGTGCTCCTCGACCTCGATGGGACGGTCCGGCTCTCGACCGTCGCCGACCACGAGGGCGCCAGCCAGGCGGAGGAGTTCTTCTTCCGCAACGGCGTCTCCCACACGACCGTCCAGAACGCCTACCGCTCCACCCTGACCGGCCTCCCGACGATCACCGTCAGCAGCCCGCTGTTCGACGCGAACGGTCGCGGCCGTCGGGTCGGGGTGCTGGCCGGCAACCTCAACCTCGAGCGGATCGACCGGATCGTCCTCGAGCGCACCGGCCTCGGCGAGGGTGGGGCGACCTATCTCGTCGGCCTCGATCACCGCTTTCTGCACGCCCGGCTGAATCAGGGCGAATTCGCCAAGGGCGTGAACTCGACCGGCATCCTTCAGGCATTGGCCGGCAACAACGGCCAGGCGCTCTACACGGACTACCGCGGCGTGCCCGTCATCGGGGTCTACCGCTGGCTGGACGAGCATGGCGCGGCCCTGATCGTGGAGCTGCCCCAGTCGGAGGCGTTCGCCCCGGCCCGTGACCTCGCCCTCTCGATCGCCCTCGTCGGCCTCGTGTCGACGATCCTGCTCGCGATCGGGATCTGGCTCGTCGCCCGGCAGGTCACCCGTCCGATCGCCCGGCTCGAGGCGGCTGCTACGGCCGTCGCGGCCGGCGACCTGACCGCGACGACCCCGGTCCGCTCCGAGGACGAGGTGGGCCGACTGACCGTGGCCTTCAACAACATGACCACCCAGTTGCGGGAGGATGTCGAGACCCTCGAGCGCCGGGTCGACGAGCGGACGGTCGAGCTCCAGGCCGCGCGCCAGGAGGCGGACGCAGCCAATCAGGCCAAGGGCTCGTTCCTGGCCTCGATGAGCCACGAGATCCGCACGCCGATGAACGCGATCATCGGCATGAGTGGCCTGCTGCTCGATACGTCGCTCGACGACGAGCAGCGCGACTACGCCGACACGATCCGGACCAGCGGCGACGCCCTGCTCACGATCATCAACGACATCCTCGACTTCTCCAAGATCGAGGCGGGCCGGGTCGACCTCGAGGCGCTGCCATTCGACCTGCATCGGGCGGTCGAGAACGCGCTCGACGTGCTCGCACCGCCGGCGGCGGCGAAGGGTATCGAGCTCGCATACCAGATCGATCCCGGCGTCCCTCGCCGGGTCGTCGGCGATGTCGGCCGCTTCCGCCAGATCGTGCTCAACATGCTCTCGAACGCGGTCAAGTTCACGGAGACGGGCGAGGTCGAGCTGACCGTCTTCGGCCATCCGGTCGCCGAGGGCGTCTCGTCTGCGCCGGACGCGGCCGAAGGACGGTGGGAGATCGGCATCGACGTCCGCGACACCGGGATCGGGATCCCGGCCGACCGCATGGATCGTCTGTTCCAGAGCTTCAGCCAGGCGGACGCGAGCATCTCGCGGCGCTTCGGCGGGACGGGCCTGGGCCTGGTCATCAGCCAGCGACTCGCCGAGGCGATGGGCGGCTCGCTGACGGCCGAGAGCGCCGGGGTGGCGGGGCAGGGGAGCACCTTCCGGCTCCGCATACTGGCGACGCCCGCGACCGACGATCCAGCTGTCGCCGCTCCACCGTCCGAGTCGGTCGACCTGGCCGGTCGGCAGATCCTCGTCGTCGACGACAACGCCACCAACCGGCGCATCCTCGTCGCGCAGCTCCGTCGATGGGACGTCGAGGCGCGCGACACGGCCTCGCCCGCCGAGGCGCTGGGCTGGATCCGCGACGGCGGGCGGTTCGACGCGATCCTGTCCGATCTGCAGATGCCGGGGATGGACGGGCTCGCCTTCGCGGCCGCGGTCCGCGAGACGGGCTCGACCCCGCCGCCGGTCCTCATCCTCTCGTCGGTCGGGGGCCGGCTCCCAGCCGACACGCCGGTCGCCGGGAGTCTGGCCAAGCCGGTCAAGCCCTCCGCCCTGTATGACGCCTTGACCAACATCCTGGCCGGCCGCGCCGCTGCCTCGCCGTCGCGGGCGCCCGACCGGCCGTCGGTCGACCCGGGCCTCGCGGCGCGTCACCCGCTCCGGATCCTCCTCGCCGAGGACAACGCGGTCAACCAGAAGCTCGCGACCCGATTGCTCGAGCGGATGGGGTACGCGACGCGGGTCGCCGGCGACGGGCTCGCGGCCATCGCCGCGCTCGAGGACGACACGTTCGACGTCGTCCTCATGGACGTGCAGATGCCCGAGCTTGACGGCCTGGAGGCGACCCGCCGGATCCGGGCGCGCTGGCCGGATCGCGGGGTGCGGATCATCGCGATGACGGCCAATGCGATGGCCGAGGACCGCGACGCTTGTCTGGCCGCCGGCATGGATGACTACGTGTCCAAGCCGATCCGCGTCGAGGAGCTCGCGGCGGCCCTGGAGCGGGCGATGCGCCTCGCCTGACTGCGCGAACGAGGCTCCCGCTGGCCGCACCCCGGCGTACGATGGCCGTCTCACCAGATCCCGTCCGGAGGCCCGCCATGTCCGAACTGATCGCCATCACCTTCGACGGCGCCGATGACGCCGCCGCGGCCCTGCACTCCGTGCGCTCGCTCGAGCACGATGCCGGCCTCGGCCTCGAGGACACGGCCGTCGTCAACAAGGACGCCGACGGCAAGATCCACGTCAAGAACGAGATGTCCAGCGGGACCGAGACCGGTGCGGCCGTCGGGGCGATGCTCGGCGCGTTGCTGTTCGTCGTCTTCCCGCCGGCGATCATCGGCGGCGCGATCATCGGCGGCCTGATCGGCCGGGCCGCGGCCCCCGGCATCGATGGCGATTTCGTGAAGCAGGTCGAGGCGGACCTGCCGGTCGGTGGGTCGGCGCTGTTCCTGCTGACCAAGGGCGGCGACCCCGGCCTGCTCATCGCGGCCATGCGCCAGTACAAGGGCCGGGTCGTCCAGACCTCGCTCGATTCGGAGGAGGAGCAGGCGCTCCGCGACTCCCTCAAGTAGCCGGGTCGGCGGCGGCGTCATCGAGACGCCGTCGCGCCGCGTTCAGGCGGTCGCGCGGAGGGCCCAGGCGCGTGCCGAGAGCGGGATCGAGCCGTCCGCATCGGTCGGCAGCGTGGCCCGCAGGTGCGCGGCGAGCGCGGCCTGGCGATCCGGGTCCAGGCTCGCCACGTACGACGGCCCGGGTCCGGTGCCGCCGAGGAACGGCCCCCAGAAGTCGTCGAAATCGCGGAAGACGGTCGGCACCTCGATGGCCCGGACCTCGATCGCGGAGAGGCCCGCCGCCGTGGCGAGGCGCCGGAGCGGGTCGGGCGCACAGATGGCGAACCGGCTGCGCTCGTCGACCGCCCCCGAGGTCTGGTCCAGGGCCTGGGCCGCCGGGTCGAGCGCGACGGCCGCCGCCCAGAACCGGCGCAGCATCTCCATCCCCTCCGCGTAGTCCCAGACGTAGAGCGCCACCGTCCCGCCGACGACGGTCACCCGGCGCATGTCGGCCAGCATCGCCTGCGGGTCCGGGGCGAAGTTGAGGGCCAGACCCGCGACGGTCGTGTCCGCAGCGTCGGCCTCGGCCGGGATGGCCTCGCCGCCACCGACGACGAAGCGCACCCGGGGATCCGCCACCCGCTCGCGGGCGACGGCCAGGAACGCGTCGGACGGATCCACGCCGAGGACGCTCGCCGGGTCGGTCGCGGTCAGGATCTCGCTCGTGAGCGCGCCCGTGCCGCAGCCGACGTCGATCCAGCGCCCGTCCGCCGGTCGATCCAGCCAGGCCACGAACGCGGCCGCGACGAGGCGGCTCCAGCGGCCCATGTAGGCCTCGTAGGCGTTGCCGCTGGCCCAGGCGTCGTCGGGTGGAGTCATGCCTCCGAGGATACGAGGTCGATGCCACCGCCCGGCGCGCCATCGGTCCATCTCAGACCCACGCTGGCACCCATATCGCTCCTCGCCGGAAGGACTGCGCCCGGATCGGGACGGGATCCGACGGATACCGACGCCGAGCGACCAAAACGCTTCCGAGACGCCCGCCTGTCAGCCTCCCGGTCAAATCGGGCCCATGAGGGGCGCGCCGGGGATCGGGCCATGGACGCAGCGATCCTCCGATCAAGGCTCGTCCGATCGCCACCGAGGGAGAACGATGCGTAACCGCACTCTCATCGCGCTCGCCATCGCCGCGATCGTCGCCCTCGCCGCCTGCTCCGGCAGCGGCTCCAGCCTCACCGGCAAGACCTGGCAGCTGACCGCGATGGGCCATCGGGTCGCGGGCGGTTTCGGTCCCGTGCCGGAGGCCGACCAGGCCAACTACACGATCGAATTCACGTCGGACGGCAACTACCAGGCCAAGGCTGACTGCAACCAGACGTCCGGCACGTCCACGACGACCTCGGACGGCGGCCTGACCATCGAACCCGGCCCGACGACGCTGGTCGCCTGCCCGGGGGGCTCGTTGTCGGACGAGTACGTCCAGAGCCTCACCGATGCGTCGAGCTACGCGATCAAGGATGGCCAGCTGACGATCACGCTCAAGGACGGGTGGACACTCAGCTTCAAGTAGGCCGATCCCCGAGCCAACGAGCGGCGGCGCCGTGCAGGACCGTGCGGCCGTCGCGGATGCCATTTCCAGCATGAGACGCACGCGACCGACTACCATCGCGCTCCCATGACCGAGCGATCCCGCTACTACCTCACGACCGCCATCGCGTACGCGAACAACAAGCCCGGCCTGCACACCCTGTACGAGGTGATCGGGGCGGACGTCATCGCGCGCTGGCACCGGATGATCGGCGACGACACGCGCTTCCAGACCGGGACCGACGAGCATTCGATCAACATCGCCCAGAGCGCCGTCGACGAGGGTCGGCCGGCCCGCGAGTTCGTCGACGAAAAGGTCGGCTACTTCCACGTCGCCGAGGACGCGCTCGCCATCAGCCCCGACCGATTCATCCGCACCACGGACCCCGATCACGTCCGCTCCGCGCAGGAGATGGTCCGGCGGGCCCACGCCAACGGCGACATCTACCTGGGCACGTACGAGGGCTGGTACTGCCCCAATGAGGGCTTCCGCAACGCGACCGACGTCCAGGAGACCGCACGCGGCACGATCTGTCCCAACCACCCCGACGTGCCCCTCCAGTGGCTGACCGAGCGGAACTGGTTCTTCCGCCTGTCGGCCTACCAGGAGCGCCTCGAGCGGTACTTCGCTGATCACCCCGACTTCGTGCAGCCCGACTACCGGCGCAACGAGATGCTCGGGTTCATCCGCGGCGGACTCGAGGACTTCTCGATCTCGCGCGAGCGCACGCCCGGCGGCTGGGGCATCCCGTTCCCGATCGCGGAGAACGGCGAGGGCGCGCTGCGCGAGGACGGCTCGTGGGATCCCGAGGCCGGGGTCATCTACGTCTGGTACGACGCGCTGATCAACTACCTCACCGGCGCCGGCTTCCCGGACGACCCGGAGGCGGTCGCCCGGTGGTGGCCGGCGGACCTGCACGTCATCGGCAAGGACATCGCGCGCTTCCACACGATCTTCTGGCCGGCGATGCTGTGGAGCGCGGGCCTCGAGGCGCCGCGCCACGTGTGGGTCCACGGCTGGCTGCTCGCTGCCGGCGGCGAGCGCATGAGCAAGAGCCGCGGCAACTTCATGGACCCCAACGACTTCGTCGCGTCGTTCGGCCAGGACGGCGCGCGCTACGTCGTGCTGCGCGAGGTGCCCTTCGACCGCGACGCCGAGGTCTCGTGGGATTCGTTCGTGCGCCGCTACAACGCCGATCTCGCGAACGACTTCGGCAATCTCGTGAACCGCACGGTCTCGATGACGAACCGCTATCTCGACGGGGAACGCCCGGCGCCCCGGCCGGCAGCGTCGTCGTCGCTGGCCGAGGCCTGGGCGGCCACACCCGGGCGCTACGGCGAGCGGCTCGCGGGCTGTCTGCTGCATGAGGCGCTCGCCGAGCTGTGGGCGTTCGTCGGCGCCGCCAACAAGCTCGTCGACGCCGAGCAGCCGTGGGCCCTGGCGAAGGCCTGGAAGGCGGGCGACGAGGCAGCCGGGGAGCAGCTGCGCGGCGTGCTGGGCGACCTCCTCGAGGCGTGCCGGCTGATCGGCCTGGCCGTCGCGCCGTTCATGCCCGCGACCGCGCCGCTCGTCCTCGCCCAGCTCGGTCACGCATTCGACTACGCCGCGGACGGCAACGCGGGGCCGCCGCTCCTGGACGAGCTGCGCTGGGGCGCCCATGCCGACCTTCCCGGACGCGTCAGCGCACCCGAGCCCCTCTTCCCGCGCCTCGAGACCGAGACCACGGCGGACGCGGGCTAACCACTCGCACGGCGGGCGCCGCTCCCTACCATGACCGCCATGCGCCTCGTCGACTCACATGGGCACCTCAACGCCGACCGGTTCGCGGACGATGCCGAGCTGGTGGCCGGGGCGGCGCGGCTGGCCGGCGTCGAACGCATCCTCGTCCCCGGCTGGAACGTGGCCTCGAGCGAGCGGGCGCTCGCGCTGGTGGAGGCGCTGCCGTGGCTCGATGCGGCGGTCGGCGTCCATCCACACGACGCCGCCAAGGTCGACGAAAGCGGCTGGGATCGGATCGTCGCGTGGGCCGGCGACCCCACGGTCCTCGCGATCGGCGAGACCGGGCTCGACTACGACCGAGTCTTCAGCCCGATCCCGGATCAGCTGACCAACCTGCGCCGGAACCTGGCCCTCGCGGCCGAGACCGGAAAGCCCGCCATCCTCCACTGCCGCTCGGCGGCGGGTCGGCGCGATGCCCAGGACGCCCTGCTCGCCGAAGTTCGCTCGATGGGGGAGGGGCGGCCGGCGGTCGTCATCCACTCCTTCTCCGGGCCGGTCGATTACGCGGAGGCGATGCTGGAGCTCGGCGCTGTCGTCAGCTTCTCGGGGCTCGTCTTCCGGCGCGGGGAAGAGGCATCGGCGGAGGTCGCGGCGCTGGCCCCGCTCGACCGGGTCCTCGTCGAGACCGACTCGCCGTTCCTTGCACCCCCCGGCGCCCCGCGGTCGCGGAATGAGCCCGAGTGGGTCCGCATCACCGCGGACTGGCTCGCCGATCGCAAAGGCCTCGTGGACGACGCCGGCCGCGCCCGGCTCGGCGGCGCCCTCGTCGCGACCTACGACCGGACCTTCCGTCGCGACCGTTGAGACCGATGCGCGGGCTCGGGGCGGGCGTCATCGTCATCGCGGCGATCACCGGCTGCGCCCTCACGCCGGCGCCGAGCGGCCCATGTCTTGAGGCGATACCCGAGATCGCCAACCTCGAGTACGACCGGATCGCTCGGGTGGAGCTCGACATCCAGGGCGACACGGAGGTCGTCCGCTTCGTCTTCGATCCGACCGATCGCGGCTTCGGGAGCGTGACGGCCGAGCCGGCGCAGGGCCCGTTCGTGCACGCCGCGTTCGACGAGGCGGTCACGCCGATGGGCGACCAGCTGACGAGCGTCAAGTTCGAAGGACTCTCGGGCGTCGGTCAGGCCGACCGGCTCCGAGCCGATCCCACCGACGGCGCGCCTGTCCGTGAGGTCGTCCAGGTCGCGGACCGGAACTTCACGCGGTTCATCGTCGGGACGGTCGCGGGCGCGTGTCTGCGGCTGCGGGTCGATCCGCAGCTCGCGACCGTGGCGTTGCTGGTGAGCCCGCGCTGACGTTCCCGGGAGACCGACGACGGACAGCGTCACGGATCGCTGCCACACTGGCGTCCCACCCATGAGAGCGCCCCCCGCGCCCCAGGACGCGCGCGTGCGTCACGGAGGATCACGTGAACCATGGACCCCGCCGCTCCATCCCGCTGACCGGCGTCATCATGCTCGTGGCGGCGGTCGCGGCCGCGTGCGGATCCACGGCCGCCAGCGCGAGTCCTTCCGCCTCGAGCAACGTCCCATCGCCGACCGCGGTCCCGACGCCGGCCCCGAGCGCGGTGCCCTCGGAGGCACCATCGGCCACGACGGCGCCGACGGCGACACCGACCGTGGCGCCCAGCCCGTCGCCCGTGGCTGAGGTCTGCCCGATCGCCCCGCAGACCGGCCGCCTGCCGTCCGACCGGATGACCGGCGTTACGATCTCCTCGTCGCCGACCGCCGATCTGGTCACGTTCACCTTCGGGAACATGTCCGTGTCGGATCCGCCGCAGGGCGTATCCGAGGGGTCGCTCCAGGCGGCGGTCGCGCCGTACACTCAGGCCGGCAGCGGGGCCGAGATGGCCATCACCGGCGAGCACGTCGCCCAGATCCGGTTCTCCGGGATGTCGCTCTCCAACGACGCCGGTGAGCTGACCTACGACGGTCCGCTGGAGCTGACTGGCGATCGCGCCGCTGCCCTCCGCGTGGTGAGCAACTACGACATGTCCGAGGGTGTCGTCGGCTGGTATGTCGGGTATGACGGCAACGGCTGTGTGACCCTGACCTCGGATGCCACCAGCGTGACCGTCGCCATCGACCACCCCGCGAGCTGAGACCCGCGCGCGTCGCGGTGCGCGCCGGGTTGACAGGCGCGTGACGGGTTCGCTACAGTCTCCCTTAGCACTCTCCACCATAGAGTGCTAACGCATCGATCCACCACCCGACGACAACGGGCCGGGACAAGCCGGCGGAGGGCGTCGAGGTTGGTCCGCGACGGTGCACGACGACATGCAGGGGATCAGCGGTCCGCGCCATCCGGCCAGCCGACCGCCGAGCCCCACCGGAACCATGCCCGGCGGCCGGCCCTGGCCGTCACAGGAGGTACTGCACGTTGGCCAAAGCCACTGCGACCGCGTCCGCGAAGAAGCTTCGCCCGCTCGGTGACCGCGTCGTCATCGAGCCGACCCCGCGCGAGGAGATGACCAAGAGCGGCATCGTCCTCCCGGACACGGCCAAGGAGAAGCCCCAGGAGGGCAAGATCATCGCCGTCGGACCGGGCAAGGTCCTCGAGGACGGCAAGCGCGAGGCGATCGACGTCAAGGTGGGGGACAAGGTCCTCTACGCCAAGTACGCCGGGACCGAGTTCAAGGTCGATGGTGAGGAGCTCCTCATCGTCAGCCAGAAGGACATCCTGGCCATCGTCGAGGACTGACGGACGCCGTCAGCACCGACCACCCACCCCGTCATCCCTGGAGGAACCTCGATTTGGCTAAGCAGCTGATCTTCGACGAGACCGCTCGTCGTTCGCTCAAGAAGGGCATCGACCATCTGGCCGATGCGGTCAAGGTCACGATCGGCCCCAAGGGCCGCAACGTCGTCCTCGACAAGAAGTTCGGTTCGCCGACGATCACCAACGACGGCGTGACCATCGCGCGCGACATCGAGCTCGAGAACCCGTTCGAGAACATGGGCGCGCAGCTTCTCAAGGAAGTCGCGACCAAGACGGACGACGTCGCCGGCGACGGCACGACCACCGCGGTCGTCCTGGGCCAGGCGCTCGTCGCCGAGGGCCTGCGCGTCGTGACCGCCGGGGCCAACCCGATGGTCGTCAAGCGCGGCATCGAGGCCGCCGTCGAGGCGGTCGTCGCCGAGATCAAGAAGCAGGCGCGTCCGGTCGACAACCGCGAGCAGATCGCGGCCGTCGCCGCCATCAGCGCCGCGGATCCCGAGGTCGGCGAGATCATCGCCGAGGTGATGGACAAGGTCGGCAAGGACGGCGTCATCACCGTCGAGGAAGGCCAGAGCCTGGGCCTCGAGAAGGAATACACCGAGGGCATGCAGTTCGACCGGGGCTACATCTCGGCGTACTTCGTGACCAACCCCGATCGGATGGAGACGGTCCTCGAGGATCCGCTCATCCTGATCACCGACAAGAAGATCTCCAGTGTCCAGGACATGCTCCCGGCGCTCGAGAAGACCGTCCAGCAGGGCAAGCCCACGCTGATCATCGCCGAGGACGTCGACGGTGAGGCGCTCGCGACCCTGGTCGTCAACAAGCTCCAGGGTCGTCTCCAGGTCCTCGCCGTCAAGGCGCCGGGCTTCGGTGACCGCCGCAAGGAGATGCTCCGCGACATCGCCGTCCTGACCGGCGGCACGGTCGTGAGCGAGGAGATCGGGCGCAAGCTCGACTCCGTCACCGCCGAGGACTTCGGCTCGGCTCGCCGAGTCGTCGCCACCAAGGACGACACGACGATCGTCGACGGCAACGGCGCCGCGGACCAGATCAAGGCCCGCATGACCCAGATCAAGGCCCAGATCGAGGAGACGACCTCGGACTACGACCGCGAGAAGCTCCAGGAGCGGCTCGCCAAGCTGTCCGGTGGCGTCGCGGTGATCAAGGTCGGCGCGGCCACCGAGGTCGAGCTCAAGGAGAAGAAGCACCGCATCGAGGATGCGCTCTCGACGACCCGTGCGGCCGTCGAAGAGGGCCTCGTCGCCGGCGGTGGCACCACGCTCCTGCAGGCGATCCCGGCGCTCGACAGGATCAAGCTCGAAGGCGACGCCCAGGTCGGTGTCGACATCGTGCGCAAGGCCCTCGAGGCCCCGGCCCGCCAGATCGCCGAGAACGCCGGCGCCCCCGGTGAGGTCGTGGTCGAGAAGGTCAAGGGCCTCAAGCCCGGTCACGGCTACGACGCCCTCAACGGCGAGTACGGCGACCTCTTCAAGAAGGGCATCGTGGACGCCGCCAAGGTGACCCGTTCGGCCCTCCAGAACGCCGCCTCCATCGCCGCGATGGTCCTGACGACGGAGACGTTGATCACGGACATCCCGGAGAAGAAGGACGCGGGCGGGGCCGGTGGCGGCCACGACCACGGCGGGGGGATGGACTTCTAGGAGCCCAGACCCGGTCCGCCAGCGACGATCGCTGACGGACGCACGCACGAAACGCCTTCAGGGGCGGGTATCCCATCCGGGAATGCCCGCCCCTGTCGCTACCCGTGTTGCTACTCGAACCGAAACGGGCCATGCCATCACGCGGCACGGAGCTGGCTTCCAAGCCATCGCCGACGCGCTGGTGCCGTTCGCTATCCTCCGAAGGGTGATTCCGGAGACGCAGTACGCTCAGGTTGACGGCCTCTACCTCGCCTATCAGGTCCTCGGCGAGGGGGCCATCGATCTCGTGCTCGCTGATCAGTGGACGAGTCATCAGGAAGCGCAGTGGGACGTGCCCCCGGTCGCGGAGCTGCGTCGACGACTCGCAAAGATCGGGCGACTCATCCTGTTCGACAAGCGCGGCGTCGGCATGTCCGATCCGGTGGCCATCCAGTCGCTGCCGGCGATCGAGGCCTGGATCGACGATGTCCGCGCGGTCATGGACGCCGCCCGCTGCGATCGTGCCACGCTGATCACCACCCTGGGCGGCGGGCTGATGGGGCTCGTCTTCGCCGCGACCCATCCCGATCGGCTGCGGGCCCTCATCGTGGTCGACGGCTGGGCACGCGCCCGGGCCGACACCGACTATCCCATCGGCCTGTCGCCCGAGGAGGTCGACCGGAGACTTGATCAGACAGCGACGGGCTGGGGCCGGGCCGTGATGCTCGACAACTTCGCGCCGAGCATGCGGGCCACGCCCGGCCTGCGCGAGGCCTGGGCACGCTATGAGCGATACGCGGCGAGTCCGGGCGTTGCGAGGGCGATGATCGGGAACCTGCTGGACATGGACGTCCGGCACGTCCTGCCGGCGATCCACGTCCCGACACTCGTCATCTCGCACGCCGACGCGGCGGCCTTCGGGCCGCCTTACGGTCGATACATCGCGGAGCACATCGACGGCGCACGGTTCGTCGAGGTACCCGGGATCGACAACCTCATGTGGGCAGGCGACCAGGCGGCCGTCGTCGCGGAGGTCTCCTCCTTCGTCACCGGCGCCCATTCGCTCCGGACCGAGGATCGTCGCCTCGCCACGGTGCTCTTCACGGACATCGTCGGGTCGACGATGCGGGCGGCCGAGATCGGCGACCGCGCCTGGCGCGAGCTCCTCGATCGCCACGATTCCCTCGTCCGTTCATGCATCGAGCGAGCGGGCGGTCACCTCGTCAAGACGACCGGCGACGGGGTCCTCGCGACGTTCGACGGGCCGGGCCGTGCCCTCGAGGCCTCGCGCGAGATCTCGTCGAGCGCGCCGAGTCTCGACCTGCATGTTCGGGCTGGCCTGCATGCCGGCGAGATCGAGACGACCGACGACGACGTCGCGGGACTGGCCGTGCACGTCGCGGCTCGCGTGTCCGCGCTCGCTGGTCCGGACGAGGTGCTCGTGAGCAGCACCGTTCGAGACCTCGTGGTCGGTTCGGGTGTGGCGTTCATCGATCGTGGCAGCCGCGTCCTGAAGGGCGTGCCAGGTCGGTGGCGCATCTACGCGGCGGAATTCAGAGCCTGATCCTCGCGAGTTGCCTCCTGCCCTCCGGCCGGCGGGTCGGGATGACCTAGCGGCTGCGAGCCCACCGACATGGCGGCGGCCGAGCGGCGTAGGCTTGTCGTGCTTGGAACGCGCCGCAATCCACGGGCGCGACCAGCCAATCGACCGGGAGTTTCCACGCATGGGCAAGACAGTCGTTCTCGCATATTTCCCCGATGAGGATTCCGCCGACGACGCGGTCGAGTCGCTCAAGGCCTGGGACGCCATCGACCCGCAGGTCAAGCTCAACGCCATCGGCGTCCTCGTGCTCGACAAGGACGGTCACGTCAAGAACCACAAGATCGGTCGCCGCACGGTCGGCAAGGGCGCCGGGATCGGGTTGATCCTTGCGATGCTGACGCCCGTAGGGCTCGGCGCGGTCGTCGCCGGCGGCGCCCTCGGGGCCCTCCACCGCAAGAAGCTTGGCATCAAGTCCGAGCAGCAGGAGGACGTCGCGGCGCAGCTGGCCGGGGGCAAGGCCGCCGTGGGCGTCCTCGTCGCCGACGATCAGGCGCCGTCGGTGACGGAGAAGCTCACCGACCTTGGCGGCACGGCCACGACCGTCGACGTTCCTGAGGAGACTCTGGCGGAGGCCGAGCAGGCTGCGCCGCAGATCGAAGAAGAGACCGTTGCCGCCGGTGACGACCTCTCGATCATCGACGGGATCGGTCAGCGCTACGCGGACACCTTGAAGGCGGGTGGCGTCACGACCTTCGAAGCGCTTGCCGCTTTGTCACCGGAGCAGATCGAGTCGCAGCTGTCAGCCGGGGGCACCCCGCTGTTCGCCGGGCAGACCGCGGCGACGTGGCCTCGTCAGGCCCGCTACGCCGCGAACGGCGATTGGTCGGCGTTGCGCCGCTACGTCGACTCGACCAAGGCCTAGCCCACTCGTCCTCGACACAAGCGAACGCCCCCGGCACCTCGGTGCCGGGGGCGTTCTCGATTCGCGCTCGGGATGGTCAGGCCGGGCGCCCGACGGCGGTCATGCGGGCCACCACCATGTCGGTCTCGCGCCGACCCTCAGGGGAGGCGAGGTAGCTGGCGATGATCGCCTCGGCCTCGGGGGAGGGCAGCATCCGCTCCAGGTGTCGGCGTCGTCGAGCCTCGAGAGCGGCCTCGATCTGATCCGGGCTGATGGTGGCGGGCGCGCCACGATGCGATGGCAGCCAGCGCGCGGTGGTCCGGCTGGTCGAGTACCAACTCATCATGTCGTTCAACAGGCGGGTCATGGCGGTGTGTGAACCTCCGGGCGACTGGGGAGCGAAGCGGAGGCCCACAGCGTGCGGCCGCAGCCGGTCATCGGTCGTCGGCCCGGAGGTCCCCGATCGGCGCGACGATGGTCCGGCGCCTGCGTGCACCGCCCGTCGGCGCCAGCCATGGCGCTTCCAGCGTGTCGCGGACATGGGGATATGAGGCCCCGGACCTGTCCACCGCGGGGGACGATGTGTGTTCCGGGACCTCATCATCGCCAACGACCCATCCCTCGTCGACGTTAGGGCGGTCGGTGCGTCGCGACACCGCAGAGCTGCTGCCTCGGCGTTCGCAGCAGCCCTCTTGACCACGATCGGGCGACGGGGCCATAGTCGGGGCACCTCGTGCCTGTCGAAGCGAGGGGGCTGCCCAGGCCCCGCGGCGGCGCAGCCCAGAGGCGATATCCGGGGGGTCTGGAGGATCGCCGACGTGCGGACCGACGCGTTCGGTGCCGACACGCGCCCGCGCCACGCCGCGGTCGACCGAGCCCTGGTGCGATCTGGTGGCTCCGCTCCTCGGTGCGCCCGTTCCGCTCGCCGGTTTTCGTGACCGGGCGACGAGTCCGGGTGCCCTGAACGCCCGGACTCGTCGACTCGATCGATCCGCCGAGCGCGAGCCCACGGGGGACAGCGGTCGTTTGACAGGATGGTCCTGCCCCCCGAGGCTGCAGCCATGACCCGACTCGTTCGCCCGGCCGCGTTGCTCGCCGCCGTGATCCTGCTCCTGGCCGCATGCGGCGGCCCGCCCAAGGCCTCCGCCCTGACCGATCCGACCGCGATCCTGACCGCGGCCGCCTCCACGACCGCCGCGGCGACGTCGTTCCATGCAGACGTCAAGGCCGATGGCAGCCTGTCGCTCGATGTCACGGGCACGGGGAACGCCCTGCCCCTGTCGCTCGCCGGATCGACCGCCAACGCCGACGTCGACATCGCCGGTGGCGATGCGCGCGCCACCTTTACCTTGCCGGGCGTGCTCGGCCTGCGCGGCGAGCTCATCGCCGTCGATGGCACGGGCTATCTCAAGACCAGCCTGACCGGCCCGAACTACCGCTCGGTGCCGCTCGGCGGCGGCTCGGCGGCCGCGCCATCGGCGAGCCCCGACACGGCCGGCATGCTCGAGGGCCTCACGACGTTCCTGGCTCGCCCCGAGCTCGCCCCGACCAAGGGCGATGACGTCCCGTGCGGCAGCACCACCTGTTACACGGTGCACATCGAGCTGACACCCGAGGAGCTGACGGCGCTCACCGGCGAAGCGGGCGCGCTGCCGCTCCCCAGCGGGATGCCGATCCCGCTGCCCGACCTCGGCTCCCTGGGCGTCGATCTCACCGTCCGCGTGGAGCAGGACACCACGCGGCTGGCCGGTCTCACGGCGGTGATCTCGATGGGCGGCCCGGCCGCCAGTGCCGCGACGGCCTCCGGCGGCTCGGGGACGACCGTCGACGTGACCTTCAGCAAGTGGAACGAGTCGGTGACGGTCACGGCCCCGCCGGCGGACCAGGTCCAGCCCGCGAGTTGAGGCCCGGGTGGGCCCGCCCACCTAGAATGACGGGGTGAGTCCCGCCTCCCGTCGCCGCCGCGGCGATCCGACCCTCGACGATGCCCTGCAGACCGTCGGGACGACGGTGGGGGAGGTGGTCGACGCCGCCCCGGATGAGCCCGAGTGGCTGCGTGAGGCGAGCGTCGCGGTCGCTCCGACGACGGATCCGACGGCCCCGCCGCCACCGGCCCCCGACCCGGCCGCGATCGCGGCCCGCCGGGCCGCCCGCGAGGCTGAGATCGTCAAGGCCCTCAACCCGGAGCAGGCGCGCGCGGTCACGACGACGGAGGGCCCGCTGCTCATCCTCGCCGGGGCCGGGTCGGGCAAGACGCGCGTGCTGGCCCACCGCATCGCCTACCTCGTCGGGGTCAAGGGCGTCGCGCCGTGGAAGATCCTGGCCGTCACGTTCACCAACCGGGCCGCGGCCGAGCTGCGCGAGCGGATCATCAGCCTCGTCGGCGAGGGCGGCCGCGACGTCCAGGCCGGGACGTTCCACGCGCTTGTGTGCCCGGGTGCTCCGCCAGGACGGCGAGGCGATCGGCATCGGCCGTCGGTTCGTCATCTACGACACGGACGACCAGCAGGCGCTCATGAAGCAGGTCCTGCGCGAGCAGGACCTGCCGCTCACCGGCGAGTTCCGCCCGAGCGCCGTCCTCGGGGCGATCTCGCGGGCCAAGAACGAGATGCTCGACCCGACCTTCCTCTCGGAGAACGCGGCCAACCACCGCGAGCGCACCATCGCGCGCCTGGCCTCGCGCTACCAGGAGCGCCTGCAGCGTGCCAACGCGCTCGACTTCGACGACCTGCTGCTCGAGGCCGTGCGCCTCTTCCAGGAGGCGCCCCAGGTGCTGGCCAAGTACCAGGCCCGCTGGCGGTACCTCCATGTCGACGAGTATCAGGACACCAACCGCGCCCAATACCTGTGGGTCCGCGCCCTGGCCGAGCAGCACCACAACCTGTGCGTCGTCGGTGACGACGACCAGTCGATCTACAGCTGGCGCGGCGCCGATCTGCGCAACATCCTCGACTTCGAGCGCGATTGGCCGACCACCGCCGTCGTCAAGCTCGAGCGCAACTACCGATCGACCCAGTTGATCCTCGACGCCGCCCACGCCGTCGTGTCGCGGAACACGGCGCGCAAGGACAAGAAGCTCTGGACCGAGCTCGAGGGCGGGATGAAGATCCAGCGCTTCGAGGCCTACAACGAGGAAGAGGAAGCGGAGTGGATCGCCCGCCAGGTGGAGACCCTGGTCGGCGGCCGCGGCACGGCCCTCACCCGGCGCGCCGACGACGACGGGTCGGACACGCGGTTCCGCGCACGCGAGATCGCGGTCATGTACCGGATGAACGCCCAGTCCCGCGCGATCGAGGAATCGTTCCTGCGCTATGGCATCCGCTACCAGCTCGTGGGTGGCACGCGGTTCTACAGCCGGCGCGAGGTCAAGGACGCCCTCGCCTACCTGCGCATCCTGCGCAGCGACACGGACAGCGTCAGCTTCGAGCGGATCATCAACGTCCCGGCCCGGGCGATCGGCGACAGGACGATCGAGGTCCTGCGCGCCGGCGCGGCGGCGGTCGACCCGTCGACCGGCGAGCCCTCGACGACGTGGAGCGCCATCGAGCGCGGGGCGCGTGGCGAGCTCGAGGGCCTGGCGCCGCGGACGCGGACCGCCCTCGCCGATTTCGCGGCGCTCGTCGGCCGGATGCGGACGCGGGTCGGGGTGCTGCCGCTCCCCGAGCTCCTCGACGAGGTCCTCGAGGCGTCCGGCTATCGGGCGATGCTGGCGGATGGGTCGGAAGAGGGCGAGGAGCGCTGGGCCAACCTGCTCGAGCTGCGCTCGGTCACGACCCGCTACGACGACCTGGAGCCCGAGGACGCGCTCGACCGGCTGCTCGAGGAGACGGCGCTGGTCGCCGACCAGGATTCGTACGAGGGCGACGCGGACGCGGTCACGCTGATCACGCTGCACGCGGCCAAGGGCCTCGAGTTCCCGGTCGTCTTCATCGCCGGGCTGGAGGAGGGCCTGTTCCCGCACAGCCGGGCGCTCGACGACGAACGCCAGCTCGAGGAGGAGCGGCGCCTCGCCTACGTCGGCATCACCCGGGCCAAGCGACGGCTGTTCCTGTCCCACGCCTGGCGCCGGGCGACGTGGGGGATGGGCCAGGCGGCCGTCCCGTCACGATTCCTGCTCGAGATCCCGGCCGAGCTGATGAGCGGCCCGCGGCTGGGCGGCCTCGACGAACCGGACCGCGACCTCGACCTGGATCTCGTCTTCGGGGCGCGTCGGGCGAGCCGTTTCGGGACCCCCGTCCGCGGCGGTGGCGGCGCGGCTTATCGGCAGGGCAGCGGCCGGCCCGGCGCGCCGGCCGAGGGTGAGACCTTCCGTCCGTCACGCGACCTCGCGGCGAAGCGCGAGGCGTTCGAGGCCGGGGCACCGTCGGGGACGCTCGTCCCGGGGGCTTCGGGCGCGTCGTCGGCGCCTGCACGCCCGGCCCGACCGGTGATCCCGGGCGAGCGCCAGTTCCGCGACGGCGATCGTGTTCGCCACGGCCGATGGGGCGACGGCATCGTCGTGACGTCCAAGCTGACCCGCAGCGACGAGGAGATCACGGTCGCCTTCCGCGACTCGACCGTCGGGCGCAAGACGATGCTGGCCAGCCTCGCGAACCTCGAGATCATCGGCTAGCCGTCGCGGCAGCGCGGGTCGCGGTCGGCCGCCGGCCGAGGGTCAGGCCGTGGCCCCGGCCTCCTCGAGCAGGTGCGCGGTCTCGGTCTGCCCGCGGGCCCGGGCGTGGGCGAGCGGCCGGACCCCGTCGCCGTCGGCGAGGTCCGGATCCGCGCCATGCTCGAGCAGCAGCGCGACGATCTCCTGGTGGCGTGGGCCGCCGTCGGACAGCAGGATCGCCTCCAGGAGCGCCGTCCAGCCGAGCCGGTTGACGTGGTCCACGTCCACGTCGGACTCGGCCAGGAGGTAGCGAACGGTCTCGACGTGGCCGCGTTCGGAGGCCGGGATGAGGGCGATGCCGCCGTAGCGGTTCGTGATCGCGGGGTCCGCGCCGGCCTCGTTGACGAGCCGCAGGATGTCGAGCAGCCCCTCGGCGCCGGCGTACAGGAACGGGTTGTCGAGGATGTCGTCCTGCAGGTCGACATCGGCACCGGCGTCCAGGAGCGCTCGCACGGCCTCGGTCTGGCGGGCCCGGGTGGCGACCAGCAGGGCGGTGCGACCGTCGGCATCGCGCTCGTCCACGGCGGCCCCCGCCCGCAGGGCGTCGGCGATCCCGGCGACATCGCCAGTGTCCGCGGCGCGGTGGAGGGGGAGGTCCATCGCGCCATGCTACGGGGCGCTAGGATGCGGCGCATGGACCCCCGTGACGCCGTGCGCCTCGCCGACTTCGAGCCGGCCGCGCGCGACGCCCTGCCGCCCGCGATCTACGACTACGTCGCCGGTGGCGCCTGGGACGAGATCACGCTGGCCGAGAACGAGGCGGCGTGGCGGCGTCGGCGGCTGCGCCCACGGGTCCTCGTCGACGTCAGCGCGATCGACCCGTCGACCACGCTGCTCGGCCGCCCGGCGGCGATGCCCGTCGCCATCGCCCCGATGGCCGCCCACGGCCTCGTCCACCCCGACGCCGAACTCGCGACCGCCCGAGCCGCCGCCGCTGCCGGGGTGCCATTCACGTTGTCGACCATGTCGACGCGGGCCATCGAAGAGGTTGCCGCGGCGACCCCCGACGGGACGAACTGGTTCCAGCTCTACACCCAGGCGGAGCCGTCGCGGACCCGATCGCTCGTCGAGCGCGCCGCCGCGGCCGGCTACCGCGCGATCGTGCTGACCGTGGACCTGCCGCGGCTCGGCTACCGGGAGCGCGACCGTCGCACCGGCTTCGACCTGCCCGAACCGCACGGCAACTTCGTGGATCCGCCCACGCACGCGGCCGGCCAGCATGCGGGCGGCTTCGGCCCGCTGGAGGAGCTGCTCGATAGCGGCCTGTCATGGGCCGACCTCGCGACCATCCGCAGTTGGTCGCCGTTGCCGCTCGTGCTCAAGGGCATCCTCACGGCCGAGGACGCCTGCCTCGCGCTGGAGCACGGTGTGGACGGGATCGTCGTGAGCAATCACGGGGCTCGCCAGCTCGACCGGGTGCCCGCCACGATCGACGTCCTCGAGGAGATCGTCGCGGCGGTCGGCGGGCGGACCGAGATCTGGGTCGACGGCGGCGTTCGGCGCGGCCTCGACATCGCGATGGCCGTGGCGCTGGGCGCCCGCGGCGTGCTGGTCGGCAAGCCCATCCTGTGGTCCCTGGCGGCGGCCGGGCAGGCCGGGGTCGAGCGGGCACTGGCGATCCTGCGCGAGGAGTTCGAGATCGCGCTCGCGTTGCTCGGCGCCTCGACGCCCGCGGCCCTGGAGCCCGCCCACGTCGCTCGAGAACGACCCCCGACCGCGACCTGAACGCGTCCGAATCGGCGCCGACAGCCGCCCCGGCGGCGTGGCAGGGTGAAGGTCGATCGAAAGGGAGGCCAGCAGGCCGATGACCCGTCGATCGCTTCCCCTGACCACCCTTGAGGTTTCATCACCATGTTCGACCGTGTCCGACTCGTGGAGCTCATCGAGAGCGCCATCGACGCCGATCCCACCTGCCCCGTCTGCGACGCGCCGAACGAGGTCGTCGACGAGGATGGCGCCCTCGTCCTGCGCTGCAGCGCCACAGCCACGACCACGAGCGTCTTCGGACGGCTCATGGCGGTCGTGATGCCGCACTTCCACCACGTCCTGCTCGAGGCCGAGGAGCGAATCGCCGCCTGACCACGACGGCGGGTCGGCCGACGCGTCGCCGGCCGGCGCAGGCCGCCGCTCGACCGTCGGGGCCGGATGCGCGCATCACGCGGGTTCGGTACCCTCCGGTCGATGGCCATCGGACTGCCCCCCGTCGACCCAGCCCTCGTCGACGCGGCCGCTGCACTCGACGCGGATGCGGCGGCGGCGCGCCACGCCGACCTCGCCGCGCAGGTCGACCGGGCGAACCGGCTCTATCACGAAGAGGACGCCCCGGAGATCAGCGACGCCGAGTACGACCAGCTGTTCCGTCAGCTCGTCGCGCTCGAGACCGCCCATCCGGAACTCATCACCGGCGATTCACCGACCCAGCGGGTCGGCGGCGCCCCGACCGGCGAGGTCTTCACCGAGGTCCGCCATCGGCGGCCCATGCTCAGCCTGTCCAACGCGTTCAGCCACGACGAATTGCGGGCGTTCGACACGCGGGTCCGCCGCGGACTCGGCCTGCCGGCGGCCCCGGAGCCGGCGCCGGAGCTGCGCTACGTGGCCGAGCTCAAGATCGACGGCCTGGCCATCACCCTGCGCTACGAGCGCGGCCGTTTCGTGCAGGGCGCCACGCGGGGCGATGGCACCACCGGCGAGGACGTGAGCCCCAACCTGCGCACGATCGGGGCGATCCCGGACCGCCTCGCCGAGCCCGCCACGGTCGACGTCCGCGGCGAGGTGTTCATGCCCAAGGCGGAGTTCGCGCGGATCAACGCCGAGCGCGAGGAGGCCGGGCTGGCGCTCTATGCCAATCCCCGCAACTCCGGCGCGGGCTCGCTTCGCCAGAAGGACCCCACCGTCACCGCGGCCCGGCTGCTGTCGGCCTGGACGTACCAGCTGCTCGAGGAGGGCGACACCGCGGTCGCGACGCAGTCGGCCGCGCTGGACCGCCTGGTCGCCCTGGGCCTGCCGGTCAATCCCGACTGGGAGGCGGACCTCGACATCGAGGGGGTCATCGACTTCACCGAGCGCTGGCGGGAGGAACGACATCAGCTGCCGTACGAGACCGACGGGGTCGTCGTCAAGGTCGACCGCGCGGACCAGCAGGCGCGCCTGGGCATGGTCAGCCGGGCGCCGCGCTGGGCCATCGCCTACAAGTTCCCGCCCGAGCAGGTCGAGACCACCGTCGAGGATATCGTCCCGTATGTCGGACGCACCGGCACGCTGACGCCGGTCGCCCACCTGACGCCGGTCAAGGTCGCCGGCTCGACGGTCGCGCGGGCCACCCTGCACAACCTCGACGAGGTCCGCCGCAAGGACATCCGCATCGGCGACCACGTCGTGCTCCAGAAGGCTGGCGATGTCATCCCCGAGGTCGTCCGGCCCATCGTGGAGCGGCGAAACGGCTCGGAGCGCGAGTACGCGATGCCGGCGACGTGTCCGGTGTGCGGGACGCCGGTGGTCCAGGACGAGGGCGCGGTGCGCGTGTACTGCCCCAACGTCGTCTGCCCGGCGCGCCTCGCCCAGGAGTACGGCCACTTCGTCGGTCGTGGCGGCATGGACATCGAGGGGGCCGGCTGGGCGGTCCTCAGCCAGCTCCTCGAACGCGGCCTCATCCACTCGCGCGCGGACTTCTTCCGACTCACCGTGGAACAGCTCGAGTCGCTCGAGCGCTTCGCGCGCAAGAGCGCCGAGAACCTGCACGGCCGGATCGAGCGTGCGCGCGTCGGGCGGCCGCTGGCTCGCGTCCTCAATGGTCTCGGGATCCCGCAGGTCGGTGAGTCGACCGCCATCGACCTCGCGCGCTGGCTCGCCACCCGCGTCCGCCCCGACGACTATCCGCCGGCCGACGGCGCCTCGGTCCCCGATCCGTGGTTCGCCGCGGTCGACGCCGAGCTGCGCCGGGTCGCCACCGACGAGCCCGAAGCCCTCACGGAGGTCGAAGGCATCGGGCCGCTCGTCGCGGCGGCCATCGGGCGCTACTTCGCGGATCCGCTCACGGCGGTCGCGCTGACCGAGCTCGTGGAGGTCGGGGTCGTGCCCGAACGCCCGAGCGTGCCGCCACCCGGCGTCGTGGACGAGGCGGGTCCGCTGGCCGGCAAGGTCGTCGTCGTCACCGGGACCATCGAGGGCTTCAGCCGTCCCGAGGCGGAGGAGGCGATCCGGGCCGCCGGCGGCAAGCCCGCAGGCTCGGTGTCGAAGAAGACCGACTACGTCGTGGCCGGCGAGAGCGCCGGCTCGAAGCTGGCCAAGGCCCAGGAGCTGGGCGTACCGATCCTCGACGTCGACGGCTTCCGCCGCTTGCTCGCCGGCGAGGCCGTCGGACCCGACGGGTAGCGCGCGATCCATCGAGGAGACCCATGACCCACCCGAACATCGAGCTCATGCGCCGCTACTCGGCGGCGCTGACCGCCGGCAAGGCGGTCGATGCCCTGCCGTTCTACGCCGAGGACCTCGTCCTGCACATCCCGGGCCGGAGCCCGCACGCCGGGACGTTCCGTGGCCAGGACGCCGTGCTGGCCTACTACACCCGGATCTTCCGGGACACCGACGGCAGGTTCCAGCCGCTCGGCGTCGACGACATCCTCGCCAGCGACACCCATGCCGCGAGCCTCGTCCGCTGGCGGGTCGAGCGCGACGGCAAGACGCTCGAGATCGACCGCGTCGTCATCTACCGGATCGAGGACGAGCGGATCGCGGAGATCTGGGTCCACGACTGGGACCAGTACGCCTACGACGAGCTGTTCGCGACGGCGGGCGACGGCAAGCCGGCACCGAGCGGGGACCGATCCGGCCTAGCGGCGACCCGCCGCGTAGCGCTCCATCAGCTCGGTCACCGCGGTCCGGGCGGCCTGCCATTCGGGCTGGTCGCCGAGGATCTCGCCGTCCGGCCCCCAGCGGCGGAGCTGGGTCATGGCGGTCACGATCATGTCGTGGGCGAGCTGCCGATTGCGCCCGGCGTCGATCTGACCGGTCACGAGATAGCGACGGACGGTCTCGTACGGCGCCGTCCAGCGACCCCAGCGCAGGCGGTCGCCCTCGCGCAGGGTCTCGAGCCACTCGTCGTCACCGACCGGGCGCCGATCGTGCTCGGTCATGTGATGGCGCAGGTCGACCCGCAGGCCGGGGAGCGACAGGCTCGGCGTCCGCCCGTCGTCGTCGACGACGAGATAGCACACGGGGCACTGCGGCAGCTCGGCGTCCTCGCGCGGCGCGTCGCCATACGGCAGTCCGCAGCGGCGGCAGAACGTGGCATCGGCGCGGACGGCGGGGGTCCCGCACTGGAGGCAGCTGACAGCGATCATCGTGTGGAGCATCGCCGCCGGGCACCGCACAAGGCCATCCCACCATCGGTCCGGCCCAGGGGCCGCCAGTCGTCCTGCCCGGGTCAGCCCACGGCGTGGTTGAACTGGCCCCAGATGCCGTCCGGATGCCAGTCGAGCGCATCGCCGCGGACCATCCGCGGGGCGCCCCAGGCATCCGTCCAGCCGTCCGCGACCAGGCTCGCCAGACCCGCGACGTTCTCCGCGAGGAGGCCTGCACGGACCCGGCCATCGGGCCCCGACGTGGCCCGCCGGGCATGGAGCAGCAGCTGGGCATCCGCGGGATCAGGGGCGATCGTGGCGCCGCCACCCCACGGCGCCCGGATCACGAACCCGCGCAGCTCGTCGTCCGGCCCGGCGACGACGCGCGCCGTGTCCGGTCTCGCGAAGGCCGCGATCAGGTGACGCCGGTCTTCGCCGGTGATCGAGCGATCCAGGGCGACCGCGGCCTCCAGGTCAGCGGGTCGCCACGGGCGAACCGTGCGCTCCGACGTCGGCGCCGAGCGCGTCGGCCGGGTCGATGCCCGACGCCTCGAGGATGCGGTAGTGCGTCTGCACCGTGAACCCGAGCCGCTCGTACAGCGGCCGTCCCGCATCCGTCGCCACGAGGACGAGTGTCCGGCAGCCGGCGGCCTCGGCCGCCTCGATGGTGGCCTCGGTCAGCCCGCGACCCAGGCCGCGGCCGCGCCACGCCGGCTCCACCCAGATCGTGCCGATCCATCCGACCGGGCCGCTGACCGTCGCCACCCCGGTCCCGACGATCTCGCCCGAGGTCGCCTCGGCCACGAAGGCATGGATGACGGGGCTCGCGACCGCGAATTCGAACCAGGCCCGACGGTCGCCCCAGCCACTGGCGACGACGGCGGCACTGGCGGGCTCGACGTCGGTAGTCGCCATCGACCTCAGGGCGGGTTCCGGCGGATGGACGATCCCGGTGCTCATGGCCGTTATCATCGGGCCATGGCCACCCTGTCGCGCGCCGACGTCGACCACGTCGCCCATCTCGCCCGCCTCGGCCTCACCGACGAGGAGCTGACGCGTCTGGAGGGCCAGCTCAACCACATCCTCGACCAGTACGCGATCCTGGCCACGGTCCCGACCGATCACATCGCCCCGACGGCCCAGACGATCGAGCTCGAGAACATCCTGCGCGAGGATGTGGCCCGCCCGTCGCTGACGGTCGACGAGGTCCTCGCGAACGCGCCCGCGCGCGAAGGCGACTTCGTGGTCGTGCCGGCCATCCTGGCCGAGCGCGACTGACGGCCGGCCGATGACCACCGACCCGACCCGACTGCAAGCCCACGAGATGGCCGACGCCCTGCGCGCGGGTGAGGCATCCTCACGGGACCTGACCGAGGCGCATCTCGCCCTCGCCGAGCGCCAGGATCACGCGCTCAACGCCTGGCTGACCATCGACCGCGAGCGGGCGCTCGCCGAGGCCGATGCCGCAGACGCGCGGCTCGCGGCGGCGCGCGGGGAGGGGAGCGCCGCCATCGATGCCCTGCATCCGCTGCTGGGCGTCCCGGTCGCGCTCAAGGACCTCGTGTCGGTCAAGGGCGGTCAATGCACCGCCGGCTCGCGCATCCTCGCGGGTTACCGGTCGCCGTACGACGCGCACATCACCGAGCGACTGCGCGATGTCGGGGCCGTGATCCTCGGCAAGACGAACATGGACGAGTTCGCGATGGGCTCCTCGACGGAGCACTCGGCGTTCGGCCCGACTGCGAACCCGTGGGCCCTGGACCGCGTCCCCGGTGGCAGCAGCGGCGGTTCGGCGGCGGCCGTGGCCGCGTTCCACGCGCCGCTCGGGATCGGCACCGACACGGGCGGCTCGATCCGCCAGCCGGCGGCCCTGACCGGGACCGTCGGGCTCAAGCCGACGTACGGTCGCGTCAGCCGCTACGGGATCGTGGCCTTCGCCTCCTCGCTCGACCAGATCGGCCCGTTCGCCCGCGATGCCCGGGATGCGGCCGCGCTGCTCCACGCGATCGCCGGCCGCGACGAGCGGGATTCGACCTCCTCGCCAGTCCCGGTGCCCGACGCGCTCCTGCAGCTCCCGGCCTCGGACGACGAGGCCGCGGCGACGCTCCGTGGCAAGCGCCTGGGGCTCCCTCGCGAGTATTTCGTGGCGGGCATGGAGCCGGCCGTCGAGGCGCGGGTGCGCGAGGCGGTGGCCGCTCTCGAGGCGGCCGGGGCGACCGTCGAGGACGTCTCGCTCCCGCACACGGAGTACGGCCTCGCCACGTACTACATCGTCGCCCCCGCCGAGGCCTCGGCCAACCTGGCCCGCTACGACGGCATCCGCTACGGACCTCGCCTGGGCGAGGGTCAGGACGTCCTCGCCGACTACCTGGCGACACGCGGCGCAGGCTTCGGGGCGGAGGTGAAGCGCCGGATCATGCTCGGGACGTATGCGCTCTCGGCGGGCTACTACGACGCCTACTACCTCAAGGCCCAGAAGGTCCGCACGCTCATCAAGGGCGACTTCGACGCACTCTGGGCGCAGGGCTTCGATGCCCTCGTCGCCCCGACCTCGCCGACGGTCGCGTTCCGGTTCGGCGACCGCATGGACGATCCCGTGGCCATGTACCTGTCGGATGCGTGCACACTGCCGGTGAACATGGCCGGCCTGCCCGGGATCTCGATCCCGGCCGGACTGGCCGACGGCCTGCCGGTCGGGCTGCAGCTCATCGGCGCGCCGTGGTCGGAGGCGGAGCTGCTCGGCCTCGCCCGCGGCTACGAGGCGATCACGGCGGACGCAGACTGGCGGTCGCTGGAGCCCACCGATCTCGCCGCACTCGATGACCCGGCAACACCCAACCCGAAGGAGCGGATGGCCATGATGACGGTGCAAGCATGAACAACGGGCTCGTCCCCACCGATTGGAACGCGTTCTTCCTGGCGGCCGCGATCGCCGGCACGGTGTCGAGCGGCCTGCTCGCCCTGGCCCTTGCCGGACAGGTCCGTGCCATCGATGCCGCACGGGGCGGCGTCGCGCGGGCGGCGGAGGCCATCCTCCTGCCACTGACCGTCGGGTTGGTGGGGATCGCCGGGCTGTGGCCGGCCGATCGCCCCACGTTCGTGGGCATCGCCGTCGCGGTGGTCGGGATCGGTGGGTGGCTCGCCGTGACCAGCCAGCTGATGCGTGGTGGCCGAGGGACCGGCCCGTCCCTGGCCAACCGGTCGCCGGTGCGGATCGTGTTCGGCCAGCTCACCACGCTCGCCGCCGTCGTGGCGGGCGCGCTCCTGGCGATCGAGGCCGTCCCTGGGCTCGACCCGGTGCTGCTGAGCGTCGGTGCGGGGCTGGTCGGCGGACCGTTCCTGGGTGCCTTGCTCCTGCTCGACCTGGACCGCGCGGCAGCCGGCGCCGCCGCCGCCCCGATCGCACGGACCGCACCGACCCCGCCGCCGAGCCCCGCCGGGCGTCCGGTCGACGCCGCGACGACCGATACCTCCCGGATCGACCTGCCGCGCTGAACCGGGGCGCGGTGCAGGCCGCGGCGGCCTCCCGACCGCACGCGATACCGTAGGCTCCACGCATGACCACGGACCTGCCCGAACGCACCGCTCGACCGCCGCTCGCGGAACGGGCCCTTGCCGAACGGGTCCATGCCGTGCCGCCGTCGGGCATCCGGCGCTTCTTCGACATCCTGGCCACGATGGACGACGTCATCAGCCTGGGGGTCGGTGAGCCCGACTTCGACACGCCCCGGGTCATCGTCGAGGCCGGCGTCGAATCCCTACGCGAGGGCCGGACCCACTACACCTCCAACCACGGCACCCTCGAGCTGCGGCGCGCGCTGAGCGCGCACCTCGAGCGGCGGTACGGGGTGCGATACGACCCGGCGACCGAGATCCTCATCACGGTCGGGGCGTCGGAGGCGCTCGACCTCGCCCTGCGCGCGACGTGCGACCCGGGCGACGAGGTGATCCTGCACGAACCGTCGTACGTGGCCTACATCCCGGCCATCGTCTTCGCCGGCGGCACGCCCGTCCTCGTGCCCACCCGGTTCGACGACGATTTCGCGCTCGATCCGGCGGCCGTCGAGGCCGCGATCACCCCGCGGACGAAGGCGCTCTTCCTGGGCTACCCATCGAACCCGACGGGCGCCGTGCTGCCCGACGCGGTCCAGGACGAGCTCGCCGCCATCGCCGAGCGCCACGACCTGCTCGTCTACAGCGACGAGATCTACGACCGCCTGGCCTACGGCGCCTACCGCCATCGGGCGTTCAGCGCGCTGCCCGGCATGCGCGAGCGGACGATCCTCATGGGTGGCTTCTCGAAGGCGTACGCGATGACCGGCTGGCGGGTCGGCTACGTGGCGGCGCCGGCGGGCATCCTCGATGGTCTGGTCAAGGTCCATCAGTACGGGATCATGTCCGCCCCGACGATGGCCCAGGACGCCGCACTGGCGGCGGTCATCGATGGCGAGGCCGACGTCGAGCGCATGGTCGCCGAGTACGACCGCCGGCGACGCCTGCTGGTCGACGGGCTCAACGCCATGGGTCTCGCCACGTTCGAGCCGCTCGGGGCGTTCTACGTCTTCCCGCGCATCGAGTCGACCGGGCTCAGCGACGAGGCCTTCGCCGAACGGCTGCTGACCGAGGAACGGGTGGCGGTCGTGCCCGGGAGCGCCTTCGGGCCGTCCGGGGCCGGGCACGTCCGCATGTGCTACGCGACCTCGTACGAACAGCTCGAGGAGGCGCTCCGGCGGATCGGCCGGTTCGTCGAGCGGGTTCGCGCCGGCTGACATCGGGCCACGAAGTCCTGGGCCAGCCTGGGCCGAACGGGTCGTGGGTAACGTCGGGAGACCCGCGCTAGCATGACCCGGAACCCTCACATGAACATTGTCGTGCCGCGCGGGCTCCCCGGTGCCCGACGCACGAGCCACCCGTCACCTCCGGAGGTCACCGTGCCCGTCACCCTCACCGCTGCCTTCCTGTGCGGCATGATCGCCCTGCTCGTCGGGGCGGTCCGCGCCATCGCGGCTGCTCGTCGTCTCGCGTCAGACATCGAGCGGCCGGTCCCCGGTCCCGCCGCGCCGCCGGCCCGGCGCTGGCTCCCGAGCCTCGCGTGGGGTGCGATCGCCGTCTACGGGCTGGTGCTGGCCTCGGCCGGGATCATCCTCGCGCGCTGACGCGACCCCGACCCGGCGGCATCCCGTCGGCGCAGGGCCTCCTCGATGGCCCAGATGGCGAGCGGCCGCAGGTAGATCGAGGCGCGGTAGTCGCCGTTGACGTCGTACGCCTCGGGCGTCCGGAACCACAGGCCGCGCGCTCATAGGTCACCGAGGCCGCCGCGAACGGGGCCCCGATGGCTGTGCGAGACTCTTCCGCGATGACCACGTCCACCGCGCCCGTGACCGACGCGCTGACGCGCTACGAGGCCGTCATCGGCATCGAGATCCATTGCCAGCTGCGCACGGTCTCGAAGATGTTCTGTGCATGCTCGACGGCCTACGACGGCGCCGCCCCGAACAGCCACGTCTGCCCGGTCTGCCTGGGGCTCCCGGGCGCCCTGCCGGTCATCAACCAGCGTGCCGTCGAGCTCGTCCTCGCGACGGGCCTGGCGATCGAGGCCAGCACGCCGGCGGCGACGCGCTGGGACCGCAAGAACTACTTCTACCCGGACCTGCCCAAGGGCTACCAGATCAGCCAGTACGACCTGCCGCTCGCCTCGGCCGGCCGGCTGACCGTGGACACCTCGGACGGACCGTTCACGGTCGGGATCACGCGGGCCCACCTCGAGGAGGACACCGCCAAGCTCGTCCATGCCGGGACGCCCGACGGGCGCAAGGTCTCCCTGGTCGACTTCAACCGATCGGGCGCTCCGCTCATGGAGATCGTCACCGACCCGGTCATCCATACGGCCGAGCAAGCCCGCCGCTACGCCGAAGAGCTCCAGCTCGTGATGCGCACGATCGGCGCGTCCGACGCAGACATGGAGCGCGGCCAGATGCGGGTGGAGGCCAACGTCTCGCTGCGTCCGCGCGGCACGGAGCCATTCGGGACGCGGGTCGAGGTCAAGAACATGAACTCGTTCCGCAGCGTCGAGCACGCCATCGACTACGAGATCGCCCGCCAGGCGGCGGCGCTCGACCGCGGCGAGACCCTGCGCCAGGAGACGCGCGGCTGGTCGGATGACCGCTCCGAGACGTACCACATGCGCTCGAAGGAGACGTCGGACGACTATCGCTACTTCCCGGAGCCCGACCTGCCGCCCCTGCACATCGACGCCTCATGGTTGGCGGCCCTCGCAGCGTCGATGCCCGAGCTCCCCGCGGCGCGCCGCGCCCGCTACCGCGATGACCTGGGACTGAGCGCCTACGACGCCGGGGTCCTGGCCGCCGACCCGGACGCGAGCGAGCTGTTCGAGGCGACCCGCGCGGCCGACCCGTCGCTCACCCCGAAGGCCGTCGCGAACTGGGTCACCGGGGAGTACCTGCGCCTGCGCAAGGGCGCCGACGCGGTCCGGGTCGATCCGCTCGAGCTCGCGGCGATCGTCCGGGCGGTGGACGACGGGACGCTCTCGCGCGGAAACGCCAAGGAGGTCCTCGAGGACCACGCCGCCAGCGGCCGCCCGGCGGCGGCGATCATCGAAGAGCGCGGCTTCCGCCAGATCAGCGACACGGGAGAGCTCGCGACCGCCGTCGAGGCGGCCGTCGTCGCCAATCCGGCCGCCGTGGCCGACTACCGGGCGGGTCGCCAGCAGGCTGTCGGGTTCCTCGTCGGCCAGGTCATGAAGGCGACGCGCGGTCAGGCCAACGCGGCCCTCGTGCAGGCAGCGGTCCGTGCGCGGCTGGACGCCGAAGCGTAGAGGAGCGATCTCGTCCGATGGGACTCATCAACCTGCTCCTGTGGGGAGCCGGCGTCGTGCTCGTGATCGTGGGCGTCACCCGGGCACGCGCTCCGTGGGCGCGCTACCAGGCCCTCAAGGAGCAGGACGCCAATGTCGCCCGCTATGAGGCGTGGCGGGGCGGCGTTCGTGGCGACGATGACCGGACGGGCGCATCGGTGGCGATGGACATCCTGCGCCGGCAGGCCCGCGTCGCCGGCCTCATCGCCGTGGTCGGCGTCGTCCTGATCTTCTTCGGCTTCCTCATCCGCTGAGCTCGTCGCCCGGCCGGGGTGGCGCGGGCGTGGCCGCCTCGTGCACGGTGGGCACGGTCGGCAACCGCTCGTAGGCCTCGTCGGGCAGCGGCCGGAGCCAGGCCGTCGCGGCGGCGCCGCCCACCTTGCCGCGCTCGACGGCCGCGAGCAGGTCGCCCTCCAGGTCGTCGCCGAGGGTGGCCAGCGACCAGGCGATGAACGCGTCGCCGCAGCCGACCGTCGTGCCGAGGACCGGCACCGGCACGACCGGCACGAAGCGGTCCGGCGTTCCCGATCGACCGTCGACCACGAGCACGCCCGCGGCTCCGAACGTCACGACCAGCCGTCGTCCGAGGTCGCGGGCGATCCGCGCCAGCTCGGCGACGGTGGGGTCGGCTGGGTCGCCCGGCCAGCCGACGAAGGCGAGGTCGACCATCCGCAGCGTGGTCGCGAAGCGGTCCACGGTGTAGTGCCGGAAGCCGAGGATGTCGACGCTCACCGCCCGTCGGGCAAGCACGCCGGCCGCGTGCAGTCGCTCGAGCTCGGCGATCGCGCCCTCGACCAGCACCACGTGCAGGCGACCGGGTCCCGCCAGGCGGTCGATCTCGCGCCGGGTCGAGCGGTAGTCGGCCCAGACGCCTTCGACGAAACGGTCCATGTGGGGCTGGCCGTCGGGCAGGATCTCGATGTCGATGGTGGCCGACGGGCCGTCGCCGACGATCGCGTCGCCCTCGGTCGGGATCCCGTGTCGGTCGAGGAACCGACGCGCGACGGCGGCATGGTCGGCTCCGATCCGGGTCAGCAGCCGGAACGGCACGCCGAGCTGGCGCCAGTGCCAGGCCATGTTGAGGGCGCCGCCGCCGGGCAGCACGGTCCCGTCGCGGTAGAGGTCGAGGCTCAACGGCCCCAGCAGCAGGGTCTCGTCGCCGGCGGCCGGTGGCGCGCTCCGTCCCAGATGGCGTGCCGGCTCCCGGATCGCTCACAGCCCCGCGAGGGCGTCGGCGCGCGCGTCGCCGAGCGCGAGGAACCGGTCGTAGCGGACCTCGATGACCTTGCTGCCCTGCCAGAACGCCTCGACCGAGAGGTGTCCACAGCCCTCGTGGTGGTACCACTCCGTGCGCGCGGGCATGGCCGCGATGAGGCTCGGATCGTGGACCGGGACGACGGCCGGGTTGAGGCAGTAGCCGGGCGACGTCGGCTCGCGGATCTGGAGGAGGTGCGCGCCGCGGAATCCGCGCGCCCGCGGGACCAGGTGGCGCACGCCCGTCCCAAGGTCGACGAGCTCGACCAACTCGTCGGGTGTCGCGACCACGTCCGGCCAGCCGGGATCGTCGACGAGCCCGGCGATCACCCGCCGCACGGAGATGTCCTGGTAGTGGTTCATCGCCGTGTGGGGCTGGTCGTAGTCGTCGTCGTGGACGTTCGCGACCTGGTCGTCGTAGACGTTGCCACACGCCGTCACGAGGAAGCGAACGAGGGCCGGCCGGCTCGTGAGGTAGACGCGATAGGCCTCCTCGTACTCGGCGAGCGCGACGGCCCGCGAGACGATGGCGCCGCGCACGATGTGGGCCAGACGCCAGCCATCCGCGCCGAACCGCGCATCGAGCGTCGCCCGCCAGTGGGCCTTGGATGCCCCGGCGAAGCCCGGCGCCCCGACCGGGATCCAGACCGCCTCGAGCGCTGCCACGGCGGCCGGGTCGATGCCGGCCCAGGGATCGGTCACGTCGCCGCCGGCGGTCGTCATCGTCGAACATCGGGGACAGGGTACGGCCTCGCGACGGGCCTCGGCCGCCAGGTCCGAGGCCATAGACTGGCGGTCCCCCCACCGACCCGGACCCGGGCACCCAGCAGGAGCGAGGAGCATGCGCCAACGCACCGACGGACAGGGCTTCGCGACGCGGGCGATCCACGCGGGCGAGCGGCCGGACCCGGCCACGCATGCGCACAACACGCCCATCTACGCGACGGCCACGTTCGCCTTCGACACGGCGGCCGAGAAGGAGGACGCCGTCGATCGGGCGCTCGCCTGGGAGCCCGGTGCGTACTTCTATTCGCGGACGGGCAACCCGACGAATCGGGCACTCGAGGAGAAGATCGCCTCGCTCGAGGGTGCCGAAGATGCCGTGGTCTCGTCGTCGGGGATGGCGGCCGTCTCGGCGACGCTGTTCGCGCACCTGGGCGCCGGCGACCACGTCGTCGTCGGTGACGAGCTGTTCGCGATCACCAAGGTGCTCCTCGACGACGACTTCCCGCGGCGCGGCATCGGCGTGACCCGCGTGGACACCACCGACCTGGCGGCGATCGAGGCGGCCATCACCCCGGCGACGAAGGCGGTGTTCCTCGAGACCTCGACCAATCCACGGCTGCGCGTGGCCGATCTCGACGCGGTCGCGGCGATCGGCCACGCCCACGGGCTCATCGTCATCGCCGACAACACGTTCCTCGGGCCCGGCCCTGCTGCGGCCGCTCGAGCACGGCGCGGACCTCGTCCTCCACGCGGCGACGAAATACCTGTCCGGGCACGGCGACGCCGTGTCGGGCGTCGTGTCCGGTCGCAAGGCCCTCATCGACCCGATCCGCCAGCAGACCGATACGCTCGGACAAGCCGCCAGCCCGTTCTCGAGCTTCCTCGTGCTGCGCGGCGTGCGGACGCTGCCGCTGCGCTCGCGAGCCGGGTCGGAGAACGCGGCCCGCATCGCCGCCTTCCTCGACGACCATCCCAAGGTCGACTGGGTGCACTACCCGGGTCTCGCCTCGCACCCGGACCACGAAGTCGCGCGCCGGCTGCTTGGCACGCACGCGGGAGCGATGGTCACGTTCCAGCCACGCGGCGCGCTCGCGGGGATGGCCGCCTTCACGGACCATCTGGCCCTGTGCGACATCGGGGTCAGCCTGGGTGACATCCACACGCTGGTGTATCCGCGGCCAAAGGACGGCGGGATCATCCGGCTGTCGATCGGATGCGAGGACGTCGAGGACCTCATCGCCGATTTCGAGCTGGGCCTGTCCCACGTGGCCTGAGGCGACGGCGTGCGTCCTTGCGCCGCTTGGCCCCGCCTGGCGCCGGGAGCGCCGGAACCGAGCCGGGGCCGACCGGGTCCGGTCAGGCCGGCGTCACTCCCGGCCCAGCTCGACCGCGGCCGCCAGGGCGGCACCGATGGTCCGGTCGATGCGCGACTGGAGCTCCTCTTCGGGCAAGCGCTCCCAGCCGTGGCCGCCCTCGGGGACGTCGGCGGGAGCGATGATCACGTCCGACACGGTCAGGATCGTGCCGGCCCGGACGGGTCGGCCCTTCGCCCGCTCGCGCATCGCCAGCAGGAATACCGCGGCCGATTCCATCTCGGCCGACAGGTATCCGCGCGCGCCCCAGCGGCCGGCGCCGGCCGGATTCGGGTCGTAGAAGACGTCGGAGGTGACGATCGGCCCCACATGCGTCGTCAGACCGGCCGCCTCGCTGGCCCGCACGAGCGCCTGGACCACCTCGTAGTCGGCGGTCGGCGCGGTCGCCTCGCCGCCACCCAGGATCGAGCCGACCCCGGTGTGGGCGGCGGCGGCCAGCGCCACCACGACATCACCGAGGCCCGTCCCGCGATAGCCACCGGTCGTGCCGACCCGGATGAGCGTGGTGCAGCCGAGGTTGAGCAGCTCCTCCACGACGATCGACGTGGTCGGCGTGCCCATCATCGTGGTCTGGATCGACAGCGGCACCCCGTCGAGCGTGCCGGTGTAGCCGAGCAGTCCGCGGTTGGCGTTGACGAGGGCGGTCGCCTCCAGGCCGCCATCGAAGCGGGCGGCCATCCGGGTGGCCCGGTTCGGGTCACCGGGCAGGAGGACCACCGGGGCGTACGCGCCGGGCTCGGCGTGGAGATGGATCTGGGGGGCCATGGGGCTGCCTCCGCTGGCACGGACGGTGGGTCGGGGAGGGGATGGGTCAGCGCAGCATAGCCACGTCACCGGGCCCCCGGGACGTCGCCTGGGGTCGGGTCAGCGCGCCGCCAGCCGCCGGACTTCCACGATCGTGCAGCGATCCATGACCACCGCCAGACCCGCCTCGTGGGCCAGCTGCCCGGCAGCCCGCGACGCGATCCCCAGCTGCAGCCACAGGCAGCGCGCCCCGACCGCCACGGCCTCGCGCGCCGGCTCGAGGCAGTCCTCGGCGCGCCGGAAGACATCGACGATGTCGACGGCGCCGGTCGCCTCGACCGCGGCCGTGACCGTCGGATAGCAGGGCCGACCGTCCACCTCGGTGGCGTTGGGGTTGACGGGCACGACGTCATACCCGGCCGCGCGCAGGTCGCGGAACACGCCGGACGAGGGTCGGCGCGGGTCGTTGGATGCCCCGACCATGGCGATCCGCGGCGCGCTCGAGAGGAGCGTCCGGATCCCGGCGTCGTCGAGCAGCGGGACGCCCAGCCGACCCTCCTGGAGGTCCAGCAGGTCGGCGATGGCGGCACGCTCCGCGCGCGGGTCACGCATGGTGGGTTCGTCGCTCCGATATGATCGGGCCTGGTCGTCCAGCGGCCCCGTCCTGACCGGTCCTCGTGGAGGCGAGAAAGGTTGCGTCATCCGTTGACGCAGGGCCGTGCCGTTGGCGTACTCTACGGCGTGCCCGGCTCTCTGGGAGGGATGCCCGGGGCTTCAGAGGAGGAAGTCACTTTGCAGATCTCTCGCAGGCTGCTCGCGCTCGGCGCGACGTCAGCCCTCTTGCTCGCGGCCTGTTCGAGCTCCGGCTCGTCGACGGCGCCGTCAGCGGCCGCACCCTCGGAGGCCGCCCCGTCGGCGGCTGCGTCCGAGGCCGCCCCGTCCGCGGCTGCATCGGAGGCCGCGTCCGCGGCCCCGTCCAGCGCGCTCAACACCGACTACACCGCCTGCGTCGCGTTCGACACCGGTGGTCTGGGCGACAAGGGCTTCAACGACCTGGCCAAGAAGGGCCTCGAGGACGCCGCCGCGCTCGGCTACAAGACGTTCTTCAGCGAGGCGCAGGGCGCCACGGACTACGAGTCGAACATCCAGCGCCTGCTCGACCAGGGCTGCCAGTCGATCATCACGGTCGGCTTCCTGCAGAGCTCGGCAACGGCCAAGGCGACCCTCGCCAATCCGACCATCGCCTTCGGGCAGGTCGACGCCACGTGGAACTCCGCTGGCGACGACTTCACCCCGGGCACGGCCGACGATCCGCCTCCGGGCGTCCCGGCCAACTTCACCGGCCTCGACTACCAGGTCGACCAGGCTTCGATGCTCGCCGGCTATCTCGCCGCGGCGTTCAGCAAGTCGGGCAAGGTCGGGACCTACGGCGGCCTCGCCTTCCCGGGCGTGACGCGCTTCATGGACGGCTTCTACGCGGGCGTCCAGTACCACAACCAGAAGAAGGGCACGGCCGTCGAGGTCGTCGGCTGGGACGGTTCGCTCCCGGATCCCACCGACCGACCGGCACCTTCGTCGGCGGCAGCGGTGGCACCGACACCTGGAACGACCCGGCCAAGGGTGAGCAGTTCGCCAAGACGTTCCTCGACCAGGGCGTGGACATCGTCCATCCGGTCGCGGGCGAGACCGGCAACGGCACCATCAAGGCCATGCTCGCCGCGGGCAAGTGGGCGATCGGGGTCGACAACGACCAGACGCTGACCCTGCCCGAGTACGCGGGCGCCATCCTGACCTCGGCCCAGAAGGCCATCGACGTCTCGGTCCTTGACGTGATCAAGAAGACCTCGGGCGGCGACCTCGGCGGCGAGGACTACTCCGGCACGCTCGCCAACGCCGGCGTGCTCCTCTCCCCGTTCCACGACTTCGATAGCCAGATCTCCGCCGACACCAAGACGGAGCTCGATGCGCTGAAGGCGGGCATCGTCGACGGCAGCGTCACGGTCTGCAGCTTCCTCGGACGCGGCTGCTAGCGAGCGGCGTGCACACCTGAGGGTCATGTCGACCGCCCCCGGTCCGCCACGCGGACCGGGGGCGGTCGTCTACACGGCGAGGTCCTGCTGATGCGGCTCGAACTGCGCGACATCACGAAGCGGTTCCCCGGCGTCCTGGCCAACGACGCGATCTCGATCGCCGCCGATCGTGGCCAGGTCCTCGGCCTGCTCGGCGAGAACGGCGCGGGCAAGACGACCCTGATGAACATCCTGTCGGGCCTGTACAAGCCGGACTCCGGCCAGATCTTCATCGACGACGAGGAGCGCGCCTTCGAGGATCCGGCCGCGGCCATCCGTGCCGGGATCGGCATGGTCCATCAGCACTTCATGCTCGTCCCGGTGTTCGACGTGACCGAGGCGGTGGCGCTCGGGGCCGAGACCGTCACCAATCGGATCGGCACCTTCGATCGGGCGGCGGCCCGCAAGCGGATCATCGAGCTCTCCGACCGATACCACCTCGGGGTCGACCCCGACGCCACGATCGAGAACCTGCCGGTCGGCGTGCGCCAGCGGGTCGAGATCCTCAAGGCGCTCTATCGCCAGAGCGACATCCTCGTGCTCGACGAGCCGAGCGCCGTCCTCACCCCCTTCGAGACCGAGGAGCTGTTCGGCATCATCCGGTCCCTCACCGCGACCGGGACGACGGTGATCTTCATCACCCACAAGCTCAACGAGGTCCTCGAGGTCGCCGACAACATCGTCGTGCTCCGCCGCGGCCGGGTCGCGGGATCGGCGGACCCCAAGACGACGTCCCGCCAGGAGCTGGCCAACCTCATGGTCGGCCGCGACGTCGAGCTCATCGTCCCCAAAGGCCCTGCCCACCCGACCGACGTCGTGCTGGACCTCAAGGGCGCCTACGTGCGTGATGACCGCCTGGAGCTCGCGGTCAACGGCGTCGACCTCCAGGTCCGCGCCGGCGAGATCGTCGTGGTGGCCGGCGTCCAGGGCAACGGCCAGACCGAGCTGGTCGAGGCCATCGCCGGGCTCCGGTCCTTCGACGCGGGTGAAGCGACGATCGCCGGTCACCACATCGAGAAAGCCTCGCCGCGCGAGGTGTCGGACCTGGGAGTCGCGCACATCCCCGAGGATCGCAGTCGCGATGGGCTGATCAACACGATGACCGTGGCCGAGAACTACGTCCTCGACACCTACCATCGGCGACCGTACAGCCGGCGCGGGATCCTCGATCGCAAGGCGGTCGCCGAGCATGCGGCGACGGGGGTCAAGGAATACGACATCCGCACGCCGTCGATCGAGACGCTCGCCGGCTCGCTGTCGGGCGGCAATCAGCAGAAGGTCGTCGTCGCCCGCGAGTTCTCGGTCCCGGTCAAGCTCGTGCTCGCGGCCCAGCCGACCCGCGGCCTCGACGTCGGCTCCATCGAGTACATCCATCGGCGGCTGATCGAGCAACGCGACGCCGGCGCGGCCATCCTGATCGTGAGCACCGAGCTGGACGAGGTCGTCGCGGTCGGCGACCGCATCGTCGTGATGTTCGAGGGGCGCATCGTCGGCACGCTGGCCGGCGAGGAGGCGACGTTCGAGAGGCTCGGCCTGATGATGGGTGGCGCCGAGTTCGGCGGGGAGGCCGCATGACGACCATCCGGGAGCTCGGCCGCAAGACGCTCGTCCCGTTCCTCGCGCTGGTCACCGCGCTCCTGTTCGGGGCCGTCGTGATCATCCTGACGGACCTCCAGGCCTGGCAGAAGCTCGGCACCGACCCGATCGCGGCCATCAGCGGCGCGGTCGGCGGGGTCGTCAACGGCTACGGCGCGATGCTGGCGGGCGCCTTCGGCGATCCCGTCCGGATCGTGACGGCGTTCGAGACCGGGAACGCCAACGACATCGCGACCGCGATCCGGCCGTTCACCGAGACCCTGGTGACGGCGACCCCGCTGATCTTCTGCGGTCTCGCCGTCGCGATCTCGTTCCGGGCGGGCATGTTCAACATCGGTGTCGACGGGCAGCTGATGATCGGCGCGCTCGGGGCCACGATCACCGCGTTCGCGCTGCAGGGCCAGGTGCCCAGCCCGGTGAACGTGCTGGCGTCGCTGGCCGTCGGGACCGCGTCGGGCGCGTTCTGGGGCTTCATCCCCGGCTTCCTCAAGGCGCGCACGGGCGCCCATGAGGTGATCACGACGATCATGCTCAACTACGTGGCGGCCCAGGTCGTCTTCTTCGCCCTGCGCTCACCGACCCTGCGACGGCCGGGCAGCACCGCGCCGATCTCCAAGCCGCTCGATGGCTTCGTCAACATCCCGCTGATCGTCGACCTGCCGGCGATCCGCCTGGACTACAGCTTCATCATCGCGCTGGTGATGGCGGCGGTCGTGTCATTCCTGCTGTTCCGCACGACCAAGGGCTTCGAGCTGCGCGCCTCCGGGTTCAACCTGACCGCGGCGCGCTACGCGGGCATGAGCGCGGGCGGCTCGATGATGGTGGCGATGGCGCTGTCGGGCGCCCTGGCCGGGCTGGCCGGCTCGTTCATGGTCATCGGCACCGTCGGGACGCTGTCGCTCGACCTCTCGGGCGGCATCGGCTTCACCGCGATCGCCCTGGCCCTGCTGGCCGGCCTCCGACCGAGCGGCGTCGTGGCGGCGGCACTCCTCTTCGGGGTGCTGACCTCGGGCGGCAAGCTCATGGGCATCCAGTCGGGGATCCCCTTCGACCTGCTGGTCTTCATCATGGCGCTCGTCATCTTGTTCGTGGCCGCGCCGAACCTGATCCGGTCCATCTGGCATCTCGGGACCGGTAAACCGCCGCCGCCCGAGGCACCGCCCACCATCCCGCCCGCGACCCACCCGTCGGCGCCGATATGACCGCCGCGACGGACGTCCTCGCCAGCAGCGGGTCGGGTCTCGCCGCGCAGCGCGCCAAGCGCGATGCCCGGATCCGGGCACTGCTGTTCGGCGCGTTCGGCATCCTGGCCATCTACTTCGCGAGCCAGAGTCTGTCCACGACGGCCACGTTCTCCTTCTGGATCGTCGAGCAGGGTGGCGACAGCGCCCAGCTCCAGACGACCGTCGGGGTCCTGTGGGTCGTCGCCGGCCTGGTGTCGCTCTTCGTCGCCGTCCTGCAGCTGATCAAGGGGGCCACCCTCTGGTGGCGCCCGTGGCTGCTGCTGCTGGTCTGGCCCTGGGTGATCGCCGTCCTCGCCGCGGTCCTGAACGGGAAGCCCGCGAATCTCACGGGCATGATCGGGGGCAGCCTCGAGTTCGCCGTCCCGATCACGCTGGGGGCGCTCGCCGGCATCCTGTCCGAGCGGAGCGGCATGCTCAACATCGCCCTCGAGGGCAAGATGCTCGTCGGCGCCTGCGTCGCGTCCGTGGCCGCGAGCATCGGGCTCATGCTCACCGGCAACGCCTTCGTCGCGATCCTGATCGGGGTGACGGCGGCCATGCTGTCGGCCGGCCTGGTGGGCCTCCTCCTGGCGTGGATGGGCATCCGGCACCGGATGGACCAGATCATCGCCGGCACCGTCATCAACATCGGCGCCGTCGGCATCACCAACTTCCTGTTCCTGCGCATCTTGAGCCGGAACACGGAGTTCAACCGGCCACCGACCATCGAGCCGTGGCGGATCCCGGTCCTGGCGGACGTGCCGGTCCTCGGCCCGATCTTCTTCTCCGCGAAGCCCTACGTGTACGTCATGTACGCCCTGGTCGCCATCCTGACCTACCTGCTGTTCCGTACCCGTTGGGGTCTCCGCCTCCGGGCCTCGGGCGAGAAGCCCGCCGCCGCGGGCACGGTCGGCATCGACGTCATCTCGATCCGCTATCGCTCGTTGTTCCTGGCGGGGCTCCTTGCCGGCCTCGCGGGCTCCTACCTGTCGCTGTCGGTCGCCGGCAACTTCGGTATGGAGATGGTCGCGGGCAAGGGCTTCATCGCCCTCGCGGCCATGATCTTCGGGGCGTGGCACCCGGTCGGGGCGCTCGGCGCCGCGCTCGTGTTCGGCTTCGCCGGCACGACCCAGACGCTGCTGGCGATCCTCGGCGTCGACGTGCCGCCGCAGCTGCTCAACAGCGTCCCGTACGTCGTCACCATCATCGTCGTCGCGGGCGTCGTGGGACGGGTCCGCGGTCCGGCCGCCGCCGGGCAGCCGTACGAGCAGGGGTGACGGCCCTGGTCACGGCGCGGCGATGAGCGCCGGCTCGCAGGACGCGTGGGCCGAAGTCCATTCGATACCCACCGCCCACAAGGTCGCGGCCTCTCCGCGGACGGCGCCGTACGGGACGGTCGACGTGCCGTTGCCGCTCATCATCGACAGCGACCCGGGCCTCGATGACGCGCTGGCCATCGGCCTCGCGGTGGCCAGTCCCGAGCTCGACCTGCTCGCCGTCACGACGGTCGGCGGCAACGCCGACGTCACGCACTGCACGGAGAACGCACTGCGGCTGCTGCACGCGTACGGCCGCTCCGACATCCCCGTCGGCGAAGGCGCGGCCGGTCCGTTGTTCGGCACCGTCGTGCGTGCGACCGAGGTCCATGGCGAGAGCGGGATCGGATCGACCCGCCTCGACCCGTCGCCCGAGCGCGCCCGCCCGGAGGGCGCGATCGACCTGATCGCCGGGCTCCTCGCGGCCAGCCCCGTCCCGGTCGCCATCGCGCCGATCGGCCCGCTGACGAACATCGCCCTGCTCCTCAAGCTCCACCCCGAGCTCGCCCCGCGGATCTCGCACCTCTCGATCATGGGCGGCTCGATCGGCGAGGGGAACACGACGGTGTCGGCCGAGTTCAACATCTACGCCGACCCGGAGGCGGCGGACATCGTCTTCCGCTCGGGCGTCCCGATCACGATGATCGGGCTCGACGTCACCCACCAGGCGCTGCTCGACCGCGCCTCGGCGGCGGCCCTGCGCGCCGGTGGCGGGACCTCGGCGCGGATCGCGGCCGAGCTCACCGAGTTCGCCCTGGACCGCAACCTGGAATGGTCGGGCTCGACGACCACGGCCATCCACGATGCCGTCGCCATCGCCCACCTGGCGGTGCCCGACCTCGTCGCGGTCGCCCCGTATCACGTCGTGGTCGACACGACCGATGGCCCGGCACGCGGCCGGACGGTCTGCGACGGCCTGCCGTACCGCCTCCGCCGCGACGGCCGGACGGCCAACGCCGACGTCGGCATCGTCATCGACCGCGGCCGGTTCGAGCAGCTCATCATCGACGCGTTCGCGCGGCTGCCCTAGCATCCGTCGCGTGCCGGCCACGCCCGCGGTCACGCCCCGCGACCTCGGCGCGCCCTTGCGCTACGTGGCCCTGGGCGACTCGTACACGATCGGGACGTCGGTATCGGCGGGGGAGCGGTTTCCGGATCAGCTGGTCGCCGCGCTGCGGGCCGAGCCCACGGCCGGGCGCACGCTCGAACTCGTGGCCAACCTCGCCGTCAACGGCTACACCACGGCCGACCTGATCCGCGACGAGCTGCCGGCCCTCGACGGACTCGCCCCAGGGTTCGCCACCCTCTGCATCGGCGTGAACGACGTCGTCCAGGGTGTGCCGCCGGCTGTCTACGAGGAGCGCGTTACCGCGATCCTCGCGGCCCTCCTCGCCAGACTGTCGCCGGAGCGGGTCGTCGTGGTGGCGATCCCGGACTACACGGTCACGCCAGCCGGCGCCGACTACGGCGAGCCGGCCGCCCGGAGCGCCGCCATCGACGTCGCCAACGTCACCATGGCCCGGCTGTGTGCCGAACGGTCGATCGCGTTCGTCGACATCGTCGACATCTCGCTCGAGGCCGCCGCAGACCGCCGTCTCGTCGCCGGCGACGGGCTCCATCCGAGCGGCGCCCAGTACGCGCGCTGGGTCGAGCGGATCGCGCTCCGTCGTCCGGGCGCTAGTCGCGCCGCTGAGCTCGCCTCCGCGCCGGCCTCGCCGTCGGCCGCGGCCAGCAGCTCCCAGCTCCGGCGGCGGGGCAGGGCCTTCCACTCGTCGCGCAGGATCGACATCCGGACGCCATCGACGTACCGGCCATCACCGAACCAGGCGTGCCGGAGCCGGCCCTCCTCGGTGAAACCGGCCTTGCGATACGCCGCCTGGGCGGCGAGGTTGTCGGCATCGGTGTCGAGCCAGACGCGTTCCAGGCGGAGCTCGCCGAAGGCGAAGTCGACGACGGCGTTGACCGCGTCGGTGCCCAGGCCCCGACCGCGGAGGCCCGGCTCGCCGATGCCGATGCCGAAGGCACAGCTCCCGTTGGTCCGGTCGATGTCGAAGATGTCGGTGCGACCGACCGGCCGGTCGTCATCGAGGCGGCAGACGATGAAGCGGAAGACGTCGTCACCGTCGCCGGTCACGGCATCGTCGTAGCGCCGGCGTCGTCGGGCGAGGCTCGTCGGCATATCGCCCATCAGCTTGCGGAAGCGGTCGTCGGCGTACCAGCCGGCGACGAGGTCGGCGTCCTCCGGCTCCAGGGGCCGGAGATAGACATGCTCACCGCGCAGGCCGCGCATCGGTCGGTCGGTCATGGCCGTCAGCCTAGCGTCCGCGATGAGCGTCGCGTCGTGGGTCCTGCAGTTCGTGGAGACGGGCGTCGCTGATCCCGAAGTGGTGGGCGATCTCGTGATAGACCGTGTCCGTCACCCGCGCGGCGAGCGCCTCCGGGGTGGGGGAGGAGCGCACGAGCGGGCCGCGAAACAGGGTGATCTTGCTGGGCACGGCGGCCGCCTCCGCGCCGTACGCCGTGCGAGGCACGCCCTGGTACAGGCCGTACAACCCGCGCGCACCCACGGACGTGAGCTGCGCCGGCGTCGGCTCCTGCTCGATCACGATCGCCACGGAGCCGAGCTCGTCGCGGAAGACCGCCGGCAGCGCGTCGAGTGCGTCGTACACGAGGTCTTCGAGGGCATCGTCGTCGGGCTCGATCAAGGCGTCCAAGGCAGCGCTCCAGCGATCCGGCGCGCGTGGCCGGCGGTACGGGTGGGACCACAGCGTAGCCGCGGTTCCCGTCGCGCGTGCGTGACGGCGAGGGAGCGCGGCTCGCGACCCATCGCGGCTCGTCCCGGCCGCCGGTCCGGTCTCCGCCCGGCTACCATGGACCTCCCGATGACGATCGCCCCGAACGACTTCACGCATCTCCACGTCCACTCGGAGTTCAGCCTCCTCGACGGCCTCGGGCGGATCACCGAGCTCGTCGACGCGGCCGCCCAGCAGGGCATGGATTCGATGGCGATCACGGACCACGGTGCGCTGTACGGTGCCGTCGCGTTCTACCAGGCGGCGAAGAACAAGGGCATCAAGCCGATCGTCGGCGTCGAGACCTATGTCGCCCCGCGGTCGATGACGTCCAAGGAGGGCAAGGCCGACAGCCAGCCCTTCCACCTCATCCTCCTGGCCCAGGACTACCGCGGCTATCAGAACCTGTGCCGGCTCGCCACCGACGCCCACATCGACGGCTACTACTACAAGCCGCGCATCGACCTCGACCACCTGGCCAGGTACAGCGAGGGCCTCATCGGCCTCAGCGCGTGCCTCGGCGGCGAGGTCGCCAAGGCGCTCGAGGTCGAGGACTGGGACCTCGCCCGTGCGGCGGCCGGCCGCTATGGCGAGATCTTCGGCAAGGATCGCTTCTTCCTCGAGCTCCAGGACCACGGCCTCCCCGAGCAGACCCGCCTGAACGGCCAGCTCCTGCGGCTCGCGCCGGAAGTCGGCCTGCCGCTGGTCGTCACCAACGACCTCCACTACGTCCGCGAGGAGCAGTCCGAGGCGCACGACGTCCTGCTTGTGCGTGGGGACCGGCAACAACCTCGACACCCCGGGCCGCCTCAAGTTCGACACCCACGAGTTCTACGTGAAGTCGGCGGCCCAGATGGGGGCGTTGTTCCCCGACCAGCGCGACGCGATCCTCAACTCCCGGCGGATCGCCGAGATGACCGACCTCACCCTGCCGCTCGGGCAGCTGCGCATCCCGCACTTCCCGGTGCCCGACGGCGAGACCGTCGAATCGTGGCTGCGCAAGGAGTGCGAGGCGGGGCTCGCCCGGCGCTACGGCACGGTCACGCCGGAGCTCCAGGCCCGCCTCGACTACGAGCTCGGCGTGATCACGAGCATGGGCTACGCCGGCTATTTCCTCATCGTCGCCGACTTCATCGCGTTCGCCCGGCGCGAGCGGATCCAGACCACCTGCCGCGGCAGCGCCCCGGGCAGCATCGTGACCTACACGCTGGGGATCACGCCGGTCGACCCGATCCTCTACCAGCTCCCGTTCGAGCGGTTCCTCAACCCCGATCGCGTGACGATGCCCGACATCGACGTCGACTTCGAGGACGGCCGGCGCGACGAGGTCATCGCCTACGTCGGGCGCAAGTACGGCCAGGACCACGTCGCCCAGATCATCACGTTCGGCACGATGCTGGCCCGCGCCGCGATCCGCGACGTCGGGCGGGTGCTGGGCCACAGCTACGGCGAGGTCGACCGGATCGCCAAGGCCGTGCCCAACCAGCTCGGGATCAAGCTCGACGAGGCGCTCGAGACCGCGCCCGCCCTGCGCGAGCAGGTCGACGCCGACCCGGCGGTCAAGCGGATCATCGACTTCGCCCGCCATCTCGAGGGGGTCGCCCGCAACGCGAGCACGCACGCGGCGGGCGTCGTCATCAGCCGCGAGCCGCTGACCGAGCTCATGCCGCTCCAGAAGGCGACGAACTCGGACTCGCTGATGACCCAGTACGAGATGCACGCCATCGAGGCGCTGGGCCTCCTCAAGTTCGACTTCCTGGGGCTGTCGAACCTGACGATCCTGCGCCACGCCGTCGACCTCGTGCGGGCGAACCGCGCGGTCGAGATCGACCTCGACACGATCCCGCTCGATGACGGCCGGACCTTCGAGCTGCTGGCCAGCGGCGAGACCACGGGCGTCTTCCAGCTCGAGTCCGCCGGGATGCGCCGCTACATCCGCGAGCTGCGCCCGACGAGCGTGTACGACCTCGCGGCCATGGTCGCCCTCTACCGCCCGGGCCCGATGGACAACATCCCGGCCTACATCCGGCGCAAGCACGGCCAGGAGGCCGTGACCTACCTGCACCCGCTCCTGGAGCCCTACCTGGAGAAGACCTACGGGATCTTCGTCTACCAGGAGGACATCATGGCCGCGGCCATCGCCCTGGGCGGGTTCACCGGCCCCGAGGCGGACACGCTCGGCTACGCGATCCGCAAGAAGAAGTCGAGCGTCCTGCGCGCCCAGAAGGAACGCTTCGTCCGCCAGGCGGGGGAGCGTGGCGTCGAGCCCAAGATCATCGACGCCGTGTTCAAGGCCTTCGAGCCGTTCGAGCGCTACGGCTTCAACAAGGCCCACGCCACCTGCTACGGGCTCATCGCCTACCAGACCGCCTATCTGAAGGCGAACCACACGGTCGACTACATGACCGCGGTCCTGACGGCCTTCCGGGCGAACGAGGAGAAGGTCGCCGCGGCCGTCGCCGAGTGCCGCCGGATGAGCATCGAGGTGCTCCCGCCGGACGTCCATCGCAGCCATCTCGAGTTCACGGTCGAGGGCGACGCCATCCGGTTCGGGCTGCTGGCCGTCAAGAACGTCGGGCAGAGCGCCATCGAATCGATCATCGCCGCGCGCAACGAGGGCGGCGAGTTCCGCTCGCTCACCGACTTCTGCACCCGCATCGACCTGCGTCTGGCCAATCGCAAGGTCCTCGAGGCGCTCATCAAGGTCGGGGCGCTCGACGTCTTCGGTCACCCCGCGCAGCTGCTGCTCGGGCTCGATGACGCGGTCAACTCGGCCCAGGCGACGCAGCGCGACCGGATCAGCGGCCAGACATCGCTGTTCGACCTCGCCGCCGCGGACGCCGAGGTCTTCGAGCGGCCGCTGCCCGCGGCGACCGAGGTCCCGACCCGCGAGCGGCTGCGCTGGGAGAAGGAGCTCCTCGGGCTCTACCTCTCGGAGCACCCGATGGGCGAGGTGGCCGAGCAGGTCGGCGGGTTCGTCAATGCGTATTCGGGCGACCTCAAGGACGAGGCACTCGACGGCCAGCGGGTCGTGATCGGCGGGATCGTGACCGGGCTGCGCACGGTCATCACCAAGCGCCAGGAGTCGATGGCCATCGCGACCCTCGAGGATCTCCAAGGCTCGATCGAGGTCGTCGTGTTCCCGCGGCTGTACGAGACGACGCGGGCGACCTGGCGCGACGGCGCGATCCTGCTGGTCGCCGGCCGCGTCGACCACAAGGGCGAGGAGGTCTCGCTGCTCGCGGACATGGCCGCGGACTGGGACGATGCCGTCCTGCGCGGTCCCGAGGCCTTCGCTCGCGAGGTCGCGGCCGGCGACCGCTCGGGTGGCCGCAACGGCGGTCCGCGCCGCCAGCCGGTCGCCGTGGGGCCCGGGGCGGGACGACCCGCGGCCGTCGCGGCCCCGGCGGGCGTCACCGCCGGTACTTCGCCGGCACCCGGTGGGATCGCGCTCGCGGCGCCGCCGCCCGGCGGACCACCGCCCGACGAGCGGCTCCCTGGCGGCCCGCCACCCACCCCACCGCTCGTGGCCACCGGGCCGAGGACGTCGACGAGCGCCGACCCGGGCACGCTGCCACCCATCCGGCCGCTCGACCCCGTCCCGACCTACGTCTCGTCGCCGGGATCGGTCGGCCACGAGGGCGACGACGACGACGAGCCGTCCGTGCCCGACGAGGCGCGCGCCCGGATCGTCGGCGACGCCACCGCCGATACGGCGGTCAGCGCCGGTCCGGACACGATCCTCCACGTCCGCTTCCACGGCTCGGCGGCCCCCGACCGGCTGGTCCTCGCCATGGAGCAGTTCAAGGCGCTCCTGCGCGACCGGCCCGGCGCGACGCGGGTGGTCATCCACGTGCCCGCGACCGGCGGTGGCGAGGCCCTGCCGATGGAGCTCCGCCGCGGCGTGGCCTACGACACCGAGCTCGTCGCCGAGGTCCGTCGCCGGCTGGGCGACGGGGTCGTCGACCTGCGGCTCGCCAGCGCCTGAGCGCCCGGCGCCCGGACGCTCGGCGCCTGGACGACTGTCGCTACGGCGCGGGGTCGATGGCGACCACGAGCGCCGACCACGGGCAGTAGCGCTCGCTCGTGACCACACCGGCTTCGACGTCGGACGGGATGCCGTCACAGACCTCGATCGTGGTGTCCGCGAACTCGATGTCGTCCGGGTCGATCGACCAGCTGTAGCCCGTGTTGACGCCCGTCGTACGCACGACGAGGCCATTCGGGATGCCCGGCGCATCCTCGCCGGCAAGCAGCTGGTGGGCGATGGCGATGTCGTCGGGGTGGGTCAGCAGGATCCGGTACCGCTCGTCGCCGGCGACCTCGAACGTGACGACGATCGGAGCACCCGACGGGGCGGCGCTCGACGCCGTCGACGCCCCGTCATCGCCGCCGACGCAGGCCGCCGCGACCATGGCGATGGCGACCAGCGCCGCCATGGCCAATGCGTGCCGCGCGCGTCGCCCGGCGCCGCTCAGGCCCGCGCCGGGCATCAGCTCTGACCGGCGATCCGGCGGACCTCCTGCACCGAGGAGAGTCGCTCGTGGAACTCGGCACGGACCTGGTTGAGGACCTCCGCCGAGATGTCGAGCTCCTTGGCGATCTCGTTGACCTCGGTCGACTCCTCCGCCGAGATCGACCCGTCGGCCGCACTGATGACGAAGCAGGCGTGGATCATCGCGACCTTCTGCTCGTCGGTGGCGAGGGCGGCGAATTCGCGCGTGACGACGTAGTCCTCGGTGCCGCCCACGGTGTTGGCCTGGAACTTGGCCATCTCCGCGATGAGTACCGCGGTCGCCTCGTCGAGGCCGGCTCGATCCTGGAGCTCGTGCTCGATGATCGCGGTCTCGTCCTCGCTGATGTCGAGGTCGGCGTTCGCGGCGCGGGCCAGCGTGTACGCCGCGGAGGCGACGAGGCGGGCCTGCTCGGGCGGCATCGCCTCAAGCTTGGCGACGATGCGCCGGACGGTGGCGGTGTCGCCGCTGGCGGTCTCGGCGCTCGTGAATGCGGCCTGGGTCGTGTCGGCTGCCGCGGTCTTGTCGGGGCCGAAGATGCGGTGGAACATGGGTCCTCTCGGTGGTCGGTCTTGAGCATCGGGCCGCACGCGGCGGGCCGCGTGCCGGCGGTCGGCGCCACGATACCCTGTTCTGGATGCGCACTCGCTTCGTGGACGTCCGCCTCATCGACGGCGTGGCCGACCACGTCCGCGAGCACGTCGACGTCGAGGTCGACGGGGAGCGGATCGCGGCCGTCGTGGCGCACGACCCGCGCCGGCCCGAGGCGCCCGACGAGCACGTCATCGCGGGCGCCGGCCGCACGCTCCTGCCCGGCCTGATCGATGCCCACGCCCACTACACGTTCGACCCGACCGAGGGCTCGATCGCCACGATCGCCCGACGCTCGGACGCCGAGATCGTCCTGGCCGCGGCGGGCCACGCGGCCCTCGCCCTGCGGGCCGGCGTCACCACGGCCCGCGGCGCCGGGTCGATCCGGAACCTGGAGGTCGTGCTGCGCGACGCCATCGCGGCGGGGCGGATCCCCGGTCCGCGCCTCGTCGTGGCGGGCACCGCAGTCGGGATCACCGGCGGCCACGGTCACCAGTTCGGGCTGGAGGCGGATGGCCCTGAGGGCTTCGTGTCGGCGACGCGACGGGTCGTTCGCGACGGCGCCGACGTGGTCAAGGTCGTGGCATCGGAGGCGGCGATGCTCACGACGACGGGTCTTGCCCCGGGTCGCATGGTGCACGGCGCGCCGGAGCTGACCGAGGCGGAGCTGCGGGCCATCGTGGCGACCGCCGCCGATCTGGGGGTCCGGGTCATGAGTCACGCCCAGGACAGCGAATCCGTGCGCCGCTCGGCAGTCGCGGGCGTGACCAGCGTCGAGCACGCGTGGCTCGCCGATCGCGCCGCGATCGAGGCGCTGGCCGCCTCGGGTGGCTGGCTCGTGCCGACGCTCGTCGTCACCGACGTCAATCGGACGCTGCCCGGGCTGACGGCCGTCGAGCGCGAGCGCCAGGACCTGATCGAGCGGCGCCACCGTGCGTCGACCGAAGCCGCGATCGAGCTCGGCGTGCCCCTCGCGACCGGCACCGACACGGGCGAGGTCGGGGTGACCGCCGACCTCGTCTGGCGCGAGATCGCGTTGCTGCACGAGCACGGCGCGAGCGCGATGACCGCGATCCAGGCGGCGACGTCCTCGGCGGCCCGGCTCCTCGGCGTCGAGGCCGAGACGGGCACCATCGAAGCCGGGAAGCTGGCCGATCTGGTCCTCGTCGACGGCGATCCACTCGGCGACCTGGGGCGACTGGCTACGCCGGCGTTCGTGATGCAGGCGGGCCGGATCGTCGTCGGCGGCTGATCCGCCTAGCGCCGGAGCAGGTCCGGGATCTCGGGCTCCGGGCCGGTCCAGCGCTGGACCTCCTCGGTCGCGAACCGACCGTAGTAGTTGATGAAATGGGCGCCATGCCGTCGCACCACGTCGACGACGACCGCCTTGCGCTGCTCGCCCCGGACGCGGACCATCAGGACGGCCCCTCCATCGCGGACCGCGCGCTCGTACATGGCCATGTCGGGCAGCTGGTCCATGAGCGTGAACGAGACCGTCCGGCGGACGCGCGCCACGAACCCGTTCGTGGCGCCGGTCCCGTCGAGGCGGTCGGCGCCCTCGTCGCCACGAAGCACGGTCACGTCGGCGGCACGCAGGCCCGTGGTCATGAGCTCGGCCGCCGCCCCTGCTGCGCCCACCGGATCACGGAACGCGGCGAGCAGACGGTCGGTCGGGTAGCCGATGAAGCGCGTCGCCATGGCGCTAGCGTAGCGCCATGCTCATCCCCTGCACGGTGAGCGGCGAGCCTTCACGCAGGGGACCGCGCTCGCCCGTGTCGACGAAGCCCAAATCCTCATAGAACGCCACGGCGCCCGGGTTCGATGTCGTCACGCCGAGCTCGATCGCGCGGAAGCCCGCTGCACGAGCCCAGTCGACGACGCCGCGCACGAGGGCGGCGCCCAGCCCCTGGCGTCGAGCGACCGGATCCACCCACATGCCGAAGAGTCCGGCTGTTCCAGGGTCGTCAAGGCTCGGCCAGCCGAACGCCATGCCCACGAGCGGGTCAGAGACCCCCGGCGCGGTCGCCACGAGGGCGATCGTCCCGCGCCGTTCGAGCCAGAACGCCCGCCACTCGTCCTCGGATTGATCGGCTTCGCGTGCGAGCGTGGAGCCGAAGGCATCGGGTGCGTCGGCGAGCGCCCGCAGCCGGAGGGCCCGTACGGCGCGCCATTCGTCGGGGCGAGGGGCTCGGATGTCCACGACAACGGTGATGGTATCGCGTTCGGTGTGGCGCATATCGAACAGCCGTTCTATCATCGGAGCGACGCCGGCCATCCGCTATAGTGAGGTCCCGCGGCGGTGCTGGAATTGGCAGACAGGGCAGACTCAAACTCTGCTGTCCGAGAGGGCATGTGGGTTCGAGTCCCACCCGCCGTACCAACGACCGGATCGAGCGAACCGACGTGCATGGTCGCTGACGCTCGAACCCCTTGTGTCGATCCCCTTGCGCTCGGCTCGACCTATGCGCACCTGCTCGGGCTCTACCTCGGTGACGGCTTCCTGTCGCTGGGACGCCGTGCGGTCTGGCGGCTCCGGATCACGCTCGACTCGAGGTACCCCGCGGTGATCGAGCAGGCCGCGTTCGTGACCGCCCAGGTTCGTGGGCGGCCAGCCGGCATCGTCGTGCGACAGGGCTGCGTCGATGTCTCGAGCTACTGGAAGCACTGGATCTGCTGCTTCCCGCAACATGGCCCCGGGGAGAAGCACACCCGGGACGTCGGCCTGCACCCATGGCAGCAGTCGATCGTCGAATCGTGGCCAGCGCCATTCCTGACGGGACTCATCCATTCCGACGGATGTCGATGCCTGAACCGGGTGAAGGGCTACAGCTACCCGCGCTACTTCTTCTCGAATCGATCACAACAGATCCGCGACATGTTCGCCACGGCGTGCGCGCAGGTGGGCGTCGATAGTCGCCCTGCGGGTCGGTGGAACGTCTCGGTAGCGAGGCAGGACAGTGTCGCGCTGCTGGATCGACTGATCGTCCCGAAGGGCTGACGCCCCCACGGTGGGGAACCCGCCCGGGGCCGACCGCGTCTGGCCGGGCGACGATGCTAGACTCGCCGCGCCTCACGTCCCCATCAATCGCCGTCCGGAGGGACCCCTCGACCGTGGAGGACCTTCGCCCGACGACGGTCACCGACGACCCCGTCCAGCGCCGCGACCTGATCCTCATCGAGCAAGCCCGCGACGGCGACCTCGAGGCGTTCAACGACCTCGTCAGGCTGTACCAGGACTCGCTGTTCGCCTTGGTCGTGCGCATGGTCCCCGATCGCGACCAGGCATCGGACGCGGTCCAGGAGGCGTTCTTCTCGGCCTTCCGCAACCTGCACAACTTCCGTGGCGGGAACGTGAAGTCGTGGCTCAACCGCATCTGCGTCAACGCGGCGATGGACACGCAGCGGGCGCGCAAGCGACGCCCCGTCCAGCCGTACCCGGAGCTCGATGACGAGAGCTGGCAGCCGCCGGCCCCGCGCGACCAGGATCCCGAGCGCCTCGCGGTCGACGCCGAGCGCAGCCGCACGCTCGCGCGAGGCCCTGACCCACATCACCGACGACCAACGCACCGCGATCGTCCTGTACGACGTCGAGGGCTACGACTACGGCGAGATCGCCGACATGACCGGCGTCTCGCTCGGGACGGTGAAGTCGCGCATCCATCGTGGCCGGCTCTCCCTGCGCAGCCTCCTCGAGGACCGGATGGACCTGCTCCGTGGCTGACGGCATCGCCATCGCCTTCGGACCACTGGGCAGACCCGCCGACCACGCCGCCCACGACCTCGTGCTGGTCGCCGAGGCGGCCGACCGTGGTGGCCGCCTGCCGGCCGCCCAGGCGTCCTGTCCGGACTGCCTGGCCCTCCACGCCGACCTCGTCCTGCTGGCGGCGGCCATGCCCGATGCGGCCCTGCCGGCCCGACCCCGCGACTACACCCTGAGCGAGGCCGATGCCGCCCGCCTCCGACCCGCCGGCTGGCGGCGCTGGCTGGCCGCCATCGGCACCTCGCGCGATGCCGTCACCCGGCCACTCGCGGTCGGGCTGACCACCATCGGCCTGGCCGGCCTGCTCGTGGCCAGCGTGCCGGGCATCCTGCCCTTCGGCAGTGCATCCTCGGGCGCGGCACCGGTCGACATGGAGATCGCGCCGCTGGCCGGAGCGACGGGACCCGTCGGTGCGTCCGGTGATCTCGCCCGTGGTCCGCCGCCGTCGCGAAGGCTCGCGACACGGCCACGCCGGACACGCGGATGACCCCGATGCTGCTGGTTTCGGGCACGATGATCGTGGCCGGGACCGGGCTGCTGCTCGTGCGGTGGCGCGCCGCGCCGGCAGCGGGGGACCGGTGATGCGACCATCGTCGAACCCGGGCCGCCAGTCGGGCCGGGGGAACCACCCGTCCGCCACGCTCGTCAGAGCCACGACATGACCGATCCCCGAACCCCGTCGACCGCCGCCGACCACGCCACTCACGACCTCGTGCTGGTCGCCGAGGCGGCCGACCGTGGTGGCCGCCTGCCGGCCGCCCAGGCGTCCTGTCCGGACTGCCTGGCCCTCCACGCCGACCTGGTCCTGCTGGCGGCGGCCATGCCCGATGCGGCCCTGCCGGCCCGACCCCGCGACTACACCCTGAGCGAGGCCGATGCCGCCCGCCTCCGACCCGCCGGCTGGCGGCGCTGGCTGGCCGCCATCGGCACCTCGCGCGATGCCGTCACCCGGCCACTCGCGGTCGGGCTGACCACCATCGGCCTGGCCGGCCTGCTCGTGGCCAGCGTGCCGGGCATCCTGCCCTTCGGCAGTGCGTCCTCGGGCGCGGCCCCGGCGCCGGCCGACACCACGGTCGCCGGCGAAGCGGCGGCCGCTCCGTCCGCCGGGACATCGATGATGCTGGCCGTGCCGTCCGCCGCTCCAGCGGCAGCAGCCGCGCCCGTGGCGGCCGCCACCGCGAATGTCTCCGCCGAGCAGCCCGGGCTCGACAAGAGCGCCGCGCCATCGGGCGAGGCGGACCAGGTCTTTTCGGGTGGCGACGACGCGACGTCCGCCGCATCCGGCCAGACGCAGCGACAGCTGGCGGCCCCAAGTGCCGATGTCGCCGTGCGCGACGACGCATCCGGCGTGTCGGTGCTGTTCGTCGTCGCCGGCGCGTTGCTGATCGTCGGTCTTGGCCTGTTCGGCCTCCGCTGGAGCGCCCGCCGCGGCTGACCTCTCGGACGGCGATGAGCGCTCGGCGCGCCCGGACTTCGGGGCTCCGCGGCCGGTCGGCAAGTACACTGGACTCGTGCCCACCGAACGTCTGATGCTGCTCGACGGCTTCGGGCTCGTCTACCGCGGATACTTCGCCCTGCCGCCGCTCACCACGTCGAAAGGCGAGCTGGTGAACGGCGTCTTCGGGTTTGCGAGCATCGTCCTCCGCGGCATCCAGGACCTCCAGCCGGACTACCTCGCCGTCTCGTTCGACCTGCCCGGCCCGACCTTCCGTCATGAGCAGTACGCCGAGTACAAGGCCACGCGCGTCCGCATGCCGGACGACCTGCGCGACCAGTTCCCGAAGGTCCGCGAGGTCGTCAAGGCCCTGCGCATCCCGGTCTACGAGATGGCGGGCTTCGAGGCGGACGACGTGATCGGCACGATCACCCAGCAGCTGGACTCGCGCGAGGACCTCGAGACGACGATCGTCACCGTCGACCTCGACATGCTCCAGCTCGTCACGCCGCGGGTGCGGCTCATGACGACGCGCTCCGGGGTCGAGAACACGATCATGTACGACGTCGCGCGCATCGATGAGCGGTTCGGGCTGCGCCCCGACCAGATGATCGACTACAAGGCCCTCAAGGGCGACCCGACCGACAACATCCCGGGCGTTCCCGGGGTCGGCGAGAAGACCGCCGCCAAGCTCATCCGCGAGTTCGGCACGCTCGATTCGCTGCTCGAACGGCTCGACGAGGTCACCCCGCCCAAGCTCGGCGACAAGCTGCGCGAGCACGTCGACCAGATCCACATGGGTCGCGAGCTCTCGAGGATCGTTCGCGACCTGCCCATCGAGATCGACCTCGAGGCCGCCCGGCTCGGCGATTACGACCGCGACACGGTCGTGCGGCTGTTCCGCGAATACGAGTTCCGCACGCTCATCGAGCGGCTGCCGCCGATCTCAGGCGAGTCGGCCGAACAGCGCGCCGACAGCCTGCGCAGCGTGGCCGAGAGCGGCTACGTGCCCGCGGCGCGCGTCGCCGGCCGGCCCGAGGGCTGGGGTCCCGGTCGCGCCACCGCCCGTCCGGCAGCTGGCGAGCTCCAGCTGCGCCTCGACTTCGACGCGGTCGGCGGCCCGTCGGCCGGCGCAGCGGCTGCGTCTGGCCCAGCCGGTGTCGACGACGACGGGACGGCCGTCCGCCCCGAACCCATCGAGGACCTGCCGACCGCCCTCGCCGCGGCCATCGTCGATCCCGGGCGGATCGAGGTCCGCGGCGTCGACCGCATCGCCGACCTCGAGCCCTGGATCGCGGCGCAGACCGCGGTCGGTGCGTCGTTGCTCCTCGACGACCCGCGCCCACGCCGGGGGACCGCCCTGGCCTTCGCCGTCGCCGCCGCGGACGGCCGGGTGGTCGCCGCCGATGGCGCGGAGGCCGCCGACGGCCCTGCGCGGCCTGCTGGCCCGCCTGGGCACCCCGGTCGTCGGTCACGAGATCAAGCCGGTCCTCGTCGCGGGCTTCGCCGCGGACCCGGCCGCGACCCCGCAGCCGGTCGCCTTCGACACGCAGGTCGCCGCCTACATCCTCAACGCCGCGCTGCGCTCGCAGACCATCGCCGACGTCGTGGCCGAGAACCTCGACCAGATCCTGCCGCCCGCGAACGAGCTGCCGGCGACGGCCCGGGCCGGCCTCGACGCGCTGGCCGCGCTGGCCGTCCGCGACCCGCTCGAGCGTCGGCTCCAGGAGACCGAGCTCGACCGCCTCTTCCGCGACATCGAGCTGCCGCTCATCCCGGTCCTCGCCCGCATGGAGGCCACCGGCGTCGCCCTCGACCTCGAGGCGCTCGGCGTGCTCGATCGGGAGTTCGCGGCCGAGATCACCCGCCTCGAGCAGGAGATCTACGTCGACGTCGGGCACGAGTTCAACCTCGGCAGCCCCAAGCAGCTCGAGCAGATCCTCTTCTACGAGCTCGATCTGCCCAAGGGCAAGCGCACCAAGACCGGCTACTCGACCGACGCCTCGGTGCTCGAGGAGCTCCGCCCCGCCCACCCGATGATCGACAAGCTCCTCGAGTGGCGGATCTACACGAAGCTGCGCTCGACCTACGTCGAGGCGCTGCCGAACCTGCTGGCCGACGACGGGCGCCTCCACACGACGTTCCACCAGGCCGTGGCCGCCACCGGTCGCCTGTCATCGTCGGATCCGAATCTCCAGAACATCCCGATCCGAACGGCGCTCGGGCGGCGCATCCGGCGGGCGTTCGTGGCCGGCGAACCGGAGCTCGCCCTGCTCGCCGCCGACTACTCGCAGATCGAGCTGCGCATCCTCGCCCACGTCTCGGGCGACGAGCACCTCAAGGACGCGTTCGCGCGGCACGCCGACATCCACCGCGAGACCGCGGCGCGGGTGCTCCACAAGGACCCGGACGAGATCACCCACGCCGAGCGATCGATGGCGAAGATGGTCAACTTCGGGCTGGCCTACGGGATGAGCGACTTCGGGCTCGCGAGCCGGGCGAACATCCCGCGCAAGGAGGCCCAGGAGTTCATCAACTCGTACTTCGCGGCCTACTCCGGGATCAGCTACTACATGATGGCCATCAAGGAGCAGGCCAAGGCCCAGGGCTGGGTCGAGACCCTGCTCGGCCGCAAGCGCCAGATCCCCGAGCTGCGGGCGTCGAATCCGGCGCTCCGCGGCGCCGGCGAGCGGATGGCCATCAACATGCCGATCCAGGGGACCGCGGCCGACATCCAGAAGATCGCGATGATCCGGGCCGATGCCGCGGTGCGCGCCGCCGGGCTCCAGGCACGCCTGCTGCTGACCGTCCACGACGAGCTGCTCTTCGAGGTCCCGCGCGCCGAGGTGGAGCCGCTGGCTGCCATCGTGCGCGAGACGATGGAAGGCGCCCTGCCGCTGTCCGTGCCCCTCATCGTCGACGTGAAGGTCGGCGACGACTGGGAATCCATGACGCCGCTGACCCGCGCGGACGAGATCGCCGCCGAGGCCGACGAGCTGCCGCTCGAGGCGCCCGTCGCGCCCATCGCCGGCTAGCCTCGCCATGCCCGAGCTTCCCGAGGTCGAGACGGTCGCGCGCGACCTGCGGCCGCGCCTCGTCGGGGCGACCATCGTCGGTGCCCGTTGTTCGTGGGCCCGGACGCTGCGGACGCACGACCCACTGGCCTTCGCCGACGCGGTGTCCGGCCGCACGGTGCTTGCCGTCGGGCGACGGGCGAAGCAGGTCGTGATCGACCTGTCCGGAGACGCCGCCCTGACCATCCACCTCAAGATGACCGGCCAGCTTTTCGTCGTGCCCGCGGACCTGCCCGAGGACCCCTACGTCAGGCTTGTCCTCGAGCTCGCCGACGGGCGGGAGGTCCGCTTCCGGGACATCCGCAAGTTCGGCAAGATCGGGCTGTATGGTCGCGACCCGGTCACCGGCGACCTCGTGACCGAGGTCGGTGGTGCGTCGCTGTTCGCGGCCATCGGGCCGGAGCCTCTGGCCGACGCCTTCACCCTGCGCGTCTTCCGTCAGCGCCTGCGCCGGCGCAAGGGTCGGCTCAAGCCGCTCCTGCTCGATCAGTCGTTCGTCGCCGGCGTCGGCAACATCTATGCCGATGAGGCGCTGTGGCGGGCACGCCTCCACCCGCTGCGGACCGCCGGCACCCTGCGCGTCGCCGACGAGCGCCGCCTCTACGAGGCGATCCGGACCGTGCTCGCCGAAGCGATCGAGCGACGCGGCTCGTCGATCGACGACTACACGGCGCCGGACGGGGACGGCTCGATGCAGGAGCGCCTCGACGTCTACCAGCGGACCGGCGAGCCATGTCGGCGCTGCGGCCGTCCGATCAAGCGCATCGTCGTCGGCGCTCGCTCGACCCACTTCTGCTCGTGGTGCCAGCGGCTGCCGGCCGCCGACCGGACCGGCGCACGGGCCATCCTGCGCACGATCACCGGCGGTGAGACCCGCCCGGGCCGGCGCTGGACGGAGCTGCCGGGCGGGGAGGGGAGCGTCGGGCTGACGGCGGCCGAGGCCGCCACCGTGGCCGCCCGCGCGCGCACCGAGCGGACCAAGCGTGCCGCCGCCAGCCGTCGGGCCGCGGCCCGGGCATCGGTGGCCGGCGAGGCCGCGACGTGAGCATCCTGCGCCTGGCGGGCGTGACCCGCGAGGTCGGCTCGTTCGTCATCCTCGACGCCATCGACGCATCGATCGCCCTCGGCGACCGGATCGGCCTGGTCGGGCCGAACGGCGCCGGCAAGACGACCCTCCTCCGGCTCGCCTCGGGCCGCGACGAGCCGGACCGCGGCACCGTCCAGCGCAAGCGCGGGCTCACGATCGGGCTGCTCGCCCAGGAGGCCCATTTCGATGCGGCGTTCATGGCCGCGCCCGACCTGCGCACGGCCGTGCGCACCGGTGCCGCCCACCTCGAGGTCATGGCGACCGAGCTGGCCGCCCTCGAACGCGACGGCCAGGTCACGGACCCGCGCTACGCCGACCTGCAGCATCAGTTCGACGTACTGGGCGGCTACACGCTCGACCAGCGGGTGGACGCGACGCTGAGCGGTCTCGGCTTCGGCCGCGACGAATGGGCCAAGCCGCCGACCGCGATGTCCGGCGGCGAGCAGACCCGGGCGGCGCTGGCCCGGCTGGTCATCGCCGACCCCGACCTGCTGTTCCTCGACGAGCCGACGAACCACCTCGACCTCGACGCCCTCGAGTGGCTGGAGGAGCACCTGCGCCGCCGCAACGGGTCGCTCCTGGTGGCCTCGCACGACCGGGCGTTCCTCGATGCGACCGTGACCCGTGTCTGGGAGCTGCGCGACCGCCGCCTGACGGCCTTCCGCGGCGACTACAGCGCCTACCACCGCCAGCGCGAGGAACGCGACGCCCGGGCGGCCAAGGACGCCGACTCGCAGGCCGAGGCCATCGCCCGCGAGCAGGAGCTCGTGCAGCGGTACCGCAGCCACCGCAAGTTCAGCAAGATGCACGAGCACGAGGCCCGGCTCGAGCGCCTCCAGGCGGACCGTACGGAGGCCCCGCGCTCCCGTCGCAAGCTCGCCCTGCCGCAGTCCGCGCTGGCCGGCGGCGGCCCGTCGCGCTCGGGCGAGATCGTCGTCCGCGTCGAGGATCTGCAGGTCGGCTACCTGCCCGGGCGCGGGGCGCTCGATGCGGACGGCGCCCCGGCCACGACGCCGCGCGTCGTCGCCCGGGTGCCCTTCCTGGCGGCCCAGCGCGGCGACCGCATCGGCATCGTCGGGCCGAACGGGGCAGGCAAGACCACGCTGCTGCGCACGATCGCCGGGGAGCTGCCGCCGCTCGACGGTGGGCTGACGTTCGGGCACAACGTCTCGCTCGGCTATCTCGCCCAGCTCCGGGGCGCGGCCCTGCCGGGGACGACCGTCCTCGACGCCCTCCTCGACACCTTCCCGGTCACGCCCGGCGAGGCGCGCGGCTATCTCGCCCGGTTCCTGTTCCGCGGCGAAGACGCGTTCAAGGAGGTCCGCGCGCTGTCGGGCGGCGAGCGGTCGCGCCTCGAGCTGGCGCTGCTCGGGATCCAGCCGTCGAACCTGCTCCTGCTCGACGAGCCGACGAACCACCTCGACATCCCGGCACGCGAGGCCATCGAGACCTTCATGCGCGAGTCGGCCGCGACGCTCATCGTCGTGAGCCACGACCGACGCCTGCTCGAGACCGTGTGCGACCGGCTGTGGGTGGTCGGCGACGGCCGGGCGGTGGCGTTCGACGGCGGCTACCGCGCGTGGCGTGCGGCCGTCGCCGGCGGCTGGACCGTGGCCGCGGCGATCGAGGAGGCCGCGAAGCGTCTCCGGCCGACCGGCCCGGGGGCCGGGCCGGCCCGGACCGAGCGGGCGAGGGACGGCGTCGGTCGCGCGGCGACGAGCATCGCTGAGGCCGCCGTCGCGACGACGCCATCCGGTGCATCGGCGGTGGCCACCAAGCCCGCCGCGCCGGCGCGTCCACGGACTCGCGGTCCGAAGCTGTCCAAGGACGCCTACAAGCGCCAGAAGACGGCGCTCGACGCCGAGCTGACCCGGCTCGGCCTGCGCAAGAACCACCTCGAGCTGGCGCTCGGCGACCCGGGCGTGGCGGCCAACTTCGTCGAGCTGCGGCGGGTGACGAGCGAGCTCGCCGACGTCGACACGGCCCTCGCCGCGGCCGAGGACGCCTGGCTGGACCTCGAGGAGCGCGCCCCGTGAGTCGCGGCCCGGTCCTGATCGGGCTGACCGGGCCGATCGGCTGCGGCAAGTCGACCGTGGCCCGCTGGCTCGCGGAGCGTGACGACGTCGAGGCGGTCGACGCCGACGCGGTGGCCCGCGACGTCCTCGACCCGGGCACCCCGGAGATCGAGGCGGTCTACGGCCGGTTTGGTACCGAGCTGCGCCGACCGGACGGGACGCTCGACCGCGCGGCCCTGGGTCGCATCGTGTTCGCCGACCCGGCGGCCCTGGCGGATCTCGAGGCCATCGTCCATCCGGCGGTCCGGCCACGGATCCTCGCCCTCGTCGAGGACGCGGCGCGACGTGGCCGGCGGGCCGTGGTGATCGAGGCCATCAAGCTCGTCGACGGCGGCTTGGCCGAGCTGTGCGACGAGGTGTGGCTCGTGACCTGCGCGCCGGAAGTACAGCGCACGCGGCTCGACGACCGTGGCCTGTCACCAGCTGATGCCGCCACGCGTATCGCGGCCCAGGGCGAGCTCGCCGAGCGGGTACGCGCTCAGGCGACGCGCGTCATCGACAGCAGTGGCTCGGCCGATGCGACGAGAGAGGCCGCCTGGACCGCCCTCGATGCCGCGCTGGAGACCGCGAGTGGGTCCGCCGATCCGCCGGTCAGTCCCAGAGCTTGAGGACGTACGACCCGAGGTAGCGCGGGCAGTCGTTCGCGGCGCAGGCCGTGATCTTCAGGCGCGCGGTCGTGAAGGCGCTCAGGAAGTAGCCGCGGATGTGCTTGCTCGAGCCGCCCGTCGCGCTCGTGACGTGGAACATCGCCCAGCCCATGAAGTTCCCGCCGTAGTCGACGATCGCGACTGGCATGTCGAGCCCGCTGAGGTACGTGTTGACGTCGTCGAACAGCCAGTTGTGGAAGCCATTGTTGTGCTGGCCGATGTATTCGCCATATTCGAGCGTCTTGTCGATGGTGGAGTCGCCCGAGATGATGTCCGAGACCTCGCTTGTGTCGACGTTGCCGGTCCCGTAGTTGGTCCAGGCGAGGTCCTTCTCCGACGTGGGCACGTCACCGTTCGACTCGCCGAAGTTCGTGTTCGTCTGGTACTTGGGCGTTCCGTCGTCCGCGAAGGCCGCGATCGAGAAGATGAACGGCCCGACGCCCTCGCCGGTATCCGGGAACCCGGCGATCGAGGCGGCACTCGTGGAGACCGGCCAGCTCGACATGCCGACGGCGCCCAGGAAGGTGTTGCCGTGGGATGCCGTGATATCGACCCTCGCGACGACGCCGTTGGAGGTGTCGATGCTCACGCCGACGGTCGTGCCGCTCACGCCGTCGGTGAAGCCGTTGTCGGCCGTGACGGATCGGCCGCGGGCCTCCGCGAGATCGACGTCGCCGTTGATGAGGTAATCGTTGGCGGCGGCGAGCGAGGCGAGGTCGGCCGCTGACTGCTGGTCACGACGCTGGGCGTACGCCCCCCCGGCGTCGATGCTCAGGCCGGCGATGGACACCATCACGAGGAGCGAGAGGCCGAACAGGGCCAGGATCTGACCCTGTTCCCGTCCACGCGTGCTTCGGCGTTTCACTGGATCTCCGCACTGCTGGTCGAGCTGACGGTCAAGGTTCCGAGGAAGGTCAGCAGCGGCAACGACGGCTGGAAGTCGGCGCTCGCGGTGACCCGCACCCAGTCGGCCGGCTGACAGGCGTCGAGCTGGAGGACGCCTTCGATGCTGTAGCAGGAATAGACCGGCGCCTCGAGGCCCGGCACCAGCCCGCGCTGGACGTTGTAGACCGCGATCGATTCCGCGCTGGCCCCGATCGCGCCGTCGCCGGGATGGACGCTGGTCTCTCGAGCGATCTCGCGAGCGGCCTGGGCGACCCCGTTGAAGGTGAAGACGGCGCGCGCCAGGTCGATCAGACCGACGAAGAGCGCCAGGAAGACCAGGATCGCGAACGAGAACTCGACGAGGGCCTGGCCACGCTGGCGGTCACGCCGTCGGACCGAGCGCCTCATGGCGTCACCAAGACCGGCTTCGATTTCGAGTCGGAGCCGCCCGGATTGGTCACCACGAGCGTGATCGGTCCACGTTCCCTTGGTCTGGTATTTGTGGTCGGGGTTCTGCAGGGTCGACAGCGATGCGGAACCCGCCCCGTCACCGAAGTTCCAGGACCAGGTGAGCGGACAGAGGGCCGTCGTGGTCGAAAGGTCGGTGAAGGAGAAGGTCGTCACCTTCTTCTTGCCGGATCCTGGCGTGAACTGGAAATCGGCTGTCGGCGCGAAGCAGATCGGCGTCGGCGAGGGCGTGGCGGTGGGGGTCGGTGTCGGGCCCGGCGTGCCGCTCGGGCCGAGGGTCGGCGTCGGGCTTGGCGTGGGCGACGGGCTTGGGCTCGGGCTGGGCGTACCCGTCGACGCGGCCGTGATGACGGGCTTGACCGCGATCTGGGCCGTGGCCGTCGACGCCAGGTCGATGGTCTGGTTGCCACCGAAGAACGAGCCGAGGAATGGCGTCAGGAGCGTGAACTGCCCCTCGACCGTGACGCTGATGACGCTGCCGAGCGATTCCGTGCAGGGATTCGGGGTGCACGACACGGAGACATCGGACGGGGTGACGGTCAGGAGGGAGTTGTCGGACTCGGCCTTGATCGCGCAGAGGACCCGGTTCGTGTTGGCCTGGCACGGTGCGCCGGACTGGTACGAGGTCGGGTGCCGGCCGGCCTCGAGGGCGCCGGCGCGTGCGGCGTTCGCGATGACGATGCGCGTGTGGAAGATGCGCCCGAGGTCGGCCGCGGTCGCCAGGAGCAGCAGCATGACCGGCAGGATCAGCGCCAGCTCGACGATGCTCTGGCCGAGGCTGCGATCTCGGGGATGGCGGGGACGACGCATGTGTTGGATCACCGAACGCGGGGACACGGCGCCATCCACTCCGGCGCGAGTATCCGGGCTGACTCTAGGAGAGCGCCGACGGCGCAACGGGGACTCCTTCGTACTGCGCGGCGGCATCAGTGGTCCGCCCCGCTGTTGACGCCGCGCGCCGGGTCGACGAGCCGGCCGCGATCGCTTCGCGCCGACGGTGGGTTACGGGGCGGTCGACGCGGCCGGCGACGAGCTGGGGCTGGTGACCGCGGCCGGTGGCGCAGAGCCGCTGGGCGCGACCGTCGGGGCGGCCGACGGGGGAGCGGTCGGGACGGGCGTCGGGATCGGGCCGTTGCCGGGCGGGAACGCCTCGGGGACGGGCAGGCCGTAGCGCTCGATGATCGCGTTCGTGGTCTCGCCCAGGGACGAGGCGTCGGCCATCCGCGTGTCCTCGTCCGGACGGAGCGCGAGGCTGAACGTCGCGTTGCCGGTCGCCTGGAGGTGGGCGATCTCTTCCGCCACCGGCAGGCTGGCGCGGACGACGTAGAACGCGCCTTCGCGGGCGAGGATGACCATGTCCTGGTAGGTGATCTTGGTCGAGCGGTCGGCGTAGTACTGGCCCTCGGCCGCGAGGTCGGGCGGCACGTTCACGACGACGGTCACGAAGACGTCGACGGACTGGCCGACCTTGAGCAGGCCGCCGACCGCGAGGTCGTCGGAGACGGTCAGGCTCACGGCGCGCCAGGCCTCGGAATCGGGGGCGACGGTCTCGTCGGGACCCAGCACCGAGAACTGGCCACCCTCATCGGATGACGCCAGCATGTTGGTCGTGATGAGCTGGCCCTGGAGGATCGAGACGGCCGGGATGCGGCCGACGACCATCTTCGGGTCCGAGACGACGCCATTGGCGTTGGTCGGGTCGAGGGGGACCTGGCGGAGCGCGATGTCGGCGTCGGTGATCGCCTGGCGGGCCGGGATGACCTGGATCGCCACGACGGCCGGGACCTTCTGGGCCGCCGCCTGCCCAGCCTGCTGCTGGGCCTGGTTGATCAGGAAGAACGCCGCTCCACCGGCGACGACCGCGAGGATGACCCCGAGGACGATGACGATCTTGCCTCGCCGGCCTTCGTCCCGGAATTCCTGATCCATGCAGCGGCCTCCGTCTGGGTTCGTGTCGCGGTGATGGGTTCGTGATGAGCGACAGGGGTGGCGAGCCGGACGCCGCACGGGGCGCCGGCAGCGAGGGCGGATGCCCTCGATCGGTGCCGAGTGTCCGCTGGGGCTCCGGGGCGCAGGTATGGCCCGGTGGTCCCAGTACGCACCACCCGCCAGTCATCCGTACCCAGCCATCCGTACGGACGGCGTCCATGAAAACCGAACACCTGTTCATGCAACGGCGGGCCCGAACCGGTAGACTTCGGTCGTGCCCGACTTCGACCTCGTCGCCCCCTTCGAACCGACGGGCGACCAGCCCACCGCGATCGCGCGCCTGACGGCCGGGCTGGCGGATGGCCAGCGCCACCAGACGCTGCTCGGGGCGACCGGCACGGGCAAGACGTTCACGCTCGCCAAGGTCATCGAGACCCACAACAAGCCGACGCTCGTGCTGGCCCACAACAAGACGCTCGCCGCCCAGCTGTACGCGGAGTTCCGCGAGTTCTTCCCGAACAACGCCGTCGAGTACTTCGTCAGCTACTTCGACTACTACCAGCCCGAGGCGTACCTGCCGCGCAGCGACACCTACATCGAGAAGGACTCGTCGCGCAACGACGAGATCGACCGGCTGCGCCATGCCGCGACCCACGCCCTGTTCGAGCGCCGTGACGTGATCATCGTGGCCAGCGTGTCGTGCATCTACGGCCTCGGCGCGCCGGTCGACTACGGCGCGACCGTGCTCAAGCTGCGGACCGGCGGGAAGTATCGCCGCGACGCCGTGCTGCGCCACCTCGTCGACCTCCAGTACCAGCGCAACGACCAGGCGCTCGGCCGTGCCCGGTTCCGCGTGCGCGGCGACACGCTCGAGCTCCAGCCGGCGTCGGAGGAGACGGTCGTCCGGATCGAGTTCTTCGGTGACGAGGTCGAGCGCATCACCGAGATCGACCCGCTCACCGGCGAGCTCCTCGCCGAGCGCAAGGAGACGAACGTCTACCCGGCCACGCACTTCGTGACGCCGGCGGACAAGCTCAAGGAAGCCATCGTCGACATCGAGGCCGAGATGGAGGTCCGCGTCGGCGAGCTCGAGGCCGAGGGCCGGGCGCTCGAAGGGGCGCGGCTCCGCCAGCGCACGACGTTCGACCTCGAGATGCTGCGCGAGCTGGGCTACTGCACCGGGGTCGAGAACTATTCGCGCCATCTCGCCCGACGCGACGCGGGCTCCCGGCCGTGGACCCTGCTCGACTACTTCCCGCCGGACTGGCTGCTCGTCGTGGACGAGTCGCACATGACCATCCCGCAGGTGGTCGGGATGTACAAGAACGACCGCACGCGCAAGGAGATCCTCGTCGACTTCGGGTTCCGGCTGCCGTCGGCGCTCGACAACCGGCCGCTGACGTTCGAGGAGTTCGAGACGACGGTCAACCAGGCCGTCTACATGAGCGCGACGCCCGGGACCGTACGAGCTCGAGCGCAGCGCCGGCCAGATCGCCCAGCAGCTCATCCGCCCGACCGGCATCGTCGACCCGCCGATCACGGTCCGTCCGACGGACGGCCAGATCGACGACCTGCTCGAGCAGGTCCGGGTCCGCGTCGAGCGCGGCGAGCGCGCATTGGTCACGACGCTGACGAAGAAGATGGCCGAGGACCTGACCGACTACCTCCGGGAGCTCGGCGTCAAGGTCCAGTACCTCCACAGCGAGGTCGACACCCTCGAGCGCGTCGCGATCCTGCGCGACCTGCGGCTCGGGGTCTTCGACGTCCTCGTCGGGATCAACCTGCTGCGCGAGGGCATCGACCTGCCCGAGGTCACCCTGGTCGCCATCCTCGACGCCGACAAGGAGGGCTTCCTGCGCTCGGCCTGGTCGCTCATCCAGATGATCGGCCGGGCGGCTCGCAACACCGGCGGCGAGGTGATCATGTACGCCGACCGCGTCACCGAGTCGATGCAGGTCGCCATGGACGAGACGAACCGGCGGCGTGCGATCCAGGCCGCCTACAACATCGAGAAGGGCATCGAGCCCACGACGATCGTCAAGGGCATCCACGACCTCAACCAGCGCCTCCGGGCGGTGGCCGAGTCGACCGTCGTCTACGCGTCGGAGCGCAACGGCGAGTTCACCGAGGCGGACCGCAAGAAGGTCGAGGCGCTCGTGGGGCGGATGGAGACCGAGATGCGGGCGGCGGCCAAGGAGCTCGAGTTCGAGCGAGCGGCCGCGCTGCGCGACGAGATCCAGCAGATCCGCCTGCGGGTCCTCGAGCAGGACGCGTCCATCACCGTCGCCCGGGCCGCCGAACGCGCGGCGGCGTCGGCGGGTTCCGGTGCGGGGTCCGGTCTGACCGGCGCCGCCGATCGCGCCCGGGGCCGGCGGGCCGCGGACGCCGTGGCCGCATCGGCGCCCGTCATGGAGGTCACCTCCGTCACGGTGCTGCCCGCCGACGAAGAACCGGGTGACACGCTCGAGGAGCCGGGCGGGGAGGGGACCGCGTCCGACTGGCTGCCCGGGATCCGCGACGAGCACGAGGACGAGGGCGGCTGGCAGGCCCGCTGGCTGGAGCGGCCGACCTGGGATCGCACGGTGACGCCCAACATCCGCAAGCGCACGGGACAGCGACCGGCCCGCCGACGCTGACGACGGGCCGCCGCAGGGACTAGCATGCGAGCGTGACGGACGACCGACTCGCCGCGCTCCGGCGACGCACCAAGCTGGTGTGCACGGTCGGCCCCGCGTCGACCATGCAGGCACCGGCCCTGGTCGCCGCCGGGATGGATGTCGCCCGGCTCAACTGCTCGCACGGCACGCCCGGATCGCGGGCCCTCAGCGGCACACGCGTCCGCCAGGCGGCGGCCGAGGCCGGTCGACCGGTCGCCCTGCTGGCCGACCTGTCCGGGCCCAAGATCCGGCTCGGCGAGCTGGCCGGCGGTGTGGTCACCCTGGCCACCGGCGACCGCTACACGCTGCGCTCGCACACCCCGGCGGTCCGCGGCGACCAGCGCGGCGCGTTCGTGACCTACGCCCGTCTCGCCGATGACGTCCGACCGGGCGACGCCATCCTCCTGGCCGACGGAGCCGCCCAGCTCCGCGTCGCCACGATCGGGGCGGACGTCGTGTGCGAGGTGGTGCAGGGCGGCCGCATCAAGTCCCGCCAGGGGGTCAGCATCCCCTCCGAGCGCGTTTCCGGAGCCGGCGCTCACGCGCAAGGACCGGGCCGACGTGCCTCGGGCCCTCGAGATGCAGGTCGACTACGTGGCGCAGTCGTTCGTGCGGACGCCGGCGGACGTCCTCGAGCTGCGCGACCTGCTCGGGCCGGACGGCCCGCCGATCGTCGCCAAGGTCGAGACCCGTCGCGCGATCGAGGAGTTCGACGGGATCCTCGACGTCGTGGACGCCGTGATGATCGCCCGCGGTGACATGGGCGTGGAGCTCCCGTACGAGGAGGTCCCGATCATCCAGAAGCAGCTCGTGCGGCGAGCGCTCGATCGCGGGGTGCCGTCGATCGTGGCGACCCAGATGCTCGAGTCGATGATCGTGTCGCCGCGGCCCACCCGTGCCGAGGCCAGCGACGTGGCGAACGCCGTCTTCGACGGGGCGGACGCGATCATGCTGTCGGGCGAGACGGCGGTCGGAGCCTTCCCGATCCTGGCAGCCGAGGCCGCCGTCCGGATCATCCGGCTGTGCGAGGAACGCGGAGCGGCGATGCTTCCGAGCGGTGCCCCACACCCGGCGGACGGCGACGCCGGCGCCCTGGCGTACGCGGCCGTGGCCCTGACCCGGGCCGACCCGGACATCAGCGCCATCGCCTGCTACACCCGGTCCGGCCGGACGGCTCGCCTGCTCGCCACCCTGCGACCGACCGTGCCGATCTACGCGTTTTCGCCCGACCCGGCCGTGGTGGCCCGGCTGGCCCTCGTCCACGGCGTCGTGCCTCAGACCTGCGTTCCGCCCACGGACACGGCGGCCCGACTCGGGCTGATGGCCTGGCTCATGGCTGAATCGGATGCGGTGCCCCCGGGCGCGGCCGTGGTCCTGGTGGCGTCGACCGCGGCTATCGGCACGGGACCCAACCTGCTCGAGGTCCACCGCCTGCCGGCCTGACCTTGTGGTGCACCGACGCCCCATTTTCGTGTGCGGTCCGGTGTGGAACGGAGCCATCCGGACTAGATTCCGCTGATGGTCGGTGGACTGGTGTCGATCGCGATCGCGCAGGCATCCGACCTTGTCACGCTCGGCATCGTCGTGGGCCGGCGAGCCGCCTCGGACGACGTCCTGCGCCTCATGACCCTCGCCCTCGCCCAGGGCCTCGACCTGGTCACGTTCCGCATCATGATGTCGACCCATGGCGCGGCTGCCGAGGCGAACCCGATCGTGAGCGACCTGTTCCTCACCCATGGCCTGACGGCGGTCGTCGTCGGCAAGGTGGCGCTCGTGGTGCTCATCGGGGCGTTGTCGGTCGCCGGGACGGCGAACGGCCGCCGCGGCGTCTGGGCGGTGATCGGCGGTCTGCCGCTCGCGCTCGCGATCGCCGCCGGGCTCATCGGCGGGATCACGAACACCGCCAGCGTGCTCGGCTGACGGCCCGTCGGCGAGGCCCTGACCAGAAACGAACGCTTGTTCCAAAGCGCCGACGTCCGCTAGACTGTCATCGTGCCCCAGGATCAGCTCGTCGTGCGCGGTGCGCGCGAACACAACCTCAAGGACGTGACCGTCGCCTTCCCGCGCGACCGGCTCGTCGTGATCACCGGTCTGTCCGGTTCTGGCAAGTCCAGCCTGGCCTTCGACACGATCTACGCCGAGGGCCAGCGACGGTACGTCGAGAGCCTGTCCGCCTACGCCCGCCAGTTCCTCGGCCAGATGGAGAAACCGGACGTCGACCAGATCGACGGCCTCTCGCCGGCCATCTCGATCGACCAGAAGGGGGCGTCGCGCAACCCGCGCTCCACGGTCGGCACGGTCACCGAGATCTACGACCACCTCCGCCTGCTGTTCGCCCGGATCGGCATCCCGCATTGCCCGGCCGGCCACGCCATCGAGCGCCAGAGCGTCCAGCAGATCGTCGACCAGGTGCTGGCCCTGCCGGAGGGCACCCGGCTCCTCGTCCTGGGGCCGCTCATCAAGGACCGCAAGACCGAAGGCGAGCGGATCATCGACGCCGCTCGCCGACAGGGCTTCGTGCGCGTTCGGGTGGATGGCGAGATGTACGACATCGCCGACAACCCGCCCAAGCTCGACAAGTACAAGCGCCACTCCATCGAGGTCGTGGTCGACCGCTACGTGGTACGCCACGCGGAGACGCCGGAGGGCGCCGCCGTGGGCGACGACGGGCGGCCGATCGATCCGGCGTCCGGCGAGCCCGTGCCCGATCCCGACGCCTCGCGGCTGGCCGATTCGATCGAGACGGCTCTGCGTCTGGGCGAGGGTGCCGTCCTCATCGCCCCGTCGCCCCGCGACGGTGAGGCGCCCGACTTCGAGGAGCGTCGCTACAGCGAGAAGTACAGCTGCCCGTACGACGGGTTCACGATCGACGAGCTCGAGCCACGCAGCTTCTCGTTCAACTCGCCGCACGGCGCCTGCCCCGGCTGCGCCGGGCTGGGCACCAAGCTCGAGATCGATCCGATGCTGCTCATCCCGGACCGCTCGAAGAGCTTCGGGACCGGCGCCCTCGGCTTCGGTGGGCTGCTCTCGACCGACGCGTCGTGGCGACTCAAGATCATCGAGGCCATCTGTGCGGCGCACGGCTGGGACTACAAGGCGCCGATCAACAAGCTGCCCAAGGAGGCGCTCGACTACCTCCTGTACGCCAAGCGCGACCAGGAGCGCGTCCTCGTCCGCTACAAGCACGAGCGCGGCGAGAGCACCTACAAGGCGAACTTCGAAGGCGTCGTCTCGAACCTCGAGCGCCGCTACCGCGAATCGGACTCGGAGTACATCAAGACCGAGATCGAGAAGTTCATGGTCACCAAGCCCTGCCCCGAGTGCGGTGGCAAGCGGCTTCGCCCGGAGATCCTGGCGGTCACGATCGGCGACCGGAACGTCTGGGACGTCTCGACGATGTCGATCAAGGACGCCCTGCGCTGGTCGTCGGGTCTCGGCGCGACGCTCGACGAGCGCCAGCGGACGATCGCCTACCAGGTCGTCAAGGAGATCATGGCCCGGCTCGGGTTCCTCGTGGACGTCGGCCTCGACTACCTGACGATGGACCGGACGAGCGTGACGCTGTCCGGCGGCGAGGCCCAGCGCATCCGCCTTGCGACCCAGATCGGCACGACGCTGATGGGTGTCCTGTACATCCTCGACGAGCCATCGATCGGGCTGCACCAGCGCGACAACGCCAAGCTCATCGCCACGCTGACGCGGCTGCGCGACCTGGGCAACACGGTCCTGGTCGTCGAGCACGACGAGGAGACCATCCGCACCGCCGACTGGGTCGTCGACATCGGACCCGGGGCCGGCCAGCACGGTGGCGAGATCATCGCCAACGGGTCGCTCGAGGACCTGCTCGCCGAGCCACGCTCGATCACGGGCGCCTTCCTGCGCGGCGAACGTGCCGTGCCGATCCCTGCCAAGCGGCGCAAGGGCAACGGCAAGTCCCTGCAGGTCAAGGGCGCGCGAGAGCACAACCTCCACTCGGTCGACTTCAAGGTCCCGCTCGGGACGTTCGTCTCCGTGACCGGCGTCAGCGGCAGCGGCAAGAGCACGCTCGTCACCGAGGTCCTCTACCGCGCCCTCGCGCGCGAGCTCAACGGGTCGCGCGAGCCGGTCGGGGCGCACGACGCGCTGCTCGGCGCCCAGCACATCGACAAGATCATCGAGATCGACCAGAGCCCGATCGGGCGCACGCCGCGCTCCAACCCGGCGACGTACACCGGGCTGTTCGGCCCGATCCGCGAGCTGTTCGCGGGCGTTCCCGAGTCGCGCGTCCGGGGCTACAGCCCGGGCCGCTTCAGCTTCAACGTCAAGGGCGGGCGGTGCGAGCACTGCAAGGGCGACGGCATCCTCAAGATCGAGATGCAGTTCCTGCCCGACGTGTACGTCCCGTGCGAGGTCTGCAAGGGCAAGCGCTATAACCGCGAGGCGCTCGAGATCCACTACAAGGGCCGGTCCATCGCCGACGTCCTCGAGATGACGATCGCCGAGGCGCTCGACTTCTTCAATGCCGTCCCGAACGTCCGGGCCAAGCTCCAGACGCTCAACGACGTCGGTCTCGGGTACGTCCATCTCGGCCAGCCGGCGACGACCCTGTCCGGCGGCGAGGCCCAGCGGGTCAAGCTCTCGACGGAGCTCTCGCGGCGGGCGACCGGGCGGACGCTGTACGTCCTCGACGAGCCGACGACCGGTCTGCATTTCGCCGACGTGGAGAAGCTGCTCGAGGTGCTCCATCGACTCGTCGACGGGGGCAACACGGTGCTGGTCATCGAGCACAACCTCGATGTCATCAAGACGGCCGACTGGATCGTGGACCTCGGGCCCGAGGGTGGCGATCGCGGCGGCCGGATCATCGCCGAGGGGACGCCGGAGCGCGTCGCGGCGACAACGGGCTCGGCCACCGGCGAGTACCTGGAGCGGGTGCTGCGCGGCGAGCCGCTCGTCCCGCTGTCGGACGTGTCGTTCGCCGACGAGGCCGGGCGCGGGGACCACACCAACGGCCACGGCGGCGTCGCCGACCGCGCGGAGCCGGTGCCGGTCATGGCCACTCCATCACGAAAGCGCGCATCTGCCGCCACGAAGGCCCGCTGACGCCGCGCGGCGCGTACCATCCCGCCCATGCCGGAGATCGACTTCGCCTTCCTCGCCGATGCCGCCGAGACCGTCCCGGGGCAGAAGTTCCACGTGCTCGGGGGCGGGATCGCCCGGATCGGCGGCCGGCGCTTCCCGCTGCGCCACCCGCACCTGGCGCTGGTGATCGGGCTGCAGGTGACGGCTCCGGAGACGGAGCGAGAGCACGACATCCGGTTCGTCCTGCTCGACCCGGACGGCGGCGAGGTGGCCGGCGCCACGGGCAGCCTGGTCGCGCGCAGCCAGCGCGACGGCCGCGACGCGATCCTCACGTTCTCGATCGACCTCTGGAACCTGACCTTCCCGGCACCGGGCGATTACTCGTTCCGGATCCTCGTCAACGGCTCGGAGCGCAAGCGCCTGCCACTCCTGCTGCTGGCCCCGCCGGAGGGCTCGACCGGTCCCGACGGAGCGCTCGCCTCGCCCGTGGATGACTGACCGGTCCTCGGCACCGACCCGCCGCCCGCGGCACGAGCTGGCCGCGATCGACGACCTGGGTCTGGCGGCCGCCCGCCACGCCGATCGGCTGCTGGCCTCCGCGCACGAGCGCGGGCAGACCCGCTGGGTCACGTTCCTGGAGCCCATCCCCGACCGGCTGCGGGACGAGGAGCTGCCCGCCCTGCGCACGACGGCCGTGCGGTCGCGGGCGGCCTACGGTGCCAAGGACTCCATCCGCGACGCCCTGCCGGCCGAGCTCACCGAGCCGTTCCTCGAGGCCATCGACCGGCTGATCCGCGAGATCAACCGCGAGATCAACCGATCCAGGGGATGAACCGCTTCGTCCGCGTCCGGTAGGCCGCGTATCGGTCGAACCGAGCCTGCAGCCAGGCCTCCTCGCGGGCGGACTTGAGGAACAGGAATCCGGCGAGCACGCCGGTCGCGACGAGGGCCACGAACGACGCCTGCATGACGGACCAGCCGACCGCGCCGAGGATCAGCCCGCCGTAGATGGGATGGCGGGCGAGGGCGTAAACGCCGGTCTCGACCAGCTCACCATCGTCGCGCGGGCGGGGAAGCGGGGTGAAGGCCTGGCCCAGGTCGACGACGCCGCGGGCGAGGAGGATCGCGCCGGCGGCGATGGCCATGATCCCGACGAAGATCCCGACCAAGCGCACGGGGCCTGTCCAGTCCGGGCCGAGCGACCGGCCGGCCGCGGCGACCACGACCAGGAGGATGCCCTGGATCGCGACCCAGCCCACGCCCCGTGGCCCCAGGCTCGGCAGGTGACGTCATCTCGCACATCCTAGTCCGGCCGCTCGTCGAGCCCCAGTTCCTCGGGGGTGAACGCCTCGAGCAGGAACGCCGACGGCGCGGCCGGGTCGTAGCTGAGCGTCAGGGTCCGCCGGGCCCGGGTCCAGGCCACGTAAGCCAGCCGACGTTCCTCCTCGAGCGCCCGTTGCGGGTCCTCGGCCGTGCCGACCGCCCGGCCGCTCGGGAACCGGCCGACATCGAGGCCGACGACCGCGACGTGGTCGAACTCGGCGCCCTTGGTCGAATGGGCCGTTGCCAGGGACAGGGCCGCGTCGTCTCGGCGCAGTTCGGCCAGGCGACGCCGGACGGCCTCGATGGCCGCCACGAAGGCGTCGAGGTCCGGGTAGGGGACGGCCCAGGCGAGGACCGCGCCGACCAGGGCCGGCGACCACGCCGTGGCGGCATCCGTCGCCCCGTGGCGCAGCGCTCCGATGCGGACGAGCAGTGGCCGCGTGTCGGCAGGATCCGCGGCGAGGGCGGCCAACACGCCGTCCAGCGCCGGATCGTCCACGAGCAGGTCGACCGACGGTGCCCGGAACGGCTCGCCCCGAGCCAGCGCCACGAGGACGGCCGGTCGAAGCTCGCGGTTCGTCCGGGCCAGGACCGCGCGGGTGCCGCCATCGTCGGGCCACGAGGCGACGAGGCGATCGGTCCGGGCCGGCTCGTCATCACCGTCCGGGGCAAGGATGACCGAGCCGGCCGCATCCGGCCGCGGCCGGATCGTCTTGGCGAACCGCTCCAGGTTGTGGGCGATCAACGCGACCGACCGCTCGACGACCGGCACGGGGCAACGGTGGTTCACCTCGAGGTCGACCCGACGCAGTCCCGGCAGGCTGGCATCCAGGGCCAGGACACGTCGCACGTCCGCGAGTCGCCAGCCATAGATCGACTGGTCGTCGTCGCCGACGAGGAACACCCGGTTCGCGGGCGCGGCGAGCAGCAGGGCCAGCCGGAGCTGCGAGCGATCCACGTCCTGCACCTCGTCGACGAGCAGGTGGGTGCAGCGGATACGCCACGCGTCGAGCAACCCGGCATCCGCCTCGAGCCGGTCGAGCGCCCGGCGGACGAGATCGTCGAAGTCGAGCGCTCCCTCGCGCGCGAGCGTTCGTTCGTAGGTGACGAACGCGCGGGCGATCGGGCCGGCCTCGTCGTCCGCGGCGACATCCTCGACGTCGACGGCGAGGTCCAGCTTCAGCCGCGAGAAGGCCGTGTCGAGCCGCGCGTGCTCGTCCGCGTCGGCATCGGGGAACAGCCGTGCGAGCAGCTCGGCGCGATCGACCAGCCGCCGCACGTCGACCCCGGCGTCGCGCAGGATCTCGCGACCCAGGGCATGGAACGTCCGGACACGGACGGTGCCAGCAGCGACGCCGAGCGGCGCCACCGCGGCGTCCAGGCGCTCGCCGAGCTCCTCGGCCGCACGCTTGTTGAAGGTGATGGCCGCCATCTGGTCGGGCGCGGCGCCGCCGTCGATGAGCCAGGCCATGCGAGCCACCAAGGTAGTCGTCTTTCCGCTCCCGGCCGGGGCGACGCACAGGATCGGACCGGGTGGCGCGGTCGCCGCGGCCCGCTGGTCCTGGGTCAGCCGGGCCAGTCGCTCGACGACGGACGGATGGGTCGGCATGGACCGGAAGTCTGGTCGGACCGATGTATCGGGCGCTTACCCGTCGCCGGTGCGGGCGTGCACCACTACGTTCGGACGTTCACACGTCGTTGACACGATTCGACTCGTCGCGGGGTGGTCCGGTGCGGTTAGGATGCCCACCTGACCGCCTCGGTCGTGCCGCCCCCAGTGACTCGGAGGTCCGCCCGGATGCCCACCCGCCCGGCCGTCATGCGGCGCCGTTCCAGGCTCGTCGTCTGGTTCGCCGTCCTCGCCACGCTCGCGCTGCTCATCCCGATCGGCGTCTACGCGAAGAAGCCGACCGCCCCGCCGCCGGTCACGATCCAGATCCTGAACGTGTCCGACTGGCACGGCCAGCTCGACGCGATGGGCACTCCACCGAACCTGGGGAGCGCGTGGTCGATCTCCAGTCGCTGGAAGGAGGATCGGGCAGCGTATCCGACCCTCACCCTGACCGCCGGTGACGACTTCGGCGCGACGCCGCCGCTGGCCGGGTTCTTCAACGAGGCCCCGGCGGTCCTCGGCGAGCGGATGATGGGCGTGCAGGTCAACACGCTGGGCAACCACAACTTCGACCGCAGCCTGGCGCATCTCCAGTCGATGATCGACCTCGCGGCGGCACCGACGGATGCGTCGCATCCGGGCTCGCCGTTCCGCTACGTCTCCGCCAACCTCAAGAACCTCAGTGGCAACCTGAGCGGCGTGGATCCGATCGCCTACTTCACGGTCGGCGGTGCGAAGGTCGCCGTGATCGGGATCACGAACGAGGAGGCGCCGGGCCTCGTCTCCCCGGGCAACTTCGGCACGATCCAGGTGACCGACGGCGTCGCCGCTGCGAACAAGTTCGCTGGCATCGCCCGCAAGGCCGGAGCCAACGCGGTCGTCGTCATCACCCACAAGGGCTTCCGCGGCTTTGATGAGAACGGCGTCGCCTTCGGCGAGGTCGTTGACTTCACGAAGGGCCTCGACCCATCGCTCGTCGACGTCGTATTCGGCGATCACACCGACATCCAGTACCAGACGTCCATCAACGGGATCCTCGTTCATGAGGCGCGAAGCAAGGGCGCGAGCTACGTCAAGACGCTCCTGCAGCTCCAGCCGGGCAAGGGCGGTGGCGTCCTGTCCAAGTCGGCGTCCTTCGTCGTCCCGTCCGCGCCGGTGCTGACGAGCGCCCAGCTCGTCAATGCCCAGTGTCCGAACGCGTCTGATCCGGCTCCGGCCAAGTACTGCGACCCGGCCATCCTGTCGATGCTGTCGCCGTACCGGACCGACCTCGCCGTCCAGCTCGACGTGAAGGTCGGGGCGGCGACCGCCGTCTTCCCCCGAGCGGGCGTACCGTCGGTCGAACGCAGCGGTGAATCGGCGCTCGGCGACCTGCTCGCTGAAGGCATGCTCTGGATCCAGGGCACCGACCTGGCGCTCATGAACGGCGGCGGTATCCGCTCGTCGTTGCCATCTTCGTACGCCCCACTCGACACGTCGCTGGTCCGGCCCCCGGCCGCGGCACCCTGGGACCTGGTCCTCGGGGACGTGTACTCCGTCCTGCCGTTCACGAACACGGTCCTTCGCCGAACGGTCACCGGTGCGCAGCTCTGGGCAGCGCTGGAGAATGGCGTCAGCCAGATCACGGCGGCCGGTACCGGCTCCGACGGCAGGTTCCCGCAAGTGGCCGGGTTCACGTTCTCCTTCGACTACGCCAAGCCGACCGGGTGCACCGGTGTCGATGCGGCTCGGGTCTGTGCACCCAGCCGCGTGTATTCGGTCAAGAAACTCGATGGGACCGATCTCCTGCCGGATGGCACCGTCTACACCCTCGCGACGATCAACTTCCTCAATCAAGGCGGCGACTCGTACCGGATGCTCCTCGACGGTCAGACCGGCGAGAACGAGATCCTGGACGCGTCCGTCATGCAGCAGTACTTCGAGCACCTCGGAACCCTGCCGACCGTGTCCCCGACCGTGGACGGTCGGATCGCGAAGTGCAGCGGGTGCGCCCCGAGCTGAACCGTCGACCCATCCACGCAGCGATCGAGGCCGGGCTCCGCGCCCGGCCTCATCATGTCCGCATGCCACTGATCGAGCGATTCCGCCGCCCACTGCGCCGGCCACGCGCCGCCGAGTTCGTGGCGCTGCTGTTCGCCGCGATGGCCGTCGTGGCATCCACCGGCGCGACGGGGGCGCACAACGGGATCGTCGACCTCGTCATCACGCCGCCGATCGTGGCGCCCGGTGCCGAGATCGCCATCCAGGGCGGGGCCCTGTGGACCGAGCTGCCGGTCGAGGTCACCCTCGTGCACCAGGACGGCGGCAGCCGGCCCATCGCCTCGGGAATGACCGCCGGAGATGGGTCGCTGTACATGACCGCCGTCCTGCCGACAGACATCCCCGACGGCCCGTACCAGGTCATCGTCACGAACCCGTACGGCGAAGCCACCCACGGTGCCGTCATCGTGCGCTCGGACGTCCCGGCGTTGCCCATCGCCATCGGCGTCGTGGTGATCGCGCTGGTCGGGCTGGTGCTCCTGCGCCTGACGACCGGCCGATCTCGACGCGCCACCCGACCGGCCGACGAGCCTCCGCCGCCGACCGCCTGAGGTCGCGCCAGATCGTCCTGCGCGTGGCCTTCGTTGATTCCTGGCAACGAACCAGTACCGACGGGGGGCGCGACGGCGCACCGTTGACCCCCATTCGGTCATGGGCGTGCCCCGGACCCGGCCCCAGCATGGGAGACCGCCAGCACCCGTTCGGTGCGTCGTTCGGACTGGCATCTGGGGAGATCGAGTGATGGTCGTACGTCCTGTCCGTCGAGCCTTGACCCTGGCCGTCGTCGGCGTGCTGGCCATCGCCGGCACCGCGGCTGCCGACAACCTGCGTGCGGATGGCGACCTCGTGTCGGCCGGCGCCCAGACGTTCGTCGACCTCGGCGAGGTGCTGCCGGGGGCCATCCTGACCGTGCCGGTCGCCTTCGAGCTCACCTGCACGAGCACGACCCACCCCGATCCGGGCCAGAGCATCACGCTGACCCTGGGTCCGCGGTCAGCCCCGAACAATGGGCTGGTCGTCTCGGCCACGACCGCGGTCATCGGACCGGTGCCCGCGGGATGGGCCGCGGACGGCACGACCTGCGACTCCCCGTCGCCGACGTTCACGAACGCCGCGACGAGCACGGTCACCCTGCGCGCACCGACCGTGATCAACGTCGGCTACGTCTACACGATCGGGTGGACGCGGACGATCAGCCCGGCCGGCATCGACGACGCGCACGCGCTCAGCGGCACCGCCTCCTCGGTGTCATTCACCCTGGCGGTCGTCGCCAACACCGCGCCGGTGCTGACCGTGCCCGCCGACCAGACGGTCGAGGGCGACACCACCGGTGGCTGGACGGCCGTGTATCCGGGCGTCTCCGCGACGGACGCCGAGGACACCCCCGACCCGAGCCCCACATGCAGCCCGGCGGCAGGGGAGGTCCTGCCGCTGGGCACGACCACGGTCGCCTGCTCGGTCACCGACAGCGGCGGACGGACGGCCGACGACACGTTCGACGTGACCGTCGTCGACACGACCGCCCCGTCGCTCACCACCGACACCGATCACGGCGTCACGACCGATGACCCGGCCGGCGCGACCCTCGCCTACGACCCGGCCAGCGCGACCGACATCGTCGATGCGGCGCCGACGGTCGGCTGCCTGCCGGCGGCCGGTACGGCCATCCCGGTCGGGACCACGACCGTCACCTGCACCGCCACCGACGACAGCGGCAACTCGACGACCGGCACGTTCGACGTCTCGGTCGACTATGTGCCGGCCAACACCGCGCCGGTGCTGACCGTGCCCGCCGACCAGACGGTCGAGGGCGACACCACCGGTGGCTGGACGGCCGTGTATCCGGGCGTCTCCGCGACGGACGCCGAGGACACCCCCGACCCGAGCCCCACATGCAGCCCGGCGGCAGGGGAGGTCCTGCCGCTGGGCACGACCACGGTCGCCTGCTCGGTCACCGACAGCGGCGGACGGACGGCCGACGACACGTTCGACGTGACCGTCGTCGACACGACCGCCCCGTCGCTCACCACCGACACCGATCACGGCGTCACGACCGATGACCCGGCCGGCGCGACCCTCGCCTACGACCCGGCCAGCGCGACCGACATCGTCGATGCGGCGCCGACGGTCGGCTGCCTGCCGGCGGCCGGTACGGCCATCCCGGTCGGGACCACGACCGTCACCTGCACCGCCACCGACGACAGCGGCAACTCGACGACCGGCACGTTCGACGTCTCGGTCGACTACGTCGGCGGTCCCTCGGCGGCGGCCACCTGGCTGGAGCCCGTCGGCTCCGGGTCGGACTCGTTCGACGCCAACCGTGGCCGGACCGTGCCGGTCAAGGTGATCCTGTCGGTCAACGGCAAGGTCCGGACGACCGGCCCGGCCGCGCTGCACGTCACCCCATGCAGCGGCGGCGACCCGGTCGTCCTGGCGCTGACCTACGGTGGCGGACGCTGGAACGCGTCGCTCGATACGAGCGACCTTGCCGGCTCCTGCCACCGGGTCACCGCCAGGATCGCCGGCCTGGTCGCCGGAACCGTCACGCTCCAGCTCCACGGTGCCGAGACGGCGGCCAAGACGAAGGCCCCGAAGGCCCGCTAGCGACGGCCCGCCACGGTTGCCCTAGCATCGGGGGGTGACCCCCGAGCTCGAGGCGACCCTCAAGCGACTCCCGGACCGCCCCGGCGTGTACCTGATGAAGGACAGCCGGGGCGACGTCCTGTACGTCGGCAAGGCCCAGAGCCTGCGCAACCGGGTCCGGAGCTACTGGCAGAAGCAGGCGCCCGGTGGCGAGATCCACCGCATCCGATCGGTCATCGATCGCGTCGCAGACGTCGAGATCACCGAAGTCGACAGCGTCAGCGAGGCGCTCCTCCTCGAGTCGAACCTCATCAAGCGGTTCAAGCCACGCTTCAACGTCCGGCTCAAGGACGACAAGAGCTACCCGTACATCAAGATCACCCTGGGCGACGACTTCCCGCGCGTCGAGCGGACGCGCAAGCTGCCCAACGACGGGAGCCGCTACTTCGGGCCGTACGCCTCGGCGTCGAGCGTCGACGAGTCGATGAACCTCGTCCGCCGGCTCTTTCCGTTCCGGACCTGCACGATCGACATCCGCGACGGCGAGCGCGCCCTCCAACGTCCGTGTCTCCTGTATCACATCAAGCGCTGCCAGGGTCCGTGCATCGAGGCCATCTCGAAGGAGGACTACCGCGCCGACATCGAGCAGGTCGAGCTGTTCCTCGAAGGCCGCCAGGAGACGCTGGTCAAGGCCCTGCGCAAGGAGATGGCCGCGGCCGCCGAGCGGACCGAGTACGAGCGCGCCGCGACGCTGCGTGACAAGGTCCGCGCCATCGAGCGGACGATGGAGAGCCAGAAGATGGCGGCCTTCGGGCACGCCGAGCTGGACCTCGTCGGGATGGCCCGTCATGACAACCAGGCCGCCATGACGCTGTTCGTCGTGCGCGACGGCAAGATGATCGGCCGCGACGTCTACATCCTCGACGCCGCCCGCGAGGCCACCGACGACGAGGTCCTCGCGAGCTTCCTCGAGCAGTACTACGCACAGGCGACCTCGATCCCGCGCGAGGTCTACGTCCCGGGGGTGCCGCGCGAAGCCACCGAGCTCGAGGTATTCCTCGGGGAGCGGCGCGGCGGACCGGTCCACCTGCACGTGCCGCAGCGCGGCGAGAAGCGCGAACTGCTGGCGCTGGCCACCCGCAACGCCGAAGAGCACCTGGCCCGCGAGCAGGCGCGCTGGCTGGCCGACCAGGGCAAGACGCTGGCGGCCCTCGAGCAGCTCGCCGACGCGCTGGGGCTGGCCGGCCCGCCATTGCGCATCGAGTGCTACGACATCAGCAACTTCCAGGGCAGCGAGTCGGTCGGCAGCATGGTCGTGTTCGAGGACGGCAAGCCGCGCTCGGGCGAGTACCGGCGATTCCGGATCCGGACGGTCGAAGGTCCGAACGACTTCGCCAGCCACCAGGAGGTCCTGCGTCGCCGCTTCCGGGTGACCAAGGCCGGCGAGGAAGGCACCGAGGAGGAGCGGCGCTGGGCCATGCCGGACCTCGTCATCGTCGACGGTGGCAAGGGCCAGGTCAGCGCGGCCAAGGAGGTCCTCGACGAGATCGGTCTCCACGACCTGCCGCTGGCCGGGCTGGCCAAGGAGCGCGAGGAGCTGTTCCTGCCCGGCCGCAGCGACCCGATCGTGCTGCCGCCGACGTCATCCGCCCTGTATCTCGTCCAGCGACTGCGCGACGAGGCCCACCGCTTCGCGATCACCTATCACCGGTCGCTGCGCGACAAGCGGACCGTACGGTCGGCGTTCGACGACCTGCCCGGCGTCGGGCCCAAGCGCAAGCGCGAGCTGCTCAAGGTCTTCGGATCGATCAAGCGCGTCCGGGATGCGCCGGTCGAGCAGATCGCGGCGGTCCCCGGGATCGGGCGCGCCCTGGCGGAACGGATCAAGGCGACGCTCGAGGCCTGATTTCCGGAGGGCAGACGGCGCGCCCGAGAGGTTCCGTGTACCATCCCGCCGGTATGCGTAGAGCCGGACCGATCCTCATCATCCTCATCGGCGTCCTGGCGCTGATGATCAACTTCTTCCCAGGCCTCAAGCTTCCCGACCCGTCCGCGGACGACGGCGCCTGGCGACCTGTCGTCACCAAGCTCGGGCTCGACCTCGAGGGCGGCCTGCGCGTCGAGTACGAGGCCCTGCCCAAGGACGGCCAGTCACCGTCGGCCGAGTCGATGAACGTCATCAAGGACATCATCGAGCGGCGCGTGAACCAGACCGGCGTATCCGAACCGGTCGTGGTCGTCCAGGGCGCCGACCGCGTGGTGGTCGAGCTGCCGGGCGTCACCGATCCTGACGCCGTCCGGCGCCTCGTCGGCCAGACCGGCCGGCTGGACTTCGTGCCGCTCGGCCAGACGACCGCGACCCGCGACCAGGTCCTCGACCTGAAGGCGTTCCCGCCGTTGTTCAGCGGCGACCAGGTGGAGTCGGCGGCGGTCGGCACCGACTCGCAGGGCGGCGGCTTGACGGTCGACTTCGTGCTCAAGCCCGAGGGTGCGAAGCTATTCGGCGACTACACGGCCGCCCACGTCGGGGACTACTTCGCGATCACCCTCGACTCGTCGGTCATCTCGGCGCCAGTCATCAACAGCTCGATCCCGAACGGCCAGGTGCAGATCAGCGCTGGTGGCATCGGTGGCTTCCCGGCCAAGGAAGCGAACGAGCTCGTGACGATCCTCAAGTTCGGCTCGCTGCCGTTCCCGATCCAGGAGCTCTCCACGGAGCAGATCTCGGCCACGCTCGGCGAGACGTTCCTCAACCAGACGCTGCTGGCTGGTCTCATCGGCATCGCCCTGGTGATCACGTTCATGCTGCTGTACTACCGGTTGCCAGGGGCGGTCGCTTCCTTCGCACTCATCTACTACTCGCTCGTGGTCTTCGCGATCTTCCGGCTCATCCCGGTGACGCTGACCCTGGCCGGCATCGCGGGCTTCGTGCTCTCGATCGGCATGGCCGTCGACGCGAACATCCTCATCTTCGAGCGGATGAAGGAGGAGCTGCGGCTCGGCAAGTCCCTCCCGGCCGCCGTCGAGGCGGGCTTCAACCGAGCCTGGAACTCCATCCTCGACTCGAACGTGTCGAGCCTGATCACCGCGACCATCCTGTACGCGTTCGGATCGTCGACGATCCGCGGGTTCGCGCTCGTCCTGATCATCGGCGTCCTTGTCTCGATGTTCAGTGCGATCGTCGTGACCCGCTCGATCCTGCGGGTCATCGTCCGCCAGGACTGGGCCCGCAAGGCATCGCTGTATGGCCTGCGCGATGACGAGTTCGTCGCCCAGGGGCTGGCCCGACCGCCCAGCCGTCGCCCGGTGCGCGCCGATGTTTGACGTCATCGGCAAGCGCAAGATCTTCTACGTCATCTCACTGGCGCTGACGATCCCGGGCCTGGTCTTCATCCTGCTGACGCCGTTCACGGACATGGGGCTGCAGTTCACGATCGACTACACCGGCGGCACCCGCTGGGAGATCAAGTTCGAGGACGCTGCGGTCACCCCGGAACAGGTCGAGGCGGTCTTCGCCGCGCACGATCTCGACGCGACCGCCATCCACACGAGCAGCGGCTACATCGAGATCAAGACCGAGCAGATCGGCCTCCAGCCCGCGCCGGCCCCGAGTCCCTCGCCCTCGGCCGGGGCGAGCGCATCTCCTGGGGCGTCGGCCAGCCCGGGCGCGTCCGCCAGCGCGGCACCGTCCGCGTCACCGAGCGCCGCACCCTCGGCATCGCCGTCCGCGTCCGCCGGGGCCTCGGCCTCGCCGTCCGCGTCGCCGTCCACGACCCCGGTCGGCAATACCGAGCTGCCGACTGACGGGAAGCTCGGCGCCATGGTCACGGCCCTCGAGGACGAGCTCGGCCCGATCGAGTCGCAGGCCAGCCTGACCACGATCGGTCCGGTCGTCAGCGCCGACCTCATCAACCAGGCGCTCATCCTCATCCTCGTCGGGTCGCTCGGCATCATGGCCTGGATCACCTACCGCTTCCGCGATTGGAAGTTCGGCGTAACGGCACTGGTCTCGCTCCTCCACGACGTGATCATCGTGGTCGGCGCCTTCGCCGTCCTCGGCACCTTCTTCCACGTCGAGGTGGATGCCCTGTTCGTGACCGCGATGCTGACGGTCATCGGGTTCTCGGTCCACGACACGATCGTCGTGTTCGACCGGATCCGCGAGAACAAGGCCCGGCATCTGGGCGAGCCGTTCGCCGAGATCGTCAACCACTCGATCCTGCAGACCTTCGGTCGGTCGATCATGACCAGCCTCACCGTGGTCCTGACCCTGCTCTCGCTGTGGCTGTTCGGTGGCGCGGCGATCAACGACTTCGTCCTGGCGCTGCTGATCGGCATCGTGTCGGGGACATACTCGTCGATCTTCGTGGCCAGCCCGCTCCTCGTCGACTGGCACCTCTGGGACGATCGGCGCCACGGTCGCATCGCCGCGTCCCGCGCCCCGCGCGCGCGCCGCGCCGCATCCTGACCACCGGACGGACGACGGGCGTGACCGGTAGAGGCGCAGGCAAGCGCCTCGTGGCATCGTGACCTCCATGCTCGAGCCTCGGTTCCGATGGACCTTTCCGGACGCCCTCACGCTCGATGACGGTCTGACCGAGGCGGCCGCCCGGCGTGGCCTGGCGCCGCGGATGACGAGCCTGCTGGCCCGCCGGGGCGTCACGACCGGAGCCGATCTCGACGCCTGGTTCGCCGAGCCCCTTGCCGGCCTGCACGATCCGGCGCTCCTGCCCGACGCCGACCGGCTCCTCGAGCGGTTGCGGCGCGCTCGCGACAACGGCGAGCGCGTCATGGTGTTCGGCGACTTCGACGCGGACGGCCTCGACGGTCTGGCCATCCTCACCATCGCCCTGCGCCGGTTCGGGGTCGTCGTGGAGCCGTACGTCCCGAGCCGCCTCGACGAGGGCCACGGCCTGTCGCTCGCCGCGATCGAGACCGCCGAGCGCTCCGGCGCCCGGGTCATCGTCACCGTCGACTGCGGCACGAGCTCCGGTCCCGAGATCGCGGTCGCGTCGGAGCGCGGCATCGACGTCATCGTCACCGATCACCACCGCGTGCCACCGCAGCTGCCGCCGGCCGTCGCCGTGGTCAACCCGCATCGGGCCGACTCGGTGTACCCGGACGACCGGCTGGCCGGAAGCGGCGTGGCATTCAAGGTCGCCCAGCTCCTGCTGGCGGACCTGCCGGGTGGCCCGGCCGCCGCGCTCGACCTGGCCGACCTCGCCACGATCGGGTCGGTCGCCGATCTCGCGCCGATCGTGGGCGAGAACCGCGCCATCGCCCGGCTCGGGCTCGAGCTGATGCGGACCCGCCCGCGACCCGGCGTCGCCGCGCTGCTCGAGCGTGCGCGGGTCGCGCCGGCCGACGTCGACCTCGACACCATCGCCTTCGCCCTCGCGCCACGCCTCAACGCGGCCGGCAGGGTGGGGGAGGCCTTCGAGGCGGCGCGACTCCTGCTTGCCGAGGACGCGACCGAGGCCGCGGTCCATGCCGAAGCGCTCGAAGCCGCCAACAAGACGCGTCGCGACCTGATGGCGACTGCCGTGGCCGAGGCTCGCGCCATGGTCGAGGGCAGCCCTGACCGTCCCGCGACGATGGTCCATGGGCCGTGGCCGGTGGGCATCGTCGGGCTGGTGGCCGCCCGTCTGGCCGAGGACCGCTCGCGCCCCGCGATCGTCGGCGCCGAGCTCGGCGAGACGATCCGCGCATCGTGCCGGAGCGACGGCTCGATCGACCTGGGTGCCGCCCTCGAGGCCTGCGCCGACCTGTTCACGCGCTACGGCGGGCATGCCGGGGCGGCCGGTTTCGAGCTCCCGGCCGAGCGCTGGCCCGAGTTCGAGGACCGGTTCGAGGCCATCGCCCGCACGGCCGTCCCGCCCGATCCGCGCGCTGCGCTGCGCATCGACCTGGCGCTCCCGGCGATGGGCATCGACTACGCCCTGCACCGTGAGCTCGCATCGCTCGCGCCGTACGGCCCCGGCAACCCGGAGCCGCTCGTCGCGGTCCTCGGCCTGACCGTGACCCGCGTGCGCCTGGCGGGCGCCGACCACACCTCCATGACCCTGCGCCGCGATCGCGACGTGCTCGACGGGATCGCCTTCGGACGGGCCGACATCGCGGCCCTCGTCGCGGAGGGCGACCGCATCGACGTCGTCGCCCGGGTCACGAGCCGCAGGTTCGGCGGGTTCGAATCGCTCCAGCTCGAGATCCGCGACGCGGCCCCGAGTGGTGCCCATCCCGAGGCGGCGGCCATCCTGGGCGGTCCGGCGGTCGTACCGGTCGTGGCCGCGGTCGGCGTGACGCCATGAGCGGCCCGGCAAAGCCGCGTCCGCCGCGCGCCAGCGACCCGTACGGGATCGGACCCGTCGGATCGTGGATCGCGCCCGCGCTCGCGATCGTCGGCCTGGTGCTCGTCGCGATCGTGACGTTCAACCTGCTCCAGGGCGAGGTGCCCCTCGGCCTTGGGAGCGGCAACGGCAAGGGCAACGGGAACGGCACCGGCGACGGCGGCCCGGCCCGGACGCCGGCGCCGTCGAACGTGGTCATCGTCCCGGACGAGGCCGCCTTCCAGGGTTCGATGGTCTACGCGAAGGCCGGCAACATCTGGATCCAGACCGACGACAAGACCCGTCAGCTGACCCAGGGCGGGGACGACGCGATGCCGTCGTGGTCGCCCGACGGGGACTACATCTACTACATCCACACCGTGGCCGACGAGGGCAAGTGGGGCACGATCCACGGCATCGAGTCGTACGCGCTCGACGTCCCGCAGCTGATGCGCATCAAGGCGGACGGCAGCGGCCAGCCGGAACGGCTCGCGACGAGCAAGTTCAAGAAGGGCAACCTGACCTACGCCTACTGGATCCGCCAGCCGGTCGTCCAGCCGAACGGCGGCAAGATCGCCGTCGTGTCGGACGCCCCGAATCCCGGACCAGGGCACGGTGGTCCTCCAGCTATGGGACCCGGCAACGAAGAAGTTCCGCAAGGTCGACGTCGGGGTCAAGGGCGTCCTGGGCCACCAGGACCCGGAGTGGCGGCCGGACGGCCAGTTCCTGCTGTACGTCCGCAACGGTCGCGATGGCTCGCGCGGCGCCCCCACGATCATGCGCTACAACCCGGCGAAGGGCACCGTCAAGGAGATGACCGGTCCCGGCTACCTCCAGCCCTCGTACTCGCCCGACGGCAAGTACATCGCCGCGACGAAGACGTCGGCCATCGGGTCGGACGTGGTCATCCTGGACGGCTCGACCGGCAAGGAAGTCATGCGCCTGACGGACGACGCGACCTCGTGGTCGCCGGTCTGGTCGCCGGCCGGGGACGGCGTCGCCTTCCTGCACATCGACGGCCAGACGGTCGACCTGCGGCTCGCCAAGCTCGATGGCGACGCGCCGAACTGGACGGTCGCCGACACCATCGACCTCACGGTCGTGTCGGGGCTCGACGCGGACTCCGGCCCCGACTGGTTCATCCCGGCCGACCAGCTGCCGGCGACCCCGCCACCCACGATCGCCCCGACCGCGGTCCCGAGCGCCTCCGGCAGCACGCCCGCCACGAGCCAGTGACGGCTCGTTCGTGACCGCGACCTACCTCGAGCGCCTCGCGGCCCGGTCCGCCGCGACCGGCACCGTGCTGTGTCTGGGCCTCGACCCCGACCCGGCGGCCCTGCCGGCCGGCTTCGGGACGGATCTGGCCGGGCTGGAGCGGTTCGCCGCTCTGTTGCTGGAGGCCGCCGTCCCCCATGCCGCCGCGGTCAAGCCGAACCTCGCGTTCTTCGAGGCCTTCGGCTCGGCCGGCCTGGCCGCCCTCGAACGGCTACGGGCGACGATCCCCGCGGAGGTGCCGGTCGTCGCCGACGCCAAGCGAGGCGACATCGGATCGACCGCCGCACGCCAGGCCGTGGCCCTGTTCGACGGCCTCGGTGCCGATGCCGTCACGGTCAACCCGTACCTGGGCTCGGAGGCGATCGCCCCGCTCCTCGAGCGGCTGGACCGCTTCGCCTACCTGCTGTGCCGAACTTCCAATCCCGGAGCGGGCGAGCTGCAGGGTCTCGTCGTGGCCGAGGACCCCGCGACCGGTGCGCCGGCGGAACCTCTCCACGCCCGGGTCGCCCGACTCGCGACGGGCTGGGGACCGGGTGGCACCGTCGGGCTCGTCGTGGGCGCCACGGCCCCCGGGGAGCTGGCCGCGATCCGGGCCGTCGCGCCCGGTCTGGCCTTCCTCGTGCCGGGTGTCGGCGCCCAGGGCGGCAGCATCGAACCCGTGCTCGCCGACGGTCCGGCGACCGCGGCACCCGCCGGCGGACGACCGGGTGGCGGCCTGCTCGTGAACGTGTCCCGGGGCATCGCCGGAGCGGCCGCCGACGGGGCGCCAGGGGACCCGTTCGACCGTGTCGCGGCGGCCGCCGCCGACTGGGCTGAACGCCTCCCTGTGCTACCCTAGCCGCCGCGGTCCAGCCGTCTCAGGAGCCTTTCACCATGCCGACACCAGGCCCCCTCGAACTCGTCATCATCCTCGTGATCGCGCTGCTCATCCTCGGCCCGGGCAAGCTGCCGGACGTCGGCGCGGCCCTGGGCAAGAGCATCAAGGAATTCCGCAAGGCGTCCTCCGACATCCAGGAATCCGTGTCGATCGACACCTCGCCGCTGCCGCCCACCCCGGCCGTCGCTCCGGCGGCCGCCGCTCCGGCTCGCGGCCCCGCGCCCGAGACCCCGAGCGTCGCGCAGGTGGCTCCGGCCGCGGCTGTGGCGCCTGAGGCGGTCGCGGCCGCAGCGACCGCCGAAGCCGTCGCTCCGGCGCCCACGGCCCCGTCGAGCGAGCCGACGCCCGGCACCACCTCCTAGGCCCGCGGATCGACGGCTTCCATGGCCGACGCTGACGCCCTGCGCGATCCGGGCGTCCCGGTCCCGGTGAGCCCGGAGCCCGCCCCGCCGGCGACCGGCGACGGGGCGACCATGTCCCTCGTCGATCATCTCGGCGAGCTGCGCACCCGACTCTTCCGCTGCATCCTTGCCGTCGCGGTCGCCTCGGCCGTCGGGTTCTACTTCGCGACCGACGTCCGCAACGCCATCGTGAACCTCCTGCCGACGCATCAGGTCCAGGTGCTGGGGCCGGGTGATGCGTTCATGATCCAGATCCGCATCTCGGTCGTGATCGGCGTGATCCTCGCGATGCCGGTCCTGCTCTACCAGGGCTGGGCGTTCATCTCGCCCGGCTTGACGCCATCGGAGCGCCGGACCGTCCGGCCGTGGGTGCCGCTGGCCCTGCTCTTCTTCGCCCTCGGCGTCGGCATCGCCATCGTCGTCCTCCCGTACGCGACCCAGTTCCTCCTGAGCTTCACGGACTCGGTCATGGTCGCGGACATCGCCGCCGGACCGTACTTCGACTTCGTGACGACGATGTTCCTCGCGTTCGGCCTCGTCATGGAGTTCCCGATCGTCCTGTACGGACTGGCGCGCGGCGGCATCCTCACGTCCGATCAGCTGCGCCGCTCCCGTCGGTACGTGATCCTGGGCATCGCCATCTTCGCGGCGGTCGCCACGCCCGGCGGCGACCTCGTCAGCCCGATCGTCCTGGGCGGGACGATGTACGTCCTCTTCGAGGCCACCGTGTTCGTCATCCGACGCACGGGTCGGTGAGCAAGGCCCCCGACTCCTGGGCCGCGGAGCCGGTCGCCGGCTCGTCGTCCGAGCCGCCGGAGGAGCAGGCGGTCGTCATCCTGAGCGGCCTGTCGGGTGGCGGCAAGACGGCCGCCGCCAAGCTGTTCGAGGACCTCGGCTACACCGTCGTCGACAACCTGCCGAGCGAGCTGCTGGTCGAGCTGGCCGAGCTCGTCTCCTCGGATCGCGACCGGTTCGCCAAGGTCGCCATCGTGCTCGACGTGCGCGCCGGCGATGCGACGGTCGCGCTCGCCGCGATGCGTGGGGCGCTGGAAGGTCGCGGCATCGTGCCGCGCATCGTGTTCCTCGAGGCCAGCGACGAGATCCTCATCCGTCGGTTCAGCGAGACCCGCCATCGCCATCCACTGGCCGACGGTCGCGGCATCGCCAGCTCGATCGCGATGGAGCGCGCGATGCTGGAGCCGGTGCGCTCCGAGGCCGACGTCATCGTCGACACGTCGAACCTGTCGCTCCGCCAGCTCCGCGAGCGCCTCTTCGCGCAGATCGCGACCACGGCCCGCCCGGACCAGCTGGCCCTCCAGATCCTGACCTTCGGGTACAAGTTCGGCGTGCCCCTAGAAGCGGACCTCGTCTTCGACGTCCGGTTCATGCAGAACCCGTTCTACCTGCCCGAGCTGCGCAACAACTCCGGGCTCACGCCCGAGACGTCGGCCTACGTCCTCGGCCAGCCGATCACCCAGCAGTTCCTCGCCCAGCTCCACGACTTCCTCGACCTGCTCATCCCGGCCTACGTCGGGGAGGGGAAGTCGCGCCTGACGATCGCCATCGGCTGCACGGGCGGCTTCCACCGCTCGATCGCCATCGGCGAGGCGCTCGCCGACTGGCTGCGCGGACGCGATCTGGGCCCGGTCTCGATCTTCCACCGGGAGCTCGACCGGCGGTGAACCTGCGGCGCTGGCTGTCGCTCGGGATCGGGGTCAAGCGCTGGCTCGTCGTCGTATTCGTCGGTCTCCTGCTCCTGGCGCTCGCCGTCGCGAGCCTGCTGCGCCAGCTGACCCGGGACCTCGAGCCGGGTGGGTTCGCCGGGACCGTCATGGACGCCGCCACCCTGCAGTTCCTGCCGCCGTCGTGGCGTCTCCTGGTCGTCGGTGGCATCGGCGTGGCGCTGCTCGTCTACGGTGGCTATCGCGTCCTGCGGGTCATGACCGATCCGCTCCGCGCGCCCGATGCCGACCAGCCCCTCGTGGAGGTCCTGTACCAGAAGCACCAGCTCGCCCGCGGACCGCGCATCGTGGCGATCGGCGGCGGGACGGGGTTGTCGGTCCTCCTGCGCGGTCTCAAGGAGCACACGTCCAACCTGACCGCAGTGGTGACGGTCGCCGACGACGGCGGCTCGTCGGGCGTCCTGCGCAAAGAGCTCGGCATCCCGGCGGTCGGTGACATCCGCAACTGCATCGTCGCGCTGGCCGACTCGGAACCGCTCATGCACGAGCTGCTCCAGTACCGCTTCCCGGTCGGCGACGCGCCCGACGCCAGCGGCCTCGCCGGACATCCGGTCGGCAACGTGCTCCTTGCCGCGATGACCGCGATCGAGGGCGGCGACTTCGAAGAGGGTGTCCGGCGCCTCAACCGCATCCTGGCCGTCCGCGGGCAGGTGGTGCCCGTCGCCGGCACCCCGCTCACCCTTCATGCCCGCTGCGCCGATGGGACGGTCGTCGACGGCCAGTCGCAGATCATGGGCACCCAGAGCATCGACGAGGTCTGGGTCACGCCCGACGGGGTGACGCCATCGAGCGACGCCATCGAGGCGATCGCCGATGCCGACCTCATCGTCCTCGGCCCCGGCAGCCTCTACACGAGCCTCCTCCCGAACCTGTTGCTGCCGGGCATCCGCGAGGCGATCCTGGCCGCGCGGGCGCCGCGCATCTTCGTCTGCAACGTCGCCACGCAGGACGGGGAGACGATCGGCATGGACCTCGCTGCCCACGTCGACGCCCTCATCGCGCACACGGCGCCCGGCCTGGTCGACCTCGTCATCGCCAACGACGGGTTCGATGCCCGGATTCCCGAGACCTGGCACACCGAGGTGGTCCGTCCGCGCTGGCCGCCGGCGACCGTGCCGCAGCCTCGCCTCATGCTCGACGACGTCGTCGATCCCGCCAACGCCCACCATCACGACCCCGGGCGGCTGGCCGTTGCCGTCCTCCGAGCCTACGAAGCCGAGACCAACGCCCGGCGGCGTGCCTCGATGCGGTCGGCATGAGATGAGCCAGACCGAGCGGGACCTGGTCGTCGCCCTGCGCAACGAGCTCGCGGGCATCGATCCTGCCCGGCCCTGCGACCGGTTGGCCGAGGCCGCCGGGCTCGGCACCGACCTCGTCGCCCGCGAGCCCGCGGTCGCCCGGCTGGCCGTCCGCCTGCGCCGTGCGGTCGGGGATGCGTCCACGGCCCCCTTCGATTGGGACACCGCGGCCGAGCACTGCCGCACCGCCTGGCTGCGGGGCACGTTCCTTGCCCACGGTTCGCTCAGCCTGGCCGGGGGCCGGACCCACCTCGAGTTCGTCGTGGCCCCGGCCGAGGCGCCGGTGCTCGCCGGGCGCCTCGCGCAGGTCGTGGGGCCGGCGTCGTGGCGGGTGCGCCGTGACCGTGGCGTCGTGACCTGGAAGAGCGCCGAAGCCGTCGGCACCTTCCTGCGTCGGATCGGCTCGGCGGGTGCGCTCCTCGAGCTCGAGGCGCGCCAGGTGTCGCGAGCGTTGCGCGGCGAGCTCAACCGCGTCCTCAACGCCGAGTCCGCGAACCTCCAGCGCGCGGTGGCCGCCGCGGGCCGGCAGCTCGACGCGATCGCCGTGCTCGACGCCGATGGCCGGTTGCAGGAGCAGCCTTTCGTCGTGCGCACCGTCGCCGACGCCCGCCGCGAGACCCCGGAGGCGACGCTGACCGAGCTCGCCGAGCGCCTCGAGCTGCACCGATCCGCCGTCCAGCGCGCCCTCGAACGCATGGAGCGCCTCGCTGAGCTGGAGCCGGCGCCACCGACCGGGCCGCAGCCGGACAGTGGGCCGCAGCCAGCCACCCAGCCGCAGCCGGGCACCCGTCCGCAACCCACGCCGACGGGTGCGCGGTGACATCATGGCGGGCGATGCGTGACGTGATCGTGGCCGCCAACTGGAAGATGCACACGACCCCCGCGGACGCCGGCGAGCTGGCGACGACGATCGCCGGTCGGACCCGGGCCGACGGCGTTACCCGGGTCATCTGTCCGCCGTTCGTGTGCCTCGCGGCCGTGCGTGACGCGCTGGCCGTCGCCGATCCGGATGTCGCGGTCGGTGCCCAGAACGTCCACCACGAGCTCGCGGGCGCCTACACGGGCGAGATCGCCGCGCCGATGCTCGTCGGGCTCGCGAGCTGGGTCATCGTCGGTCACTCGGAGCGCCGCCGCGACGCGGCCGAGACCGATGCCCTCATCGGCCGCAAGCTCGGGCGCGCGGTCGACGCCGGTCTGCGACCCATCCTGTGCGTGGGGGAGCAGCTCGAGGATCGTGAGGCGGGCCGAGCCACCACCGTCGTCGACACCCAGCTGCGCGGCGCCCTGGAGGACCACGACGCCGCCGCCCTGACCGCAGCCGGTCTGGTCATCGCCTACGAACCCGTGTGGGCCATCGGGACGGGCCGGAACGCGACGGGCGCCGATGCCGCCGCCATGGCCGACGCGATCCGAACCAGCCTCGGCGCCCTCGGCTGGCCGGACGGCGCCGCCGAGGTCCCGATCCTGTACGGCGGAAGCGTCACGAGCGCCAACATCGGCGAGTTCCTGGTCGAGCCCGCGATCGACGGCGCCCTGGTCGGTGGCGCCTCGCTCAAACCGGACGAGATGGCCGGCATCGTCGCCCGAGCCGGGATGACCGCGCAGGCGCGCGGTCTCGCGTCCTGACCGCGCGACCGGGCCGCCGAGCGTGACGGCCGTGACCGCCGCGCGGCCGCGACCCATCGTGCTCGTGGTCCTCGACGGCTTCGGGATCGGGCGCGACCCTTCAGCCGACGCCATCGCCGCCGCGCCCATGCCCACGTGGCGCGGCCTGCTGGCCGATTGGCCGCACAGCGTGCTGCGCGCGTCGGAGGACGCCGTGGGGCTGCCGCCGGGCCAGATGGGCAACTCGGAGGTCGGGCACCTGAATCTCGGGGCCGGCCGGCCCGTGCTCCAGGACCTGCCCCGCATCGATGCGGCGATCGCCGACGGGTCGTTCTTCGATCGGCCGGCCCTCATCGCCGCCTGCGACCGGGCCATCGCCAGCGGGACGCCGCTGCACCTCGTCGGCCTGGTCGGGCCGGGCGGCGTCCATGCCCACGATCGGCACCTGCTCGGCGTCGTCGAGCTCGCTGCCCGTCGCGGCGTGCCGGCCGTCCGGCTGCATGCCCTGCTCGATGGCCGGGACACGCCACCGTCATCGGCCCGTGGCTACATCGCGGCGCTCGAGCCGCCGCTCGCGGCGATCCATCCGGACGCACGGATCGCGACCATCGGAGGTCGCTACTGGGCGATGGACCGCGACCACCGCTGGGATCGGGTCGAGGCTGGCTACGACGCGATCGTGCATGCCGAGGCCGCCCACCACGCCCCGACCGCCGACGCCGCGATCGCCGCGGCCTATGCCCGCGGTGAGACCGACGAATTCCTCGTGCCGACCGTCGTCGGGGCCTCCGCTCCGCTCGAACCGGGCGGCGTGATCGTGCACGCCAACTTCCGGGCCGACCGGGCGCGCCAGCTGACCCATGCGCTGGCGGACGGTCCTGACTTCGATGGGTTCGACCGCACCTCGCCGAGCGGCCGGCCGGCCCCGTCGGACCTGCTCGTCGTGACGATGACCGAGTACGAGGAGGGCCTCGCGGTCGAGGTCGCGTTCCCGCCCGAGACCGCGCGCTCGCTTGCCCAGGCGATGAGTGAGGCCGGGTGGACCCAGTACCACGTCGCCGAGACCGAGAAGTACGCGCACGTGACCTACTTCTTCAACGGCGGCGTCGAGGCGGCCTGGCCGGGCGAGGACCGGATGCTCGTGCCCAGCCCGCGCGTGGCCACGTACGACCTGCAGCCGGAGATGTCGGCATCCGGCGTCACCGACGCCCTGACGGCGGCCATCGGTTCGGGGCGGTACGACTTCATCGTCGCCAACTACGCCAATCCGGACATGGTCGGCCACACGGGCGTGTGGTCGGCGACGACGACCGCCCTGGCCACCATCGATGCCTGTCTGGCCCGCGTGGTCGCCGCCATCGATGCCGTCGAGGCCGAGGATCCGGACGGACCCGGCGCGATCCTCGCGATCACCGCGGACCACGGGAATGCCGATGACCTGCGCGACGCGGCCGGCAACCCGGTGACCGCCCATTCGCTCAACCCCGTGCCATTGCTCCTGCTCGGGCGGTCGGTGGCGGGGCGCAGGCTGCGCGACGGGGTGCTGGCCGACGTCGCGCCGACCCTGCTCGAGCTGGCCGGGCTCCCGACCTGGCCGGACATGACGGGCCGCTCGCTCCTCGACGGATCAGCCGTCTGAGCGACGCTGCCGGGCCGGCGTCCACGGCGTGCGCGGTCCGGCCGAACGGGCGACCTTGTGGTAGCATCCGTCGCCGAACGAACAGAGGAAGCACACCTGTGAATCCCTTCCTGGCCATCGGCCAGATCATCGTCAGCGCCGCCCTGATCGTGGCGATCCTGCTGCAGGCGCGGGGGACGGGCCTGTCGGGCACCTTCGGCGGCGATTCCGCCGTCTACCGGAGCCGCCGCGGGGTCGAGCGCCGACTGTGGCAATTCACGGTCGTCCTGCTCGCGCTGTTCGTCCTCTTCAGCCTCGCCTCCTTCGTACTCGCGCCCGTTCCCACCACCTGACGGACTGGCCGCGGTAGCCCTCCGCGGCGAGGCGCACGGAGTTCCATGACTCGGACCGATACGTTCGTGGTCGGGACCCTGGTCGTGCTGCTCGCCATCGTCGCGGGCCTCATCGGCGTCCCGGCCCTCCAGGCCACCACCGCGCAGACCTCCGCTCCGCCTGACGCGAGCGAGGCCCCGGCCGCTGCCCGCCCCTACGTCGAAGGCGTCGTCGGCGAGGCCGTCTCGGTCAGCCCGCTCACGGCCGTCACGCAGGTCGATCGCGACCTCGTCGCGCTCGTGTTCTCGGGTCTCGTCCGCAATGGGCCCGACGGCAGCCTCGTCCCCGACCTCGCCGAGCGCTGGTCGGTCGACGCCGAGGGCAAGGTCTGGACCGTCGTGCTCCGCGACGACGCGCGCTGGCACGACGGCGAGCCAGTCACGGCCGACGACGTCGTGTACACGATCCACACCCTCCAGGACCCCGATTACACCGGTCCCGCCGCGAGCTCGTGGGGCGAGGTGGCCGTCGACGCCGTCGACGAGCGGACCGTGACCTTCACCCTCGACACCCCGCTCGGCGGGTTCCCGCAGGCGCTGACCCAACCGATCGCCCCCGCCCACCTGCTCGCGGACGTGCCCGTCACGCTCCTGCCGGATCACCCGTTCGGCGAGCAGCCGGTCGGATCCGGGCCGTTCGAGCTCGTCGACGCTGACCCCCGAGGGCGCCACGCTCGCGCCGGCCACGTCGTTCGTCGACGGCGAAGGTGCGGCCGCCCAGCCCTCCGCGCATGCCACCGATTCGCTCACGACGGTCCCGCCGACCGTCCGCCCGGAGCGCCCGCTGCCGTACCTCGCGGGTATCGACCTGCGCTTCTATCCCGATGGCGATGCGCTCTCGGCCGACTACCGGGCGGGCGTCCTCGATGCGGCCTCGGGACTGTCGCCCGAGCAGGCTGCCGCGCTCGGCCACTCCGACGGCAGTCGCCTGCTGCGCTACCCGGGCGCCACGCTCACCACCGTCCTGCTCAACTTGCGGCCGACCCATCCGGAGTTCGCCGAACCGAAGGTCCGGACGGCGCTCCTGGAGGCCATCGACCGGGCCGGGCTGATCGACTCGGCCTACGCCATGCTGGCGGCGACCGCGAGCGGCCCGATCCCGCCGAGCTCGCCGATGTTCGATGCCGGGGCCAACCCTCCGGTTCCGTACGACGAGGCCGCGGCCGCCAAGGCCCTCAAGGCTGCCGACTGGACGAAGAAGGCCGACGGCTGGCACCTGCCCAAGGCCAAGGACCCGCTCGCGATCGAGGTCCTGAGCCCGACCGAGGAGGCCAACCCGGGCCTCTTCGCGGCCGCGGACAAGGTCGTCGCGGACTGGCAGGCGCTCGGGCTCGGGGCGACCCACGTCGCGCTCCCGCCCAACGAGTTCGTGATGGGTCGACTCGCCAAGGGCGACTTCGCCGCGGCCGTCGTCGACGTCTCCCTCGGCCTCGACCCGGACCTCTACCCGCTGTTCGCCTCGAGCCAGACCCTGGCCGGTCGATCGAACATCATCGGGGTGCAGGATCCGGACCTCGACGAGCTGCTCATCAAGGCCCGTGCTCCCGGCACCGAGGTCGATCGCAAGGCGGCCTACAAGGCCCTTCAGGAGCAGCTGGCGAAGGGTCGCTACGCCCTGCCGCTGGCCTTTCCGGACGAGGTCGTGGTGGCTCGCGACACGGTCGAAGGACCCGTCATCCGCCAGGTCACCGATCCCTCGGATCGATTCTGGGATGTGCTAACATGGCGCCTCGCCGAGGGCCGGTAAGCCGGTATTCGGGGTCCGTGCCGAGGTGGCGGAATAGGCAGACGCGCTGGTTTCAGGTACCAGTGGCCGCAAGGTCGTGTGGGTTCAAGTCCCTCCCTCGGTACCATTCCCTCGGACCCGTGATGGCGAACACCTGTGCCCAGGTGGCGGAATTGGTATACGCGTACGTTTGAGGGGCGTATGAGGCAACTCATCCGGGTTCAAGTCCCGGCCTGGGCACCACACCGCAGCTCCTGACGACCGCCGGATCCGGCGGTCGTTCTCGTTCGGATCCGGCGGTCGTTCTCGTTGCCGCCGGGTGTAGGCTCCGCGCCGACGGGCGGTTAGCTCAGCTGGTCAGAGCGCCTCGTTTACACCGAGGATGTCGGGGGTTCGAGTCCCTCACCGCCCACCACATTTCACGCACGATCGGTCACCGATCGGTCGCTCGATTTCGGCGTCGTCCCCCTGGGCATACTCAAATGACTCCCGTACCCCGGGGACCGTCCGGGGTTCTCCGCGCCCCCGCCGTGCGCAACGTCTCTGGCAAACGTCCGTCATCTAGCCTGTCGCGGATGACCACGCGCCTGCTCTGGATGGCCGCCCTGCTTGCGCTGGTGATGGGCTGTGTCGTCGGCTGTCGTGATGTCAACCAGGTCGTCACCGGGCGGCAACTCACCTGTGACCAGACGCCGGAGGATGTGTGCATCCGGGTCGCCGACCTGGTCGCGACCCTGCTTCGGGACATGCGTGCGCCGACGATCAACACGATGTCGGTCAAGCCGAGGACGTGTGACGGCGACGAGGTCGGCGACACGCGCTGCTGGTGGATCGACGGTACCTTCCAAGACGGTTCCGAAGAGGGTGCGACCTCCGTCCAAGTTCACGAACACGCTGACGGCGCGTTGGGCATCCACTACACGTCCAACGGGTCGCCTCCGGACACCTAGCACCGCTCCAGTTGAGTCCGGGGTTACGACCGCCCGTCGACCCTCCGGCACGAGTTGCTTCGGTCCCGGTTCGCTCGTCATCTACTCGCCAACGGTATCCGCGCCTTCTGGACCGGATACCCGCCACCGCGTAGAATGGAGGTGTCCCACTGACACGACCGCGACCGCGTACTGCGGGGTTGCGGATGCTCCGTGCTGGGCGCTGAAGGAGCGCCATGAAACGACCGACCAAAGACCTGGACACGCGAGTGTCCGCAGCCCTGGACGGGGCCCCGCCAGACAAGGCAGCCAGTGCCCGGAAGGCGCTCGACGGATACCTGGCCGTTCCAGACCCAGCCGGCGCGACGATCCTGCTGGCGGCCATGACGGACGCCGTGGGCGACCAGGCCGCGTATGTGGCGCTCGACATGAAGCCGCCCAGGCCAGGGCTGGTCTACTGCTGCGCGACGATGGGCTGGGTGACGCCGGCCAAGCGCGACGCCCACGCCTACGACTACAGTTTCGGCTGGGACTGACCAGCGCTCAGCGCTTCGACTGCCGCAGGGACGAGGGCGTCGGGGTTCGAGTCCCTCACCGCCCACCATCGCCGCATCCGGCAAACGACCGCATGTAACGATGTCCGCCACGGGACGTCGTGCCAGCGGGATCCTCGACCGAGGACCCCGAGTGGTCGCACGCAAGAGGTCGCGGATGGGCAGGCCCAGGTCCAAGCGCCGCCGTTCTGGACGAGCAGCCGTGTGCGTCTCGCTCGCCCTCGCGTTCGTCGCGATGCTCGGCGGGTACGCCCATCCACCGGTCCGCCAACGCCGCCACGAGCCCGTTCACGGACATCGCCGGGACGACCTTCGAAGCCGATATCGACTGGCTGTACGCCGAGGACATCACGGTCGGCTGTGCGCCCACGCTGTACTGCCCGACCCTATTCGTGTCTCGCGGCGAGATGGCCTCGTTCCTTGTTCGGATGTTCGATGTCACCGAGGGCGCCGACGTCGACGCCTTCACCGACGACGACGGCACCACGCACGAGGCTGACATCAACCGGCTCGCCTTCGCCGGGATCGCCAAAGGCTGTGCGCCGACGCTCTTCTGCCCCTGGAACGGGATGCGCCGTGACGAGATGGCATCGTTCCTCGTGCGCGCGGTCCCCCTGTCGGCCGGTGCCGGCAACGACTACTTCCGTGACGACAACGGGATGACGCACGAGCGCGACATCGACCGTGTCGCGGCGGCCGGGATCGTGGCCGGCTGCGGGAAGTGGCGCTATTGCCCGACCGATCTCGTGACGAGGGGCCAGCTGGCCGCCTACCTCCGGCGCGTCGAACACCCGCTCGCGCCGCCGGCCTACCCGGCGCCCTCGAACCCTCAGACCCTGCACGTGAGCGAGACGGGCTCCGATGCCGGCAACGCCTGCCTCGACGTCGCGAAGCCGTGCGCGACGCCGTATCGGGCGGTCGCCATGGCCGCCGACGGCGACACCATCGAGATCGGCCCGGGCACCTTCGGCGCCGAACGCGTGTACATCCTGAAGGACCTCACGATCCGCGGGGCGTCGGCCGACACCACGACGATCGAGGCGAACGGGACGAATCCGAACGTTCGCGACCCGATCTTCCGGATCGAGTACAGCGCGCACGTCGAACTGCGCTCTATGACCCTCACGGGCGCCCCGAAGAACGCCGTCTACACGCTCGGTCGCCTGGTCCTGACCGACATGACGCTCACCGGCAATCGCCAGTACGCGGCAGTCGGGGCCGAATTCGGGACCCTCAAGATCGTCGAATTCGAGGATCACGGACAACGCCGGAAGCGGCATCGGGATCTGGGAGGCGGACGTGACGATCACCGACTCGATCGTCGCCGACAATGCGCGCGGCGGCGTCGGGATCGGTGGGCCAGGGGGCCTGACCATCGACCATTCGGTGATCAGCGGGAATACGGGCCGGTACGGGGCCGGGGTGACCGTCTACCAGGACTACGGGGGCACCACGGTCTCGATCACCGACTCGACGATCTCGGGCAACCACGCCACCGAGGGCCCGGGTGGCGGGATCTTCGTCGAGGGGGCCGCCCTGCGCCTGCGCGGGACGACTGTGAGCGGCAACGACGCGACGGAAGGGGGTGGCGGGATCTACCTCCGTCAGGCCTCGAGCATCGCGAACTCGACGATCGTCGGAAACACGGCTACCGGCAGTGGTGGAGGGATCGCCGCCGCAGATGACGGCGGGACGACGATCTCCAACACGACCATCACCGGCAATACGGCCGCCGAGGGTGCTGGCCTCGCCACGATGGAAGAGGCGACCGTCAACCTCAAGAACTCGATCGTCGTCGGCAACAAGGGGCCGAACATCTCCGGTCCGATCGACGAGGTGGTGGCGAGCATCCTTGGGCTGACGGCCGGCCTCACGGTCGGCGACATCCTGGATCCCGCCGGTCTCGCGGATCACGGTGGTCCGACCAGGACGATCGCCCTGACCGACTCGGCAGCGAACCCGGCGGTCGATCACGGCGACGCGGCGACCTGCGCTGGCGCGGCGGTCGTCGGCCTGGATCAGCGGGGCCTGCCGCGCACGCCACCATGTGACATCGGGGCGTACGAGCTCCAGCCGTGACGGCCGGGCGTTCGTTCGGGCGCGTCCCGATCATCCTCGCCGCCTTCGCCCTCGTCGCGACCCTCGGCGGCTACGCCCGCCCGCCGGCGGCCAGGGCTGCCACGAGTCCATTCACTGACATCGCCGGGACGACCTTCGAGGCCGACGTCGATTGGCTGTTCGACGAGGGCATCACGAAAGGCTGCAGCGCGACCCTGTACTGCCCGAATGACCTTGTGACGCGCGGCCAGATGGCCTCGTTCGTGGCTCGCATGTTCGACCTACCTTCGACCACCACCGACTTCTTCACCGACGACGATGGGACGACCCACGAGATCGAGATCAACAAGCTCGCCAGATCGGGCATCACCACCGGTTGCACGACAACGACGTTCTGCCCGGCCGAGCCCGTCAGCCGCGGCCAGATGGCCGCATTCCTCGTGCGGGCGATCCCACTCGCCGACGGCGCCGGAAACGACTACTTCCGTGATGACAACGGGACCACGCACGAGGATGACATCGACCGCGCGGCGGCTGCGGGCATATCCACCGGCTGCGGGACCTGGCTCTACTGTCCGGCGGCGTCGCTCACTCGCGGCCAGATGGCGGGCTTCCTCCATCGAGTCGAGAGCCCGGTCGCCCCGCCGGCCCACCCGGCACCGAGTGGACCCCAGACGCTGTTCGTGGAGATCGACGGCGACGACTTGGCGAACGCGTGCCTCGTCAACAGCCTTCCATGCCGGACGATCCGTCACGCCATCGATGTCGCGGTCAAGAGCGACGCGATCGAAGTCGGGCCTGGCTTGTTCAAGGAACACAGCCTTGCTGCGCGCAGCGACCTGACGATCACCGGAGTGTCCGGGGCCACGACGATCGACGCGGGCCGCCGCAACGGTGTTCGCGTCTTGTCCGTCGCCGCGGACAGTGCGGTGACGCTCGCGCACCTGATCCTGACCGGTGGCGGTGGGGTCGTGCCCGGGTACGTCAACGGCCGCGTGATCTGGGCTCCCGGTACGACCATGGTCGCCGGCGGCGCGATCTGGAACGGAGGCGCCTTGCAGCTCATCGACGTCACGGCGCGATCCAATGTCGCGATGCGCGGCGGCGGGATCTACAACGATACGGGCGCGACCCTGACGATGACTGATTCGATGGTCCGCGACAACATCGCGGACTGGGGCGGTGGCATCTTCAGCTTTGGTTCGCTCTCGATCTCCGGGTCAGCCATCGAGGGAAACAAGGCGCAGGGAGCCGGCGGGATCCATACGAGCGAAGGCGTGTCGATCGAGGGATCCAGGATCACCGGCAATTCGGCCGGCGATGGCGGTGCCGGCGGGGTGAGCGGAGGGAATGGTCATATCTCGATCGTGGACTCGACGATCATCGGCAACGTCGCCAAGGGGAACGGCGGGGGGATCTCCGGCCAGGACGTTTCGGTCAACACGTCAACGATCAGCGGCAACACTGCCCGATTTGGTGGCGGAGTCCGCGGGGGCAAGGTGGTGATTGACCGAGCGACCATCGCTGGCAATACCGCAACCTCCAGCGGCGGCGGGATCTGCGCGTATCTGGTCAAGGCCACGAACTCGACGATCAGCGCCAATCGGGCGACGGTGAGCGGTGGCGGGACGTCGTCGTTGTGTGGCTCGATGGGGGCTGACCTGGCTTTGGTCACCAATTCCACGATCACGGGCAATCGTGCGGCTTCCGCGGCGGGGATCGAAGGCGGGATCGGGCCGATCGAGCTTCGGAACACCCTGGTCGTGGCGAACCCCTCGACCCAGGGCAGCGAATTGGTGTCACCCGTGGATTGGATCGAGAGCAGTGCCAGCATCATCGGCATCCCCGCAGGTCTCACCGTGGCCGACATCCTCGACCCTGACGGCCTCCAGGACAACGGCGGTCCCACGCAGACGATCGCCCTGACCAACGCGGCCTCGAACCCGGCTCGCCACCACGGCGACGCCGCGACCTGTGCCGCAGCCCCGGTGGGTGGCCTCGACCAGCGCGGTCAGCCCCGGACTTCACCCTGCGACATCGGCGCGTACGAGCTGCAGCCGTGACCCGCCGGATGGTCGTCGCTGTGGCGGTCTTGATCCAGCTCGCCGCGGCCCTCGGGGCGACACGGGCCGTGGCAGCCGGTGCCATCGTCGTCAACACCATGGGCGATATCGCCACGAACGACGGAGCCTGCTCGCTGCGCGAGGCTATCATCAGCGCCAACACCGATACGGCCAGCGGCGCGAGCGCGGGCGAGTGTCCGGCCGGCTCGGGCACCGACTCCATCACCTTCAGGGCCGACGGCGTCATCACGCTGGCCGCCGATCTGCCGGCGATCATCAGCGATCTGTCGATCGACGGCGGTGGAGCGGTCACCGTCCACGGGGCTGACGCCTACGCCCCGTTTACGATCGGCGACATCGCGACGGTGACCCTGGCCGGGATGACCGTCACGAGGGGGTTCGGCGCCAACTACGCGCCAGGGTGGGGGGGCGGCATCTTCAACGCTGGGACTTTGACGGTCAAGGACTCGACGATCAGCGACAACTACGCCGACGAGGGCGGTGGCATCTTCAACATCGGGACACTGACGGTCGTCGGCTCCACTCTCAGCGACAATCGTGGAAACGTGACACCAGGCGGCGGGTCCGGAGGAGGCATCGGCGGCGTTGACTTCGACGGCAACACCACGGTGATCAACTCCACCGTCACCGGCAATTCGTCGGGCGGTTGCGGGGGCATCGCGAACAAAACCGTCACGATCGCCGACTCGACGATCAGCGACAACTACGCTGACTCAGGCACAGGGGGGATCTGCGGAGGCACCGTGAGCGTCACCCGCTCCACGATCAGCGGGAACGGGACGTACGAAGGCGGTGGCGGCATCTCAGCATCAACGGTGACGCTCGTCGATAGCACAGTCACCAAGAACGGCGGCGGCGGCGTCACGGGCGATCAGGTGATCGCCATCAACTCCACCATCGCCGGGAATCTGGGGCACGAGTACCAAACCGGGCTTGGCATATGGGCCACCACCTTGGTCCTCAAGAACTCGATCGTCGCCGGCAACACTGGCCCAAGCGGCGCAGACATCGACGCCACCAGCCTGACCAAGACCGCCAGCATCGTCGGGATCCCGAAGGGTCGGACGCTGGCCGACATCCTTGACCCGGCGGGGCTGGCCGACCACGGAGGCCCGACCCGGACGATCGCCCTCGTCGATGCGTTCGACAACCCGGCCCTCGAGTTCGGCGATCCGTCGATCTGCGGAGCCGCCCCGGTAAGCGGCGTGGACCAGCGCGGCGAGCCCCGAGCGGCCACCGCCTGCGACATCGGCGCCTTCGAACTCCAGAAGCCGTATCCGCGCTCGGGGTTCACCGACATTGGCACGTCGTCATTTCGCTGGGACATCGAATGGCTCTGGGCTGCGGGCATCACCAAGGGATGCACGGCCACCGAGTTCTGCCCGACCGTGACCGTCACCCGCGGCCAGATGGCAGCCTTCCTCGACCGCGGCCTCGAGCTTCCCGATACGTCGTCGGACTACTTCACCGACGACGAGGCGTCGTCGTTCGAGGACGCCATCAATCGCCTCGCAGCCAGCGGCATCACTAGGGGCTGCTCGGTCACCAAGTTCTGTCCGACGGCGACCGTCACTCGCGGCCAGATGGCGGCGTTCCTCGACCGCGCCCTCGCCCTCCCGATCACCACCACGGACTATTTCACGGACGACGAGACGTCGACGTTCGAGAACGCCATCAACCGTCTTGCCGCGGCCGGCATCACCAAGGGCTGCACCGCGACAACCTTCTGTCCGACCGCGACCGTTACGCGCGGCCAGATGGCGGCTTTCCTGCGACGCGGCCTGGTGGACTAGAGGTACTGGAACGTAGGGGCGCCGTCGAGTCCCTCACCCCCACACCGCCGTCTGCCAAACGACCTCGTGTAACGATGGCTGAGCGCGGGACGTCTCCCGAGCGGAGATCCTCGAACGAGGATTGCCGACGGGTCGCAGAACTGAGGTCGCGATGGACACCTCCCGGATCGCCCGCTACCGCCACCGCCGAGTTGCCGCCCTCGTCGCGGTCGCGTTCGTCGCGACTCTAGGCGGGTTCGCGTCCGCACGCGCAGCTGACGCCGCCACGACGCCGTTCACCGATATCGCCGGGACGACCTTCGAGGCCGACATCGAGTGGCTGTGGGCGGAAGGAATCACCTCTGGCTGCACCGGCACGACGTATTGCCCGAATGCCTCCGTCACCCGTGGCCAGATGGCCTCGTTCCTGGTCCGCATGTTCGACCTGACCGAGGGCGCCGCCATCGATGCGTTCACCGACGATGACGGAACCACGCACGAGGTCGATATCAACCGGCTCGCGCACGCCGGGATCACCACCGGCTGCAGTGCGACGGCGTTCTGCCCGGCCGATCCGGTCAGTCGCGATGAGATGACGACATTCCTGACGCGGGCCATCCCACTCACCGCCGGCGCTGGCAACGACTACTTCCGCGACGACGACGGGACCACCCACGAAGGGAACGTCGACCGGGCCGCCGCGGCCGGCATCGCGTCGGGTTGCGGGACCGGGCGGTTCTGCCCCGGCAACGACGTCAGTCGCGGCCAGATGGCCGGGTTCCTGCATCGCGTCGACAAGCCGGTCGACCCGCCGCCGCACCCGGCTCCGAAGGCCCTGACGCTCTACGTGAAGACGACGGGGTCCGACGGCGCGAACGAGTGTCTCGTCGAGGCGACGCCGTGTCGGACGATCCACCACGCGCTCGGGGCTTCCGCGCCGGGTGACACGATCGACGTCGGACCAGGATCGTTCGTCGATCACGTGGTCGTGCGCTGGGACATCACGATCCAGGGTGAACCCGCTTTGACCGACATCGATGCGACCCCCGATGCCACATCCGTGTACCGACATTTCTGGGTCGCTCGCGGCGCGACCCTCGTCCTCGATGGCGTGACACTGACCGGCGGCAACCATCGCGGTGGCGGGTCATCGATCTTCGTCGATGTCGGCGCGACCCTGCACGTGAGGGCGTCCGCGTTCGTCGGCAACGGCCTGGATGGCTCTGGCTTCTACGGCGGTGCCATCTTGAACGCTGGTACGACGAGCATCGAAGATTCGGTCTTCGATGACAACCGCGGGTATCGCGGCGGGGCGATCGCCAACGGATGGGGAAGTCCGACCAACCAGACCCTGACGGTGAGCGGATCCACATTCGACGGCAACCAGGCGACGGACCAGGGCGGCGCCATCTGGAATGCGGCCACGATGACCGTCTCGAACTCCACCTTCGTCGGCAACGCGGCCGATGTCGGATCCGCCATCCGGGACTCCCAGATCGCCACGGTCGTCAACTCGACCATCACCGGGAATGTGTCGAGGAAGCCCTATGGCGCCATTTCGATCGCCGATGAACTGGCACTGCGCAACAGCCTCGTCATCGGCAATGCCGGAGGCGACACGAGCGGCCTTACCGCCCAGGTGGCCAGCATCGTCGGTATCCCGGCGGGCCTGACGCTGGCCGACATCCTCGACCCGGACGGCCTCCAGGACAACGGCGGACCGACCGAGACCATCGCCCTGACGGATTCGGCCTCGAATCCGGCGCGCCAAAGCGGCGACGCCGCGACATGCGCCGCGGCCCCGATCAACGGCCTGGATCAGCGCGGGCTGCCGCGCACGCCACCTTGCGATATCGGCGCCTACGAGCACCAACCATAGGCTGCTGACGGGCTGGTCCGTTCTTTTCGCGGCGCGACGGAGGTTGCCTGGGTCGTCTACGCTGGGTCGACACGGGCAAACGCCACGTCCTGACCCACGCGATCCCGCTCACAAGGGAAGGGTCGTCCGCCATCCGGGAGGCCCACGATGCTCGACCGCCGCCGTCCACACCGACCTCGCACGTGGATCGCCGCACTCTTCGCCGTCCCCCTGATCGCGGTGATGCTCGCCCCGGCGACCGTCCTCGCCGCGACGCCGATCCGGGTGCTCCCGTCGGCCGGCATCAGCGTCGACGGGTCGAATGCCGACTGGGATCGCGACGCCGATTTCCTGGCCGAGATGTATGAGGCGGGTAGACCGGATCACCCGGTCCTGTCGTACGCCTACGCGCGGTACGACTGCGGGACGGGAACGATGTACGTCTTCGTGGAGACGATCCCGACCTACGTGATCGTGCCCTCGAATTCCGACAACTACGTCAAGATCGGGAACACCGACAAGTTGGTCGACGGGTCGTCCGGCGATGACGGCGCGCCGCCCGACTTCCGCTACATCGGCACGAGTGGCTGGGAGGCGTCGTTCCAGATCGACCAGGGCAGCTGGGGGCTGAATGTCCACGCCGAGGTCATCCCACGCACCCTGCACGACACGTCGGCGTTCGCCGGACGTCTGCTGTTGATCGAGATCGACTGTTCCGCCGCTCCGACCCCCAGTCCGACGTCGGCACCCACGGCGACCGCGACCGCTACGCCGACCCGACCCCGACCGTCGCACCGACGGCAACGCCAGCCCCGACTGCCACGCCGACACCCGCACCGACCGCGACACCGGCACCGACCGCGACCGCGACACCGGCACCGACGGGGACGACAGGGCCGACCGCGACACCCGCACCGACCGCGACACCCGCACCGACGGCCACGCCGACACCCGCACCGACCGCGACACCCGAACCGACCGCGACACCCGCACCGACCGCGACACCCGCACCGACGGCCACGCCGACACCCGAACCGACCGCGACGCCGGCACCGACGGAGACGGCAGTGCCGACCGTGACGCCGGCGCCGACGGCCACCCCCACGGCCGAGCCGACGCCGACCGGTGGTGTCGAGCCGACAGAGGACCCGGGATCGGAGGAACCGCTCATCGTCGGCAAGGTCGACGACAACGGCACGCCTGGCGACTCCAGCGACGACACCCTCCTGCCCGGTGCCACCTTCGCCCTCTACCTCGATGACGGCGACGGCGTCTTCGAGCCCGAGGGCGACGACGCTCCGCGACTGGACGCGATCTCCAGCGACAACGGCTTCCACGTATTCCGACCGTCGGCGCCTGGTAGCTATTGGGTCGTCGAAGTCGAGGCGCCGCCTGGCTTCGACACCGAGGCACCGCGCCTGGTCGACTACCTGGTCGCCCACACCTTCGACAATTGCGTGGTCTTCGATGACCAGGAGGTGTGTGTCCCGGACGACGACCCGGACGGCGGCTACGTCCTCGTCGCCGTCGGCGACTCGCCGACCGGCGGTGTCGCGCCGCTCACCCCGCCGCCGACGGATGTCGCGGTCAGCCCTGCTGGTGCGCCGGTCGACGGGCTAACGCTGACGCTTGCCGGCCTGGGGGCCGTCGGCGCCCTGTCGCTCGTGCTGGCATCGAGCCGTCGGTCGCGCTTCCGGCGCTGACACCGAAGTCGTCGCTGCATCGGGGGCTGGGCGGCCGTGGCCCGGCGCGCTGCTAGACTGGTTCCACGCACGGCTTCGTAGCGCCGACCGGAGGAGGGACATGGACCTCACAGTCATCGTGATCATCGTCATCATCGTGGTGATCGCGGTCGTCCTGATCGGGATCTACAACGGCCTGGTCCAGCGACGCCTGCGAGTCGATGAGGCGTTCGCTCAGATCGAGGTCCAGCTCAAGCGTCGCCACGACCTCATCCCGAACCTCGTGAACGCGGTCAAGGGCTACATGGGGTTCGAGCAGAAGGTCCTGACCGACGTCACCAATGCTCGCGCCGCTGCCGTCGCGGCCGGTGCCCAGGGCCCGGCCCAGCAGGCCGCCGCCGAGAATGCGTTGAGCGGCACGCTGCGCTCGCTGTTCGCCGTCGTCGAGAACTACCCCGAGCTCAAAGCGAACGAGAACGTCCTGGCCCTGCAGGAGCAGCTGACCACCACGGAGAACCAGATCTCGTTCTCGCGCCAGCACTACAACGCGTCCGTGCTCGACTACAACACTTCCATCGCCACCTTCCCGAACGCCCTCATCGCCGGGCCGTTCGGGTTCAGCAAGCGCGAGTTCTTCGACGCCGAGCCCGAAGCGGCCAACGTCCCCAACGTCGACCTCTCGCTGAGCTGACGTCCCGCCCGCGGGAGGGCCCGTGGCCGGATCCACCTTCTACGACCAGATCGCCGCCAACCGACGGAACTCGTTCCTCATGGCGGCGTTCGTCGTCGTCCTGCTCGGACTCCTGGGCTTCTTCATCGGCTACGCCGTTTCCGGCGACCCGGCGGGTGGCCTGGTGTTCACCGCCGGGGCGGTCGCCCTTGGGGCGTTCTCCGGTGTCGCGACCTACTTCGCCGGGGACCAGCTCGTCCTGTCGGTGAGCGGCGCCAAGGAGATCACCGACGACACGGCGCCCCAGGTGATGAACGTCGTCCGCGAGATGGCCATCGCGGCGAACGTCCCGATGCCGCGGGTCTACATCATCGAAGACACGGCACCGAACGCCTTCGCGACCGGCCGCGACCCCCAGCACGCGTCCGTGGCTGTCACCACCGGCCTGCTCGAGAAGCTCGACCGCGAGGAGCTGCAGGGCGTCCTCGGTCACGAGCTCTCCCACGTCCGCAACCTCGACATCCGGTTCGCGCTCGTCGTCGGGGTCATGGTCGGTGCCATCGCGATCCTCGCTGACTTCTTCCTGCGGTTCACGTTCTGGGGCGGCGGCCGAGGCCGCGACCGGGACAGCGGCAGCAGCAGCGGCGGTGCCGCGGCGATCATCTTCCTTGTCGCCATCTCGCTGGCGATCCTCGCGCCGATCATCAGCCGGTTCATCCAGCTCGCGGTCAACCGACAGCGCGAGTACCTCGCGGACGCGTCGTCGGTCGAGCTGACCCGCAACCCCTACGGCCTCGAGCGGGCGCTGGCCAAGATCTCGGGCGACCAGGAGGTGCTCGAGGTCGCCAATCGCGGCACCCAGCACATGTACTTCACGAACCCGATCAAGAAGTTCGAGGAGCGTTCGTCGAGCCTGATGTCGACGCACCCGGCCATCCTCGACCGGATCAATCGACTGCGCGAACTGACCGGCGATCCGCCGCTCGCCGCGGCCGACGCGGCGACGCTGCAAGGGCTTGATTAGGGACTCGGCCGGTGGCACGTCCCGGAGGGCCCGTGGTATCCTGCGGTCCGCCGACGGGCAGCCAACCGTGGTTGGCCATCGGGCCGAGGTAGCTCAGTCGGTAGAGCACGCGACTGAAAATCGCGGTGTCGCCAGTTCGATCCTGGCCCTCGGCACCACCTTTCGAGGTGGGCGATCTCCGAGCGGAAGTGGCTCAGTTGGTAGAGCATCACCTTGCCAAGGTGAGGGTCGCGGGTTCGAGTCCCGTCTTCCGCTCCATTCCTCCCTCCCGAAGGCCCCGCTGCCCCTTCGTCTAGTGGTAGGACAGCGGACTTTGGATCCGTGAACCGAGGTTCGAATCCTCGAGGGGCAGCCATCCACCGGGCGCGGCCCGGCGAACCATTCCCGGCGACGTGGTGAAGTGGCTTAACACGGAGGTCTGCAAAACCTCTATTCAGCGGTTCGAATCCGCTCGTCGCCTCCACACCCGATTTCACGCACGAAATGGCCCCCGGAGAGTTCCTCCGGGGGCTTCGTTTTGGCCCGTGACCAGTGCCGTGACCTTTAAACGGATGTCAGCCTGGCGCGCTGGCGGCCTTCGTGACGACCGGGAACATGACGTTCATGCGGTCGGCGGCGGCCTGGCGCATGTCGGCCTCGGGGTGGATGTAGCGCTGGGTCACCTTCGATCCGGGGACGTGCCGCGGGAACTCGGTGACCTCGCGATCCCGGGCGCCCTGGGCGTACTGGAAGGTCTCGGCCTGGTGGCGAGCGCGTGGAACCACTGGTGGGCCAGCGGTGCCAGCCCTTCGTCCGCCCGTCGTGGGTTGACCTGGGCGATCCGCACGGCCAGCGCGTCGTTCAGGTACCGCCGGCGCTGCGGGGTTCCGGTCGGCGTCGTGAACAGAGTCCTTCGGGGTTGCCGGTCCAGGTGCGAGCGTTCAGGACCTGCCGTTCCAACTGCTGCCGGCGCCAGCGCAGCAGGTCGGCCACGACGGCCCCTGCTGGCCGGCGAGTCGATCACCGAGCGGATCAGCGAAGCGGCCTTCGACACGGACTTCCTCGTCGCGGTCGTATCGGAAGCCTCGGTCGAGTCGGGCTGGTGCCGGAAGGAACTCGCCATCGTGATGACCCGCGAGTTGAACGGCGGCCAAGTTCGCGCCATCCCGCTCCGGGTCGGCCAGGTGGAGATGCCACCGACCCTGCTCGACAAGAAGTACCTGCTCGTCGATCCCGCCCGACCAGACCAGGTGCTGGCGGACCTCGTGGGCGACATCAACGAACACCTGAAGCGCCGGGGCTGACCTCGGTCGCTCGCCGCTGCCGCTGGACGGCCAGGGCCCGGATCGCGGGCGACGACGCGGAGCCGGGGCGGCTGACGGGGTAGGTGTCACGGCTTCACTGACACCTACCCCATGCAACGGCCCGAAGGCTGAACGCATCTACACGGCTCGCCGCGACGCGACGGTCGCCAGGATCGGCAGCGGCTGGCCCAAGGACCTGGTGGACGCCGGCGTCGTCGCCTGGGAATCCTGGTCCGCCCAGAACGGCCGCGATCGCCTGACCACCGGCTCCTGGGACGGGGCCAGCGACTGGATCATCGACTGGTTGCGACGCCGTCGCGACGGGCGGCCCAAGGGACCAGTCCAGCGGCCGGGGGGCCTTCGACCGCCGCTGCCAGGAGGTGGGCGGTACTAGGCCGTCTGGACTTGAAGGTGCGGCGTGCTTCGCTCCCAACGAGCCACCCCGACCATCAGGGCCGAGGCAAGCCGCGCGTGTAGCCGGATGCGCTTGTCGGGAGAAAGATCGCTGAACAGCACCCACTTGGACCCTCGGAGCAGGCTGGGCTGCTCGTACAGGACGATGTCTTTCGTCAGGTACTCGATCGCCAGTTCCTTCATGACGTGGGGCGGGGAAGTCCTCAACGCCTCGGCCTTGGTGCGCTCCTTGGGAATGACCTCGTCGGCGAAGCGCATCCACCTGCCGGGCAGTTCGCTTGCCGGCAGCGTCAGTACCCCTTCGCTCTTGGTCTGGATGCGGAAACGCCGGATGGACCGCTCCGCGGACACCCACTCTTCGACGCCGTCGCTGATCAACAAAGCAGTTGCGTTCATGAAGAACGACTGCGGGTCGTCGATGACCATGCCGTGATCGTCGATCACGTACCACATGGGATGAAGACTTCCTTTCTTGCAGTCCGACCGATCGAGCGCACGGCCCGGACTGTCCGACCAAGCGCCAACTGAACCGTAAGATCGGAACTTCGTCCGGTCACCGCCGCGACCTCGCACAACGGCGGCCCTTCAGTTGCACCGTCCATGCAACGCGCATCCGCCCGCGGCGCCGACAAGCCCATGCCGGTCGGATCAGTCAACGCCACCCGCCCGGTCGGCGGGTCGGGCTACTTACGCCAGGCTTATCGTGGCGTTCAGAAGCCAACGACGATGACCGGGGGGTGGTCCGGTCCACCCCAAGCGACGGTTGACCGGTCGATGGTGGCGGGTCGGCGTTTTGGCAGGCGTTTGGTCGGGCGTTCGAACCCGGCTGAGAGGCCCCGCCGGCGCACCTGGGCTAAGGTGGAACGCACGTCCGCAGCGTGGCAACCGTCGCGGCAAGCCGACGAAGACTCACGGGGAGGCAACCCATGGCAACCACAAGACGCCTGCTGACGCTGATCGCCATCGGCGTGTTGGCGGCGATGCTCGGCGCGTGCAGCTCGACCGGATCGGCGCCATCGGGTGCCACCAGCGCTCCCTCGGCTGGAGCGTCAGCGCCGGCGGCGAACGGCGACGTCTGCACCGACGCTGACGCGGTCAAGACCGCGCTCGATGACCTCAAGGGTCTCGATCTCAAGTCGGTCGGCAAGGATGGGCTGACGTCAGCCGTCGGCACGGTCGATGCGTCCATCTCGACCCTGGCGACCTCGGCCAAGGATACCGCTGGCCCGCAGGTCGAAGCTCTCAAGACGTCGATCGCGACCCTCAAGACCGCGCTGGAGGGTCTCACGAGCGATGCCAGTGTGGCTGAGAAGGCGACCGAGATCCGCACGGCCGTGACCGGCGTCCAGGACGCGGCGACGGCCCTCAAGGCCGCATTGACCCAGTGCTCCTAGGCGTCGACCGCCGGGCACGAGGAGCGGGGCGCGCCAGGTTCGCTGCCTGAGCGAGGACCCGGACCCGAGCGCCGCGGTCCAGAATGAGTGGCGATGCCACGCCTGCAATCCCGCCCATTCGCCGCGCCCGACGAAGTTCGGACCTTCCCGCACGGCCATGGCGAGATCATCAAGTTCGATGAGTCCGTCGTGGGTCGCGCGGTCTACGAGCCCGGCTGGCGATGGACGACGGACATGCCGGGGGTGGCTGGGACCGAGACGTGCCAGCTGCATCATCTCGGCTACGCCATCTCCGGGCAGATGCACGTCGTAACGGACGAAGGACACGAGATCGACATCCTGCCGGAGTCGATGTACGAGATCCCATCCGGGCACGATGCCTGGGTCGTGGGCGATGAGCCGTGGGTGACCCTGGAGTGGACGAGCGCCCGGTCATTCGGGGTTGCGCCCGAAGGGCCCGGCGAGCGCATCCTAGCGACCGTCCTCTTCACGGACATCGTCGACTCCACGGCGACCATGGACCGGATCGGCGACGCCGCGTGGCGAGACGTGCTGGCCACCCACAACCGTCTCCTGCGAGATGACCTCAACGTCTTCCGTGGCCGCGAGGTCGCGACGACCGGCGATGGGTTCCTGGCGATGTTCGACGGGGCGACGCGCGCGGTTCGATGTGGCGTCGCGATGACACGCTCCGCGCAGCGGGCGGGCCTAGCCATCCGCGTCGGCCTGCACACGGGCGAGGTCGAGATGGTCGGGCCGAACGCCCGCGGTCTCGCCGTCCACGCGGCGGCACGGGTCATGTCGGTCGCGGGTCCGGACGAGGTGCTCGTCTCGTCCACGACCAGGGACCTGGTGGAAGGCTCCGGACTGGTCCTCGAGGACGCGGGTACGCACGTACTCAAAGGGATCGCCGGCGAACGGCGCCTCTTCAGGGTCGCTGCACCGGCGGACTGAACGGTGATCGAGCTTCGGAGCCGCGCCGAGATCGACGCGATGCGCCCCGCGGGCCGGTTCGTCGCCGATGTCCTCATCGCCCTCGAGGCGGTCGTGAAGCCCGGCGTCAGCCTGTTGGACCTTGATGCGCTCGCCCTCTCGATGATCCGCGACCGCGGCGCGGCGTCGTGCTACATCGACTACCACCCGTCGTTCGGCGCGATGCCCTTCGGCAAGGTGCTGTGCACCTCCGTCAACGATGCCGTGCTCCACGGGCTGCCGAACGCGTACAAGCTCCGCGACGGCGACAACGTGACCCTGGATTTCGCGGCGAGCGTGGATGGCTGGGTCGCCGATTCCGCGCTGACGGTCCTCGTCGGGGCGCCGCGGCCACAGGACGTCCACATGATCGAGACGGCGCAGCGGGCGCTCGACGCGGGGATCGCGTCGGCGGTGCCGGGCAACCGGACGGGTGACATCTCCGCGGCGATCGGGGCCGTGATCACCGAGGCCGGTTATGCGGTGAACACCTCGTTCGGCGGTCACGGTGTCGGCCGCACGATGCACGAGCGCCCGGACGTCCCGAACGCAGGTGTGGCCGGTCGCGGGCCGCAGCTCGCTCCTGGCTTGGTCATCGCCATCGAGCCCTGGTTCCTGGCAGGCGACGGACAGATCCAGATGGACAAGGACGGCTGGACGATCCGGAGCGCGGACAGGTCGCGCGGGGTGCATATCGAGCACACCGTGGCCGTGACGCCGGACGGACCCCTCGTGCTCACGGCGCGAGACCCTGGCTGACGGCGGGACCGACCCGCTGGAGGCGCGATACCGCCAGCGAGCGAGCCGGATCGTCCGTCGTGACCGCGTCCAGTTCGCTAGAGTTGGCGCGTCGCGTCGTGGGGCCGCGGCCGGGGGTGTCGATGTCGTCACGCATTGATCACGTGGAGGGACGTTCGTGAAGAACCCACCGATCCTCATCGCCGTCATCGGCTTCTTCGCGGCCCTCGCGGGCTTCGGGTTCCTGTTCTTCGGACTACGGGTCCTCGGCTTCGACTGGTTCGGTGTGCTGGGTGACCTGCCCGCCTTCGATCACGTCGGGCTCTGGGGCTGGCTCGCGGTGGCCACCGGGATCATCTGGCTCCTCGCCGCCGTCGGCCTGTGGGCCCTCCAGCCGTGGGCTCGACTCTTCACCCAGATCATGGCCGGGTTCGGGCTGTTCGAGGCGATCCTCGCGTTCATCCAGTTCCCGGGCACGGGCGTCGGGTTCGCGATGGCGCTGATGCCGGCGTTCATCCTCTGGTACCTCCACACGAAGGAGGTCAAGGAGGCGTTCGGGGTCGGAGAGGCGGCACCGGCCACCGTGGCCGCCGCCGCTGCAGCACCCGAAGCGGCAACCCCTCCGGCCGCGGCCGCACCGGCTGCTGATCAGGGGGCATCCGTCGGGGCGGCGCCGCTCGCCGCTGCGGCCATCGTGGCCTCCGACCGCGATGAACCGACCGAGACCGCGCCTGCGGCACCGGTCGCCGCCGCGGCGATCGTGGCCGCTGACCGCGATGAACCGGCGGAACCGGCACCTGCAGACGCGCCCGCCGCGGATGCCCCCGCACGCCTCGGGACCGAAGACATCGAGGGCGTCGGGCCCGCGGAAGCCGCAAAGCTGGCAGCGGTCGGCATCACGACCACCGACGGCCTGCTCGCTGCCGGCGCGAAGCGTGGCGACCGCGAACGGATCGCGGAAGCCACGGGAATCAGCCCCAGGCTCATCCTCGATTGGGTCGACATCGCCGACCTCATGCGCGTTCCGGGCGTCGGCCCGCAGTACAGCGACCTGCTCGAAGCTGCCGGTGTCGACTCGCCGGCTGAGCTCGCCCAGCGCAACGCGGCCAACCTCGCCATCACGGTCCAGGAGGTCGTCGCGGCCCGGCCGGGCACCGTCCGGCGGATCCCGACCGAGGCCGAGATCGCGGGCTGGATCAGCGAGGCTGCCAGGCTCGACAAGGTCGTCGAGCACTGACCTGTCGGCCGCTCGGGTCGGCCCTCCATATGAAGACAGGCCCACCGGATCGGTGGGCCTGTTCGTTCGTCGAGGGTCGCGGGATGCGACGCCGCCAGTAGCCTAGAAGCGCCGGCGCCCCGGCGTGACGACCGCACCGACGACCGCCGCCTTGGCGACGGGGGAGGGTCCGGGACTGACGGCCGCGCCGACGACCGCCGCCTTGGCGACGGGGGAGGGTCCCGGCCTGACGGCCGCGCCGACGACGGCGGCCTTCGCGACAGGGGCACCGATGACGCCGACGCCGCGGCGACCTGGTCCGAGCGGCATGTCAGACTCCTGCAGTTTCGAGCTCGGCCGCGTCGGCTTCGACGGCGGCGATGAGGGCCTGGATCGGGATCCGGCCGTTGGCGATGAGCTGGCCGCCTGCCCGGCGCATGGCCGAGGCGAAGGGTGCCGCCCACAGGTTCTCGTAGACGAGGACGGCGGCGATGCTGCCCGGGTCCATCGCGGCGCCGAGGTTCTCGACGTCTTCCTCGGCCAGCGTCTCGGCCAGCTGCGCCTCGAGGCGGCCGAGCTCACCGAGGTCCTCGAGGTCACCCAGCTCCTGGGCCATGACGGTACCGTCGTCGGCCTTCTGCAGGATGAGGATGTCCATGACCCGGATGATCCCGGCGTCATGGAGGCGCAGGAGCTCCTCAGCCCCTTCGCCGGTGAAGTTCTGGGCGCCGGCCGGGAACTCGACGATCAGGAAATCGACGGGTCCGAGCTCGTCGAGCGAGCGTTCTTCTGTCATGCGGGTCCCTTTCATCGGCCGTCGACGGCCGCGTGCCGGCCGTCCTCGGTCCGCCTCCACCGTCTACCCGGAGGGCGCTCCGCGCATCACCCGCGGGGGATGAAAGGATGGCGTGCCGCCCCGAAGGACCGCGGTCGGATCGCGGCTAGCCCGTGCCGATGACCCGGGTCAGCAAGGCGAACCCGTCGTCGCTGCCCGGCCAGCGTTCGCGCATCCCGTCGATGCCGACGCGCCGGCGGACGTAGCGCATCGCCACGACGGCGACCACCACGTCGTCGAGCGGCCCGAGGACCGGGATGAACTCGGGGATCAGGTCGATGGGGCTCAGGATCCAGGCGATGAGGCCGACCAGGACCACGCGGGCATCCAGCGGCACGGTCCCGTCGCCGATGAGCGCGCGCAGGAGGCGCAGCACGTCGGGCGTCAATGCGACGAGCTCGCGGACCGACACACCCTTCGGGCGAAAGAACCAGAACAGGACCAGGAGCGCGACCCACAACACGAGGACCCCGACGACGATGCCGATGATCAGCTCGATGGCCAAGTCCGCCTCCAGTGGTCCGTCGCCGTTCCGCGAGGGCCGTGCCGACCATCGTCGGTGCGGATCGGCCGTCGGGCAGGGACCCGATGGTCCCACCCCCGCGTCGTCGGCGCCGGCGGGTACGCTGTGGCGGGCCGGAGTGGCGGAACTGGCAGACGCAGCGGACTTAAAATCCGCCGCCCGCAAGGGCGTCCGAGTTCGAGTCTCGGCTCCGGCACCACGACCGTCGGCTTGACGGCATCGATAGCGTCGAGGCATGGATCACGCCATGCCCTCGCTCGACCGGCTCGCCTTTTCCGCCACCGTCCACTGCCTGACCGGTTGCGCGATCGGCGAGGTCCTCGGACTGGCGATCGCCACGGCACTCGGCTGGCACGACCTGCCATCGGTTTTGCTCGCCATCGTGCTGGCCTTCGCCTTCGGCTACGCGCTGACGATCCGACCGCTCGTCGCGAGCGGGATGCCGCTGCGCCGGGCCGGGCGGCTCGCCATCGCGTCCGACACGCTGTCGATCACGACGATGGAGGTCGTCGACACCGCGATCGTATTGATCATCCCGGGGGCGATGGCCGCTGGCCTCCTCGACCCGCTGTTCTGGGGAAGCCTCGCCGTCGCCCTGGCCATCGCGGGTGCCGTCGCCTACCCCGTGAATCGATGGCTGATCGCGCGGGGCAGGGGACACGCCCTCGTTCACGACCAGCACTGACGGCGATCATCTGGGGGTCCCGACGTCCAGCACGCACGTTGCGAGTTCTTGGCCGTTGTCTCGCCGGGACCGCAACGCGCCACGGCGATACTGGTCCCACACGACGCGACCACACGGCGCCTGCGTCCTCATCCGGATCGCGCCCGTCGCGTGCCCCTTCCTCACGAGATACCCAGCGTTGCGAGTCCCTGTCTTCCACTGGTCGCGCCAGACCCCCAGCGTTTCGTTCACCGGCCGAGCGGCCGCCTGCGACGGCGGGACCGAGCCGTGCCGCTATCCGGCCCGCTACGAGGTCGGCGGCGACGGTCACCGCGTGCGCCACTTCTGCATCGAGCACCTGAACGACTTCCGCTATCCGCCGCCACGTCGGACGCCTTCGGCTGCGAGTCCCTCAGCCGCTCGTTGACGTCTCCGGGCGCGACCCGCGCCTGCTCCAGGGGCGCCGGAGACGACGATCGTCCATCGACGGTAGGCTGGGGACATCGCCGCCGGGGAGCCCGATGACCGCAGCCGACGCTGACCTCCGCTGCCCCAACTGCCGTTCGCTGGATTGGTATCGCGACGGGTTCGAGCTGCGTGAGCGCGACGACGGGCACCTCGTCCGCCGACGCCTGACGGCGTCCGCGGACCGCCCCACGCCGTGGTCGTGCGCCGCCTGCGGGTACGAGGTCCAGGACCACACCCGGCTGCACGATCGCCTGGTCGCGGCCGGGGCGCCGGATGCGACCCCGATCCAGCCCGTCTAGCGGCGACGCCGCCCGAACAGGCCGCCGCGCTTCTCCGATTCGGCCGGGACGGTGACGCCGTCCTGACCGAAGGCCGCGCCGGTCAGCTTGACCAGCTGCTCGGCCGCTGGGGCGCGGGGAGCGCCGAGCACGATCGGCACGCCTTCGTTGACGGCCTTCAGGTACAGGAACGGGTCGTACGGCAGGTCCATCGTGATGCGCGTACCGAGGGCCGCCTCGATGTCGCGCGGCTTGAGGATCTCGCGGGCGAAGATGTTGTTCACGACGAACATCGCCTTGGGCCCGACCGAGCCCGCGTCGTTCAGGTAATCGAGCAACGTGTGCATGGCCTTGAGCGCGGAGATCTCGGGATAGACCGGCAGGAGGATGGTGTCGGCCGCCTCGAACACGTTCAGCGTCCGCTCGTCGAGCGTCGAGCCGGCGTCGATGACGATCGCGTCGTAGCCCTCGAGGAGCGTACCGATGAGGTGCGCGACGTGATCGGGGGTGATGAGCTCGGCCGACTGCGGCGTGGGCGGCGCGGCGAACACGTGCAGGCCGCTGTCGTGGCGCATGGCGTAAGTGCGCAGCAGCTCCGGCTCGCGCAGCGCGGCGTCATCGCGGATGACGTCGATGAGGGTCTGCTTGGGGTCGAGGTCGAGCTGCGTCGCGACGCCGCCGAACTGCAGGTTCAGGTCGACCAGGGCGATCCGGTTGGACTTGGCCCGGGCCGCCACGACCGCGACGTTGGTCGCCACGGTCGTCGTGCCGGAGCCGCCCTTGGGGCTGAAGACGGCCACGGTGCGTCGTGCGCGCGCCAGGGTGAGCCCGTCGTTGGACACGATCGGGGAGAGATCCTTGGAGCGCTGGAAGCGGAGCAGCAAGGCCTCGACCCGGGCTTCGACCTCGCGGTTGTCGAAGGGCCGTGACATGACGTCGTCCGCACCGGCCTCGAGGAAGCCGATACGCTCCTCGACGTCATCGGTCGACGCGACGCACAGGATCGGTACCGCCGCCATCGAGGGCGTGGCGCGGATCTCCCGACACAGCTCGAGCCCGCTCTTGCCTCCGGCACCGGCGCCGCGCCGATGTCGATGACGGCAAGCTGGTGCTCGACGATGCGGCCGAAGGCTTCGTCGGCGTCGACGGTCTGGGTGACGGTGTAGCCGGCGCCGGACAGGATGGGCGCGAGGGAGCCGGCGGTCGTCGGTGTCTCGAGGACGAGGATGGTGCTGGCGGGCACGGAGCCTCCGGAGCGCGGGGGTGACAGGGCCAAGGCTGGGGGAACGGTCTGAGGATACAACGACCGGCGGGCTGAGCCGTCGGTCCGTGCTAGACTACCGCCCCGTTTCCTTTCCGCTCCGTGCCGCTCGGCTTGCCGACGTCAACGGGGCATCCCCATTGGAAGGAGTTGAGAGCGCGCATGCGCCGATACGAACTCATGCTCGTGATCCGTCCCGACGTTCCGGACGATCGCAGCCAGGCGGTCATCGACCGCACCACCCGTCAGATCACCGCCACCGGCGGACAGATCATCAAGGTCGCCCCCTGGGGCCGCCGCCGTCTCGCGTACCCGATCGACCGGTTCCGCGAAGGCTCCTATCACATCGTGCTGTTCGCGGCCCCGCCCGAGGCTCTCGTCGAGCTCGAGCACAGCCTGCTGATCACCGAAGAGGTGCTCCGGCACCTCGTCACCCGCGATGAGCGCCCGGTCAAGGCCGGCCGCCGCGAGGACGGGGACGACATCGAGCTCGAGGACGACGGCGACCTGCCGTCGGGCATCGACGAGGAGGACGACGACGACGGCGCCGAGCGCATCGACGAGTCCGAGAGCGAAGCGGCACCGGCCGCGATCGACTGAGGAGCGCACGACGATGGCCCTCTGCAAGGCGATGATCATCGGCAACCTCGGGTCCGACCCCGAGATGCGCTACACGCCCACGAACCGGGCGGTGACCCAGTTCAACGTGGCGGTCAACCAGAGCACCAAGAACCAGCAGACCGGCGAGTGGGTCGAGGAGACCGACTGGTTCCGCGTCAGCGTGTGGGGCGACCGTGCCGAGCGCACGGCCGAGACCCTGCGCAAGGGCAATCGCGTCTTCGTGGAGGGTCGCTTCAAGACCCGCCAGTTCGAGGGCCGCGATGGCCAGACCCGGACCTCGCTCGAGATCACGGCGGATTCCGTGGTGAACCTCGAGAAGCGCAACCGCGAGGACGAGGGCTCCTTCGGGGCCCCGGCCGGCGCCAGCGGCAACTTCTCCGGTGGTGGCGGTGACGGCGGGAACAGCGGTGGCGGCGGCGGTGGCAATGCCCCGGTCCGCCCGACCCGCGCTCCTGCCGACGACACCGACCTCGACGACCTGCCCTTCTGACCAGGAGATCCTGACCCATGCCTCCCGCCCGATCCCGCAAGCGCGACGACTTCTACCGCGATCGACGTCGCCGCAAGGTCTGCGCGTTCTGCGCCGACAAGACCACGTCCATCGACTACAAGGAGGTCAACCGCCTCCGCCGCTACCTCTCGGAGCGGGCCAAGATCGAGCCGCGGCGCAAGACCGGCACGTGCGCCGGCCATCAGCGCGAGCTGGCGGTCGCCCTCAAGCGGGCCCGCCACGTGGCGCTCCTCCCGTACGCACCCCAGCACCTGCGCCCCTAGGACCTGGGGCGGATCGCGTCACGGCGCTCCCCAACGTGGGGCGGCTCCGTGACGCGTTGTCGTCCAGCGTCGATCTGACCCGGTCCCAGCGGTGATCGTCGGGCTGGCGTTGCTCGCCGGCGGTGCGGCCGCCGGTCTGTTCGGGTCCCTGCTCGGCCTCGGCGGCGGGGTGCTCATCGTCCCGCTGCTGACGCTCGGGTTCGGCCTCGACCTGCGGGCGGCGGTCGGGATCTCGCTCGTGTGCGTGATCATGACCAGCAGCGCCGCGGCCGGCGTGTACCTCGAGAAGCACGTCGCCAACCTGCGGCTCGGCATGACGCTCGAGCTGTTCACCGCGACCGGGGCCCTGGTCGGCGGGCTCGTCGCGTTCCTCCTCGACGAGCGGCTGCTCTCCTTCCTGTTCGCGATCCTCCTCGCGTACGTGGCGTTCACGATGGCCCGTGGCAGCCGGCAGGACCGCCATGTCGGCGAGCCGCTTCCCGAGCGACCCGGCCCCGAGGACGACGCGCCGCCGAGCCGGGCCGCGGCCATCCAGGCCGACCTGTCCGGTGAGGACTACGCCGTCCGCAGCCTGGGTCGGGGGATCGTCGGGTCCACGGGCGCCGGGGTCATCTCGGCGCTGCTGGGTGTCGGTGGCGGGATCATCAAGGTCCCGCTCATGCACCTCGTGATGGGCGTGCCCCTGCGGGTCGCGACCGCGACCTCGAACCTGATGATCGGCATCACCGCGGCGGCGAGCGCCGTCATCTACATCTTCCGCGGCCAGATCGACCCGTTCGTCGCCGGCCCGACGGCGATCGGCGTGTTCATCGGCGCCACCATCGGGTCGCGCGTCGCCAGCCGGATCGACCTGCGGATCCTGCGCTGGCTGTTCGTGGTGGTCCTGTCGTACACCTCGTTGCAGATGCTGCTGAAGGCCATCGGATGAGCGGTCTGTCGCCGGCCGCACCCGACGGGTCCGCCACCGTGCCCCCGGCATCGCCCGATGCGGCGGCCGCCGCTCGAGAGTCGAACGCGCGCGCGTTCGAGACGCGCATCGGCAAGCTGCTCGTCGGGGCGACCTACCTCGCGGTGGGGCTGCTGATCGTCGGGGTCGCGCTCATGATCGCCAACGGCATCTCGCCGCTCGCCGATCCGCCGATCTTCGAGCCCGGCGCGATCGTGTCCGGTCTCACGACCCTCCAGCCGACGGCATTCCTGTGGCTCGGCCTGGCGGTCGTCATCGCCACGCCGATCAGTCGGGTGCTCGTCGCGCTCGTCGGCTATGCACGGACGGGCGACCGGCTGATGGTCGCCGTGTCGGTCGCCGTGCTCGTCGTCATCACGGTGGGCGTGGTCACGGCCGTCGTCCAGGGCGACTGACGCCGGGCCCTCCGGAACGGGCGGTATACTCGCGGCCGTCCCGCCAGCGCAGGAGTCGAGCCGCATGATCACGCAGAAGCCCGGCGACACGCCCGCCCCGACCACGCACCACGCGCCCGCCGCGAGCTCGCTCGACGAGCTCATCTGCTACTTCGAGGGCGACTTCATCCCGATGCGCGACGCCAAGGTCAGCATCATGACCCACGCGTTCATGTACGGGACCGCGACGTTCGAGGGGATCCGGGCCTACTGGAACGAGGAGCAGGGGAAGCTCTACGGCCTGAAGATCCGCGAGCACGTGGAGCGCATCCGCCAGTCGTGCAAGATCCTGCTCATGGACGACATCCCGTCCGTGGACGAGCTGACGGGGCTCATCGTCGAGACGGTCCGGCGCAACGGCTTCCGCGAGGACGCCTACATCCGCCCCTCGTTCTACAAGTCGACCCGGGCCATCGGCGTGCGGCTCCACGACCTCGAGCACGAGCTCTACATCATCGCGCTGCCGTTCGGGAACTACATCGACACCGCCAATGGCGTGCGGGTCATGAGCTCGTCCTGGCGTCGTAACGCGGACGAGGCGCTGCCGGCCCGCGGCAAGATCGTCGGCGGCTACGTGAACATGGCCTTCCAGAAGTCGGAGGCCGAGCTCAACGGCTTCGACGAGGCCGTCGTGCTCACCGCCAGCGGCCACGTCAACGAGTCATCCGCGGCGAACATCTTCATCGTGCGCGACGGCGTCGCCCTGACCCCGCCGGTCCATGACGACCTGCTCGAGGGCGTCACCCGCAAGGGCCTCATGGAGCTGATGCGCAACGAGGGCATCGACGTCGTCGAGCGCTCCATCGACCGCTCCGAGCTGTACGTCGCCGACGAGGTCTTCGTGTGCGGCACCGGCGTCCAGGTGTCGCCGGTCGTCGAGGTCGACCATCGCGCCGTCGGTGCGGGCGAGATCGGCCCGATCGCCCGGCTCGTGCGCGACCGCTACTTCGACGCGGTGCGCGGCCGGCTGCCCGAATACCAGCACTGGCTGACGCCGATCGACTGATCGGGGCGCCCCTCGGGCGCCGGCGTCCACGCTCGCCGCGGCGCCGGACCCTAGGACGAGGGCGGCGGCTGGAGCTCGGGCGTGTCCTGCCCGATGGTGATCACGATGTCGGCGCGGATGGTCGGGTCGGTGGCGGTCGTGACCGTCGTCTTGAACCGCTTCTCGAGGTAGGCGATGGTGTCCGTGAGGTTCGCCTCGGCACCGTTGTAGACGACGATCTCCGTGGTCGCCGGGACCCCGCCCTCGGGCTTCGCGCGCGGTGCCGATGCGGCGAGGCCCTGGTACTCGAGGTAGCCGGCCAGCCGCGTGCCGCGGTTCGTTTCGCCCGTCCCGTTCAGGACCCACACGGTCGCGTCCTCGTCGGCCAGCTTCTGGCGGCGCGCCTCGTCGGCGGGGTCGGACGTGAACGCCTTCCTCACCGCGTCCTGGATCTTGCCGACGTACGGGACCGTCCAGTACCCGGTCCGCACTTCCTGCTGGTAGAGCGGCGGCGAGAACACGTAGGAGCGGATGTCCTTCGTGTCGATCTCCGACGCCAGCCCCAGCAGCTGGCCGATCTGGTCGAGCGGGATGTCGGTCTTGATCGATTTCTTGAGGGCCTTGACGAGCTCGGGCAGGCGCGGGATGAGCTCCTGCGGGTCCGCCTGTTCGCGCATCGACAGCAGCAGCCGCTGCTGGCGCGCGGCGCGGTCGAAGTCGGACGACGTGTTGCGCGAGCGGGCGTAGCGCAGGGCTTCGGCCCCGGTCATGTGCTGGATCCCGCTCGGGATGTACAGGCGGCGGCTCCGCGCGACCCCGGCCGGATAGCCGTCGTCGACGACGGGGATCTGGACGTTGACCGTCACGCCGTCCATGGCGTTGACGATCTCCTTGAAGCCGTCGAAGTCGACCTCGACGAAGTACTTGATGTCGAGGCCGTAGAGCTCGCCCAGGACCGACTTGAGGGCGTTGTAGCCACGCGTCTTGTCGCCACCCGGCCACAGGTCGGAGCGACGCCGGTTGTTGATGAAGAACGCGTTGATCTTGTCGTTGTACGTCCGGCCCCAGACGGAGCGCGCCGGTCCGGGCGGGATCGGCACGCCCTTGGTGTCGCGCGGCAGGCTGAACATCGCGACCTGCTTGGTGACCGGGTCGATCGACACCGTGATCATCGTGTCCGTACGGTGGCCGCCGCCCTGCGTGTCGGCGCCGATGAGCAGGATGTTGAGGCGCTCCTTGCCGTCCCATGGCGGGATGGACACGTTCGGGACGGCGGACCCGACGGGCGTGGCCTCCGCGACGGGGGAGGGCGTCACCACCGTGGTCGCGCCGGGCGAGGCGCTGACGTCGGGTGAGGCGGACGGATCGGTGTCGCACGTCTCGTCACCGGTGTCGTCCCCGACGAAGACACAGCCGCTGGTGAGCAGGTCCTGGGCGATCAGGTCGTAGCGTGCGACGACGACGTGGCTGCCGGCCATGACGAGCAGCACGGCCAGCAGGCCGGCGATGGTCAGCGTGTTGCGCGGCAGACGCGCCGGCCCCAGGCGGCCGTCGCCGGACGCGGTCTGGGCGTTGAGGTAGTCGGCCACCCGGTAGGCGTCGACGATCGCGACGAGCCGGTAGATGAGGGCGAGGATGTTGACGATGAAGACCGAGGTGAGGATCGCCGGGTTCACGACCAGCCCGACGAGCTCGAGCCGGTCCATCCGGAGCAGGACGCCGGCGCCGAGGGCGATGAGCAGGATCGGGGCGGCCGCGAAACCGAGCGCCCGGACCGGGGCGCCAGCGTACGCCTGACCGAGTCCGGGAAAGAGCAGCGAAAGGAATGCCGCGGCGAACGGCGACCGGGCGCGCGGTCGCGCCTCCTGCGGTTTCTGCATCGCGCGTAGCATACTCAGACCTGCCGGAGCCGGCTTTCCGGCGGTCCGGGTGGCCATGAGCCCACGATCCCGCCGCGCGAGGACGCATGTTCCGACCCGTCACCAGCAAGCCCGACTTCGTCGCGCAGGAGCACGAGCTGCTCCAGCGCTGGCAGGAGCGCCGGACCTTCGCAAGGCTGCGCGCGCAGAACGCCGATGGACCGCGCTGGAGCTTCCTGGACGGGCCGATCACCGCCAACAACCCGATGGGCGTGCATCACGCCTGGGGCCGCGCGTACAAGGACCTGTACCAGCGCTTCCACGCGATGCTCGGCGAGCACCAGCGCTACCAGAACGGGTTCGACTGCCAGGGCCTGTGGGTCGAGGTCAACGTCGAGCGCGACCTCGGGTTCACGAGCAAGCGCGACATCGAGGCCTACGGCATCGACCGCTTCGTGACGCTGTGCAAGCAGCGCGTGCTGACCTACGCCGCGCGCCAGACCGAGCAATCGATCCGTCTCGGCATGTGGATGGACTGGAACGACCCGGCCGAGCTCCGCCGGCTCCACGACCTGCTCGCCAGCGACCCGACCGCCGTGACCACGATCGAGGGCCCGGACGGGCCGGTCACTGACACCGCGGAGATGCTCGTCGGACGCCTCGGGATGCCCGACACGGGCGGCAGCTACTTCACGTTCAGCAACGAGAACAACGACCTCATCTGGGGCTTCCTCGCCGAGTGCCACCGCCGCGGCTGGCTGTACAAGGGCCACGACACGATGCCGTGGTGCCCGCGCTGCGGGACGGGCCTCTCCCAGATGGAGATGAACGAGGGCTACCAGGACCGCGAGGACCCGGGTCTGACGGTGCGCTTCCCGCTGCTCGACCGGCCGGGCGAGGCCCTCCTCGTCTGGACCACGACGCCATGGACGCTCACGGCCAACGTGGCGGCGGCGGTCGGGCCGGAGCTGCGCTACGTCCAGGTCCGCCAGGGCGACGACGTATTCTGGCTCGGCAAGGGCACGCTCAAGACGGCGCTCCAGGGCCGCTTCGAGGTGCTCGACGAGAAGGCCGGCCAGGACCTCGTCGGCTGGCGCTACGCCGGTCCCTACGACGAGCTGCCGGCGGTCATGGCGGCGTTCGCGCCGCATGGCTACGAGCATCGGGTCGTCGCCTGGAACGAGGTCGGCGAGGACGAAGGCACGGGCATCGTCCACATCGCGCCCGGCTGCGGCGCCGAGGACTTCCAGCTCGGCAAGCAACTGGGCCTGCCGATCATCGCCCCGATCGACGAGAGCGGCCGCTACGTCGAGGGCTTCGACTGGCTCACGGGTCGCGAGGCGTCAGCCGTCGCCGAGCCCATCGTCGACGACCTCGAGCGGCGTCACCGGTTCTACCACCTCGAGCCGTACGCGCACCGCTATCCGCACTGCTGGCGCTGTGGGACCCCGCTCCTGTTCCGGCTCGTCGACGAGTGGTTCATCAGCATGGGTCCGGTCTACGACCAGCCGCGCGAGACGCTCTCCACCGAGCAGGTCGACGCCAGCCTGCGCTACCAGATCATGGACGTCGTCGACCGCATCCGCTGGATCCCCGACTTCGGGTACGACCGCGAGCTCGACTGGCTGCGCAACATGCACGACTGGATGATCAGCAAGAAGCGCTACTGGGGCCTCGCGCTGCCGATCTACGACTGTTCGGCGTGCGGCACGGTCGAGGTCATCGGCGGGCGGGACGAGCTTCAAGAACCGTGCGGTCGAGGGCTGGGACGCTTTCGAGGGCCATACCCCGCATCGGCCGTGGGTCGACGAGGTGCGCATCGCCTGCCCGAAGTGCGGTCAGCCCGTGGAGCGCATCAAGGACGTCGGCAACCCGTGGCTGGATGCCGGCATCGTGCCATTCTCCACGCTCCACTTCCGCGAGGATCCCGACTACTGGGCGCAGTGGTTCCCGGCCGACTTCATCACCGAGAGCTTCCCGGGCCAGTTCCGCAACTGGTTCTACTCGATGCTCGCGATGTCCACGGTGCTGCGCCGCGAGCCGCCGTTCACCTCGATCTTCGGATACGCCCTGGTGTTCGCCGAGGACGGCCGCCAGATGCACAAGAGCTGGGGCAACGCCATCGAGTTCGACGAGGCGGCCGACCGGATGGGCGTCGACGTCATGCGCTGGATGTTCACCAAGGCTCGGCCCGAGGAGAACATCCTCTTCGGCTGGCACGCGGCGGACGAAGCGCGCAGGGAGCTGCTGATCCTCTGGAACGTGTACGCGTTCTTCGTGACCTATGCCCGCCTGGCCGAGTGGACGCCGGCGGTCGGCGGCCCGCCCGTCGCGGAGCGCCCGCTCCTGGACCGCTGGATCCTGTCACGCGCTGCGGGCACCGCTGCGCTCGCCGAGGAGCGCCTGCGTGACACCGACGCCCTCGGAGCGACCCGCGCGATCTCCGGCTATCTCGACCACCTCTCGACCTGGTACCTGCGCCTGTCCCGCGAGCGGATGCGCCGCAACCGCGACGCGGTCGATCAGGACGCGGCGTTCGCCACCCTCCATGAGGCGCTCGTTGCCACCTCCCGGATGCTGGCTCCGATCCTGCCGTTCCTGGCCGACACGTTCTACGACAACCTCGTCGCCGCCATCGACGCCGAGGCCACGGACAGCGTCCACCTGACCAGCTGGCCGACCGCCGACCTGGCCGCACACCGTGATCCGGCGCTCGAAGCTCGGATGCGCCTCGCCCAGCGCGCGGTCGACCTCGCCCGGACCCTGCGCAGCGCGAACGGCCTGCGCACCCGGCAGCCGCTCGCCCGCGCCTGGCTCGCGGTGCCCGGTGGAGGGGATGCCCTCGACGCCGATCTGCTCGCCGTCGTGGCCGCCGAGATCAACGTCAAGGTCGTCGAGCCGATCGCGGACGGCTCGGACCTCGTCGATCGACGGGTCAAGGTGCTCCTTCCCCGGGTCGGCAAGCGCCTCGGGTCGGCCATCCCAGCCGTGATGGCCGCGGCGCGCGCCGGCGACGTGACCTTCCACGACGACGGCTCGGTGACGGTCGCCGGCGTGACCCTCGCCGCGGACGACGTCGAGATCCAGGCCACGCCGCGACCGGGGACCGCGGTCGCCGAGGATGATGGGCTCGTGATGGTCCTCGACACCGCGCTGACGCCGGAGCTACGCGCCGAGGGCGATGCCCGTGAGCTGGGCCGGGCGATCCAGGACCTCCGTCGCGACGCCGCCCTCGAGCTCGACGACCGGATCGACCTCTGGCTCGACGGGCTGCCGGAGGTCGTCGCCCGCCATCTCGACGGTGTCCTCGAGGACACGCTGGCCAGGTCCGCGGGCGGGGCCGTCCCGAGCGACGCGTCGACCGCCACGGTCGCCCTCGATGCGGGGTCGGTCACGATCGCCCTTCGGCGGGCGTCGTGACCGGTCCGGCCGCCACGAGCCGGCGTCCCCGCTGGGTCCTGTTCTTCGCGGTCGCCGCCCTCGTCGTCATCGTCGACCAGCTCTCGAAGGCGTGGCTGGTCGGGCAGATCGCTCCCCGTGAGGCCCCGCGTCAGATCATCGGCGACTGGGTGCGCATCGTCCACGGCCAGAACGACGGCGCGATCTTCGGGCTCTTCCGCGACCAGGCTGTGCTGTTCGGGCTGGTCTCGGTCGGCGTCGTCGCGCTGATCATCTGGTACCACGGGTCGTCGGGGCGGAACACCCTGATGTCGATAGCGCTCGGCCTGCTCCTGGGGGGCGCCATCGGCAACATGATCGACCGCTTCCGCCTGGGCTACGTCACGGACTGGGTCGACATCGGCATCGGTGACTGGCGCTTCTACACGTTCAACGTCGCCGACAGCGCGGTCACGCTTGCCGTGCTTCTGCTGATCCTCATCGCCATCCTGCCCGCGCGCACGGGAGCTGGGACGACGCCGAGCGATGAAGCGACGTCCTCGGATCCCGACGTCGCGGCCCCGCCGCCGCGCGACGATACGGCGGCCACGGACCCCGGGACGGCCGATGCCTGAGTCCCCGGTGCTCGCCGGGATCCGCACGGTGCGCATCCCTGAAGGAAAGCCCGGCCGCGTGGACCGGTTCGTGGCCGATGCTACCGGCCTGTCGCGGAGTCACGTCCAGAAGCTCATCACCGACGGGCGGCTGACCTCCCAGGGTCACACGGTGCGGGCCAACACGATCGTCACGGCGGGCACGGAGCTCAAGCTCGACGTGCCGGAACCCATCGCGCTCGACCTGGCCCCGGCGCCGCACATCGAGCTGCGCATCATCTACGAGGACGACGACCTGCTGATCGTCGACAAGCCGGCGGGCCTCGTGGTCCATCCGTCCCCCGGGCACCACGACGGCGACACGCTCGTCAACGCGCTCCTCGCCCGCGCCGGCGGCAGCGAGTACGGCGGCATCGCCGGCGTGGCGCGACCGGGCATCGTCCATCGCCTCGATCGCGACACGAGCGGGCTGCTGATGGTCGCCAAGCACGACGCCGCCCAGGGCTCGCTCATGGCCCAGCTCAAGGCCCGTCGCGTCCGCAAGACGTACCTCGCGCTCGTGCAGGGCAGCGTCAACGCGGCGGTCGGCCGGATCGAGGCACCGATCGGCCGCGACCCGAAGCACCGCACCCGGATGGCCGTGGTCGCCGACGGCCGGCCGTCCACGACCGGCTATCGGGTCAAGGAGCGTTGGCCCGACTGGACCCTGCTCGAGCTCGACCTCGTGACCGGCCGGACGCACCAGATCCGGGTCCACCTCGAGGCGATCGGCCACCCGATCGCCGGCGACCCGGTCTATGGCACGGGCACCTCGCGACGGGGCCCCGACGGGCTCGGCCGTCTGTTCCTGCATGCCTGGCGGCTCGAGCTCGCGGCACCGGGTGACGGCCACCTCATCCGGGCGACGGCGCCCCTCCCGATCGAGCTCGAGTCCGTGCTCGATGAGCTGCGCGCAGCGGAGGTCCGGCCGTGACCGACGGATCGCTCGAGGCGACCGACCCGTTCGAGCTGGCCGGCGGCGCGCCGGTCGCCGAGCCCGACGCGCCACAGGCGCCCGACGCGCCCGACGCTCCCGACGCGGCTCGGTCGCCCGACCCGATCGAGGAGCCCGGCCACGTCTCGGACGACCCCGGCCGTCCGGAGGGTGTCATCACGGGAGCACCCGGTGCCCTGCTGGCGATCATCTCGGGGCCGTCCGGCGTCGGCAAGGACACGATCATCGACGAGATGCGCCGCCGCGAGGTCGAGGCCGGCCGTGATGGCTCGCGCCACTACGTCGTGACCGTCACGACCCGGGCACCGCGCGACGGCGAGGTCGACGGGGTCGACTACCAGTTCGTGTCGCGCGAACGCTTCCTGCGCATCCGCGCCGCGCGCGGGTTCCTCGAGGCCAACGAGGTCCATGGCAACTGGTACGGCTCGCCGCGCGACCAGGTCCGCGAGGCGCTCGCGGCGGGCAGGGACGCCATCCTCAAGATCGACGTCCAGGGCGCCCAGATCGTCAAGGAGCAGGTCTCGGAGGCGCTCCTCATCTTCGTGATCCCGCCCAGCCTCGAGACGCTGTTCTCGCGCCTGCGGACACGGGCGACCGAGACCGCCGACGAGCTGGAGCTCCGCCAGCGCAACGCCGCCATCGAGCTCGCCCGACAGGACGATTACGACTACGTGGTCGTCAACGAGACCGGGCAGGTCACGCGCACCGCCGAGCGCATCGAATCGATCATCGCGGACGAGCGCCGTCAGCACGCGGGCCGGCGCGTCCGCGTCTAGGGCGTCGTGACGCTCGGCCTCGATCCCGAGCCCGGGGAGGGGACCGCGGCGCGCATGCCCGCTGCTGCCGACGTCGACGCCGTCCGGCTCGTCGAGGTCGCCGTCGATGCGGCCGGCGCGGGCGGGGCCCGGCCGTTCACCTATGCCGTCCCGGCGTCACTGGCCGACCTCGAGGACGGCGAGGCCGTGCTCGTGGAATTCGGTCGCCGCCAGGCCCTCGGGGTCATCCTCGGCCCGGCCGAGCACGCGCCCGGCGTCGTGGCCAAGCCCATCGTCGAGCGGGTCCGCGCCGATGGGCCGCTCCTGCCGCCCCTGGCCCTTCGGCTCGCCGCCTGGATCGCCGACCACTACCTCGCCCCGCCGGCCCTGGTGGTCCGGGCCATGCTCCCGCCCGGCCTGCTGGAGCGGCTGGAGCTCGTCGCCGAGCGGACGCCGCTGGCCATCCCCGACGACCTGGACCCGGTGGACCGCGATCTGCTCGACCAGCTGGAGGCCGGCGCGCGACCCGCCCGCGAGCTGGCCGCCCCGGAGGGCCGGGCCGGGTTGCTGCGGCGCCTGCGCGGCCTGGCGGTTGCCGGATCGATCACGCTGGACTGGACACTGCTGGGGGCCTCGGCCGGGCCACGCTTCGAGCGCTGGATCCGGCTGCTGCCCGATGGCGTGGCCGTTGCCGCGGCCCTCGCCGCCGGGGAGCGCCCGCCCGGCCGTCCCCTCGGCCCGCGGCAGGCCGACGCTCTGGCCGAGCTGGCGGCCTTGGGTCCGGACGGATCCGCCGCAGCGGCGCTGGCCGCACGCCATGGGGCCGCCGGGCTGACGGGACTCGTGCGCCGAGGCCTGGCCGAGACCGAGATCCGCGAGCGCCCGCGCCGGCCGCTGGCGGCGCGCGCCCCCGGGACGCGTGGTGGGCGACCGGCCACGACCGCGCTGTCGGGCCCGCAGGGCGAAGCGGTCGATCACGCGCGTGATGCGATCGCACGCCGCGATCCGACGCCGCTCCTGCTCGACGGCGTCACCGGCGGCGGCAAGACCGCGATCTACGTCGAGGCGATCGCGGCCTGCCTGGCGGCCGGACGCCCGGCCCTGGTCCTGGTGCCCGAGATCGCCATGGCCCTGCCACTCGTCGATCGGTTGCGGGCCGACCTCGACGCGCGCATCGCGCTCGTCCATTCGGGACTCGGGGACGGCGAACGCGCCGACGAGTGGCGCCGGATCCGTGGTGGCGAGGTCGACATCGTGGTCGGCACGCGGCTGGCCGTCCTCGCACCGCTGGCGGACGTTGGCCTGGTCATCGTCGACGAGGAGCACGACCCGGCCTACAAGAGCGACCGGACCCCGCGGCTTCAGGCCCGCGACGCGGCCATCCGCCTCGCAGCGCTCGCCGGGGCGGCCTGCCTGCTCGGGTCGGCCACGCCCGCGGTCGACACGCTGGGCCGGGCCCTGGCCGGGACGTGGTCCCGCATCCGGCTCCCGGATCGGCCCATCGGCGAGGCGCCGTCCGTGACCGTCGTGGACCTCCGCCTCGAGCTCGCGGAAGGCCACCGCGGCGTGCTGTCGCGGGCATTGGACGCCGCGCTCGACGAGCTCGACACGGCGGCGGGCGAACAGGCCATCCTCGTGCTCAACAGGCGCGGCACGGCGTCGGTGGTGCTGTGCCGTGACTGTGGGCACGTGCAGGCCTGTCCAGACTGCGAGCGCCCGCTCGTGTACCACCAGGCCGGCACGACCCTGCGCTGCCACCACTGCGGCCGCGCGACACCACTCGCGACCCGCTGCCCGGCGTGTGGCTCACCGCGGATCCGCTACCTCGGTGGCGGCACGGAACGGGTCGAGCGCGAGGTGCGCGCCGGCCACCCGGACCTGAGGGTGGCCCGCCTGGACCGCGACGTCGCCGAGCGGCGCGGCGCGGCGGCGCGGGTGATCGACACCTTCAGCGCGGGTCAGACGGACATCCTCGTCGGGACCAGCCTCGTCGCCAAGGGCCTCGACGTCCCGTCGGTGACGCTGGTCGGCGTCGTCTCCTCCGACGTGGCCCTGAACCTGCCGGACGAACGGGCCGCGGAGCGGACGTACCAGCTGCTGAGCCAGGCCGTCGGCCGGGCAGGCCGCGGTGAGCGGCCCGGCCGCGCTTTCCTCCAGACCTACCAGCCCGAGCACCCAGCGATCGTCGCCGTGGCGAGCGGCGACGCGGACCCGTTCTATGCGGAGGAGCTGGCCCTCCGACGCCGGTTCGGGTCGCCACCGTTCGGGGAGATCATCAAGCTCACGATCGCCCTCGCCGATCGGGCTGCGGCAGAACGGGAAGGCGCGGCCATGGCCGACCGCCTGCGCGCGCGGGGGAGTGAGCTCGGGACGAGCGTCGCCGGGCCGGCCCCGGCGTACATCGCGCGCCGCAATGACCGGTGGCGCTACAACGTCGTGCTGCGTGGCGCGGCGCCGCGGGCGGTCCTCGGCGAGGACCCCGGTCCGCCGTGGTCGGTGGACGTGGATCCGGAGTCGCTGCTCTAGGTCAGTCGGTGTCGCGCCGGTAGGCGACCATGACCCCGCCGACGCGCTGCTCGAGGCCCTGCAGGCACTCGAGCTGGGTCGGTTCGAGCTCGACCGGATGGAGGCCGTCGGCGGTCACGACCTCGGGGTCGACCGTGCCCCAGGCACTCGGGCGGTAGACCATGACGACATCGGTGTCGAGCGTGCGCTCGGCGAGCTCGACGAGCTCGAGCTGTTCGGGCGCGAGCGTGGCGTAGGACCACTCGCTGGCCATCGCGATCCTCCGTCTGCATCCGACCTCGCCGTTCCGTGCGTACCGGCGGCGACCGTCGGGCCGATGATACGTCCTCGGTCCACTTGTGGCGGATGACCGACATCGCCGTTCGTGGGAGGATGTGTGTCCGTCAACCCCCGGAGGGACCCCACCATGACCGACACGACCCCGAACCCCGATCCCATGCACGACGCGGCTGCTGCCGCCTCCGACGCGGCCGACGCCGCCGGCGACGCTGCGCAGGACGCCGGCGCCAAGGCCGAGGACGCCACCGACGGCGCCGCCTCGGCTGCCTCGAGCATCCTCGAGTCGATCCGCGAGGCCATCGATGACCTCGCCGATCGCGCCGGCCCGACCGTCCGCGAGTTCTCTGCCAAGGCCGCCGAGATGGCCGCCGTGACGGCCGACAAGGCCGGTCCGATGGCCCGCAAGGCCGGCGAAGCGACCGCCGATGCCACCGTCAAGCTCGCCGAGAAGTCGCGCGAATGGGCCTCCGAGATCCGGGCCACGCTGCCCGGGTCCGAGAACGGCGCCGACGCGGGTGATGCCGTGCACGACGCGGCTGATGCTGCGGGCGACGCTGCGCACGACGTGGCCGATGCGGCCGGCGATGTCGTGAACGACGCCGGCGCCGCCATCGACGACGCGACGACCGAGCCCCGCTGACCCCGCGGCCCGCGACTCGCGGGCACCTCGGATAGCACCAGCGACGCCGGGTGCGCGGGCCCTGGTTCGCGCCCGCCCGGGACGAGCGGTCGCGCCTCGATATACTTCCCGGCCATGAGTGTCCGACCCATCGTCATGCTCGGTGACGCCCGCCTGCGCCTCAAGGGCAAGCCCGTCGACAGCTTCGGCAAATACCTGCATGAGCTGCTCGACGACCTCGCCCATACGATGCGCGACGCGCCCGGCGTCGGGCTCGCCGCGCCGCAGCTGGGCGAGGCCATGCAGGCGTGCGTGATCGAGGTCGAGAGCCAGCTCTACGAGCTCGTGAACCCGACGATCGTCCGGGCGACCGGCGACGACCGCGACCTCGAGGGCTGCCTGTCCATCCCCGGCTATGTCGCCTACGTGACCCGGCGCGAACGCGTCTGGGTCGTCGCCCAGAACCGGCATGGCAAGAAGATCAAGGTCGCCGGGTCCGGCCTGCTCGGGCGGGCGCTCCAGCACGAGCTCGACCATCTCGACGGCAAGCTCTACATCGACTATCTCGACTCGATGGACGAGCTCATGCCCGTCGGTGCCGGCAACGAGGACGACGCCGAGGTCCGCGAGGCCCAGAGCGCCCTCGCGTGACCGCTCCGGCGTGACCGACGAGCGGGTCGCGCGCCCGCGGGTCCGCGCGGTCTTCCTGGGGAGTGGCGCGTTCGCCGTCCCGATCTTCCACGCGTTGGCTCGTCACGACCTCGTCGACCTCGTCGGGGTCGTCACCGCGCCGCCGCGACCGGCGGGTCGACGCCAGGAGCTGGTGCGGACCCCGGTCCACGAGGCGGCCGACGCGCTCGGGGCCGGACCGGTCCAGACGCCGGTCCGGTTGCGTTCGCCCGAGGGCGTTCTCGACGTCCAGGGACTCGATCCCGACCTGCTCGTCCTCGCCGACTACGGTCGGATCGTGCCACCCGAGCTGCTGGAGCCACGGCACGGCGCACTGAACCTGCACCCGTCGCTCCTGCCACGCCACCGTGGCGCTACGCCGATCCCGGCGACGATCCTGGCCGGCGATGCCGTGACCGGCGTGACGCTGATGCGCATGGACGCCGGTCTCGATACGGGACCGATCATCGCCCAGAGCCGCTGGGCGCTCGACGGCGATGAGACGACCCCGGAGCTCGAGTCCGCGCTCGCCGAAGAGGCCGCCGGGCTCCTCGCCGTGTCGCTCGGCCCGTGGCTGACCGGCGAACTGACCCCGACCCCGCAGTCGAACGCGGACGCCACCCTGACCCGACCGCTGCGCCGCGAGGACGGTCGGCTCGATCCGACGCACACCGCCGTCGAGCTCGAACGCCAGGTCCGCGCCTACGAGCCGTGGCCGGGCACGTTCGTCGACCTCGACGCTGGCCGGCTGATCGTCCTGGCCGCGACAGCCGAACCCGGCGCTGCGGACGGCGAGCCCGGCGTGATCGATGTACCTGGGCCTCGGGACCAGGCGACGGCCGCCTGCGACTCCTCGAGGTGCAGCCCGCCGGCGGGAAACGGATGCCCTGGGACGCCTTCATCCGGGGTCGCCCCGCGATCGTCGGGGCGCGCGTGGCCGACCGGCCGTGAAGGCCCTGACGCCGCGGACGCCCGGCGAGGCGGTCGCCTAGCTCAGCAGGTCCGTGATCGACGTCGGCTGCAGGCCGCCGGCGCGAAGGCGCAGGACCATCGATGGCAGCGCATCGAACGTGTGGTATCCGCCCAGGTGCATGAGCACGACCGAGCCGGTCTTGCCGTTGGTCACGACCTTGGCCGCGATGTCGGCGGTGGTCGGGCCGCCGTCGGCGATGGTCTTCCAGTCGATGGTGTCGATGTCCCAGAGCAGGGTCTTCGTGTAGCCGATCGCGGCCGCGGCGGCCCGCACTCGGCTGTCCGACGCGCCGTAGGGCGGACGCCAGTAGGGGACCGGGTCGCGCCCGGACCCGTCCTTGATGATCGTGGCGGCCGTCGTCAGCTCGGCCTGGATCTGCGCCGCCGTGGCGGGGCCGCTCGGGCAGGCCGCGATCGGCCCACCGTCGCGCAGGTTGCAGTGATGCATCGTGTGGTTCCCGACCTCGAACAGTTCGGGATGCGCCCGGATCCGGGTCAGGACCGCCGTGCCGATCGTCGTCAGGGCCGCGTCGCCCGTCGGGTTGATCGTCGTGCACACGCGATCGATGACGAGACGGTCAAGGATGTCGAGGGCGGGCGTCAGCCGGCCACCCATGTCGAAGGTGAGCGCGAGCTTCGATTCGGTGGTCGTGATGCGTCGGTAGACCGCGGCGGCGCCGGGCGGCGCTTTGGCGCCCACCGAGCAGGCGATCCGGGCCGCCGTCAGGCCGCGCGGCACCGTGACCGGCATCCACGTCCCGGCCCAGGTGCCGGTGGCCATGAGGACGTACGGCCGGCCATCGATGACGGCGCGTCGCGCCGTGGTGGCCGTCGCCGCGGCAGGGATCGCCACGTAGCGGGTCGAGGCCAGATGCCAGGCGGCGTCGAATCGATAGCCGAGGTAGCGGCCCGCCGCGAACGTGACGGTCGCGGCTGGGCTGTAGGCGGTGTCGCCGGCGATCCCCGGGATATACGCCACGGCCGACTCGAGGACCTCGTAGCCGGCGAGGGACCCGGTGGTGAGGCGGAGATAGATCCCCGAGCGACCGGCGACGACGCGTCGTCGATCGCTGGCCGCGGTCGTCGGGTTCGCGACGGTGAGGTCCTTGCGGCTGAGTACGGTGCCAGTCGACGAGAACCGGTAGCCCGTCTGCGGGCCGGCCTCCAGGCGGACCGTCCGCGTTGCGGCCGCCACGGGCGCGACCGCGACGAATAGGACGCCTGCGACGAGCGCGACGACGGCGATGAGCCGGAGGATGCGCGATCCCATGGCGTCATGGTGGGGCCTCGACGGCCTCCTTGGGAAGGGCCGCGCGACAACGCGATGGGCGTGTCGGACGGCACGCGGTGCAGTGCCGGATGACTGCGCTGCGCTAGCATCGACCGCGTGACCGCCGACCCGCTCCTGCCCGGCCTCTCCGGCCTGACCCCGGATGAGCTGTCCGCGTGGGTGGGCGGCCAGGGAGAGCCGGCGTTCCGGGCACGACAGATCGCCGACGCGATCTGGAAGGGCGGCGGGGTCACGACCGCTGACGCCATCCGGACGCTGCCGGCGCCCATGCGCAGCGCGCTGACGGCGGCGTTTCGCTCCGACACGGTCGGAGATACGGAGCTAACGGTCGCCGACGGCGGGCTGACGGAGAAGGCGCTCCACCGGCTCGACGACGGGGCCCTCGTCGAGAGCGTGCTCATGCACTACCCGGCGCGGGCCGGCTCTCGCGAGCGCCACACCCTGTGCATCTCGAGCCAGGCCGGCTGCGCCGTCGGCTGCCCGTTCTGTGCCACGGGCGAGCTCGGGTACACGCGCGACCTGTCGACCGCCGAGATCGTCGACCAGGTCCGCCACGCCGCGCGCCGCCTGGCCGCCGACCGCAAGCGCCTCACGAACATCGTGTTCATGGGCATGGGCGAGCCGCTGCTCAACCTCGACCGCGTGCTGGCTTCCGTCGAGGCACTCAACGATCCGCGCCGGTTCGGCCTGGGTGCCCGCCACATCACGGTCTCCACGTCGGGGGTCGTCCCCGGGATACGGCGCCTGACCGCGCTCGGCCCGCAGTTCACCCTGGCGGTCTCGCTGCACGCCGCGCGCGATGCGCTTCGCGACGTGCTCGTGCCGCTCAACCGGCGCTGGCCGGTCGCCGAGGTCGTCGAGGCCGCACGCGAGCACGCGCACGCCACGGGCCGGCGCATCAGCTACGAGGTGACGATGATCGGCGGCGTGAACGACACCCCCGCCGATTCCGAGGCGATGGTCGAGCTCCTGCGCGGCGACCACGCCCACGTCAACCTCATCCCGATGAACCCGGTCGCGCACACGCCCTGGCAGGCCAGCCCGATGCCCGTCATCGAGGCGTTCGCCGCCACGCTCACCAGCGCCGGCATCGCGACGACCATCCGGCGCAACCGCGGCCAGGAGGTCGGGGCCGCCTGTGGCCAGCTCGCGGCCGAACGAGCCGGCGAGCCCGCCGCTCCGGCGGTCGCGCGCCGCCGGGAGCTGCTCGTGGTGGCCAGCGCAGCCGCCCTCCGTGGGGAACGCAGCCACGATCCCGTGCCCGCCGGGACGGACGCGTGACCCGACGGCGCAAGCCGCGCGGGTCGGGCGCGAAGGTGGGGGAGGGGCGCGCCCGGATCTCGGCGAGCATCCTGGACGCGGACCTGAGCAACCTCGGCAACGCGGTCCGGCGCGTCGTGGCGTCCGGCACGGACCGCGTCCACCTCGACATCATGGACGGCCATTTCGTCCCCAACCTGACGTTCGGCGCCAAGACCGTGAAGGCGCTCCGGAAGCGCACGGACGTGCCGTTCGACGTCCACCTCATGATCAGCGAACCCAGCCGCTACATCCCGGACTTCCTCGACGCCGGCAGCGATTCGATCACCTTCCACGTCGAGGTCGAAGAGGACATCGAGCCGAGCCTGCGGGCGATCCGCCAGGGCGGCCGGGCGGCTGGTTTGGCCGTGCGGCCCGGGACGCCCATCTCGGCCGTGGCGCCGTACGCCCGGCTCCTCGACGTGATCATGATCATGACCGTCGAGCCCGGCTTCGGCGGTCAGTCGTTCATGAGCGACGTCCTCAAGGAGAAGGCGCCGCAGGCCCGCAGGCTGCTCGACTACCGGATGTTCGGCGGCGAGGTCCATGTCGACGGCGGGGTCAACCGCGACACGGCCGAGCTCGTCGGGGCGCTCGGCTGCGACGTGCTCGTCGTGGGCTCGGCGCTCTTCAAGCGTGGCCACGACATGGGTCGGGAGATCCGCCTCGTCCGGGCCCTCGCGGACGAGGGCTTCCAGTACGCGCTCAACGAGGGCAAGCCGCCGGCGCCGTCGGGCAAGATCGTCCACTTCGCGTCGCTGCCGCGGGCGTTCGGCGAGCAGCTCCGGACCGAGCTCGAGCGGGTCGGGGTGCCGGTCATCATGTTGCGCGGCGACGGCCAGATCAATCCGGACGGCGTGCGCGACTACGAGCTCATGATCCCGGCGACGGTCGAAGACGCCGTGGTCGACCGGTTCGGCGCGCTGCGCGACCGGCTGGGCACCGAGGCGCAGGCCTGGCGCCAGGAGCGCATCGCGGCGGGCGACGTCACACCGTACCGACGGCTCGAGTGAGGGCGCTGCTCCAGCGCACGACCGGGGCCAGCGTGCGGGCGGACGGGGAACTCGTCGGCGAGATCGGGCCCGGGCTCGTGGTCCTGGTCGGGGTCGGACCGGCGGACACGGAGGCGGTCGCCGACGCGCTCGCCCAGCGAATCGCCGAGCTGCGCATCTTCCGCGACGACGACGGCCGGACGAATTGCTCGCTCCTGGAGGCCGGTGGCGCGGCACTCGTCGTGTCGCAGTTCACGCTGTACGCGGACACCCGACGTGGCCGGCGGCCCGGTTTCACCGGGGCGGCGCCCGCGGAGCAGGCCGAGCGGCTCTACCAGCGGCTGGCAGCAGCCCTCGAGGGACTCGGCGTCACCGTGGCGACCGGCCGGTTCGGGGCCGAGATGGCGGTCGAGCTGGTCAACGACGGGCCGTTCACGATCTGGCTCGACACGGACGACCGCTGACGGCCGGGCCTGATCCCTGGCCGCCGGCCGCGGATCCGTCCCGGATACAGCGAACCGGCCGTCAGGTGACGACCGGTCGGGAGTGGCGAGGGCCGGCGGGCGCCGGCCCGGGACTACTTGGTGGCCTTGAGCCGTGTGCGCCGGCAGCGCGTGCAGACGAGCGCCTTGACGGGGGCACCCTTCTGCTCGATCACGAGCGGCTGCAGGTTCGGCTGATAGCGACGGTGCGCTCGAACGCGGTTCATGCCCGACGACTGCGGGTTGAAGCCGCCCATCGAGACCTTGCCGCAGATCGCGCAGGAGCGGGCCATGCAGGAACCTCAGGAAACGGTCGGAATGGAAGGGCCCGGGCGGCGAGGCCCGAGCGGGGCGGTATGATAGCACACGGTCCCGACCGCCCCGCCCGAGCACGCCCTGAACCGGTCGACCCGAAGCGAGGACTGCAGCCCGCGTGGCCATCCGACCCACCCCTGGCCGATCGCTCGTCACCGGCCGCGCGCTGACCGACATCGTACGCACCGCGACGCTGGGCTCGTACGGCGTCACCGGGTTCGCCGGCGGACCGCTCGCCCGGCTCGTGGCTCGCCTCGGGCTCGGAGAGCCCGGGCTCGCCATCCGTTTCGACGACCGCATCGAGATCGAGCTCGACCTGACCGTCGCCCTCGGCGTGCCCGTGGCGGAGGTCGCCCGCCAGGTCGATTCCGCGGTGCGCTACGCCGTCCGCCGGGCGCTCGACCGTGAGGTCGCCCGCCTGGCCATCCACGTCGACGGCTTGCGCGTCCACCCGGGCGGAGCGCTGCCGGCACCCCCGGCCGAGTCGCCCACCGCGATCCGGCCGCGCGACCTCGCGGACAGCGGCACGGACGTCGCCTAGATGGCACGGAGGGCCTGCGACGGCGACGGCCTGCTGGGAGCCTTCCGGGCAGCCGTCGCCAACCTCGAGGCCCACGTCGAAGAGGTCAACGGCCTCAACGTCTATCCGGTCCCGGACGGCGACACCGGCTCGAACATGCTGGCCACGGTCAAGGCCGCGCTCGAGGAAGCCGAGAGCGTCGCCGGCCAGTCGGCGGAGCGCGTCGCCGCAGCCATCAGCTTCGGGGCGCTCATGGGTGCCCGCGGCAACTCGGGAGTCATCACCAGCCAGATCTTCCGGGGCATGGCCGAGGGCCTCGGCGGCAAGAGCCGGTTCAACGGCCTGGACCTCGCCCACGCCCTGAGCGAAGGGGCACGGACGGCATACGCGGCCGTGGCGAAGCCCGTCGAGGGCACGATCCTCACGGTCATCCGCGAATCGGCCCAGGCGGCGGTCGTCGCTGCCGAGCGCGACAACGACATCGAGACCGTCCTGGCCGCCACGCTCGAGGCCTCCGAGAAGTCGGTCGCGCGGACGCCCAGCCTGCTGGCCATCCTGCGCGAGGCGGGCGTCGTCGACTCGGGCGGCCAGGGCCTCTATCGCCTCTTCCAGGGCGCGCTGCTCGAGCTGACCGGCAAGACGCCGGTCGGTGCCGCGCGCGACCAGCGCAAGGGCGGCGCCAAGGCCAGCACGCTCATCGCCCACGCCGATGAGGGCTTCGGCTACGAGACCATGTTCCTGCTGCGCGCGGCGACCCACGACGGCCTCGACGTCGACGCCATCCGCGACCATCTCGAGACGATCGGTGAGTCCGTGCTCGTCGCCGGCGACGCCCGGGCACTCAAGGTCCACGTCCACAACGAGCGACCGGACCTCGTCATCGGCTACGGGCTGACCCTCGGGAACCTGAGCCGGATCACGGTCGAGAACCTCGACAACCAGGCGAAGGACGTCCGCGAATCGAAGGCCGCCGCCTTCACCGGCGCAGCAACCGAGCAAAGCGAGGCAAGCGTCGAGGCGCGACTGGGCTCGCGGCCGCCGCGACGGCCGGTATCGCGACCACCACGACCGGCTCGGCGAACGGCAGCGGTCACGCCGCAGAGCTGCCGTCCCTCGCGGTCATCGCGGTCACGGCCGGCGACGGGCTCGCGGCGATCTTCCGCGACTTCGGCGTCGCCGCGGTCGTGCAGGGTGGCCAGTCGGCCAACCCGAGCACGGGTGAGCTGCTCGAGGCTGTCGGGTCCGTGCCCGCGCGCGAAGTCCTGCTCCTGCCGAACAACCCGAACGTCGTCCTGGCCGCGCGCCAGGTGGCGACGATGAGCGAGCGACCGGTCGCGGTCGTGCCGACCCGCAACGCGGCCGAGGGCTTCGCGGCCCTCCTGGCGCTCGATCCGTCGATGGACGCCGCGGCCAACGTCGCGCCGATGACCGAGGCCGGCCGGTCGGTCCAGACCGTCGTCGTGACCGAGGCCGTCCGCGACGCCACGATCGGCGGCCGCAAGGTGAAGAAGGGACAGACGATCGCGCTCGATCCGGACGACGGGCTGGTCGCCGTCGACAACGATCGCGAGAAGTGCGTCCTCGCCGCGATGGCCGCCCTGTCGCCGGGCTACGAGCTGGTGACGCTGTTCTACGGCGACGGCGCCGATCTCACCGAGACCGAGGCGATGGCCAAGCGCATCGGCGCGCTGCTGCCCGCGGTCGAGATCGAGGTCCGCCACGGCGGCCAGCCGTTCTACCGGTACCTCATCTCGGCCGAGTAGGCGGCGGACCATGGCGACCCGCGCCACGACGACCGCGAAGGCCCGTACCCCGGCTGCGCCCGTCCCGCCGCCCCCGACCGACCCGGTCGAGCTGCTGGCGACGCCGCTCCATCAGTCCGGGCTGACGGCCGCCGCGACCCTGCGCCGGGCCGGCGTGCGGCTGGGCTGGTACGACGTCCGCGACCTGCTCTTCCACCTGCCGCGGCGCTACGACGACCTCCGCGAGATGACCACGATCGCCGCCCTGCGCGACCTCGATGACGGCACGGTCGTCTCCATCCGCGGACTGGTCCGCGACGTGCGGGTCGAAGGCAGCTTCCGCAGGCGCATCCAGCGCACGATCGCCGACATCGAGGACGGGACCGGGCGGATCAGCGCGACCTGGTTCGGCCGGCGCTTCATCGAGCGGCGGTTGCACCAGGGCGACGAAGTGGTCGTCAGTGGCCGGCTCAAGCGCTACAAGGGCACGGCCACCATCGACAACCCGGAGTTCCAGGCGGTCGAGGGCGACGGCGAGGTGCTCCACGCCGGTCGGATCGTGCCGGTCTACCGGCTCACGGCCGGGCTGACCGCCGCGCGCCTGCGGGTGGCGGAGCGCGAGGCGCTCGACCGGGCCGGGCACGCCTATCCCGAGTACCTGCCGGCGACGATCCGCCGCGAGGAAGGTCTCGAGACCGCCGCCACGGCGCTCGAAGGCGCCCACTACCCGGCGACGTTCGAGGCCCGCGACGCGGCCCTGGGCCGGCTGGCCTTCGACGAGCTGCTGGCCCTGCAGCTGGGCATGGTCGGCCGACGCCGGGCGCGCGGACGCGACCACGCCCCCGAGATCGCGGTCGATGACGCGACGAACGAGGCCATCAGCGGGGCGCTGCGCGATGCGCTGTCCCGGCGCCTGGCGCGCGACATCGAGCTCACCGTGGACCAGGTGGCGTCCATCGCCGACATCCGCCGCGACATCGGCGCCCCGACCCCGATGCTCCGGCTCCTCCAGGGCGACGTCGGCTCGGGCAAGACGGCCGTCGCCGCCTACGCCCTCGCCGCGGCCGCGCGGGCCGGTTACCAGGGCGCCCTGCTGGCCCCGACCGACCTGCTCGCCCGCCAGCACCTCGAGACGGTCGGTGGCCTGCTCGCCGACCTGGGCGTGGACGTCCTGCTGTTGGCCGGCTCGCTCAAGGCCGCGGAACGGTCGCGCGCGCTCGAGCTCATCGCCTCCGGGCAGGCGTCGGTGGTGGTCGGGACGCACGCCCTGTTCCAGGAATCGGTGTCGTTCGCGCGGCTCGGTCTCGCCGTCATCGACGAGCAGCACCGGTTCGGCGTGGAGCAGCGCGGCCAGCTCGAGGCCAAGGCGGGCGGCGGGGTCGCGCCACACGTCCTGCTCATGACCGCGACGCCGATCCCGCGGACGCTCGGCCAGGTCCTCTACGCGGACCTCGACGTGTCGGACCTGCGCACGCCACCGACCGGCCGGATCCCGATCCGGACCGGCATCCGCCGCCTCGACGAGCTCGATGGGACGTGGCGGAAGGTGCGCGAGGAGGCGGCCGCCGGCCATCGCACGTTCGTGGTCGTGCCGCTCATCGAGGAGGGCTCGGAGGCGGTCGAGGACGCGATGGGCTCGAGCGCGATCGCGGCCGAGACCGAGGCGGTCCGCCTGACGGAGCTCCTCGCCCCACTCCGGGTCGGGCTCGTCCACGGCCGGATGAAACCCGTGGATCGCGACGCCGAGATGGCCCGCTTCCGCGATGGCGACCTGGATGTGCTGGTCGGGACGACGGTCGTCGAGGTCGGGGTCGACGTACCGGCGGCGACGATGATGGTCATCGAGGGCGCCGACCGGTTCGGGCTCGCCCAGCTCCACCAGCTCCGCGGCCGGGTCGGCCGCGGCTCCGTCGAGTCCTATTGCGTGCTGGTGTCCGATGCCGAGGACGAGACGGCCCGCGCGAGGCTCAAGGCGATCGCCGAGCTGCACGACGGGTTCGAGCTGGCCGAGCGCGACTTCGAGCTGCGCCGCGAGGGCGACGTGCTCGGCTTCGCCCAGAGCGGCCTGCCGGGGCTGCGCGTGGCGTCCCTGACTCGACGCGACCACCAGGCGCTCGCGGTGCGCGCTCGCGAGCACGCCGAGGCGTTGCTGGACGCGGCCGGCGTGCTCGACGAGGACGCCCGCCCGGAACTCGCGCCGCTCGCCGCGGAGCTGCGCACGGGCTGGCTCCGCCATCTCGTGGCCGCGGAACCGGCCTCCGGCTCATGATCCGGCCCGGGTCGGCGCCGCCGAAGCGCGTCACCGGGACCGCGTCCGTGGCTGACGCCGGGCGCGTCATCGCCGGCAGCGCGCGGAGCATCCGCCTCGACGCGCCCGGGCCCGGGACGCGGCCGCTCGGCGACCGGGTCAAGCAGACCCTCTTCGCGATGCTCGAGCCGGACCTGCCCGGATCGCGATTCCTCGACCTGTTCGCGGGCAGCGGCGCGGCCGGCATCGAGGCGCTCAGCCGTGGCGCCGGGCACGCGACCTTCGTCGAGCGCGACGCGGCCGCGGCCACGGTCATCGTCGGGAACCTGGCCCGGACCCACCTGGGCGGCCCGGACCGGGTGACCGTCGTGCGGGCCGACGCGTTGGGCTGGCTGCGCGACCCGGCTCGGGCCGCGGAGCCCTCTTGGGACGTCGTCGTCCTCGATCCACCGTACGAGGACACCGCTGCGCTCGCGGCCGCGCTCGACGCGGTCGGCGGCCTCGTGACGCCCACCGCCCGCGTCGTCGCCAAGCACTTCTGGCGGACTGCGCCGCCGGAGCGGGCCGGACTGCTAGCATCGGACCGGGTGCGCCGCTTCGGCGAGACGGCGCTGACCTTCTACCGACCCGCCGGGTCGCCGGCCTTCACGGAGGACGCATGAGCGTCGCGGTCTACCCGGGGTCGTTCGACCCGATCACCAACGGCCACCTCGACATCCTGGAGCGGGCGACGACGGTGTTCGAGCGCGTCCTCATCGGGGTCCTGGCCAACCCGCGCAAGACGCCGCTGCTCGCGGTCGACGAGCGGATCCGCGTCATCGCCGCGGCGATCGAGGCCGCCGGCGGTCCGGCCGCTTCGGCCCTCGCCGACGGGCGGATCGCCATCACCGCGTTCGACGGCCTGACGGTCGACTTCTGCCACGCCAACGGCGCCACGGCGATCGTCCGCGGCCTGCGGGCGATCAGCGATTTCGAGACCGAGATGCAGCTCGCCCACAACAATCGCGTGCTCGCGCCGGACGTCGACACGGTGTTCTTCATGACCTCGATCGACCACGGCTACGTCAGCTCCAGCCTGGTCAAGGAGATCGCCTCGTTCGGTGGGGACGTGTCGGCCATGCTGCCCGCCCCGGCCGAGGCCGCGCTCCGGGCCGCGCTCGCCGGACGCTAGCCCGCGACGCGACGTCGGGGGCCGACCCCCGTGCCATAATCGGGATCACGACCCGGCGCGCACGCACGATCGATCGTCATCGCCACTCGCCCGTGCAGGAGGGCCCGAGCCATCGACATCATCTTCCTCGTGGAGCGCCTCGAGTCGCTCATCGCGAACGGCAAGAAGCTGCCGCTCACGACCAACGTCGTGGTCGACCAGAACGCGGCCCTCGGCCTCATCGACGAGCTGCGCGTCGCGGTCCCCGAAGAGGTTCGTGCGGCCAAGCGCATCAACGCCGAGGGCGAGCGGATCATCGAAAAGGCCCAGGAAGAGGCGGAGCGGGTGGTCGCCCGCGCCCAGGAGCAGGCGGCCTTCCTGATCGACGAGCGCGGCCTCACCCAGGCCGCCGACGGAGAGAGCCGGCGGATCATCGCCGAGGCTCACGAGGACGCCGACCGCATCCGCGCCGGCGCTGACGAGTACGCCGTCGGTGTGCTCGAGGGGCTCGAGGGTGACGTGACCAAGACCCTGCAGAGCATCCAGAAGGGCATCGCCCTCCTCGACCAGCGTCACGCCGAGCTCGTCGCCCAGCCGGCGCCCGCGGAGTACGCCGAGGACGACCAGGACTGGGGTCCCGAGGACGAGGCCGCGGGCGCGCCCATCCGACCGTGACCCGCTGCCCATGAGCGGCCCCGCCCTCGACGGGCCCCTCGTCTTCAACGTCGCCGGCCTGCTCGCGGACCCGGTCGGCGCGGACCGTTCCTACGACCTGCATGACGTGCGCATCAGCCTGCCGGACGAGCTCGTCCTGTCCGAGCCGATCGCCGGCCACGTGCGTCTGACCCGCGAGAACCGGGGGATCTTCGCCTCGGCCCGCCTGACGACGGCGCTCGCCGGCGAGTGCGCCCGCTGCCTGCGGCCGCTCACGACGCCGGTCGAGATCGCCCTCGACGAGGAGTACCTGCCCTCGCTCGACCTCACGACCGGCCGGCCGCTGGCCACCGACGACGAGCCCGAGGCGCTGCGCCTGACCGACCACCACGAGCTCGATCTCGAGCCGTCGGTGCGCGACGCCATCTCGCTGGCCGAACCCATCGCGCCGCTGGACCGGCCCGACTGCCCGGGCCTGTGCATCGTCTGCGGCCTGCCGCTCGACGAGGGCACGCACGACCACCCCGACGACGACATCGACCCGCGGCTCGAGGCCCTCCGGGCGTTCCAGCCCGACTGACCGCGGCAAGGGGAGGGGAGCCGGTGGCCGTCGACGTCGCGATCCACGACGCCGAGACCGACGAGGAGCTCGAGGCCTGGCGTCGAGTCCGGCTGGCGGTCCTGCCGAACGAGCGCGCGCGGAGCGTCGCCGACATGCGCGCGGAGGCCCTGCCCGAGACGCGCTACCTGATCGCGCACGTGGGTGATGAGCTGGTCGGGTCGGGCCTCGCCGTACGCTCGGACTTCGGCTACGCCGGCCTGCATCCGCGGGTGCTGCCGGCCTGGCGGCGACGCGGCGTCGGGACCGCCATCCTGCGGGAGCTCGAGGCGCATGCGCTCGCGCTCGGGTTCCGCGAGGCCGGCTCGAGCGTCGAGGACACGGATGCTCTCGCCTTCGCCGAGCGGTTCGGCCTGCGCGAGGTCGACCGACAGGTGGAGCAGGTCCGCACCATCGACCCCGACGAACCGTGGCCGACCGTTCCGGATGGGGTCGTGGTCGTGACCGTCGCCGATCGCCCCGAGTTGTGGAGCGCCGCCTACGACCCGTTCGCGCTCGAGGCCCTCGCCGACTTCGCGACGGACCGCCCGATCCAGGTGACCCGCGAGCAGTGGGAGCGCGACTGGCTGGACTGGCCCGAGGCGATGTTCCTCGCCCTCGACGGCGAGTCGATCGTCGGGTGCGCGGGCCTGGAGCGCGACGACGACCTGCCCGACCGTGCCGAGCACGCGCTGACCGCCGTCGCCCGGTCGTGGCGCCGGCGGGGTCTGGCCACCGCGCTCAAGCGGATGACCCTCGCCGCCGCCGCGCACCACGGCATTCGCGAGGTCTACACGTGGACCCAGCGCGACAACGCGGACATGCGCGCCCTCAACGAGCGGCTCGGCTACGTGACACGTGCCGAGAGCGTCACGGTCCGTGGCCCGTTGCCGCTGACCTCGGCGCCGTCGTGACCATGGCGCGGTGCGTGATGCTTTCCGGGCAGGTGCCACCTGACGTGGAGACCCGTTTCGCGGTAGACTCCGCCGTCGGTGCGGCCGCGCGCCCTCGACTCCGGGCGCCCGCCAGCGGCCCCACGATCCTGCACGACACAAGGAGCCCCTGACCTCATGGGTGTACCCAAGCGACGCGTCTCGCATGCTCGCCAGGGCGAGCGACGCTCGCACCTGGCGATCGACCTCCCGACGATCGAGGAGTGTCCGCACTGCCACGAGCCCAAGCAGCCCCATCACGCCTGCCCGAACTGCGGCTGGTACCAGGGCCGCCAGGCGATCGAGCTCAAGCCCGCCGGCGGTAGCGGCGACAGCGCCGACCGCTGACCTCGTGACCGAGCCTCGGCTCAGTCCGTCCGAGGCGCCCACCCCGGCCGGCGTGCGCGTCGCCATCGACGCGATGGGCGGCGACCACGGTGCCGCCGAGGTCGTCCCCGGCGCCCTCGACTTCGCACGTTCGCATCCGGCGGACCAGGTCATCCTCGTGGGCGATCAGGCCGTCGTGGCGAAGATCGCCGGGCCGCTCCCGGACAACGTCCGGATCGTCCACGCCAGCCAGGTCGTCGGCATGGACGAGCATCCCGCGCTGGCGCTGCGCGAGAAGAAGGACGCCAGCATCCTCGTGGCGACCGACCTCGTGAAGCAGGGCGAAGCCGATGCCGTCGTGACCGCCGGGCACACCGGGGCGGGCATGGCCGCGGCCGTCCTGCGCCTCGGCCGATTGCCTGGCGTCGACCGTCCGGCGCTCGCGGTGCAGATGATCACCGACGCCGGACCGATCGTCCTCCTCGACATCGGGGCCAACCCCGATTCGACGCCTGAACACCTCGCCCAGTACGCGCGGATGGGCTCGATCTTCGCCGAGCAGGTGCTGGGCGTCGGCGACCCGCGCGTCGCGCTGCTGTCGATCGGGGAGGAGAAGGGCAAGGGCGACGCCCGGATCCAGCGCGCCACCGAGCTGCTCGACGCCTCGTCGCTGCGCTTCGAGGGCAACATCGAGGGCAAGGACCTGACCCGCCACCTGGCCGACGTGGTCGTCACCGATGCCGTGGTCGGCAACGTGGTGATCAAGTTCTACGAGGGCCTCTCGACCTTCATCTTCGACCTGTGGCGGACGGAGTTCCGGCGCTCCTGGCGGGGCAAGCTCGCCTACGTGCTGATGCGCCCGGGCATCGACCGCATCCGCGCCATCTTCGACTACGAGCTGGTCGGCGGCTCACCGTTGCTCGGCGTCAAGGGGACGGTCATCATCACCCACGGCCGGGCCAAGCGGCGCATGATCGGCTACGCCTGCGACGTGGCTGCCACCACGGCCCGGACGCACGTCCCGGAGCTGATCGCGGAGGCCCTCGCGCGCGAGCCCGTCGCTGCCACGCCGGCCGCGACGCCGGCTGCCACCGCGCAAGAGGTGACCACATGAGCGGACCCGAGCTGACCGTCGGTCGCGGCGTCATCGCCCAGCTCGTGCGCCTCGCGGCGTTCGAGGTCCCGGGCGTCGCCCGCGTCGGTCGCGGCGGGCCGGCGTGGCGGGGCTGGCTCCTCGGCCCGTCCGTGTCGGTCCGGGTCCGCGACGAGCGCGTCCTCGTCCGGATGCGCATCGTGGCCCGGCCCGGTCACCCGCTCGAACCACTCACCGCACAGGTGCGGACCGCCGTCGCCGCGACGGTCGAGCGCCTGCTCGGCCTGGACCTCGGCGCGGTCACCGTCATCGTCGATGGCGTCGGAGGCTGACCGGCAGCGAGGGCGACGGACGGGACGTCGACTCGCGCTGGCCGCGATCTTCGAGGCCGACTTCGGTCAGCGCACGGCCGACGCCATCCTGGAGCGCCACCTCGCCGAATCCGAACGGGATGAGGTGGCGGCCACGCTCGCCCGCGAGCTCGTGGCAGCCGTCGTGGCGCACCGCGACGAGATCGACGCGCGGATCACGATCGCCGCTCCGCAATACCCCGTGACCGGCCTCGCCAAGATGGACCGCGCGTTGCTCCGAACGGCCATCGGTGAGGTGCTACACTCCGGCACGCCGGCCCGGGTGGCCATCGCCGAGTGGGTCGAGCTGGCACGCACCTACAGTGGAGAGCCGATGCGGCGCCTCATGAACGGCGTCCTCGGGAACATCGCCGGATAGCCCAGCGGCCCACCGCCGACGGCACGTCCCAGCACCCAACTCCGAGGAGGGAGTCAGTGGCCACAGACACGTACGAACGCCTCAAGAAGATCGTCGTCGAGCAGCTCGGCGCCGACGAGGACGAGGTCAAGCCGGAAGCGTCGTTCGTCGACGACCTGAATGCCGACTCCCTGGACCTCGTGGAGCTCATCATGAGCCTCGAAGAGGAGTTCGGGACGGAGATCTCGGACGAGGACGCGGAGAAGATCCGCACCGTCCAGGACGCTGTCGACTACATCGACGAGCGCTCCACCTAGGCTGGCGGCCACGTCCGCGGTGCGACCCGGACAGGCCGTCGCGGAGCGTCTGGGCCTCCCGGTCCGGGACCTGGACCTGCTGGAGCAGGCGCTCAGCCACTCCAGCTGGCTTCACGAACACCCGGACGCTGCGCGCGGCCATAACGAACGCCTGGAGTTCCTCGGGGATGCGGTCGTGAACCTGGCCATCTCCGAGGCGCTGTATACGCGCCATCCCGACGACGACGAGGGCGTCCTGTCCGCGCGCCGTGCGGCCATCGTCTCGACCACCGGGCTGGCTCGCCTCGCCGGCCGCATCCACCTGGGTCCGGACCTTCTCCTCGGCGAAGGCGAGTCGCAGCGCAGCGGCCGTCGCCGGCCGTCGCTGCTGGCCTCCTCGTTCGAGGCGCTCTGCGGCGCGCTGTACCTCGATCTCGGCTACGACGCGGTCTGCGCCTGGCTGGTCGAGGTCGCGGGGCCGGAGCTGACCAAGGAGACGCCGGTCATCTCGCTCAAGAGCCCGAAGAGCCGGTTGCAGGAGTACACGCAGCGCCGCTCCGGCCAGCGTCCGGACTACCGACTCCTCGATGCGACCGGGCCGGACCACGAGAAGTCGTTCCGCGTCGAGGTCCGCGTCGACGACGAGGTCCTCGGGGTCGGCGAGGGGCTTTCACGACGCGAAGCCGAGACGGCCGCCGCGGCGATGGCCATCGAGGGCCTCAGGACGATGCGCGAGCCACGCCCGGCCCGGGGCGCGACGAAGCGGCCCGCCACCCGCGGCCGATCACAGGCGGCGGCCAGCTGATGACCGACACGGCCGACCGCCTCGACCCGCCCGGGATGGACACGCCCGGCGGCCAGCCCGGACCGGACGGTCCGTCCCCGGCAGGTGCCTGGCCCGCCGCCCCGCGCCTCCTCGGGCTTCGCCTGCAGGGCTTCAAGTCGTTCGCCGAGCGGACGAATGTGGAGTTCGGTGGCGGGATCTCCGCGGTCGTCGGTCCGAACGGATCGGGCAAGAGCAACCTCGCCGACGCGCTCCGCTGGGCGCTCGGGGAGCAAGGTCGGGCCCTGCGCTCGCGCAAGGCCGAGGACGTCATCTGGGCCGGCTCGGAGAAGCGCGCCGCTCAGGGCATGGCCGACGTGACACTCGTCCTCGACAACGGTGACGGCCTGCTGCCGGTCGACTTCCAGGTGCTGGAGCTCGGACGCCGGCTGTACCGCAGCGGCGAGAACGACTACCTCCTCAACAAGCAGCGCATCCGCCTGCGCGATCTCGTCGACCTCCTCGACGGCGCCCACCTCGCCGACAACGCCTTCCTGTTCATCGGCCAGGGCATGGTCGACCAGGCGCTGGCGCTCCGACCCGAGGAGCGCCGACCGCTCTTCGAGGAGGTAGCCGGCGTCCGACGCCACGAGCGGCGCCGGCGCAAGGCCGAGGACCAGCTGGTCGAGTCGGAGGCGAACCTCGCCCGCGTCGACGACATCCTCGCCGAGCTGCGCCCGCAGGCGCGCCGGCTGGCCGCGCAGGCCGAGCAGCAGGCCACGCGCTCATCGGTCGGGGACGAGCTGGCGGCAGCGCTGCTGGCAAGCACGCACGCCCGCTGGCACGAGTCGGCGGCGCGCCTCGCCGCGGCCACCGAGCGGCGCGTGCGCGCCCAGGCCGAGAGCGATCGCTCGATGCACGAGCTCGAGACCGCCGAGACCGCCGCGTCCGCGCTGGCCGCGGAGCTCGCCGCCCGCTCGATCGCGGAGCGGGAGCGGCGCGACGTCCATGAGGCCGCACGCGCGGCGCTGACCGCCCTGCAGCTGCGTGCCGGGCGGACGGCCTCGGATCTCGAGGCCCTCGGCCGCGACCGCCAGCGGCTGGCCGACGAGCGGGCCGCCGCTGAGACCGAGGCCGCCGTCCAACGACGCGCGATGGCCGCGCCGGTCGTGGCGCGCGACCTCGACCTCGAGGCGGCCGTCACCGAGGCCGACCGCGAGCTCGCCGAGGCGCTCGCCGAGCTGGCGACCCTGCGCTCGGCGTCGCGGGCCCGCGGCGAGGAGCTGGCCGCGCTCCGTCGCGCCGAGGCCGCCCGCCAGGCCGAGGCCGAGACAGCCCGCCGCCGGCTCGCCGAGGCCGAGCGGCGCGGTGCCGAGGAGACCGAGGCGGCCGCGACGGTCGAGGCTCGTCGGGCGGACGTCGCCGCGCGGCTCGACGCGGCCGGGATCGCGCTCGTCGAGGCGGTCGCCGCCGAGACCGCTGCCCAGGTCACCCGCGAAGCGGCCCGGGCCACTCTCGAGACGGCCGAGGCCGACCGAGCCGCGGCTGCCGATCGAGCAGCGAGCGCATCGGCCACCGTGGCCGCCCTGCGCGGTCGGGTCGATGCCCTCGGCGAACGCCTCGCCGACGAGGAACGCCGACCGATCGCCCGCGCCGCCCGGAAGGTCGGTGGCCGTCGGGTCGACGACGATCTCGCGGTCGACCCCGAGCTCCGAGCGGCCGTCGAGGCGGCCCTCGACGAGCGGGCCCGCGCCTACCTCGTGCCCGCGGCGAGCGTGACCGGTCTGGTCGGCGAGCGGGGCCGGCTGCTCATCGAGGAGCGCGTCGGCGGCCCCGCCACGACCGGCGATCCGGCCGGGCCGGCGGACGCCGCGACCCGCCGGTTCCTGGAGGCAGTCGCCCTGGCCGGCGGCGGCCGGCTTGCGGACGCGATCCGGCGGGATCCGACCGGCGGCGTGCGCCGCCTCCTGGCCCGGGTCGTCTGGGCTCCCGACCTCGATGCCTGCATCGGCCTGCAATCCGCACTGCCGCCGGGCTGGATCGTCGTGCCGCGCGACGGCTCGGCCGTCGTCGACGACGTCGGGGTCGCGCTCGGCGCGGCCGACTCGGTCCTCGAACGACGCGCCGAGCACGCCCGCCTGGCCCAGGAGCTCGAGCGAGTCGATGCCGAGCTGGCCACGATCCAGGGCGCGGTGACGGCCACGGCACGCACAGCCGAGGTCGCCCGCGCGAGCCTCGAGACGGCGCGCTCGGACGAGGCACGTCTGACGGCTGACCGGCGGCGCGCCGAGGAGACGGAACGCGCCGCGGCCCGGGAAAGCGAGGCCATCGCTCGCGAGGTCGGTTGGCACGAGGCGCAGCGCGCCCGCCTGGATGGCGAGGTCGCCCGGCTGCGCGAGGCCGTCACGGCGCACGCCCAGGACGGCGCACCGGGCGCGCCTGCCGGCGACGACGCGGCCGATGTCGATGGGTCGGCGGGGTCGGCGGTCGCGACCTGGGAGCGACGCGCGGCCGACCTGCGCGACCGACGCGACCGGCTGGCGGCCCAGCTGGCGACGCACGACGCGGCCCGCCGCGACGCCGAGCACCGGCGTGCCCGGGCTGAAGCCTCGGCCTCGATGGCGGACGACACGGGTGAGCCGGGCAGACCGCGACGCGGCCGCGCTCGTCGAGCGCGAAGCGACGCTGGCCGGCGAGCAGGACGGGCTGCGGCACGAGGTCGCGACCGCCACCACCGCGGAGGCCGGCGCTCGCGAAGCCCTCCAGGCGCTGCACGCCGCCGATGCGGCCGATCGCTCTCGTCTCGCCGAGGCCGAGCGAACGGCGTCGGGCGCGCGCGAACGCCTGCGTTCCGCCGACGATCGGGCCCGCGCCGCCGACCACGCCGAGCTGGAGGCGCGGCTCGGGCTCGAGAGCCTGCGCGAGGGCGTGCTCGTCGAACTTGCCGGGCTCGGGGCCTTCGGGATGGCGAGCCTGGGGGTCGCGGATGCCGACCGGCCGACGCTCGCTGATCCCGCGGGCGACGGTGCCTCGGCAGCCGGCGACGCCGCCTCGGCCGCTGCCGATGACGACGCTGACGCTGCTGACGATGGCGCCGACGAGGTCGCCGAGGACACGGCCGCGCTCGAGGCGGCCCTGGCGGTCGTCGCCGAGCGCTGGGCGGCCGACGCCCCGACCGATCCGGCCCCGCCACCGGGTCGCCTCGCCCAGCTGCGCCGCCGCTACCACGAGCTCGGCGCAGCCAACCCGTATGCCGTCGAGGAGTATTCCGAGCTCAAGACCCGCCTCGAGACGCTCGAGACCCAGGGCTCGGACCTGCGTGATGCGATCGTCAAGACCCGTGAGCTCATCGGCGAGCTGGACACGATGATCGCGGACCAGTTCCGAACGACCTTCGCCGCGCTCGAGACCGCCTTCGAGCGCCGGTTCGAGCAGCTGTTCGGTGGCGGGTACGCCCGGCTGTCGCTGACCGATCCCCAGGACCTGGGCTCGACCGGCATCGAGATCGTCGCCCGGCCGCCCGGCAAGAAGCCCCAGGCGCTGGCGATGCTGTCCGGCGGGGAGCGGGCCCTGACGGCGGTCGCGTTGCTGTTCGCGATGCTCGAGGTGCGACCGGTGCCGTTCTGTGTCCTCGACGAGGTCGACGCCGCGCTCGACGAGGCCAACATCGGGCGGTTCGCGGATGCCCTGCGCAGCCTCGCCCACCAGACCCAGTTCATCGTCATCACCCACAACCGCGGGACGATCGAGGCGGCCGACGCCCTCTATGGCGTGACCGTCGGCGACGACTCGGTCTCGCGGGTCATCAGCCTGCGACTCGACGAGGCCCAGGCGCTCGCGGCCGAGCGCGGGCGCGGGACGGAGCTGGCTGGCTGATGCCGTTCTGGCGACGGCGGCGCGAGGAGCCGCAGGCGGCCGACCCCGACGCGTCGGCGACACCCGAGGTCGCCCCCGAGGACGTTGCCGCGGGCTGGGAGCCCGATCCGTCCGACTGGGAAACGGCGGCCACCGAGGCGCCGGAGTCGGCTGAGGGACCCGCCCCCGAGGCGACCGAACCGCTGGCGCCCGTGGAGGCGCCGGCCGCCGAGGTCGCACCGACCCCCGACGCTCCGACGGAACCCGACCCGACGACCGCGCCGGCACTGTCATCGGAACCGGTGTCCGGGCCTGAGCCGTCGGCCGCGTACGAGCCCACGCCTGAGCCAGCGGCCGCGCCCGAACCAGACCTGGAAGTCGCGCCGCCGAGCGCCGCCCCGGAGATCCCCGCCTACGCTCCCTTCGATCCGACCGCGTTCCTGGCCGTCGCGCCCGCCCACACGCTCGACCAGGGCCTGGAACGGACCCGCACCGGGTTCATGACCCAGCTCCGCGGCCTCCTCGGCGGCGACGATCCGCAATGGGATGACGTCGAGGAGACGCTCATCGCCGGCGATGTCGGCGCCGCCCTCGCCATCGATCTCGTCGAGCGCGCGCGCAAACGCCGCGAGCCGGGCGGGGCCGAGGCTGCGATCCGCGCCGAGCTCGGAGCCCTGCTCGTCAAGCGCGACCTCGACTGGGCACCGGTCCCGCCGGTCGGTGGCGGTCCGGCGGTCGTCCTCATCGTCGGTGTCAACGGGACGGGCAAGACCACGACCATCGGCAAGCTGGCCGCGCGCTACGTCGGCGAGGGACGCTCGATCATCCTCGCCGCCGCCGACACGTTCCGAGCGGCGGCCATCGACCAGCTCCGGATCTGGGCCGATCGGGCCGCGGTCCCGGTCGTCGCGCACGCGCCCGGCGCCGACCCGGGTGCCGTCGTGTACGACGCGCTCGATGCGGCCGTCGCGCGCGGCGCCGACCTGGTGATCGCCGACACCGCCGGTCGGCTGCACACGAAGTCGAACCTCATGGACGAGCTGACCAAGATCCGGCGGATCGTCGACAAGCGCCTGCCGGGCCTCGAGCCGGAGACGCTCTTCGTGCTCGATGCGACGACCGGCCAGAACGGCCTCGCCCAGGCGAAGGCCTTCCACGAGGCCGTCGGGCTGACCGGCATCGTCCTGACCAAGCTCGACTCGACCGCCAAGGGCGGCATCGTCTTCGCCATCGAGGACGCGCTCAAGGTCCCGGTCCGTTTCGTCGGGGTAGGGGAGGGTGTCAACGACCTCCTGGTCTTCGACCCCGACGCCTTCGTCGAGGCGCTGTTCGCCTGAGTCGCCCCGTGCCGCGGGCGCCCCGGCCGACCGCCACCGACCGCCACCGACCGCCAGAAGCCCCGGACTACGCGCCCACCGGCTGATCCCGTTCGACTTCGACGACGACGGTCGTCGGCTCCCGATGGTCGCGCTCCGGGAGCTCGCGCAGGCGACGGACCGGCGACCACCACAGCACGGCGGCAGCCAGCACCCCGAAGATCGGGGCGAGGAAGGCCGTCGGCCGCAGGCCGATCGCCTCTGCCAGCAAGCCGGCCGCGATCGTGGCCACGAGCTGGGCGGCCACCGCGAGGACGCGGAACGTGGACGCCACCCGGCCGAGCTCCCGGTCGGGCACCAGCGACTGACGCACGGACAGGTCGGTGATGTCGTACACCGTGACGGCCGAATCGGCGATGAGCTGCTGGGCCAGCAGGCAGGCGAGGGCCACGATCGGGGCGCCCGCCGGTGCCAGCGGGATGAACAGGTTGCCCAGGGCCGCGAGGAGCATCGCTGCGATCGCGACCATGCCGATCCCCCAGCGGCGGGTGGAGCGCTGGGCGACGACCGCGCCGATGAACGACGAGATCCCGCCGACCCCGGCGATCACCCCCACGACGGCCGGGCTCAGGCCGAGCTCCTCGAGGGCGAACAGGAACCAGATCGCACCGAAGACGCCCCACAGCGACGCGAGCAGCATCTGGGCGCCCGCGAACGCCCGCAGGATCGGGTCGTTCCGGACCCGCCGGAGCCCGTGGCGGATCTCGTCGAGCACGGGCTCGCGATCCTCGGGCAAGGGCGGTGGCGCCTCCTCGCGCCGGACACTCAGCAGGAGCAGCGCCGAGACCAGGTACGACACGGCGTCGATCGCCACGGTGATCGGTCCGGACAGCGCCGCCACGAGGAAGCCGCTGATCCCGAACCCGAGGGTCTCGGCCGCGGACCCGCTCGCCGCCAGCGCGCTGTTGGCTTCGATGAGCCGTTCGCGCTCGACGATCGTCGGCAGGTAGGCGTTGTCCGCCGCGTCGAAGAACGCGGTCAGGGAGGCGGCCAGCGCGGCCACGACGATGAGTTGGACCATCGAGAGCACGCCGAACGCGAACGCGACCGGGATCGAGCCGATGAGCACCGCGCGCCCGAGGTCGGCCCAGATGAGGACCGGCCGACGCCGGAGCCGGTCGACCCAGGCGCCCGCCACGAGACCCACGAGCATCAGGGAGCCGAGCTCGACGCCGCGCAGGATGGCGACCTCGATCGGACCCGCACTGAGGGTCAGGATCGCGACCAGCGGCAGCGCCATCCGGGTGATGAGTGTCCCGAAGATCGAGATCGTCGCGGCCGTCCAGACGCGGACGAAGGCGTCGTTGCGCCAGAGTGGGGAGGCGAACGGGTTGCGCACGAAGGCGGAGCATAGCGGCGGCTGCCGACCCGGACCATCGTCCCGGCGGCGTCGGCCGGGACCCTGCGGTACACTCTGCGACGCCTCGGTGCGTCAGAATCCGCGCACCACCCGGGCCGCCGTCACGCCCCGTCTTCCGGCTCGTGTCGACCCGCCCGGTCCATCCATGTAGCGGAGTCCGCAAGGGACCGTGTTCGACACTCTCAGCGAACGCCTGCGCGTGACGCTCGGCAGCCTGACCGGTCGCGGTCGGATCAGCGAAGCCGACGTCGACGCCGCGATGCGTGAGGTCCGCCTCGCGCTGCTCGAGGCGGACGTCAACTTCAAGGTCGTCAAGGACTTCATCGCCCGCGTCCGCGAGCAGGCCATCGGCCAGGACATCCTGCAGAGCCTGAACGCCGGCCAGCAGGTCGTGAAGATCGTCCACGACGAGCTCGTCGCGCTCCTCAGCCGCGGCGACCGCGTCTTCCACCTGAGCGGCAACCCGGCCGTCGTGGTGATGGTCGGCCTGCAGGGCTCGGGCAAGACGACGAGCACGGCCAAGCTCGCGCGCCACGTCATCAAGCAGGGTCGCCGACCGCTCCTGGTCGCCGCCGACCCGTACCGCCCGGCCGCCGCGGACCAGCTCCAGACCCTCGGCAAGGCGCTCGACGTGCCGGTCTACCGCGCCCCGCAGGGCACATCGGTCGTCGACATCGCCAGGGGCGGGGTCGAGGCGGCCAAGCGCCAGGTCCGCGACGTCGTGATCATCGACACCGCCGGACGCCTGAGCATCGACGAGGCGCTCATGGCCGAGATCGCCGCCGTCAACGCGGCGGTCAAGCCGGTCGAGACCCTGCTCGTCGTCGACGCCATGACCGGCCAGGAGGCCGTCGGCGTCGCCCAGGCGTTCGTCGCGGCCGTGCCCGTCAGCGGCCTCATCCTCACGAAGATCGATGGCGATGCCCGCGGCGGCGCCGCGTTGAGCATCTCGGCCGTCACCGGGGTGCCCGTCAAGTTCCTCGGGACCGGCGAGAAGACCGATGCGCTCGAGGTGTTCCACCCCGACCGCCTCGCCGGCCGGATCCTCGGCATGGGCGACATCCTGACCCTCGTCGAGCGCGCCCAGGAGACCTTCGACGCGGGCCAGGCGGCCAAGATGGAAGAGAAGCTGCGCAAGTCGAGCTTCACCCTCGAGGACATGCTCGACCAGCTCCAGCAGGTCCAGAAGATGGGCCCGATCGGGCAGATCATGGGCATGATCCCGGGCATGGGCAACATGGCCGGCGAAGCCCAGGCCGCCGTCGACCGCGGCGACCTCAAGCGCACCGAGGCGATCATCCGGGCGATGACCCCGACCGAGCGCCGCGACCCCACCGTCCTCAATGCGTCCCGCCGCCGTCGGATCGCGACCGGTAGCGGAACGACCCTTCCAGACGTCAATCGACTGGTCAAGCAGTTCACCGAGATGCAGAAGCTCATGAAGCAGTTTGCCGGGGGCGGCCGCCGTGGCGCGCTGGGCAACCTCGTGAGTCGGCGTTAGGCGCCGAGGAGTCCGTCATGACCGAACCACAGAACCCCGATCCGTCGTCGGAGACGACGATCACCCCCACACCGCCGGCCCCGGCACCCGCCGCTGACGCGTCGGTGACTCCGGCCACGACGCCGACGACGGCCGCCACCGCGGAGCCGCTGCTGCCCAACGGCGCGACGCCGCCGGCCGCCGCAGCCGCTGCGCCGCCCGTGGTGACCACCCCCGTCAGCCCCGACGGCGCGGCGGCCGCCCCGCCGCGCAAGCGCCGCGGGCTTCGCTGGGTCGCCGCGATCGCGGTCATCGCCGTCGTGCTCCTGGGCTCGGCGGCCGCGGCCTTCGTGCTCACCGCCGGAGCGACGACCGCCACCATCCTCGGCTACGTCCCGGCCGACAGCGTCGCCTATGGCGAGCTGCGACTCGACCTGCCCGGTGACCAGAAGCAGGCGGTCGGCGAGTTCCTCAGCAAGTTCCCGGGCTTCAAGGACCAGGCTGCCCTGGACACCAAGCTCGATGAAGTCCTCGACCGGCTCGTCGCGAGCGCGTCGACCGACAAGCAGACGTTCACCAAAGACATCAAGCCGTGGTTCGACGGCGAGGTCGGCTTCGCTGTCGGCCCGCTGCCGGCGGCCACTGAGCTGACCGACCCATCGGCGGCGATGGCGGACAGCCGGGGTCTGCTCCTGCTGTCAGTCAAGGACGCGGCTCTCGCCCAGACCTGGTTCGACGGCGTGCTCACCGAATCCGGCGCGACCACGACCACGCAGACCTACGAAGGGGTCGAGCTGACCGTCGCCAGCGAGCCCTCGATGCCCGGCGCCCAGGGCGCCTTCGCGATCGTCGACGGGAAGATCGCGGTCATCGGCGACGTCGCGTCCGTCGAGGCCGTCGTCGACACCGACGGCAAGTCCGGCCTCGCCGGTGATCCGGCCTTCGATGCGGCCAGCGAGGCCGTGGACGGCGCCCACCTGGGCTTCGTGTACGTCAACCTGCGCTCCATCCTGGACCGGGTCATGGCCGCCGCGCCGGCCGAGGGCGCGCCCCTCACGTCGTCGATGACGGCGCTCGCCCCCGAGTGGATCGCCGCCGGGTTCCGCGTCGAGAACGACGCGCTCGTCACCGACGCGGTCCTGCCCCACAACGCCAAGGCGCCCGGCCCGGACGCCAACCACACCAACGGCGTCGCCTCCTGGGCGCCGCCTTCGACCATCGCCCTGGCCGCGGCCAACGACTACGGCGCCACGCTCCAGGAGACGATCGCGCTGTATCGCGAGGATCCGAGCCTCAAGGACGCCTTCGCGGGCGTCGACCAGGCGGCCGGCATGCTCGGCGGGCTCGACGCCGCGCTGTCGTGGATCGGCGACGCCGGCGTCGTCGTCAACGAGGACGGCACGGACATCGAGGGTGGTCTCGTGATCATCCCGACGGACTCGGCCTCCGCGACCCAGTTCCTGACCACTGTTCGCAGTTTCGCGACCCTCGGCGGCGCCGCCGCCGGGATCACGGTCCGCGACGAGCCGTACGCCGGCACGACCATCACCGTCATCGACCTCGGCTCGCCCAAGGACCTCGTCGGCATGGCCGGCGCGCTCGGCGGCACCGCGCTGCCGACCGATCCCTCGACCCTGCCGCTACCGACCGGGGACATCGAGCTCTCGTACGCCGTGACCGACAAGGTCGTCGTCATCGGCAGCGGGCCGGACTTCGTCAAGAGCGTCCTCGACACGGATGCCGGGCCGTCCCTGGCCGACGACGAGCGGTTCGCGTCGTTGCTGTCCCGGGTCGGCAAGGAGCACACCGGCGTGACCTTCGTCGACATCGCCGCGATCCGCGGCCTCGTCGAGGGCATGATGGCGTCCATCCCCGGCATCGACCGGTCCGAGTACGACGAGTCGATCCAGCCGTTCCTCGCGCCGTTCGACGCGGTCATCGGCGCCAACAGCGTCGGGACCGAGGTCGACACCTCGCGCTTCGTCGTCACCGTCAAGTAGCGCGGCCGCCGGGCACCCCAGCCCCGGCGCCGCACCCCCAGCCCAGAGGAGGCACGCAGCACCCATGGCAGTCCGCATCCGATTGACGCGCATCGGCGCGCACAAGCAGCCCGCGTACCGCGTCGTCGTCGCCGACGGGCGGAGCGCTCGCGACGGCCGCGCGATCGAGACCCTCGGTCACTACAACCCGCGCAGCGAGCCGGTCGAGTTCGTCGTCGACGCGGACAAGGCCAAGACGTGGCTCGCGAAGGGCGCCCAGCCCTCCGACACCGTCGCCCGCCTGTTCCGCCAGGCCGGCATCCTGCCGTCCGGCAAGTAGGAGCACACACGATGGCAGCCAAGGACCTGGTCGAATACGTCGCGAAGTCGCTGGTCGACGATCCCGACGCCGTCAAGGTGGAAGTCGTCGAGGAGGACGGCGCGACCGTCATCGAGCTCCACGTCGCCGAGGACGACATGGGCAAGGTCATCGGGCGCAACGGCAGCGTCGCGAAGGCGCTGCGCACCCTCCTGAAGGTGACCGCGGCCCGCGACGGCGAGCCCGTCCAGCTCGAGATCGTCTGAGCGAGGCGCGATCCGTGGCTGACGACGGCCACGACCTCGCCATCGGGACCGAACGCCTCGTGGTCGCCCTCGTGCGGGGCGTCCACGGGCTGCGCGGCGCGGTGCGCGTCGAAACCCTGACGGACCGGCCAGAGGCCCGATTCGTGCCGGGTGCCGTGCTGTTCCCGGAGGGCACCGCCACGGGCCTGACCATCGCCTCGGCCGAGGCGGTCCAGGACGGCCCGGGCTGGCGCGTGCGCTTCCGCGAGATCGACTCGCGCGAGGCCGCCGACAACCTTCGCGGCGCCTACCTCGAGACGGAGGTCCGGCCCACGGCCGACCTGGCCCGCGGCGAGGTCTACTGGCACGAGGTCATCGGCTGCCCGGTCCGCGGCCTCGACGACACACCGCTGGGCGTCGTCAAGGACGTCTATCGCGTAGCCGAGAACGAGGTCTTCATCGTCGGCGATGGCCCCTACGGGTCGTTCGACCTGCCGGCGGTCCGGGCGTTCATCCGGATCTTCGCGCCGCGTCGCGGCGAGATCGTCGTGGACGCCGCCGCGCTCGACCTCCAGCTGCCGAAGTCCAGGCCGTCCGACGCCGATCGCCCGCGTGCGCCGCGTCGCACCTCGCCGAAGCGTCGCCCGGCGACCCCGGCGACCCCGACGGCCGCCGATCTCGCGCCGGCTGGCGCGGACGCTGGCACCACCGACCCGTTCGCCGGCCTCAGAGGCGTCATCGCGCCCGAGGACGGCCCCGAGACTACGGAGGCGGATCCCGCCGATCCCGCATGACCCTCGAGATCGACGTCCTGACCCTGTTCCCGGCGATGATCGCCGGACCGCTGGCCGAGAGCATCCCCGGACGCATCCAGGAGCAGTGGCCTGGCCACGATCCGGATCCATGACCTGCGCGAGTGGGGGCTCGGGCGTCATCGATCGGTCGACGACACGCCGTACGGCGGGGGCGCCGGGATGGTCATGCGCGTCGAGCCGGTGGTCGCCGCGATCGAGTCCGTCCGCCGCGCCGATTCGACGGTGATCCTGCTCGACCCGGCCGGTGAGGTCTTCCGCCATGCGCGCGCCGTGGACCTCGCGGAGCGCTCGCATCTCGTGCTCGTGTGTCCCCGCTACGAGGGCGTCGACGACCGTATCCGGGCCTTCGTGGACCTCGAGCTCTCGATCGGCGACTACGTCGTGACCGGCGGCGAGCTGCCGGCCCTGGTCGTCATCGATGCCGTCATCCGGCTGCTGCCCGGCGCCATCGACGAGCTCTCGACGACCGAAGAATCGTTCAGCGCCGGCGTGCTCGAGTATCCCCAGTACACGCGTCCGCCGTCGTTCCGCGGGCTCGATGTGCCGGCCATCCTGACGTCGGGCGACCACGGCGCCGTCGCCCGCTGGCGGCAGGAACGTTCGCTCGAGCGCACCCGTGAGCGACGCCCGGACCTCCTGCCCCCGGACTGATCGGCCCGGCGCGGATGGGAGCTCGTGCTATACTCCGGCGCCGGTCGCGGGTTCTGCCGCGATCGTCCCGACCCGACCGACCTGCAGCTTCGGCTGCCCTCAATGATCAAGGAAGCGCCGCGTGAACGTGCTCGACGAGATCGTCCAGGACCAGCTCCGCACCGACCTGCCGGAGCTCGCCACGGGTGACACCGTGAAGGTCTCCGCCAAGGTCGTCGAGGGCAACCGCGAGCGCATCCAGGTGTTCGAGGGGACCGTCATGCGCCTGCGCGGCGGTGGCATCACCCGGTCGATCACCGTGCGGCGCATCGCCTCGGGCGTCGGCGTCGAGCGCACCTTCAAGATCCACAGCCCGCGCATCGAGAAGATCGAGGTCGTGCGCCATGGCCAGGTCCGCCGCGCCCAGCTGTACTTCCTGCGCAAGCGGGTCGGCAAGGCCGCGACCCTGCGCGAGCGCCGCACCAACAGCTAGGCGGCCCACAGCGCCCACCTTCGACCCCGCCGGACGGCGGGGTCGTTCGATTCCCGGGTACGCTAGCGCCCGATGACCGTCATCGTCCCGACCCTCCGCTACGAGCGCCGCTTCTGGAACCAGGGTCTGGTGCGCGTCGTGGGCGTCGATGAGGTCGGGGTCGCCCCGACGTGCGGCGCGGTCGTCGCGGCCGCGGTGATCATGAAGCCCGGCTGCCATCGCATCCCGGGTGTTCGCGACTCCAAGACGCTGTCGATGGCCCAGCGCGACCGCCTCGCCCCGCTCATCCGCCAGCGTGCCGTGGCCGTCGGCGTGGGCGCCGCGTCCGTTCGGGAGATCGACCAGCTCAACATCTATCACGCCACGCACCTGGCGATGCGCCGGGCGATCGCCCGGGTCGGCGGCCATGAGCACGTGATCGTGGACGGCAACCGGATCGCCGGCTTCGAGGCACAGGTCGGCCCGTACACCAACGTGGTCGACGGCGACGCCAAGGTGTACTCCATCGCCTGCGCGTCCGTCGTCGCCAAGGTCGTACGCGACCGGATGATGATCCGCCTCGCCGCCCGCTACCCGGGCTACGGCTGGGAGCGGAACCAGGGATATGCCACCCTCGAGCACCGGATGGCGATCCGCCAGCTCGGCCTCACCCCGTTCCATCGCCGCTCGTTCCTCGCCCTCCAGCGCACGCTCGCGGGCGACCAGCTCGAGCTGGACCTGCTGGCCGATCCGGCCGCGTCGCCGCTGACGCACGAGCTGCTCGAACGCGAGCTCGTGCCGGTCATGGCCGACGACGCGGCCCTCGACGCTCCCGACCTGCTCGAGCTTGATCTCGCCGACATCGATCTCGCCGGGCTCGAGTTGAGCGCCGGATAAGTCGGACCGCGAGCGCCGGCGCAGCGGCGGCTGCGACGATCGGGAGGATGGCCGGCTCCGATCCCCTCGCCGCGACGCGCACCCCCGCCCAGCGGGCCGGCGACACCGCCGAGGTGCTCGTCGCCACTCGCCTCGAGAGCGCTGGCTGGACGATCCTGGCCCGGAACATCCATGTCGGGCGCCGCGAGCTCGATGTCGTGGCGGTCGACCCGGGTCCACCGCGTGCGCTCGTGATCGTGGAAGTGCGTTGGCGCCGGCGACGATCGTTCGGCCTGCCCGAGGAGACCGTCGACCATCGCAAGCGGCGCCGCGTGCGCGAGGCAGCCTTGACGCTCGTCGATGCCGGAGGGCTCCCACGCCTGCCGATCCGCTTCGACCTGGTCGTGGTCGAGCCGGGCGATGGGGAAGGGGAGCCGCGGATCCGGCACCATCGGGCGGCCTTCTGAACGCGAGACCTAGCGCGACCCGAGCCCGTTCAAGGTCGCGAGCAGTGCGTCTTCCGTTGCGGCGGCGTCGGCGGAGCTCAGGTACTCGACGTTCGATGCCCCGTCGACCGGCCGTGTGAAGCCGACCTCGGGGCCCTCGGTCTGTTCGACATCCACCCGAGCGGCGCTGAACGAACCGAGCTCCTCACCGGCCGCGATGGCGGCGGCCAGCGGATCCCAGAGGAAATACGTGCCATCGGTCATGTATGGGTGCGCCGCGAAGAGCTCGGCGAGCACGAGCGCCCCGGGACCGACCGCCTCTTGCTGGACGCGTGTCGCGAACGCGGGGGTGACGGGCACCTGGCTCGTGCCGTCGAGGCTGATGAAGCGCACGGGCAGTCCGGAGTCGATCACGACCTGGGCTGCCGTCGGATCGACGTAGATGTTCCACTCGGCGACCTCGTTGTCGGGCGGACCGCCAAAGCGGACGTTGCCGGGGGCGAAGAGCGCTCCGCCCATCACGTACACGGACTCGAGCCGCTCGGCGAGGTTGGGGTGCTGGCCCATCGCGTCGCCCAGGTTGGTCATCGGACCAAGGGTCAGCACGCGCAGCCCGTCGACCGCGTCGCCGGTCTTCGCGAGGAGCTGCACCGCATCCCCGGCGAACGGCTGCCGTGGCGTCGCGGGCAGGGTGAGCCCGGCACCGTCGTCGGCGTTCGCTCGCCAGGCATCCGGGAAGGCATGATCGCCCGCCATCGGCGTTTCGCGACCACACGCGACGTCGATCGTCGGTGCGTCGAGGCGTTCGAGCAGTCGCAGGACGACGTCCACGCCACCCTCACAGTGCGCTTCGCCCGTCCCGGACACGGTGATGGCCTTGATGTCGACCCCAGATGAGACGATCAGGAAGGCGATCGCCACGAGGTCATCGGGGCGACGTCCGTATCGATCAGCAACGGCTGGGGGACGCCCGCGGGTCCCGCGACGTCGGACATGGACGGGCCGGTCGTCGGGCTGGGCCCGCCCGCGGCGTCACCGGGCGTGGACGCGGACCCTTGCGGACTTGACGCGCAGCCGCTGACGATCAACGCGCCGATCAGGGCCCCGAGGACGCTCGCGCGACGACCGGTCATGGCGTGCCGCACCTCTGCGTGGGGAGACACGCTGGCGACCCGTGCCAGGTCGCCAGCGCATCGGTCTACTTGAAGGTCGCCGACTCGGCGAGGGTCCGCACATCGTCCACGAGATCGGCCGGTGTCGCCGGACTGAGCGCCGCATCGAGGATCACGATCGATCCGCCGACATCGAGGATCCAGAGCTCGTCGATCTGGCCCCCTCCCTGGGCGTTCCGCGCCTCGACGGCTTCCCCCTCGACCCCATAGAAGGCGAACACGTTGTTGTCGCAATCGGCGAACTTTTCCTCGCGGGTCGCATTCGGCACGTCGTACGACATCGGCACGCTGACGGTGATCGACTTGCCGGCGAACCCACCCACGGTGACGTCCAGCGGCGCGGTCGCATCGCTCGACGCTTGTGCGGCGAAGGCGGCGGCGATCTCGTCGGGCGTCGTGGCCGGCGTCTCGGGGATCGTGGTATTCCAGTGGCAGGCGTCGCCGTACACGTTGAACCCGGTCCCCTTCGGCCATGCCCAGCCGAGCAAGGCAGCGCCGACCGTCTCCGGCGGGTCGAGGCCGTCGTCAGCCTTCGTCACGGCATCGAGCTCCGGCAGCGCGAACCAGCCCGGCGACCCGATGTCGATCGAGACTTGCACGGGCCCGCCGGTGGTGTTGACGACGAACGGGCCCTGGGGGAGGCCGAGGGCGACCGGCGTCGCCGCGATCGATGGCGAGGGGACCGTCGTCGCAGTCGGGCTGGGCGATGGTGTGGCCGACGGTCCGCCGACGCCACTGGACGTCGGCGGGCCAAGCACCTGGGTACCGATGATGAGGGCCACGACGACGGCGGCGGTGCCGACGCCGATGGCGAGGAACTTGCTCATGTCGGGCAACCTCCACGGGCCGATGACGGCCCGCTGTCGTTTCTGTTCGATGGTGGTGCGCACGACGTCGTACACCTGGTCCGCCAGATCGGTCTGTCCCTCCATCAGGAAGCCGTGGATCAAGCGGTCGGGGTCTCGATGCGCGGTCATGCCAGTCGCTCCTGGGAGTCGTCGGCGGACCGGGCGTCAGCTTCGATGCTGGCCCGGAGCGCCCGCGTGGCGTGGTGCAGTCGGGACTTGGCCGTCCCGACGGGAAGTCCGGTTCGTGCCGCCACCTCGGAGATCGACAGCCCGAGGTAGTGGTGGAAGACCAGGACGGCGCGCTGTTCGACGGTCAGCCTCCGGAAGGCCCGCTCGAGCAGGTCGCGGTCGTCCACGGTCAGATAGTCGTCGGAGCCGTACGTGCCCGCGACGGGAAGGATCCTGAGGCCCTCGGACCAACGCTTGCGACGCCTGGCCTCGGCATAGCACGCGTTGGTGAGGATGCGGTGGAGCCAAGGTTCGAAACGGGACGGGTCACGCAGCGTACGAAGCTCGGTCCAGGCCATGATCAATGAAGCCTGGACGGCGTCCTCGGCCAGGTCGATGTCGCGGAGGATCCGCACCGCGATCGCCAGGCATCGGTCGCCCATCAGGCGCGCCAGGGTGTCGAACGCTTCGACGTCGCCCCGTTGCGCCTGCTCGACCAGTCCGTCCTGCACGCTCACTCCACCCTGTTGCGTTCGGTCCTGGGTGGACCGATTTCGATATAGAGAGCGATGTGGGCAGCCAAGGTGTTCTATCTGGACCGGATATCGTGTGATCGGAGCGCACGAACCGGCGGCATGCGACGGGGCCAGTGGGCATCCGGGCGCTGTCGGGGGGAGCCTAGCGGGCCGCCGTCTGACGCCCGATGTGGTCCCGGGGGCCGGTCAGCCACCCTGTGCTACACTCCGCCGCGGTCCGGACGGTCTGACCGTTCGAGCCGCCAAACATGTGAACCGCCCGCCCGGCGTCGCCGAGCGGAGCCCACACGCGGAGCGTCCCGGTCGGGGCGGTGCCGGATCATCCGGTCCCCGACGACGACACGGCCTCCGCGGAGGAAACAACCGACAGGAGGTCGCTCACCGTGCCGTCCGTTTCGATGCGGCAGCTGCTCGAGGCCGGAGTCCACTTCGGCCATCAGACCCGCCGCTGGAACCCCAAGATGCGCCCGTTCATCTTCGCCGAGCGCAACGGGATCCACATCATCGACCTGGCCCAGACCGTCCAGCGCCTGGACGTCGCCCTCGAGGCCGTGCGTGACACGGTCGCCCGCGGTGACCAGGTCCTGTTCGTCGGGACCAAGAAGCAGGCCCAGGAGCCCATCGTCACCGAGGCGACCCGGGCGAACATGCCGTACGTCCAGAAGCGCTGGCTGGGCGGCATGCTGACGAACTTCACGACGATCAAGAAGCGCATCGGCCTGCTCGAGCAGCTCGAGGCCCGCCAGCAGGCGGGCGACTTCGAGCGCATGACCAAGAAGGAAGCCGCGAAGCTGACCGAGGAGATGATCAAGCTCCAGGGCACCGTCGGCGGCATGCGCAAGATGAAGCGCCTCCCCGGCCTGGTCTTCATCGTCGACCCGCACCGCGAGCGGATCGCGGTCACCGAGGCGAACAAGCTCGAGATCCCGGTCGTCGGCACCGGCGACACGAACGTCGACCCCGACGAGCTCGATTACATCATCCCGGCCAACGACGACGCCATCCGGGCCATCCGCCTGCTGTGCACGCTCGTCGCCGACGCCGTGATCGAGGGCGCCCGCGACCGCTCCGCTCGCTCGGTCGAGCCTGAGCCGATCGACACGACGCCGATGGTCCAGACCGGCGAAGAGGAGGAAGTGCCCGGCGCCTCCGACGCGCTCATGGCCGCCCTCGCGGGTGGCGGAGCGCTGACGTTCGAGCCGGACGCCGACGACGACGACCTGCTGCCCGGCGACCGCGTCGCCCGGGCGGAAGCCGCGGTCGCCGAGCCGGCCGAGGCCACGCCCGAGGAGATCGCCGCGGAGCTGGCGCGCGAAGCGGCCGAGAAGGCCGAGGACGCCACCGCCGGCTGAACCGGCCCATCGCGCGGCCGGTTCCCACCGCGGGACCCCGCACGGACGGACCACGGAGGCCGTCGCCACCCGGCCGCGAGGCCGGCGGAGCGGCGGGCCGCCACGAACCGACCACCTCGTGCGGGCGCCACGCGCCCGCCGACTGACGAACGAACAGGAGCACCTACCCACATGGCGGACATCTCGGCGGAGCTGGTCAAGGAACTGCGTGAGCGGACCGGCGCCGGGTTCATGGATTGCAAGAAGGCGCTGACCGAGAGTGGCGGCGATCTCGACGCGGCGGTGACGCTGTTGCGCGAGAAGGGCCTCGCGGCGGCTGCCAAGAAGGCCGGCCGTGACGCGCGCGAGGGCCTCGTCTCGAGCTACATCCACACGGGTGGGCGAGTCGGCGTGCTCATCGAGGTCAACTGCGAGACCGACTTCGTCGCGCGCACCGACGAGTTCCAGAAGCTCGTCCGCGACCTGGCCATCCAGGTCGCCGGGCTGGCCCCGCTGTACGTGGACCAGGAGCGCATCCCGGAAGCCGACCTGGCTGCCAAGCAGGCCGAGCTGCTCGCCGACGAGGCGACCCAGAAGAAGCCCGAGGCCATCCGCCCTCAGATCGTCGAGGGCCAGCTCAAGAAGTGGTACAGCCTGGTCTGCCTGTACGACCAGCCGTTCCGCGACGAGGAGCGGACCGTCCGCGAGCTCATCAACGAGCGCATCGCCACGATCGGCGAGAACATCCGCGTGCGCCGGTTCACCCGGTACGCGCTCGGGGAGGAGCTGTGAGCGACGCGGCGGCCCGTCCGGCCGCCACGGATGCCGTCCGCTACCGACGCATCCTGCTCAAGCTGTCCGGTGAGGCCCTCCTGGGCGATCGCCCGTACGGCGTCGACCCTGAGTTCTGCGCCTTCATCGCGCGCCAGGTCAGCGAGGTCGTCCGGCTGGGCGTGCAGGTCGGCATCGTCGTGGGCGGCGGCAACATCTTCCGGGGCATGGCCGCGGCGGCGCGCGGCATGGACCGCGCCACCGGCGACTACATCGGCATGCTGGCGACCGTGATGAACGGGCTGGCCCTCCAGGACGCCCTCGAGAAGGCCGGCGTGCCCACCCGGGTCATGACCGCCATCGCGATGAACGAGGTGGCCGAGCCGTACATCCGGCGCCGCGCCATCCGGCACATGGAGAAGGGCCGGGTCACGATGTTCGTCGCCGGCACCGGGAATCCGTACTTCACGACCGACACGGCCGCGGCCCTGCGCGCCGTCGAGATCAATGCCGAGGTCCTGCTCAAGGCGACCAAGGTCGACGGGGTCTACGACAGCGATCCCGTGACGAACCCGACCGCGCGGCGCTACGCTGAACTCGGGTACGCCGACCTGCTGCGCGACCAGCTCAAGGTCATGGATGCCGCGGCGATCAGCCTGTGCATGGAGAACGATCTCCCGATCGTCGTCTTCGACCTCAATCAGCCCGACAACATCACGCGGGTCGCGTCCGGCGAGCCGGTCGGTACCCGCATCTCGAGCGGCGTCGCTGCGCCGATCCCAGCCGGAGGTGCGCCAGCATGAGCAGCGAGATCCTCGCCGACGCTGACCACAAGATGGCCCGCGCCGTCGACGCGATGGAGCGCGACTTCCAGGGGTTCCGGACCGGTCGCGCCTCGACCGCGCTCGTCGAGCGCATCACGGTCGACTATTACGGCACCCAGACGCCGCTCAACCAGCTCGCCGGGATCAGCGTCCCGGAACCCCACCAGATCGTCATCCAGCCGTGGGACCGCGGCGTCCTGGGCGCGATCGAGAAGGCCATCACCAAGAGTGAGATCGGCCTGATGCCCAACGTCGACGGCACCGTCGTGCGGCTCAACATCCCGCCGCTGACCGAGGAACGTCGCAAGGACCTCGTCAAGGTCGTCCACAAGCGCATGGAGGAGGCGCGCGTGGAGATCCGCAACGTGCGCCGCGACGCCGCCGACCACCTCAAGAAGGAAGAGCGCGACGGCACCGTGGGTGCCGACGAGTCGCACCGCCAGCTGGACGTCCTGCAGAAGACGACCGACCGGCACATCGCCGAGGTGGACCGTCTCGGTGCCGCCAAGGAACAGGAGGTCCTCGAGGTCTAGTGGGTCGCGCACCGCTGGCCCGGCCGACCGACGCCCCGCCGTCCGCCCACGAACCGGCGTTCCCGGCCGAGGCCACCTCCGTCCTCGACGCTGACGCGCCGGCGGTGGCCGCCACCACGCCGCCCGACGACCTGCCCCGCCACGTCGCCATCATCATGGACGGCAACCGGCGCTGGGCCCGCCAGCGCGACCTGCCCGAGCTCGACGGCCATGCCGCCGGGGTCGAGGCCATCCGCGAGCTCTTGCGCCATGCCGTCCGCCGCGGCGTGCCGGTCATGACGCTGTACGCCTTCAGCCGCGAGAACTGGGCCCGCTCCGACGAGGAGGTCACCGGCCTGTTCGGGCTGCTCGAGGCGGCCATCCGGAGCGAGACCGACGAGCTGCGCCGTGAGGGCGTGCGCGTCCGCCTGCTCGGCCGGCTCGACGAGCTGCCCGGGGAGACGAGGGCGTCGATCGACGACGCGCTCGGCGCGACAGAGGAGGGGACCCGTCTCCTGCTCAACATCGCGTTCAACTACGCCGGCCGCACGGAGCTCGTCGACGCCGTCCGCCGGCTGGTCGCGAGTGGCGTTTCCGCCGATGCCATCGACGAGGGGACGATCGGCGCAGCCCTCTACACGGCCGGCCTGCCCGACCCCGACCTCGTCATCCGAACCGGAGGCGAGCAGCGCCTCTCGAACTTCCTGATCTGGCAGTCGGCCTACGCCGAGTTCTACTTCTGCGAGACGCTGTGGCCCGACTTCGGGCCGGACGCGTTCGACGAGGCCCTCGGAGAGTTCGCCCGCCGTCAGCGCCGGTTCGGGCGCTAGGCAGCCGGCGCATGCGTCAGCGCGCGATCACCGCGGCCGTCCTTGTCCCCGTCCTGCTGGTCGTCCTCGCCCTCGGCGGCGTCGTCCTGGCCGCGGCCATCGCCCTCATCACGCTCCTCGCCGCGCGTGAGGTCTTCACCCTGCTGCGGATGGCCGGTCACCCGACCCTGCTCGTGCTTGGCACGGTGCTGGCCGTGCTCATCGTCGCGGAGGCCGCGTTCCCCGACGTGCTCGAAGGCAGCGGCCTGCTGCTGGTCGCCGTCGGGATCGTGCTCATCGCGGTCGCGTCCTTCTCCATCCCGGATCCGCGCGACGGGCTGGCGACCTGGATCGCGACCGTGTTCGGGGCGCTCTACGTCAGCCTCCTCGCCTTCGTCGTCCGACTCGGGCACGCGGCCCCCGTCGTGCCGTCCGACGCGCCGCTCGACTTCCTCGGCGCGGAGCGCGGCTGGATCCTGTTGCTGATCTTCGCCGTGTGGTCGTACGACACGGGCGCCTACCTCGTCGGCAAGCAGTTCGGGCGCGAAAAGTTCCTCACCCACATCTCGCCGTCCAAGACGTACGCCGGGCTCATCGGCGGGGTCGTGGCCACGACGGTCGTCGTCGCCCTGTTCCTGTGGGGCCTCGGCCAGAACCCGGTCCACGCCATCGTCCTCGGACCGCTCACCGCGCTCGCGGCGCAGTCGGGCGACCTCGCAGAGTCCATGCTCAAACGGGCCGCGGGAGCCAAGGATTCGAGTGACCTGATCCCGGGTCACGGGGGCATGCTCGACCGCGTCGACTCCTTCCTGTTCGCCGCGCCGATCGTGACCCTCTATGTCGTCGCCATCCTCGGCTGAGCCGCGCCGGGTCGCACTGCTGGGGTCGACGGGCTCCATCGGTCGTCAGACCGTCGACGTCCTGGCCGCCCACCCCGACGCCTTCCGGGTCGTCGCCCTGGCCACCGGCCGGCAGGGCGACCTCCTCGCCGAGCAGGCGGCACGGCTCGGCGACCCGGTCACGGCGCTCGGCGCGTCGGATGCCGGCCTCGTCGAGCTCGTCAGCGACGACGACGTCGACCTCGTCGTCATCGCGACGGGCGGTGTCGTGAGCCTGCGACCCGTGCTCGCCGCACTGCACGCCGGCAAGGTCGTGGCCACCGCCAACAAGGAGACCCTGGTGGCGGGCGGGCACCTCGTCATGCCGGAGGCCCGTCGGCTGGCGACGGAGGCGGCCGCCGCGAACCCCGACGACCCGTTCGCCAGCCCGCTCGCGTGGCTCCGGCCGATCGACTCCGAGCACTCGGCCATCTGGCAGTGTCTGGTCGGCGAATCGATGGCGTCGGTCGCGGCGCTCGTCCTGACGGCGTCCGGTGGTCCGTTCCTCGACACCGAGGCCGAGGCGATGGCCGCGGTGACTCCGGAGCGGGCGCTGCGCCACCCGACCTGGACGATGGGCGCCAAGATCACCATCGACTCCGCGACCCTCGCGAACAAGGGCCTGGAGGTCATCGAGGCACACTGGCTGTACGATGTCGACTACGACGCGATCGAGGTGGTCATCCACCCGCAGAGCGTCATCCACTCCGCCGTCCGCTTCGTCGACGGTTCCCTCAAGGCCCAGCTGGGCACCCCGGACATGCGACTTCCCATCCAGTACGCCCTGACCTATCCCGAACGCCGACCCTCACCGGCCGCCGCGGTCGACCTCGTCGCCGCCGGTCAGCTGACGTTCCGCGCTCCGGACGTCGAGCGCTTCCCGGCGCTGCGCATCGCCCGTGAGGCGGGTGTCGCCGGTCCCTGGGCGTCGGCCGCGCTCATCGCCGCGGACGACGTCGCGGTGGCCCGCTTCCTCGACGGCACGCTCGACTTCCCGGGCATCCCCCGAATGCTCGAGGCGGCCGTGACCCGGTTCGGACGATCCGGCGGCGACGCCGCCCCGGATGTCGACGACCTCGTCGCCCTCGATGCGGAAGTGCGCGCGACGTTCGCGACCGGCCCGGTCGGGACGCCCGCATGATCGGGTTCGTCCAGTCGCTCATCACGATCGCGCTGTTCATCTTCATCCTCGGCGCCCTCGTGGTCATCCACGAGCTCGGCCATTTCGTGACCGCCCGCCTGGCCAACGTCCGGGTCCTCGAGTTCGGGATCGGCTTCCCGCCGCGCGCCCGGGTCCTGCGCAACAAGGGCGAGACCCTGTACAGCCTCAACTGGCTGCCCATCGGCGGGTTCGTCAAGCTCGAGGGCGAGGATGGCGAGGGCGCCGACGATCCGCGCTCGTTCGCCGCCCAGCGCTGGATCACCAAGATGGTCATCCTGTTCGCCGGCGTGGCCATGAACGTCCTGCTGGCCTTTGCCATCTTCACGTTCATCGCGTTCGTCGGCGATCCAACCGTCGGGATCAAGATCGGTTCGGTCGAGCCGGGTTCGCCGGCAGCCGCAGCGGGCATCGTGGCGGGCGACACGCTGGTCAACATCGAAGGCGGCTACTTCAACGCCTTCGATGGCGACGACCCGATCCAGATCCTCAAGGACAACGCCGGTCAGACCATCCAGCTCGGGATCCGGCACGCCGACGGGACGACCGAACCGATCACGGCGACCCTGCGCCCCGCGGCCGAGATCAGCGCGACCCGGGGGGCGCTCGGGGTGTCCGATCTGGTCGGGGGGACGACCGACGTGACCATCAACTACGCCCCGGTCGAGGCGGTCCAGGTCGGAGCGCAGCGCACGGTCGCCGCCCTCGGGCTCATCGTGAACGGCCTGGTCACCCTCGTGGACTCGGTCGTCGAGGACCCGACGCAGGCACCGCCCGTGGCCGGGCCCGTCGGTATCGCGACCCAGATCGGCCAGGTCTTCTGGCAGCTGGGTCCGCTCTACACCCTGTACATCGCGGGCATCCTGTCGGCCAACCTCGCCATCGTGAACATCCTGCCGTTCCCCCCGCTCGACGGTGGGCGGATGCTGATGATCACGCTCAAGCGCGTGTTCGGGACGCGGATCAGCGTCCGGGCCGAGCAGCTGACCTACATGGTCGGGTTCGTCTTCCTGTTCGCCTTCCTGATCTGGATCACCGGGTTCGACATCGTCCGGAGCCTCTCCGGAGGCACATAGACGCCACATGGCCTCCCCCGATCAACTTCGGCCTCGTCGCAGGCCGTCCGTAAGCGTCGACGTGGGTGGCGTGCTCATCGGCAGCGCCCATCCGGTCGTCGTGCAGTCGATGACGAACACGGACACCGCCGACGCGGACGCCACCGCGATCCAGGTCGCCCAGCTGGCGCACGCCGGATCGCAGCTGGTGCGCGTCACGGTCAACACCGAAGAGGCCGCGGCCGCCGTTCCGGAGATGGTCCGCAAGGTGCGCGGGCTCGGGGTCGACGTCCCGATCGTCGGCGACTTCCACTACAACGGCCACAAGCTCCTGACCGAGTATCCGGAGACCGCGGCGGCCTGCTCGCCAAGTACCGGATCAATCCGGGCAACGTGGGCGCCAAGCGCCATGACGAGCACTTCGCGACGATCGTCCAGGTCGCCATCGACCACGACAAGCCGGTCCGCATCGGGGTCAACTGGGGATCGCTGGACCAGGCCATCCTGACCGAGCTCATGGACGCCAACGCCGTCTCGGCCACGCCCCAGGACGCGCGCGACGTCATGATCGAGGCGATGCTCCAGTCGGCCCTGCGCTCGGCGGAGCTCGCCGAGACGACCGGTCTCGGCCACGACCGGATCATCATCAGCGCCAAGGTCAGCAACGTACGCGACCTGGTCGACGTGTATCGCCTCCTCGCCGCACGCTGCGACTACCCGCTCCACCTGGGCCTGACCGAGGCCGGGATGGGCGACAAGGGCGTCATCGCCTCCACGGCCGGGCTGGCCATCCTCCTCAACGAGGGCATCGGGGACACGATCCGTGTGTCACTGACCCCCGATCCGGGTGCGCCGCGTGAGCGCGAAGTCGAGATCGCCCAGCAGGTCCTCCAGTCCATGGGGTTGCGTTCGTTCCTGCCGCAGGTATCGGCCTGCCCGGGCTGCGGCCGGACGACCAGCACGTTCTTCCAGGAGATGGCCCAGCAGATCCAGAGCTACCTCAAGGACCAGATGCCGATCTGGCGCGAGACGCACCCGGGGGCCGAGGAACTGCGGGTCGCGGTCATGGGCTGCGTCGTCAACGGCCCCGGCGAATCGAAGCACGCCGACATCGGCATCTCGCTGCCGGGCACGTTCGAGGAGCCGGTGGCGCCCGTGTTCATCGACGGCAAGCTCGACCGCACGTTGCGCGGCGACGGGCTCGTGGCCGAGTTCATCGATCTCCTCGAGGACTACGTGGCGCGGCGCTATCCCGCACCGGTGCCGGTCCCGAGCTGAGCACGACCCACGCGGGCGCCACGCACCGCCGTCACCCGGCGGCCGGGTGGTCGTCCACGCGTCCGGGTGTATACTTCCGGCAACTGAACGGCCGCTCCGTGACGTGGGTGACCCCCACGTCTCTTTGTGAGCGGCGGTTCGTCGACCGTTGGAACAGGATGGAGGCGATCATGAGTCGAGACTTCGTGGGCGCCCTCCTGCAGCTCAACGCGGAGAAGCAGGTCTCCCGAGAGCAGCTCATCGGCGCCGTCGAAGACGGCATCCAGTCCGCCTACCGTCGGGTCGCCGGCGACGAAGACATCCATGTCCGCATCGATGCCGAGTCCGGCCGCATCCGGGTGTTCCGCGCTCGACTCGTGGTCGACGAGATCGAGGACGAGCTGACCCAGATCACCGTCGACGACGCGCGCGTCCACGACCCGAACGCCAAGCCCGGCGACGTCGTCGAGACCGAGCAGCTCGACGGCGACGTCTTCGGGCGCATCGGGGCCCAGACCGCGAAGCAGATCGTCCTCCAGCGCATCCGCGAGGTCGAACGCGACCAGGTCTTCGACCAGTTCGCGAACCGCGAGGGCGAGCTCATCACGGGCACGGTCAACCGCGTCGAGCCACGGGCGATCATCCTCGACGTCGGCAAGAACGTCGAGGCGATCCTCGCGACCACCGAGCAGAGCGCGCTCGAGCACTACCGCATCGGCCAGAACGTCAAGGCGTTCGTGCTCGAGGTCCGCCGCTCGGTCCGTGGCCCGCAGATCTTCGTGAGCCGGACGCACAAGGGCTTCCTGCGCCGCCTGTTCGAGCTCGAGGTCCCCGAGATCCACAGCGGCACCGTCGAGATCAAGGCCATCGCCCGCGAGGCCGGCAGCCGCTCCAAGGTCGCGGTCTCGTCGCGCCAGGAGGGGCTCGACCCGGTCGGCGCCACCGTCGGCCAGCGTGGCGCGCGGGTCCAGGCGGTCGTGGCCGAGCTCGCCGGCGAAAAGATCGACGTCATCCCGTGGAACGACGATCCGGGCGTGTTCGTGGCCAACGCCCTGAGCCCGGCCCAGGTCATCTCCGTCGACATCGACGAGGAGCACCGCATCGCGAGCGTGACGGTGCCCGAGCGAATGCTCTCGCTGGCCATCGGCCGCGAGGGCCAGAACGCGCGGCTGGCCGCCCGCCTGACCGGCTGGCGGATCGACATCCGAAGCGACGTGTCCGTGGCCGAGGCCCGCGCGGCCGCGCCGGACGCCCCCGAAGCACCGGCCGAGGCCACGGAGGCGACGTCCGCTGCCGAGGCTGTCGCGCCCGCGGCGCGACCGACGATGCCGCGACTGCCGATGCCGTCGCGCCCGCCACTGAGGGCTCCCGAGGCAGCACCGGCCAAGCCGAAGCGCGTGACGAAGAAGGCCGCGGCCGAAGCCGCCGCGGCCGAACCGGACGCCGTCGAACCGGCGCCGGACGCTCCAGAGGCCGCGCCGGCCAAGCCGAAGCGCGTGACGAAGAAGGCCGCGGCCGACGCGACCACCGACGAAGCCGGCGAGGCTACCGACGCCCCAGCCGACGTCGCGCCGGCGGAGTCCGCCGAGTCCGCCCCCGCCAAGCCCAAGCGCATCACGAAGAAGGCGGCCGCTGCGGCGGCCGCGACCGAGACCGCCGTCACCGAGGAGGTGGCGTCGTAGGCGCGTCCGCCCAGCAGGCGATCGGCCGGAGCGCGCAGGCGCCCCGCGTCCCGACGCGCACCTGCGTGGCGTGTCGCACCGCTCGACCCAAGCGCGACCTGGTCCGGATCGTCCGGACCCCGGACGGTCGGATCGTCCTCGACGACACCGGCCGCTTGGCCGGCCGCGGCGCCTATGTGTGCCGTACGGCCGCCTGTCTGACCATCGCCAATACCAAGAGCGCCCTCAGTCGGGCGCTCGAGACCCCCGTCCCGACGGCGCTCCTTGCGAGCATCCCCCTCGGGTCGGATCCCAAGCACGACATCGAAGGAGGAGCCCGTGGCCAGGAGTAGGAGCGGCACCCGCGGCCGACGCGGCCCCCGCAAGCCGCCGCGTCGCGACGGCGCATTCGGCGCCCAGGTCCAGACGATCGACCCGCGCGAGCGTGGCGCGATCGAGCTGCCCGGCACGATCACCGTCAAGGAGCTCGCGGACCTGCTCGCGGTCAACGTCGCGGACATCATCCGCGAGCTGATCAAGAGCGGCATCTTCGCGACCATCAACCAGCTCATCGACCGCGACACCGCATCGCTCGTCGCCTCGGAGCTCGGCTACGAGGTGGCCGAGACCGTGGCCGCGTCACCGGGTGGTGGCGTCGCCGACGGCGAGACCGAGGGTCCCGCGCCCGAGGCCGCCAAGGAAGTCCTGTTCGACGAGGACGACCCGGCCGACCTGCAGCCGCGCGCCCCGATCGTCACGGTCATGGGTCACGTCGACCACGGCAAGACGAGCCTTCTCGACGCCCTGCGCTCGACGGAGGTCGCAGCCGGCGAGCGGGGTGGCATCACCCAGCACATCGGCGCGAGCGAGATCGAGCACGACGGCAAGCGCGTCGTCTTCCTCGACACGCCCGGTCACGAGGCGTTCACCGCGATGCGGGCCCGCGGGGCACGCGTCACCGACATCGCCATCATCGTGGTCGCCGCCGACGACGGGGTCATGCCCCAGACGCTCGAGGCCATCGCCCACGCGAAGGCGGCCAAGGTCCCGATCATCATCGCCCTCAACAAGGTCGACAAGCCCGATGCGGACCAGACCCGGGTCAAGACCGAGCTGACCGAGGCCGGCATCGTCATCGAGGAGTACGGCGGCGACGTGCCGCTCGTGCCCGTCTCGGCCAAGAGCCGCGTCGGTCTCGACGAGCTCATCGAGATGGTCCTGCTGGTCGCCGACCTCCAGGAGCTCACGGCGAACCCGGACCGCGACGCGATCGGCACGATCGTCGAGGCCCAGATGGACAAGAGCCGCGGGCCGGTGGCGACCGCCCTGGTCCAGACCGGCACGCTGCGCGTCGGCGACATCATCGTCGTCGGCGAGACGTTCGGGCGCGTCCGCGCGCTCGAGAACGACCGCGGCAAGCGCGTCAAGCAGGCCGGCCCGTCGAGTGCCGTCCTGGTCCTCGGCCTGTCCGAGGTGCCCGAGGCCGGGGACATCCTGCGGGTCGTCGCCGACGAGAAGGCCGCCCGGACCATGGTCGAGCAGCGCAAGATCGCGGTCGCCGCCAAGGGTGGCGAAGGCAGCGGTCGGGCGACGCTCGAGGACCTGTACCGCCAGATCCAGGCCGGCCAGGCCAAGGAGCTGCGGATCATCCTCAAGGCCGACGTGTCGGGTTCGCTCGGCGCGATCACCCACGCGCTGGAGCAGCTCGATCAGGACGAGGTCCGGCTCAACGTGCTGCACGAGGCCGCGGGCGACATCACCGACAACGACATCATGCTCGCTACGGCGTCGGATGCGATCGTCGTCGGCTTCAGCACCGGCATCACCGACACTGCCCGCCGGGCGGCCGAGGCCGAAGGGGTCGACGTCCGGCTGTACGACATCATCTACAAGCTGACCGACGACATCGAGGCGGCCCTCAACGGCCTGCTCGAGCCCGAGATCGTCGAGGTGGTCGAGGGTCGCGCGGAGGTCCGCCAGGTCATCCGCGTCGGCAAGAACACCGTCATCGCCGGGTCGTACGTCACCGACGGGCACATCGTCCGTGGGGGCGCGCGCATCTGGCGCAGCGGCAAGGTCATCGCCACCGACCGGATCGAGTCCCTGCGGCGCTTCCGCGACGACGTCCGCGAGGTGCAGGTCAACTACGAGTGCGGCATCGGGCTCGCCAACTTCCACGATCTGGAAGAGGGCGACGTCATCGAGTGCTTCACCAGCCAGACCGTTTCGCGCGTCGTCGCCGGCTGAGGTGAGCGCGCGGACCGATCGGGTCGATCAACTCTTGCGGGAGGAGATCGGCGTCATCGTGGCGCGGGACATCGCGGATCCGCGCATCGGGTTCGCCACCATCACCCGGGTGGAGACGACGCCGGACCTGCGCCACGCCAAGGTCTGGGTGAGCGTCATCGGCCAGCCGGCCGAGCGCGATGCGACCATCGCCGCGCTCAGTCGGGCGATGGCGTTCGTCCGGCACGAGCTCGGTCGGTCGCTGCGCATCAAGCGCATCCCGGACCTGCACGTCCACCTCGATGACACCGCCGAGCGCGGCACCCGCGTGCTCCAGCTGCTCAACGAGCTGGAGGCCGGCGCCGCGCCCGAGGGCGACCTGCCGCTCGGCGAGACGCTCCCGACCCCGGTGCCGCGGCTGCACCACGAGGGCGACTCGCCGGTCGAGCCGCCATCGGCGGTGATCCCGCCGAAGCCCCGCGCCAGGCGCCGCCGACCCGACACGCGCAAGCACTGATGGCCATCGATCTCACGCCGTTCCTGGGGGCGGTACCGGACGTGGTCGTCGAGCGCCTGCGTGACGCGCGCCGGGTGCTGGCCGTCGGGCACGAGAACCCCGATGCCGACACCCTCGGGGCGACCCTCGGGGTCGTGACCCTCCTCGAGGCGCTCGGCGCCCGGGCGGATCCCGTGTGCACGGACCCGGTCCCGCCGTTGTACGACTTCCTGCCCGGCATCGACCGGTTCCGGACCGACCCCGATCCGACGGCCGACTACGACCTGCTCGTGATCTCCGACTGCGGCAGCCTCGAGCGCATCGGGGCGGTCGCCGTCCGGCACGCCGAGCTGTTCGCGCGACTGCCGCGGGTGATCATCGACCACCATGCGTCCAACGACGCGGCCGAGGCCGCCGACTGGATCGATCCCGCCGCCGCGGCCACGTGCGAGATGGTCGCGCTCCTGGCCGGCCGGCTTGGCGTCCGGTTCGAGGGGGTCGCCGAGCGCGATCTCGCGTCCGTGCTGATGGGCGGCATCGTCATGGACACGGCCACGTTCGCCCATCCCAACGCGACGCCGCGGACCCTCGCGGTCGCGGCCGCGCTCGTCGATGCCGGGGCGCCCCTCTCGGACATCTCGCGGCGCCTGTATCGATCGAAGCCGGAGGCCCAGCTGCGCCTCTTCGGGCGGATCCTCGACCGGCTCGAGAGCCTCGACGGCGGGCGGGTGGTCTGGTCGACCCTGCTCGACGCCGATCTCGCCGCGACCGGCACCCAGCCGCCGCAATCGGAGGGCATCATCGACCTCCTCGCCCAGGCCGACGAGGCCGAGGTCGCGATCCTGTTCAAGGAGGCCGGGGCCGCCACGCGGATCAGCGTCCGGACCAAGCCCGGCGGGGTCGACGCGACCGTTCTGACGGGGCGGTTCGGCGGGGGTGGCCACGCCCGGGCGGCCGGCGCCACGGTGGACCGGCCGGTGGCCGACGCGCGGCCGATCGTGCTGGCCGAGGCGCAGCGTCTCGCCGCCGACGTCGCTCGCGACCAGCCCGGCTGATGGCCCACTCGTCGCTCGGGCCCGGGCTCGATGGCATCCTCGTCGTCGACAAGCCGATCGGGCCGACATCCCACGACATCGTCGGCCTGGTCCGGCGCCTTGCGGCGACCAAGCGGGTCGGCCACGGCGGGACGCTCGACCCGTTCGCGTCGGGTGTGCTCCCGGTGTTCCTCGGCAAGGGGACTCGCGTCGTCGAGTTCCACCTCGCCGATCGCAAGGCCTACCGGGCGACGGTCTGCTTCGGGGCATCGTCCACGACGGACGACCTGGAAGGGGAGATGACCCCGGCCGATGGGCCCGCGCCGACGCGCGCGGCCGTCGAGGGGGCACTGACTGCGTTCACGGGGCCGATCCAGCAGCGGCCACCGGCGTTCTCGGCCATCAAGGTGGCCGGCCGGAGGGCCTACGCGATGGCCCGGGCGGGCGAGACGGTCGAGCTCGCCGAGCGGGCCGTCACGATCCACGCCCTCGACCTCGTGACCTGGGACGACACCGAACCGGATCGGCCCATCGCCATCCTCGACGTCGCGTGTTCCGCGGGCACCTACATCCGCGCCCTCGCTCGCGACCTGGGCACGGCGCTCGGCGGGGCGGCATATCTGGGGGCGCTGCGCCGCACCGGCGCGGGCTCGTTCACGGAAGCGGACACGATCGCGCTCGAGGCCGTCCGCGCGGCGGCGGCCGACGGCCCGGCGGGCCTGGTCCCGCTGCTCCGTCCGATCGACCACGGCCTGGAGCGCTTCCCGGCCGTCGCCCTCACGACGGCCGAGATCGCGGCCGTGGCACGCGGCCAGTACGTCCGGCCGGAGGTCGGCTTCGAGCCCGGCGCGGAGCGCTACCGCCTCGTGGCTCCGAGCGGCGCCCTGGCCGCCATCGCCACCGACGCGGGCACGGGTCGCCTCGCCCCGGACAAGGTCCTGGTGTCGGTCGAGGCCGTCGCCTGATGGACGTCGTCGCCGGCGTCGACGCGCTGCGGCCGGAGCACGGACCGGCCTTCGCGGTCGTCGGCGTGTTCGACGGCCTGCATCGCGGCCACCTGTACCTCCTCGACCACCTCGTCCGCGAAGCCGCCGCCCGGCAGGCCCGGGCCACGGTCATCACGTTCGACCACCACCCCGACGAGGTCATCACCGGGAGCGCGCCGCCGCTGCTCATGGATCCCGAGGAGCGCCTGGAACGCCTGGAGGCGGCGGGCGTGGACGTGACCGTCGTCCAGCACTTCGATGACGTGGTCCGGCACACGGCCTACGACGCCTTCGTCGAGCGCATCCGCGCGCGGGCGGGGCTGGCCGGGTTGCTCATGACACCCGACGCCGCGTTCGGCTACGAGCGTCGGGGAACGCCCGAGACGCTCGCCGCGCTCGGGGCCCGCGACGGCTTCGATGTCGTCGTCGTGCCGCCGTTCACGCTCGATGGCCGGTCGGTGCGCAGCGCCGACGTCCGCGCGGCGATCGCGGCCGGCGACCTGGGTGCCGCCTCGACGCTCCTGGGTCGCGACGTGTCGATCTGCGCGCAGGCGGCGCCGGCGGTCGACGGGGTCGGGACGCCGCTCGGGTTCGCCTGGCCGATGGCCCTGCCGCCGGACGGGAGCTATCCGTGCGTCGTCGAGGAGCAGGCCGCGACCCTCCGGATCCGGGAAGGATCCATCCTGCTCGAGGGCGTTCCGGTCGCCCCCGGGCGCGTGCGGCTGGCCCTTCGATCCTGACCGGCCCGCGTGCTACCGTCTCGCCCATGGACGGCCGGTTCGAGCTCGCGCAACTGAACGTCGGGCGCCTGCTGGCTCCGGTGTCGTCGCCGCAGATCGCGGGCTTCGTGGCGGAGCTGGCGCCGGTCAACGCCATCGCCGATCGGGCAACCGGCTTCGTCTGGCGGCTCCAGACGGAGGCCGGCGACGCGACCTCGATCCGCCCGACCCAGGACGACCTGTTCCTCATCAACATGAGCGTGTGGTCGTCGATCGATGCCCTGCGCGCGTTCACCTACGACACGGCCCACGTCGAGGTCCTGCGCCGACGGCGCGAATGGTTCGAGCGCCTGGCCACCGCCCACACCGTCCTGTGGTGGGTCGAGCGCGGCCACCGGCCCACCATCGACGAGGCCCTCGATCGACTGGAGCGGCTGCGTCGGGACGGACCGACGCCGCTCGCGTTCACGTTCCGCACGCCGTTCGAGCCCGAGGCGCTCGAGCCCGGCGAGCCGCTCGTCGATGCCGAATTCTGCTGGCCGGAGCCGGTCAGCGCCTGATTCGGCGGGCCGTCGCGGACGGTCGGGTCCGCGGCCGGTGCCGCCCTGACCTCGACCTCGACCCTACAGCCCCGGGCGCCAGAGCGGCTCGGCGACGCCCCGCTCGTGGTTCTCGAAGCGGGCCATGACGAAGAGCGCGTCCGAGAGTCGATTGAGGTAGGGGAGGACGAGTTCGCCGATCGGTTCGTCGTGCGAGAGCGTGATGGCCTCGCGCTCGGCCCGCCGGCACACGGTCCGCGCGACGTGGAGCTGGGCCGCACCCGGTGAGCCGCCGGGCAACAGGAAGTTCGTCAACGGTCCGACGACCACGTTGAACTCGTCGATGAGTGCCTCGAGATGCTTGACGTGCCGGGGCTGAACGGTCGGGATCGCACCGCGCCGCTCGTCGTCCTCCGGCCAGCACAGGTCCGAGCCCAGGTCGAACAGTTCGTTCTGGATGCGCCCGAGCTCGGTCGTGAGCCGCTCGGTGAGGCCCAGGGCGAGCGCCACGCCGATCGACGAGTTCAGCTCGTCGACCGTGCCGTAGGCGCGCACGCGACGGGCGTCCTTGGCGACCCGCCGACCGCCACCGAGCCCGGTCATGCCGGTGTCGCCGGTCTTCGTGTAGATCTTCGTCAGGCGTGGCATCGTGTGGGTCAGGGTACGGCGCGAGAGCGTGGCGTGCTTGGTCGTCGATGGCCATCGTTTGACCGACTCGGGCTCAGACCCGTATCATTCGCCGGTCATAGATGGAAGACATCACGTAGAACGTCGTGTTCGGAGGAACGAGTGCCGCTCGCGCGGGAACAGAAGCAGGAGATCATCACCGGGTTTGCCACCAAGGACGGTGACACCGGTTCGCCCGAAGTCCAGATCGCGCTCCTGACGGAGCGGATCAAGGAGCTGACGGGACATCTTCGGAGCTTCCCCAAGGACAACCATTCGCGCCGCGGCCTCCTCAAGCTCGTCGGCCAGCGCCGCCGCCTTCTCGCGTATCTCATGAAGAAGGACAGCGCGCGCTACCGGACCGTCATCGGACGGCTCGGGCTTCGCCGCTAACGCCGCTCCGCTGAAGACCTCGGGCAGGACCCGAGGTCTCTCGGTATCCGGCGCCTAGCCCAGCGCGGTCAGGCTGACCCGCCCGCGGGTCGTCACCCTCCTCCACGTACAAGGAGGAACCATTCCCTTGTCTCAGACATTCGAGACACAGCTTGGTGGTCGCACGCTGACCATCGAGACCGGCAAGCTCGCCCGCCTGGCGGGTGGCGCGGTCACCGTTCGCTTCGGCGACACCCTGGTGCTCGGCACCGCCAACCGGTCGGATCCCCGGCCGGGCCTCGACTTCTTCCCCCTCACGGTGGAGTTCGAGGAGCGCATGTACGCCGCGGGCAAGATCCCGGGCGGCTTCATCAAGCGCGAGGCGCGCGCGTCGGAGGCCGCCACCCTGGCCGCCCGTCTGACCGACCGCCCGATCCGCCCGCTCTTCCCCGAGGGCTACAAGGACGACATCCAGCTCGTCATCACGGTCCTCTCGACCGATCAGGAGAACGAGCCCGACGTCCTGGGCACCATCGCCGCTTCGGCGGCGCTGACGATCAGCGAGATCCCGTTCAACGGCCCAGTCGGCGCGGTCCGCGTCGGTCGGATCAACGGCGAGTTCGTCGTCAACCCGACGTTCAGCGAGCTCGCTGACTCGGAGCTCGACCTCATCGTCTCGGGCACCCGCGACGCGATCATGATGGTCGAGGCGGGCGCCAAGCTCCTGCCGGAAGACGTCATGGCCGAGGCGATCCTGTTCGGCCATCGCGCCCTGCAGCCGCTCATCGATATCCAGCTCGAGCTCCAGAAGGCCGTCGGCAAGACCAAGAGCACGCCGTTCCTCGAGGCCGGCACGGGCTCCGTGCTCGACTTCGCCAAGGCCGTCGATGCCGGCGACGAGTTCGTCGTGATCGACGTCGAGACGACCGGCACCGACCCCAAGATGGCCGACCTCGTCGAGGTCGCCGCGGTCAAGGTCAAGGGCGGCAAGATCACCGACACGTGGTCCACGCTCGTGAACCCGGGCCGGCCGATCATCGGCAACCAGATGCACGGCATCACCGACGCCGACGTCAAGAAGGCGCCGAGCCCGGCCGAGGCCGCCAAGCAGGCGTTCGCCTTCGCCGGTGACGCGCTCATCGTCGGTCACTCGGTCGGCTTCGACCTGGGCTTCCTCGAGGCGGCCGCCGCCGACGGGACGCACGTCGAGCAGGGCCGCTACCTCGACACGCTGACGATCGCCCGCGAGGGCTATCCCGACCTCGAGAACTACAAGCTGCCGACGCTGTCGAACTTCTTCGGCATCGAGCTCGCGCAGGCGCATCGCGCCCTGCCCGACGCCGAGGCGACGGCCAAGCTGCTGATCTGGTTCGGCAACGACCTGCCCAAGCGGATCGCCGGGCTCAAGACCGGCATCGCCGACTCGTTCCGGGCGAACCGGACCGGTGGCGACAGCAAGGGCCTGCAGGAAGCCGCCCGCCGCGAGGCGCGCGTCAGCAAGGGCCTGTTCAACCTGATCCTCAAGAAGACCGCCCGCCAGCTCGCGCTCGACGAGGGCATCCGCATGGATGGCCGCGGCGTCACCGAGCTGCGCCAGATCTCGGTGGACGTCGGGATCCTCCCGCGCGCCCATGGGTCCGGCCTGTTCACCCGTGGCGAGACCCAGGTCCTGACGATCGCGACGCTCGGCTCGTCCTCGGACGTGCAGCGCATCGACACGATCAGCCCCAAGACCGAGAAGCGCTACATCCACCACTACAACTTCCCGCCCTATTCGACGGGCGAGAACAAGCCGATGCGTGGCCCCAGCCGCCGCGACATCGGGCACGGCAACCTGGCCGAGCGCGCGCTCATCCCGGTCCTGCCGAGCCACGATGAGTTCCCGTACGTCATCCGGCTCGTGTCGGAGTGCATGTCGTCGAACGGTTCGACCTCGATGGCTTCGACCTGCGGTTCCACCCTCGCGCTCATGGATGCCGGTGTGCCGATCTCGGCGCCGGTGGCCGGCGCGGCGATGGGCCTCATCAGCGAGCCCGACGGCCGCTTCGTCGTCCTGACCGACATCCTCGGCAAGGAGGACTCGGTCGGCGACATGGACTTCAAGGTGACCGGTACGCGGGACGGCATCACCGCCCTGCAGATGGACATCAAGGTCCAGGGCATCAACGAGGCGATCATCCGCGGCGGTCTCAAGCAGGCCCTGGCGGCCCGTCTCGAGATCCTCGACAAGATGACCTCGGTCATGCCCGAGGCCCGCGTGGAGATGAGCGACTTCGCGCCGCGCATCATCACGATCAAGATCAACCCCGAGAAGATCCGCGAGATCATCGGCAAGGGCGGATCGATGATCCGCAAGATCCAGGAAGAGACCCAGACCGAGATCAACGTCGAGGACGACGGCACCGTGGAGATCGCGGCCGTTTCCGGCGAGAACTCGCGCAAGGCCATCCAGTGGATCGAGTCGCTGACCCGCGAAGTCGAGATCGGCGCCCTGTACCTCGGCAAGGTCACCCGGATCATGGGCTTCGGCGCGTTCGTCGAGATCCTGCCGGGCAAGGAAGGCCTCGTCCGCATCGGCGAGCTCGCCGACTACCACGTGCCCACCGTCGAGGACGTCGTGTCCGTCGGCGATGAGGTCATGGTCGTCGTCACCGAGGTCGATCGCCAGGGCCGGGTCAACCTCTCGCGCAAGGCCGCCATGCAGCGGCACCTGGCGAAGGACCCCGCGTAACCCGCAGGTCCCCAGCCCGGGGCGTTTCGCCCCGATCCCACGCGATCACATCGACCGGTCGGCTCCTTCGGGAGCCGGCCGGTCGGTCTGTTGGGGCCCGCGTGGGGGTGCGGTGCGGGTTCGGGGGCTCGCGCGAGCTCGAGTGCGCCCCTCGCCGACGGGCAGGAGCGGTCCGCGCTGTGGCACCTGCGGGTGCTCGCCGGCGGACGCCGCGATTCGGCCCGCCAGGGGGCTGCCGCGGGGTGTCGGGCCGCCCAGTCCGAATCGTGGGCACGCCTCGGCGCCCTTGGGCGGCCGCGGTGCGCTCCGAGCGTCCGAATCCGGTCATCAGTGACCGCATCGGACAAGCCAGACGTCCCGGTTGGGCACGACGCGAGCGTGGCCACGCCTCGGACTGGTGACGACGGGGCCCCAGGAGCCACGTTCTCGGCTCCGATGCGGCCATCAGGACGGTGGGAGCGCACCTGCGGGCTCGAACGAGCCATCACGCCGTCGATATCGCCTCCACTGGTATCCAGGGCGCCTCGGACCGATATCGAGCGCTACGGGCGCCCACACGACCAGCAGGCACGCTCGACCGGTGCCCCTTGAGCGGGCGGATCGGTCCGGGATGCGGCGCTTGAGCAGCGTAAGCCCACGGATTACCAGTCCCGGCGATATCGGGCGATCCACCGACCGTCGTGACGGCGGCGCACCGGCACCTGTCCACGGTCCCAGGCACCATCAACGACCGGACCGCCCGCCCACGAGCGCGCGTCTGACCCTCCCCGCGCGGCTCCCGAACCTCGTCCCGAGACCGGAGTGGCCGACCCGCGCTGGTATACTCCCGCCCGTGCCCGTCACGATCAGAACCAGCGAGGAGCCGTGCCCGCAGTGACCACGAAGCCCCTCACCGTCGCGGTCGTCGGCGCCACCGGCGTCGTCGGCGGGACGATGATCCGGATGCTCCTGGAGCGTGGTTTCCCGTTCGGGGAGCTGCGGCTGCTGGCGAGCGCACGGAGCGCCGGGCGGAGCGTCAACGTCGATGGCACGGAGCACGTCGTGGCCGAGGCGACCCCCGATGCCTTCGTCGGTGTCGACATCGCGCTCTTCAGCGCCGGCGGTGACACCTCGAAGCGCCTCGCCCCCGAGGCTGCCGCGCGCGGCGCCACGGTCATCGACAACTCGAGCGCCTGGCGGATGGATGACGCAGTGCCGCTCGTGGTCAGCCAGGTCAACCCCGACGACCTCGTCTGGCACGAGGGCATCATCGCCAACCCGAACTGCTCCACGATGCAGCTCGTGCCGCCGCTGATGGCGCTGCGCGACGCGGTCGGCCTGGAGCGCGTGATCGTCGACACCTACCAGGCAGTCAGCGGCAGCGGGGGCAAGGCCATCCGCGAGCTGCAGGGCCAGGTCGAGGCCTACATCGCGGACCAGCCCCTCGAGGCCTCCGTGTACCCGCACCAGATCGCGTTCAATGCCCTCCCGCAGGTCGATGTCTTCCTCGACAACGGCTACACCAAGGAGGAGTGGAAGGTCGTCACGGAGAGCCGCAAGATCCTGCACCTCCCGGAGCTGCGAGTCAGCTCGACGGCCGTGCGCGTCCCGGTCTTCGTCGCCCACAGCGAGGCCGTCCACGTCGAGACGACCGACCCGATCTCGCCCGACCGTGCGCGGACGCTGTTCGCCGCCGTGCCTGGCGTCGTCGTCCAGGACGACCCGTCGACCTCGAGCTATCCGCTCGCGACCGAGGCCGCCGGCTCCGACGAGGTCTACGTCGGCCGGGTTCGCCAGGACGAGAGCATCGATGGCGGGCGCGGCCTGGCGTTCTGGGTGGTCAGCGACAATCTGCGCAAGGGTGCGGCCACGAATGCCGTCCAGATCGCCGAGGTCCTGGTCGAGCGCGGCTGGGTGCAGGCTGCCGCGGTACGGAACGCGGCCGGAAGCCCCGCGTGACCGCTGCCGAGCGCCGTGCGGCGCTCGAGGTGATCGCGGCCGAGGTTCGCGACTGCACCCGCTGCCGATTGCACGAGACCCGGACCAAGGCCGTCCCGGGTGAGGGCGATCCCGGACACCGAGGTCTTCTTCGTGGGGGAGGGCCCGGGCTTCAACGAGGATCGCGAGGGCCGCCCGTTCGTCGGTCGCGCCGGTGGTCTCCTCGAGCGCCTGCTCGGGTCGGTGGGCTGGACCCGCGACGACGTGTTCATCACGAACGTCGTCAAGTGCCGGCCGCCCGACAACCGCGATCCCGAGCCCGACGAGATGGCGGCCTGCGCGCCGTTCCTGCAGCGCCAGCTCGAGGTCCTCGATCCGTCGGTCGTGGTGACGCTCGGACGGTTCTCGATGGGCACGTTCATGCCGGGCGTGCGCATCACCCAGGCGCACGGCACGACCCGCCACGCGGATCCCGCGACCGGTGCCCGCGACGCGACGGTCTTCGCCATGTACCACCCGGCCTACGCCCTGCGAAATCCCGCCGTCGAACGCGAGAGCTTCGAGGACATGGCCCACATCCCGGACACGCTCGTGGCGGCCCGCGAACGCCGACGCCAGGCTACCGCCGCGGGCACGACGACCGACTCTGCCCCGACGCCCATGACGGCCGACGCCGCCACCGACTCGTCACCGACCACCGACCCGGCTCCGACCCGAGCGACCACCGACGCCGCCCTGACCGACCCGGCCGCACCGTCACCCCCAGCGCCGTCGCCGGGGCCCGCGCCGGCCGACCCGACGACCGAGCGCCAGGCGCCCACGAGCCCGGACGCCGACCAGCTCAGCCTCTTCTGACCAACCCCTTACAGGACACTTGATGGAAACCCAGATCGATCAGCCGCTCCGCATCATCCCGCTCGGCGGGGTGGGCGAGATCGGCAAGAACATGTACGTCTTCGAGTACGGCGATGACATCGTCGTCATCGATTGCGGGCTCATGTTCCCCGACGAGGAGATGTTCGGCATCGACCTCGTCATCCCCGATGTCACCTATCTCAAGGAGCGCCGCGCCAACGTCAAGGCGTTCCTCATCACCCATGCCCACGAGGACCACGTCGGCGCCCTGCCGTACGTCCTCCCCGAGTTCCCGGGCGTTCCGGTCTACGCCAGCACCCTGGCCCGTGGCCTCCTGGGCAACAAGATCAAGGAGCACAAGCTCCACAACAACCCGCTGCTCGCCCTCGATCCCGGCGACGAGATCACCATCGGGCCGTTCACGGTCATGCCGTTCCGGGTCGGCCATTCGATCCCGGACGCGATGGGCATCGCCCTGCGGACGCCGGTCGGCACGATCGTCCATACCGGCGACTTCAAGTTCGACCACACCCCGGTCGACGGCAAGCTCTCCGACTTCGCCATCCTCGCCAAGCTCGGCGCCGAGGGCGTCGCCTGCCTCCTTTCGGACTCCACGCGTGCCGAGAACCCGGGCTACACCCCGTCCGAGCGCACAGTCGGTGAGGCCTTCCGCGAGATCATGGAGCCGCTCGAGGGGCGAGTCATCGTCGCGACCTTCGCGTCCAACATCGCCCGCGTCCAGCAGGTCCTCGACGCCGCGGCCGACATGAACCGCAACGTCTCGGTCATCGGCCGCTCGATGGAGCAGAACTTCCGCATCGCCACCGATCTCGGCTACCTCAAGTACGACCCGTCGCGGATCGTGTCCAAGGACAAGATCAAGGACCATCCCGACGCCAAGCTCGTCATCGCGACGACCGGCGCCCAGGGCGAGCCGATGGCCGGCCTCGCGCGGATGGCCAATCGCGACCATCGATTCGTCGAGATCCAGCCGGGCGACACGGTCATCGTCAGCGCCAGCCCGATCCCGGGCAACGAGGAATACGTCTCGCGCACGATCGACAACCTGTTCAAGGCCGGCGCGAACGTCTACTACCACACGATCAAGCGCGCCCACGTCTCCGGCCACGCCAGCCAGGAAGAGCTGAAGCTGATGCTCGGGCTGACCAAGCCCAAGCACTTCATCCCGATCCACGGCGAGTTCCGGATGCAGGTCCAGCACGGCCGCCTGGCCATCGAGACCGGCGTCCTGCCCGACAACGTCTTCATCATCGAGAACGGCACGCCGATCGAGCTGTATGCCGACGGCTCCGCCCGGCGCGGCGCCCCGGTGACCGCTGGCTATGTGTTCGTCGACGGCCTGTCCGTCGGCGACGTCGGCGAGATCGTCCTGCGCGATCGGCGCTCGCTCGCCAACGACGGGATGTTCATGATCGTCGTCACGGTCGACAAGCAGACCGGCACGGTCATCGGTTCGCCCGAGATCGTCACCCGCGGCTTCGTCCACCTCAACGAGAAGGACCCGATCATGGAGGAGGCCGTCCGCCGCGTGACCGAGGCGATCTCCACCCCGGGCGACCACATCAGCGAGGTCGGCCTGCTCAAGACCCAGATCAAGGACGGCGTCTCGCGCTACCTGTACGAGCAGACGAAGCGGCGCCCGATGGTCTTCCCGGTCGTGGTCGAGGTCTAGCCATGGCGACCCGCGGAACGCCCCGCTCGACGACCCGCCCGCCGGCGGCGCGCAAGCGCACGACGCGGAGCCGCCGCTCGAGCTCGACCGGGTTCATGAGCAAGATCACTCCCGACGTGGTCCGCTCGATCATCGGCACCGCTGATGATGGCCCTCGGGGCGATCACCCTCATCGCCCTGATCCTGCCGGGGGAGGGGGCCCTAACCGACTGGTGGCGCAACACGATCGCGCCGTGGTTCGAGACGGGCCGCTGGCTGCTGCCCTTCCTCCTGCTCGGCGGCGGCTGGTACGTGGCCGCCGGCCCGGGCAAGAACCCGGGCTCGGGCTGGGGGATGACGCTGTTCGGCCTGGGCCTGGCCTATGTCTGCCTGCTTGGCGCGTTCGAGGTCCTCGCCCTCCAGCTGTTCGACGTCGAGCGCGGCGGCGGGCGGATCGGGCGGTTCCTCGCCGACACGCTCCAGCCGCTCTTGACCGGTCCCGGCACGTTCGTCCTGCTCCTGGCGCTCGGGATCCTCGGGGTCATGCTCGCCTTCAACCTCCGGTTGCGCCAGCTCACCGACCCGGTGACCGGGACCGCCCACTGGGTCGTGACGACCGCCGCCGACTCGATGAAGCGGACCCAGGAGCAGCGGGCAGCATCGGCCGCAGCGAAGGAGACCGCGGCGGCCGCGACGGCCACCAAGGAGCGCCCGGCGCCCGCGAAGGCCGCTGTCCCCGTGGCGGTCGGTCCGGGCGACGTCGCCAAGAACCCCAGCATCCTCGACGAGCGAGCGCCGGTCACCAACCAGGCGCCGGTCAGCCAGACCGTGTGGACCGGCCCGGCCGACGGCGGCACCCTCGGCGCCCCGGTCCGGATGTCGACGGCCACGGACGGACCGAGCGGCGGCACGCCGGGTCTGGCGGCCGCGGCGGCCGTCCCGGGGCTCGCCGCCGGCGGGGTGCGCGGCGCCGCCGCGACCCTCGAGACGCCGACCGCCCAGGAGGCGCTCAACGCCATCGATTGGAGCCTGCCGACGATCGAGCTGCTCGAGCCGCGCGCGGCCGCACGGGTCGGTGGCGAGCTCGACCACGAGGCCAACAAGCGGCGCATCGAGGAGAAGCTCCAGAGCTTCGCCATCCCGGCCAAGGTCGTGGCCATCAACTCCGGCCCGGTCGTGACCCAGTACGAGGTCCGTCCCGACCACCATGTCAAGGTCAGCCGCATCGAGGCCCTCGCCGACGACCTGGCGATGGCCCTGGCCGCGCGCTCGATCCGGATCGAGGCGCCGATCCCGGGCAAGGACGTCGTCGGCATCGAGATCCCCAACCAGGTCAGCGAGGTGGTCGGCTTCCGCCCGCTGGTCGACGAGAGCCACATGCTCGGCTCGACGAGCCCGCTGACCTTCGCCCTCGGGCGCGACGTGTCGGGCAAGGCCTACGCCGTCGACCTCGCCAAGATGCCCCACCTGCTCGTCGCCGGGGCGACCGGCTCGGGCAAGAGCGTGTGCGTCAACGCGCTCATCACGAGCCTGCTCATGCGCGCCCGGCCCGATGAGGTCCGGATGGTCCTGGTCGACCTCAAGCGTGTCGAGCTCGCGCCGTACAACGGCCTGCCGCACCTGCTCCAGCACGTCATCGTCGAGCCCAACGAGGCGAAGGCCGTGCTCAACTGGGCGGTCCGCGAGATGGAGGAGCGCTACAAGCTCCTGGCCGCCCACGGCGTGCGCAACATCGCGGCCTTCAACAGCCGACCCGACGCCGAACGCAGCCCGCCGGCGGCGACGGCGATGGCGGCGCCGCCGAGCCCGGGGCCGAGCGGATGCCCTACATCGTGCTCATCATCGACGAGCTGGCCGACCTGATCATGCGCGAGGGCCGCAAGGTCGAGGATCCCATCGTCAAGATCGCCCAGAAGGCGCGGGCGGTCGGCATCCACCTCGTGCTGGCGACCCAGCGGCCGTCGGTCAACGTCGTGACCGGGCTCATCAAGGCCAACGTCCCGTCGCGGATCGCGTTCGCGATGGCCTCGATGGTCGACTCGCGGACGGTCCTCGACGCCCCCGGGGCGGAGGACCTCATCGGCCGTGGCGACATGCTCTACCAGCCGGTCGACCTGCCCCGCCCGGTCCGCATGCAGGGCGTGTTCGTGAGCGATCGCGAAGTCACGGCCATCACCAAGCACTGGCTCGACCAGACCGGCGGACGGACCTTCTTCAACGAGGACATCCTCGCCTTCAGCGAGGCCGAGGACGGGAGCACTGGCGACAACGGCCAGTTCGCCTGGCTGCGCAAGCTCGGGGTCGACGAGATGACCGTCCCCGCCGCCGAGCTCGTGACCACCACCCAGCGCGCCAGCACGAGCATGCTCCAGACCAAGCTCAAGCTCGGCTTCGCCCGGGCTAGCCGGGTCATGGACGAACTCGAGCGCTACGGCATCGTCGGGCCGCAGGACCCGCGCAACCCGGCCACCCCCCGCCAGATCTACGGCCCGGACAACTGGTTCCGCACCCAGGACGACATCGACGACCCGAACTGAGGCTGGGACGAACGTCCCGGTGGGCGGCCGGGGCAGGCTGGGGTATCCTGTTGGCCCGGTCGATGCCACGGTGGCGCGAGGCCTCGGCGACGGGACCGGTACCGAGCGCGTTCCAGGACGGGGCATCGCACATTGACGACACGGGATCAGGTCCGGCGAGCAGTCGGGGCCGAGCGAGGCGATGCCGCGCGCGGTCTCGCTACCGAGCCTACCCCCAGTCTGCCGGAGCGTCTGCTCACCGCCCGTGAACGCAAGGGCGTGGACCTCTACCGCGCCGAGCGCGACACCAAGATCCGAGCCCGCTACCTGGCCGCGCTCGAGCGTGGTGACTACCGCGAGCTCCCGGGCAACGTCTACACGAAGGGCTTCCTGCGCAACTACGCCCTCTATCTCGGGCTCGATCCCGACGAGGTGCTGCTGCAGTGGCGGCGTGAGCGCGGCGACCCGCGGGAGCCCCAGGCGGTCATGACCGTTCCGCGGCCGATCTCGACACCGCGGCCGGGGATGACCTTTTCGCCCAGCCTCGTCGTCTTTGCCCTGCTGCTGATCGCGGTGCTCGCCTTTGCGGGCTATCTCGGGGTGCAGCTCCTGCGGTTCGCCAAGCCGCCGACGATCGCCGTGACGAATCCGGCCGTCGCCGTGACCGAGGTCGACGACACCACGACCTCCTACATCCTGCGCGGCACCTCCGCCCCGGGCGCGACGGTGTCGATCGCCACGCCGGGCCGCGATCCCTACACGGTCAGCGCCGACGCCGACGGGGCGTGGAACGCCTCGGTCGAGTTGCGCCGCGGCCGCAACCAGTTCGAGGTGAGCGCGGTCGACCCCGATACCGGCAAGAACTCGGAGGAGTCGGTCAACCTGTTCATCACCGTGCCCTTCCTCGTGATCGAGGCGCCGACCCTCACGCTCGACCAACCAGCCGAGGGGGCGACGTTCGAGAACGGCGCGATCCCGGTCCAGGGTCGGACGACGAACGCCGACAAGGTCGTGGTCAGCGCCAGGTACACCGGGCCCACCGAGCCCGTCACGGGCGATGCCGCGACACCCGCGCCCCCGAGCGCCCCGCCGCCGCAGACCGTGGAGGTCGATGCGGACGGTGCGTTCAGCACGCCGTACGAGCTCACGACGGGCAAGTGGGCGATCACGGTCACGGCATCCAGCCCCGAGGGCAAGACCACGTCCCTGACGCGCAACGTGTCGGTCGAGTTCAAGGGCATCAATCTCGTGGTCAACATCAAGGGCGGCAAGGCCTGGATCAAGGTCTGGGTCGACGGCAAGATCGACGAGAAGACCGGCGTCGCCGGCAAGGTCCTTGGCAGCGGCAAGACGCTCACGTTCACGGGCAAGGAATCGATCGAAGTCCGGACCGGGTCGTCGGGGGTGACCTCCTTCACGCTCAACGGCACCTCGCTCGGGTCGCTGGGGCGCAGCGGCGTCCCCGAGACGTGGCTGTTCGCCCCGCCCGACGAACCGGTCAAGACCCAGCGCCGCTGACGAGCGTGCCCCCGACCGACGACGAGCTCCTCGCGCTGGCCCGACTCGTCGGTGACGCCTGCCGAGCGCAGGGTCGGACCATCGGAACGGCCGAGTCGTGCACCGGCGGGCTCGTCGCCCATCTCCTGACCGAGGTCCCGGGATCGAGCGCGTATGTGCTCGGTGGTCTGGTCACCTATGCCAACGCGGTCAAGGTCGCGCTCGCCGGCGTGCCGGAGGCGACGCTCGCCGCACACGGGGCCGTGTCCGCCCAGACCGCGGTGGCGATGGCCGAGGGCGCGCGGCGCCGGCTCGACGCGGACCTGGCCGTCGCGATCACGGGCATCGCCGGGCCGGACGGCGGCTCGGAGGCCAAGCCCGTCGGACTCACCTATGTGGCGGTGGCCGACGGCGACGGGGACGTGGTCCGTCGCTTCGTGTGGGATGCGGATCGTTCGGGCAACAAGCGCGCCAGCGCCGCTGCGGCCCTCGCGCTCGTCGCCGAGCGTCTCGGCGCCGACCTGGCGTCCGCCGGCTCGGCGGCCAGCGCCGCCTCGGCGGCAGCCGATGGCGCCACGATCGCCATGCCGACCCATTCCGGCGGCTCGTGACCCGCGATCCCGGAGCGATCGGCGCGGGCCTCGCCCCGGCCCGCGACGCCCGGCCCATCCCGGTCGGCCAGCGCATCCACATCATCGGGGCAGCCGGGGCCGGGGCGAGTGCCGCGGCCCTCCTGGCCCATCACGCAGGCGCCGTCGTGACCGGATGCGATGCCGGCGGGCCATCGCCGTACACGCCGGCGCTCGACGCCGCCGGGATCGCGCTCGCGAGCGGACACGATCCGGCGCACGTGACGGACGCGCCGCGTCCCGACCGGCTGGCGGTGACGAAGGCCCTGACCGCGGTCGACCCGGACCATCCCGAGCTGGTCGCCGCGCGTTCGATCGGCCTCCTCGCGGAGCCGTGGCAGCAGGTCGTCGCCGACGCGGCGGCGGGCCGACAGCTCGTCGCGGTCGCCGGCACGCACGGCAAGAGCACGACGGCCGGCTGGCTCGTCCACGTGCTGGTGGCCGCCGGGCACGACCCGTCGGCGTTCGTGGGGGCCCTGCTGCCGACGTCGGTGACCGGTGGACCGCCGGCAACGGCTCGCCGCGGAGCGGGACCGGCGGTCGTCGTCGAGGCGGACGAGTACGCCGGGAACTTCGACCCGTATCGACCGCAGGTCGCCGTCCTGACCGGCGCCGAGTGGGACCACCCGGACGTGTTCGCCGATGGGGCCGCGGTCGAGGCCGCGTTCGCGAGCTGGCTCCGGCGCGCACCGGCCGGGGCAACGCTCGTCGCCAACATCGGCGATCGGGGAGCGGCGGCCGTGGTCGCGGCCCTGGCCGGCCGAGACCTCCGGGTCGTCCCGTATACGCTCGAGGATGGGCCGTCCAGCGCGGACGGGATGGACAACGCCGCCGACGCGCCGATGGATCGGCGACCGCCGATCGGGCCCGCGCGCGACCGTCCTGGGCCGCATCCTGGCCAGCGAACCATCGGGCACCACGCTCCAGATCCGCGGTCTGCACGGTCATCCCGATCCACTCGAGGTGCGCCTCAGCACGGCGGGCCGCCACAACGCGGCGAACGCGCTCGCGGTCGCCGCCACGGCCTCGGCGCTGGGCGTCGACGCCGTGGACATCGCGGCCGGGCTGGCGTCGTTCGAGGGCGTCGGCCGCCGGCTCGAGCGCAAGGGCGAGGCGGCCGGGGTCGTCGTGTACGACGACTACGGTCACCACCCGACGGCCATCCGCGCGACGATCGAGGCGGTCCGCCAGCGTGAGCCGGCCCGGCGCGTCTGGGCGGTCTACGAGCCGTTGACGTACCATCGGACGGCCGCCCTGCTGACCGACTTCGCCGACGCGCTCGCCACCGCGGACGCCGTCGCCGTGGCCGACATCTGGGCCGGCCGGGACCCCGATACGACGGTCGCCTCGGCCGCGGGGCTCGCCGCCGACGTGGCCGCTCGCCGGCCCGGCCTGACGGTCGGGGCGCCGGGATCCGTGGACGCGACGGCCGACTGGCTGGCCGGGCAGGTCACGGTCAGGCGATGCCGTCCTCGTGATGGGCGGCGGGCACAGCTACCGGATCGGTGAACGGCTCCTGGAGCGACTCGGGAGGAAGGGATGACGATCGACTACGCGACCGCCGGCCGCCTTCTCGAGGGATACGGCCAGGCGTGGACCGACTTCGATGGTGATGCGTGGGTCGCCCTCTTCACCGAGGACGCCGAGTACCACGAGGATCCCTTCGAGCCGCCGCTCGTGGGCCACAATGCGCTCCGACGCTACCTGCTCGAGGCGGCCGAGGACCAGGAGCAGGTCGAGTTCACGATCGAGCGGCACTGGGCCGAGGAGTCGACGGTGCTCGCCGTGTGGCACGCCAGCTTCATCCGCCGGGCGACGCGGGCCAGGGTCCGCCTCGCCGGGTTCATGACCCTCGACATCGCCAACGACGGGCGGGTCAGCCGGTTCCGCGAATGGCGGCATCGGCGCGAGACCCCCGCCGCGGGCTAGCCAAAGGAGAACGCAGATGGCAGGAGACGTCTCATTCGACGTCGTGAGCGACTTCGACGAACAGGAGCTGCGCAACGCGCTCGACCAGGTGCGTCGCGAGGTCGGACAGCGGTACGACTTCAAGGGCGTGACCGTCGACCTGACCCAGGCCAAGGACGAGCTCGTCCTGGTCACCGACGACGAATCCCGCGCGAGCGCGGTCAAGGACCTCATCGAGTCCAAGGCCATCCGGCGCGAGCTGTCGCTCAAGGTCTTCGACTGGGGCAAGGTCGAACCGGCCGGCGGCAACAAGGTCCGCCAGGTGATCAAGCTGCGGCGGGGCCTGACCGAAGAGGTCGCCAAGCGGATCACGAAGCTCATCCGCGACGAGTTCCCCAAGTGCAAGTCGCAGATCCAGGGCGACGCCGTGCGCGTCTCGAGCAAGAGCCGGGATGAGCTCCAGAAGGTGATCACCCGGCTGCGCGAGCTCGACGAGGTCGTGCCGCTCCAGTTCCAGAACTATCGCTGAGGTGCTGTCCGTGCAGACGAGCTCGCGCTGGAGCAAGGCCCTCCTGGTGATCGTCACTGCGGTCATCGTCTTCGGCCTGATCGCGTCGGCCTTCGCCTCGCCGGTGATCCAGTGACCGATGGTCCGACCGGCGCGACGCCGCCCGTCGACGACGAGGGCTGCACGCCGACGCGCCCGAGGCCGTGATCGACACCGACGCCGCGGCCGAGGCGACCACGAGCAGCGCGGTCACGCCCGATGCCGGCGACGCGCCGACAGAACCGGCGTCGTCGGCGACCGACGAGTCGTCGACCGACGAGTCGGCGACCGACGCGGCAGGCGCCGGCGGCCGACGATCGATCGACCGACGTCGACGAGGAGGCCCCGGCGGCCGACGACCGCTCGACCGACACGGACGACCGAGCAGCCGATTCCGACGACCGATCCGCGCGACGCCGAGGAGCAAGCGGCCGCGGACGCGCGACGAAGCCGCCGAGCGAGGCCGCACCGCCCCAGGAACGCACCATCGGGCGCCTCGTCGCCGACGCGCTGCGCAGCGCTGGCGTGCGCTACGCGTTCACGGTCCCCGGCGAATCGTTCCTGGGCCTGCTCGATGCCCTCGGCGACGCCGGGATCCGAGTGGTCGCGACCCGCCACGAGGGTGGCGCCGCGTTCATGGCCGAGGCCCACGCCCAGCTGACCGGGCGCCCGGCTGCGTGTATCGGCACCCGCGCGGTCGGGGCCGCGAACCTCGCCATCGGCATCCACACCGCGCGCCAGGATTCATCCCCGATGTTCGCCATCGTCGGCCAGGTCGATCGCGCGCATCGTGGCCACGAAGCCTTCCAGGAGATCGATCAGGTCGCCACGATCGGTGGTCTCGCGAAGTGGGCGGTCGAGCCCGATGCCCCCGACGCCGTGGCTCCAGCGCTCGGCGAGGCCGTCCGCCAGGCGTTGGGTGGCCGGCCGGGACCGGTCCTGCTGTCGTTCCCGGAGGACCTGCTCGACCTGCCTGCGCCGAGCGACGCACGGGTCGACGCGGGCCGTCCCAGCCCGGCGCGACCGTCCGACGACGACATCCGCGCGGCCATCGAGCTGCTCGCATCCGCCCGCCGTCCGGTCATCCTCGCGGGCGGCGGCGTCCTGCGAGCGCGGACCTCGACCGAGCTCCTCCGCTTCGCCGAGCTGCTGCAGGTGCCCGTCATCGCCGCGTGGCGCCGCGCCGACGTCATCTCGAACGACCATCCGCTCTACCTCGGGATGGCCGGACTCGGGTCCGCCGCGACCGTTCGCGAGCGCCTTGCCAGCGCCGATGCCCTGCTGGTCATCGGCTGCCGGCTCAACGAGCCGACCTCCTGGGAGGACGCCATCCCGGCAGCCGCGACCGCGTGGATCCACGTCGACCTCGAACCGGGCCGGTCGTTCGGGGCGCCGCCGGAGCGCGTCATCGCGGCCGACGCCCGGGCGTTCCTGCGGGCCGCGAACGAACGGCTGGTGGGCAAGGCCGTCCTCGACGCCGAGCGGGTCGCCGCGCGGCAGGCCGCGAATGCCAGCGACCGGGCGGCCTGGGAAGCCGCCGCCGACGTGACGACGATCGGTGCGCGACTGGGCCGGCCCCGGCGTGCATCCCGGTCGGACCATCGAGACGCTGCGCCGGCTCCTGCCGGACGACGCCATCGTCACGACTGATGCCGGCAACTTCGCGGGCTGGCTGGGGCGCGGGTTCCGCTTCCGACGGCCCGGCACGTTCCTCGGCCCCACGTCGGGGGCGATGGGCTACGGCGTCCCGGCGGCGATCGCCGCGTCGCTCGTCCATCGCGACCGGCCCGTGGTGGCGCTCGTCGGCGACGGCGGCCTGGCCATGACCATGGCCGAGCTCGAGACCGCCGCTCGCGAGCACGCCCGGATCGTCGTCGTGTGCTTCGACAACCGCCGCTACGGCACGATCCGGATGTGGCAGGAGCAGCGGGGGAGCGGGCAGGGGATCGCGACCGAGCTCGGCCCGATCGACTTCGCCGCCATCGGTCGCGCCCTCGGCGGTCGCGGCGTGCACGTCGAGCGTGACGAGGAGTTCGAGACCGCCCTGCGCCAGGCGCTCGTCGAGGAGCGGTCGACGGTCATCCAGGCCACCCTCGACCGGCGCTGGGTCTCGGTCGACCGGCTCGCCCCGGCGGAGTAGCGCGGCGGGTCGACGATCGGCGGTCGGCCAAGGGCCTCGACCGCCGACTGGGCGCCGTCGATCGACCGCAGCGCCTCGCAGCCGACCTCAGCCGCGCGGCAGCCCACCCAGCACGCTGAACGACAGCGGTACGCGGCCGCGCTCCTCCGGGGCGACGTCCGCGTGCCCGCCCCACCAGTCGGTCGGGTGCTCGGCGACGCGGTCGAGCCGCAGCCCGGCGCCCAGGAGCGCGGTCACGATCTCGCCGAGCGTCCACGCGCGTGCGAACTTCCAGTGCTGGTCGTCGTCGGCCACCGACAGGTGGTCGATGTATTCGGGCGCCCAACCCTTCGAGGCCTCCGGGCCGGCGAAGTAGTCATAGTCGGTGGCGATCCAGTGGCCATCCTCGTCCACGTCGAACAGCCATTCGGCTGGGTGGCCCTCGAAGATGACCAGGCGGCCCTCCGGCGCCAGTAGGCGACGCAGGACGGCCGCCCACGCGTCGAGGTCCTGGAGCCACATCAGCGAGCCGCGTCCCGTGTACAGCAGGTCCGCGCTGCCGTCGAGCTCGTGCGGGGTCGCGAGGACGTCGGCCTGGATCCAGCGCGCCGGGGCCCCGGTCGCCTCGGTCAGGCGCCGCGCGAGATCGAGCATGCGCGGGCTGAAGTCGACGCCGATGACCTCGTCCGCGCCGGCCGTCCACAGCGACAGCGTGTCGCGGCCGCCGGCGCACTGCAGGTGGATCGCCCGCCGACAGCGTCCGTGGAGGTCGCCGATCAGCTCCAGCTCGGGCGGCAGCAGGTTCGTGCCGCGCGGCGCGGATGATGCGCGACCGCCTCGTCGAACCAGCCCTCGTAGCGTTCGGCGGCCTCGTCCCAGGCCAGCTGGTTGGCGGCGTGCATGCCGGGGACATCCGCGCGTTCCGCGTCCGTGGCGGGTCGGATGTGCCCCGTGTCGTCCGGGTGCCCGGCGTCGCCCGGGACGTCAGCGCCGGCCGTCGCGGCCATCCTCGCCCGGGACGCCCAGCGCGGTGAGGGCGGCACCCAGACCCACCAGGTCCTCGACCGTGACGTATAGCGTCGGGTAATGGAGCGGGCCGACAAGCACCGGCTCGCGGAAGTCGACACGGACGCCCCCGCGCGGGGAGCCGCCGAACGTCAGATCTCGGTGGCGGAAACCCATCCGGACGCCGATGGCGGTGATCCAGCGCCACGGCCCTTCGATCCGCCAGGACGCGAGGTTGGCGACGGGCGTGTTCACCGCGAACCGGCCGAATCGTGCCGTGAACGTCGTCGCATCGAGGTCGACGAACGCATTCTCGACGCCGCGCACCCCGAACAGGCGCAGGAGCGGCCGCGAGCGCGGCCCGAGGCGGAACGGGAAGCGTGTGGCGGCCATCGCCGCATGATAGGCGCGGGCTGGCATCATCGACGGATGCGACCGACCTACCACCTGGTCCCCGCCGCCACCTGGGCGGACCGCTCCGCTGCCGACGACTACGCGCCGCCGTCCCTTGCGAGCGAGGGGTTCGTCCACTGCACCGATGGCGAGGCGGAGCTGCTGGCGACCGGTGATCGCTACTACCGCGACGATCGCGCGACCCTACCTGGTGCTGACCATCGACCTGGACGCCGTCGGCGCCCGATGGGGCTACGACGACCCCGGGCGGATCTACCCCCATGTCCACGGCCCGATCCCGCCCCAGTCGATCCTCGACGCGCGCCCGATCGAACGCGCCGCCGATGGCCGGTTCGTCCGGATCGTGGGGGCGCCGGGGGACGTCTAGGCGTCCGGCGACGGCGCCGCGGGCTCGGTCTCGGCCTCCGCAGCCGACGCGGGCTCGGCCGGGCCGGACGGCGCGTGTGGGTCGCCACGATTCGCGAGCCCGGCCAGGGCCGCGCGACGGAAGCCCAGGCGCTCGTAGATCCGGGCGACGTCGTCACTCGCGGCCGACAGGAAGATCGTCGCGAGACCGGCAGCCGTCGCGTCCTCGACCAGTGCCGCCGTGACCGCCGCTCCGAGTCCGCGCCGTCGTGGCGGCTGGGAGCGTCGCCACGCCGACGACCTCGGTGACGTCGGCGACCGGCTGGTGGGCGCCCGAGGCGATCGGAGCCACTGGCGTCCTCCGCGACATAGAGGACGGTCAGCCCGTCGGCGAGGCGTCGGCGCAGCGCGTCGTGGTCGCCGGCCTCGGTGGCGGCCTGACGGTCGCGCTCGGTGGCACCGGCCGCGCCGATCGCGGTCCCGCTCGCCCCGAAGGCGATCGCCGCCACCGCGAGGATCCGCGGAAGGTCGGGGTCGTCGGCCGGGACCCGCCGGACGGTGACCCCGGGCGGTCGCACGACGTCCGCCGGCCGGTCCAGGACGAGCAGTGGCAGTTCGAGGACCTCGAGGCCGAGGGATCGGGCCGCTTCGGTGAGCGACGGAGTCGTCTCGACCACCCATTCGATGGCTTCCGGGATCCCCAGGCTGCGTTGACGGGCGAGGACCGCCTCGACGTCGTCGGGGTTGATCGGCTCGGAGAGACCGAGGCGGGGCCGGGCGTACAACGCGAAGCCGCCACGTGGGACGAACAGCGTGAACGGCCCCACCGGCTCGGCGCTCGCGCCGGAGCGCGGAACCGTGTCGTAGTAGCGCTCGAGGCGAGCCAGCAGCGCAGGATCCGCGGTTCGGGCAGGCATGGCGTCATGGTCGCAGACCAGGCACGCCGGACGCTCAGTGCCGAGGCACCGACCCGGCGGTTGGCACCATGTGAGACCCGACATTCCCGAAGGTTGCGACTCGGGGGCTTGTCTCGGGCGCGCGCGCCTGTCAGACTGCGCCGCGATGAGTCCCGTCACGCACCGTATGCGCCGCTGTATGTGTCAGCTGGCTGCCGAGCAGGGCAGGTGGTGTACCTAGGCGTGCGACTCGCATCATGAGCACGCCCGATCCCCACCCGGACCCCTGCCAAGGCAGGGGTCGTTCTGTTTCCTGACCACTTCCCGTCACACCGAGGACGCCCCGAATGACCAGTCTCCACACCATCGACGCCGCGGACGGCGTCGCCACGACCGATGTCGCGACGCTGCGCGATCGCCTGCCCGATCCCGGGCTGGCATTGATCGACGTTCGGCCGCTCCGTGCCTACAACGGCTGGCGCCTGGACGACGACGCGAGCGGCGGGCACATCCCCGGCGCCCTGGCCCTGCCGATCGAATGGCTTGCCAGCGTCGATGCGCCCGAGATCGAGCGGATCCTCGACGAGAAGGGCGTTGACGCCGCCAAGGCGGCGATCGTGTACGGCCGCTCGACGGAAGATGCCGAAGCGCTCGTGCCCGTGCTGCGCGCCCGCGGCCTGACCGATATCGCCGTGCTCACCGGTGGGTTCCCGGCGTGGGCCGCGGATCCCGAGCTGGCCGTGGACAAGCTGCCGCACCACGAGGCGCTGGTCGACGTCGGCTGGCTGAGCGACGTGCTCGCGGGCGAGCGACCCGAGGCGGCGCCCCCGGGCAAGTTCCTCCTGTTCCACGTCAACTTCGGCGTCCCCGAGGAGTACGAGGAGAGCCACATCCCCGGGGCGCTGTACCTCGACACGAACTGGCTCGAGGACCCGGCCGACTGGAACCGCCGCCCGCCGGAAGTGCTCGACGCGGCCCTGCGCGCGCTCGGCATCACCTCGGACACGACGGTCATCTGCTACGGCCGCGACACCGAGGGCGCGGCCAACGAGAAGTGGCCCGGCCGGCGCGCCGGTCAGATCGCGGCCACGCGGGCGCTGATGATCCTGCGCTACGCCGGCGTCGACGACATCCGCCTGCTCGATGGCGGGTTCGACTGGTGGGTCCGCGCCGGCCATCCGATCGAGTCGACCCTGCGCGAGCCGTCGCCGGTCGAGGCGTTCGGTGTGCCGATCCCGCTCCGGCCGGAGGTCATCGTCGACATCGAGGAGGCGAAGGAGATCATCGCCGACCCCGACGGCGCGGCCCTCGTGAGCGTGCGGACCTGGCGCGAGCACATCGGCAACGTCAGCGGCTACAACTACATCGGCCCAGCCGGGCGGATCAAGGGCGACGTCTGGGGCAACTGCGGCACCGACGCCTACCACATGCAGCACTACCGCAACGTCGACAACACGATGCGGGCGTACCCGGAGATCACCGCCAACTGGGCGGAGGCCGGCATCACCGCCGACAAGTGGGTCGCGTTCTACTGCGGCACCGGCTGGCGGGCGAGCGAGACCTGGTTCTACGCCTACCTGCAGGACTGGAAGCGGATCGCGGTCTATGACGGCGGCTGGTTCGAGTGGAGCCAGGACCCGATCGCCAATCCGATCGAGATCGGCGAGCCCGTCGCCGAGGGCGAGGCCGTCGCCTGACCCAGGTCCCTAGAGCCCCGGCCATGCGGCCGGGGCTCACGGCATCGTCGCCGTGACGATGCGGCGGCTGGACCGGCCGCATCGCGCCCGCGGCCCGGCGCCTCGCGCCGCGTTCCGGTAGCGTGGACCGGGTGTCCGACCCCGCCCCATCCGCTCCTGCCGCCCCGGCGGCCCCCGCGACCGCAACCGGCGTTCGTGGCGCGCCGGCCATCCCGCTCGGCGTCATCGCGGGCCTGTTCCTCGCGTCGATCGCGCTCCGACCCCAGCTCCTCTCGATCGGACCGCTCCTGCCGTCGATCCGGGCGGACCTCGCCATCCCGGCCAGCGTCGCGGGGCTCATCACGACGATCCCGGTCATGTGCATGGGCCTGTTCGCGCCGATCGGACCGCGCATCGCGGCCCGACTCGGTCCGCGCCTGGCGTTCGCGCTGTGCCTCGGACTGATCGCCGGGTTCGGCCTGGTCCGGGCGCTCGTCCCATCGGTCGGGCTGCTGCTGGTCGCGACGTTCGGCATCGGCGTCGGGATCGGGATCGCCGGCGCGGTCCCGTCGATGCTCGTGTCGCAGCACCTTCCCGAACGGCGTGCCCTCGGGACCGGTGCCTATGCCGGCGGCATCGTCACGGGATCGGCCATCGCGGCGGCCATCGCGGTGCCGCTGGCCCTGGGCGGCGAGGAATGGCAGCGTGCCCTGGTCATCATCAGTGTCGTGTCGTTCGGGTCGCTGGCGGCCTGGCTGCTCCTCGTCCGCTCCGATCAGCGCGATCGGCCGGTCGAGGCGCGGGCGATGCGTCTGCCGTGGGGGAGCCGGACGGCCTGGCTGCTGGTCCTCGTGTTCGGGCTGCAGTCGACCATGTTCTACGGCGTCGTGTCGTGGCTCCCGAACGCGCTGGTGGAGCGTGGCTGGACCGCTGAGGAGGGCGGCTGGCTGATCGGCCTCTTCAACGGCGTCGGGCTCCTCACGACACTCGGCGTGCCGCTCATCGCCGACCGGATCGGCAACCGGCGCGGCCAGCTCGTCCTGTCCGGCGTGGCCGCGATCATCGCGTTCGCCGGGATCAACCTCGCACCCGGGGGCATGGTCGCGTGGGTCATCCTGCTCGGTCTGGCCCTCGGTGCCGTGTTCCCGCTGGTCCTGACGCTGCCCCTCGACGTCGCCGACGCGCCGTCCCAGGTCGGCGCCGTCGCCGCGCTCATGCTGTTCGGCGGCTACCTGCTGTCATCGGTCGGACCGTTCGTGCTGGGGGCCATCCGCGACGCGAGCGGCGACTTCTCGGCCAGCCTCTGGCTCCTCTTCGCGATCGCGGTCGTCTTCACCGGGTGTTGCCTGCCGCTGTCTCCGAACCGTCTCCACCGCGGCGTGCACCGGGCCTGACGAGCCGCGGGCGGCTCGCCCGCGCCCGGCTCACCGGTCACGAGAGGATCTCCACCACATCGCCGTCGAGCACGACGTGATCGCGGCCGACGCGCTGGCCGTCGAACCGAGCCGACGGCCCCGAGATCCGGGCCCCGATCGTCGCGCGGCCGAGGTCGTGGTGGATCCGGTCGGCGACGTCGACGACGGTCGAGCCTGGTTCCAGGGCGGTCGGCTCGTCCTCGATCCCGGCCGCGGTCCGAAGGCGGATCCGGATGAGCCCGGTCAAGGCCCAGACGGCGTCGCGGAACGCCTCGAGGGAGGCGTCGTCGAGCACGGACACGCGCACGACCGGCAGCTCCGGAAAGGCCGCCGCGAGCCGCGCGAACGCGTCCGCATCGGCCTCGTCGGCGCGGGTGACGGCGAGGATGGCCGGCTTCTCGATGCCGGCCGCCGCGACCTCGGCGCGCACGGTGCGCAGCTCCTCGGCGTCGCCGCCGGCCCGGGCGCAGTACACGATCGCGTCGACGGAGCGGAGGACGCCCAGGAGCGCCCGGCCGCCGCCGCGGTCGTCCGTGGCGCCGCCGATCAGCCCGGGGATCTCGACGAGCTGGACGAGCACGCCACCGATCCGGGTGAGCGCGGGCACCGGACGGAGGGTCGTGAACGGGTAGTCACCCGTCTTGATCTGGATCTCGGAGAGGGCCTGGAGGACCGACGACTTCCCGACGTTGGGCGGGCCGACGAGCGCGATCTGGGCCTCGCCCTCGCGCCGGACCGCGATCGAATCGCGATGGACGGCGCCCGCCCGCACGCGCGTGTCCTCGATCTCGGCCAACAGGGCCTTGCGCAGGTCCGCGTACGGACCGTTCTTGTAGTCGGGCAGCTCCCCGAGCAGGGCGTTGACCTCGCGGATCCGCTCCCGCCCCTCCTTGCCCACGAGCCGTCGCTTCGCCACCTGGGCGAATGTGCGATGCGGCATCGGCATGACCGTGCTCCTTCACCGTGACGGCGAGGTCGGCACGTGACCGTCGCCCGCACCCGGGCGACGCGTGGTCGCGTGCGTCCGCCTCGCCCCTTCCACCGACGCTGGTGCTGGAAGGGGCGGCTCAGCCGTTCCTGTTGGTGATGGTGGTGAACCAGGCGTGGACCGCCCGGCGACCGACGATGAAGCTCATGGCGGGCGAAGGCTACACGACGCGTGTCCTCGCGGCCAAGCCCGCCGCACCCGGAGACGCCGCGGGCCTGGCCGGCTCACGCGGTCGGCGGCTCCAGGACCCAGGCTTCGACGGGCTCCCGCTTGCCCTTCACGGCGACCCCGCCGAGGGCCCGTCCGACGGCCTCCGGCCCGAGCGCCTCCCATGTCGCCCGCCCGACGACGATCATGCCCGGCGAGCCCGCAGCCATGAGCCGGGACGCGGTGTTGGTCGTGTCGCCGATGACCGCGAAGCTGCGCCGCTCGGCCGCGCCCATCGTGCCCACGACGGCCGGGCCCGTGTTGATGCCGACCCGGAAGATCGGCCAGCCTGGGTGACGCGTCGTGATGGCCTGTCCGGCGGCCACCACGACGGCAGCCGCCTGGGCCGCCCGACGGGCGTGATCGGGCTGCGACCCGTCGGCGTTGAAGATGACCATGACGCCGTCGCCGGCGAAATGCTCGATGACGCCACCCGCGGCGTCGATCCCCGGCACGACGGCGGCCCATTGCTCGTTGAGCATCGCGAGGACCTCGGTCGGGGCGCGCGTCTCGCTGAAGGTCGTGAACCCGGCCAGGTCGGCGAACAGCACGCTCACCACACGTTCCTCGCCCCCCAGCTGATCGATCGCCGGCGCCCCCTGGCGGATGCCCTCGGCGAGGACCGTCGGCAGGTACGGCCGGAAGGCGTCATCGAGCCGACGCAGCTCGCGGGCGGCCTCCTCGAGCAGGACGATGTCGGTATCGGTGGCTCCCTCGCGGCGCAGGCCGGCCATCACCTGCTCCGAGGAACCGCCGCCCTCCTCGGCGGCCGCGACCGCGGCGATGGCGCCGGCGTGCCAGCGGTCGAGCCGGGCCAGCGTGGCCTCGAGATACAGGCCGCCGAACGCACCCGTGAGCGTGCCGCTGCGCCGGTACTCGCTTCGGGCGCCGAGCGCGATCGCCACGAAGGCGGCGAGCATCAGCACGTGCCATTCCCACCAGCTCAGCCGCCAGTTGCGACTGACGACGACCGCGATCATCGCCTCGGCCAGCAGGATCATCGCGACGCTGAGGCTGAGGAGCACATTGCCCCCGCGCAGGCGGTACAGCTGGATGGCCCGCCATGCCGCGAGGGCGTACAGCCCGACCGCGATCACCGCCAGCACCGTGAGAAGCCCGACGCCCTCGCGCGACGGTGGCGGGCCGTCCATCGGCGGCAGGCGACCGATCGAGACGACGGCCCACACGATCATCAGCCCGACGAGCGTGGCCAGCAGGACCCCCCGCAGGCGCAGGACGACCTGGGCCCGTGGTCCCGCGAACGGCCCGGTCGCGGCGACCGAGAAGCCGGACGCGATGACGAGCCCGATCGGCGTCGCGATGACGAAGCCCGCATTCGGCGTCCGTCAGGAGCACCCCCGGGGTCGCCAGCGCGTGCAGCCCGAGGAACCCGGCACTGGCCATGAACGCCAGGGAGATGAGGACCATGCGGGCGTCACGCTGCCGCCCGGCCGCCACGTTCGTCACGTAGGCCAGCAGCACATTGACCGCCGCGGTCACGAGGACGAGCCAGAAGTGGCTCGGGTGGTGCTCCCACTCCATGTCGAGCGGCGGGCTCGCCAGGAGCACGACCAGTCCGATGACGGGCAGCGCCAGCGCTACTACCGTGGCGAGGGACAGTCCGCGCGTCCCGGTGGACGGGCGGGTGGCGCTGGACATGAGACAAGGATACCGACGCCGCCAACGCCCTCCGTGCTCGATACTTGGACGGATGCCGGACAAGCCGTCGATCCCGACGCTCAGCCGCCGCACCCTCCAGCGCACCCTGCTCGCTCGACAGCTCCTGCTCGAGCGGGCCGACCTGACGATCCCCGAGGCCATCGAGCAGGTGGGCGGGCTTCAGACCCAGTACGCGCCGTCGGGGTATGTCGGGTTGTGGACCCGCCTCGCGCGCTTCGAGCGAGCGGCCCTGACGACCGCCCTCGAGGACCGGTCCGTCGTCCAGGCGACGCTCATGCGAACGACCATCCACGTGGTCTCGGCACGCGAGTTCTGGCGGTACGCCCTGGGCGTTCGGCAGGCCCGCCGTGCCTGGGTCCTGCGCAACTCGTACACGGTGGCGGGCCGCGACGGCGAGGCGGCCATGGCGTCGCGCGCGGACGAGCTGCAGACGGCGCTCGCCGACGGCCCGCGCACGGTCAGGGAGCTCGGCGACCTCGCGACCGGGTTCATCGGCAACATCGGACTGTGGATCGACCTCGTGCGGGTGCCGCCGTCGGGCACGTGGGAGCGTCGCCGGGCCGATCGGCTGGCGCTGGCCGAGGCCTGGGTGGGCCCGGCGGACGCGACCGAGGCCGAGGGACTCGCCCATCTCGTCCGGGCGTACTTGCGGGCATTCGGGCCGGCGGCGTGGCGGGACATGGCGTCATGGGCCGGCCTGTCCGTCGACGGACCTGAAGCGGGGAGGGGAGGGCGTGACCCTGCGTGCGTATCGGCACGAGGATGGCAAGTCGCTGGTCGACCTGGCCGACGGCGAGATCGTCGACGCCCGACATGCCCGCGCCCGTTCGGTTCCTCCCGCACTGGGATGCCAATCTGCTCGTGCACACCCGCCGCACCGGCCTCCTGCCGGAGGCCTTTCGGCCGCGGATCTTCAGCTCGAAGAACCCGTTCTCGGTCGGGACCTACCTCGTCGACGGGACGGTCGCCGGGGCCTGGTCGCTGCGCGACGGTCGGATCGTCCTCGATCCGTTCACGGAGCTGTCGACCCAAGACGCTGCGGCCGTCGAGCGCGAGCGCGAGGCCCTCGAGGCATTCCACCGATGACCACAGAACGAGCGACCATCCGCGATTACCGGCCGGGCGATGGCGATGGCCTGCGTGGCCTCTGGCATGAGGCCGGGTTCCGCCTGATCGGCGATGACGACGACGGCCTCGCCCGGTTCGCCGAGCGGAACCCGGGCGGGCTCCTCGTGGCGGAGGACGCGGGAGCCACGGTCGTCGGCTCCACCATGGCGGCCTGGGACGGGCGACGCGGCTGGCTGTACCACGTCGCCGTGGCGCCGCATCATCGGCGGACCGGCCTGGGCACAGCCCTCGTGACGCTGGCCGAGGATCGCCTGCGGGCGCTCGGGTGCGACCGCGTGCTCGTCCTCGTCGAGGCGGCCAACCAGCCGGCGATCGCGTTCTGGGCCGCGCGGGGGTACGTCCGTCGCGAGACCCACCAGCTGGCCCGCACCCTGTGAGCGACTCGCTCGCCCTCGTCCGCTACACGGATGCCGACCGCTGGCTCACGGAGGCGCTCGAGACCGACCCACGCGTCATGGCCGATCTCGGCGGTCCATGGACGCCAGACGCCATCGACGGCATCCATCAGCGGCGCCTGACGGCGGTCGCCGGCGGCGGGTGGTGGGAGACCATCCGGCCGGACCCGGACGGGCCGCCGGTCGGGGCGATCGGCATCTGGTCCGCGAGCTGGGAGGAGGCCCCGATCAGCGAGGTCGGCTGGATGATCCTGCCCGAGCACCAGGGCCACGGATACGCCACCCGCGCCCTGGCCATCCTCCTGGATCGGGTGCGGGCGGACGGCCGGTGGGGTCCGGTCCATGCCTTCCCGGGCGTCACCAACGTGCCGTCGAACGCGCTGTGCAAGCGGGCCGGGTTCCGCCTGCTGGGCCCAGCCGATGTCGACTACGGCGATCGGGTGCTGCACTGCAATCACTGGGTGCTGCCCGGCTGACGCGACCGCGGGCGCAGCGCTTGACATGGGGCCACGCGGCTGGTGGGCTATGGGTCGCTCGCAGCGACCCCGGCGCCGTCGCCGCCCACCGAAAGGATCCTTTCCATGGACTACAAGCTCGAGGTCGTGGTCGTGCCGGTCTCCGACGTCGACCGCGCCAAGCAGTTCTACGCGGAGCAGATGGGATTCGTGGTCGACGTCGACCACGCGCCCAACGAGCGCTTCCGTGTCGTCCAGCTCACGCCGCCCGGCTCGGCCTGCTCGGTCACGATCGGCAAGGGCCTCGCGACCATGGCCCCGGGCTCGCTCGAGGGGCTGCAGCTCGTGGTGGACGACATCGAGGCTGCCCACGCCGAGCTGAGCGGTCGTGGCGTCCCGGTCGGGCCCATCCAGCATCACGACGGCGAGGGCTTCCAGGACGGCAAGGGCGGCCCGTGGAACTCGTTCATCTTCTTCCGCGACCCCGATGGCAACTCGTGGGCGATCCAGGAGAAGCCGGCGCCCGACGCCGCGGACGGATCCGGCGCGTGAGCGATCGCGCCATGACGGACGAGCCGACCCCGGCCCGGCGGGTCGACGCGATGCTCGCCGCGCTGCCGGACGACCAGCGCGTGGCGTTGCAGGCGCTGCGCGAGCGGATCGCCGCCGCGGCGCCCGAGGCCGAGGAGGCCATCAGCTACGGGGCGCCCGCCTTCCGCTACCACGGACACCCGCTCGTCGGGTATGCCGGCGCCAAGGCCCATTGCTCGCTCTTCCCGATGAGCCCGGCGGTCGTCGCCGCACATCTCGACGAGCTGGCTGGCTTCGACACCGCCAAGGGCACGATCCGGTTCACGCCGGCCCATCCCGATCCCGGACGCCGTGGTCGAGCGCATCGTGCGCGACCGCATGGCCGAGATCGACGCGCGCTGATGACCGAACCGGCGCTGCCGACGTCGATCGGGCCGTTCGCGGTGCCCCAGGACGAGGTGTCGGCCGCGACCTGGCGCTGGGCGAACCGGTCGTTGCCGCGCTACCTCCTCGCCCATTCGGTCCGCGCGTACTGCTGGGGGGCCGCCATCGCCGAGGCCGAAGGCTGGCGGTTCGACGGCCGCGTGCTGTGGACCGCCGCCCTGTGGCACGACCTCGGCCTGACCCGCATCCCGCGCAATTCGATGTGCTTCGAGGTCGAAGGGGCGGAGCTCGCCCGGCGCTGGCTGGAGCGGGCCGGCCTGCCGCCCGCGGACGCGGACCGGGTGGCGATCGCCATCATCCTGCACATGGCGCCTGGCGTGACCCTCGACGACGGCGTCGAGTCGGTCCTGCTGGACCGGGCCACCGGGGTCGACGTCCGCGGCGATGGCTACGCGACCCTGGCCGGTGACGCACGGGATGCCGTCACGCGCGCGTTCCCGCGGGGCGCCTTCGACCGCTGGTTCCTGCGGGCGATCGAGCGCGAGGTCGCCATCCGGCCGGGCTGCCAGAGCGAGCGCCTGCTCCACACCAACGACCTGGCCGGCTGGATGGCGCGATCGCCGTGGAAGGCGGCCCGACCGGTCAGCGCGGCGCCGAGCGATCCTCGAGGAGCGTGATGGCCCCGACCGGCCGGAAGCCCGCCCGCTCGAGGATCGGCCGCGACATCGGCGAGGCATGGACGAGCAGGGCGGGCGACCCCAGGCGGACTGCGTCGTCCCAGCGTGCCCGGACGAGCGCTCGGTAGATGCCTCGGCCGCGGGCGTCCGGCCGCGTGGCACCGCCGCCCAGGAACAACGGACCGGCATCCGTCCGCTCGACGACACCCATCGCCACGAGTTCGCCGTCGACGTACGCGCCGTACGCCCACTCGTTCGGGTTCGCCTCGAGTGCGGCCCAGCGCTCGTCCGTCCGGGCGAGCAGCATCGCGCGGTCAGCGTCGTCGATGCCGAAGACGTCCATCGACAGCACCGTGCGCGCGAGGAACTGCTCACGGGTCGTCTCGCGCCGGATCTCGATGCCGGTCGGCGCTGGCGGCGGCTCGTGGTCGAGGATCAGCGCGGTGAGCCGGTGATCGGACGGGTCGGGGACGGCACCGAGGTCGAGCAGCCGGGCCTCCAGGTCGACCGGCGTGGCGTTCCAGCCGATGCACCACAGAAACCGGTCGCGGTCGTGCTCGGCGAACCAGGCGCGGATGGCGTCCACCCGTGGCACGAGCGCCGCCCCGAATCGGAGCCGCCCGACGGTGTTGGCGTGCGGATGCGGGCTCACCCGCCGCACGATGACCGCATCGGGCAGGAAGACCCGTTCCTCGCCCGGACCGAGGAGCACGTGGGCGTCGACGTCCTCCGTGACCGCGACGAGATCGACGACGCCGTCGGACGACCCGTCCGGTGTCGTCATCCGATGCGCAGCCCGAGCGCGGTGGCGATGACCAGGGCCTGTTCGACGTCGATGCGGGCCTCACCGACATCGGCGTCCAACGGATCGAGGCTGGACAGGTCGCTGCCGCGCAGATCCGTCCCGTGCAGGTTCGTCCCGCGCAGCCACGCGCCGGCCAGGCCGCAGTCGCGCAGCACGGCCCCGTCGAACCGCGCGCCGGACAGGTCGGCCTCGGCCATGCGCACGCTTCGGAACTCGGCCTGACGCAGGTCGGCGCCCGCCAGGCTGACCAGCGACCAGTCGCCGCCGTCGACGACGAGCGGCCCGAAGGTGCACCGCTCGAAGGCGCTGCCGACGAGCTTGCAGCCGATGAACCGAACGTCGAAGAACGAGCAATCGATGAAGGTCGCGTTCACGAAGGCGGCGTCGCGGTGCTCGCCCGCGTTGAACCGGACGCCGCGGAAGGTGCAATCGACAAAGGCCGCGCCTCGCTCATGCTGCTCGGCGAGATCCACGCCGGCGAACGCGACGGCTTCGAAGCGCAGGCCGGTCAGGTCGCGACCGTCCCACTCCTCCGGGCGCAGCGTCGTGGTGGTCGGCGGCCGCGCCACCGCCAGCGGGCGGTCCGTCACCCGAGATCGGTCTCCTTGACCACCGCGCCCGACCGGTCGTAGGTCCGCCAGATCCCGACCTGGCGGCCCCGCTCGAAGCGCCCACGTCGCATGACCGAGCCATCGGTGCGGAAGAAGGTCCAGGCGCCGTGCATCTCACCGTCGAGATGGGCGCCCTCGAACTTCACCTGGCCGTTCCCGTAGCGCTCCAGCGCCGGGATGGCCCGCGCGTCATCGGTCATGTCCCGAGGATACGACGGCCCGGCGCAGCGGTTGACGGGCTCGGCGGCCCCACGGCGCGGCTCGAGGCCGCCCTGATCAGTCGTCGTCGGACGGCGCGGGGGGCTCGAAGGCGATCGGTGCGTCAGCGTCGTCGCCCGTGGGCTCGCCGAGGTCCGGCGGCAGCCGCAGGCTCGCCGACCCGACCGGTCCGTCCACGATCTCGCGCATGACGCCGCCGTTCTGGTCGGTGCCGGAGGTGGGCTCGTCGGGATCGCCGGTCCCAGATGGTTCGTACCGTTCGTCCGTCATGGTGCCGTCGCTCCCTGCGTGGCCGCCGCCCAGCCGTGGGTGGCACGAGTCGGAGCGTGCCCGTTCGCCGGTCGCCCGCTGACCGACAGCAGGTCTCGCTCGTGCGACAACCGCATCGCAGTCGCGATCAGGCGGGCGACGTCGTCTGGGCCCACCACCGGGCAAGGAGCGCCTGTTCGTCGCTCGTGGCGTCGGCCGACCCCTGGTTCACCACGCTCCAGGTGGTCACGCCCGTCGGCCCATCCAGCGTCGCCGCGTCGAGGGCCTCGACGATGGTCGCCTGGACGGCCGCGCGCTCGTCCTCGCGGCACCCGACGACGATCCGGATCTGGATGTCCTGGCTGTCGCGCCGCTCGAAATCGGTATGGTGCGGCCAGCGGCAGGCGCCTTCGTGCTCCCAGTGCCCGCACAGCGCGGTGGTGACCGCTCCGCCTGGCGCACGCTCGTCACCGCCCGGCGCGAGCCGGACGTGGGCGGCGTGCACGAAACCGATCGACACGCCGCGATGATACGGACGTGTGGGCGTCCCGGCCACCACGCTCGGGACGCCCGCGGTCCGTCAGCGGGTCACGATGACCGCTTCGAGATACTCGTTCGGCACGACCATCGTGCCGTCGTCGGCGCGGTTATGGGCCGCGATGAGGTCGAGCAGGTCGGTCTCGAGCGCATCCGCGCCGCCGGGCCCGACGGTTTCGAAGGCCTTCAGCGTCGGGCCGTAGAACCGGCGCCAGTACTCGATGAAGCTCTCCGGTGACGAGGCCCGGAACGTGTTCTGGCGCTTGACAGCGGTGATCTCGGCGATGGCCTCGCCGAACAGGTCGCGCAGGTGCGCTTCGGTGCCCCACAGGATCGGTGATGCGACCCCCGCCGGCGGAGGCACGTGCCGCGCGTTCGTCTTGAACAGCTGCCCGATGAAGCCCTCCGGCGTGTGGGATGCCAGGCCGATCCGGCCGCCCGGTCGGGTCGCGCGAACGAGCTCGCGCGCGGTCTGGGCGTGATCCGGCGCGAACATCGACCCGAAGACCGAGGCCACGACGTCGAAGGCGCCGTCATGGACCGGCAGGTTCTCGGCGTCGCCGTAGCGGAAGTCGGCGACGAGGCCCTCGGCGTCCGCCCGACGGCGGGCGCGGCGCAGGAGCGCCGGGACGTAGTCGATGCCGACGGCCTCGCAACCGCGCCGGGCGGCGGCCAACGCGGCGTTCCCGCTGCCGGTCGCGACATCGAGGACGCGTTCGGTCGAATGTACGTCGAGCGCCTCGATGAGCAGCTCGGACACGATCACGATCTGGGTCCCGATCATGTGGTAGTCGCCGCTGGCCCAGGTCGCCTGCTGGCGGCCTTTGATGGCGCGCAGGTCCGGGGCGGGCTCGCGGGTGATGACGGTGGCGGTCATGGATCTCCTCGCAGGGATGACGGGCTCGATGCCTTCCAAGCCTGCCGTCTAAAGGGTCCCCGGCACATCACGAGAAGCCGGCATTCTTGACGGAGGCCGCTTCGTCATTTCGTCCCGGCGCGGGCCGCTGGCCGACCGCCGTGTGCGTTCCGGCCGTCAGGCGCGTTGGTCACCGATGACGGCGGCTTCGCCCGGACGAAGGACCCGCACCTCGACCGCGGGAGCGGCGCGCCGGGCATGGTCGGCGAACCGGTCGCCGGGCTCGGTCAATGGCGTCGACCACACGCGGTGGAGCCGGCGCGGGTACAGCGTGCCCCAGTGGATGGGGATGGCGACCGCCGGTCCGATGTCGGCGACGAAGTCCGCGGCCGAGCGTGGACCCAGGTGGCCGGGTCCCAGGTGCGGTCCCCACGTCCAGACGGGCAACAGGGCCAGGTCGACGCCGGCCGCGGCGGCCGGCACGGGGATCCGGCCGGTGTCGCCGGCGAAATAGGTCCGCCGGCCGAGGTCCAGCACGTACCCGACGGGCGTCGCCCGCGGGGATCCAGGCGAGATCCAATGCCGCGCGGGCACGGCCTCCACGCCGATCCCGGCGACCCGAACGGATTCGCCGTCGCCGAGCTCAACGACGCGGTCCCCGACGATCCGCCGCGCGGCCGGACCCAGGCCGCGGGGGACGATCACGACCGGGTTCGCCCGGGATGGCCGCGAGCGACGCTCGGTCGAAGTGGTCGGGGTGCCCGTGCGACACCACGACGACGTCGATCGGCTCGAGCGCGTCGGGGGAGGGGACCGGGCCATGCCGCTCCAGCGGCCCGAGCCGGGGGCGCAGGAATGGGTCGGTCAGGACGCGCCGGCCGCCGGCGGCGAGGAGGACCGTCGCATGGCCGAGGAACCGGACTTCGAGCGGCGGACCGCCCGCCTCGCCCGGCTCAGGCGTCGGTCGGGCCGTCGCCGGCATCGTGGACGGCCACGAGCGGGTCAGCCGGACCGCCCGGCACGCGGCGCAGCCGCGACGGATGGCGCAGCAGTGTGATCGCGGCGCCGAGCATGGCGCCGGCCGTCGTTTCGATCAGGTCCGTCATCGTGTCGTCGTAGGTCAGGTCCATCCCCCGGGCACCGAGCTTGAGCCCGACCCATTCACCGATCTCCCACAGGCCCGCTGCGGCCGTGCCCGCGAGCGCCGCCACCCCGGCGGCCTCCCACGACGTCTTGACCCGCGGCGTCGCCAGCGCCCCGACGACGGCCGCCACGAGGGCGCCATCGGAGAAGTGGATGACGTCGTCGACGCGGGCTCGGCGGTAGATGCCGATCGCGTTGCCGCCGGCATCGATGAGGAGCGGCAGCGTCACCGCCAGGTCGAGCTCGCGCGGATAGGGCTCGCGCCGGCCCCGGATGCGCCACGCGACCGGTACGAGGAGCATCCCCGCGGTGTAGCCGATCGCCCGCAGGCGCATGCCCTTGCCCTGGTAGCGCGGTCCGTCGGCGTTGAGGAAGGCGTCGACTGCGAGGGCCACGACGACCGCCTTCACGCCCGCGATGGCCGTCGTCCACGCGAGGTCGCCCGGTGTCGGGGGAGCGTCGGTCGCCGGGGCGTCGGAGGCGGGATCATCGATGGCCATGCCCGCATGGTGACGCATCGTCGCCGACCCGGCATCGGCACGAGATCCGGGCACCGACGAGTCGGCGCGCCTCGTCGGAAAGGTGCCGTGCTTCATCGGATGCTGTAGGGTGCCTGCAAGACACCGCGGCCGGACAGCAAGGTCCGTCGCACCACTGGTGATGCGAGCCTGACCCATCGGGGGCATCACCGGAGGGAGGATCCGCATGTCGAGGCGCCCCGCGCTCCCCCTGGTCGCTGCGTTCGCGACCGCGCTCGTCCTGCTCACGAGCGTCGCCAGCGCGCCGGCCCAGGCCGGCTCCTACACGAAGGATCTGTATTTCCGGTCGGGCTACGAGCACCAGATCGATTCGCGCACCTGCACGGCGGCGAGCACCGCGATGATGCTCAACTTCATCGCGCGGCGGGATCTCGGCCTGAGCCAGTCGTACATCCTCAAGTGGGAGCAACCGCGCGACGCGCTCGATGACCGAGTCCAGCTCGGCTCCGACCCCCTCGGCTGGTCGCGGGCCCTCACGAACTTCTCGCCACGGGCCGGCCGGGGCACGATCACGTACCGCTGGGAGTCGTACTCGACCGAGTACATCGCCCTGAAGCATGCCGCGCGGGTCATCGCCGAGCGCAAGGTTCCGGTCGGCCTCCTGGTGGCGCACGGCACGCATGCCATGGTCATGACCGGCTTCGAAGCGACGCGCGACCCGCGCGATGGCGACTTCACGCTGCTCAACGTGTGGATCAGCGACCCGAACGGCTCCTCGCATCGCAAGTACGCCCAGGCCGACAGCCCGCTGAACACCTACCTCGAGCTCGACGCCGTCCCGACCTACTACGACCAGGCGTGGTACCGGCGCTACGTGATCATCGCCGTCGCGATCTGAGGAGCCGAGCGGATCCAGCCCGATCGTGAGATCGTTGTACATGCAACGGTCGCCCACGAGGACGGTCCCACGCACGGATCCGGAGGATCACATGATGACGGACGCACGAACGAGCTTCGAGGACGGCCTGATCGACGACATGCGGGCCCATGACGGGAAGGTCACGACTGGACCGCTCGCGGGGCACCCGCTCCTCGTGATGACCAACATCGGCGCGAAGAGTGGTCTGCCGCGACGAGCCATCCTGACGTTCTCGCGCGATGGCGACGACTACATCGTGGCCGGCACGGCGGGCGGCTCGAAGAGCGATCCGGCCTGGCTGCCCAACGTCCGGGTGAACCCGGTCGTCGAGATCGAGACGGGCAACACGACCTTCTCGGCCCAGGCGACGACGATCGAGACCGGACCGGAACGTGATCGCCTCTGGGACCAGCACGTGGCGACCCTCCCGTGGTTCGCGGACTATCCTGCCCAGACTGGTCGAGTCATCCCGATGGTGCGTCTCCGGCGCGCCGACTGAACGGAGCGGCCTCGTGCCGGTGGCGAGGGCGGCATGTTCGAGCAGCTCGATTACGTGTACATGCCCAGTCGTGACGTGGCGTCGGACGTTCGCTGGTTCACCGACGTGCTCGGGGCCCGGCTCGTGTTCGCCATCGACGGGATGGGCACGCAGGTCGCGATGATCGAGCTGACCGACGGGCCGCCGCGGCTGCTGTTGGCCGGCCATCTCGAGGGCGACGTCCCGATCCTGGTCTATCGCGTGGCCGACCTCGACGTCGCCATGAGGGCGCTGCTCGACCGCGGCTGGTCCGAGGGTCATCGCCTCGAGATCCCGCAGGGCCCGGTCAGCGAATTCACGGCACCCGGTGGCCAGCGCCTGGCGATCTACGAGCGGACGCGGCCCGGCGTCGAAGCCTCGTTCGAGGGCCGTCGGGACTTCTGATCCACCGCGGCGTCGGCTCGGTGATCGCGGTGGACATCGACACGGTCGGCGTGCTGTCCGAGACGCCGGTGGACCTGCCGGCGGGCGTGCGCCTCACGGACGACCGCGCGTTGGTGACCGACTACGAGAGCGACGAGCTCATCGGGATCGCTCGGCCCTGAGGTGCGGGCCGGCGCCGCGGCGAGCTAGCCGCGGAGGATCGGGTCGCCGGCGCGGATCGTGCCGCCCTGGACGACGCGGGTGTTCACGCCACGCCGCCGGGCGAGGCGACCCTCCGGCGTGTTGATCCAGCGCAGCGCGTCGGACCCGAAGCGGGCACTGAACTTCGCACAGCCCGTGTGGGGCTTGTCCGTGACCTCGAGGACGGCCGAGCCGATCGTCAGCCGGGTGCCGACCGGCAGGTGATCGACGGACAGGTCGAGGTCGACTTCGAGCTGATCGCCGGACAACGGCCAGCGCTCGGTGTCGGGCTCGATCGCCGCCAGGATCCGGATGTTGATGAGCGTGACCTGCGCCCGCGGATCGGCCGCGCCGTCCTCCGTTCGGCTGCTGCCCCGGGCGAGCCACGTGTCGCCGTCCAGGCCGCGGATGGGGTCGAGCCGCGCTTCGTCGACGGTCTCGCGCTCGTCGACGGCCGGGCGCCGGACGATGCGCACGAGACGACCGGGGTCGCCGGCATCACCGCGCGGACCGGGGGCCGCTTCGAACGCCCGGTCGGGCGTGGCGGCGGGCTCGGATGTCGTGGTCATGGCTCCAGTATCACCCGGACGAGGTCCGCTGAGCGCGCGACCAGGGATCTCATCGTCGGCGATCAGTCCGTTCGCGGGCTCCAGAAGCCGGCCTGGCCGTCGATCAGGATGGGATCGCTGCCGTCACGCGGCAGGACCGCGATCCGGGTCGCCCCGTCGCTGGTCGTGATCGGCATGAGGATCGATGCGCTGTCGGGCGACCACAGCTGGTGGCTGAGGGCGTACTGATCGAAATAGGTGAGCAGCTGGGTGATGAACAGGCGGCCGGGGACGACCGCGATCTGCGATCCGATGTCGCCAGTCTGCGCGTCCACGAACAGCAGGCGCGCCTCGTTCCCGCCGGTGCTCACCTCGACATCCGCGGGCTGGAGTCGGAGGGCCGCGATCGTCTCGCCGTCGGGCGACCACCAGAACGCGACCACGGCGCCGTCGAGGAGCGTGCGATCGGTCTCCCGCTCGAGCACCCGCAGCGGGCCGACGGGGACACCGAGGGTGGTCGGGCCCGCTTCGCTCGCGCCGATGACCGCAAGGCGGTCACCGGTCGGATCGAAGTCCATGGCCGCGCTCCCGAACACGGGCACGGACCGCCGGGGCGTGCCGTCGCGGTCGGCCAGCACGACTTGGGTGCCGCCCTTGTCGTCGACCTGGGCGAAGCCGATGGAGGATCCATCGCTGCTCACGACCGCGGAGCGGAAGTCACCGGGCTTCGCGAGCGGGTCGCTCGGTTTCCCGTCCAGCCCGATCTCGCCCAGGAACGCCCCGGTGCCCGTGCCGACGTGGGCCAGCAGCCCGTCCGAACCCGTCCAGTCGTAGTAGAACGGGTTCCCCCGCTGGATGACCGAGGCCGGGTCGCTGCCGTCGGTCGCGCCGCTGCCGTCGGCTGGCGCGACCCGCAGGGCCAGCCCATCAGGATCGGTGGCGAGATAGGACACCGCCTTGCCGTCGGGCCGCCACGAGAGGTAGAACGGGCCGATCGTCGAGCTCTGGAGGACGACCACCGGCGGTTCGGGGTCGCCCTTTGTGGCAGCCGCCGCGTCGAACACGAGGATGTCGGCGGTCTGGCCGTCGTTACGCGCGGCCGCGATATGCGACCCGTCGGGTGACCAGGCGGGGAACGTGAAGGCCCCGTCCGAAGCTGTCGCCAGGACGCTCGAGGTCCCCGCCGCGTCGACGAGGGACAAGGAGCCGTCGTTGCCGAGCACGACGACCGAACCCGTCGTGCCGATCGGACCGTCGCGAGGTGTCGGCGTGGCCGCGGGCGGGGTGCTCGGCGCCGGCGACGCCGCCGCTGATGACGAGGGTGCCGCGAACGGGGTCACCGTGGCGCCGGACGCGACTGGCGTCGCGGTCGCGCTGGTCGCGGCGCTGGGCGTTGGGGCCGTCGAGCCGCAGGCGGCGAGCGACGCGGTCGCGACGACGAGCGTCAGGCGGCGGACCTGCGCGAACAAGCGGTCGGCCGGGTGGTCCATCTGTCAACGATACGCACGCGCTGCCACCGCGGATCGCGTCCCACAGGACCAGCCATTTCGCCGCGGGCGCTGAGGCGACGACCGTTCAGGTGGCGGGCAGCGCGTCGTCGTCGGTCGTCGCCCGGCCTCGGGCCATCCACGCGTCGCGCGCAAGGAGGATCGACAGGAGCAGGATCAGGAACCCGTTGACCGGGTGGAGGGCCGCCACCTCCGGGGCCGAGTCGCGCAGCCCGACGAACACCGACTGCAGGAGGAAGAGCCCGAAGATGCCCGCCGCCATGAGAGCGGCCCGCCGCCCCAGACCCGCGACGAGACCGGTCACGAGCAGGATGATCGGGAGCAGCTCCAGGGTGTAGCCGAAGTCCCGGTGCGTCGCGAACGAGGCGGCGCCGCGGAAGACGCCGAGACCGGCGAGGAAGACCTGGACCAGCAATCCGGCCACGAGCAGCCAGGCCACCACGAGGTGGATCGAGCGCATGATCGGTCGCATCGGTGTCGTCCTCCCGTGTCGTGAGCCGGCGGTTCGTGTGAACCGTGCCATGAAGGCGTTACGGAGGTGCTACGGATGGAAGCGACCGGCAAACGGCCATTCCCGATGGCGGTGGCACAATGCCGGCGATGACCCACGCCGTCGAAGACCCGCTGCAGGTCGCGCGGGGGGCACGTGGCCGCCACGCCTGGGCGGAGGCGTTCGAGGCCTACCGGGCGGCCGACCGCGCCCAGCCCCTCGGGGGCGCCGATCTCGAGGGTCTTGCCGAGGCCGCGTTCTTCGTCGCCGAGCCGGACGTCCAGCTCGAAGCCAAGGAGCGTGCGTTCACGACATACCAGGCCGCGGGCGACCACGACCGAGCCGCGTTCCTGGCCATCAACATCGCCCGCGAGCACGGCTACGCCGGCAAGTTCGCGATCGCACGAGTGTGGATCAAGCGGGCCGAGGCGCTCATCGGATCGGACGGCGACACGCCCGCCCACGGCTACCTCGCCCTCGCGTATAGCGAGGCCGCGCACGGGGCGGGTGACCTCGAACGTGCGACCGAGCTGGCCGACCGCGCGATCGCCATCAGCCAGGCGAGCACCGACCCCGACCTCAAGGCGTTCGCTCTGAGCAATCTCGGCGAGCTCAAGATCGCGTTCGGCGACACGAACGACGGGATCGCGCTCATGGAGGAGGCGTCCCTGGCGGCGGTCAACGGCGAGCTGACCCCGTTCACGACGGGGATCACCGCCTGCCGCGTCATCGGTGCGTGCCGCGACCTCACGGACTATCGCCGCGCCAGCGAGTGGATCGAGGCGACCGAGCGCTATTGCACGCGGCAGAGCCTGTCTGGGTTCCCGGGCATCTGCCGGATCCACCGTGCCGAGGTCGCCGCGGTCGGCGGGGCGTGGGACCAGGCGGAGCAGGAGCTCGAGCGCGCCACCGTCGAGCTCGAGCCTTTCCGGGCGACGCCGCCGCAGGCGGATGGGTATTACGCGATCGGCGAGATCCGCCGGTTGCGCGGCGATCTCGAGGGCGCCGAGGCGGCCCTGCGCGAGGCCCACGCGCGCGGCCGGATGCCGCAGCCGGCACTGGCCCTGATCCGACTGGCGCAGGGGAACGCCAAGGCCGCCGCCCGCGCCATCGACGACGCCCTAGCGGAGCCCGCGGTGGATCGCTGGGCGCGTGCCCGACTGCTGCCGGCCCGGGTCGAGGTCGCCGTCGCGATGGGCGACATCGATTCCGCGCGGCGAGCCGCGGATGAGCTGGCGAACACGGTGTCCGGCTATCCGTCGCCGGCGCTCGAGGCGACGCGGCACGTCGTGGCCGGTCAGGTCCTGCTCGCCGACGAACGCGCGTCCGACGCGATCGCCGAGCTGCGCGCCGGGATCGCGGGCTGGCGGGACGTCGGCGCCCCATACGAGGTCGCCCGGGCGCGCGTGATGCTGGCACGCGCCCTGCGAACCCTCGGCGACGAGGACGGCGCGGACCTGGAGGCCCAGGCCGCGGGTGATGCGTTCCGGCGCCTCGGCGCCCGGCTCGACCTCGACGCGCTGGAGCAGGAGGCGCGCGACCTGGCGGCCCGACGGGCAGGCCCGACCACCGCCCGACGCACCTTCGCCTTCACCGATATCGTCGGTTCGACCGAACTCGCCGAGACCCTCGGCGACGCCGGTTGGGAGGGATTGCTGCAATGGCACGACGACACGATCCGCTCGGTCGTCGCGCGTCACCAGGGTGAGATCGTGAAGTCGACCGGCGACGGGTTCTTCGCCACGTTCGAGGCCGCACGCCCGGCCGTCGATGCGGCGATCGGCATCCAGCGGGCCATGCGGGCCGGCCGTCCGAGCGACGCCACGCCGGTGCGCGTCCGGATCGGCCTCCACACCGCCGACGCGAACCTGCGCTCCGCCGACTACAGCGGCCGCGGCGTCCACATCGCCGCTCGGGTCTGCGGTCAGGCCGGTCCGGGCGAGATCGCGGCCTCGGCGGCCACATTGGCCGAGGCCGGCGACGTCCCGGTCGTGGCCGCGCCGGTCGCGACCGCGCTCAAGGGCATCTCGGAGCCCGTCTCGGTGGCGCTGGTCCGCTGGGATGACGGCGGCCCGGCGGCATGAAGGTCGCGTGGCGCGAGCGCTACGGCTCGCCGGACGTCGTCGAGCTGCGAGACATCCCGACCCCGACGCCGACCGGCGACCAGGTCCTCGTGCGCGTCGCGGCGGCGTCCGTGAACCGGGCCGACCTCGACCTCCTCTACCCGAAGCCGGGCTTCACCCGCGCATTCCTGGGCCTGCGCCGGCCGCGGGACGGACGGATCGGCTGTGACGTCGCCGGCACGGTCGAATCGATCGGTCCGGACGTGACGCGCTTCCGTCCCGGCGACCCGGTCTTCGCCGACCTGTATCCGTTCGGACTGGGCGGGTTCGGCGAGGCGGTCTGTGCGCCGGAGCGTGCCTTCCAGCGCGTGCCCGACGGGATGTCGCTCGAGGACGCGGCGACCTTGCCCCACGCCGCGATCCTGGCCCTCCAGGGGCTGCGTCGCCGCGACGGCCGGACCGTGGGTCCCGGCGATCGGGTCCTGGTCGAGGGCGCGTCGGGCAACGTCGGGCCGTTCGCGGTCCAGATCGCCAAATACCTCGGCGCCCACGTGACCGGCGTCTGCAGCACCGACAAGGTCGACCTCGTCCGCGCTCTGGGTGCGGACGACGTCATCGACTACCGCGCCGTCGACTACACGACCGCCGGGCAGCGCTACGACTGGATCCTCGCCGTCGACGCCCACTATCCGCTCCTGCGCGTCCGGCACGTCGTGCGCCCGGGCGGGGCCTACATCACCCTCGGTGGCTCGACGAGGCGGCTGCTCGACGCGCTGGTGACGGGTCCCGTCGCGTCCCTGGCGACCCACCGCTCCATGGGCCTGATGCTGTGGTGGAAGCCGTTCCGCGCCGAGGACGTCGCCACCCTCGGGACGCTGTACGCGCAGGGCGTCGTGCGTCCGATCATCGATCGCCGCTATCCGCTCGACCAGGTCGTCGAGGCACTTCGCTACGTGGATGCCGGGCAGGCCCGCGGCAAGGTGGTCGTCACGGTCTGATGGCGGCGACCCGCGCACCGGGGCCGTCGATCGAGCGGCTCGCCCGTGACCTCGCCGGGGACGCCGCCGATGCCCCGTTCCTCGACGAGCTGACCGGCTGGCTGGCGTCGTCACCGTCGTTCCGCGCCTTCGCCACGACCTATCGCGACAAGATCCACAAGAAGCTGCGGACGGCGCCCGAGGCCGAGGCCCGTCGCGACGTCCGCGCCGAGCTGGACGCCGCGCGGCGTCTTCTCGACGACACGCGGTTCCGGGTGGCCTACGAAGCGCACGGCGCGGGCAAGGCCGGGCCGGACTTCACCGTGACCTTCCGGACCGGGCCGGGCTTCGACCTCGAGGTCACCCGTCTGCGCAAGCTGCCCGAGCCGGCCGCGCTCGGGGCGACCATCCTGGCGAAGCTTCGACAGCTTCCGCCGAGCACGCCGAACGTGCTCGTGCTCGCCGCGGATGGACCCGATGCCGCGGCGCTCGACCTCAGCCGCCGCCGTCGGCCTGCTCCGAGCCCGGGCCGACGCGAAGGACGACGCCTTCTTCGCCGCGCGCGGCCTCGAGACCGGCCGCGGATTCTACGAACGGTTCCTGCGGCTCGGCGCGGTCATCGCCTGGTGCGAGGCCGGCGCGGGCGATGCGCGTGCCGCGCTGTGGACGAACCGCTCCGCCCGGATCCCCGTGCCATCACCGGCGGCGCGGGCGTGCCTGGAGGCCTTCCGGGCAGCTCCGCCCGCCGCGGTCGCCGACCGCTGAACGGCCGTCAGGGTGTGCCGTCGACCTGCTCGGTCACGTCGCGGAAGTCGTAGATGTGCTCGTTGTCCGGCCACGTGTAGATGCGGTCGGGGAGGGGAGGCAGGTCGGCCCCGAAGTAGTGGCTGAAGATGAAGCGGAACGTGTTCACGTTGCTGAATCGGTCGGGCAGCTTGGTGGTCACGCCCGGGAGATACATGGCATTGAGCACGCCGGACCGGATCTTCTCGTACTCGGGGGTGAAGGCCACACAATCGACGCTCTGGCAGGCCAGCGGTCCCTCGTCGGCCTGGATGATCACGACGGGACGGGTCGCCTCCGGACCCGAGAGCAGCTCGCCGACGATCTCCTTGATGTTCTTGTTCGCGAAGGCGATGTGGCCGGCGTACAGGTCGCGTTCGTCACCGGCATGGGCCTCGGCTTCGGTGATGAGGGCGCCGTCGGCGCGGAACACGTATGGATCGTGCGGCAGGAGGATGTGGGCGAACACGAACTTGGGCCCGGGCGCGGTCATCAGTCGGTGGAGCTGGCGGAACTCGAAGAGCGTGCCCTCGCGGTGGCGGTCGAGGAAGGTCGGCTCCGTGGGAGCGAGGCCGAGCACGCGCTGGACGGCCGGCACGATCGTCGTCTCGCCGAGCACAGACTCGAACTCGCTCGCGACCCCGAGGGTGAGATTCGCGTCGGCGATGGCGTTCGTGCGGGTCGGGCTGAACCACGATCCGAGGTTGTAGTAGGTGTAGCCCTGGTCCTTGAGGAACCGCCCGACGTCGTGGTGCTTCAGCAGCTGCTGGGCCGGCGTCCGGTCGTTGGAGACGCGCCCGATGCGCTCGGTGAGCTCATCGAGGTAGCGCATGTTGAGCGTGGACGCCAGCGAGAAGTCGGTGGCGCGGTAGCTCGCCCGGCTGTCGGCCGGCACCTGGAAGCCCTGGTCGGCGAGCCAGCCGTACAGGTCGTTGCCGGTGATCCCGAACCGGCGCTGGATCGCATCGGCCGATCCGTAGCGGTCGAAGACGAGGAAGAAGATGTCGGGCTTGCGCTCCGGCGTGGTGGTGGTCGAGACCGTCTGGACCTCTGCCACCGGCTCGCGGGAGGCCCGCGCCACCTCGTAGGGGACGATGGACCAGGCCGCCATGGCGACAAGCGCGATCGCGAGGACGTTGAGGGCTGTGGTGGTGCGCCCGAGGCTGGCCCGGGCGCGGGCGGCGTACACGGCCGCGAGGATGACGAAGACCACCCAGCCGATGAGCTCGGCCGCCTCGGCGAGGCCCGTCCCGGTCAGCGCGCTGGCCACGTACCCGAAGGCGAAGAACGCGACGACGAGGGCCGACGCCACGATCGCCCCGCGTCGCGGGCTCCGATAGGCGAGCGCCAGGAGCACGACGGCGACCCCGGCGCCGATCACGCTCCACAGCAATGGGGCGGCCACGTCGACCGGCAGCACCTCGTCGAGATTCGACGCATAGAGGAGCAGGACCGCGTAAGCAGCGAACAGGAAGGGGTGCAGGGGGAGCCGGCCCAGCGGCCCGGCCGAAGGTGTCACGTGTTCATCCATCGGACACATTGTTGGCGTTTCGCGCGCCGAGCGCATCGGGCGCCCACGCGACCGCCGTGACGCCACGTGCCAGTACCGCAACGCGGATGCCCTTCGGGCGGCGTGCCCGGGTCAGCTACCCGTGGTGCAGGAGGTCCTCGAACGGGACCGGATCGTCGAACTCGGTGTGCCTCGCGGACGCCGTCGACGAGGCCCCGGCGCTCATGGCGACCGCGAGCTCCGTCGCCGCGTGCTCGATGCGCTCGACGAGGCCGCCATCGACCGCCACGCTGCCCTGGCCCCAATCCTCGGTCGCGGCGTAGACACCGGTCGGGACGACGGCCGCGCGGAGGTAGGCGAACAACGGGCGCATCGCATGCTCGACGGCCAGCGAGTGGCGGGGCGTGCCCCCGGTGGCGGCGATGAGCACGGGCTTGGCCCGGAACCCGTCGCGATCGATGACGTCGAAGAACAGCTTGAACAGCCCGCTGTACGAGCCGCTGAAGATCGGCGAGACCGCGATGACGCCGTCGGCCGCGAGCACGTGGTCGAGCGCTGCCTGGAGCGGCGGGGCCGGGAAGCCCGTCAGCAGGTGGTTCGCCAGCTCGACGGCGTGATCACGGAGCTCGATGACCTCGACACGCGGCTCCAGTCCCGCGTCCCGAAGGTGACGTTCCACCGCGGCCGCCAGCCGGTCACCGAGCAGCCGGCTCGACGACGGCTGGGACAACCCGGCCGTCACGACGACCAGCGACCGGGCCGCGGACGCGTTCATGCGGGACCTGCGACCACGGCATCTGCCACCGGACCGGCTGCCAGCTCGGCGAGCGGGTCGGTAAGCGAGTCGGTCGGCTGGGCGTCCACGCCCAGGGCGGCCGCGACCCGCGGATGGAGCGGCGGTCCGACCGGGACGTCGGCCGGCCGCAGGGCCTCGAACTCTCGGCGCAGGACGGGCACGACCTCGGCGCCCAGGATCTCCAGCTGCTCGAGCACCGTCGAGAGTGGCAGCCCGGCGTGATCGGCCAGGAACAGCTGACGCTGGTAGTCCCCGACGAACTCGCGGAAGCCGAGGGTCCGGTCGATGACCTGCTGCGGGCTGCCGATGGTCATCGGTGTCTGGTCCATGTAGTCCTCGAGCGACATCGCCCCACCGTAGACCGGCGCGTGGTCGAAGTACGGCCGGAACTCGCGGATCGCGTCCTGGCTGTTCCTGCGCATGAACACGTGCCCGCCCAGGCCCACGATCGCGTGGCTGGCCGGTCCGTGACCATAGTGCTCGAATCGTCGCCGGTAGAGGTCCACCATCCGCCGCACGTGGTCACTCGGCCAGAAGATGTTGTTGTGGAAGAAGCCGTCCCCGTAGTAGGCGGCCTGCTCGGCGATCTCGGGACTGCGGATCGAGCCGTGCCAGACGAACGGCGGCACGCCATCGAGCGGCCGGGGCGTCGAGGTGAACCCGGTCAGCGGCGTGCGAAACCGGCCTTCCCAGTCGACGACGTCCTCGCGCCACAGGCGGCGCAGCAGGTCGTAGTTCTCGATGGCGAGCGGGATCGCGTTGCGCAGGTCCTGTCCGAACCACGGATACACGGGACCCATGTTGCCGCGGCCCATCATCAGGTCGACCCGGCCGTCGGCCAGGTGCTGGAGCATCGCGTAGTCCTCGGCGATCTTGACCGGGTCGTTGGTCGTGATCAGCGTGGTCGCGGTCGAGAGTTGCAGCCGATCGGTCTTGGCCGCGATGTAGCCGAGCAGCGTGGTCGGGGACGAAGGCACGAACGGCACGTTGTGGTGCTCGCCGGTGGCGAAGACGTCGAGGCCGACCTCCTCCGCCTTGCGCGCCACGGCGACCATGATCTTGATGCGCTCGGCCTCGCTGACCGCCTGGCCGGTCGTCGGGTCCGCGGTGACATCACCGACGGTGAATACCCCGAATTGCATGATGGGTCTCGTTCCTTGACGGCTGATCCGTCCGTATCGGCGACCACGAGAGTGGCCGCATCGCACCCAGTATAGACGTCAGGTAGTTGCGCGCGCAACTACCAATGGTTCGGTAGGCTGCGGCGAATGCACGACGATGGCTACTTCGGCGAGGAGATCGCGTCGACCTACGACGACGATCCGATGTTCGATCCAGCGGTCGTCGACCCGACGGTCGACGTCCTCGCGGGACTCGCGGGCGATGGTCGTGCGCTGGAATTCGGGATCGGGACGGGACGGATCGCCCTGCCGCTCGCGGCGCGCGGCGTGCCGGTCCACGGCATCGACCTGTCGGAAGCCATGCTCGCGCGCCTGGCAGCCAAGCCGGGCGGGGAGGGGATCGCGGTCACGGTCGGCGACTTCGCGACGACCCGGGTCGAGGGCTCGTTCCGGCTCGTCTACCTCGTCTACAACACGATCATGAACCTGACGACCCAGGCGCGCCCAGGTGGCCTGCTTCCGCAACGCCGCGGCCCATCTCGAGCCGGGCGGCGTCTTCGTGATCGAGGTCGGCGTGCCCGACCTGCGCCGGCTCCCGTACGGCGAGCGGTTCGTGATCTTCGATGCGAGCCCGACGCATTGGGGCGCCGACGAGTACGACGTCGCGACCCAGGGGCTGGTCTCGCACCACTTCTCGATCCGGGATGGTCATGTCGACAAGTCGTCCGGCCCGTTCCGGTACGTCTGGCCCGCGGAGCTCGACCTCATGGCGGAGCTGGCCGGCCTCACGCTTCGCGACCGCTGGGCCGGCTGGCGCCGCGAGCCGTTCGAGAACGACAGCCGGCAGCACGTGTCCGTCTGGCAACGCCCGACGGGATAGGTCGTCGATCAGGCCCTCTATCGGTCGTCTGACCGATGGCACGTGGCCGGCCGAGCCCTACGGTCGTGTCATGGCACCCGCCATCGACGATGAGTCAGGAGACGACCGATGACCGCACCGCAGCCGCGCACCGACCGCCGACGCTTCCGCCTGGCCGGCAACGACAACGAGACCGTCATCGAGGACCAGACCGACGACGTCGAGGCGCATCGGCTCGCCGGCAACGACAACGAGATCGTCATCGAGGACGCCGGCTCGCCTGAGCCCGACGCCACGGACGACGAGGGCAAGGTCGGGTTGCGCCGCGCTCGACGCTGAGACGGGACCCTCGACGGGCGGCCGGTCCGGCCGCCCGTCAGCGGCCGCGGAGGCGCGGCAGCGCGTTGACGAGAAGGGCGATCGCCAGGGTCGCGTGGATCGCTGCCAGCGAGGCCGTCAGCTGTCGCGGTGTTCCGGCGGCGTCGGCGGCCTTGAAGTCGTTCGGCAGGTTCGCCGTGCTTCCGGCCAGGAAGGCGGCCGCGACGGCGGTGACCGACGCCGGCTCCGACGCGCCCGACTGTCGTGTCGCGAGGCGCGAGGGCGGCGGCACCCGCAAGGATCACGGGCAGGAATAGGGGCGGCGTCAGGGCCGTGCCGCGCAGGACCATGTCCCTCGGGCCGCCGTCCGGTGAAGCGCCGACCCTCCAGTGCGCTGAGAGGATCGCCCCGACGATCGGGACGGGCAGGTAGGCGAGGACGAGCGGCAGCAGGTTCCGTGGCGAGGAGATCGGCATCGGGCCCCTCTTGGTCGGCGGTTCGGACGCGGCGATCGTCACGGCGGCGGATGACGGAGGACAACGGCGCAGCGGTGGGACTCGACATCGTCGAATGACGATGTCGAGGAAGGACCGGGGGCGATGGCGATCGACGCCTCCGCCGTCGATGATCCCGGGATGCCAACGCCCGTGCCGGCGACCCGCCGCTCCCTCTCCATCGTCGACTTCGCCTCGCTGCTCTTCCTGGGCGCCGTCTGGGGTGCGGCGTTCCTGTTCCTGCGGATCGCCGCACCGGAGGTCGGGCCGGCCTGGGCCGCCGAGATCCGGCTCGCGATCGGTGCCGCCGTCCTGCTCGTGTTCGGCGGACCCGCGACCCTGCGCGTCGCCCGCGGCCGGATGACCACCTTCCTCATCGTCGGGGCGCTGTTCTCCGCGGTGCCATTCACGCTCATCGCCATCGCGACCGTCACGCTCCCGGCCGGCTTCACGGCCCTCCTCAACGCGGCGACACCGCTGTTCACCGCGGCGATCGCCGTCGGGTTCATGGGCCAGCGCATCTCCTGGCGCGTCGGTGCGGGGCTGGCCGTCGGGCGTCGTGGCCGTCGTCGTCCTCGTCGGCTGGTCACCGCTCGAGCCGGGCGCCACGACCCTGCTGGCGGTCGCCGCCGGCCTGGGCGCCCCGGCCAGCTATGCCGTCGCCGGCAACTTCGCCCGGGCCCGGTTGGCCGACGTTCCCCCGACCGAGCTCGCGACCGGCATGGTCACGGCCGGTGCCCTCGTGGCGCTACCGGTCGCGCTGCTCTCCGGCGTGCCCGGCACGCCGTCGCTCGATGGACTCGTCTCGCTCGTGGCGGTGGGCGTGCTCTCGACCGCCGTCGCCTGGCCGATCTTCTTCCGGGTCCTCCGACGGACGACCCCGACCGCCGCCAGCACCGTGACGTTCATCGTGCCGGCGTTCGCCCTGACCTGGGGTTCGATCCTGCTGGCGGAGCCCGTCGGCTGGGGTCTGGTCGTCGGCTTCGGTCTGATCCTCGTCAGTCTCGTGCTCGTCCTCGGTCTCGTGCCGTCCGTCCGCGGGTTGTTCCCGGCTCGGCTGTCTGCCGCGGCCCCGCCGGCCGCCAGGTAGCGCACCGCCGGCAGCGCCGGTACGATCGACCAGATGGATCCCGCCGCCGCGGCGGCCCTGCTGGATCTCGCCGAACAGGCGAGCGCGGCCAGCATCGGCCCAAACGCCAGGAAAGCGCTCGATCTGCTCGACGCGCGCCGCGGCGACCTGCGGTCCGCCCTGGACTGGTTCCTCGCTGCGGGCCGGACCGACGATGCGTTGCGGCTCGCGAACGCGATGTACCGCTACTGGATCACGAAACAGGGTTTCGTCGAGGGGGCCGAGTGGTTCGAGCGTGTCCTGGCCACGCCTGGTGGCGACGCGCTGCTGCGCGGCCGGGCGTGTCTGCATGCCGGGATGATGCCGTTCTGGATGGGTGACGACCCGCGGGCCACCGAGCTGTTCGACGAGGCGCTCGCGACCGGCCGCCGGCTCGAGGATGCGCCATTGACCTCGCAGGCCCTGGGTGGCCTCGCGCGGGTCGCCCTGCGCACGGACGTGGCCGAGGCGCGACGGCTCGCGCACGAGGCCCTCGAGGTGAGCGATGCCGCCGGCGACGAGCCGGGCCGCTCGAACGCGCTGCACCTCCTCGGGGTCGGCGCCCAGGTCGCGGGCGACCTGCCGGAAGCGCGCGACTTCATGATCGAGCGCCTGGCGCTCGTCCGGGCGAGCGGCAACGACTTCCTCATCGGCTCCGAGGCGGCGAACCTGAGCATGGTCGAACGCCAGCTCGGCAACCTCGACGCCGCCGAGGCGCTGGCGCACGAGGCGCTCGAGATCGAACGACGCACCGGCGACCGGTTCACGACGCCGTTCGTGTTCAGCGGGCTGGCGTCGATCGCCCTGGCGCGCGGCGACTTCGAGCGCGCCGCGACCCTCGTCGGCGCCGCTGAGTCGATCATGGAGGCCCAGCACATGGCGTGGCCGCCGGACGAACGGCCGCACTACGAGCGCCTGCTCGAGGCGCTGCCGCCCGCGATGGGCCCGGAGGCCTTCGAAGCGGCTCGCGCTCGCGGGCGAGCCATGCCGACCACCGACGCCATCGACGTCGCACTCTCGACGTCGTCAGGCTAGCCCCGGCGCGAGAACCTCAGTCGTCGGTCGGGTGCTGGCCGGCGCCGTGCCGAGCCCGGGCCGCCGCCAGGCGGTCGTGCGCCTCGAGCAGGAGCGGCTTGATCGCGTCCTCGAACGTTGCGTCGCTCGGGTTCAGGATCGAGACCCAGAGCTGCTTCGCATACACGGGGTGCGGCATCAGCTGATCGAGGGCCTTGTAGTCGGGCTCGACCTGCGAGCCGACGAGGGACTCGAAGGTCGCCCGGCTGACGCCCATGTTCAACCGGTAGACGCCGGGCCGCGAGACGTTCGAGGCGTCGTCGAACTCATCGGTCGTCATGAGGGTCGCGTAGTTGGGCCAGTGCTTCTCCGGGTCGAGGGAGAAGAACTGGCCGCCCGGGATCTCGACCATGTCGGTCTCGGGCCAGGTCTCGAGGATGTACCGGGTGATCGCCTCCGGATCGGGGCCGGTCGGCAGGGTCGTGGACGTCATGTCCCGAGCGTACGTCTCCGCTGTCAAGTCCCCCGGCGCGGGCTCCGTGAGGGCCAGTCATAGCCCTTCTTTGGCTAGCGGCTGTCGAGCGCCTCGGTGTCTTCAGGCCCGTAGGCCAGCCCGGTCCGCTGCCAATCGGCGTAGGTCATCACGAGCCCGTCGTCGTCGACCGTCAGGTCGGCCGCGAAGTCGCCGCTGGCGTAGTGCCAGGTCGATTTGTCGAGCCGCGTGTACGTCTGGGCGCCCTTGACCACCTCGAGGCTCGGGAAGAGGACCCAGGCGGCCTTGATCGTGGTCGAGGCGCCGATCGCCAGGCGCAGTCGCCGGATCGGGAGGGTGTTCGTCGAAGGGCTGCACCCGAGGTCGATGTCCGTACAGCCGCGCAGCGCCGGCACCACGGTGCCGTTCACCGTCCAGGCACCCTTGCTCGATCGCTCGACCGTCAGGGTCCGCTGCTCGAACCCGCGCTGGTCGCGGACGTGCACCGCGTTGGTGAGCCCCGCGCCATCGGTGAGGACCCGGTACTCGATGCGGACCGGCACGCCGGCCTCCGACCCGAGCACCGTCCCGATGAGCGACGACCCGCTGTCGCGCACGGTCAGGGTGCAGTGCTCGTCGGCGAGGACCTCGTCGGTCCGCCGCCAGGCCACGCGTCGCGTCGTCACCCGGCCAGTCTAGGCGCGTGTCGTCGGATCGGGCGGCGCGGCCCCGGTCCATGCGTTCTTGCGGCGTGGAATCGACGGAATCCGCCGGGTGGTGCATCGCCGCAACCGCTATCTGGTACGAACGGACTATCCTGCGGGTAGGACCTAGCGACAAGGTGGGGTCGATGTCCTTGATCGAACGACTGGAACGGGTCCAGCGGGCCCAGCGCGCCGCGGCGGAGGCAGAAGCCGCCGAGGCAGCCGACACGCGCGCCGCGCCGCCCGATGGCGCGACGATGGATGGAGCTGCGCCGCCGACGACCGCGATGCCGGCCGACGAGAACGGCACGGCACACCCGGGCGTGATCGGCACGTCGCCGTCGAGCACCCCGCTGGCCACGCTGAACGGCCCGGCGCCGCACGTGCTGAACGGCACGCCGCCGTCGACGAGCGCCACGGCGACCATCGACGCGCCACCCGTCACCCCGACCAACGGGACCTCGATGGCTCGGACCGGCACGCCGGTGATGGCGCCGACCACGCCCCCGATCGTCACCGCGGAGTCTCCCGGCGTCGCCATCGTCCCGATGCCCCGTCCGGCTGCGCCCTCCGGCTCGGGCACCCTGCGGAGTCCCCGGACACCGGCGCGCGAGGCCTTGATCCACCAGGTCCGGCTCCTCCTGCAGGTCGAAGTCGTCGGCGCCTTCAAGGTCCTGCTCGATACCAAGGATGGCGACGTCCGAAAGACCATCGAACCGATGGTCGACCGGGTCGTCGAGAACGGCGGCTTCGCGGTCACCCGCGAGGAGCGCATGAGCCTCGTCGACGAGATGGTCCACGACGTGACCGGCTTCGGGCCGCTGGAACCGCTCCTGGCGGACCCGACCATCACCGAGGTCATGGTCAACGGCCCGAACCACATCTACATCGAGCGCAAGGGCAAGATCGAGCGGATCGACACGCTGTTCCTCAACGACCAACACGTGCTGCGCGTCATCGAGCGGATCATCGCCCCGCTCGGCCGGCGCATCGACGAATCGAGCCCACGCGTCGACGCGCGCCTTCCGGATGGCTCGCGCGTCAACGCCATCATCGAGCCCTTGTCCCTGGTCGGGCCCGGTCATCACGGTCCGCAAGTTCGCGCAGACGCCATACACCGTCGACGACCTGATCCGGTTCGGGACCGCGACGCCCGAGATGTTCGAGTTCCTCCACGCCTGCATCGAGGCGCGGCTGAACCTGTTCGTCTCCGGTGGCACGGGTTCGGGCAAGACCACGACCCTCAACGTGCTCTCGTCGTTCATCCCCAACGACGAGCGCATCGTCACGATCGAGGATGCCGCCGAGCTCCAGCTCCGCCAGGAGCACGTCGTGACCCTGGAGGCGCGGCCGCCGAACCTGGAGGGCGAGGGCGAGATCACCATCCGGAACCTGCTCCGGAACGCGATGCACATGCGCCCCGACCGGATCATCGTCGGCGAGTGCCGCGCCGGGGAGGCGCTGGACATGCTCCAGGCGATGACGACCGGTCACGACGGCTCGCTCTCGACCGGCCACGCCAATACGCCAAAGGACATGCTCCGGCGGCTCGAGACGATGATCCTCATGACCGGCTACCAGATGCCGCTGCGGGCGATCCGCGAGCAGATCGCCACGGCCGTGGACGTCATCGTCCACACGGCCCGGCTCAAGGACGGCCAGCGCAAGATCATCAACATCACCGAGATCTACGGGATCGAGGAGGACCAGATCCTCACCCAGGACATCTTCCGGTTCGTCCAGACGGACTTCCGCGACGGGAAGATCGTGGGCACGCTCCAGCCGACCGGCGTCCGACCGACGTTCATGGCCCAGTTCCAGCGTGCCGGCGTCGACGCTCCCGCCCGACGAGTACGGGATCCCGCCCGAGGACCCGGAGAAGCCGATCAAGCCGCTGAAGAGTCGGTTCGGCGCGCGCACCTCGTCCGCGATCGAGCTCGGGGCCGTGCCGGTCGGCGATGGCAAGGCGGTCGTCGCCGGCGGCACCGTCTACGTGTCGTCGATCGGTCCGGTCGATCCGGAGACCGGCGCGGTCGCGCTGGGATCGATCCGGGAGCAGACCCGCCGCTGCATGGCCAATCTCAAGGATCGCCTCGAGAAGTCCGGCAGCTCGCTCGACAACGTCGTGTGGGCCAACTGGTCGCTGCAGGACCCGTCCGACTTCGACGAGTTCAACGAGGAGTGGAATCGCTGGTTCCCGGGCGACCCGCCACTCGGCCAGCTCACGCTGATGCCGCCGCATCCAGCGGCGGGCCGGCTTCGGGGTCTCGCTCGGGCGTCATCGCCACGATCTGAGCCGGCGCCGGTTCAGCCCGGGATGTTCCGGTCCTCCATCTCCCACGCGTGGTCCATGACGTGGTGGGCCGTACGGCGGATGAGGAACTGGATCGGCCACGTCCGTGCCGCTCGTCCCTCCGCGTTGTAGGCCCGGATGGCATCCAGGTAGGCGCGCCGGTGCGCCGCGAGGCCGGCGGGCGTGAGGACCTCCTCGATGGGTGTGCGGACCTCGATCTTCCGCGAGAACTGGTCGGGCTCCGTCGCGTAGACGTGGCGGACGATCTGGTCGTGGCTTCGGCCGCCGCCACGGCCTCCCGGACGGAGCTCCGCGGAGACCGTTGCCGCGACCTCGTCGAACTGGGCCCAGCACGCCTGGAGCAGGTCGAGCCGGCGCTCGAGAGCGGTTGCGGACAGCACCTCGCGCTCGATCTGCGAGGGCACGTGGGCGACGCCCCAGAAGTCGGTCGAGCTGGAACCCGGGACGCGCTCGACGACGTCGACGTCGGTCGATCGCGCGGAACGCCGTCCCGAGACCGGCCCGGTCGGCGACCGCCATGTATCGATCGCCGTAGCGCAGCAGCTTCGCGACCGCGTCGTCGTCGGTCGTGCCCCAGCGGTCGAGGCCGGGCCAGTCCATGGCACCGGCCACGACCTTCCGGCTCTTGCCGATCTCCAGGATCACGCGCAGCGCGTCCGTCATGCGGCCAGCCTACGGGACCCGGTGGTCAGAAGGCGTCGTGGACACGGTGCACATCGGGCACATCACCGAACGCCGTCAGCGGATCATCCAGTTCATGTGCGCCGATCCCCAGCGGGCCGGGCCCGTCGCCGAGGCGTGGTGTGCCGACGAGCGCACGGTTCGGCCCGAAGGTCAGCATCAGGGCCGACCCGGCCTGGGCGTTCCGTCGCGACTTCGGGCTCTAGCCGCGACGGAACGACCGGGGAGTCACGCCTGGGCGAGGACCTCGCGCAGCTTCGCGGCGAAGTTGTCCGGGTCGCCGGCCTGGCCGTACTCGCCGCCGAGGAAGCCACCGTGGTCACTCGGGAAGGTGACCGGATCGAGGCCGAGGCGCTCGGCGGCCGCGACCGCCCCGCGATGGGCCATCTGACCCTCCGACTCCGCGCCGGCCGCCAGCACGATCCGCGTCGGGGCGGCACGCAGGGCGTCGAAGTCGGGCTCGTAGTGCGTGCAGGTCGTGATGTTCTGCATCAGGAGCGGGTCGTTCCGGGTGCCGTCGTCCTCGGTGGGCAGCCCGAACATCGCCGGGTCCGGTGCCGGCTGGGCGGCGAACTCGGGCGTGATCGGTCCCTGGTGGCTCACCGCGAGGATGAACTGCGCCATGCCGGGACCGAAGCCGCTGCGCTGGTAGGTGTCGCTGATGGCCTGGGTGAAGGCCATCGCGCCCTCGCGGTCCGGCAGGATCGACGCGAGCGGCGGCTCGTGCGCGACGAGCGTCCGCACGTCGTCGGGATGGGCGGCGACGAGCGCGAGCGCGTTCACCGCGCCACCGCTGCTGGCGAACACGTCCACGGGAGCCAGCCCCGAGCTCGGTGATGATCCGGTGGAGGTCGTCGGCGTGCTGGTCCGGGGTGGACTGGGTCGACGGGTCGGCCTTGATGCTGCGCTCCACGCCGCGCGGGTCGTAGGTCACGATCGTGCGGTCGGGGAAGTGACTGGCCAGGGTGCCGAACCCGCTCGCACCCATCGGCGAGCCGATGAGGAGCAGGACCGGCTCCGTGGTGGCCGAGTCGGCGTCCCGGACGTCGAAGGTCAGGGTCGCACCGGGCGCTTCCAGCGTGCGGGTCGTCGTTGCGGTCGTCGTGGTCATCGTGATGTGCTCCTCGTCACTCATGCCTACCGGAGGTCCGCGCTGCGCGGACATAGTGGATCGGGAAGTCGATCTCCCAACCGCCGTCGGCGAGACCACGCTCCCATCGGGCCGCGATGCTCGAGCCGTCAGCCGAGATCTCGCCGATGAAGCGTTGGTCGAAGCCCGGGCCGTCCGGCCCGTTGAGGTCCTCGCCTGGGGCTCGCCAGATCGTCCAGGTCGAGTCCTGGACCGTCGTCAGGTATTGGCGCTTGACGCCGCGACCGTCGAAGTAATGCATCGGTTGCGGCTGTCCGTCCGGCGCACCCCCGACGATCGAGACGCTGTCAGGGACGATCGCCGGCTCGCCGGTCACCCGGATCACCACGAACGCACCGAGGTGCTCGATCGTCGTGATGCCGGTGATCCGTAGGGGCGGGTCGGACGGGATCTCACCGTCGGTCCGCCACTCGCCGATCAGGTCGTCGAAGTCGTGCATCGGTCCGCGCGTCAGGACTTGGCGCCGAGCGGATCCTCGGCGAGGATCGCGTCGATCTGACCGACGGCCTCGGTCAGGCCTTCCACCATGCCCATCGCCACCATCTGCTCGAGGGCCTCGGGGCTCGGGAAGTGGCTTTCGATGGACATCCGCGTTCGGCCGGCGTCGATCGGCTCGATCGTGACGATGCCTTCGTTGCGCGGGAAGGTGTCGTCCGGCGAGCCATCCGCATGCGCGAAGCCATCGACGTAGACGAGCCGGCGGGGCGGATCGGCCTCGACGATGTCCCAGAAGCCATGCGGCTGGTCGCCGGTCGGGCCGGTCATGTGGTACTCGACGTGACTGCCGGGGGCCAGGTCGTGCTGGGTGAACGTCGCGGGATAGGTGGGCGGACCCCACCAGCGCTCGAGCTTGCGCGGGTCGGCCCACAGGTCCCACACGCGCTCCGGGGTCGCATCGAACTCGGCGGTCAGCGTCAGGGTCAGGGCGTCCGGATCCTTGTGGACAGCGGTGACAGTCATCGTCTCGGTTCCTCCATGCGGCTGATGAGATCGGTCATGCGGTCGATGCGACCGCGCCACAGCGCCTCGTACTGGTCGAGGAGGCCGCGCGCCAGGCGCAGTCCCTCGATGTTGGTGCGCACGACCTTGCGCCGGCCGTTGCGCTCCTTGGTGATCAGGCCGGCCCGCTCGAGCACGGCGACGTGCTTCTGCACGGCGGCGAAGCTCATCGGGTAGTGCCCGGCCAGCTCGGCGACGCCCTCGCGGCCGCTCAGCGCGCGCAGGACGATGTCGCGCCGGGTGGCATCAGCCAGGGCGGCGAAGACCTGATCGGCGTTGAACGTCGTCTGCATTGATACAACCATACGGTTGTATATGGTCGATGTCAAGCGACGGCGTGATCAGCCTCTTGCCCTGCGCTGGGATGAGGTCCAATCTGGTGCGTCCAGGCAGCAGGAGGAACCTCTGATGGGCGACAGCAGGGACATGGCCGCAGCGTTCGAGACGGCCCTCAAGTCCGGAGACTTCGGACAGATGACCGCGCTCATCCAGGAGTACGGCACGGACGATTTCGTCACCGAGTGGCCGCAATCCGGCGAGCGACTGAACAAGGCCGCGGCGGTCCGGATGAGCGACTACCCGGCGATGAGCGGCACCAGCCCCAAGTTCACGTACAAGCGGATGCTCGGGAGCCAGGATCTGTTCGTCGTCGAGGGGACCATCGACTACGGCGACGGCGTTCCGGTCAGCTACATCGGCATCGGCGAGCTCAAGGGCGACAAGGTCGCGAAGATGACCGAGTACTTCGCGAACCCGTTCGAGGCGCCGGCGTGGCGCGCCGACTTCGTCGAGCGCATGGAGCCGGCCGCCACCAGCTGACCGAGGCCGGGATCCGTCCGCGACGACGCGACGTACCACCTGGCAGGGTGGGGCCACACCGCTGCTGGCTCCTCCCGAAGGTAGGGACAGGAGGCAAGGGACGGTGGCCGACCAGAGCCTGTATGAGCGCCTGGGTGGCGTCTTCGCGATCGCGGCGGTCGTGAACCATTTCAGCGATGTGGTCGTCAACGATGCGATCGCCGGAGAGGGTTCGGACAACCCTGCGCTGCGGGAATGGCATCGAGAGCAGCTGGCCCGGTTGCCGGGCCTCAAGTTCATGCGAACCCTGTGGCTGTGCGATGTCGCGGGTGGTCCGTTCGAGTACGTGGGCACGAAGCCCGGGCAGAACGCGATCAGCCTCGAGGAAGCCCATCGCGCGCTGCACATCTCGCCTCAGGAGTTCGACGCCGTCGCGGGCGACCTTGCTCGGACGCTCGACGTCTTCGGGGTCCCCGAGCGCGAGAAGGGCGAGGTCCTGGCCGCGTTCGCGGGGCACAAGGGCGAGGTGACCGAGGGATCGCTTTCGACGGCGGGCCGCTGACGCCTCAGCGTTCGCGCTCGCCCCGCGCACAGAGGTCGACGACATCGGCGATCCGCCTGGCCCGCGTGTCGGGGCGCTTGGCACTCTCGATCCAGCGCGCGTGGTTGTTCCGGTAGAACGACGGCAGCGAATTGAAGAATTCGGGCGGCCGCCGGCGCCTCGGCGAAGGCCGCCTCGACGTCGGCGCCGATCGTCGTCGACTGCGGTCCCTCCGGCCCCATGACGACCGGAACCTCGTCTCCCGGCCCGAAGCCAGGCGAGCGGCACCAGGCCGGGCCGAGATGGAGCGACCAACCGCCGTCGACGACGGTCAGCGAGCCGCGGAATTGCTGGCCGCCGACGGTGCCATGGACGTGATAGGCGTCCCGCTCACCCCAGGCTTGGGCGGGCTCGAACGGGATCGGCACCGAGAGCCCGCCGCGGGGCCGGGCCGCCGCCGCGACGCGGAAGCGCCGAAGCCCGGCGTGGTCGTCGATCATGGCTCGCACCGTACCGTCAGGAGGAGGCGCCGGCAACCATGTCGCGGGCCGGTGCTGCCGACGACCTCGCGTACCATTGGCCGTACCCGGGACGAGGCCGGCGCCGAGTGACCGATGAGGCAACGCGCGTGGATGCGACAGAACGAACGGCCGTGCCGACGCCCACGGAGGCGGCGGCCGGGGATCGCTATCTCCTGCTCGCGGATATCACCGGCTACACCGGCTTCATGACCGGCGTCGAGCATGCCCATGGTGTCGACTTCAGCGCGGGGATCCCCGGGGCGTACGGCGTGATCAGGGACCTGCTCGACGCGGTGATCGTGGGTGTGGAGCCGGCCTTCGGGGTCGTCAAGCTCGAGGGTGACGCGGTCTTCGCCGCCGCGCCGGGCGCCAGTCTCGACGGCCAGGGCGAGCGCGTCATCGAGGACCTCGGGGCGATGTATCGCAGCTTCATCGATCGACGTACCGCCGCGATCCCGTCCGCCGACCACATCTGCACGGCCTGTCCCGCGGTCGCCCATCTCGACCTCAAGATCGTGCTGCATCGAGGGCAGGCGGTGCGCCAGGGGGTCGGCAGCGTCAGCGATCTGCTCGGTCCGGCCGTCACTGTCGCGCACCGGCTCCTCAAGAACACGATCCGCGAGCAGATCGGCTTCCGCCCGTACCTGTTCCTGACCGACGCTGCCGCCTCGGCCCTGGGCGTGCCGGATGTCGGAGAGGCGCACCGCGAGCAGTATCCCGATGCCGGCGTGATCCACGGGCGGGTCATCCGGCTCGACTGACCGGCGCCGCCAGGCCGGCGACGACAGGAGGACGACGCTGGGGCGACCGGCAGCCGTCATGCTCTGGGGATGCTCACGAGCTCGCTCTCGGTCCTGGCGGCGGTCCTGCGCACGCCGCTCCTCGTGCGGCTCATGGGCGGGTTCACGCTGTTCAGCATCTGCGAGTGGGCGAGCTGGATCGCGATCGCCGTGTACGCGTTCGATCGCGGTGGCGCGACCGAGACGGCCATCGTCGGCGCGGTGATGGGCCTCCCGACCATCCTGATCGCCCCCGCCGGCGGCCTCCTGGGCGACCGCTGGCCGCGCGCGCGGGTCCTGCTTGGCTCGTATCTCCTCCAGGCCCTCGCGATGGCCATCACCGCGATCGCCCTGTTCGCTGGTGCCGCCCTCGTCGCGTACGGGACGGCCACCCTCATGTTCGCCGCCATCGCTCTGACCCGGCCGACCATGTCGTCGCTGCTGCCCGAGGTCGTCGATTCGCCCGACAGCCTCACGGCGGCCAATGTCGCCGCCGGCCTGGCCGAGGGCTTCGGCGCATTGGCGGGACCGCTTGCGGCCGGGTTCCTGCTCGTCGTCGGCGGCAGCGCCGGCGTCTATGTGGCGACCTCGGGAGCGCTGCTCGTCGCAGCGCTCGCGCTCTTCCCGATCGCTCGAGCCAGCCAGCCGATCCCGGTCATCGCCGGCGCGACGCCAGGCATCGACGAGGAGGACGGGTCCATCTCGCTGCGCCACATCGGCCAGGACCTGCTCGGCGGGATCCGGGCCATCGCGGCCGATCGGCGGCTGGCCAGCGTCTTCGCCGTGCTCACGGCGTCGTCGATGCTGCTCGGTTCCGTTGGCGTATTCGTCATCGTCATCGCCATCGACGTGCTCGGCATGGACGACTCGGTGGCGGCCTACCTGACGGCCGCATCCGGGCTCGGGGCGCTTGCAGGCTCGGCGCTGTCGGTGATGCTCGTGGGTCGCGAGCGGCTCGGTCGGCCGCTAGTCATCGGCGCTGCGGCGTTCGGCATCTTCACGGCGATCCTGGCGGTCGTGCACGTGCCCATCGTGATCGCCGCGGCACTGGTGGCCGGCGGTATCGGCTACGCCTTTACGTATGTGGCCGCGACGACGCTCATCCAGCGGCTCGCCGGCGACGACGTGATGAACCGGGTCTTCGGGGTCGCGGAGTCCGTCACGATGGGCGGCGAGGCCCTGGGCGGGCTGCTCGTGCCGATCCTTCTCGTCGTCTTCGGGCCTGCCGGGGCCATCGCCGTCGCCGGGATCGCCCTGCCCGTCGTGGCCGTGCTGGCCGCACCGGCCTTCATCCGATCCGATCGCGCCGAGGCCGGCCTGCTCGCCGAGCTCAGGACCATCCGGGCCGTGCCGATGTTCCGCCCGCTCGCGGCGCCGGTGGTCGAACGGCTGGCCGCCGACGCCGTCCCGGTCGACGTGGATGCCGGGGCGGCGGTCGTCCGTGCCGGCGACATCGGCGATCGGTTCTACGTCGTGATGACGGGCAAGGCCGAGGTCGACGTCGGTGGCGTGCAGACCGGCACGGTCGGGGCAGGGGACAGCTTCGGCGAGATCGCCCTGCTGCATGACATCCCGCGGACGGCGACCGTCCGGGCGACCGAGCCGATGACCCTGCTCGCGATCGACCGCGTGCCGTTTCTCGAGGCGCTGACCGGCCAGCCACGGAGCCACGCCCTGGCCGACCAGCTGGCGACCCGACGACTGGCCCGCGACCCCGGCATCGCGGATTGATGGACCATCACAGGATCGAAACCGCAGGAGTCCCCTCGACGTGATCAGACGCCCGAACCCGCAGCTGCTTGTCGCCATCCTGGCGGTCGCCGTCATCGGCGCTGCGTGCGGTGACAAGCCATCGTCATCGGCCGATCCGGTGCATCGTCCGCGGCCGATCCCTCGACCGGGCCGATCGCATCGCCGTCGGCCCTGCCGGCGACGGCTGTGACCGTCGATCGAGCCCGGGGCCGCGTCGTCACCAGCGGCGTCGTTCGGGCCGTATGACTGGTCGTACGAGGGAGCGACCGGCCCATCGCACTGGGCCGAGCTGAGCGACAACTACTACACCTGCAAGTACGGCGTGACCCAGAGTCCGATCGAGATCAGCGGTGGCGATGAGAAGCGGGAGCTCGATCCCGTCTTCGACTACCACGCCGGCACGGCGCGGATCGTGAACGACGGCCACACGGTGATGGCCATCCCGAACGGGATGAACACGATCGAGGTCCACCACGTCTCGAGCTTCGATCCGGACCAGCCCGCCAAGGACAGCGCCGTCGTCGACAGCCCCGTCTCGTACCTGACGCAGTTGCAGTTCCACGTCCCGCCAGAGCACGTGATCGTCGGCGCCGACCCGGCCGCTGCCGAGGTGCAGTTCGTCCACCAGCATCCGAACGGCGCCTTCACGATCGTCGGCGCGATGGTCGTCGAGGGTCCCGAGGACAACGCGGCCTGGGCGCCGTACGTCGACGCGATGACGACGCCCGTGGGCGTGGAGGGCGTCCCGGCCACGATCGACTGGCCGAACCTCCTCAAGATCGAGCCCGAAATGGTGTCCTGGCGCTACGACGGGAGCCTCACGTCCCCGCCATGCACGGAGCGCGTCCAGTGGATCTTCCTGGCCGAGCCGGTCAGCCTCTCGGCGGCCCAGATCGGCAAGATGCGCGCTGCGTATGACGGGAACGCTCGTCCGCTCCAGCCGTTCGGCACGTACCGCTCGCTGACCCAGGACCTCAAGGGAGCCTAGGGCGCGATCCGCCCGCCCGAGCGGACATGGGTGGGCTGAAGCGCGGTAGCCTGACGCCATGACGGCCTCGCAGGGCGCACCGCCCACCCGCGCACAGCTCGACCAGTTCCGGCGCGGGTTCGCCGGCGACGTCATCGCCCCGAGCGATGCCGCATACGACGACGCTCGACGGGTGTGGAACGCGGTCTTCGATCGTCGGCCGGCCGTCGTCGTCCGGCCGATCAGCGTCGACGATGTCGTCGCGGCCGTCCGCTTCGGGCGCGAACGCGACCTCGAGATCGCGGTCCGTGGCGGCGGGCACAGCGCGCTCGGCCACTCGACGAGTGACGGCGGGATCGTGATCGACCTCGCCAGGATGAACGACGTCACCGTGGACCCGGCCACCCGCTTGGCCCGCGCCGGCGGCGGCGCGCTCCTCGGCACGCTCGACATCGCCGGCGCCGAGCATGGGCTCGTCTGCCCGGTCGGCGTGGTCGGGCATACCGGAGTCGCGGGGTTGACCCTCGGCGGCGGCGTCGGACGGCTCCAGCGCCGGTTCGGCCTGACGATCGATCACCTGCGAGCGGTCGAGCTCGTGACCGCCGATGGACGGCTGGTCCGCGCGACCGAGACCGACGAACCGGAGCTCTTCTGGGGTCTGCGCGGCGCGGGCGCGAACTTCGGGGTCGCGACGAGCCTCGAGCTCGAGCTCGAACCGTTCTCGGGCACGCTCCACCGGGGCGTCCACATCCACCCGGCGACGGATATCCACGAGTTGTGGCCGATCTTCCGGTCGTTCGCCGCGTCGGCGCCCGACACCATCGCGGCCATCTTCACCGTCGCGGTCACGGGGTCCGCCGACGACTACCCGGATGCCGTCGCAGGCCGACCGATCATCGTCATCTCGTACAACCACAGCGGGGCAGGGGAGGACGTCGAGCGCGATATCGCGCCGCTGCTCGCGGGTCCCATGCCTTTGTCGACCACGGCGACCAGTGAGCCGTATCTGACCGCGCAACGGTCGAGCGACCTGAGCATGGCCTGGGGTTCGCGTACGTTCATCCTGGGTGGCTACGTCGAGGACGTCTCCGTGGCTGCGCTCGACGCCTTCGTGGCGCACGTCGAGCAGGTGCCCGGCGACGCCAGCATCTCGGTCACGGCGATGGGCGGCGCCATCGGCCGGGTCGCCGACGACGCGACCGCGTTCACCGGCCGGACGGTCCCGTTCGATGTCAGCCCGGACAGCGGCTGGTCCGATCCGGCCCTCGACGAGGCGAACGCCGATTGGGCTCGGGCCGCGATGGCGATCGTCGAGCCGGACCTGCTGCCCGGCCGCTACATCAACGAGCTCTCCGATGGCGGCGCCGAGGTGACTCGAGCCGCCTATGGCGATGCCAAGCTCGCCCGACTGCGGGACATCAAGCGCGCCTGGGATCCGGACAACGTCTTCCGGTTGAACCACAACGTGGAGCCGGCGCCCGGCTGACGGCCCACGACGGCCCGGGCGACGCCGAGACCGCCGCGGTGTCGCGACGGCGACCCACCCGCGCAGCCCGGATCAGGCCATCCGCAGGACGATCTTGCCGCGCGTGCCCGCGCCGAACGCGGCGATGGCGTCCTCGAACGCCTCGAGTGGGTAGGAGGCCTGGACCGGGACCCGCAGCGTTCCGGCCGCGGCCCGCTCGGCCAGAATCGTCAGCTTCTCGGTCGTCGGTGACCCGGCGATGTTGGTCGCGGTGATGCCCCGGGCCGCCAGGGCCTCGACGTCGGCCGCGCCGAGCGTCGTCGCGGCTCGGCCGCCGTCGCGGAGGAGCGCGGCCAGGGGCCCGAACGCCTCCGCCCGACTCACCGCGTCGATGAGGCCGGCCAGGCCATCGGGCGTCAAGTGGCGGACCGTGTCGCCGAGGCCGGTCAGGGTGTAGTCGATGACCTCGGCGGCCCCGAGGCTCAGCACGAAGTCGCTGTCCTCGCCGGGCTTCGCCGATGCGAGGACTCGCGCACCGCGCTCGACCGCGAGCTGGATCGCGAACGCCCCGACCCCGCCGGTGGCGCCCATGATCAGGACGGTGTCGCCGGGCTTCGGGTCCACGGCGTCGACCGCGTCGAGCGCGGTCGCCCCGGCCAGCGGGATGGCAGCCGCCTCGGACCACTCGAGAGCCGCCGGCTTGTGCGCCAGGACGAGCTTCGCATCGCTGACCGCCCGTTCCGCCCAGGTCCCGTCGTGGAGTGGCGGCGCGCTCGTAATGAACCCAAGGACCTCGTCGCCCACCTGGACGTCGCGGCGATCCGACCCGACGGCACGGACGACGCCGGCCAGATCTCGCCCGATGGTCGTCGGGAGGGCGTGCGGCATCATCCCCATGAGCGCGCCACTGGCTTCGAAGACGTCGAAGCCGTTCACGCTCGAGGCCCGAACCTCGATGACCGCACCGTCGGCCGGCAGCGCCGCTTCGGGCGTGTCACCCAGGGCGGCCGGCTGGCCTTCGGTGGTCAAGATGACGGCGCGCATGGGTCGGGTCCTCGGAACGGGGGCGGTCGTTGTCGCTGCAACGATACCCGGTCGGTCCGATCAGCGCCCGATGCGGTTGACGGGGCGGGCAGGCGAGCATGGCGACCGCGAGGCACAATCGTGACGTGACGGTGATCGACTGGTTGCTGGACGCCGACCCCTCGATCCGTTGGCAGGTCATGCGCGACCTGACCGACGAACCGGCCGAGGTCATCGGCGCCGAGCGCTCGAGGATCGCGACCGAAGGGTGGGGCCTCCATCTCCTCGCCCTCCAGGGACCGGACGGCCTGTGGGCCGGCAACGCGTTCTCCCAGGATCGGACGGACACGTTCCACGTCCTGGAGCTCCTGCGGCGCCTGGGCCTCGATCCGGCCAGCGAGCAGGCACAACGGGCCGTCGGACTGGTCCGCGAGCACGTCACCTGGGGTGATGGCGCGTGGTGGGATCCACCCTGGGCCGCGGACGGCTTCTTCGAGGGTGAGGTCGAACCCTGCATCAACGGCAACGTCGTCGCGACGGGTGCGTACTTCGGCGTGGACATGACGCCCCTCGTGGACCGCCTGCTCGGCGAACAGCTCCCGGACGGCGGCTGGAACTGCGAGGTCGAGCGTGGGGCGACGGTGTCGTCATTGGGGACGACCATCAACGTCCTCGAGGGCCTGCTCGAACACGAGCGGACCATCGGAGGCTCGGCCGAAGTGCAGGCTGCGCGCCAGGCCGGCGAGGCCTATCTCCTCGAGCGCCGGCTCTTCCGGGCCAAGTCGACCGGGGACGTCATCGACCACGACTGGCTCCTGTTCTCGTTCCCGACCTGGTGGCACTACGACGTCCTGCGCGGGCTCGACTACCTGCGCTCGACCGGCGAACGACCGGAGCCGCGCATCGGCGAGGCGATCGGCCTCGTCCGCTCCAAGCAGCGGCCAGACGGGACGTGGTTGCTCGAGAACACGCACGAGGGCGCCGTCGCGCTGACGATGGAGGAGGGGGACGGCCATCCCAGCCGCTGGAACACCCTGCGCGCGATGCGGGTCCTGCGCTGGTTCGACGAGGCCGCTTCGCACTGAGATCGGGCCCGACCCGTCTGCCGACGTCGACGCCCCTTTCGAGCACCCCGGTGACATCGACGCCCGAGGGCTTGCGCTTTGGCAGACTATACGTATACTCCTACATATAGTCAGTCCAGCGACTGGGAGATACGATGTACACGTGCCGAACAAGACGATCTACGTCTCCAACGGAGACCTTCCGCTCTACCAGCGAGCCCAGGAGCTTGCCGGCGACAACCTGTCCGCCGCCATCTCTGCCGCGCTTCGACGCTACGTCGACATCGAAGACGCGAAAGCCGAGGGCTACGACGAGGTCAAGGTCCGGGTCGGGACCGGCAAGGGCCGCCGCGTCCGGTTCACCGCGCTCTTCCTGGGGGAGTGGAGCAACACGAATTCGAGCGGCGTCGAGCGGTTCCGCGTCTGGCGCGGGCGCACCGGCAAGTACGTCGTCCACGTCGAGCGCAGCGCCGACTTCACCATGGTCGACCAGGACGGCAAGCCGGCCGGCTGGCGCGGCTATCTGGGCATCGGCAACCTCAGCTACGGCAGCAGCGCCGCCCAGGCGAGCCTCGAGGTCGTCGAGTCGCTCGACGACCTTCGACCGCTCCTCCCGCCCCAGCTCTACGACATGGTCGCTCGCGCTCCCGGTCAGCCGGAGGTCGAGGACCTCGACGTCTGAGCCGCGGCCGCTGAGCGGCCGGGGAGTCGAGCGATGACCGCCATCGACGCCGGGGCGGCGATCCGCGTCCGCGGGCTGCGCAAGTCGTACGGTCAGCAGGTCGTCCTCGACGGCATCGACCTCGAGATCCAGCCGGGCACGGTCTTCGCGCTGCTCGGACCGAATGGTGCCGGCAAGACCACGACCGTCCACATCCTCTCGACGCTGACCGCGGCCGACGGCGGAGACGCGCAGGTCGCGGGCCACGACGTCCGCACCGAGCCCGATGCGGTCCGCTCGGTGATCGGCCTGACCGGCCAGTTCGCGGCACTGGACCCGCTGTTCACCGGCGAGGAGAACCTGCGTCTGATGGCCGACCTTCGCCATCTCGGGAAGGTCGAGGGACGTCGCCGGGTGGCGGAGCTACTCGAGCGGTTCGACCTCGTCGACGCCGCGAAGAAGCCCGTGTCGACCTATTCGGGCGGCATGAAGCGACGCCTGGATCTCGCGATGACCCTGATGGGCGATCCGCGGATCATCTTCCTCGACGAGCCGACGGCGGGCCTCGACCCTCGGAGCCGGCGGGTCCTGTGGGACATGATCCATGACCTCGTCGCCCGTGGTGTCACGATCTTCCTGACGACGCAGTACCTCGAGGAAGCCGACCGGCTGGCCCATCGGATCGCCGTCCTCGACAAGGGCAAGGTCGTCGCCGAAGGGACCCCGAACGAGCTCAAGCGCCTCGTGCCCGGGGGCCATGTGCGGCTCGCGTTCCAGGACGCCGCCGCTCTCGACCGGGCGGCCGGGATCCTCGAGGACGGCACGCCCGACGAGGAAGCGTTGACCCTGCAACTGCCGAGCGACGGCCGGGTCGCCTCGCTCCGTGCCCTGCTGGACCGGCTCGACGCGACCGCCGTCGAACCGGAGGGCCTGGCCGTCCAGCAGGCCGACCTCGATGACGTCTTCCTGTCGCTCACGGGCGACCGCGACGTCGACCGCGCTACCGAGAAGGTGACCGTCCGATGACTGCCTATCCCGCCACTCTGGTCAATTCGACCACGATGGTCCGCCGCAACCTGCGCCGGATCCGTCGCTATCCGTCCCTGACGATCTTCATCGCGGGCACGCCGGTCGTGTTCCTGCTGATCTTCGTCTACGTCCTCGGCGGGACGCTGGGCGCCGGCCTGCCGGGCACGGCCGGCGACCGGGATGCCTATCTCGCCTACGTCCTGCCGGGAATCCTGCTGATCACGGTGGTCGGCGCGGCCCAGGGCACCGCTCTCGCGATCGCCATGGACATGTCGGAGGGGATCATCAACCGCTTCCGGACCATGGCCGTGGCGCGCTCGTCGGTGCTCGTCGGGCACGTCGTCGGGAGCACGATCCAGACCCTGCTCGCCTTGGCGATCGTCATGGGCGTGGCGGTGCTGATCGGCTTCCGGCCCACCACCGGCCCGGTCGAGTGGCTCGCCGCGCTCGGCCTGGTGACCCTCGCGGCGGTGGCGGTGTCATGGATCTCCGTGGCGCTCGGTCTGTCCACGACCAGCGTCGAGACCGCGAGCAACCTCCCGATCTTCCTGATCCTCCTGCCCTTCCTGAGCAGCGCCTTCGTGCCGACGGGCTCGATGCCCGACGGGCTGAATTGGTTCGCCGACAACCAGCCGTTCACGCCGGTCATCGAGACCGTCCGGGGGTTGCTCCTCGGGACGCCGATCGGGAACAGCGGCATCGTCGCCGTGGCGTGGTGTCTCGTGCTGGCAGCCGTCGGCTACGTGGCAGCGACGCGCCTCTACGAGCGCGACCGGGCCAAGTAGCCGTCGTGCCGTGCGCTCGGCCCCAGGGGTCGGGCGCAGGGCACTGCTTGCGCAGCGCGTCGCGGCTGCGAGACGCTTTCGACATCGGTCGAGGCGCGCATCTGACGTTCGTCCATCGTCGCCGGCGGCGCCGAGACGGACAATTCGGGTATGAAGACCATCGACGCGGCGGCCACGACGCCCGCATCTCGAGACATCGTGTGGAACCTCATCGCCGACGAGTCGGCCTGGCCCCGCTGGGGGCGCTGGTCGAGCGTCGCCATCGAAGGGGGAGGGCAGCACGAGCTCGGCGCGGTCCGCGTGCTCGTCCAGCGGCCGTTCCGCGTCCGTGAGCGCGTCACCGAGTGGCAGCCCGGCCAGCGCATGACCTACGAGCTGCTCGACGGCATGAACGCCCGTGGCTACCGCGCGTCGGCGATCCTCGAGGACGCGCCGGGTGGCGGCACCGTCATCCGTTGGCACTCCGAATACGAGTCGGCGGACCCGGTCACGGCGTTCCTGCTGCGGACTGCTGCCCGCGACACGGTCAAGCGGCTCGCCAAGGCCGCCGCTGCCTGAGCACTCCGGGTGGGCGCTCCGGGGCTGGAGCGCCGATGATGTCGCGGTGACGGATCGACTACGCATCGGGATCGTCGGGGCCGGGGACGTAGCCCATCGACACTATCTCCCCGCGCTCGCGTCTCGGGGGGACCGCGTGGCGATCGTCGCCGTGGCCGATTCGCGTCCCGGTGCGGCCGAGCAGCTTGCCCAGGGCGTCGCCGACTGGTCGCCGGACGCCCGGGCCTACGAGGACGTCGCGGCCATGCTCGCCGGCGAGACGCTCGACGCGGTGTTCGACCTCGCGCCGGCGCCGCTGCACGGCACGCTCAACCGGGCGATCCTGGACGCCGGAGTCGCGTGCTTCAGCGAGAAACCGCTGGCCTCGAGCGTGGCCGAAGCGGACGCGCTCATCGACCTCGCCGCGAAGCGTGGCGTCCCATTCCTCGTCGCGCCCGGATCAGCGGCGACGGCCCGCGTCCGCTGGCTGGTCGATCTCGCCGCCTCCGGACGCCTCGGTTCGCCGACGCTGGCCGTCGCTCACCACGCCGATCCGGGTCCGGCGGCATGGCGCGAATACACGGGCGACCCGACGCCGTTCTATCGCGAGGGCGTCGGCCCCGTGTTCGATCATGGTGTGTATCGGCTTCACGAGATGACGACCGTGCTCGGGCCCGTCCGTCGAGTGCAGGCGATGGGGTCGATCGCGATCCCGCGCCGGCGGATCCGCGGCGGTCCGTCGACCGGCGGCATGGTCGAGGTAACGACACCGGACCACGTCCTCATCCACCTCGAGTTCGCGAATGGCGCGCTGGGCCAGTTGCTGGCGAGCTTCGGCACGCCCGAGACGCTCGCCCCGTGGCTCGAGCTGCACCTCACCGGCGGGACCGTGAGCTTCGGCGGCAAGTCGTGGGAGCCCGATGCCCCGATCAGCATCTACACCGACGACGAGACCGATGCCGCGACCGAGGGCTGGGCCGACGCCACCGATGCCCCACGAGATGCATTCGGCGTGGTCGAGACCGGTGCCCGGCACTTCCTCGCATGCCTGCTGGGGGAGGAGACCCCGGTTCTGACGGCCGAGCACGCCCGGCACGTCCTCGACGTCATCCTGGCGGCCTACGCCTCGATCGCGGACGGCGCCAGCCACGACACGACGACGACATTCGAGCTCTAGGCGGCCGGCGCGTCGCTGCCGTCGCGCCTCCTCACCGGTCGGAGGTCATCGCCTCGAAGAGCTCCCACTGGCCGGGCACGCCGCGCAGGGTGGCATCACCGAGCGGCCGGAACGCGAGGTCCGTGCCGGTCACGAGGTCGCGCACCGTCTTGGTCACGACCACGCCGACCAGGTTCCGCTTGCCCGAGGACCCGCGCCGCGATGTGCACCGCGATGCCGCCGACGCCCGTCTCGCGGCGCTCGATCTCCCCCGTGTGGATGCCTACGCGCGTCTCGACGTCGAGACCCTGGGCCGCCGCGACCAGCTCGAAGGCGCAGCGCAGCGCTCGCGTCGGAGCATCAAAGATGGCCATGACCCCATCGCCCGTGAACTCGACATTCTGCCCGTGCCAGCGCTCGATCTCGTTTTCGACGACCCGCTGGTGCTGTTCGAGGAGCTTCCTCCATGCCCGATCGCCCATCGCCGCCGCCCGTCCGGTCGAGTCGACGATGTCGGCAAAGAGGACTGTCGCCAGCGTGCGGTCGATGTCCTCGGCCGCCTGCAGCGAGCGGATCTGCTCGGGCGTCCATTGGTAGTCGTCAACGAAGTGGCTCGTCGGGGCTTCGGCGTCCGGGACGTAGGTGAGCAGCACCACGCCCGAGCTGAACGTGCGCGAATCGGTCAGTCGCAGGTGGTGGGTGTCGATGCGGTCCCGAAACATCCGCTTGCCGCTGCCCAGGATGACGGGGTACACGAGGAGCCGGTACTCGTCGACGAGGTCATGTCGCAGCAGCTCGTCGACCAGGTCGGGGCTGCCGTACACCAGGAGCTCACCGCCCGGCCCGGCCTTGAGCTTCGCGACTTGAGCGGCGATGTCGCCCGAGATGATCTTCGTGTTGTTCCAATCGGCACGTTTGAGTGTGCGCGACACGACGTACTTCGGGATGGTGTTCATCCAGCGGGTCATCTCTTCGTCGCCGCCGCTGGCCGTCGGCCAGAACGCCGCCCAGATCTGCCAGGTCCGCCGGCCGAACAGGAAGGCGTCGGCCGACAGGGCCTGCGCACGGTTGTAGACCTCGTCCTCGTCGTTCTGGACGCGGAGCGCCCACGCGTTGCGACCGCTCCGGTGCTCATCGAAGCCCGGCCCTTCGACGATGCCGTCGAGGGTCATGAAGGCGGTCACGACGAGTCGCATGCCCGCAAGCCTAGTCCGCGGAGATCTCCCGGTGCGCGTGCAGGTGGTCGACGCCTGACGCCGACACCGTGACGAACGCGGGCGCGCCCGGCCGGTGGTGGCGCTCGATGAAGCCGCGGTCGGTCGCGTCCTCCCAGACCGGCAGTCGCGGGCACGACGTGCGCCACGCCTCCATCGTCTCGAGGTATGGCCGTTCGCCCGGGCCGATCCACTCGAGCAGGTCCAGGATCAGGTTGTCGACGGTCAGGGATGTCGGTTCGATCGGTCGCATCAGACGCCAGTGTCCGGCCCCGACCGTGCGTCGGGCAACGGACGAACGTCCATGGCCATACTCCCGGGATGGGCGCGGAACAGACCTACACGTACACGACGACGGTCGAAGCGGCCGTCGATGCTCGAGCGTTGCTCGGCGCCCGGATGGCGTCCATCGATCGGATCATCGATGTCATCGCGCTGCTCACCGGGGCGCTGCTTATCGCGCAGGGCTATCCGATCGGCGCCCTGTTCGTGATCGGCGCGTTGGTGTTCCTCGCGTTCGATCGGCCGATCCGTCGGATGATCCTGGGATACCGGAGCCGAAGCATGATCGGCCAGCGGACGCTCGTTCGCGTCGATGACGACGCGATCCACGCGTCGAATGACCTTGGCTCGGTGACGATCCCTTGGTCATCCCTGACGGCGGTCCGGGCGGACGCGAAGACGGTGATCCTGGTCCGTGATCGCATCCTGATCTTCTACCTGCCGGCGGATTCGTTCCGGTCGGAGGCCGACCAGTCGGCGTTCGTGGAGGCGGCCCGCGAGCGGATCACGAACGCGCGCCGGGACCTGCCGGCGACCGGTTGAGCGCGGCCGCGCCCTACGGCTTGGGGTGGGCCTCGAAGAAGTCCAGGACGGCCGCCGGGAACGCCGCCGAGATGTCCGGGGCGTGGCTGCCGCCCGGAATCGTCCAGAGCTCGGCGGCGCCACCGGGCCGGCAGCCCGTCCAGCGTGTTACCGACGCCTCCGTCGGCCCATCGGCCGAGCTCGTGTCGGCGTCGACATCGACGTGTTCATCGACCACCGACGAGGCGCCACAGCCGTCGTACGTCGCCCACGTGGCGACCGACGCCTCGGCGCCGGGGTAGGGCGCCGCCGTCCGGCCCCCACCAAGGTCGACCGACCCGCCCTGATACGCGATGGTGTCGTCGGCGGTGCCGTGGATCTCGAGGACGGCGACGGGTTCGGTCGGGGCACACATCGTCGGATCGGCGAAGGTGGCGCCGGCCAGGCTGGCCATCGCCGCGACCTGGTCCGCATGGGTGCAGGCTAGGGCGTAGCTCATGAAGCCGCCGTTGGAATGGCCGATGACATCGATGCGCTTCGGGTCGACCGCAAAGGCTGCCGCGATCTCCTTGATGATCCCGGACAGGTAGGACGCGTCGTCGACGCCGGTCGGATCGAAGTCACAGCACGCGTCGGTCGCGTTCCAGAACTGGTTGCCATCGCCATCGCGCGTCCCGTCCGGATAGGCGTAGAGGTAGCCGCGCTTCGCGGCCTCCTCTCCAAGGTGGAAGTAGGTGTCGTGCTCCTTGCCGGACGACCCGTAGCCATGCAGGAGGATGAGCAGCGGTGCCGGCGTCGCCGGGTCGTAGCCGGGCGGTACGTGGACGGTCACCGGACGATCGCCGCCGACCACGATCTCCGCCATCGATGGGGCCGGTGAACTCGACGGAGCGGTCGCTGACGGCACGATCTCCGAAGGCGTTGGGGATGGCGACGTCGTCTCGCCCGCACAGGCGACGACCAGTGCGACGGACAGCCCCAGGAGCGCCAGGATCTTCACGCTAGGTCGCATGATGTGCCCGTCGTCAAGGAAAGCTGTTCGACCCGGCATCGAACGTTCTCGCTCGACCGCGTGTCTGGTCATCATGAACGTCCCTGAACCGTGGCCTAGCACTGACCGTCATCCTCGTCGTTGCCATCTCCGGTTGCTCCGGACCCCGCCGGGCTCCTCCACGGTCGACTCGCCCGCACCGTCGGTGCCCGTCGACGTGGCATCGCGGGCGCCGTCGGCAGCGGCCGCCAACGCGACACCGTCGGCCCGGCCCGAACCCTCGCCGAGCGCGGACATCGACGGGCTCTTCGTGGTCGATGACACCGGACGGAAGCTCGCCATGCGCTGCTCTGGCAGCGGCAGCCCGACCGTCTTCCTGGAGACGGGCGGCGGTGCGATCGACGAGTTCTCGGGCACGAGGCTGGTTCGGTCGCTCGTACCCGAGACCCAGGTCTGCCTCTACAACCGCGCCGGCACACCGCCGAGCGATCCCGCTCCGAACCGGCCCCGCGAGGCCGAGGACGTCGCGGCGGATTTCCACGCACTCGTCGATGCCGCCGGCATCGAGCCACCGTACGTCCTCTTTGGCCGGTCATTCGGGGGCATGTTGGTGACGTTCTACGCGTCGGAGTACCCGAAGGACGTCGCCGGGGTGGTCGTCTTCGACAGCCCGGCGCCGAGTGCGACCATGACGCTGGAGGACTTCCCGGAGGGCGTCTGGGACTACCCGGGGAACGAGTCGCGGTTGAACGTCCTGACGGGGTTCGAAAACCGGTTCGGCACGACGCCGGTGCACCTGGAGGCGCCGCTGATCCTCATCAGCCCGACCGCCGGCGAGTCGACGCCGGAGGACCGCTATTGGCTGCAGACCAGTCCACGCTCGAAGCAGATCGTGATCGACGGCGCGATGGACGTGATCGATCTCGAGGCGGACCAGGTCGCGGCCGCGATCCTGTCCCTGGTCGACGGCACGTCGGGGCTGTAGCACTCACTCCTCGGAGGACGCGTCGCCGCCCGCATCCATCAGGCGGCGGATGTCGCGCGCGAGGAACCCAAGGTCATTCCCGTACTGATGGCCGCCCTGCGGGATCTCGTGGACGCTGGCTCCAGGCACGAGGCCCTCGTTCCGGGCGAGATGGCTGAAGGGCACCACCTCGTCGTCGACGGCGTGGTAGAGCGCCACGGGGACGCGTTGCGTGAGCCGTAGCGTCGCCTTGGGGTCGAGCGTGCATTCCTCCCAGTGCCAGAAGTCGTCGGCGCCCCACGATGGGGTGGCCAGGAAGAACAGACCGCGGACCCGCGGTGGCACCGCATGCTCGCTCAGGTGCTTGAGCACCACGGAAGCCCCGATCGAGTGCCCGACGACGATGACCTCGCCGGGCATGGCGTCGAGCTCCCGGTCGATCTGGCGGCCCCATGCGGCGACGTCCGGTTCGTCTTCGTCGACCATGCGTGGATACCGGACGTCGAAACGGGCGCCAAGCTTGTCGCCCAACGAGTTCGCGAGGATGAGGTCCGCGTCGTAGGCGCCCGTGCTGCCACCCTGGATGAACAGGACGGACGTGACGCCGGCCGTCTCCGGCGATCGGCGGTCCCTGACCATGCCCAGACTCTACCTCGCCTGGTAGGGCCCCAGCCCGATCAGCCGCGACGGCCGTGCGGCGTCCTAGGGGTAGAGGCCGCGGAGGAGGGTCGCCTGCGCCACCCGCTCCACTGCGATCGCGTGCGCCGCGAGGCGCGGTTCGATCTCGTCGGTGTCGACTCGCGCCCAGACTGCTTCGGCGGCGGTCAGGATCTGCCGTCGCAGTCGGTCGTTGATCTCGTCGAGCGTCCAGGCGATCGCGGCGCGGTTCTGCGCCCATTCGAAGTAGCTGACGATCACGCCGCCGGCGTTGCACAGGATGTCCGGCAGGACGGCGACGCCATTGGCACGAAGGATCGGATCGGCGCTCGGACTCACCGGGCCGTTGGCGGCCTCGGCCAGGATCCTCGCGCGGACGGTTCCGGCGTTGTCCGCCGTGATCTGGCCCTCCATCGCGGCGAGGACGAGCACGTCGACGTCGAGCGCGAACAGCTGGTCATTGGTGATCGGCCTGGTTCCCGGTGCACCGGCGATCGTTCCATGCTCAGCCAGATGCCGGCGCAGGTGGAGGACGTCCAGGCCGCTCGGGTCGAAGACCCCGCCGCCGACGTCGGTGATCGCGACGACCCGGGCGCCCGCCTCATGGAGCAGTCGGGCAGTCGCCTCGCCCACGTTGCCGAACCCCTGGACCGCGACCCGTGCGCCCTGTAGGGGTACGCCGCGGCGCTGCGCCGCGTCTTCGATGACGTAGACGACACCCTGACCCGTGGCATCGGCGCGGCCGACCGATCCACCGATCGCGATGGGCTTGCCGGTGACGACACCGGGCACGGAGTAGCCTCGGTGCATGGAAACCGTGTCCATGATCCACGCCATCGTCTGCGCGTTCGTGCCGACATCCGGGGCCGGGATGTCGGAGTCAGGACCGATGATGCCCTCGAGTTCGGTCGCGAACCGGCGCGTCAGCGCCTCGAGCTCCTTGGAGCTCATCGTGCTCGGGTCACAGGTGACCCCACCCTTCGCCCCGCCAAAGGGGACGTCGACCAGGGCGCACTTCCACGTCATCCACATGGCCAGCGCCCGAACGTCGTCGACGTCCGTCGCCGGGTGGAATCGGAGGCCGCCCTTGGCCGGGCCGCGTGCGACGTTGTGTTGCACGCGGTAGCCCTGGAAGACCTCTGTCGTGCCATCGTCGCGCTTCACCGGAAAGCGGACGGTGTACTCGCGCTGCGGGACACGGAGCACGTCCCGGAGCCCGGGCGCGAGCGCAAGGTGATCGGCAGCGGCATCGAATTGCGCCACGGCGGCGGCGAGGGCGGCCGCGCCTGACGTCTGGGCCTGCCGCGTGTGGGTCTGCAGCATCGAGAGTGTCTCCAGGTCGTTCGAATGGCCGGTCGTCCGGCACTGATCCAGATTGGCGCTCGCGACGAGAACGACGACCTCGACGTGCATGAACATCGCATGAAAGCGGTGGACGCCCCTCTGCTGTTCACGTCGTGTTCACCCGCGTTCCCGCGGTCCTTCAGGGCACCTGCCTACGGTCGGAGATGCGTGGATCCACGCGCCAACGAGGTACCCCGATGAATCGCGTCCATCCCACCACGCCGCTCGCGTGCGCCACTTGCGAGATCGAGATCACGGGGCGCCCCGAGTACGACGCCGGCGTTTCGTTCTGCTGCGCTGGTTGTGTCGTCGGTGGACCCTGCTCGTGTTCGTACGACCTGCCCGACGAGAGCCACGACGTCGACGCGGCGGCCTTCAGGATCTCGCTCGTCCGGGCGATCCCGGGCGCACCACTCCGTCCTGAGCCGGTCATGTCGGGGATGAGGCGCGACTGAGGCGCCGTATCCTGCGCACGTGACGTCCTCGGTCGCCGACGGAACCCCGCTCGGTCTCGCAGCCCTGCGTCTGCTCGCGCCCATGGCAAGCGCACGGGACCTCGGACGCCGGTTCGCAGAGCGTGGCGCCACCCTCCACGAGGGCATAGCCGAGGATCTGCTCGAGGAGCTCGCATCACTGGGGCTCGTCCGCGTCGCCCGTGGCGAGGACCGCACGTACGTGCTGACCAGCCTTGGGCAGCAAGTCGTCGAGCGTGGCCTATCGGCGGATGCGGCTGCCGTCCTCAAGGACGTCGAGCGCCTGCGGACCGACCTGCTCTCGACGATCGCCCACGAGCTCCGGACGCCGTTGACCGTGGTCCGAACGAGCACGGGCCTTCTGCTCGACCCGGCATCCCAGCCGACGGACGAGCAACGGACGGCCATGCTCGAGACCATCGAGCGCAACGCGGAGCGCATGCAGCGCCTCATCGGCGACATCCTGGATCTCGCGCGGTTCCGCTCCGGATCCATCCGGCTCCAGCTCCGGCGCTTCGATGCGACCGATCTCGCCGTGTCGATCGTGTCCACCGTCCGCCCACTGGCCGACCAGCGGGATCAGACACTCGAGATCGATGCGCCGGGAAGTCCAGCGCCGCACGTCTTCGGCGACCGGCCTCGGCTCGAGCGCGCACTCGTGAATCTCGTCTCGAACGCGCTCAAATTCTCGCCGGTGGGGGGAGGGATCCAGGTTCGCGTCCGCCTCGCACGAGGGCGACGACATCCGGTGGAGCGTGATCGATGACGGTCCCGGCATCGCCGTGGACGACCAGGCGCGGCTCTTCGAGCGGTTCTTCGTCGGGCGCCAAGACCAGCACACGGCCACCGAAGGCGTCGGCCTCGGTCTGCCCACGGCACTGGCGATCGCCCAGGCGCACGGTGGCACCATCGAGGTCGACAGCCACCCAGGCCAGGGGAGCACGTTCACCCTCGTCGTACCGGCCGACGGGCCGCCGGAGCCTGCCTGATGCGCATCCTCGTCGTCGATGACGAGCCGGATGTCGTGGAATCGGTCCGCCTGGGGTTCACCCTCCAATGGCGCGAGGTGGACGTGCTCGGAGCGGCGACCGGCGAGGCCGCCCTCGATGTGGTGGAACATGAACACCCGGACATCGTGCTCCTGGACGTCGGCTTGCCGGACATCGACGGATTCGAGGTGATCCGCCAGATCCGGGCGTTTTCGGACGTGCCGGTCGTGATGCTCACGGCTCGCGACGATGCGATGGACAAGGTCAAGGGCCTGGAGCTCGGCGCCGACGACTACGTCACGAAACCGTTCAACCACCTCGAGCTCATGGCCCGCGTCAAGGCAGTGATGCGCCGTCACGAGATGCCCGCGCCGACCAGTCGATCGCCCTCGTTCCGGTCCGGCGATCTGGAGGTCGACTTCGCGGCGCACGAGGCCCGGCTCGGCGGTGTGCACCTCGAGCTGACGCCGACCGAGTACAAGCTGCTCTACCACCTGGTCCGGAACGCCGGCCACGTCCTCCAGCACGCGACCCTGCTCGCCAAGGTCTGGGGTCGCGAGTACGTGGATGAGGTCGACTACATCAGGGTGTACATCCGCCGCCTTCGGGACAAGCTCGGAGACGATCCGGATGACCCGCGCTACATCCAGACGGTGCGCGGCCTCGGGTATCGGTTCATCGCACCGTCGTGACGCCACTTCGCGGCGTCCCGGCCATGGCATCCGGCACCTGCCGGCACGATCGCGGCCGGCATTTCTACCGGGAACTGCAAGGCATCGCGGGTGGAGGTGTCGATTCCCGTTCGGGCATGGTCTGTTCGAATGAGTCCCATCGATCCAAGGAGGACCCGATGGAAGTCGAAACGGTTCGTGAGAGCGCCACCGCCTTCTGCGATGCGCTGGACGCCGGCGACATCGAGCGAGCGGCCGAACAGATGAGCCCGGAGCTCCGGCGGAACCTGGGCGAGGTGTTGGCGCTCCTGCCGTTGCCCTCGAACGAGTCGACCGTCGTCTCCGTCGACCGTGGCGGATCGGGCTACACCGTCGTCATCCGGCTCGCCGGAGCGACCGACGAGGTCGAGCTCCAGACCCGCTGGAAGGACCGTGAGGGCCAGCCGACGCTCGTCGAGGCCAGCCACCTGAGCAGGACCGAACGGATGGCCGCGGCAGTCGAAGACGGGGAGGGCGAACCCGAAAGCGTCGAGGGCTGACGTGGACGATCATCTGTCGACCCAGCAGGTCGGATGGGTCATCGGGCACTCGCCGGCACCGTGCGGGACAAGATCCAGGCTGGCGAGATCGATGCGACAGGATCGTCGACGGCTACCGCATCCCCAAGGCCGAGGTCCTCCGCCTCGCCCGCGAGCGCATCGAGGCGGAGGCCGGCCCAAGCTCTCCGAGCGCGACCTCGAGCGGCTCATCGATGAGCTGCTCGTGACGAACGAGGCGACGCTTGCCGGAGCGTCGTGAACGCGGCTAGGGGCCGCGCTCGGCGTCTGGCGTCGCAAATCAAACGAGAAGGCCCGGGTCGCGTGACCCGGGCCTTCGTGATCCACCCGCGTGGAGGAGCGATCAAGGAGCCGGCGCCACCTCCGTCACGACGAACTGCATCCGGCAGAAGAGGACGGCCTCGGCAGGATCGGGCGCATCACCGCCCTGGCCGGCGGCCGTGCATGAGCTCGAGCCCGGATCGTCGAAGTGACCGACGACCGTGTAGCGGCCATCCACGGGAATGCCCGACTCGAGCAGGCTCGTCGCGGGCTTGCCCCAGACCCGGAACGACGTGTCCCCGTCGCGAAGCTCGCAGAAGCGGTCGAACTCGACCCACTCCGGTCCGCTCTGCAGCCCTTCGACGTCGCCAAGGTCACAGAACAGGGTCCCGGTCAGCTCGTAGTCGTCCGGCATCGTGACGCCGTAGCAGTACAGCAATTCCTGGGCGGCATGCGTGCCGAGCATCTCGATCGACGGATAGACCGTGTCGCAGCCGTCGAGGAAGAGCTCGATCCACGCCTGCCCCTCGCGGCTACCCGCGGCGACCCAGCCGAACGGCAACGACGGGTCGCCACCGTACGGGTCGATCTGGTACCAGGCATAGCCATCGGCGAAGACCGGCCCCGCGACGACGTAGAACGGCACGTTGCGATCGAGCATGGGCTCGAGGGGCTTGGACGACCCGCCGACGGTCGGCAGGGTCCGAACGCGCAGCCCGTCGGTCGCGACGACATGGCCGACGCGGTCCGGGCCGAGCCCGGCCGGGACGAAGGCGTCTCCGGACGCCGCCACGGTCGGCTCCGCCGACGGATCAGCTGACGGCGACGGCACGACCGACGGATCGGCTGAAGGCGACAGCGCGACGGAGGGCTCGACCGTCGGAGACGGCGAGACGATCGGGGCGACGACCGCCGGAGCGTCGTTGCGCCCGACGCCCATGACGAGCGCGCCGATGATGGCGACCGTCAGCAAGGCCACCACGGCGGCCCATGCCAGCTGCGGCGCCGGCCCCGCAACGAAGGCCGGCAGGACGAACCATGAACGGGACTGACGGGTCCGTGCGGTCTGGGCGCTGATCCGCGCGGCGAGATCGGGGCTCGGGGCCCCACTGGCTCGTGCGGCGAACGCGGCCTGCAGGTCGCGATCGGAAAGGGGCTGGTCGTTCATCGCTGGGTCTCCATCGCGCTCTGGAGGGCAGCGCGCGCTTCATGCAGCCGCCACTTGGCGGTACCGACAGGGATCCCGAAGACGGCCGCGATCTCGGTGACCGGGCGTTCCTCGAGGTGATGCAGGGCGAGGATCGTGCGCTGGTCGACGGTCAGCCGGCCGATCGCGCGCTGCAGGGCATCGCCTTGCGCGATGGCGTCGATCGACGGATCGAGGACCCCCGGCAGGACGCTCGCCGTCTCGCCGCCGTCGCGCATGTCGATCGCATCGATCGAAACCGTCATCACGCGCTTGCGACGGCGGATCGCCATCCGCGCCTCATTGACGACGATGCGGCCGAACCAGGCGTCGAACCGGTCCGTGGCTCGCAACTTGGGCAGGTTGCGCCACGCCTGGAGGAAGGCCTCCTGGGTGACGTCCTCGGCGTCGCCGGGATGTCCGGTGATCGCCTTTGCGAGCCGATAGGTCTGCGGCAACCGTGCCGCGACCAGTCGGTCGAAGGCATGACGGTCGCCGTCGCGGGCGCGCTCGACGAGCGTCAGCTCGACGTCGATGCCCGGGGACGTGCGGTCCGCCACCACAAGGTGGGTCATGGTACGTGTCATCCGTGTAGCTGCGGGCTCGACGTGAGCCCCGTCTACCACGACCTGATGCGCGCACCCACCCTCGGGTTGGGTATTAGTCGTGGACGAACGTCACGAAACGCCCGGCCGAATGACGTACGGCGGCCTGACGGCCGCGGACCGCCCGGTCAGGCGTTCGTGATCTCACGGACGGTCGGCTGGTCGAGCATGGACGCCGCTCGCCGAAGCCCACGCGCGATCGCCACGCGAACACCCGCGCGTCGGCGGCGCGGCTGTGCGGCCGCCGGACGTCGCCGCTCGTTCTCTTGCTCCAGGACCGCGCCGAGTCCCACGACGAGCGTCCCGATGGCTCCTGGATCCAACATCTCATGTCTCCTGGGATGGTTCTGCCTTTCAGCACTACCTTCGGGCGCGAATCGCCGCGGGTCCAACACCTGTCGGCCGGGGATTACCATCAGGGATGCGTGAATACCCCCGGCAGCCCGATCGGCAACGAGCTCGAGATCCGCTCCCTCCGCTACTTCGTGGCGGCGGCTGAGGAGCTCAACTTCACGCGGGCCGCGGCCCGGCTGTTCGTGGCCCAGCAGGCCCTCAGCCGCGAGATCAAGCGACTCGAGACGCGGCTCGGGACGCCGCTGTTCGTCCGGACGACCCGTCGGGTGACCCTGACGCCGGATGGCGAGCGGCTGCTCGTCCTGGCCCGCGATCTCGTGGCCCGGCACGATGCGGTCTGGGCGGACGTCCACGTGCCACCCGCGCAGCCGACCGTGGTGGACCTCATGAGCGAGGGCCGGCTCACGGCGACCCGGATCCTCGATGCTGCGCGTCGGCGAGCGTCGACGGTCGACTTCCGCGGTCGCTACACCGGCGGGACCGGCGTCGCGCTCGAACGACTGGCGACGGGCGGCCTGGATGTCGTCTTCGGGCGGGTCGGCTGGCTCGGGTCGCTGCCGATGCCGACCATCGATCACGTCCTCATCCGGCTCGAGCCACTGGCGCTCCTCCTGCCCGCCGGGCATCCGCTGGCGCGGCAGGCCGCCATCCCGGTTCGTAGCCTGCAAGGGCTCGAGATCGATGGTCTGCCGATCCACGCTGACGCGCCCGAATGGACGGACCTGATCGTGCAGTTCTTCGCCCTGTCCGGAGCCCACTCGACGCCGCCGCACTTGCCCGCGATCGGGCTCGAAGAGGCGGGCCATCACCTGGTCCGCCAGGGCCTCCCGATCCTGGCGTCGGCCGACACCGTCGAGGTGCCCGGCGGCGTCCTGCGACCCCTGGTGGACCCGGTCCCGCTCTACGCGTGGTCGATGGCCTGGCGGCGCGAGTCGTCGGGGGAGGGGATCACGGCCCTCCGAGCCGCGGCGCTCGAACTCGGGACCGCCCACGACTGGCTCGGGGCGGCGCGCGACGACAACGACGACACCTGGCTGCCGGAGCCCGACCGGTCACGCCTCGCCAACGGCGACGTGCCACTGGTCCAGTCGAAGGAGGATGACCATGACGCGCGGCCGGCCCTGGGCGCGTAGCATCTGACCATGGCGCACGTGATCGACTACATCGAGTTCGCGGTCGACGACCTGGCGCAGTCGAAGGCCTTCTACGCGACGGCGCTCGGCTGGGACTTCAACGACTACGGCCCCGACTACGCCGGGATCAAGGATCCCAGGACCGGCGGGGAGTTCGGCGGACTCAACGCACAGCCGGTCGCCTCGCGCGGTGAAGGCGTGCTAGCCCTGATGCGCACCGACGACGCCGACGCGGCTCTGGCCAGCGTGCTGGAGGCGGGTGGCCAGATCCGGCTGGCGATGCACGACTATCCGGGCGGGCGGCGGTTCATGTTCGCGGATCCCTCCGGGAACGTCCTCGGGGTCTACGAGCCCTCCGAGTAGCCGGCGCGACGACCACCGACGGCCGGCCGCCATACTGGCGCTGGATCGTCCCGCCCAAGCCGTCACCGTCTACCTTGAGGTCGCGAACCCATGACACGACAACGCTTCGAGTCGTCCGTCACCGCGGTGTCCTGGATCCCATCCGAGGCCATCACCGGCCCATCGAAGGTCCCGTTCGAGTTCGGCGTGACGCACTACGACGAGCCGCCGCCCGACCACCTCGATGACCTCGAGGAGCTCCGCAAGACCGACCGGTTCCGCGAGGCGAACGAGCTGCGCGCCTACATCGAGGTCGAGGACGGCCGGATCGTCGACCACGGGCACCTGGGGACGGGACACATCGGTGCCACCACGGTGCGCATCGGACCGGCGGCGATCCGCTTCCCGGCGGTCCACCTTCAAGACATCCGGCCCGACCCCGAAGTCGGCCCCGACGCCGTGCGTTTCGTCCAGACCGTGGGCGGTCGGATGGGGTTGCCCACCCCGCGACCGGTGCCCCACAAGCCGTTCGTCCAGTTCTGGCCATCGATCGCGTGGACCACGCTCGCGCTCGTGATCCACGCCGACGGCACGTCGACCCATGAGCTCGTCGGTGCGAGCCCGTTCCCACGCCACTGGATCTACGACGACGACGGCAAGCTCGTCGAGAAGAGCGCCACGATCGACTTCAACACGTGGTTCAACAACTCGTTCGGCGACCGGACCCCGTGGGGCGAACAGGACTCACCGGCGGTCGTCGCCGCCGTCGAATCCGAGCTCGAACGTTCGTTGTCGACGAGCATCATGCGCGGCGACGCGAAGCCGGCCATCTCGACCCTGGCCACCGGGGAGACGCTTCTCAAGCAGGGCGACGCCGGCACCGATGTGTTCCTGATCCTGGACGGGATCTTCGTGGTGGAGGTCGATGGCGAGCCCGTAGCCGAGATCGGACCCGGCGCCGTCGTCGGAGAACGCGCCAGCCTCGAGGGCGGCACGCGGACCGCGACCCTCGTCGCGCGCTCGGCGGCCCGCGTCGCGCGCGTGCCGGCCGATGCCCTCGATCCTGAAGACCTCGAGGAGCTGTCCGGATCCCGCGAGGGGTAGTCAGGCACGCCGTCGAGGCGTGCTGGCGCCCGCCTACCGCCGTACCGCGAACTCGATGAAGGTCGCCCATCGGGATTGCCGCACGCCCCGGTTCTCCAGATCGAGGGACTTCGGGAAGTCCTGGAAGAGGTGCTTGCCGCCCCCGAGGATGACCGGCGCCACGATGATGTGAAGCTCATCGACGATGCCGGCATCGAGCCCCTGCCGGATCACGTCGCCGCCGCCACCGATGCTCACGTCCTTGTCGCCGGCGGCCTCTTTGGCGCGTTCGATCGCCTCGCCGAAGTCGCCGACGAACGTGAATTCGCCGGTGCCGGGTTCCTCATCGGGCCGGTGCGTGACCACGAAGACCGGCATGCCGAACGGGTTCTTCTCGCCCCAATGCCCCGCGGCCTCGTACATGTTGCGACCGACGACGATCGCTCCGCCCCGCTCCATCATATCGTTGAGGTACGCGGCATCCTCGCCTTCGGCCTCGCCCTGCGGCTCGTTCTCGTAGCTCCACGGACCGCCCATGACCCAGTAGTGCAGTCGCTCCCCGCCTTCGCCGAGGCCCTTGTCCGGGCCGTCGTTCGGGCCGGTGATGTAGCCGTCGACGGACGTCGTGATCGCCGCGATGATCTTCGGCATCTGGCTACCGGCCGCTCTTGTGCTCGGACTCGTTGTGGTGCTTCGTGACCGTCGCGGCGGCGATCGCCTTCGACTCCTTCAGGGAGTGGCCGCGCTGCCGCTCGCTGGCCTTGACGTGCTCGTACATCTTCTGTTCCTTGTCGCTGACGTTCGGCAGGTGTTCCTTCTGCGGCATGGGATCGACCTCCAAGTGGCGAGTGCGACCACGCTAGCCCTCGAGGGCGGGTGTCCGTGCGCAGGCCCGCCGCGACGGCCTTGCGACCACGTTGCGCCGTCGACTAAAGGCCGGCACCCACGAAATACGGTGGTCGCGGACGAGACGAATACCGGCATCACTCGATGGCATGGAACGCCCACGACCCTAGCGTGACCCATGAACCCGAACTGATCGGGTCAGCCGGGGACGAAAGGGGCAACCGTGGTGTCCAGGTTCGAACGAACGCAGTACTTCGAGCGGCTCGTCGAGCTGCACCTGGTCTACGCGATGGGCGGCATCGACGACAGGATCGTCGTGATGACCATCGACGAAGCCATCGAGTGGGCCGAGTCCGAGCTCGCAGCGTCGACGGTCACGGAACCAGGCGGCGACGACGCACGGGATTGACCAAGCCCCTCGCCGACTGCCCAGCGACGGTTGCGAACCGCCAGTGCGCCCTCGACTAGCCGGACTAGCGATTCCGTGCCACACGGCCCTCGACCGGGCGTCGGGATCGCAGCACGATCATGGGCATGAAGCGCCTCCGGGTCGTCATCATCGTGGTCATCGCCCTGATGAGTGCCGCGTGCAGCGTGGCCAGCGTGCCGTCAAGCACCGCGGGCGTTTCCACGAAGCCCGGGCCGACCTCGACCGCGCTCACGACAAACGCCGCGTCCGCCCCGGCCACCACCCCGGCGCCGTCGCCGATGCCGGAGATCGCCTTCCGTGCGCTCGACCTTCCGGCCGGCTACACCCAAGGCAGCGCCGAAGCGGTCGATGGCACGACGGCCGTGGGCTGGGTGAAGGTCGGCCCGCTAGACGACGAGCTGCCTGCCGTCTGGGATACCACGACCGGCGCACTCCGCGTGCTGGACGTTCCCGACGAGTTCGTCTACGCGAACGGCGAGACCTACGTCAGCCTTAACGGCGTGAGCGGCACGACCGCGGTCGGCATGGGGGCCATCGGCACGGGAAAGAAGCGCGGCCAGGATCGCGCGATGGCCTGGGACACGCAGACCGGCGACCTCCGGATCCTCGACATCCCCGACGGCTTCACGAGCAGCTACACGCGGACAGATGCGCATGCCATCAGCGGCATGACCGCGGTCGGCGAGGTGTGGGCACAGCACGGGGCGATCGGGGCCCCGGTGGCATGGGACACCGTGACGGGCGCGGTTCGGATCCTCGAGATGCCTGATGACCACGGCATCGGCCTGCCGAGGTCCATCAGCGGCGACACCGCCGTCGGGGGGTGGACCACGACGTCCGACGACCCCCAGCCCTTGATCTGGGACCCGCTCGCCGCCGAGGCCCGTGACCTCGACCTGCTGCCGTCGACCCGGGACGGCGTCCCATGGGACGTGGACGGCACGACGGTGGTCGGTTGGTGCTGCGACGGCGAGGAGGGCACGCCGCTGCCAGCGATCTGGGATGCGGTCACGGGCTCGGTGCGCCGGCTCGCCCTCCCGGCAACGAGCGTCTACGGCAAGGCCGTCGGGGTGAGCGGAACGGTCGTGATCGGCCACGACATGTCCACGGGTCTGATATGGGACCTCGAAACCGACGAGGTTCGCGTCCTGCCGCCGCCGGCCGGCTACGAGTACTTCGGGATGCACGCTGTCAGCGGTCGCACGATCGTCGGATCGGCCTGCCCGCCACCGCCGTCATCGACCGAGAACGCGCGGTGCGTGGCCGCCGCATGGACGCTTCCATGACGCATGGATCCAGTCCCGCCACGATCGCCGAGGCGAACTAGCCGGCGATCGTGGCGCTCATCGTTTCCCGAATCCCGGGAGGGCCGCGGCCTGTTCCATCCACGCGGCGAGCTGGTGTTCATCGATCTCATCCAATGACGCGAGGTCCACGCCGCGTGTCTCCTTGCCCATCCCGATCGGCGTGGCTGGCGGTACGGGCGTAAGTGACGTGCCGCGCCCGAACGCGAGCTTGACGTGGCCGGCGAAGCCGCCGCACGAGAAGCACCACCCATCGCCGACGCCATACCAGGCCATGCCCCATTTGACGGAGCGCTGCAGATCGGGCAGCGTCCTGGCCGCCAGGGCATCGACCGCTTCGGCGATGGCGCGTTGCGGTTGCGGCAAGCTGCTGATGTACGCAAAGACGGGCTTGTCGCCGACCGCGGCTTTTGCGGGGCTTGCGCGGCCGGTCATGGCGGCTGGCAGCGTCGCGAGGACGCCCGGTTCCGCGGCCGCCGGCTTGACGGGTTTGCGTGCCTCCGGCGCAATCGGGGCCGACGAACCGTCTGTGTCCTTGACGGGTCGGCCAGCGCCCACCGTTTCCTTCGAACCCTTGTCAGGCGATGTCATGCTCGTTCCCCACGATATGTCTGGGATGGCTCGCGATCCATGGTCAGGTCTTGGCCTCCACCTCGGGCGCCTCCATGCGCTCGAGGAGTGCCAGCGTCGTCTGCCAGCTTCGGATCGTCATCGACTTGTACGCCGGCGTCCCGACGATCTTGCCGAGCCGGCTCTTCGTTCGCTGGGCGCTCAGTCGCTGCGAGTAGATCACGCCGGTCCCCGGCCACACCTCGTCGACGCCCGGCCGCGGGTCGAAGACCTGCATCGCCGTCTTCGCGTCGATATCGATGAGGAAGACCGCGTCGCTGTGGTACGTCTCCGGATGGTCGCCGAAGCCCTTGGGCCGCTTCCGAACGACGGCCTGGACTTGCGCCAGCGTCAGGACCAGCACCGCGATCAGCTCGCTGTCGAGCTTGAAGGCCTTGGGGAGCGCTTCCTCGAGCTCACGCTTGATCGCGGCCGCGCTGCGATCGGAGCTCAGGATCACGTTGCCGCTGGCGATGTAGGTGGAGACCGTCGTGTGGCCGTGCGATTCGAGGAGCTCGCGCAGGGCCGCCATCGGCACCTTGTTGCGGCCGCCGACGTTGATGCCGCGCAGGAGGATGAGGTAACGAGTCATCATGGACAGGAGCATGCCACGCGGCTCGATGGAGTGACGAATGTGACAAATTCGCGCGGACAAGCGAGAATGCCGCGGCTGCCAGGGACGCGTCCCGGCGCCGGCCAAGCGCGCATGAGCACCCGATGACCGACCTGACCGACTCCGAAGACGACCGGGCTTCCGACGCATCCACGCCCGAAGCCGAGACGCCCGCCGGGGACCCCGAGCTCGCGGCGCTGGTTCGGCATGACCAGCCATCGATCGACGCCGACCCGTCGCTGGCGGCCCTCGTGAGCCCCACGCCCGAGGCCGGGGCGGATGCCACGGAGCCCGGCGTCGATACCGTACCGGTCGTGCCCCTCGTGCCGCATCCGGCCGCCACCGACGGCGAGCCCCCGGCACGGCCTCGGCGCCGACGGTCTCTGGCCCTCCGCTTCGGCGTCTCCTTCGTCCTGGGCTTCGCGCTCGCCCTCAGCGTCGGCGCTGGGGTCTTGTACGCCTGGGGCCAGCAATACGACGGCCGGGTCCTGCCCGGCGTCCTCGTCGGTAGCACGGACCTCGGCGGGCTCACCCGCGAGCAGGCGGAGGCGGCGATCGCGAACGCCTATGGATCGTTCGGCACTGGGGAGATCGCGCTGACCGGCCCGGACGGCGAAGTCACCACCATCAGCTACGCTGACGTCGGCCGTGGCCCCGATAGCTCGGCGCTCGCGGACGCGGCACTCGCGGCGGGCCGCCAGGGCGAGCCCCTCACGGACCTGATCGGGTCGCCCCAGGCAGCGATCCACGGCGTGACCCTCGAACCGGCCGTTGCCTACGACCCCCTCAAGCTGGCCGCCGCCGTCGAGACCCTCGCCACGACGATCGATGAGACTCCGGTGGACGCCTACGTGTCGGCCGGCGAGGGTGGGACGTTCAGCGTCTCCCCGTCGAAGGACGGTCGCGAGGTGGACGAGGCTGCCCTGCTGAGCGCGCTCGACCCGCAACTCACGGCGCTCGACACACCGGCTTCGATCACCTTGGCCGTGCCCGTAGTCGCCGTGGCACCCGCCGTTGCCACGTCCTCGGCCGAAGAGGCCAAGGCGGCCGCGGATCGGATCGCCTCCGACGTGGTCGTCACCCGGGGCAAGGACAGTTGGACGATCACCGGCAAGAGCCTCGCGCCGCTCGTCCGGCTCGCGACCACGGTCGACGGGAACATCACCCCGGTCCTTGACACGACGGGTCTCGACCCGATCGTCACGAAGCTCGCCAAGAAGGTCGATCAGAAGGTGCGGAACGCCGGCCTCAAGCGGGTCGGCGGGCACATCGTCGTCACCCACGGCAGCCGCGAGGGCCGCACGATCCTCCCGGACGAGATGAAGACTGCGCTGATCGACGAGATCGTCGCCCGCCAGTTTGGGACGGCGCCGCAGCCCGTCGCGGCGGTCGTCAAGGCCGTCGACCCCAAGCTGTCGTCGGCCGACGCCAAGGCGTTCGCACCCAAGATGAAGGTCATCAGCTCGTTCAGCGTCTTCTACTGGCCGATCATCAACAACCACTTCGGCGGGAACATCGAGGCACCGGCCACCAAGATCAACGGCACCGTCGTGCCGCCAGGCGGGAAGTTCGACTTCTGGAAGGTCGTCGGCGATGTGAGCAAGCTCCCTGGCGTCGGGCCGGGCAACGCCATCGTGAACGGGAAGATCACGGTCACGGGCGCTCTCGGCGGCGGCATCTGCACCACGTCCACGACGTTGTTCAACGCGGCGCTCGAGGCAGGCATGACGCCACTCGCTCGAAAGGCCCACAGCGAGTACATCACCAGGTATCCGGCGGGCCTCGATGCCACCGTGTGGATCGTCGGCAAGACCAAGCAGACCATGAGCTTCAGGAACGACACCAAGTATCCGATCCTGATCCAGCGGATCATCACCCCCGCCGGCAGCAAACGATGGATCACCTTCAAGATCTGGAGCGTGCCGAACGGACGGACCCTCAAGATCAGCAACCGGGTCATCCGGAATGGCCCGCGTGCAAGGGCCATCACCGTGAGGGATCGGAGCAAACCCGTGGGGTATCGGTTCGTCAACAACGCCCCGGCGGACGGCGCCAAGGTGTGGGTCACCGTCTCGATCTACGAGCACGGCAAGCTCCACTTCAGGAAGCGCTACTTCTCGAACTACCCAGCGGTCGACGGCGTCACCGTGATCGGGACCAAGCAGAGCTGACGCTATTCGGCCGAGAGGTCCTTGTCCTCCATCTCCCACGCATGGTCGAGCGTGTGGAAGGCGGAGTGTCGGATCAGGAACGGCAACGTCCACGACTTCATGGGCTGCTCGAACTCCCCGGCGTTGTAGGCGCGCATCGCCGCGACGTAGGTCTCCCGATACTGCCGCAGTCCATCCGGCGTCAGGGCCCCGCCCTCCGGTATCTGTAGCCCGACCCGGGTCGCGAAGTCCTCGCTTTCGATGCGGATCGTGTGGCTGATGATCCGGTCGCGATCGCGTCCGCCCCCGCGAGGGCCCTTGCGCATCACGGGAGAGACCCGCGACGCCACGCCGTCGAAGAACGCCCAGCAGGCCTGCAGGATGGTGAGGGCGCGCTCGAACGCCGCCTCGCTCATCGGGTCCTGTTCGCTCGACGCAGGCGAGTAGGAGATGCCCCAGAAGTCGGTCCCACCGATACCGACGCTTTCCTCTACGACTTCGAGGGGCCCGGAAGCGTCGAAGTCACCGGCCATGCCGGCGAGGTCGATGATCGGCCGATACCGGTGTCGATAGGACTCGAGTAGCGCCACGGCGAGTTCGGGCGTCTTCGCGCCTCGACTCCAGCCTGGCCAGTCGAGGGCGAACGCCACCGACCGCTTGCCCTTCGGGCCGTGTTCGATGACTGTCCGGACTGGCATGGCTTCAACATAACCGGGCGGCGGCACCTCGTGCTCGAGGCGGCGCGAAGGCCGGGCTCGTGTGCCCGGCCTTCGATCGAACGATGGGTGGAGGGCGAGGTCGACCCGCCTCGGACTCGGTCGCTCAGGGATTCGTGAATCCGAGCATCCACGCGTAGATGTCGTTGCCGTCCGCGCCGCCGTACGCTGGGTCCCAGCTGTTGTGGTCGCGTTCCGGGAAGACCGTGAGCCGCGCCTGGTCGGCCGGGACATTCGGGCAGGCCTGGAGCGCCGTGAGCGGCACGATGCTGCCATCCGGATCGACGGTGTCGTCCATCGCGCCGTGGAACGCCCAGAGTGGGGTCTCGTCAAGACCGCAATACGACGGTGACCATGCCGGCCGTCCGTCGCCGGCGATCGGCACGGCCGCGGCCGCCTTCACGGTCCCCGCGTACTTCCCCAGGTACTCCCAGATGCCGTACGCGCCGCACGACAGGCCGGTGATGTACACCCGGGATGGGTCGACGTTGTAGTGGGCGAGCGCATAGTCGATGAAGTCGTGGACCTCGTCCGGGGTCGTGCAGAACGCCGGTTGCACGTTCCCGTTGTCGTGCTGGACCTGCATGTTGCACGAGCCACCGAAGGTCGCGCTATCGCAGCTCGAGAAATCGAAACCGGGCGCATCCTCGACGTGCTGCGGGGAGAGCACGACGAACGGTCGGTCCGTCGGCCAGCCGTCGACGTCGATGTACCTCGGGATGCCCGCGGCGACGAGCCGGTCGACGGCCTCCGGCGACCCGTCCCCGGTCTCGCCGTAGCCGTGGAAGAACAGGAGGAGCGGGCTCGGCGCGCCGTCCGGGTCGTAGCTCGGCGGCAAGTACTCGGCGTAGCCCGCCGTCGAATCGGTCGACCCGAGCGGCCGGAGCGTCTGGTACTGCGAGGAGTCGCTGATCCCGGTGAGGGGTGCGACCAGGCGGCACAGGTCGACGTCGAACGTCGGGTGCGGCCCGTGGAGCTGGAACCCCTGGAATTCGAACGCGCCAGTGGTGAAGTCGAACGTGTAGTTCCCGGTGATGTTCCCGCGGTCGCGGTAGATGACTCGGCCGTTCGAGTTGGTGATGACGAATGGCTGACCGTTCTCGTGGAACTCGAACGCGTAGAGCGAGCCCGCGACCTTGTGGGCCTGGACGTCCTTGAAGATCCCGTTGGCGGACAGCGTGAATGACCGACCGTCCTCCGCGGTCCACGTCTCGCGCCAGGCGTAGTTGTCCGTGAAGAAGAAGTTGTCGTCGACCCGCCGATCGGTGCGGACGTGGATCCGGTGGCTCTGCACGCCCTCGACGCGCATCAGGTAGCCGCAATCCCAGGCATCGAACGCGTAGGGCTCCTTGACGACGGGAGGATCTCGGTCGACGGTCGCGCTTGCTGATCCCGCGGCCAGCGACAGAGCGATCAATGTCGAGCCAAGCACCGCCAGCCAGCGGTGTCGTGTCCGCCTACCACGGGAAAGGAACGTGTTCGCGGCCATATCGACCCCTCCGTCGCTGGTGCGCCCTCGATCGCGTCGGGCCCGGCGCTACCTCTATGACGCACTCGAGGCGTCCACTCGTTCAATCACCGGGCGGCCGAGCGTCGTGGCAGCAGCACGCATCCAGCTCGCGGAACGGCGTACGATCGGTGGCAGATCGACCTGCGAACCGTCTCCATCCCCACCGGTGGCCATCCGCCACGAGGAGCACCCATGATCGTCGTCACGACCCCGTTCCTGACGGGCCATCGCATCGTCGAGAGCAAGGGCATGGTCTTCGGTCTCGTGGTCCGCAGCCGCGGCCTGGGCGGCAACATCGTGGCGACCCTGCGGTCGCTCGGTGGAGGTGAGATCCACGAGTACACGAGCCTCCTCGAGGACACCCGCCGTCAGGCGCTCGACCGGCTCGTCGCCAACGCGACCCTGCTGGGAGCGAACGCGATCATCTCGATGCGCTTCGACAGCTCCGAGCTGTCGGGCACGATGAGCGAGATCGTCGCCTACGGGACCGCCGTCGTCGTCGCGCCCGATACCGGTGCCGACAGCGGACTCGGCACGCCGGTCGAGTGACCATGGGCATCGGGCTCGCGCGCATCCTGGCTATCGTCGCCGGGCTCGCGGTCGCCGTCCTCGGGCTGTACCTGATCGCGCTGCCCGGTGGCCCGGGGACCGTCGTCGGGGTCTACACGGTGCTGGGCGGTCTCGCGCTCGTCGTCGGCGCCTTGATCGAGCGGATGCGCTACCGGTCCGAGGCCGGCGACCGCGCGCGCGCCCCGACCGGACCGGCCGGCGGCGAGCCGCGCGGGACGCCACTCGAGTCGCGCTTCCGACGCACCGACGAGATCTTCACCGACCCGACATCGGGCCATGTGATGCGCGTCTGGCTCGATCCCTCGAACGGCGAACGGCGGTACGTCGCCGAAGGCTGACGACGCCCGGCGTGGCGCTGCCGCGCGACGCACGGCTCGCTATAGTCAGCGCCAGGTCGACCGGCCGGGTCGACCACCGGGGGAGGGGAGCGTGACGACCCAGCCGGCGTTGCCACCGAGCGCACCCAGCGCGACCACGACCGTCTACGAGCGCGGCCCGAGCCTGCTCGTCCGGTTCCTGTGGTGGCTGTTCATCGGCTGGTGGGCGTCGGGGATCGCCGTCACGATCGCGTGGATCGCGCTGATCACGATCATCGGCATCCCGCTCGGCATCTGGATCATCAACCGGCTGCCATCGATCCTGACCCTGCGGCCGCGCAGACGCGCGAGTGGTCCCTCGGCCAGGACGAGCAGGGGAGCACCGTCGTCATCGACCGCGGCCGCCCGCAGGTCGCGTGGCCGATCCGCGGCATCTGGTTCCTGCTGGTCGGCTGGTGGCTGTCGGGCCTGTGGATGGCCGCCGCCTGGCTGATCCAGCTGACGGTCATCGGCATCCCGATCGCGCTGCTGATGTTCAACCGGACGCCGTTCATCGCGTCCCTGTACCGGTACTGATCGCGGCCACGACCGCCGAGCGTTGGACGGCGCGCTCCACGTCCTTGATTTGCATTCTGGATCGACTGCAGTCGCGGCTTTCACGCTCCACAGCCGTCGGCATCGAGGCGAGCGTTCCATTGGTGGCCCACATCGGCACCGGTGACCATCTCGGAACCCCGGCCTCCCGACGATCCTCAGCCCTCGCGCGGCGTTTCGCTAGGCTGGCGGGCTCGGACGGTCCATGCGCGGGCTTCGAAGTGGATCGAGCCGTCGGGCTCGGCGGCGATGGATCGGCGAAGCTGCTCGCGGATGGCGTCGCGATGGACGTCATCCAGCGTGGCCACGTATCCGGGGGCCCCACCAGTACCGCCAAGGAAGGGGAGCCATAGGTCATCAAAGTCTGCGAAGACCGTCGGGATCGCGATCGAGCGCGCCTCGACGGCCACGAACCCGGCGGCTCGAAAGGCGGCCTCCAAGTGCCCTGCGGCAGTGATGCCCGCCTGCCCACCCTGATCCAGCGCGGCCGCAGCAGGATCGACGGCCACGGCCGCGTCCCAGAACTGACGGATGAACCCCATGCCACGCACATAGTCCCAGACGTAAGCGCCCACCACGCCGCCCGGTGCGAGCACCCGCCGCCATTCGGCAAGCGCTGCACCGACGTCGGGAACGAAGTTCAGTACGAGACCGGCGACCACGACGTCGGCCGCGCCATCCGGGAGCCCGGTATCGACCGCCGATCCGAGCGAGAATGAGGCCCGCGGGTCTGTCAGCGCGTCAGAGGCGCGTGCGATGAACGGTTCCACCGGATCGACACCAAGGACCGCGGCCGGCGCGGATCGATTCAGGATCGCTTGGGTCAGGGCGCCGGTCCCGCATCCGACATCGAGCCAACGCCGGCCGGGCCGCACCTCGAGCCACGCCACGAACTGGTCGGCAACCGGCCGACTCCAGCGACCGATGTATCGCTCGTAGGCATCGCTGCTAGCCCATCGATCGTAACCCGATGCCAACCGCGAACCTCCAGTCACGGGTCGCGCGTTCCAGCCCACCATCATCATTGACAGTGTCCGTCCGGCGGTAGCCCGCCGCTAGCCTGTCACAGCCAGCCACCTTTGCGCCGGCCAAGTCCGAGTGCTAGACAGACATAACTCACCTTATCGGAAGTTAATGTCAAGGACCCCTGGCGCCGCCGCGAGATGCTAGATCCAATCCCGCGGGTCCAGCATCTCGACGATATGTGCGGCACCGCGTGCCAGTCGCGTATCGGTGGTCAGGATCGGGCACGCCAGTCGTTGCGCCAGGACGACGTACTCGGCGTCGTAGGTCTTCGCCCAGCCGAGTGAGCGCGCCAGTGCGAGCGCTGCGCGACGATGCGTGGCGTCGGTCTCCATGATGCGCACGCTGATGGCTTCGAGCCGATCGAATGCGTCGAAGATGAGCTCCTGCGGGATGGCGCCGCGAAAGGCGGCGGAGGCCAACGAGGACGTGCGCTCGGACAGGAACAAGGTTGGCGCCACGAGGTCGTACCGCTCCAGCTCGACTGTCGATTCATCGGACAGCGCGACGTGCAGAGCTGCGCTCGCGTCGATCACGAGCGCCGGCATCAGTGTTCTGAGCGCTGTTCGCGAACGATGGCCGCCCAATCGGGCATCGGGCCACCCCAGAAGCCCCGCTTCCAATGCTCCGGCATGGGCATCGTGTCCTGCGAGGCACGCATCACCTCGGCCAGGTCCTCTTCCTCGAGGACATGCTGGGTCCCGACCTTGTGCGCGCGGAGCTTCCCTTCCCGGATCCAGCGCCGGATCGTCTCGGGATTGCGACCAGCCCGCCGCGCTGCCTCAGGAACGGTCAACATCGTTGTCGCATACTACAACATGAAAGGCGACCGTCAAGAAGGGCCCAGCGCCAGCGCCCGCCGGTTGCCAGCGATCTAGACCCGCGCGAGCAGCTCGTCAAGCACTTCGGGTTCGCGCAGATACGGCGTAAGGTGCCCGGCATCGCTCCAGATATGCAGTCGAGCGTTGGGCAGCTGATCCACGACCCGGCGCGCTGCCGAGAGCGGCGCGTTGCGGTCACCGTCGCTGTGCCACCAGGTCACGTCGGTCGCGACATCGGCGGGATCGAAGTCCCACGGGTTCTCCATGGCCAGGCCCTCGTCGTACCAGCCGCCCGGGCCTTGTCGCAGCGCCTCCGTGATGCCGATGACGATGCTCTGCTGCCAGCCTGGATCCTCGACGATCGCGCGGTCCACGTCGTTCGACGAGGCGAAGGTGCCCCGCAGCGCGACGACCGGGTCCGCCATGATCTGGTCGCGAACGTCGACGGTCATCTGCCAGAGCTCCTCGAATCGACCCTCGTGATGGAGCCGGTACGCGAGGGCGTTGAGATCGATCATGTCGTCGGCCTCGGCCGGCTCGACCGGCGCCGCACCGACGAGGACGGTCGCCGCGCTGACCCTCGACGGATGACGCGCAGCGAAGGCCAGGATGTGCGGCGATGCGCCGCTGCCGCCGTACACCGGCAACCGATCGATGCCAAGCGTGTCGAGGATCGCCGCGAGGTCGTCGGCATGCTCGGCGAAGCCGCGTCCCTCGAGACGTGTGGATGCGCCGTAGCCCGGACGCTCGGTCATGATCACGCGCAGGCCGCGCTCGACCCAGGGGCTCCGATCCGAGCGCAACGAGTAGCGCGAGCCCGGTGTTCCCGGCACACGCAGGATCGGGCGCCCGCCGGCGACCCCGGATTCGGTCCAGGCGACGATCCGGCCGTCGGGTCGGACGAGCTGGTGGTCGGTGACATCCTCGCCGAGCGCGGCTACGACGTCGTCGGTCGTCATCGGTCCCCTCCTAGCCTCGGTATTCGCTGATCTCGAAGAGATGCCCGTCGGGATCGCGGAAGAAGCAGCGCGTCTCGGCGCCATGCGTGACCGGTGGCGTCAGGAACGTGGCTCCGCGGGCCACGAGCTCGTCGTAGGTCGCCTGGCAGTCGTCGACCCGCATCGTGAACAGGTGGTCGAGGGTCGCCGGGTCGGCCGGCGGAGCAAGGCTGACGCCGGGCTTGTCGTCGGTCGGTCCCCCACCGGTGACGAGCAGGAGCCACGATCCGCCGAGTTGGAGCACGATCGACGACCCGCCGTACTCGCGGTACAGCGACGCGCCGAGGACGTCGAGGTACCAGACGCGCGACCGCGCCAGGTCGGCGACGACGAGGATGTGGGTGAGCGCGAGGTCCGGTGCAGGGAATGGCATGGGCCAAATCCTGACAGGTCACGGTTTCGCGGACGAGGTCGGGCGGGTCCGGTCCCCTCCCCCGCGCGATCGACCGAGCGTCAGAGTAGCGCGAACCGGATGGCACCTGGTCGCCGGCTGATCGAACCCCGGGATGAGGATCGTGACGAGGTACCAGAGGCTCAGCAACCCCAGCCCGATGGCAGCGGCGAGCAGGACCAGGAAGGTCGGGATCCCCGGCAGGGATCGGCCGGCGCGCTCCGTGTTCATGTGACCGGATCTCCTTTCGCGCGGCCCCTTCGCCGCAACGACAGGATGATATCACATTGGTATCACTTCCCGGTCAAGTAACAGCGGCGCTCGTGACCAGCCCGAGTCCATCGACCTCGCCGTCGGGAGGGTGAACTGGAGTCGATGGAGGCGGGCGTACAGGCCGTCGTGGGCAAGCAGCTCGTCCTGGGTCCCGAGCTCCACGAGCCAGCCGTCGTCGAGCACGGCGATGCGATCGGCCGCCCGGATGGTCGAGAGCCGGTGGGCCACGATGATCGTCGTGCGCCCGACCTTGAGCCGGTCGAGCGCCTCCTGGACGAGACGCTCCGACTCGTTGTCGAGCGAGCTCGTCGCCTCGTCGAGCAGCAGGATCGGCGGGTCTTTGAGGATGGCCCGCGCGATGGCGACGCGCTGGCGCTGCCCGCCGGACAGGCGCATGCCTCGGTCGCCCACGATGGTGTCGTAGCCCTCGGGCAGGGCGGCGATGAAATCGTGCGCGTTGGCATCGCGGGCGGCGGCCTCGATCTCGTCCTGGGTCGCGTCGAGCCGGCCGTAGCGGATGTTGTCGCGGATCGAGCCGCCGAACAGCGTCGCTTCCTGGGCGACGAGACCGATGTGCTCGCGCAAGCTGGCGGTCGTGACGCTGCGGACGTCGTGACCATCGATGACGATGCTGCCGGCCGTCACGTCCCACAGCCGCGGGATGAGGCCGACGAGCGTGGTCTTGCCCGACCCGGACGGCCCGACGAGCGCCAGGCTCTCCCCTGCCGCGACGTCGAGGTCGATGGAGCGCAGCACCGGCTGGCCCGGGTCGTAGGCGAACGTCACCCCGCTGAGCGTGATCCGCCCCGTGGTCGGGCCGATCGGGACGGCGTCCGGCGCGTCGACCACGGTCGGTCGGGTGTCGATGATCTCGAACACCCGGGCGACCGCACCGGTCCCCTCGCGGAACTGGCCGTACAGGCCGGCGATGGTGCCGAGGCTGGCGCCGATGGCGACGCCGTAGAGCAGGAACCCGGTCAGGGTGCCGATCCCGAGCGACCCCTCGATGACCTGGTGGCCGGTGTACCAGAGCAGCGCGGCGATCGCCCCGAAGCCGAGGAAGCCCATCAGCGCCCCGAACCCGGCACGCCACAGGGCCAGCCGCGATCCGGCGGTCACGACGCCCTGCAGGTCGACGTCGTAGCGCTCGAGCTCCCAGTCCTCGCGCACGTAGCTCTTGACGACGCGGATGCCGGACAGGACCTCCTCGGCCGTCGTCGTGCTGCCGGCGATCGTGTCCTGGACCTGGGTGCTGACCCGCTGCAGCGGTCGACCGAAGACGATCGCGACCACGATGAGCGCGGGCGCCAGCAGCAGCACGACGAGCAGGAGCGACGGGCTGAGCGTGAACAGGATGATCACCGACCCAACGAGCCCGATGACCGAGGAGAGCAGGGTCGTGACGGTCTGGGTGAGCAGCGTCCGGACGAGCGTCACGTCGCTCGACAGACGCGACACGAGCTCACCGACGCGATGCTGGCCGTGGAAGTCGAGCGAGAGCGTCACGAGCCGGCCGTAGAGCTCGCCGCGGAGCTGGGCCACGACCCGCTCGCCGACCACCCCGAGCAGCCACGTCTGGATGAAGCTGCCGATGGCCTGGATCACGAACAGCCCGATGAGGAGCGCGATGAGCTTGTCGAGGGCCGCCGAGTCGCCGCCAGCGACGACCTCACCGGTGATGCCGGCGATGATCAGCGGGAACAGGAGCCCGATGACCGAGCTCATCAGCAGGCCGACGATCGCGACGCTGAAGAGCGGGAGCTGCGGCCGCAGGTAGCGGAACAGCCGGGACCACGGAACGCCGCCGAAGCCGCGCACCTGGCGGACGACGTCGCCGGCATCGGCGGGCACGCGGGCGAACTGCTGGGTCATGAGTCGATGATGGCACGAGCGGGCGGTTGGCCCCGGATCGGCCTCAGGTCGCGCAGGCGAGCCCGTAGTAGAGCGGGATGTCGAGCCCGACATGGATCTCGATCCGCCCAGGCCCAGCGCACGGGAACGTTCCGCCCGATCGCAACGGCCGTCCCCGTGACGAGCAGCACGGCGATGACCAGGCGGGTCGCCGGGATGGCGGCCGCGACGGCGAGCAGCGCGATCGGTACGACCGCGCGCAGGAAGTCGGCCGGTTCGGCCGGAAGGAACCGCCGTGCGCTCGTCATCGGGCCGATCCTGGCGGACGGGCGTCAGGTGCGGACGGGCTTCAGGTATTGCTACCGGTGACGATCAGCAGGACCGGCCCGTCCGGACGCGGCGTCTCGGCCAGGCCGGCCCACGTCGCGGCGGCTGCGCCTTCCACCGTGATCCCCAGCTCCTCGGTCAGCAGCGCCTGGGCGTCGTGGAGGGCGGCCTCGCTGACGGTCACCATCGCATCGACGCGATCGGCCAGGAGGTCGACGGCCTCGGGGATGACCACCCGCGCGGCGATGCCATCGGCGTAGGTCGCGGCCGTCTCGGTGTCGATCGCGCGCCCGGCCCGCCACGAGCGGACCATGGCGTCGGCGAGCTCGGCCTGCACGCCGAGCACGGTGCATCCGGGCGCGGCGGACCGCAGCCACGACCCGATCCCGTTGATGAGCGCACCGTTGCCGACCGGGACCGACACGAGCGCCGGCGCCGGAAGGTCGCCGCGGTCCACGGCATCGGTCACCTCGACGGCCATCGTGCCGGCGCCGGCGGCGATCCGCTGGTCCTCGCCGTCGACGAGCAGCTCGGCGCCATGTTCGGCCGCATAGGCTTCGGATTCGGCCCGGGCCGCATCGAAGTCGTCGCCATGCTCGATGACGGTCGCGCCGAGGGTGCGCATGCGGGCGACCTTGGAGCGGTTCGCGAGGGTCGAGCAGAACACGACCGAGGGCAGTCCAAGGGCGCGGGCCGCATAGGCGACGCCCTGGCCGAAGTTGCCGGCCGATACGCACACGATCGGCCGGTCCGGCCCGATCCGACCGTCCGCCGCGAGGCCCTCGACCGCGACCCAGGTCCCGCGGCCCTTGAACGAGCGGATCGGGTTCGACGTCTCGATCTTGACGATGACCGGGCTGCCCCAGCGCGCGCTCAGGCCCTCGTGGACGTACTGCGGCGAGTCGCGGAACGCGGCGGGGATGCGCGCGTGGGCGGCGCGGATGGCCTCGGGCTCGAGAGCGGGATCGGTGCGCATCGTGGTAGCCCTCGCTGGTGTTGCGGGACAAGATCCCGGACGCACGAAAACGCCCGAAGGAACTTCCGGTCCGTAGCCGTCGCCGCCGATGTAAACACCTGCGTCGCCGCTTTCGGTCTGGCTGCCCCTTCGGGCAAGACCGACTATACCGGCCCGCAACCTGGCCTGGGAAGGGGACTTATCCACGAGTTTCGGGACGAGATGGCGGTTCCTGGCGCGATCGTCCACAGCCTGTCCACGAAACCGGTCGCGGACCGCGCGGATCAGCCCGTCGGACCGGGTCGTTTCAGCCGACGATGCGCGTGATCGCCGCGTCGACGCCGTCGGTCCAGGGCAGGCCGTGGCCCGGAAGGAGCCAGTGGGCCTCGATCCCGCGCAGGCGTTCGAGCGAGCGTCGCGCCTGGTCGGGGTCGGCCGTGAAGGGGGCGATCAGCGGGCCGGTCGCACCGGTCGTGACGGCCTTGGTCGCCAGCGCGTCACCGGCGAACAACGCATCGTGGCTCGGTACGTGCAGCGCGGCGCTGCCGGGCGTGTGGCCGGGGACGAGGATGACCCGGGGCGAGCCCGGGACGTCGAGCGTCGCCCCGTCGCCGTAGGTCGCGACCTCCTTGATCACCGTCGTGCGCAGCCCGCCGTGGCGCGCCCCGAACCACAGGAACGACAGCAGCGGCCCGATCTTGACGGGCCCGAGGCCCTTGGCCGGGTTGGGCACCTCGCCACGGGCCAGGGCGGCGTCGAGCTCGTGGACGTGGACCGGCCAACCACGCTCCCGCCGGCCGCGCTCGGCGAAGCCGATGTGGTCCGAGTGCCCGTGGGTCAGGACGATCGCACGGACGTCTTCGATGGTGCGCCCCATCGCCGCGAGCTCCGCCGGGAGGTCGGACCAGTATCCGGGCACGCCAGCATCGATGATCGTGACCGCTCCGCCGTCGGCCAGGAGATAGGCATTGATGAGCCCGCCGCCGAGGCGGTGCAGGCCGGGCGCCAGCTGCATGGGATGGCATCCATCCACGTGGGGGAAAAGGAAACGCCCGAAGGAACCTCGATCACTTAGTTGCTCCCACCAATGTAAACACCGGCGAGATCACTAGATGTTCGCTGCCCCTTCAGGCACTGCCTACGATAGGCGACGCGACGTTGCATGGGAACCCTGGTTGTCCACGAGATTCGTCGCATCGTCGTTGCGATGGCGAGGATATCCACATCAAATCCACAGGATCGAGCGCGTTCAGCGCTCCAGCGGCCAATCCGACGCGCCGGACCCCGTCGGCAGACCGCCCTCGTCCAGGCGCACCTCCGACGATGGCCCACCCGGCGTCGCCTGGATGGACCAGAGGTCGGGCGCCGAGCGGGTGACGGTCACGCGATCCGCGGCCGGCTCCAGCCGGTCGTCGAGCAGCACACCATCGAGCTCGGTCGTGGCGCCGACATCCACCGGAGGCAGACTCCGCACGAGGACGGCCGCCGCGACCGGCGACGCCATCAACAGCAGCGCATGGGCATCGCTCCACGAGAAGGTGAGATGCCGGATCCCGTCGGGCGTGACGACGTTGCCGTGGAGCGCCGTTCCATCCCGCTCGGGATGAAGGGTCAGCAGCCCGGCGCCGCTCGACACCTCGAGGCGCTGCGGGCGGCCCAGCGGCGTCACCTCGAGCAAGACGGAGCGGACTACCCCTCCCCCGTCGCTGGCCACTTCGCGCCAGCGCGTGCCGCGCGCTCCTTCGGCGACGCTCCAGATCCAGCGCTGTCCCGAGGGGCCGTCCAGGCGCCCGCCGCGGCGGACCGGGGTCATGCCTCGCGCGACGCGGACCCGACCGGCGTCGGCACGGACTCGTCGACCGCTTCCGCCCACTGGCGAGCGACGGCCTCGAGCTCGCCGGCAAGCGCCGGGGCGACGCGTCCCCGTACCCGCACGTCCTGCTCGCGGTACTCGATGTCGACCGTGCCGCGCTCGCGGACGCGCGCCAGCAGCTCGCCGGCGGCATAGGGCATCGCCACGTCGACGTCGACCCACATCGAGGCCAGCACGGCGGCGATCTCCGCGCGCAGCGTGTCGAGCCCGAACCCGGTCAGCGCCGAGACGGGGACCTCGCCCGCGATGGCCGGCGCCGTCGCCGAGCCGTCGAGCGCGGTCCGGTCCACGAGGTCGGCCTTGTTGAGGGCCACGACACGCGGCTTGTCGCCCGCTCCGAGCTCGTCGAGGACGGTCTGGACGGTCAGGCGATGCTCGTCGCGGTGCGGATCGGCGGCATCCACCACCTCGACCAGGATGTCCGCGCGGTTGACCTCCTCGAGCGTCGCCCGGAAGGCGTCCACGAGCTGGTGCGGGAGCTTGTGGATGAAGCCCACGGTGTCGGTCACGATGGCCGTCTGGCCGTCCCCGAGCTTGACCTGGCGGCTGGTCGGATCGAGCGTGGCGAAGAGCTTGTCCTCCGCCTTGGCGACCTCGCTGCCGACGAGCGAGTTGAGGAGCGTCGATTTGCCCGCATTCGTGTAGCCGACGATGCCGACGGTCGGCCACAGCCGGCGGTCACGGCCGCGCGCGGCGGTCTCTCGCTGCTGGCGGACCTGTTCGACGCGCTCCTTCATCTTCGAGATGCGCGTCCGGATGATCCGGCGGTCGGTCTCGAGCTGGCTCTCGCCCGGGCCGCGGGAGCCGATGCCGCCCTGGGTGCGCGAGAGGTGCGTCCACAGGCGGGTGAGGCGGGGCAGCTGGTATTCGAGCTGGGCGAGCTCCACCTGCAGGCGGCCTTCGTGGGTCTGGGCGTGGAGCGCGAAGATGTCGAGGATCAGCCGGCTACGGTCGATGACCTTGACGTTCAGCAGCTCCTCGAGCGAGCGCTGCTGCGATGGCGATAGCTCGTCGTCGGCGATCAGCGTGCCGAAGCCGGTCTCGCGCTTGGCCGCGAGGAGATCCTCTGCCTTGCCTTTGCCGATGTACCAGTTCGGGTCGACGTGGCGGCGGTTCTGCCACTCCGCGCCGACGACGTCGGCGCCAGCCGTCACCGCCAGGTTGGCGAGCTCCGCCAGCGACTCCTGCGCGGTCCAGCCGTCCTCGTTGCCGGTGTCGACGGCGACGAGGAAGACCTTCTCGATGGGCGGCTCGAGATCGATGAGTTCGATGGTGCGGGGCATCGGCCAAGGATACCGTGCGCACGCGGCACGACCGTCAGGCGGCGGCCGCCCGCGCTCGGACCACGCGGGCCCGACCGTCCTCGATGGCCACGACGGCATCCATGCGCGCCGCAACGGCGGCCCGATGCGTGATGGCGATCACGGTGCGCGACCGCAGGATGGGCTCGAGGTCGCGCAGCAGCGCCGCCTCGGTCTCGACGTCGAGGTTGGCGGTCGCCTCGTCGAGGACCAGGATCGGCGCATCGGTCAGGAGCGCGCGGGCGATGGCGAGTCGCTGTCGCTCGCCGCCACTGAGGAGCACCCCGTCCTCGCCGATGCGCGTGGCGTACCCCGACGGCAACGAGCTCGATCGCGTCGTGGATGCCTGCCTGCCGGCAGGCCTCGATCATCCGCTCGTCCTCGAGATCCGCGTCGGCGAGGGCGAGGTTGTCGCGGATGGTCGCGTTGAACAGGTAGACGTCCTGGCTCACGACGCCGAACCGTGCCCGGGCGTCGTCGCCGCGGTAGGCGCGCAGGTCGTGGCCACCGAGCCGGATCTCGCCGGCTTCCCAGTCCCAGAACCGGAGCAGAAGGTTGACGATGCTCGACTTCCCTGCCCCGCTGGCGCCGACGAGAGCGACGCTCGTTCCGGAGGGGATGGTCAGGTCGAGCCCGTCGAAGACCGGCGGACGGTCGGCGTCGTAGCGAAAGCGCAGGTCGCGGATCTCGATGGCGTCGTCCCGGGGCTCGGGTGACGGGCCATCCGGGTCGGTGACCGCCAGCGGTGCATCGATGAGCTCGAACAGGCGGCTGCCGGCCGCGGTCGTCGTCGTCTGGAGCTGGAATGCCTGGGCGAGTGGCGGGATGATCTCGAAGCTGGCCATGGCCACGAGCGGCAGTACGGCGAGGTAGACGCCTTCGAGACGACCGGTCGCGACAAGCTCGACGCCCACGGCGAGGACGGCGACGCCGGCAAGCCCGGCGAGCCCCGCTGCGACGGCCGTCGCCAGGGCACGGCCGTTGGCCAGATCACGCTCGAGTCCATCGACCTCGGCGGCCAAGACGAGCACCTCCAGCCGGTGCGCCTCCGCCCGGCCGAGGGCGCTGAGGTCGGCCACACCCTGCACCTGGTCGACGAGGCGTGCCGTGAGGGCGGCCCGGCGGGTCGCGAGCGTGGCGGCACCGTCCCGCGACAGGCGCCGGAGCGCGACCGGCAGGGCGATCCCGGTCAGCACGAGGAACGCCAGCAGGACCAGGCCGATGGCGGGATCGAAGGTCCCCAGGCGCCAGGCACGTGACGCGCGATGACCGCCACGGCGACGATCGGGGGCACGATCACGCGGACGTAGTAGTCCTCGAGGCTGTCGATGTCGGCGACGATGCGCGAGAGCAGGTCGCCACTCCGGTACGCGGCGAGGCGCGCCGGAGCGAGCGGCTCGATCGAGCGGAAGAACCAGGCGCGCAGGTCGGTCAGGATCTCGAACGTGGCGCGGTGGGTCACGTAGCGCTCGAGGTACCGGAACGACGCGCGACCGATGGCGAGGACCCGGACGCCGGTCACGGCCAGGGCGACCTCGGCCACGTTGGTGACGAGCGCCGAGCGCGAGATCAGATAGGCCGACAGCCCCATCAGCGCCACGTTCGCCCCGATGGCGAGGAAGCCGAGCAGGGCGCCAGCCGACGATCCACACCCGGTGCGGGGCGATCAGGGCCAGCAGCCGGCGCGACGCCGAGCTCACGCGACCGCCTCGTCGGCATGGGCCATCGCCAGGATCCGCGCGTACGGCCCGCCGACCGCCGCGAGCTCCGCCGGCGAGCCCGACTGGACGATGCGCCCGGCATCGAGCACGACGACGCGATCGACCGACGTGACGAGACGCATCCGATGCGACACCACGAGCACCGTCCGCTCGCGGGCGAGCCGGGCCAGGGCCGCACGGATCCGCTCTTCGCTGGCCGGGTCCAGCTGCGAGGTCACCTCGTCGAGGATGACGAGCGGCGCATCGCTCAGGAAGGCCCGGGCCAGCGCGATCCGCTGGCGCTGGCCGCCACTCAGCCACGCCCCGCGTTCGCCGGTCGGCGTGTCGAGGCCGTGCGGCCAGGACCGCACGACGTCGTCGAGCCCGGCGGCCGTGGCGGCGGCGTACGACCGCTGCGTCGTCGGCCTCGGGCATCGCGAGGCGGATGTTGTCGGCGATCGTGCCCTCGAACAGGTGCGGGCGCTGCGGCACCCACGCGACGTTGGCTCGCCAGGTGGGTAGGTCGATGTCCTCCAGCGGTCGGTCGCCCGACCCGGATGCTGCCGGCCGTCGGCTCGATGAACCGGAGCAGCAGGCGCGCCAGGGTCGACTTGCCCGCCCCGGTCGCACCGACCAGGGCCAGGCTCTCGCCGGCCCGGATGGTCAGGTCGATGCCGGCGACGGCCGGCGTCGTTCGATCGGGATAGGTGACGGTCACGTCCGTGAAGGTGATGTCTGCCGTCCGGTCGATGGGGGTCGTCGCCGACGTCGACCCGGCTCGACCGAAGCCGCGAGGCTCGGGGCCGCCTGCCCCGACCGGTGACCGGCGTGTCCAGGATCGCGAACATCCGCTCCGCCGCGGTCCGGCCCGCCGTTCGGGCGTGATACCGCGTCGCCAGGAGCCGCAGCGGCAGGAAGAACTCCGGGACGATGATCAGGACGGCGAGCGCCCGGTCGAACGCGATCGACCCGTCGATGAGCCGCAGGCTGATCTCGACCGCCACCAGCGCCACCGCGACCGCACCGCCCCACTCGAGGACCAGCGAGGTCTGGAACGCGGTCCGCAGCACCTCCATCGTCGTGTCGCCGTACTGGCGACTGATCGAGCGGATGGTGTCGACCTGCTCGGCGCCGCGACCGAACGTCTTGAGCGTGCCGATGCCCTGGAGCATGTCGAGGAAGAACGCGCTCAGCCAGCGCAGCTCCGCGAACCGCCGGGCGGACGACGCGCCGGTCCGGCTGCCGATGATGGCGAGGAGGAGGACGAGGATCGGGCCGGTGAAGAGCAGGACGAGCGTCGTCGGCGGGTCCAGCACGAGGATGACCAGCACGACCAGCGCGGGGATCGCGACGGCGAGGAGCCTGGCCGGCTGGTAGGTGGCCACGTAGGCGTCGATCGCGCCCATCCCGTTGACGAGGACGCTCGTCACCTCGCCGGTCCGCTCGCGATCCATGTACGCGGGTCCGAGAGCCACGAGATGGCCGGTCAGGTCGGATCGCAGGCGCGCCTTCAGGCGGGTCGTGGCGAGGAGCGCGAGCGCATCGCTGGCCCACGCGAACGGGATCCGAAGAACGGCGAGGGCGGCGCACGCGAGAAGCGGGCCGGTCACGTCGGCGAGATCCCGGCCATCGAGAAAGACCGCCGCGATGATCCCGCTCAGGAGGAAGGCGGCCGCCATGACGGTGACCGCGCCGAGGGCCCCCGCGAGGACGGCCAGCCCCAGCAGCCAGCGCACGCTCGGCTCCGTGGCGAGCAGTCTTGCCTCTACCGTCCGACTTGCTGCCACCGACGAACCGTAGCAGCCGCTGGACTCCGGCCCGATCCCGACGGGCGCGCGGCCGGGTGGCCAGGCGCGCCGTCAGAGGCGGCTCAGTAGCCCTCGGCCTCCACGGTGGTCTTGCCGCGGAAGAAGTAGTACACGCCCGTCGTGTACAGCAGGATGAACGGGATGCCGATCAAGGCGACGATCAGACACACCACCAGGGTGTTGTCCTCAGAGGCGGCGTTGTAGATCGTCAGGTCGTTGGCCGGGTCCGTGGTCGAGATGAGCAGGTTCGGGAACATGCCGATCGCGCCCGAGATGAGCAGGAGCGCGATCGTCGCGGCCGAACCGACGAACGCCACGAACTCGCGCCCCAGGCGCATCGCCCGCCAGGCGACGATGAGCGCGACGAGCGCCGCGGCCGGAAAGATGACCGGCCAGATGTCCTCGACGTAGCGCTGCGTGATGTCCTGCTTGTCGAGCACCATGGCGATCACGACGAGCGTGTTGAGGACGAAGAACGTCGCCATCAGGGCCGGCGCCGCGCGCTTGACCCGGGCCTGCAGGTCGCCGCTGGTCTTGAGCACGAGGTACAGGCTGCCGTGCATCGCGAACATCGCGACGGTCGTCAGCCCGACGAGCAGCGCGAACGGCGTGAGCAGGTCGACCAGGCGCACGGTCATGTTGCCGTCCGAGTCGAGCGGCACGCCGCTCACGATGTTGCCGAACGCGACGCCGAACAGGAAGGCCAGCCCGATCGACGACACGGCGAACACGGCGTCCCAGAAGGATCGCCAGCGAGGCGACGCCTCCTTGCTCCGGAACTCCATCGAGACGGTCCGCAGGATCATCACGAAGAGCACGAGCATGAACGCGACGTAGAAGCCCGAGAACAGCGAGGCGTAGACCAGCGGGAACACCGCGAACAGGACGCCGCCGGCGATCACGAGCCAGACCTCGTTGCCGTCCCAGATCGGGCCGATGCTGTTGAGGAAGGTCCGTCGCTCGACGTCGGCACGTGCCAGCGGCAGCAGCAGGATGCCGACCCCCATGTCGAACCCGTCGAGGATGAGGTAGCCCGCGACGATCGCGATGAACAGGACGAACCAGATCTCGGCGAGCATCACTCCTCCCCGCTCTTGTCGGCCCGGTCGCGCCGCTTGAAGACGTCACGGAACGTGTCCGGCAAGGTGCTGACGTGGACGGTCTCGACCTCCTCGAGCGGCTCCGGTCCGTGCTGGATCTTCCTGTTGAGCAGGTACAGGAACAGGGCCAGCAGGATCGCGTACAGGGCGATGAACGTCCCGAGCGAGAAGACGACCTCCTCGGCGCTCAACAGCGGCGACACGCCGTCCACGGTCTTGAGGACGTTGTAGACGACCCACGGCTGGCGCCCGATCTCCGCCGTCCACCAGCCGGCGATGACGGCCGACTCCACGAAGAAGACCGTCACCACGAGGATCCGGAGCATCCAGGGCGTCGTGAACAGCCGGCGTTTGCGCAGGTACAGCAATCCGGCCAGCAGCCCGATGGGGACGAACAGGGATCCCAGCCCGAACATCCAGTGATAGACCTGGAACACCAGGTTGATCGGCGGGGTCGGGTCGGGCGCGAACGAATTGATGCCCTGGACGGTGGCCGTCGGGTTCAGGTACGCCAGCACGCTGAGCAGGCACGGGATGGAGATCCCGGTCGTGGTCTGCGCCTCTTCATCGACCCAGCCCACGAGGTAGAGCGGCGCGCACGAGGTGGTCTGCCAGAGACCCTCCATCGATGCGAGCTTGAGCGGCTGGTAGTGGGTCACCTCGAGCGCCTGCTGGGGGCCGGCCGCGAAGAACGTGGCGCACGAGAACAGGATGAACCCGGAGAGCGCCACCTTCATGTTCGCCTTGGCGAGCTCCAGATGACGCTTCTTGAGGAGGTACCAGGCGCTCACGCTCATCATCAGGGCGGCGCCGGCAGTCCACGAGGCGAAGAAGATGTGGATGAGCCGCGACGGGAACGAGGGCGTCCAGACCACTTGCCAGAAATCGGTCATGACCGCTCGGGTCGGTGCCGGGTCCGTGACGATCTCGTAGCCCTGCGGGGTCTGCATCCACGAGTTGGCCATGACGATCCACAGCGCGCTGAAGTGGGCGCCGAAGACGACCATGAACGTGGCGAAGAACCACAGCCTCGGGCCGAGCCGGTTGCCGCCGAAGAGCATCAGGCCGAGGAACCCGCCCTCGAGCATGAAGGCGAACACGCCTTCGGCGGCGAGCAGGCTCCCGAACACGTTGCCGACGAACCGCGAGTAGTCGGCCCAGTTCATCCCGAACTCGAACTCCTGGACGATGCCGGTCGCCACGCCCAGCGCGAAGATCAGGCCGTAGACCTTGGTCCAGAAGAAGGCGAGCTGACGCCACTTCGGGTCGTTCGTCCGGAGGTAGGCCCCGCTGACGACGAGGAGCATCAATCCCAGGCCCATGGACAGGGGCGGGAAGATGAAATGGAAGCTCGCCGTCAGCGCGAATTGGATCCTGGACAGGAATTCGGGATCCACCGAACGGACCTCCCTAGCGACGCATCGTCGCGCGTCCGATTTCCTTGGTCAGGATACGACCTTCAAACAGGCGCTCGCGAGTCGGATCGGCATCGTCCGCGTCATGGTGCCGCTCGCTGCTTGCGGACCGTTGATCGCTTGGCGGGCGCGACCGGGACGACCGGTGCGGTCGTCGCCGCCATCGCTTCCGACTCGAGCTGCTCGAGGATGCCGCCGCGGCACAACAGGTGCGCCACGAGTCCCGTCCAGCCGGTCTGGTGGGCCGCCCCGACCCCGGCCCCGGTGTCGCCGTGGAAGTACTCGTGGAACTGGAGCAGGTCGCGCCATTCGGGGTCGGTCTGGAACTTCTCGATCGCGCCGTAGACGGGCCGGCGACCATCCGCATCGGGGACCCAGATCCCGACAAGCCGGCGGGCCAGGTCGCCCGCGACGTGGAGCAACCGCTTCCGTTCCCCGGAGCCGGTCGGGTATTCGACCGTGAACTCCTCGCCGAACCAGTCGTCCCAGTGGTGGAGCGACTCGATGACGAGGTAGTTGAGCGGGAACCACACCGGTCCTCGCCAGTTCGAGTTGCCGCCGAACAGCCCGGACGTCGATTCGCCGGGCTCGTAGTCGACGATCGAGGTCACCCCGTCGAGCTCGAGGCGGAACGGCTCGTCGCGATGCTTCCGTGAGACCGCCCGCAACCCGTGGTCCGAGAGGAACGCCTCCGGGTCGAGGAGCTCGCCGAGCACCCGTTCCAGGCGGACTGGTGCGAGGACGCTGAAGACCGCCTGGCGGCTGCCGACCTGACCGGTGACGAACCCGGCCTCGCGGGTGCGCTCCGGGGTGACACCCAGGTTGGCCATGAACCGCCCGAAATGCTTGCCCAGCTCCATGCTCTTCTGGACGACCGACTCGGGGACGATGACGGCCGGCAGCATCGGGATGATCCCGACCATCGAATGCACCTTGATCGGGATGACCCGACCATCCGTCATCCGAAGCGAGTCGTAGAAGAAGCCGTCCTCGTCGTCCCACAGGCCCTTGCGGTTCATCGCCACGGTGATCCGCACGGTGTGCTCGAGGAACGTCGTCGTCATGTCGTCGTAGGTCGAGTCGGTCTCGGCCAGGGTCAGGGCGATGCGCAGCATCGAGATGGAGTAGAACGACATCCAGGCCGTCGCGTCCGACTGCTCGAGGCGGCTCCCCTCGGGCAGGTGCGACCGATCGAACGCCCCGATGTTGTCGAGACCAAGGAACCCGCCACCGAACAGGTCGTCGCCCTCGATGTCCTGGCGGTTCAGCCACCACGTGAAGTTCATGAGCAGCTTGTGGAAGATGCGCTCGAGGAACTGGTGGTCCCGGCGGCCATCGATCTCCCAGACCCGCAGCGCGGCCCACGCGTGGACGGGCGGATTCACGTCGTCGAAGTTCCACTCGTAGGCGGGCAGCGCGCCGGCCGGGTGCTGGAACCATTCGCGGCACAGGACGAGCAGCTGGTACTTCGCGAAGGCCGGGTCGAGGTGGGCCAGGGCGACGGTGTGGAACGCGAGGTCCCACGCCGCGAACCAGGGGTATTCCCACTTGTCCGGCATCGACAGGATGTCGGCCGAGTCGAAGTGCCGCCAGGCGGCGTTACGCGCGGTCCGCCGGGCCGCGTCCGGCGCGGGCGATGCCACGTCGCCGTCGAGCCAGCGCGAGACGTTGTAGAAGTAGCTCTGCTTGCTCCACAGCATCCCGGCGAAGGCCTGGCGCATGATGCGCGCCTCCTCGTCGGTGGCCATCGGCCGGCGCAGGTCCGCGTAGAAGGCGTCGGCCTCGGCCTCGCGCTCGATCATGACCGCGGCGAAGGCGTCGCCCAGTGGATCGGGCTCGGCCGGCCCGAGGGCGGCCGTGGTCTCCGGCATCGGGGCATCGGCCCGCAGGCGCAGCCGGATCTCGGCCGTGCCCCCCGCCGGGACCTCGAGCCGATACCAGGCGGCCGCCTTCGTGCCCGTCAGGTCGGGGTTCACGGTCGCGGCCCCGTCGACGACGTGGTCGTTGATGCCGTCCTTGGGGTAGGCCGGCCCGTCGGTCTCGCCGTACAGCCGTGCCGTGTTCGTCTCGTTCTCGCAGAACAGCAGCTCCGGGCGGCTGCCGTCCGGGGCCGGACCGACATGGAGCGTGTGCGGACCGAGCTCGACGTGCTCGGCGTGGATATCCATCCCGCCGGGATCGGCGGCCAGCGACGGCACGGGCATACCCGGATCCCACGACCAGGTGTTGCGGAACCAGAGCGTCGGCAGGACGTGGAGCGTGGCCGTCTCGGGTCCGGCGTTGCGCACGACGACGCGCATGAGCAGGTCGTCCGGCTCGTCCTTGGCGTAGTGGACCTCGACGATCCAGTAGCGGTCCTCGTCGAAGATGCCCGTGTCGAGCAGCTCGTACTCGGGCTCCTCCTTGCCGCGCCGGGCGTTCTCGGCGATGAGGTCCTCGTACGGGAAGCGGGCCTGCGGGTAGTGATAACGCCAGCGCATCCAGGCGCCGCTCGGTACGGCGTCGAGGTACCACCAGTACTCCTTGACGTCCTCGCCGTGGTTTCCCTGCCCGTTGGTCAGCCCGAACATCCGCTCCTTGAGGATCGGATCCTGGCCGTTCCATAGACCCAGGCTCAGGCACAGCCGGCTGAAGACGTCCGAGACCCCGGCCATGCCGTCCTCGCCGCGTCGGTACGCCCGCGACCGCGCATGGTCGTGCGGGAAGTAGCTCCAGGCATCGCCGTCCGCGCTGTAGTCCTCGCGGACCGTCCCCCACGCTCGCTCGCTCAGATACGGCCCCCAGCGATACCACGGGCTCGCGCTCTCGAGGCCCTCCTCGGGCCGGCTCGCGTCGCGCAGCCGTTCGCGCTCCATGTCCACGTTCTTCATGCCCTCGTCTCCCGTCCCGCACGTCCTGCCCGGCTGGGCGCTGCCAGCACGACCACGGCGCGCGGTGCGACGAGGTACCGGTCGGCCACCGCTGTCGCATCCGCGAGGGTCGTGGCGATGTCATTCGGCGGCTCGCCCGCCGTGTCCACCAGTCGATGCCAGCCGACGGTCGCGTCGCCCGGCGCGGGCAGCGCGAACTCGAGCGGCTCCCACCAGGCGTTGAAGATGACGTGCAGGGCGCCGGCCCCCATGCGCGCGGTCAGCGCGACGCTGTGCGAGTCGTCGTCGAGATCCGGTTTGCCGACCTCGATCCCGCTCCATTCGATGGCGGCGTCGTTGAGGATGTCCGCCAGGCCGTGCCCCGCCGGATGGCCCATCGCGTCGACGAACCGTCGGCGCAGGTGGGTCAACGCCGTCGTGAACCGCAGGATCTCGGCGTTGCGCTCCACGAGCGTCCAGTCGAACCAGGTGCGGGCGTCGTCATGGCAGTAGCCGTTGTTGTTGCCGCCCTGCGTGCGGCGGACCTCGTCGCCCATGAGCAGCATCGGAGCGCCCAGGGCGAGCAGGTCGAACGTCAGGAGGTTCTTGATCTGGCGCCGGCGCAGGGCGTCGATGGCGGGATCGGAGGTCGGACCCTCGACGCCGCAGTTCCAGGTCAGGTTCTGGTCGTTCCCGTCGCGGTTTGACTCGCCGTTGGCCTCGTTGTGCTTGGTCTCGTAGGAGACGACGTCCTCGAGCGTGAAGCCGTCGTGACAGGTCACGAAGTTCAGGCTGACCTGCGGCTCGCGCTCGCGGGTGCCGTAGATGTCGGGGCTGCCCAGGAAGCGCAGGGCCACGGACCGGGCCGTGCCGGGGTCGCCCTTGACGAAGCTGCGCACGTCGTCGCGGAAGCGTCCGTTCCACTCGACCCAGCGGTCGCCGACGAAGCTCCCGACCTGGTACAGCCCGCCGGCGTCCCAGGCCTCGGCGATGAGCTTGGTCCCGGCCAGCACGGGGTCGGTCTCGATGTCCCAGAGGGTGGGCGGATCGGCCATCGGCTCGCCGTCCTGGTCGCGCGACAGCACCGACGCCAGGTCGAACCGGAAGCCGTCGACATGCATCTCGGCGACCCAGTAGCGCAGGCTGTCGAGGATCATCCGGCGCACGATCGAGCCGTTCGCGTCGAGCGTGTTGCCCGTGCCCGTCACGTCGATGTAGCCGCCGTTCGCGTCGTGGACGTAGTAGTCGTCGTCGGCGAGGCCGCGGAAGCCGAAGGTGGGTCCATCGGCGCCGCCCTCGGCGGTGTGGTTGAAGACGACGTCGAGGATGACCTCGAGCCCCGCCCGATGGAGCGCCTTGACCAGGTCACGGAACTCGTCGACCGGACCGTGGCCCATCGGCTGCATCGCGTACTGCTGATGGGGCGCGAAGAACGACACGGGCTGGTAGCCCCAGTAGTTGCGCAGGCCGGCAGGCGCCGCCCACGGGTCGAACTGGAAGATCGGCAGGAGCTCGACCGCGGTCACGCCGAGATCCACGAGGTACGGGATCTTCTCGATGAACCCGAGGTAGGTGCCGCGCCGGTCCGCCGCCACGCCCGACGATGGATCGGCCGTGAAGCCGCGCAGATGGGCCTCGTAGATGATCGTGTCGCGGAACGGTCGCTCGATCGGCCGATCGCCCTCCCAGTCGTAGGCGGAGCCATCGATGACCACGTTCTTCATCGGGACAGAGCGCGCGTCCGTCGTACCCGCGGGGACCGGTCGATACGCCGCAGGTACGGCCACCCCGCGTCCGTACGGATCCAACAGGACCTTGCTCGGGTCGAAGCGGCGGGCACGCTCGGGCGCCCACGGACCGCGGACCGAGTAGCCGTACAGCGCGCCTGCCTCGAGACCGGGCACGTGGCGGTGCCAATAGGCCCCCGTACGGTCGTCGTGCCGATCGAGCGGGATGACCTGCCGAGCGACCTCGTCGTCGGCGGAATCGAACAGCAGCAGGTCGACGCCGGTCGCGCGCTTGGCGTAGAGGCTGAGGTCCACGCCGCCTGGGACGACGGTCGCCCCGAGCGGGAACGGCCGAGCCCGGGAGAGCGCCTCCGCACTGGAGCCAAGACCGGCGGCCGGCGTGACGTTGGTCGTGCTGCCGGCCGCCCCATCGCGGCCGTCACCCATGGAACCGCCGCGCCTCCACGACATCGGGGCTCGGGATGGGCAGGTCGGGTGCCGCGGCGAGCTCGACGGTGAGCTCCTCGAGGGCGTCGCTCGCCACGTCCTCGATGATCCGCTCGTAGCGCGAGCCGGTCGACGACCAGGACCGCTCGGTCAGGTCGGCGCCGATCGGGTCCAGGGCGTCCTCGACCACGGCGCGGATGGTGTCAGCGATCCGAGCTCGTGCGTGGACGGTCAGCAACGCCCGCTCGATCGGGAGGCGCTGGCTGACGGCGACGGCCGACGGCGCCTTGCTGCCGTACGGTCGATCGGTCGGTCGATCCTGCGGTCCACCCATCGGACCCCTCCCCTTGAGATCGTGATCGGGGCTTCGGGTCGGGGCGCGATGCAGCGGGCGACAGAAGCCGAGGGTACGCGCGCGGTGCGCACCACCAGTATCGTCGGATTCTCCGGTGACGTTCAGGTCAACGGCGTGTTAACAGCGTCGTGGATCGGCGGCTACGCGGTCGATGACCGCGGCGAGCGTCGCCGGCTCGGCCGGGTCGTCGCCGTCGAGCCAGGTGATGTCGCCTTCGCTCCGGAACCAGGTCGCCTGGCGCTTGGCGAACTGCCGGTTGCGCTGGGCGTCCAGCTCGATCGCCTGCTCACGGGTGAGCTCGCCGTCGATCACGGACCACGCCTCGCGATAACCGATGGCGCTGAAGGCCGGCAGACTCGGGTCGTAGCGCTCGCGCAGCGCCCGGGCCTCGTCGACCAGGCCGCCATCGAACTGGGCCTGGGCACGGGCCGCGATGCGACGGGCGTGCATGGCCGGCGATGGCCGGAGGCCGACCCAGGTCACCGGGCCTGGGTAGCCGGCCGCCGGGGGCGGCTCCCCGTCACCGATCAGCTCCGCGATCTCGAGGGCGCGCACGACGCGGCGCGGGTTGGCCAGGTCGATGGTCGCGGTGCGCTCGGGGGCGATGTCGGCGAGCCGCATGACGAGCGCCGGCAGCCCCTCACCGATCAGCTGGGCTTCGAGCCGGGCGCGCAGCTCCGGATCGCTCGGCAGCGCCGCCGTGTCGATGCCGCGGGCCACGACCCGCAGGTAGAGCCCCGTACCGCCGGCCAGGATGGCGACCCCGCGCTCGGCGGCCACGTGCGTCAGCACGTCCCGGGCGTGGGCCGCGAAGTCGGCGACGCTGAACGGCTCGTCAGGGTCGACCAGGTCGAGGCCGTGGTGCGGGACCCGTGCCTGGTCGGCGGCCGTCGCCTTGGCCGTGCCGATGTCGAGGCCGCGATACACCTGGCGGGAGTCGGCCGAGATGATCTCCGCCGTCTGCCCGGTCGCGCGCAGGTGCTCCGCCAGCTCGATGGCGAACGCGGTCTTGCCGGTCGCGGTCGCGCCCGCGACGACGATCAGCGGCGGGGCATCGCTCACGCGGGGCTGACGGCTCCGACGGGCGTGCCACGCAGCGCATACGGGCCGGCGTGGTCGATGCGGACCATCGACCTCGCGCCCCAGCAGGTCGGCCCCGCCGGGCAGGTGGACGAGCTTGTTGCCGCGGGTGCGGCCGGAGACCCGGGCCTCGTCGCGGTGGTCCGCGCCGTCGTGCTCAGGCGCATCGGTGGCCGGCGCCTCGTGGTCGTGGGCGCGCGGCGGGGTCACGCGGTCCACGAGGACCCCGACGGCGCGCCCGAGCCAGGCGCGATTCCGTTCGAGGCCGATGTCCTCCTGCAGCGCGAGCAGCTCGTTGAGCCGGCGCCGCTTGACATCGGCGGGAACGTCGTCGGGCAGCTTCGTGGCCGGCGTCCCCGGCCGCGGGGAATACGCCGCGGCGAAGACCTGGTCGTAGCGGACCGCCTCCAGAAGCCGCATCGTCGAGGCGAACTGGGCCTCGGTCTCGCCGCAGAAGCCGACGATGATGTCGGTCGAGATGGTGATTCCCGGGACCGCAGCGCGAATCCGGCCGAGACGCTCCTCGTAGTGCTCGATCGTGTACTGGCGACCCATCCGGCGGAGCACGGCGTCGTCGCCCGACTGGACCGGCAGGTGCAGGTGCTCGCACACGCTCGGGCACTCGGCCAGGGCGTCGATGAGCCGGTCGGACAGGTCCCACGGATGGGAGGTGACGAAGCGCAGGCGGTCGATGGCCGGCCGCCCATCGGCGGTCCGCAGGCCGTCGATGGCCCGGATGAGCTCGGCGAGGTCGGGTCGCCCGTGCAGGTCCAGCTGGCGGCCGGCCCAGCGTTCGGCGTCGACGTGGGCGAACCGCGGCTCCGCGGTGAGGTCGTGGCCATACGAATTCACGTTCTGGCCGAGCAGCGTGACCTCGCGGTAGCCGGCAACGGCGAGCGCCCGCGCCTCGTCGACGATGTCGTCGAACGGGCGGCTCCGCTCCGGGCCGCGGCTGAACGGCACGATGCAATAGGTGCACGTCTTGTCGCAGCCGTAGATGATCGGCAGCCAGGCGCTGATCATCGAGGACCGGGCGACGGTCCCCTCCCCCACGGCCCGGGCGCGGGTCGCGGACAGGCCGTCGGCAACGCCGACCTCGGTCCGCCCGACCATCGTCGTCGCCCCGACCGGGTGGACGGGGATCGCCGGCTCGGCGGCGGCACCGATCGGGGCCTGGGCCGATGCCAGCCCCAGGCGGTCGACCAGCTCGGGCTCCTCATCGGGTCGCAGGAAGACGTCGACCGCCGGATACCGACGGCGCAGGCCGGCCCGGTCGGGCTCGCGGACGGAGCAGCCGGTGAGCACGACGCGCAGACCCGGATGGGCGTCCTTCAGCCGGCCGAGGTGACCCTGCCGGCCGATGACCTTCTGCTCGGCCCCCTCGCGGATCGCGCAGGTGTTGATGACGATGAGGTCGGCTGCCTCCATCGATGGCGCCTCCTCGCATCCCGCGGCGAGCAGGCGGCCGGCCATCTCCTCGGAATCGCTGCGGTTCATCTGGCAGCCCAGGGTCCACACGTGGAAGCGCGGCAGTGTGCCCAGGTCCGGGGCGTATTCGACGAGGCGGGCATCCATGGGCAGTGCCGGTGAGCGAGGCGCCGCCGGGGCGCTCGGCGGCGCGACGTCGAGGACGTCGAGCACGGGCAGGGTGCGGGTGGCGGAGCGGGGCTGGGTCACGACCGCGCCATGGTATCCCGTCGTCGGCCGTGCGGCCGGTATCCTCGATAGATGGAATTGCTGACGAACCCCGAGACCTGGATCGCCCTGCTGACCCTGACGGTCCTCGAGATCGTGCTCGGCATCGACAACGTCATCTTCATCTCGATCCTCGTCCAGCGGCTGCCGGACGACCAGCGCGACCGGGCCCGAACCATCGGGCTCACCCTGGCCATGGGGATGCGCATCCTGCTGCTGCTGACGATCTCGTGGATCGCCGGTCTGACGACCCCCGTCTTCACGTTCAACGGGAACGAGTTCTCGTGGCGCGACCTCATCCTCATCGCTGGTGGCCTCTTCCTGATCTGGAAGGCCACCACGGAGATCAGCGAGTCGCTCGAGGGCGAGGCGGCCCACCATGCCGATCCGGCCGCCGGGACGTCCTCGATGCGATCGGTCCTGATCCAGATCGTCCTGCTCGACATCGTGTTCTCGCTCGACTCCGTGCTCACGGCGGTCGGCATGGCCAACGACGTGGCGGTGATGATCGCCGCCGTCGTCATCGCGGTCGGGGTGATGCTCGTCGCGTCGGGTCCTCTCGCCTCGTTCGTCCACAAGCACCCGTCGGTCAAGATGCTCGCGCTCGCGTTCCTGCTGCTCATCGGCGTGACTCTTGTCGCCGATGGCTTCGGGTTCCACATCGACAAGGCCTACATCTACGCGGCGATGGGTTTCAGCGTCTTCGTCGAGGCGCTGAACCTGCGGGCTCGCCGCCGGCGCGCCTCCGCGCCGGTCGAGCTTCGCCCGACGTTCGTGAAGGAAGAGGCCGAGCCCGGCGCCTGACCGGCCCGAGCCTGGCCCGGCCCGAGCGACGGTGTCTAGGCCCCGAGGCCACTCGCGGGCCGCCGCGCCGCCTCGCCGATCCGCTCGAGGAGCCGCTCCCCGACCTCGGGCGGGACCCACAGCGCCGCATGGGTCTCGGCGTACGGTCCAAGGTCGCCGTGGTAGTCGGTGCCGCCGCTGGCGATGAGCCCCAGCTCGTGCGCGACGGCCCCGACCGCCGCGGTCGTCTCGACATCGAACGTGCGGTAGTGCACCTCGAGACCCGCGAGGCCGACATCGATGAGCTCTCGCAACAGCTCGATCCGATGCGGCGCCTCGCGGAAGTGGGCCAGAACGGGGACACCACCGGCGGCCACGATCGTGCGGATCGCGTCTTCCGGCCCCAGGCCGTCGCGCCGGACGTAGCCCGGCGCGCCGTGCCCGATGATCCGGTTGAATGCGTCCTCGACGCTTGTCGCATAGCCCGCTGCCATGAGGGCGCGGCCGATGGTCGGGCGTCCGAGGGCATCGTCGTCGCCCGGCGCGAGCTCGGCGACCTGGGCATCGATGGGCATCCCGATCTCGCGCAGTCGGTCGACCGTCCGCGCGAAGCGCAGCCGGCGCTGGTCGCGCTGGGCCGCCATCGCGGCCTCGAACGCCTCGTCGGCCGGATCCATGCCGAAGCCGAGGATATGGAGCTCGCCCTCCCACAGTCCGAGATCGCGCGTCACGAGGGCGTTGATCTCGACGCCGGGGATCAGGGTCATCCCGGCCGGGACCGCGCCAGCCGCTACGACGTCGCGGTAGCCGGCGAGCGTGTCGTGGTCGGTCAGGGCGAACGTCCGGACCCCGACGGCGAACGCCGCGTCCACGAGCGCGCCCGGGCTGAGGACGCCGTCGGAGCGCGTCGTGTGGGCGTGCAGGTCGATCGAGGACGGCGCGGGCGGGATGACCGCGCCATCGGCCGCGGTGGGGTCGTGGCGACGACTGGTCCGGGCCACCGCGCCTACCCTTCGAGCAGGCGCTGGATGCGCTCGATCTGGAGCGCCCGCCCGGTGGCCGGGTCGATGTCGATCTGCGCGGCGTTGAAGACGACCGGGCCGCTCCCGACCTCGAAGCGCGTCGGCAGGGCGTTGATGAACCGCGGCAGGACGGTGGGCGGGTCGAAGCCGATGACGCTCCAGACCGGGCCGGTCATGCCGAGGTCCGTCTGGTAGGCCGTGCCGCCGGGCAGGATCCGCTCGTCGCCGGTCACCACGTGCGTGTGCGTCCCGACGACGGCGCTGACCCGCCCGTCGAGGTGCAGCCCGAGCGCGTTCTTCTCGCTCGTGAGCTCGCAATGGAAGTCGACCAGCCGGATCGGCGGCAGCGGTTCCGGAGAGGACGCCTCGTCGAGGAGGGCATCGGCGTCGGTGAACGGGTTCTCGATCTGCTGCATGTAGGTGCGGCCCTGGAGGTTGATGACCGCCACGTGGCTGCCGTCGAGGGCGTCGTACACGCCCCAGCCCCGACCCGGCACGTCGCGCGTGCCGTAGTTGAGCGGGCGCAGCACGCGGTCGGTCGTCTCGAGGTACGGGTAGATCTCGCGCTTGTCCCAGATGTGGTTGCCGCTGGTGATCACGTCCACGCCGGCGGCCAGGAGCGTGTCGGCGGTGGCCGGGGTCAGGCCCATCCCGCCGGCGACGTTCTCGCCGTTGGCGGTCACGAAATCGATGCCGCGCTCCTCGCGCAGGCTCGGCAGCAGCTCCTCGACGGCGATCCGACCGGGTTTGCCGATCATGTCGCCGATCATCAGGACCCGGCAGGCGCCGGGCGGGCGCGGCGCGGCGCCGTTGGCCGGGTTGCCGAGGCGAGTTCGCCCGATCGGGCCTTGGTGCGCGTCAGTCACCGCTGGATACTAGCGGCGCATCGACCCAGGCGACACACGTAGGAGTCTTCGACGTGCGACCACCCGAGATCAGGACCGATCGGTTCGTGCTTCGCCTCGCGGTGCCGTCCGACGTGCCGCAGCTGGTGGCGTACCGCCGCGAGAACGCCGACCATCTCGAACCGTTCGAGCCGACACCGTCACCCGAGCTCATCAGCGAGACGTGGTGGGAACGCAAGGTCGAGGCAGATCGCCGCCAGTTCGAGGAGGGACAGGTCGTCCGCCTCTACCTGTTCGGGCCGGACCGGCCGACGCCGGTCCTCGGCCTGGTCGCCTTCTCGAACATCATCCGCGGCCCGTTCCAGTCGTGCTTCCTGGGGTTCGCCCTGGCGGAGCGGGCGCAGGGCAAGGGCCTCATGACCGAGGCCGTGCGCCTGGGCATCGACTACATGTTCCGCGAGCAGCACCTGCACCGGATCTCGGCGAACTACCTGCCCCACAACACGCGCAGCGCCGCGGTGCTCAAGGGGCTCGGTTTCGCGGTCGATGGCTACGCCCGGGATTACCTGCGGATCGATGGCCGGTGGCAGGACCACATCCTGACAAGCCTCGTGAACCCGTCCTGGACGCCACCGCCCGATATGCCCGTTGCGTGACCGCGGGTCTCCGCGGTATCGTCCGCCCGCGACGGTCGTCATTCGGAGAGGAGCACGGCTGAGCACCGGCTCCGACCGATCGACGATGCGGCCGCGTGAGCTTCCCACTCGGTCAACGTTGGATGCAGGGGGATCGCATGCAGAAGCTCGTCGCCGAGATCCTGGCCGCGTGGCGCCGCGCAGAGCGCCTCGAGCAGTCCCTGCCACCGGGCTCACCCGCCCACGCGGCCGCCCAGCACGCCTGCGAGCGACTCCGAGACGCCTACGGCGAACTCGTCAGCTCGGGCGCCGTGGCGCCGGTATCCGAGGAGGAGGCCCGCGACCTCGTCGCCGACGTCGCCGAGGACCTGGTGCTCGCGACCGACGACGCGGACGACGTCGAAGCGGCCGGGATGAAGTCGCCGGGGCGGATGTTCTTCTCGACCTGACGGTGGGTCAGGGGCGGCGCACCGTGATCGTCACTTGGCGTACTCGACCGCCCGTGTCTCGCGGATGACCGTGACCTTGATCTGGCCCGGATAGGTCAGCTGCTCCTCGATCTTCTTGACGATGTCGCGCGCCAGCCGCGTGGCCGTCAGGTCGTCGATCTCCTCGGGGCGGACGAGGATGCGCACCTCACGGCCCGCCTGGACCGCGAACGAGCGCTCGACGCCGGTGAAGCTCTCGGCGATCGCCTGGAGGTCTTCGAGGCGCTTGACGTACGTATCCATCGACTCGCCGCGGGCGCCCGGCCGGGACGCGCTGATCGCGTCGGCGACCTGGACGATCGGCGCCTCCAGGCAGGCGTACTCGACCTCCTGGTGGTGGGCGGCGATGCCGTTGATGACCTTGAACGGCAGGTTGTGGCGCTGGGCGATCTGGGCCCCGATGGCCGCGTGCGGACCTTCGACCTCGTGGTCGACCGCCTTGCCGATGTCGTGGAGGAGGCCGCCCATCTTGGCGATCTGGACGTCGGCGCCGATCTCGGCGGCGATGACCGCCGCCAGGTGGCTCGTCTCGACGACGTGGTTGAGCACGTTCTGGCCGTAGCTCGTGCGGTACTTGAGCCGCCCGAGGAGCTTGATGATCTCCGCGGGCAGACCGGGGACGCCGGCCTCGTAGGCCGCCTGCTCGCCGGCCTGGCGCATGACGAGGTCGACCTCGGCGCGCGCCTTGGCGACGACCTCCTCGATGCGGCCGGGATGGATCCGACCGTCGGCGATGAGCTTGGTCAGGGCGATCCGGGCGACCTCGCGACGGACCGGGTCGAAGCCCGACAGGACGACCGTCTCGGGCGTGTCGTCGATGATGAGATCGACGCCGGTGGCCTGCTCGAGGGCGCGGATGTTGCGGCCCTCGCGGCCGATGATGCGGCCCTTCATCTCGTCGCTCGGCAGGTGCACGACGCTGACCGTGTGCTCCGCGGTGTGGTCGGCGGCCACGCGCTGCATCGCGGTCACGACGATGTCGCGGGCCTTCTCCTGGGCCTCGTCGCGCGCCGAGCGCTCGATGGCGCGGGCGAGCTTGACGGCGTCGTGCTCGGCTTCGGCACGAACGGCCTCGAGCAGGATGCCCTTGGCGTCCTCGGCACTGAGGCCGCTCACGCGCTCCAGGGCGGCGACCTGGTCGGCGGTCGCCTTGGCCAGGTCTTCCTTGGTCTTGTCGAGGTCGCGCTCGCGCTCCAGGAGCTTGCGATCGCGCTGCTCGAGCATCTCCGTGCGCTGGTCCAGCTGCTCGTCGCGCTGGACGAGGCGACGCTCCTGGGCAGCGAGCTCACCGCGACGGGCCCGCGCCTCTTCCTCGGCCTCACGTCCGAGCCGAAGCTTCTCGTCCTTGCCCTCGAGGATCAGCTCTTTCTGGCGGGTCCGGGCTTCGGCCTCGATACGGCTGGCTTCGGCCTGCGCGGCCTTCATGGTCTGGGAAGCCCAGACCCCCCGGACCAGGAACCCGAGTAGGGCTCCGCCGGCGATGGCCACGAGGACCACCACCACCACGACCGGTGTGTCCATCTTCGTCATCCTCCCATCCGGCACGAGTTATGCGGCCGGACGTGTCAATGTGCGCTGGCACGATCGCGCCGAGGACGGTGAAGCGACCCTCCGTCAGGTCGATGCCGGCCCCGCCTCGCTCCCTGCGACGGCGGGGATCCTCGATGGGCCGCGATCGGCCGTTCCTGGGCTCGGATGCGCCGTTGTCAGCGGCGCGAATCTGCTGCCGCGTAGCCTACGGCCGGGCGTACGGGGGGTCAACCGAGGGTTGTCTCGTCGCAACGCTGCCGGCACCGGTTCGCACGGGGAATAGCGAAGCGGCGCCGGAGGGATTCGGCGCCGCTTCGAGGTTGCTGGCGAGATGGTGGGTCAGTGGCCGTTGCCGTGCCCCTTGCCCTTGCTCTGCTTGGTCGCGTTGCGGACGGCCTTGGCGAGCGTCTTGTTGGCCTGTCGCTCGGCCTTCGCGGCGTCGCGCTCGGCCCTGGCAGCCGCCTTGGCGGCATCGCGTTCGGCCCGGGCGGCGGCCTTGGCCGCCTTGACCGCGGCGCTCACCGCGCCGCCGTGGTTGCAGTTCTTGCCGCCGACGGCGTCCGAGTTGGCGACGCTCGAGACGTAGGCACCGAACGCGCCGGGGCCGTTGAAGATCGCGGGATCGAACGGCGGGGCCGGCACTTCCACGCACGGAACGTCGGCCTTGGCAGCGTCCTCGGTGTCGGACTCGCTGTCCTGCTCGTCCTCGGCAGCGGGCGCGGCGGGATCGGTGGCGTCGCAGCCATCGCCCTGTTCGTTCTCGCCCTGCTCGTTGTCGTGCGCCCTGGTCGTTCTCGTCGACCTCGGACGTCAGGGTCACGGTGGCCTCGTCGACGTCGGTCTCGGTCGACTCATCGGCATCCGACTCGTCCGGATCCGTGTCCTTGTCGCAGTCGGGGCCGTTCGGGACGATGACGAGCGCGGTCGTGCCATCGGCGTCGGATGGTCCCGCGGATTCCCCGGCGTTGTCGGCGGCGAAGGCGGCGCCGCTCATGGCCAGGATGAGCAGCAACGCGGCTCCCCCGGCGAACCAACGGGTACGCAGGCGTGTCAGCATGTGGTCCGTACTCCTGCCCCCGGAGTGTGGATGTGCCCGGCGATCGCCGGCATCAGAACGGGCCGAGTATCACGGCGGCTCCCGCTCGCGACGACCCGGACCTTGGTCCCGGTCGGGACCGGGATGTCATCACCGCTCGGGTGGTTCGGGGCGGTGGCGGGGGGTCCAGGGTGGTGCGGGTCGGTGCCGTCACTCAACGCTTTCCCGGGCGTCGTCGTCGGCCGCGGCCGCGATCATGGCTGCGGCGGCCTCACGGCAGGTCTCGGGATCGAAGCCGTTCCGTGCCAAAAGCATATACGCGCGCTGGCGACGCTGGCGCGGATCGGCGACCCGGGCCAGCGCGCGGGCGTGCTTCTCCAGCAGTCGTTCGGCGGCCAGCCGATCGGGTCCGGGCCCCTCGAGGAAGTCGTCGCCGGGATCGCCGCTGGAGCTCACGCCGGCCCGTCGCTCGGCGAGGATGACGTCGCTCACATCCCGGGCGACGCCCTTGCGGCGAAGCTCGTCACGGATCGCGCGCTCGCCGCGGGGATGCGCCCGGTCGCGCGACTCCACCCACGCCCGGGCGAAGGTCTCGTCGTCGAGCATGCCGAGCTCGGTCAGCCGCTCGACGGCAGCGTCGATGAGGTCCGGTCGATAGCCGGCCGTCCCCAGCCGCCGTCGAACCTCGTCGACGGAGCGCGAACGCGCCTCCAGGAAGCGCGCCGCGGCCTCGAGCACGACCGCCGGGTCGTCGACCGCGGCCCGTCGCGCCCGACGCTCAGCGAACGATTCGCGCCGCACCATGGTGGATCGAGTCCGCCGTCAGGTGGGCCGGATGCAAGGCCGCGTCGAGCACCGCCGCGAGCGCAGAGGGCTCTCGGGCCGAGGCGACGCTCCCGTGAGCCATCGGTCCGAGGAGACGCGAACGCCGCAGACGGGCCGCATGGCGGCGGACTACTCGGCTTCCTCGATGCCCTCGACCGGGATCGGCGTCTCCGCGATCGCGCCGCGGATGCGACTCTCGATGTCCGCGCCGATCTGCGGGTTGGCCTTGAGGAATTCCTTGGAGGCCTCGCGGCCCTGGCCCAGGCGGGTCTCCCCGAAGTTGAACCACGCACCGGTCTTGGAGACCACGTCCATGGCGACGCCGACGTCCAGCAGGCCGCCTTCCTTGGAGATGCCCTCGCCATACATGATGTCGAACTCGGCCACGCGGAAGGGCGCTGCGACCTTGTTCTTCACGACCTTGACCCGGGCCCGGTTGCCGACCGACTCCGTGCCGGTCTTGATGGTCTCGACGCGCCGGATATCGAGGCGGACCGAGGCGTAGAACTTCAGCGCCCGGCCACCGGGGGTCGTCTCCGGGTTGCCGAACATGACCCCGATCTTCTCGCGCAGCTGGTTGGTGAAGACGAGGGCCGTGTTGGAGCGCGATACCGCGCCGGTCAGCTTCCGCAGCGCCTGGCTCATGAGCCGGGCCTGGATGCCCACGAACGAGTCGCCCATCTCGCCTTCGATCTCGGCGCGTGGCACGAGGGCCGCGACCGAGTCGACGACGACGCAGTCGATGCCGCCGGAGCGGATCAGGGTCTCGGTGATCTCGAGGGCCTGCTCGCCGGTGTCGGGCTGGGAGACCAGGAGCTCGTCCACGTTCACGCCGCAGGCACGGGCGTAGGCGGGGTCGAGGGCATGCTCGACGTCGATGAAGGCGACGACACCGCCACGCTTCTGGGCCTCGGCCAGGACGTGCTGGCAGACCGTCGTCTTGCCCGAGGACTCCGGGCCGAAGATCTCCGTGATGCGGCCGCGCGGGATGCCGCCGACCCCGAGCGCGAGGTCCAGCGCGATCGAGCCGGTCGGGATGAAGTCGACGGCCTGCCGCTCGGACGAGCCGAGCTTCATGATCGCGCCGCGCCCGAACTGCTTCTCGATCGCGAGCAGGGCGGCGTCCACGGCCTTGCCGCGCTCCGCGGTCGCCCGCTCGTTCGCGCGTTCCGTCGCCCGGTCTTCCGTCATCGCCATCCGTTCATGCTCCTATCGACGCTGTGGTGCCGTCGACGGACCGGATCGCGATGCGATCGGCGCCGATCAGGCTTCGTCCGATTCCTCTTCGACGACCGTCCGCGGCTTGCGCTCCTTGCGGATGACCTCCACGTTCTGCGGCGGTTCCGACATCGGCGACAGGCTGGGCTGGCCGCTCTTGGCCTTTGGCTTCTTCTTCGACTCTTTGCCGGGGCGATCCCGTGAGCCCATGGTCTGGCCTCCGACTCATGCTGCAGCGTAGCGACCGGCCCTTCACGCGGACTGCTCGGCCACTTCACCGCCGCTCATCCGGCCCGCGCGAATGCGCAGATCAGACATGTCAGCGGGGAATGTGCCAGCCCGGATCGCGGCTCGGATCCTGGTCATGAAGTCTAGGGTGAAGGTCAGGTTGTGACAAGTCGCGAGGCGGTACGCGAGCAGCTCCTTGGCTCGGATCAGATGGGCCAGGTAGGCGCGCGAGAATCGCCGGCAGAGCAGGCACGGACAATCGTCCTGGACGGGCGTCGGATCGTCGAGGAACCGGGCATTGCGGATGTTCAATCGGCCGCCCGGCACCCACAGCTGGCCGTTCCGGGCGACCCGCGCCGGCAGGACGCTGTCGAACAGGTCGATGCCGCGATGGACCGCCTCGAGCAGGTCGGCCGGCGAGCCGAGGCCCATCAGGTAGCGCGGACGCGGATCGTCGGCCAGCAGCGGCACGGCGACATCGAGCGCAGCGTCGCGTTGCTCAGGCGTCTCGTCGCCCGCCAGCCCGCCGATGCACAGCCCGTCGAACGGCAGCGCCGCGATGGTCTGCGTCGAGGCGGCGCGCAGCTCGGGGTCGAGCCCGCCCTGGATGATCCCGAACATCGCCTGATCCGTTCGCCGGTGGGCGGCCAGCGAGCGCTCCGCCCAGCGATGGGTCCGCGCGGTCGCGTCGGCGACGACCGCGCGCTCGGAGCTCGGGAAGACCGGCTGGTCGAAGGCGACCGCGATGTCCGAGCCCAGCGCCTCCTGGACCGCTGTCGCGTGCTCCGGCGTGAATCGATGGATCGACCCGTCGAGATGCGAGCGGAAGGTCACCCCGTCGTCGTCGACGACCCGCAGGTCGCCGAGGCTGACCACCTGGAAGCCGCCCGAGTCGGTCAGGATCGGCCGGTCCCAGTCCATGAACCGGTGCAGCCCGCCGAGCGCGGCGATGCGCTCGTGTCCCGGTCGCAGGTACAGGTGGTAGGTGTTGGACAGGATGATGCTGGCGCCGACCTCGCGCAGGTCGTCCGGCGAGAGCGCCTTGACCGTCGCGTTCGTCCCGACCGGCATGAACTGGGGCGTCTCGACGACGCCGTGCCCGACGGTCAGCCGCCCCGTCCGGGCGCGCGTGGCGGCCATGCCCGGGGGCGGCGGGTCGACCTCGAATCGCGCCGCCGCGGAGACGAACGGAGCGATCACGCGTCCGTGGGGTCCGACATGTCGGCGGGGTCGCGCGGCGCCGGCTCGTCCCAGAGCGATGGCATGCCCGGATCGGCGCGGCGTGGCGGCGGGATCTCGTAGCCCAGGGCTGACAGGTGCGCCCGGCCGAGGTCGGTCGCGATGCGGCCCTGCGGCGTCCGGTCGATGAACCCAAGGCGCAGGAGGAACGGCTCGTGGACGTCCTCGATCGTGTCCGTCTCCTCGGACAGCACGGCCGCCAGCGCCGCGACCCCGACCGGCCCCGAGGCGAACTTCTGGATGATCGCCGCCAGCAGCTTCCGATCGGCGGAATCGAGGCCCTCGTCGTCGATCTCCATCTGGCGCATCGCGGCCGTCGCGGTCGCCTCGTGCACGCGCCCGTCGCCGTGGACCTGGGCGTGGTCGCGAACGCGCTTGAGCAGCCGGTTGACGATGCGCGGCGTGCCGCGTCCGCGCCGGGCGATGGCGCGGATGGCCGCCGCGTCGATCGGCACCTCGAGGATCTCCGCCGACCGCTCGACGATCTGGGCCAGCTCGTCGTCGGTGTAGAAGTCGAGCCGATAGGTGGCCCCGAAGCGATCGCGCAACGGGGAGCTGATGCGGCCCGCGCGCGTGGTCGCCCCGACGACCGTGAACGGCTTGAGGCTCAGCCGCAGCGACCGCGCCGAGGGCCCCTTGCCGATCATCACGTCGAGGGCGTAGTCCTCCATCGCCGGATAGAGGATCTCCTCGACGGCCCGATTGAGCCGGTGGACCTCGTCGATGAACAGGACGTCGCGCTCGTCGAGCGAGGTGAGGATCGCCGCGAGGTCGCCGGCCCGCTCGACGGCCGGGCCGCTCGTGTAGCGCACGTTGACCCCGAGCTCGCGCGCGACGATCGTCGCGAGCGTGGTCTTGCCGAGTCCCGGCGGGCCGTACAGGAGGATGTGATCGGCCGCTTCGCCGCGGCCCTTGGCCGCCTGGAGCAGCACCGACAGGTTGGCCTTGACCTCCTGCTGGCCGATGTACTCGGCGAGCGAACGCGGTCGCAGACTGCCCTCGACGACGACGTCCAGCTCGTCCTCGAGGTCGCCCGACAGGATGCGCGAGACGTCGTCGACCATCGCGCGGGATGGTAGCACGTCAGTGGCATATCGCACGCATGTTCTATGTGCGCGCAAGTCCCACCACGCGACTAGGGCTTCCCGTCTACCATGCCGCGCATGCGCCTCTCGCGCCGCTCCGAATACGGTCTACGTGCCCTAGTCGACCTCGTCCGGTACGACGGCGACGGGCCCCTCGCGCTCGCGACGCTCGCCCAGCGCAATCGGCTCCCGGTCAAGTTCCTCGAGCAGATCATGGCCACGCTCAAGCACGGTGGGATCGTGCGCACCACGCTCGGGGCGCACGGCGGCTACGCCCTCGCGGCGGACCCATCGGCGGTCAGCATCGGGCGGGTGATCCGGCTCCTCGACGGGGCGCTCGCGCCCCTCCCCTGCGTGTCGCTGCGCTACTACGACCGATGTTCCTGTCCCGACGAAGCGACGTGCCCGCTCCGCGACGTGATGATCGACGTGCGCGACGCGATGCTCGCGATCCTCGACCGCGAGACGCTGGCCGAGCTCGCCGCGCGCGAGGGCCAGGTGTCCATCGACCCGCGCGGCCTCCACGCCGACGCGCTCGAGGGACGCCGTCCCTGACCCCGGCTCAGTCGCGCAGCAGGGTCCGCAGAGCGGCCTTGACCCGATCCTCGAGGGTGCTCCCGACGGCCAGGTCCGAGAGCGCCGCCCGTGACGCCTCGCGCGCCTCGCCCAGTGAGTAGCCGAGCGCCTGGAGGGCGGCGACCACTTCACCCTCCGACGCGGCGGAGCCGGCGACCGCCGACCCGCTGACGCGATACGCCGGCCGCCGTCACCTTCTCCTTGAGCTCGAAGATGATCCGCTCGGCGAGCTTCTTGCCGATCCCGGGGATGGCCACGAGCACGGCCATGTCGCCGGTCATGATCGCGAGCTGCAGGTCCGCGGTCGGGCGCGAGCCGACGATGGCGAGGGCGACCTTGGGCCCGACGCCGGTCACCGTCAGCAGCAGGTTGAAGAAGCCGAGCTCCTCCGACGTCCGGAAGCCGTAGAGCGCCTGCTGGTCCTCGCGGACCAGGTGATAGGTGTGGAGCTTGAGGATCTTGCCGGGATCGCCGTCGCGATCACGGCCGGCGCGGCGAAGACGCGATACCCGAGACCGCCGACCTCGATGACCAGCGAGTCCGCGGCGATCGCCCCGACCACGCCCTCGACCGAGGCGATCACCGGCGCGACCTGCTCACGCGGTCAGGACGCGGTGCGCTTGGCCGCACGCTTCGCGTCGCGCTCGGCGGCCTTCTCGCGGATCAGGGCCTCGCGGACGGCCCGCTCGTACGCGCTCAGCCCGCGCTCGATGGGCGCGACCGCCGCGCGATCGAGGACGGACGCCGTCGTCGACCCGACCGAGCCCTGCGTGTTCGCCGCCCAGACCGCGATGGCGAGGGCGTCGGCCGCGTCGTCGGGGCGCGGGCGCTCGGCCATCCCGAGGACCATCTGGACCATCCGCTGGACCTGCTCCTTGTCGGCGGCGCCGTAGCCCGCGATGGCGCTCTTGACCTCGCTCGGGGTGGCCTCGCGGACCGGGACCCCGTGCTGGGCGGCGGCCAGGAGCACGACGCCGCGGGCCTGGCCGACACCGAACGCGGTCTGCACGTTCTTCGAGAAGAACAGGCGCTCGACGGCGACGACGGCCGGCTCGTGCGAGGCGATCAGCTCGTCGACGAGGGCGTGGATCGCGAGCAGGCGCTGGGGCAGGCTCGTGTCGGGCGAGGTCTCGAGGCAGCCGTGATCGACCTCGCGCACGCGCCCGCGCGTCGATTCGACGATGCCGTATCCGAGAGCCGCGGTCCCCGGGTCGATGCCCAGGACGATCACCCGGCGACCTCGGCGAACACTTCCTCGGGGATGTCGAAGTTGGCGGTCACCCGCGAGACGTCGTCGAGGTCCTCGAGCAACTCGACCAGGCGCAGCGCCTGGCGGGCCTTGTTGGCGTCGAGCTCGACGGTCTGCTTGGCGATCATCGTGGCCTCGGCCGAGTCGACCGGCACGCCCGCGCCCTCGAGCGCCTGGCGGACCGATTCGAGGTCGCCGGGCGAGGTGTAGACCTCGATGGTCTCGGGGTCGTCGGTGTCGACGTCGTCGGCGCCGGCGTCGATGGCGGTCAGGGCCACCTCGTCGGCGTCCATCGAGCCGCTCCGCACGATCGAGATGAGCCCGCGCGGCTCGAACTGCCAGGCGACGGCGCCGGAGCCCGCCAGCTGGCCGCCGCTCTTGGTGAACATCGAGCGGACTTCGGCGGCGGTCCGGTTGCGGTTGTCGGTCTGGGCCTCGACGAGGACCGCCACGCCACCGGGGCCGTAGCCCTCGTAGACGATCTCCTCGTACTGCTCGGCGTCGCCGCCGCCGGTCGCCTTGTCGATCGTCCGCTTGATGTTGTCGGACGGCATGTTGACCGAGCGCGCCTTCTCGACCGCCAGCCGCAGCCGGTAGTTGGCGTCGGGGTCACCACCACCCTGGCGCGCCGCGACGGAGATCTCGCGCGCGACCTTGGTGAACAGCGCGCCACGCTTGGCGTCGGTGACGCCCTTCTGGCGCTTGATCGTGGACCACTTGCTATGACCTGACATCGCGGGGCGGAGTATAGCCCAGGCGCCCCGCGACCGAGCTCGACCGCCTCGGTCCGCACGGCGACATCGCTGGGCTACGATGGCGCCGATCGTCGCTCGGCGGGTGTGAGCTCGTCGCGTGGGAGTCGATCGGAGGCTTCTCATGAGAGCCATCGTGCTCGTCACCGTCCTGCTGGCCGGGTGCACCGCGAGTCCCGCCGCATCAGTCGAGCTCGCGACGTCCGCCCCTGCCGCCGCCGCGACCCGCGGCCGCCGTCGCGTCCGCCACGGCGCGCGCGGTCGCGTCAGCCGCTGCGCCGACTGGGTCGACGCCAGCGTCGCCGGAAGCCGACGGGACCTATACCGCCGACGACGAGCAGATCGCCCTCCTGATCCAGGCGGGCGCCGAAGACGCGATCCCGCACCTCAAAGGCCTCAACGACTCCGACCCCTCGAAGCTGGAGGCGCTCTTCATGCCGCTGGGCGTCTGGATCGCGAGTCAGAGGTCGAGTGTGGCCGCGTATGCGGCCAGCGGCTGCACCGCTGCTGCCGTAGCGAAGTTCATCGAAGGTCTGGATCGCTACGACGCGATCCGGAAGAAGTTCCTCGCCTGGCGGGACTGGGGCGCCCTCGGGAATGCCTTCCCGCCGGGGGCCCCGCGCGAGGCCGGCGATTCCTTCCGGAAGGCCCTCGCCGAACTCGAGGCCCACTGCCCCGCCTGAGCGGAGCGTGAGCGTACTTGGGAGGCGATCCGCCCATGACCCAACGAGAGACCCCGGACCCAGGCACGCCACCCGAGGCCAACGCCGGCCGGCCGCAGCTGTCGCGTCGCGCGCTGCTGGGAGCCGCCGTCGCTGGCTCCGCGGGTTTGGTGGCTGGCCGGGTCAGCGGCTCCCTCTTCCCGCCCGTCCCTCCCGACGCCACGCCGGCCGACGTCGCGGCATCGTCGGGGACGGCGCCCCCCGTGGCGGCACCGGCCGCGGCGGTCGCGTACCCCTTCTTCGGAGCGCATCAGGCCGGTGTCTCGACGCCGTTGCAGGGCCACCTCCACTTCGCCGCGTTCGACGTGGCAGGAGCGAACCACCCGGTCCGATCTCGAGCACCTGTTGCGCGATTGGTCAGCGGCCGCGGCGAACCTCACCCAGGGACAGCCGATCCGCCTGGCGGCGGCAGGCGGCAGCGATCCCGACGCGCCGCGCGACGACACGGGCGAGGCCCTGGGCCTGCCGGCCAGCGGCCTGACCGTGACGATCGGCCTCGGACCGTCGCTCTTCGAGCGAGACGGGGTCGACCGCTTCGGGCTCGACGGCCAGCGACCCGCCGAGTTGGAGCCCCTGCCGTCGTTCGATGGGGACGCCCTGGAACCCGCCTGGAGCGATGGTGATCTCGGCGTGCAGGTCTGCGCCGACGACCCACAGGTCGCCGTCCACGCCATCCGCAACCTGGCACGCATCGCCGGCGGGCGCGCCGCGATCCGCTGGTCGCAGATGGGCTTCACGCGTACCCCCACGAACACCGCCGGCCAAGCGACACCGCGCAACCTGATGGGCTTCAAGGACGGGACGAACAACATCCTGGGGGCGAACGAGGCCGTCGTGGAGCAGCACGTGTGGCTGCCGCCGGGGAGCGTCCCGGCCTGGCTCGCCGGCGGCACGTACCTGGTCGTCCGCAAGATCGCGATCCTGATCGATGCGTGGGATCGACTCTCGGTGGACGAGCAGCAGGGCCGCGTCGGCCGGACGAAAGGGATCGGCGGACCCCTGAGCGGCGGCGACGAGTTCACGGCCCCGGATTTCGAGGCACGGGTCGGCGGCGCGGACGCGATCGATCGCGCGGCCCATGTGCGATTGGCGCATCCGTCGAGCAACGACGGGATCCGCATCCTCCGGCGCGGATACAACTACGTCGACGGCACCGACGGCGAGGGTCGCCTCGACGCCGGCCTCCTGTTCATGTCGTACCAGCGATCGCCGGACCAGTTCAGCACGATCCAGCGGGCGTTGGGGTCGGATCGCCTCAACCCGTTCATCCGGCACGTCGGGTCGGCGATCTTCGCGATACCACCGGGGCCGTCGGAGGGCGGGTTCGTCGGCGAGACGCTGCTCGGCTGAGCTGACGCCATCGCGGTGGCCCGGTGGGCGCCTTATGATGCGACGACCGCGGACGCCGACCATCTCGCGACGATCTCGCATGCATCCGACGTCGGGCATCCCGACCGCCCGACGCGCCTCCGAAGACAGCTGTGAGGACCGACGGACCCATGACGATGAAGAGCGTTGACCTTCCGCACCTTCGGAGCGTCGTCCTGGCCGGGCATGCCGGTGCCGGCAAGACGACGCTCGCGGAACAGCTCATGTTCAAGGCCGGGGCCATCCCGCGACTCGGACGCGTGGACGATGGCACCGCCCACCTCGACTTCGAGCCCGAGGAGCAGAAGCGCAAGGAGTCGCTGAGCCTCGCGGTCGGCACGTTCGAGTACGACGGGACGCGGATCTCGCTCGTCGACACGCCCGGCTACCCGGACTTCGTGGCCGACGTCGTCGAGGGCTTCGCCGCGACCGATGGCGCGATCCTCGTCATGGACGCCTCGGCCGGGGTGGAGGCCGGGCTCGAGCAGGCGGTCGCCCACGCCCGGGCCACGAACACCGCCGCGTGCTTCTTCATCAACAAGTGCGACCGGGAGAACGCCAACCCGACGGCGGCCCTCGACGCGCTGCGGGCCGCCTTCGGCCACAAGATCGCGGCCATCCAGCTGGCCATCGGGGCAGCCGAAGGGTTCAGCGGCTACGTGGACCTCGTCCATCGAAAGGCGTACCGCTGGGACGGCCACGACGAGGTCGAGATCCCCATCCCCGACGAGCTCGCCGACGAGGTCGCGCGGCGCCGGGACGAGCTGCTCGAGGCCGCGTCCGAGGCCGATGACGACGTCATGACCAAGTACCTCGAGGGCGAGGACATCGAGGACCACGAGCTCGAGCTGTGCCTGCGCAAGGGGGTGAAGGACAGCGTCCTCGCCCCGGTGCTGGTCGGCTCGGCGGCCAAGGGCATCGAGCTCCGCGGCCTGCTCGACGCCATCGTCCGCTACCTCCCCTCCCCCGCCGACGAGCCGCCGGCGCAGACCACCGACAAGTCGGGGGCCACGGTCGAGCTGCCGGCCGACGAGGCCGGGCCGCTGCTGGTCCGCGTGTTCAAGACCACGGCCGACCCGTTCGTGGGACGCCTGACCTACCTGCGCGTGCTGTCGGGCACGCTCAAGTCGCAGGCCCACGTCTGGAACACGACCCGCGACGAGGACGAGCGCATCGGCCAGCTGCTGCTGCTCCACGGCAAGGAGCAGGAGGCCATCGGCGAGCTCAAGGCGGGCGAGATCGGGGCTGTCGCCAAGTTGAACGTGACCGAGACGGGCGACACGCTCGGCGCTCGGGAGAAGGCCGTCAAGCTGCCACCGCATCGACTTCCCGGCGCCGTCCCTCGTCGTCGCCATCGAACCCGTGTCCAAGCAGGACCTCGACAAGATGGGGCCGGCCCTCCAGCGCATGCTCGAGGAGGAGCCGACCGTCAAGCTCGAGCGCACGCTGCTCGGCGAGCAGGTCCTCGTCACGATGGGCGAGGCCCACACGGCGGTGATCATGGAGCGCCTGAAGCGCAAGTTCGGCGCCGCGGTCGCGACCCACACGCCCAGGGTCCCGTACAAGGAGACCATCCGCGGCACGACCAAGGTCCACGGCCGCTACAAGAAGCAGACCGGCGGCCACGGCATGTTCGGCGACGTGTGGCTGGAGCTCGAGCCGAACCCGGACGGTGGGGTCGAGTTCGCGGAGAAGATCGTCGGCGGGTCGGTGCCGAAGGGCTTCTTCCCGGGCGTCGAGAAGGGCATCCGCGAGGCGGCCGCCGAGGGCGTCCTGGCCGGCTACCCGCTGTCCGACTTCAAGGCGACCTTGTACGACGGCTCGTTCCACGCGGTCGACTCGAACGAGCTCTCCTTCAAGATCGCGGCGTCGATGGCGCTCAAGGACGGCGTCCACCAGGCCAAGCCGGCCCTCCTCGAGCCGATCATGGCCGTGCAGATCCGCATCCCGGAGATCTACATGGGCGAGGTCAACCGCGACCTCAATGGCCGGCGCGGCCGGGTCCTGGGCATGGACACGGTCGACGGCCTGCAGGTCATCACGGCCCACGTGCCCACAGGCGGAGCTGTTCTCGTACGCGACGGAGCTGCGCTCGCTGGCCCAGGGCCGTGGCTCGTTCTCGGCGACGCTCGACCACTACGAGGACGTGCCGTCGCACCTGGCCGACAAGGTCATCGAGACCCACCGCAAGGAGCTCGAGGCCGCCGGTGGGCATTCCGGGGGACATTGACCGACCCGCTCGACGCCCGGTGCTGACGAGCCGGACGACCGTGCCATGACCGGCGAACCGTCCGAGCGGGCGGCCTCCCTGAAACTCGGGATCATCGTCACCACCGGCGACCCACGCACCGCGGCCGAGTTGGCCGCGAGGGCGGAGGCCCGCGGCTGGGACGGCGTGTTCACCTGGGACGGCATCGTCATCGGCGACATGGATACCTACGACCCGTGGGTCGTCATGACCGCGATGGCCATGCGCACCACGCGTGTCCGGCTCGGGGCGATCGTCTCGCCACCGTCGCGTCGGCGGCCATGGAAGCTCGCGCACGAGGCGATGAGCGTCGACCGGGTGTCCGACGGGCGGCTCGTCCTGCCGGTCGGCCTCGGCGCACTCGACGACGCGACGTTCGGCAACGTCGGCGAGCCGACGGATGCGAAGACCCGAGCCTCGCTGCTCGACGAGACGCTCGAGATCGTCGACGGCCTGTGGAGCGGCGAAGCCTTCGCCTATGCCGGGCGCCACTACCGATTCGATCCGATGACCCTCCGCCCGACCCCGGTGCAGCGCCCCCGGATCCCGATCTGGGTCGTCGGTGCCTGGCCGGCCGAGCGGTCGATGGCGCGGGCCGCCCGCTGGGATGGGCTGGTGGCCCAGGGACAGAACGCCGAGCTCCCGCCGGAAGGCATTGCGGGACGCCGTCGCCTGGGTGCACGGCCGTCGCGCCTCCGAGGGCCGCACCGGCCCGTATGACGTCATCGCCCAGGGCTCGACCCCGGCCGCCGACCCGGAGTCCTGGTGGCCGACCATCGAACCGTATGTCCAGGCCGGTGCGACGTGGTGGATCGAAGCCGACTGGGAGACCGGCAGCGTCGACGCGATCGCCCGACGGATCGACGCCGGACCTCCGCGTCGGCCGGATACCAGCGTGGCATCCCGCCCGACCACGGACTGACATGGCGGCGCGCCATCACACGGCCAGGGCCGCCGCGAGGTCGAGTGTCCCGTCGTAGAGGGCGCGGCCGACGATGGCGCCGGCGCAGCCGAGCGAGCGCAGGGCGACGAGGTCCTCCACGGACCGGACGCCCGCCGACGCGATGACCGACCCGAACGCGCCGCCGACGAGGGAGCGGTAGAGGTCAAGGTCGGGGCCCTGCAGCAGGCCGTCGCGGTCGATGGCCGTGACCTCGAACGTGGCGATCCCGGCGGCGGTCAGGGCCGTCATCACCGGGACCACGTCGACGCTGCCCGTGTCCGTCGTCCAGCCATGACCGACGGCGAGCCGGTCGCGGACGTCGATGGCGACCGCGACCCGGTCCGCGCCGTGCGTCGCGACGAGGGAAGCGGCGAAGGTCGGGTCGGCAAGGGCGGCCGTCCCGACCACGGCCCGCGCCGCGCCCGCCGCGAGGACGGCGTCGACCGCCTCGCGCGACCGGAGACCGCCGGCGACCTCGACGCTCACCCGGTCCCCGATCGCGTCGACGATCCGCTCGATGACGGGCCTATGCGCCGGCACTCCCGCTCGGGCGCCGTCCAGGTCGACGACGTGCAGCCACCGGGCACCGGCCGCGGCAAAGGCCGTCGCGGTCGCGACCGGATCGTCGGAGAACGTGGTCTCGCGCCCGAAGTCTCCCTGCTCGAGGCGGACCACCCGGCCACCGCGAAGGTCGATCGCCGGCAGAACCACGAACCCGATTGTCAACGCCGTATCACCATGTTAGTGTTTTAGCACGCTACAACGATAACACGCAGCAAGGTGAGATCTGCGATGGCCCAGGATTGGCGGACACCGGACGTCGAGGCCCTGTTCGGTGCGATCCGACGCCTCGAGACGTCGGACGAGACCGAGCGCTTCTTCCGCGACCTGTGCACCCTCAACGAGCTGCACGACCTCAGTCAGCGCTGGGCAGTCGTCCGCCTGCTCGACTCCGGTCTCCACTACGCCGAGATCTCGAAGCGCACCGGCGCGAGCACCGCGACGATCACCCGCATCGCCTCGTGGCTCAACCACGGTGAAGGCGGTTATCGCGGCATGCTGGACAAGCTTGCGGCCAGCTCCCAGGCCGGCACGGACCCCTACCCCGTCCGCGGGGATCGCTGAGCCATCCCATGACCGATCCCGCGACGGGCCGGCTGCGGCTGGCCATCCCGAACAAGGGCCGCATGGTCGAGCCGACCCTGCGCCTGCTCCATGACGCGGGCCTCGTCTTCGAGGAGCACGACCGCAGCCTCGTCGCGCGCGTCCAGAACTTCGATCTCGACATCCTGTTCGTACGCACCAACGACGTCATCGAGTTCGTCGGTGACGGCGTCGCCGACCTTGGCATCACCGGCATCGACCTGCTGTCCGAGACGGGTGCCGAGCTGCCCCGGGTCCGCGAGCTCGGATACGGCCGCTGCCGTCTTGCCGCTGCCGTCCCGACGGATGCCACGGCCCGCACCCTGGCTGACCTGGCCGGGCTGCGCGTCGCGACCGCCCACCCAAATACAGCGCGGCGGTTCTTCGCCGCCGAGGGCATCGCGGTCGACATCGTCCCGATCTCGGGCGCGGTCGAGGTCGCGCCGCGCCTCGGTCTCGCCGATGCGATCGTCGACCTCGTGTCGACCGGCTCGACCCTCGTCATGAACGGCCTGCGCCAGGTCGGCGACGTGCTCGCCAGCGAGGCTGTCCTCGTGGCCAACCCGACCGCCCTGCGCGAGCGCGCCGACGACCTCGCCGCGATCGACACCATGCTCTCGGCCGTCATCGCCGCGCGCGGCCGCAAGTACCTGATGATGAACGCGCCCGCGAGCCACCTCGGCGAGCTGGAGACGCTCCTGCCGGCCCTCGAGTCGCCGACGGTCATCCCGCTCGCCCACGAGGGCATGATCGCCATCCACTCCGTCGTCGGGGCGGACGACGTCTGGGGCCTGCTGCCGCGGCTCAAGGCCGCGGGCGCCTCGGGCATCCTCGTCCTGCCGATCGAGAAGATCGTCCCGTGACCGCCCCCACCGGCATGCCGGCCGCCGGGTCGACCACGGCGTCGACACTGCGCCTGCGCCGCCTCGACCTGCGCGCCGTCGACGCCGGCGATCCCGCGGCCGTCGCCGATCACCAGGCATTGACCCGGCGTGGGGCCGTTCCCGATCCCGTCGTCCGCGAGGCGGTCCGCGTCGACCCTCGCCGACGTCCGGGAGCGCGGCGCCGAAGCCGTCCGAGCCGCCAATCAGCGGGTCGGTGGCGGACGGCCGGACGGCCGCCTCCTGATCGAGCGTCGCGAGCTCCAGGCCGCACGCGACGCCCTGCCGCGCGACCTCCGTCGCGCCCTCGACCAGGCCATCGCCAACGTGACCCGCTTCGCCCAGGATCAACTCCCGTCATCGACGAGCACGACCGTCGCGCCCGGCATCGAGATCGAGCGTCGCTGGGTCCCGCTGGCCAGCGTCGGCGCCTACGTGCCCGGGGGATCCGCCCCGTATCCAAGCTCGCTCGTGATGACGGTGGTGCCGGCCCGCGTCGCGGGCGTGGACCGGGTCATCGTCGCGTCGCCGGCGGACCGCGACGGGGCCAGCCACCCAGTGCTGCTCGGCGCGGCGGGCATCCTCGAGGTCGACGCCGTGTTCGTCGCCGGTGGTGCGCAGGCCATCGGGGCCCTGGCCTACGGCCTGCCCGAACTGGACCTGCCGCCGGTGGACCGCATCGTCGGGCCCGGCAACGCCTGGGTGACGGCCGCCAAGATCGAGGTCTGTGGCGACGTCGGGATCGACCTGCCGGCCGGCCCATCGGAAGGGCTCGTGCTGGCGCGCCCCGCCCGCGGACCCTCGGCGCGCCGCGCTGGACCTCGTGACCCAGGCGGAGCACGGCCCGGATTCGCCGGCGCTGCTCGTCACGACCGATCCCGCGTTCGCGGATGCCGTCGCCGACGAGGTCGCCAGGATCGTGGCCGGGCCCACCGGAGCGCCATCCTCGAGCGCTCCCTCGCCGAGCACGGCCGGATCGTCCTCGCCCCGGATCTCGACCGGGCGATCGCCTTCGCCAACGACTACGGGCCCGAGCACCTCTCGGTCGACGTCGAGCCGCTCGAGCCGACCGTCGCACGCCTCCGGAACGCCGGGTCGATCTTCGTCGGCCCGTGGGCGCCCGAGTCAGCCGGCGACTACGCGACCGGCGCCAACCACGTCCTGCCGACCGGCGGCCTGGCGCGCTCGTCGGGCGGGCTGGCGGTCGAGGCCTACGGCAAGTTCATCCAGGTCCAGCGGATCACGCGAGAGGGCCTCGCGGGGATCCGCGACACGGTCGCGGCGCTGGCCGAAGCCGAGGGTCTGCTCGCCCACCGCGACGCCGTCACGCGCCGCTTCGACGGCGACCTCGACCCGGACGGGGACGCCGACCACGACGCGGAGACCGACCGATGAGCCCGACCCCCGTGACGTTCGGCCTGCCAACCGAGCCCGCCAGCTACGCCTGGGAGGCGACAGACGAGGGCGTCGCGGCGCGCTACGGCGTCCCGATCGAGGACGTCGTCCGCTTCGACGTCAACACCTCCCCTACCCCGCCGGCGCTCGTCGAGCGGCTGCTGGCGGCGGGACGCTTCGAGACGACGCTGTCCGAATACCCGCCGTCGGACTATCGACGGCTCGTCGCGGCGGCGGCCGACCGGTACGGCGTCGGTCGCGACGAGGTCCTCGTGGGCGCGGGTGCGGACGAGATCCTCGATCTCATCGCGAAGGCGTTCCTGCCGGTCGGATCGGCCGCGGTCGTGCCGGTCCCGACGTACGCGATGTACCGGGTGGACACGGAACAGCGTCCGGCCCGGGTCGTGGCCGTCGAGCGCCTCGGCAAGGATGCCGGTCACGCCCTCGACGTGCCGGCCATCCGGACGGCGGTGGCGACCGACCCGGCCGTCGCCGTCGTCTGGCTGTGCGACCCGAACAACCCGACAGCGCAGCCGAGCCCGACGGCGCCATCGAGAGCGCTCCTCGCCGGTCTGACGGCGGACGCGGCCGATCGCGGCGTCGAACCACCGATCGTCGTCATCGACGAGGCGTACGCCGAGTTCGTGGGTCGCTCGCATGTCGACCGGCGGGCCACCTATCCGCGGCTCATCGTGATCCGGACCGCGAGCAAGGCCTATGCCCTGGCCGGTCTGCGCGTCGGCTTCGCGCTGGCCCGCCCCGAGCTCATCGACCGGATGAACCCGTATCGGCCGCCGGGATCGGTGTCGACCGTGAGCGTGACCATCGTGACCGAGGCCCTCCTGGATCCGACCGTCCTCGAGGCCAACCTCGCGCGGGTCGCGACCGAGCGCGACCGCCTGCGGGCGGCATTGATCGATGCGGGCTGGGACGTCGGTCCATCGGTCACCAACTTCGTGCTCGTCGACTTCGGATCCGTCGAGCGCGCGGCCGACACCGCCGAGGGTCTCCTGCGCCGCGGTCTCGTGCCACGCACGTTCGGCGCGGGTCACCCGCTCGCCGACCACCTGCGCCTGACCGTTCGCGCCGCCGACGAGAACGACCGACTGATCGCCGCGGCGATCGAGATCGAGGCCGCACGTCGCGACCGACCCAGCGCGACATCCGACGCCGCGGAGGGCCGGCCATGACCACGCCGCTCGGGTCGCTCGACGTCCGCGATCGCGCCGGACGCCGGGTGACCGTCGCGCGCCGCACCCGCGAGACGGACATCACCGTCACCCTCGACCTGGACGGGACCGGGGCCGCCGACGTCGCCACCGGCATCGGCTTCTACGATCACCTCCTGACCGCGTTCGCCCACCACGGGCTGTTCGACCTCGACGATCCGGGCCACGGGCGACCTCGAGGTCGACGAGCACCACACCGTCGAGGACGTGGCGCTCGTCCTGGGTGCCGCCGTTCGCCGAGGCGCTCGGCGACCGCGCCGGCATCCAGCGCTTCGCCGATGCGTCGGTGCCGATGGACGAATCGGTCGCCACGGCCGTCGTCGACGTCGGCGGCCGGCCGTACGCCGTGATCGACCTGCCGTTCCGCGGCGAGCGCGCCGGCGCCTTGCCGCTCCAGCTCGTCGAGCACGCACTCGAGTCGTTCGCGCGGACCTCCGGGACGACGCTGCACCTGCGCGGCACCGGTCGCAACGACCATCACCTGGCCGAGGCCGCGTTCAAGGCTCTCGCGCGCGCCCTCCGCGCGGCCGTCGCGCCCGACCCTCGCCGATCGGGTGTCGCCTCGACCAAGGGCACGCTCGGATGAGCGCCACGCGACCCGACGAGCGGGTTCGCCTGGCCGTCGTCGACTACGGCGCCGGCAACCTCGTGAGCATCGAGCAGGCCCTCACCCAGGTCGGGGCGGCGGTCACCATCGCTCGCGAGCCTGCCGACCTCGATGCGGCGGACGGCCTCGTCGTGCCCGGGCGTGGGCGCGGCCGGACCGGCGATGGAGCGCCTCCGCGCGACGGGGCCTCGTCGATCCGATCCTGGCCTGGATCGCTGCCGGCCGGCCGTTCCTCGGCATCTGCCTCGGTCTCCAGCTGCTCTTCGACGGCAGTGACGAGGACGGGGCCGCCACCCTCGGCATCCTCCCCGGCCGGACCGTCCGCCTCGATGCGGCGCCCACCCTGCCGCACATCGGCTGGAACCAGGTCGAACGCCGCCGGGAGCACCCGCTGTTCGACGGCATCGCACCGGGCGCCGACCTGTACTTCGTGCATTCGTACGCCGGCCTGCCCGCCGGTGGCCTCGAGCGACGACGTCGTCCTCGCCACGACCGACCACGGCGCGCCCGTTCGTCTCGGCCGTCGCCCGCGGCCCGCTGCTGGGCGTCCAGTTCCACCCGGAACGGAGCGCCGTCGACGGCCTGCGCCTGCTGGCCAACGCCGTCGGGATCGTCCGCGCCCGGACGGCGGTCCCGGCCTGATGCTCCGCCGGCGCGTGATCCCGTGCCTCGACGTCGCCGACGGGCGCGTCGTCAAGGGCACCCGGTTCGTCGACCTCGTCGACGAAGGTGATCCGCCCGAGCTCGCCGAGCGTTATGCGCGGGAGGGCGCCGATGAGCTCGTCTTCCTCGACATCACCGCGGCCCCGGAACGGCGCGGCACGCTCCTCGACGTCGTCGAACGGACGGCCCGGCGGGCCTTCATCCCGCTCACGGTCGGGGGCGGCGTGCGCACCGTCGACGAGATGCGCGCGGTCCTGCGTGCCGGCGCCGACAAGGTGAGCCTCAACACGGCGGCGGTCGCCGAGCCCGACCTCATCACGCGCTGCGCCCGACGGTTCGGGCGCCAGGCGGTCGTGGTGGCGATCGACGCGCGTCGTCGCGCCGACCCCGATCCGTCGGCGGCCCCGTCCTGGGAGGTCGTCGTCAAGGGCGGACGCGAGGCGACCGACCTCGAGCCGATCGCGTGGGCGGAGCGTGCCGTCGAGCTGGGCGCCGGCGAGCTGCTGGTGACCTCGATGGATCGCGACGGGACCGGCTCGGGCTTCGACGTCGAGCTCCTGCGCGCCATCACCGATCGTGTGGACGTGCCCGTCATCGCCTCGGGCGGGGCCGCCGGCCCGCTCGATTTCGTCGCCGCGGTTCGCGAGGGTGGCGCGGATGCCGTGCTGGCCGCATCGATCTTCCACCGCCGGTTGCACTCGATCGCCAGCGTGAAGGCCGCCATGGCCGAGGCCGGGCTGCCCGTCCGGATCGTGCCGGAGGCCGTCGCATGACCGATGACCATCCGCCCCGACGACGTCCGGTTCGATGCCGACGGCCTCGTGCCGGGCATCGTCCAGGATGCCGGCGACGGCCGGGTCCTCATGCTCGCCTACCTCGACGCCGAAGCGCTGGCCGCGACGATCGCCACGGGCGAGGTCCACTTCCATTCCCGCTCGCGCGACCGCCTGTGGCGCAAGGGCGAGACCTCGGGCAACGTCCTGCGGCTGGTCCGCCTCGACGTCGACTGCGACGGGGATGCCCTCCTGCTGACCGTCGACCCGGTCGGCCCGACCTGCCATCGCGGGACGCGCTCGTGCTTCGATGCGGACGGGGCGCCCGCCGAGCCGGCCGACCAGGGCTTCGCCTGGCTCGAGACGCTGTGGGCGACGATCGCCGAACGGGCCCGCGACCGCCCCGTCGGGTCGTACACGACGTCGCTGCTCGACGGCGGGGTCGATGCCGCCGGCCGCAAGGTGACCGAGGAGGCGACCGAGGTCCTCATCGCGGCAAAGGACGACGCCGTCGACTCGACCGCGGCCAGCCGCGTGGCCCTGGCCGCCGAGACGGCCGACCTGCTGTACCACGCCCTGGTGCTGCTGGCCGAGCGCGACCTGCCGCCGACCGAGGTCCTCGACGTCCTGCGGACACGCCACCGATCCTGAGGCGGCCCGACCACAGTGGCCATGTCGGTCACCTGCGCCCCCGCCCCGCCGATCTAGCGCGTGAGCCGGCCGACCTCGCGTCGCCGCTTGCCGATGCGCACGTCCAGCCACTCCCCGTCGACCGGCACGGGCACCGACGCCGGATCGGTGACGCGCTCGCCGTTGACCGTGACGCCCCCACCGGCGATCATCCGGCGCGCCTCGCCCCGCGAGGCCAGGACCCCGGCGTCCGCCAGCAGGACCGCGGTCCCCGCCGCGAGCATCGCCGGGTCGAAGCTGAACCCGCCGGTCGCGGCATGGATCGAGGCCAGCGCGGCTGGATCCGCGATGGGCGACCCCGAGAACATCGCGGCCGAGTCGCGGATCGCCGCCTCGGTCGCCGCCTCGCCATGGGTACGCAACGTGATGTCGCGGGCCAGGGTCCGCTGCGCCGACCGGGCTTCCGGCCGGCTCGCGGTCTCGGCGTCGAGCGCTTCGATCTCGTCCCGGCTCAGGTCGGTGAACCAGCGCAGGATACGTCCCGACATCGCGGTCGTCCGTGTTGAGCCAGTACTGGTAGAACGCGTAGGGCGTCGTCCGTTCCGGATCGAGCCACACCGACTCGCCGACCTCGGACTTGCCGAACTTCGTCCCCGACGGCGTCAGCAGGAGCTTGTAGGAGAGGCCGTGGGCCGGATCGGGCCGCTCGCCGTCCGCCTCGCCGTCGGCCATGCCGGCGCGTCGCCGGATGAGCTCGAGGCCGGCCGTGATGTTGCCCCACTGGTCGGCGCCGCCCATCTGGAGCTCCACGCCCATGGTCGTGTGCAGATGCCAGAAGTCGTACGACTGGAGGAGCATGTACGAGAACTCCGTGAACGACAGCCCGCGCTCGAGGCGGGTCTGGACGGAGTCCTTGGCGAGCATGTACGGGATCGTGAAGTGCTTGCCGGTGTCGCGCAGGAACTCGATGAGCGACAGGTCACCGAGCCAGTCGAGGTTGTTGACCATGACGGCGCCGCCGGTGCCGGGGCCGAAGTCGAGGAACCGCTCCAGCTGCGCCGCAGCGATGCGACGTTGGCCTCGAGCGTCTCGCGGTCGAGCAGGTTGCGTTCCGCTGACCGGCCGGACGGGTCGCCGATCATCCCGGTCCCACCACCGACGAGCGCCACCGGGGTCCCGCCATGACGCTGGAATCGGGCCAGCCCGAGGATCGGGATGAGGTGCCCGACGTGCAGGGACGCCCCGGACGGATCGAACCCGTTGTAGCCCGAGATCGGGCGGCCACTCGCCAACCGCGCCGCGAGCCCGGGGGTCGCGGCGTGCAGGATGCCGCGCCACTCGAGCTCCTCGAGCAGGCCCTCGCCGCCGCTCGCGCCAGCCGGGCGCGTCACAGGCTCCGACCCCAGGCCGTCTCGAGTCGGGAGGCCGCACAAGAACGTTCGTTCACGGTCCCTATGCTATCGTGCGAGCCAGATGCAGACGACTCTCGCGCGGCGGCAGCGTCATCGACGCGCCCTTGGACGCCGCCCCGTAGGGAGCGGCGGCAAGTGGGTCCGCCGGATCCTCATCGCCATCCCGATCATCCTGATCCTCCTCGCCGTGCTGACCGCTGCGGCCGGGGCGCTCTTCACCGTGGCCGCGTACAACTACTACGCGACCGGGCTGCCGGACCCCAAGGAAGCCCTGACCAACCTCGATTTCGAGCAGCAGACGATCGTCTACGACCGCACCGGCAAGGTCGAGCTCGCCCGCCTGGGCTCCCTCCGCCGTGAGGTCGTGACCTTCGACCAGATCCCGCCCGAGATGCTCGACGCGACGACGTCGATCGAGGACAAGGACTTCTGGTCCAACCCGGGCTTCGACCCGGCCGGCATCGTGAGCGCCGGCCTCGACACCATCTCCGGCCGGCCCCGAGGCGCGTCGACGATCACCCAGCAGCTCGTGCGCAATCGACTGCTCCCGCTCGAGACGCTCGACCTGCCCACGTACGAGCGCAAGATCAAGGAGATCATCCAGTCGATCCGCCTGACCGAGGCGTATCCGGGTCAGGACGGCAAGCGGGCCATCATCACGGCCTACCTCAACAACAACTTCTACGGCAACAACAGCTATGGCGTGAAGGCCGCGGCCAAGGGCTACTTCGGCAAGTCGCTCGACCAGCTGAGCCTCGCCCAGTACGCCATCCTCGCCGCGATCCCGCAGTCCCCGACGAAGTTCGACCTGCTCAAGAACGCGCAGGAGGTCTGCCTCGACACGCCGACCCCCGAGGCGACCGACACGCCCGAAGGCGACGATCCGCCCGAGTGCGAGAAGGTGGAGCTCCAGATCCCCAAGGACAGCGAGATCATCGAGCGCCGCAACTACATCCTCGATCTCATGAAGACCCGCAGCGAGCTGTCGGGCGGCAAGCACAGCCCGGCCGAGTACGAGGCGGCCAAGCAGGAGACCGCGGTCATCAAGGAACAGGTCGCCACGACCTGGCGGGCGGCCCAATTCGTGTGGCAGGTCCGTGACGCGCTGGCCGAGATCCTGTGCCCCGACGCCCCGGACGACTGCACCGAAGTCGACACCGGCGGCTATCGGGTCACGACGACGCTCGACTGGGACATGCAGAAGGTCACCGAGAAGTACGTCTACGCCGCGGCACGGGCGCCGCATGCCAAGGATCCACGGGCCGTGCTCAAGGCGCGCAAGATCCCGCAGAGCCAGTGGGGCTGGATCCTCAACCTGCGTGGCCGCAACATCCACAACGCGGCCGCCGCGGTCGAGGACTATCGGACCGGCGAGATCCTTGCCTACGTCGGCAGCGCGAGCTACACGTCCAAGAAGACCAAGAAGTTCCAGCCCAAGTTCGACGTCCTCGCCGACGGCTGGCGGCAGCCGGGCTCGTCGATCAAGCCGATCGACTACCTGATCGGCATCGACGACAAGACGATCACCGCGAGCACGATGTTCATGGATGTCGCCACGAACTTCGGCAAGAGCTTCGTCCCGACCCAGGCGGACAAGCTGGAACGCGGTCCGGTGCGCCTGCGCAGCGCGCTCCAGTTCTCGCTGAACGTGCCGGCCATCAAGGCGACCATCATCAGCGGCCTCGACCACGTCTGGGAGCGCACGAAGGAGTTCGGACTGACCTATCCGAGCACGGCCACGCCGGTCCTGTCGGAGGGCATCGGCACGCTCGAGACGCACCCGATCGACATGGTCTCGGCGTACGGCACGATCGCCAACGGCGGCGTGCGCATGCCGCGCCAGACCATCCTCAAGATCGTCAACGACAAGGGCACCCAGACCTGGCCCATCGACGACACGCCGAACAAGGGCACGCGGGTCGTCAGCAAGCAGGCCGCCTACATCATCACGGACATCCTGGCCGGCAACACGGACCGCCGGGTCAACCCGTTCTGGGGCGAGTGGGCCGTCTTCCAGGATGGTCGCCGCCGGCCGGCCGCCTACAAGACGGGCACGACGAGCGATAACGTCGACGTCCACGCCTATGGCTACCTGGCTCCGCCGAAGGACAAGACGGCGCCGGCCCTCGTCGTCGGCGTGTGGATGGGCAACAGCAACAACGACCCGAACAAGGGCAGTCTCTCGCTCGACTCGTCGGCGCCGCTCTGGTCGGCGATCATGGAGACGGTCAGCAAGGGCGAGCCGATCGCGAAGTTCAAGGCCCCGAGCGGGCTCAAGAGCGCCACGGTCGACGCGTTCACCGGGCTCAAGCCCGGGCCGTTCACGAAGAAGACCGTCCGCGAGCTGTTCCTGCCGGGCACGGTCCCGATCGAAGCGCGAGACCATCCGGATCTCCCTCGAGGTCGACGACGCGTCCGGCCTGCTGTGGCGGGACGGCTGCGTCGGCCCGAAGGTGACCAAGGGCTTCTTCGACCTCTCCGAGGTCGAGAGCAACTTCCCGAACTGGCAGAAGGCCAACAAGGCCTGGGCGGCGCGCGCCGCGAAGGGTCCCGGCGTGCGCGGCTCGCGCGGCACGCGGACCTCGTACTTCTACACCAACGGCTTCGCCCCGTTCGGGCGGTCGTGGGGTGCGCCGTTCGCGCCCACCAAGACCTGCCCGCTCGCACCGCCGCCGTGCGGCGTGCAGCCGCCGGATCCGGATCCGTCGGACGCCGTCCCGGCCCCGACACCCATCCCCTGCCCCACCCCCACCCCGGTCCCGACCGACAAGGGCGGTGGCGGCGATGGCGGAGGCGGTGGCGGCGTGACCCGACCGACGCCCAAGCCGACGAAGCCACCCCACGACTAGCCGTCCCCACCGGACGGCGACCCCGATCGGTCCGACGGGCTAGAAGCTCACGATCGTCGCGCCGTCGCCCCCTTCGCCGCGCTCGCCCGCGCGGATCGAGGCCACGAGCGGATGCGCCCCGGCCGCCTGCGCGCACGGCATCGCGCAGGGCGCCGGTGCCGCTCCCGTGGATGATCACGACCGAGCGCAGCCCGGCCAGGCCGGCGTCGTCGAGGTAGCGCGACAGGGTCTCGAGGGCCTCCTCGACCCGCGCCCCGCGCAGGTCGAGCGAGGACGCGACGGTGCGTGCGCGCGACATTCGCAGCGCGGCCGCGTTCGATGTCGCGTCCGCGGCTGACGCGGCGGCGTCCCGGCCCCACCGGCCGAGCCGCCACGACCCGCGGGGCTCAGCGGCGCCGTCAGGTCGTCGAGGTCGACCGCGACCCGCAGCTCGCCGGCCTCCAGCGTCGCCCGGCGGCCGTCACGGTCGAGGACGGAGATGCGGCCCTCCCAGCCACCCGAGGCGCTGCGCGCCCGATCGCCGACCTGCCACGTCCGCGGTTCCTCGGGCGGGGCCGTCGGGTACCGGCGTCGTGCTCGGGAGCCGATCGGCGATGGCCGTCATGCGCTCCATCGCCGCATCGAGGGAGACCGCGGTGACCGTCTCGCGCTCCAGGGCGCGGCGGGTCGACGGCGAGCTCCGCGTGCAGGTCGGCGACGATCCGTTCCGTCTCGTCGCGGGCCGCGCGGACCGCCTCGTCGCGCTCTCGGCGCGACCGACGCCGCTCCTCCTCGGCCACGCGCAGGGCCTCGCGGCGCGCGGACCTCGGCCTGGCGCGCGCGTTCCAGGGCGTCGCTCGTCTCGCCCTCGGTCGCCTTGATCGCGGCGAGGGTCGCCTCGAACGAACGCTGGGCCTCGGTCAGGCGCGAGCGGGCGTCCTCGACGATGCCCTCGGGCAGGCCCAGGCGCTCGGCGATGGCGAACGCCTGGCTGCCGCCGGGCAGGCCGATGGTGAGGCGGTACGTCGGGCTGCAGCGTCTCGAGGTCGAACTCGACCGCCGCGTTGCGCGCCCCGGGCGTCGTGTGGGCGTACGCCTTGAGCTCGGCGTAGTGGGTCGTCGCGGCGACGATCGCGCCGGCCCGGATGAAGTGGTCGAGCAGCGCCTGGGCCAGCGCCGAGCCTTCGGTCGGGTCGGTGCCGGCCCCGAGCTCGTCGAGCAGGACGAGGGTGTCCGGGTCCGGCCGACGCGACGATCTGGGTGATCCGCCGCAGGTGCCCCGAGAACGTGGACAGCGACTGGGCCACGGACTGCTCGTCGCCGATGTCGGCGAAGACGTCGCGCCAGATCGGCAGCCGGCTCCCGCGCTCGGCCGGGACGTGCAGGCCGCACTGGTGCATCAGGCTCAGCAGGCCGAGGGTGCGCAGGGTGACGGTCTTGCCGCCGGTGTTGGGACCGGTGACGACGAGCGCCGTGTAGCCGTCGCCGATGCGGATGTCGATCGGGATGACCCGGCCGGTCAGCCCCGGGTGACGCGCCGAGAGGAGGATGACCTCGGGACGGTCGGCGGTCTCCGCCCGGGTCGCATCCATCTCGCCGGCCAGGGTCGCCTTGGCCGACCACAGGTCGAACCGGGCGAGCGCGTCCTGGCTCTCGCGCAGCGGCGCGGCGTTCGCGGCCACGAGGGCCGACAGCTCGTCGAGGATGCGGGCGATCTCCTCGGCCTCGGCCACCTGGGCCTCGCGCCAGGCGTTCCCGAGCTCGACCGCCACGAGCGGCTCGATGAACAGGGTCTGGCCGCTGCCCGACGCGTCGTGGACGATGCCCTTGACGCGGCTCCGCGCCTCGGCTTTGACCGGCACCACGTAGCGCCCGTTGCGCAGCGTGACGATGGGCTCCTGGAGCGCCGAACCGAGCTCGGCACCGACCAGCGCATCCAGCCGCCGGCGAAGTCGGTCGTAGGCCACCCGCACGGCCGAGCGCAGCCCGCCCAGCCGCGGCGAGGCGGTGTCGAGCAGCTCCCCGACCGGATCGAAGCTTCGGCCGAGCGTGGACCGCAGGGCGGGCAGCGCGTGGAGCTCCCGACCGAGGTCGCGCAGCAGCGGCCGGCGCTCGTCGGCCAGCGACGTCGCGAGCCGGCTCGTGGCATCGAGCGTCTCGGCGATCTCGAGGAACTGGGCAGGGTCCAGCCGGCCACCGCGGGCCGCCCGTTCGACCGACGGACCGATGTCGTGCGCCGCTCCGATCCCGACCCCGGCTCGTTCCTCGAGGAGGGCCCGGGTCTGGTCCGTCTCGTCGAGCCGGCGCGCGACGACGACCGGCTCGGCGGACGGCTCGATGCGCTTCGGCCAGCCGGCGCGACGGCGGGAACGAGGTCGCCGCCGCCAGCCGCTCGCGGATGAGCGGGAACTCGAGCAGGACCTGGGAACGCGGATCCATCGACCGACCGACGCTCAGCGAGCGCGCGACACCGAGGGATGGCCCGCGAGCTGGAACCGCCACGGGACGGCTGGCCCAGGCCTCGCCGGCGTAGGCCGACGCCGACCCGCGGTCCGGCCTCGATCCGGGGCGCGGGACGACCATCCACGGCCGCCGGATCGGGCTCGAGCCGGAGCGCGGACGACGGGTCACACAGGTCGACGCCGGTCCAGGTCGGGTCGACCCCGAAACAGGCCCCGACGAGCCCCGGCCCGCGGGCGAGGTGGCGGTCGGGGATGGCCGCCAGGCGATCGACGCGCCACGTTCGTCGCGGCATCGTCGCGCACGCGCCGGCGACGACGATCCACGGCCAGCCGGGCCGCGCGCATCACGTCGACGCCGGCGAGCGGCTCGACGGCGCGGATCAGCACGGCGGACGGGGCGCCGGGCACGCCGGTCACCACGTTGAGGCAGTCATACATCCCGTAGACAAGGTACACGTAGGCGATGCCCGCCGGCCCGCCCATGACCGCGTTGCGGCCGGTCGAGCCGAAGCGCGCGTGCGAGGCCAGGTCCTCCGGGCCGCCGTAGGCCTCGATCTCGACGATGCGCCCGACCCGTCGCCCGGTCTCGTCGTCGCGGACGAGGAGCGTGCCGAGCAGGCGGCGGGCGGCCTCGGGGCTGTCGTTCGCGAGGAGCGACCGTTCGAGGACGCCCAGGCTCAGAGGCTCGGGAAGAGGGACTGGATCGATTCGGGGACGAGGAAGCCGAAGATCGCGAAGAAGGCCGGGATGATCGTGGCCTGGTAGACGTCCACGATGCGCGACGAATCGAGGGCGCCCCACAGGTCGCGCAGGAACGGCAGCTCGTCCGGATCGACTCGGCGGTGCCCGGCAGCATGAAGTACGACCCGAGGACGATCACGACGATGCCCACGATGAGGGCCGCCTGGAGGAGCCCCAGGAACCCGCCCAGGAGCTCGTCGACGAAGCGCGCCTTCTCGAACAGGGGCGTGGGCTTGTACCAGCCCTGGGCGATGAGCGCGAACACGATCGCGGCGCCCACGAAGACCGATGAGGAACCCGACCATGTACGAGTACTCCTTGGAGAACTGCGTCCAGTTCCCGGCCAGGAAGTTGCCCAGCGGCTCGTACAGGTTCGCGGCGAGGAAGAACGAGAACAGGATCGAGGCGATGCCGATCAGTCGACGGATGGTGCCCTGCGCGAACCCCAGGACGAAGAACGCCATGAAGAACAGGACGAGCAGCAGGTCGACCGTCTGGATCCCCCCGAGGAACGTCCCGACGTCCACTGATCCTCCTTGGTCGACATGACGTGCCCGGGGCCATCCGGCTCCGGGGCGGCGCAAGGGTAGCAGCGGCCTTCGCCGCGTCGCAAGGTGCAGACCGCCGAACGGGGCGGTCCGGTACGGTCAGGTCCGGATGCGACCGTCGACGTCGCTGGCGAGGCCGTGCGTGATCCCGGCCACGGCGGCGTCGATCTCGTCCTCGGTGAGCGGTGCGGTCGGCGGCCTGGAAGACGATCCGGTAGGCGAGGCTCTTCTCGGCCTCGGTCAGCGGCCGGCCGCGGTAGATGTCGAACAGGGCGACGCGGACGAGCAGCGGGCCGCCGTGGCGGCGGATCGCCGCCTGCGACCGTCGCCGCGGGCACGCTCGCCGTCGACCACGACGGCCAGGTCACGCTCGACGGCGGGATGCCGGCTCGGCGTCGCGCCGCGGGGCACGCTCGGCTGGCCACCGGACAGGCCGGCGATCGCGATCTCGGCGACGACCGGTCGTCCGCCGCGCAGGTCGAGCTCGTCGACGAGCGATGGATGCAGCTCGCCGACCCGGCCGCGCAGGACGGTCGCCGGCCGTCGCGATCGCGGCGCGACCGGGATGGAGGATCGGATCGTCGGTGAGCGGCTCGTAGGCCACCGACGGGAAGCCGAGGCGGTGCGCGAGCAGCTCGATCAGGCCCTTGGCGTCGTCGAGGTCGTAGGGTCGGGCGGGCTGGTTCCAGGCCGGGATCGTGGCCGATCCGATCAGGACGAACCCGAGCCGCCACCACTCGTGGTGCGCTCGCCCTCGAGCCGGCCGTAGCCCTTGCCGATCTCGAACACCGCGACGTCGTCCTGGCCCGTGGCGGACGTTGCCGGCCATGACCTCGACGAGGTTGCCCAGGACGCTCTGGCGCATGACCGAGTGCTGGCTCGAGAGCGGATTGGTCACCGTGATCGGCAGGCCGTCGGGCTCGCCTTCGCCGGGGACCGTCCCGGCCGTGCCCGGCCCGAACCGCTCGACCATCGCCGGCGACACGAGGGCGTGCGTGACAGCTTCGGTGAGGCCCGCGCCCGCCAGCGTCTCGCGCACGGCATCGCGGAGGGCGAGCGGGTCGTGACGGTAGGGCGGCATCGGGGTGTCGGGCAGGATCGGCGGCACGAGGTCGTAGCCGCGGACGCGGGCGACCTCCTCGGCCACGTCCGCCTCGACGACGAGGTCGCGCCGCCAGGTCGGGCACGATCGCGACGAGCGTCTCGGCCTCGCCCGGGTCGACCGTCGAGCGGCTGCGGATCCATGGCGACCGCGATGACGCGTGCCGGCCGGCGCCGGCTCCGTCGCGATGCCGACCCGCTCGAGCAGCGTCGCGCTGCTCGGTCGTCGCGACGTCCGAGCCCAGCAGCCGGTCGACGCGGGCCGGCCGGAAGGCGACGCGGGCCGCGACCGGCTCGCGTCGGGTCGGTGTCGACGGCGCCCGTCGCGACGGTGCCGCCGGCCCACTCGCTGATGAGGCGGGCCGTCCGGTCGGCGCCGAGCTTCACGAGCCGGTGCTCCTGGCCCTTCTCGAAGCGCAGGCTCGCCTCGGAGCGCAGGGCGTAGCGGAACGCCGTCCGGCGGATGCTGACCGGGTCGAAGATGGCCGACTCGACGATGACGTCGGTCGTCGCGTCGGTGATCTCGGACTCGGCCCCGCCCATGACCCCGGCGATCGCCGAGGATGCCCTGCCGGGTCCGCGATGAGCAGCGTCTCGGGGTCGAGCTCGCGCTCGACGTGGTCGAGCGTCTCGAGCCGCTCGCCCGGCCGGGCCAGTCGCACGACGATCCGGCCGTCGTGGACCGCGGCCGCGTCGAAGGTGTGGATCGGCTTGCCGAGCTCGAGCATCACGTAGTTGCTCACGTCGACGACGTTGCTGACCGGGCGCTGGCCGGCGGCGATGAGGCGCATCTGGACGCGGTCGGGCGACGGTCGCACGGTCACGCCCGCCACGTGCCGGCCCACGAAGCGCGGGCAGAGGGCCGGCTCCTGCGACCTCGACCTGCAGGCGCTCGGCGATGGGTCCGCCGGTCTCCGGCGGCTCGGTCTCGGGGAAGCGGATCGGCGCGCCGGTCACGGCGGCGACCTCGCGGGCCAGGCCGACGAGGCTCAGGGCGTCGCCCCGGTTGGGCTTGACGTCGACGTCGAGGACGACGTCGCCGTACAGGTCGGCCAGCGGCACGCCGAGCGGCGTGTCGGCCGGCAGGATGAGGATGCCGTCGCCGTCCGCGGTCAGGCGCAGCTCGTCACCCGAGCACAGCATCCCGTTGCTGACGACGCCCATCTTCTCGGTGCGCTCGATGCGCCGGTCGCCGGGCAGCACCGCGCCCGGGCAGGGCGACCGGGATGCGCTGGCCCGGGGCGATGTTCGTCGCTCCGCACACGATCTCGAGGACCTCGCCGCTGACCCGATGGTCACGGTCGTCAGCGACAGCCGGTCGGCGCGCGGATGCTTCTCGACGGTCAGGAGCTCGCCGGTCACGACCGTTCTGCCAGTCGGCGCCCCAGCGCTCGATGCCCTTGACCTCCATCCCGAGCAGGGTCAGCCGCTCGGCGAGCTGCTCCGGCGTCAGCTCGATGTCGACGTAGTCGCGCAGCCAGGAAAGCGGCACTCTCACCGGAACTGCTCCAGGAAGCGGAGGTCGTTCTCCATGTACAGGCGCAGGTCGCCGACGCTGTGGCGCAGGTTGGCGATGCGCTCGACGCCCATGCCGAAGGCGAAGCCCTGGTAGCGCTCGGGATCGAGCCCGCCGTACTGGAGCACGACCGGGTGGACCATGCCCGCGCCGAGGATGGTCATCCAGCCGCTGCGCGAGCAGGCCGGGCAGCCCGAGCCGCCGCACACGAGGCACTCGACGTCGAAGGCGACGGACGGCTCGGTGAACGGGTAGTAGCCGGGCCGGAAGCGGGTCCGCTTGTCGGCGCCGTACATCGCCTTGGCGAACTGGTCGAGGAGGCCCTTGAGGTCGCCCATCGTCGTCCCCTCGTCGACCATCAGGCCCTCGACCTGGAAGAACTCCGAGGCATGGCTCGCGTCGATGGCCTCGTAGCGGTAGCAGCGGCCCGGCAGCAGGGCGCGGATCGGCGGCGCCTCCTGGTGCATGACGTGGATCTGGCCCGGCGACGTGTGCGTCCGCAGCAGGTAGCCCTCGACGTCGACGTACAGCGTGTCCCACAGGTCGCGCGCCGGATGGTCGGGCGGGATGTTGAGCATCTGGAAGTTGCGGACGTCGTCCTCGACCTCCGGGCCCTTCGTAGACCACGAACCCGAACTGGCCGAAGATCGCGGCGATCTCGGCGATCGTCTCGTTGATCGGGTGGAGCGTGCCGCGCCGGATCGGTCGACCGGGCGTGGTGACGTCGACGGTCTCGGCGGCAAGCCTGGCTTCGAGCTCCGATCCGCGCAGGTCGTCGCGGCGCGCGGCGAGTGCGCCCTCGATGGCGATCCGGACGGCGTTGGCGATCGCCCCGACCCGGGGCCGGTCCTCGGCCGGCAGCGCCCCGATCCCGCGCAGGACGCCCGTCAGCCGGCCCTTCTTGCCGAGGACGTCGAGCTCGAGCGCATCGAGCGCGGCGACGTCCGGGGCGGCGGCGACCGCGCCGAGCGCCTCGGCCTGCAGGGCCTCGAGGTCGCGAGTCAGGTCGGCGAGGTCCACGGTCCTCCTTGGCACGGCCCGCGGGTGGGCCCCGGAATCACGAACCCTCGATCGTCGGGGACGTCGAGGGCTCGGCGGTCAGGTGGTGGTCGGACGGATCCGGCCCTGTCAGGCGCTCTTGGCGAGCTCGACGATGCGACCGAAGGTCGCGCTGTCGCGGACCGCCAGGTCGGCCAGGATCTTGCGGTCGATCTGGATGTCGGCCTTCTTGAGCCCGTGGATGAACTGTCCGTAGGTCAGGCCCTGCTCGCGAGCCGCGGCGTTGATCCGGATGATCCACAGCTGGCGCATCTGGCGCTTGCGCTGCTTGCGGTCGCGGGTCGCGTAGGCGAGGGCGTGCAGGAGCGCCTCGCGCGCCGGCTTGACCAGGCGCGACTTGGTGCCCTTGCGGCCCTCAGCCGTCGTTGAGAAGGCGCTTGTGGCGCTTGTGGGCGGTGACGCCCCGCTTGACTCGTGCCATGAGTGACGCAGGCTCCTAGAGGTACGGCAGCAGGCGACGAACCTGCTTGGTGTGCTCGGGCCCGAGGAGCGACTTGCCGGCATAGCGGCGGGTCCGTCGGGACGACTTGATCTCGAGGTGATGGCCACGCCAGGCGTTGACCCGGCGGTACTTGCCGGAGCCGGTCACGCCGATGCGCTTCTGGGCCGCCTTGTGGCTCTTCATCTTGGGCACCGTGGCCTCACTCTCCTGCTCGCACCGGCTCGGGAGCCGGGGCGGGTTCGGTCTTCCTGGCGACGGGTGCCGGGGCCTCCGCGGGGACGGGGGCCGGCTCCGGAGCCTCCGCGGGTGCGGGGGCCGGCGTCGTCGCGATGACGGTCTTCTCTTCGGGCGCGTCGGGCGTCTCCGCCACGGCATCTTCCGGGACTTCGTCCACCGCGTGCTTGCGGTCCGGGGCGTCGTGGCTCTTGGGCTTGTGGGTCGAGGCCATCGTGATGTGCATCGACTTGCCTTCGAGCAGCGGCGTCCGTTCCGCGACCCCATGGTCCTTGACTCGCTCGACGAACCTCGCGATGCAGGTTCCGGCCGATCTCCGGGTGGGTCAGTTCCCGACCACGGAAGCGGACGGTGACCTTGATCCGGTCTCCGTCCTCGAGGAACTCGATCGCGCGGTGGACCTTCGTGTCGAAGTCGCCGACGCCGATCTTCGGCGTCAGACGGACTTCCTTGAAGGTGACCGAGCGCTGCTTGCGCTTGGCCTCCTTCTCCCGCTTCGTCAGTTCGTACTTGTACTGACCGAAGTCCAGGAACTTGACCACCGGGGGCTGCGCCATCGGGGCGACCTCGACGAGGTCGTACCCCCGCTCCTGCGCCATCTCGAGGGCACGTGGCGTGGGCATGACACCCAGCTGTGCACCCTCTTCATCGACCACCCGGACCTGTGGGATCCGGATCATCTGGTTGACTCGCAGGTCTCGGCTGATGGTTCACCCCTTGTTCGTTGCGCTTGATTCGTTCGGCACGCGCGCAGATGCCCACGCCGGGCCGAGGCGGGAGGATAGCACACCACCCGTCCGGACCGCGACCGCGACGGCCTCGATCAGTCGACCCCGCGGGCCGCGCTTTCCGCCGCCAGCCGGTCGGCGAAGGCCTCCCAGTCCTCCGCCGCCTGCTGCTCGCCGGCGCGGGTCCGCGGGGAGGCCGTCCGGGCCTCGATCTCGCGGTCGCCGAGCACGACCATGTACGGCACCTTCTGCTCCTGGGCGGTCCGGATCTTGTACTGCATCCGGTTCGACGAACCGTCGACCTCGACGCGCAGGCCGCGCGTGCGCAGGACGCCGGCGAACTCCTCGGCGGCCTCGATATGCCGGTCGGCGATCGGGATGACGACCGCCTGGACCGGGGCGAGCCACAGCGGGAACGCGCCGGCGAAGTGCTCGACGAGGATGCCGATGAACCGCTCGAGCGAGCCGTAGATCGCGCGATGGATGGCCATCGGCCGCTGCTCCTGGCCGTGCTCGTCGGTGTAGGTCAGGTCGAAGCGCTCGGGCAGCATCGTGAGGTCGACCTGGATGGTCGCCATCTGCCACTCGCGGCCGAGCGCGTCGTCGATGTAGATGTCGATCTTGGGCGCGTAGAACGTCCCGTCCTTGGGCTTGAGCTCATACGTGATGTCGGCCAGCCGGTCGAGCGTCTCCTGGATGAGCTGCTCGGCTCGCTCCCAGAGCGCGGGGTCGCCGATCGCCTTGTCCGGCTTCGTCGCGAACGCGAAGCGCGGCTTGAGGCCGAACCAGCGAGTACGCCTCGTTGACCTCGCCAAGGAGCGCCTGGATCTCGTCGGTGAGCTGGTCCGGGCGCACGTAGATGTGGGCGTCGTCCTGGATGAACTGGCGCACCCGGGTCAACCCCGACAGCGACGCCGGAGCGCTCGTTGCGGTGGAGCCGGCCGAACTCGCTGTAGGCGCAGCGGCAGGTCGCGGTACGAGCGCTTCTTCGAGCGGTAGATGAACGTCGACTCGGGGCAGTTCATCGGCTTGAGGCTGAAGAGCTGCTTCTCCGACTCGACGATGAACATGTTCTCGGCGTAGTTGTCCCAGTGCCCGGACTGCCGCCAGAGGCGGTCGCGACACGAGGATCGGCGTCGAGATCTCCTCGTAGCCGCGCCGCGTCTGCAGCTCGCGCATGGCGCCCTCGAGCGTGCGCCAGATGCGCTGGCCCTTGGGATGCCAGAAGGCCGAGCCCGGCGACACGTCGTGGAACGAGAACAGGTCGAGGGCGACCCCCAGCCGGCGGTGGTCGCGCTTCTTCGCCTCGGCGCGGCGCCACAGGTAGGCGTCGAGCTCCTCCTGCGTCGTCCAGGCCGTGCCGTAGACGCGCTGGAGCATCGGTCGCTTCTCGTCGCCGCGCCAGTACGCCCCGGCCGTGCCGAGCAGCTTGAACGGGCCGATCTGCCCGGTGCTGGCCACGTGCGGGCCACGGCACAGGTCGATGAACGGGCCCTGGCGGTAGAAGGTCGTCGGTGGCATCGGCGTGCCGTCGCGCTCCGCCGCCGCAGCGAGGTCGTCGACGATCTCGACCTTGAACGGCTGGTCGCGCTCGACGAGCGCCGCCCGCGCTGCCTCCGGCGTCTCCTCGGAGAACTCGAAGGGATGGTCGGCCGCGATCGACGCCCGCATCCGCTCCTCGATGGCCGGCAGGTCGTCGGGCGTCAGCGGCCGCGGCAGCAGGAAGTCGTAGTAGAACCCGTCCGTGATGACCGGCCCGATCCCGAGCTTGGTGCCCGGGAACAGGTCCAGGACGGCCTCGGCCAGGACGTGCGCGGCGCTGTGGCGCATCGGGCCGAGCGGGTCGCCCGCGGCGCCGTGGTCCATGAGCTCGGTGGCGCTTCCGCGCTCCTCGACCTCGAGCAGCTCGTCCTCGAGCGCGATCGCCTCGTCGTCCGCCATGTCATCTCCTCCGGGAATCACGAAACCCCTCGTCCGTCGCCAGGACGAGAGGTCTGCTCCCGCGGTCCCACCTGCGTTCACCGGCGTGCATGGGCCGGCGCCCTCGTGTGTCGCGCTAACGGGCGACGCCCGGATCGGTTCGCCGATCGCTCACGGGTGGTGCCGATCCGGGTCGACCGTCGGGCTTGCAGCCAGGGCCCGACTCTCTGCTGATCGTTGGAACGGATCGGTGCGTCCCGCTCGACGCGGTGTGGGTGCTGTGGTGGGCGACACTGGACTCGAACCAGTGACCTCTTGCATGTCAAGCAAGTGCTCTAACCAGCTGAGCTAGCCGCCCACGGTGTACGTCCGGACGCCGATCCGGCGCTCCGTTCGTGGCAGACACTGTAGCAGAGCGGGTCCAAGCCGACGCTCGCCGGCGCCGTTCCGTCGTCGACCCTCGCGGATCACGGCGACGCTGTCGAGGGCTGGCCTTCGCCCGCCGACCGGGTCGTCCCGTCAGTGTCCGATGGTGAAGCGGCGCGCCTCCACATCAGGGCAAAGAGGACGACGATCGTGATGCCGACGGCGTTCAGGATCGTGATCGACACCGTGACCAGGGGGTCCGCCGCAAAGGGAAAGATCATCATCAACAGCATCGGAGCGATGTTGCGGATCGCCGTCGTCGTCTCGGTCGCATGCCGGATCCTCACGTCCTTGACCCGAAGGATCGAAACGAGGACGAGGCCACACGCGAGGCCGATGAATGGACCGGCGAAGGCCGCGATGTAGCTCTCGGTGCCCCACGTCTGCACGAACAGATCCCAATAGGCAAGCAGCGTGAAGTTGGCGTTGAAGAGCAGGCACAGGATCGCAACGCGAGTCGCCCACCTTGCCCATTCCGGTGCCAGGTCAGGCCACCCCTTCCGGAATCCGCACCCGAGGACCAGGGGCAGGAGCAGGAAGACCAGCAGCGGCCAGGCGACGTCCCAGACAGACGGCTTGAGTTGCACGTCCACCGCAGCGATGGCGAGCGGCAACCCGAGCGGGAGCGCGACCATCGTCCCGACGGTCAGGACCACCAGCAGCGTGGTGGCGATGCTGACGTCCGCCTTGGCGATCCGGGCGAGGATGGGAGCGAACGGCATACCGGCGCTCAGGGCGGCGACACAGAACCCGACCTTGATCTCTGGGGGAATGGCCGAGGCGACGGTCAGCAGGTAGCCGACGAACAGGAGCGGGATGACGACGAAATTGATCGCCAACACCCCGACCGCGACCTTCCAGTGGGCAGCGGCCTGTCCCAGCACCTTGCCGATCGGGATCCGGAGGCCCAACCCGAACGCGTTGAAGATGACGAAGAGCACCCCGAACCCGTTGATCAGTGCGATCTCACCGGACTGAGCCATATCGCTCCCTCCTCACGTGCCGATGAAGTCGCTCCCCACGCGAGCCGTCGGCCGCACTGATGCGCTGTGGGGCATCATTCTCCGGCGACGTTTCCTGGACGGGGCTCCCGCATCGATGCCGCGGCCACTACCGCCCGACCACTACAACCCGACGCTGGCCTGCATCATCCCGCCGTCGACCGTGTAGGTAGCGGCGGTGCCGTAGGACGCCCGGTCCGAGGCCAGGAAGGCCACGACGTTCGCGATCTCCTGGGGCTCGGCGACCCGGCCCAGCGGGATGGCGCCCTCGAGCTTCGCCTTCGCCACAGGATCCTTGAGGGTGACGTCGTCGATCGGCGTGTGGACCGCGCCCGGCGCGACGCCGACGACCGTGATGCCGTGTGGCGCGAGCTCGACGCCGGCGGTCCGGGTCAGCATCCGGATGCCGCCCTTCGCCGCGCAGTACGGCGAGTTGCCGGGCATCGGCCAGTCCTCGTGGATCGACGAGATGTTGATGATCCGGCCACCGCCGCCCTGCTTGATCATCTGCTTCGCGGCCAGCTGGACCCCGAAGAAGGCGCTCTTGAGATCGATCGCGATGACCATGTCGAACTGGTGCTCGGTCGTGTCCAGGGTGGACGTCCGCGTCTCCATGCCGGCGTTGTTCACGAGGATGTCCAGTCGGCCGAAGGCCTTGACCGTCTCGTCGACGAGGCGCTGGATGTCGGCGACGCTCGAGACGTCCGCCTGGACGACATGCGCCTTCCCGCCGGCGGTCTCGATCTCCTGCTTGGCGGCCTCCGCCGCGTCGGCGTTCTTGTGGTAGTTGATCGTGACCGCCGCGCCTTGTCGGGCGAGCTCGATCGCGATCGCCCGGCCGATCCCGCTGTCGCTGCCGGTGACGATCGCGGCCTTGTTCTCGAGTGACATCCGATCCTCCTTGTGGGAATGCTGGCTGGTTGACGGTTCAGGCGGTCGCCGGACGCGGCTGGCGGACGACGAGGAAGGACAGGGCGCCCATCGCCACGGCGATGACGGCGGCGCCGAGGTACAGCGTGGAGAGCGGGATGCCGAGGCCTTCCTGCAGCGGCCCGACCCCGAAGGCCGCCAGGCCGTAGCCCATCTGATAGAACGCGATGAGCAAGCCGGCGACCGAGGCGCCCATCGCGACCAGCGCCGCCTGGCCGAAGCTGATCGTCAGCGGCAGGAGTGCCGAGCAGCCAAGGCCCGCGAGGCCGAAGGCCAGGACGCCGGCCCGGGCATCACCGCTCGGCAATGCCGCGATCAGGACGAGCGCCGCGGCCGCGACGAACGGCAGCAGCCGGTACGTCCGCGTCTCGGGGAACTGGCGCTCGATCGCGGCGAACAGGATGCGGCCCACCGTGACCATCGCCCAGAACGTGGTCAGGGCGATGGACGCCAGGGCGGTCGACGCCCCGAGATCGGTGCCCATATAGAGCGTCGCCCAGTTGCCGTTCATCGTCTCGACGACCCCGTACAGCAGAGCGAACGCGGCGAAGACCCAGAACCGCGAGGGCAATCCGCCGCTGGTGGCGGCGACCCCGCCCGACGGTTCACCGACCGCGAGCGGCAATGGCAGGCTCAGGACGATGAGGATGACGATGAGGATCGCCACCACGAGCGGGAGTCCCCACCAGAAGCCGATCCCAAGGAAGATCGCCACGAGCACGGGAGCGAGCGCCGTCCCGAGGCCGAGCAGGGCATTCAGGAAGAGCACGGCCCGATCCGCGGAGCCCGTGGCGAACGCGGCCGCCAGCGTGTTGAGGGCCGGCACCGTCAGCCCGAAGCCGATACCGAGGCTCGTCGTCGCCAACAGCAGCATCGCGTACGGCACCGCTCCCGCGCCGATGAAGAACTGGCTCACGACGAGCAATGTCATCGCCGCGACATCGCCGACCAGTCCCGCCAGGAAGAGCCGCCGGACGCCGTAGCGCCGGATCAGGTTCGCGCCCGACAGGGCCGCCAGGATGGCCGCCACGGCCTGTGGCAGGAACAGCGCTCCGTAGGCGGTGTTCGACAGGTCGTAGTACTGCGCGCTCGTCAGGATCGCGCTGGACGCCGGGAACGCCACGAGGGCGACACCTTGGGCCAGCGCGGCGCCGTAGACGACACGAACTTCGGCTGGACGGGCCATGGGCGTGGACCGATGCCGTGGGCTGGGTCAGTCGTGTCAGGAGCCGGCGCCGACCGGCTGCCGGTCGGCACTCGGCACGCCCAGCCGTTCGAGCAGGTGGTCGCCGACGCGCAGCGAATTCGCGATCGCCGTCAGCGCCGGGTTCACCGCCCCGATGCTCGGGAAGAAGCTGGTGTCGACGACGTACAGGTTGTCCAGCTCATGGGCCTTGCAGTTGACATCGAGCGCCGAGGTCGAGGGATCGGTGCCGAAGCGGACCGTGCCCGCCTGGTGTGCAACGCCCGCGATCGGGATCTCGTTCTTGAGGTAAGTCGTCCGCGGGATGAGATGGTCCGGGTGCATCCCGAGGTGGCCGAGCATCGACTTGAGCTGGTTGTACAGCCGCTTCTTGGGCTCCTGGTTGTTGGGCGTGTAGCTGAGCGTGATGCTCCCGTCCTTCGTGAGCGTTACCCGGTTCTCCGGTCGCCCCAGGTCCTCGGTCGAGAGCCAGAAGTCGACAGCGTGCTTGGCGACCTCGTCGAGCGAGAACGTCGGCGCGAGCTTCGTCTCGAGCGGCTTCTCGCCGCGGAACATCGGCGCCGACGACTTGCCGACCATCTGGATGTTGCCCATCGGGAACTCGAAGTCCTTGGAGCCGAAGTAGAAGTCGTTGATGCCCAGCGTCTTCTGGAACTTCGTGGGGTTCGGCTCCTTGGACACCGCGAGCACCGCGGTGCTGTTGTGGAACATGTAGTTGCGGCCCACCTGGTCGGACCCGTTGGCGAGGCCGCTGGGGTGGCGGTCATTGGCCGACGCCAGCAGCAGCTTGGCCGAGTTGGCGGCGCCCGCAGCGACGACGACGATGTCGCCGCGGTACGTCTCGGTCGCGCCATCGCGCTCGACCTCGACACCGGTCACGGAGGACCCGGCGGCGTCGGTCGTCAGCTTGGTGACGGTGGCGTTCGTCAGCAGGGTGACATTCGGATGCTTGAGGGCGGGTCGGACGCCGAAGATCTCCGCATCCGACTTTGCCTGCACGAGCGACGGGAACCCGTCGCACGTCGCGCAGCGGATGCACGGACTGTTCGACCATGTCGCCTTCTCGAGCAGTCGCACGCCGCACGGCGCATGGAACGGGTGATAGCCCGCCCGAGCGAGGTCGTCGGAGAGCTGCTGGATCCGCGGCTCGTGGGTGATGGCCGGGAACGGGTACGGTGCGCTGGCCGACGGATCCGTCGGGTCCTCGCCGCGCGCGCCATGGACCTCGTACAGCTGCTCCGCCTTGGTGTAGTACGGCTCGAACTCGTCGTACGTGATCGGCCAGGCGGGCGAGATGCCGTCGTGGTGGCGGAGCTCGCCGAAGTCCTCGCGCCGGAGCCGGTACAGAGCGGCGCCGTAGAACTTCGTCTGCCCGCCGACGTAGTAGTGGATCCCGGGCTGGAACCCCTTGCCCTTGTCGTCGTACCAGGTGTCGGCGGACACGTAGCGGTTCTTGACGAACACCTCGCCGGCGTCCCAGTTCTCGATCTCGCGCGGCAGCCAGCCGCCCCGCTCGAGGAGGAGGACCTTCTTGCCCGACGGGGCGAGGTGCCCTGCCAGCGTGCCGCCACCGGCGCCGCTGCCGATGATGATGACGTCGAAGTCGTCGGCCTGGGTCATTTGGCACCTCCCGCGGTCGATGCCGTTGCGACGGCATCGTCGTCCTGCCACTGCATGCGCGGCGTCCCGCTCCGATCGAGCGCCTCGGGCGCCCGGTTCTTGCCGAAGTAGTCGATCGCCCAGCTCTTGAACGCGTCGACCCGATTGCTGCCGCCGGTCATGAGCAAGGCGTGGACACCGAGCCAGGCGGTGAAGGCGAGCTTGCCGTGCAGCTCGACGCCCTTGACCTGAGCGACGGCGGCGCCGCGGCCGATCATGGCCATCGTGCCCTTGTCGCGGTAGGAGAACGGCTTGGGCGTCTCGCCCTTGAGGTCGGCGAGGATGGTCTTGGCCGCCGCGCCGCCGCTCTGCAGGGCGACCGACCCGAGCTGCGGGTGCATCGCGCCGTCCTTGGCGGGGATGTTGGCGATGTCGCCGATGACGAGCACACCGGGAAAGCCGGCGACCGTGAAGTCCGGGTTGACGTCGATCCGGCCGCCCTTCCCCTGCGGGAGCCCGGCGGCCGCGGCGACGGGTGCCGCCTTCAGGCCGCCACCCCAGATGACGCAGCGGGTCAGGATCGTCGACCCGTCCGTGAGCGTCACGTGACCGGGACCGACCTCGGTCACGCCGGACCCCATCAGCAGCTCGACCCCGTCGTTCTGGAGGACCTCGGCCGCATAGGCGTGGCCCTTCGCGGCGAACATCTTGAGCAGGGTCTGGCCGTGGTCGACGAGGCGGACCTTGGCGCGCGCGGCAAGCGCCGGGTACTCGTGGACCATCGTCGTCGCGATCATCTCGGCGAGGGCACCTGCCACCTCGACGCCGGTCGGGCCGCCGCCGACGATGACGAAGTCGATGGCGCCCTCGTCGATCCGTTTCGGGTCCCGGTCGGCCTCCTCGAAGGCCTGCACGATCCGTGTCGACAGGCGCTCCGCATCGTCGAGCGAGTAGAGCGGGAAGAGATGCTCTGCACCCGGGGTGTGGAAGAAGTTCGGCTGGGATCCCGCCGCGAGGACCAGGTAGTCGCCGGTGTAGGTCTCGCCGGTGTCGGTCGTCGCGCTCCGGGCGACCGGATCGATCTGGACCACGGTCCCGCGCTTCGCGTCGAAGTCGTGGTATTCAGCGGCGACCTTGCGCAGCGGGTACGCGATGTCGCGTGGGACCAGCATCGACGTCGCGACCTGGTACAGCAGGGGCTGGAACTGGTGGTAGTCGTTCTGGTCGATCAGCGTGACGGCGATGTCGTCGTTCGCGGCGAGTGCCCGAGCACAAGCCACGCCAGCGAAGCCACCACCAACGACGACGACACGGGTCTGCACGATGGCTCGTCCTCCCTCATCCATCCTCCCGGTGACGGACCTGGGGCGAGCGGCAGGGATCCTCAGGGGGATCCGGGGGCGGCAGGCGAGAGGCGCGTGTGGAAGGCTAAGCGCGCATCCTAGCGCCCGCGCGCGACGCCTGCCTAGCCTCCGCGACATCAGATGCCAGGAGTTTGCCGAGCGTTAACACGCGTGTGGCGCCCAGCCGGGCCGGCGACATAACAAGGCCCACGACGTTGCCGCCGTGGGCTTCGTTATCGGGCGACTACGAGTAGCCGCTCGGATCGCTGGTCCCGTGCTCGACGTGACCCGATGACCGTTGGCTCACGGGGTGTTCCACGTCCCGCGACAGTCCTCGAGCCTCAGCGAACACGTCGCCAGCGGCCCGCGCATGCTACCAGAGGGCGCGTCCGACGGACAACGCCCGGCGTTCGTCAGTGCACCGCGATGCGGATCTGGCCGTAGTCCGGCGGTCGCTCCCCGAAGGGGCCCGACTCGCGATAGCCACCGACCTCGACGTAGTACGTGGTGCCGATCTCGGTGTCGATCGTGATCGCCGCCTGGTAGGTCGTGCCGAGCGGCAGGGTGAACACGTCGTCGATGCAGCCGACCTCGATGAAGTCGGAGCCGTCCTTCGTGTAGACGCCGATGAGGGTGTCGATCTGGCTCCCGGCCGTGTCGACGGACACGGGTCCACCCGTCCCGGCGACCGTGTACCACAGCGTCCGGCCGAAGTCGTCGAACTCACCTTCGGGGCAGGTCGTGATCCCGACTTCGGCGTCGAGGGCGGCGCCCCGGTTGGTGGTCACAAGCTTGTCGCCGGGCCGGAGCGCGATGGCGCCGCCCGGGACGTCGTTGGCCGGTGCCTTGCCGCCGGGCTTCGGCCCGGACGTCGTCTGGGACATCGACCGCGACGAGGCGTCGATCGTGCGGCAATGCTCGGTGTCCATCGGGAACGTGTTGCCGGTGGAGAACGTGGCGACACCGCTCACGTCGAACAGCTGCTCGGTGACCTTGGTCCGGGTGTTGGCATCACGCAGAAGTGAGGTCACCGGGGTCCCGACCGGGGTGAACGATGCCTGGCCGGTGGCCGTGTACGTCGCCTCGTTGACTATCGGTCAGGGTGACCGTCGCGTCGATCCCGGTCAGACCGAACATGCCGGTCCACTGGCCCGTGCCGAAGATCTCGGCGTCGGGTGTCGCCATGAAGGCATCCACGAAGGTGCCGAACTGGTCCTGGGTGGCGAACATGGCCGCGAAGGTCGTTCCCTCGTCCCAGAAGCAATCCATCTGGAAGAACGCGTTGGTGGAGACGAACGACGTCGGGTTGTTGGCGTGGACACTGACGTCGGTGACGTCCCCGAAGCATTCCGGTAGGGCGATCGACACGGCCCCGACCGTGAACGTGCCCGTGCCGGCGAATGACTGATGGGTCCCCTCGGTCATCGACTTGTGATTCCCGAAGCCCGGCTCGGTGAAGGCCTCCGGAGGCCCTTCGGGAGTCAGGGAGATCGTCACCGTCCCGGTCCCCAGGTCGCTACCGTCGGCGCCGGTGATCGGCATGTCGGCGGTGACCGTGAGGGTCGAACCCTCGACGACGTCGACCGCGCCCGTCACGCCGGTGTACGTCGCTGGTTCTTCGAACGGGATGGCTGGATCGAGGAAGACGTCGATGCTGGCGCCGCTCTCGAACTCCGAGCTGGTATTGGCGTAGGCGAACGCGTTGCCGCCGTCGATCGGCCCTTCGCACCAGGCACTCACCGAGTGGTCGTCGAAGCGCGTCACGCGATCCGCGGCGACCGCGCCGGGCAGCAGCGCCGCGAGCAACGCGGCACCGAACAGGGCGCCCGCCCCGCGCCGGATGCGCCGCTGCGATGCGCTGACCGAACCTTGTCGTTGACGACCGTCCATCCCCTTCGCCCTCCCATCCCGTCGCACGTGCCAGCCAGGGCCACCCGCGCTCCGCGCGGCCGGAACGACCCCGTAGCCCGCACAGCGTCGCATGCCGCCGTTTGCTCGCCATCGGGCAACTGCCGCATTCCGGATGCCGACGGGTGTTTAGTCCGCAGGTCGGCGGCAGCGCGGTCGTCGGCCATCGGCGTTTGGCGGCGGCGGCACGGTCGTCGCCCGGCGTTCCGGCAAGATGTGCGCGTGGAGGACGACTACGAGCTCATCGATGCCGGCGATGGCGCCCGCCTTGAGCGCTTCGGCGCGCTCGTCGTCGATCGACCGCATGCGGGCGTTCTCACGCCCCGCCGAGCGCCCGACCGTTGGGCCGCCGCGGACCTGCGCTTCGACCGTGAACGCGGCTGGTCCGGACCGGCCATGGACGCTGCCCGCGCCGGCTGGACCGTCCGCTCGTGGGACGTGCTGATGGGCCTGCGTCCGACCGACTCGGGGCAGGTCGGGCTGTTCCCGGAGCACGCCGACCGGCTCGCCGACCTGGCGGGCGCGGTCGCGGACCGGGGCGACACCTCGTCGTCTCCCGTGGAGGTCCTCAACCTGTTCGCCTACACCGGGCTGGCCACGCTGGCCATGGCCGGCTGGGGCGCGGCCGTCACCCACGTGGACGCCGCCCGGCCATCGGTCGCGTGGGCACGCGAGAACGCCGCCGCCAACGGCCTGACGGAGCGGCCGATCCGCTGGATCGTCGAGGACGCCAGGGCCTACGTCCGGCGCGAGGTCCGACGCGGGCGACGCTACGCCGGCATCGTCCTCGACCCGCCGTCATACGGCCACGCCGGCGGCGGCTCGGCATGGCAGCTCGAGGCGGACCTGCCCGGCCTGCTGGATGGCTGCGCCGCCCTCCTCGAGGACGACGGCTTCGTGCTCCTGACCGCCCACACCGACGGCTACTCCCCCGCCCGATTGGGCAAGACCCTCACGGCCTCTCTCGGCGATCCGCCTGGCGCCCCCCCGACCAGTGGCGCGGTCGAGCTCCTCGCCACGAGCGGCGCGCGCCTCGACCTGGGCGCCTGGGCGTTCCTGGACCGACGATCGTGACCGGCAGGCCGCATCCGTCATCCGTGCTCGCCAGCGCGGCCAACCCGAGGATCCGGGCCGCGGCGGCCCTGCGCGACCGACGCGAGCGGGCGGCGACGGGTCTGACCATCGTCGACGGCGCCCGCGAGCTGCGGCGGGCGCTGGCCGCCGGCATCGAGGTCGTGGAGGCCTTCGTGTGCGAGCCGCTGCTCGCCGGTGAAGACGCCCGGGCCGCGCTGGACGGGCTCGACGCCGCGGCGGCCGCCGGGGTCCCCGTCCATCGCACGACCGAGGTCGCGTTCGCCAAGCTCGCCTTCGGGGACCGGGCGGAAGGCCTCGTCGCCGTCATCCGGCCGCCGTCACGGGCCCTCGCCGACCTGGCGATCCCGCCCGATGCCCTCATCGTGGTCGTCGAAGGGGTCGAGAAGCCGGGCAACGTCGGGGCCATCCTGCGCAGCGCCGACGGCGCCGGGGCGAGCGCCGTGATCGCGGCGTCGCCGCGGACGGACCTGACCAACCCGAACGTCATCCGGGCCAGCGCCGGCACCGTCTTCGCCCTGCCGCTCGCCGAGGCCGACAGTGCGACCGTGCTCGCCTGGCTGCGCGACCGGTCGCTCCGGTGCGTCGCCGCCCGGGTGGACGGCCCGCAGCGCTACACCGACGCCGATCTCACCGGCGGCGTGGCCATCGTCCTGGGCGCGGAGGACCGCGGGCTGACCTCGGAGCTGGGACGCCGATGACATCGCGGCCGTCCATCTGCCGATGGCCGGGATCGCCGATTCGCTCAATGTCTCGGTCACGGCCGCCGTCCTCCTGTACGAGGCACGCCGGCAGCGGGACCGTCCGCCCGGGGAGGCACACTAGGCGCATGACCACCTTCGACCTGATCATCATCGGCGCCGGCCCGGCCGGCGAAGCGGCTGCGTACAAGGCCCGCGAGCTCGGCGCCAGCGTGGCGATCGCCGACCGGCGCTGGTTCGGCGGCAGCTGCCCGCACATCGGCTGCCTGCCCTCCAAGGCCCTGCTCCACAGCGCCGCCGAACATGCCGCCGATCCGGCGCGCTACGACTGGGCGCGCGCCTCCGCGCATCGCGACTGGATGATCAATCGCGCGCCCGATGCCGCCGAACCCGATGACGGCGGCCACGTGCGCGGGCTCGAGTCGGCCGGCGCGACGGTCTACCGCGGCGATGCGACGATCACGGCACGCGGCAAGGTCACGGTCCGCCACGACGGCGTCGAACACGACCTGACCGGCCGGCACGTCGTGGTCGCGGTCGGGTCCGGCTCGAAGGTGCCACCGATCCCGGGTCTGGACGCGGTGCCGACGTGGACCAACCGCCAGGCCACCCTGGCCCGCGAGCTGCCCGGCAGCCTGGTCATCCTCGGCGGCGGACCGACCGGCTGCGAGCTCGCCCAGGTCTACGTCCGGTTCGGGGTCCCGACGACGATCGTCCAGTCCGGCCCGCGATTGGCGCCCACGGACCACCCACGCAACTCGACCGCCATCCGCGCGGCGCTCGAGCGCGACGGCGTGACCGTCCGTACCGGGGTGCGGGCTGTCGGTGCGCGGGCCGGAGCCGGACCCGACGGCACGCACGTCATCGACCTCGACGACGGGTCGACGGTGACCGGACACGCCGTGCTGCTCGCCGTCGGGCGCGATTTCCCGATCGACGATCTCGGGCTGGAGCACTACGGCCTCGACACGAGCGGCCGGACCCCCTACCCGCGCGATGGTCGCCTGCGGGTCGCCGACGGCCTGTTCATCATCGGCGACGCCGCGGGACCGGAGCTGCACACCCACCAGGGCCACTACCAGGGCGAGCTGGCCGCCCGGCTGGCGATGGGCGAGACGCTCACGCCCGACTATCGCGCCCTGCCGCGGGCCACCTACACCGACCCCGAGGCCGCCTCGGTCGGGGTGACCGTCGAGGCCGCCCGGGAATCCGGACTCGACGCGTTCGAGCTCGTGGCCGAGTACCCGTCGAGCGCCAAGGGCTACGCCATCGAAGCCAAGCTCGGGCACGTGACGATCGTCGTCGACCGGGCCAGCCGCGAGCTCGTCGGCGCGGCGCTCGCCTGTCCGGACGCGTCGGCCGCGATCCACGAGTGCGTGCTCGCGATCAAGGCCCACGTCCCGGTGGACGTGCTGGCCGAGACGATCCACGCGTTCCCGTCGACCTCGCGCATCTTCAACGGGCTGTTCGCCGACGCCCGGCGCGAACTCGACAAGCCCGGCAGCGTCGTCCACGACTGACGTCGTCGGCCGCGCCGATCAGCGCTCGAAGACGACCTCGCCATCGATGAGGACGATGCTCGGCCGCGTCGTCGCAAGCGCGCCGCCCGGCGTGACCGGGCCATCGACACTGGCCGCCGGGATGACCGCGATGTCGGCGCGCTGGCCGACGGTCAGGCGGCCGCGATCGGTCTCGCGGGCCGAGCGCGCGGGGTCGACGCAGGCGCCGCGCAGGGCGCGGTCGAGCGGGAGCGCCTGTTCCGGGGCGTAGGGCGGCGTCCCCGCGGGCCAGCGCGCATCCTCGCGGCGGACGGCCAGGGCGAGTCCCGGCCACGGATCGAACGGTTCGACCGGCGCGTCGGTCCCGAACGCCATGACCGCGCCGGTGTCGGCGATGCTCCGCCAGGTGTAGGCCTCGGCTTCGGCGCGGGCTCCCCACAGTCGACGGGCCTGGATGGCATCCGAACCGAGGTGGACGGGCTGGACCGATGCCGCGATGCCGGCCGCCGCGAACCGCGGGCGGTCGTCGGGATGGAGCATCTGGACGTGCTCGATGCGCGGCATCAACGGCTGGCCTCCGGCACCCGGCGTCAGCACGTCGAGGGCGACCCGGACCGCCGCATCGCCGATGGCGTGGATCTGGGTCGTGATCCCGCCCGCGGACGCCCGCGCCACGCGTTCGACCGAGGCCCTCGCGCTCGGTCATCCACACGCCCCGGCGGCGGTCCGCGGCGAGCGGCCGGTCCGGCTCGGGCTCGATGTCGTCCAGCAGGGCCGCGGTCCGCGACCCGAGCGAGCCATCGGCGAAGCACTTCTGCCAGCCCACCCGTGCCCAGCCGTCCGGATCCTCGCCGAGGACCGCGCCGCTGCGGTGCCCGCGGGCGATGGCGGTCGCCACGGCGTCGTCCCGCATGCACGCGTGCACGCGGACCGGCAGGTCGCCCGCGTCGGCGAGGCGCGCATAGACCGGGTACGCGTAGGTCAGGTCGGGATCGGGGGCGACGCCGCCGGGGTCGTGGCAGGCGACGACACCGAGCGAGACGAGCTCGCGCCCGACCTGCTCGATGGCCGCGGCGAGGTCGTCGGAGCTCGGCGGCGGAACGTGGATGGTCACGAGCCGGGTCGCGCTCTCGTACAGGACGCCCTCGGGCGAACCGTCGGGGGCGCGCCGAACGACGCCGCCGGGTGGGTCGTCGGCCCCGAAGCCGCCGACGGCCAGGGCCGCGTGGCTGGCCCACAGCGCGTGATGGTCGTGCGCCCAGATCGCCACGCGGCGACCCGGCGCGACCGTCTCGAGGTCGTCGGCCGTGGGCCAGCCACCCCATCGGTCGCTGTCCCAGCCGTGGCCCTCCAGCCAGATCGCTCGGGTCCGGTCGGGCGTCGTGCGCGGCGCGGATGGTGGCGAGGCCGTCGCCCAGGGTGGCGGCCCCGGTGAGGTCGATCTGGCGCGTCGCCAGCGCTGCCTGGGCGAGGTGGAGGTGGGCGTCGGTCAGGCCCGGGATGGCGACCTGGTCCGGCTCCAGGCGCAGCCGCCGGGTGAACGGGTCGGCCCGCGTCTCGAGCTCGACCTCGGAGCCGGCGAAGGCGATCCGCCCGTCGCGGATGCCGACCGCCTCTACCCAGCCGAAGCCGATGTCGCCGGCGAGGGTCGCGATGCGCCCGGTGATGAGGGTGTCGAGGGGCATGGGCCGCTCAGGGTACCGGGTCGGTCAGTCGCGGTCGGCCGGGTCGGACGGCCCGGGCTGGTCGACGATCGCTGCCGGCTCCACGCCCGTCGTGGCATCACCGGCCGGGCGGGCGGGGTCGCAGGCGTGGCAGGCGCGGCCGGCAGACGACTCGCCGGCGCGCCGGGATCCTCGCGCCACTTGGGCAGGTCCATGCCGAGCGCGGCCGCGAACGGGTCCTCGGCATGGGGGTCCGCGGTCGCTCCCTGGACGCCGATCGACGGGTCGCGGAAGAAGACGCTGCCGATGCCCGCTGCGAGCACCGCGATGGCGACGACGAGGAGGATGGCCGAGGTCCCGACGAAGTCGGAGAGCGGGCCGACGATGATGATCGGCAGGAAGCTCGAGACGGACACGATCATGTTCAGGATGCCGAAGACCCGGCCGCGGACCTCCTCGGGCAGGTCCTCCTGCAGCTGGGTCTGCGATGGGATCGCGACCATGCCGTAGGCGACCCCCGCGATGAACGCGATGAACACCACGATCGCGAGCAGCGACGTCAGCGCGGACAGGTCGACCAGACGGCTCGCCTCGTCCGCCCGCTGCAGGAGCCGGCTGATCGGCCCCGCGACCGACAGCATCCCGAGCATCACGCCGAGGGTGATGAGAGCTCCCTCGATGACGCGCCGCCGGGGCAGGTATTTGCCGTAGTTGTTGAGCAGCAGGATGCCCATCACGATGCCGCCGCCCAGCGGCAGGACGATGACCGCGAAGTCCTTCGGGGCCAGCCCGAGGCCCTGCTCCGCGAAGCCGCGGACCGAGCACGCCGAGCACGCCCACGAGCGACGCGGTGATCCCGAGGTACAGCAGGGACCAGCTGATGGAACGGTTGGCGCGGATGAACCCGATGCCTTCCGCGAACTGGGATCGAGTCGTCGCCAGGGCTTCCCTGGCGCCGCCGCCCGATGCCTCCCCCTCGACCTCGGGGCGGGCCGGTGGCGGCGATTTCGGGAGCATGAAGCAGAAGACCGCCGCCAGGCAGTACAGGGCGCCGACGATGATGATGACCGCCTGTGGGCCGGCGAGGTTGATGACGAGCGGCCCCAGGAGCGCGAACCCGATCGCGAAGGCCGCATTGAGGGTCAGCGTGAAGACCCCGTTCGCGGCGAGCAGCTGGTTCCGGGGCACGACCTCGGGGATCATCGCCGCCTCGGCCGGGGCGAAGAACACGGTCACCGTCGATACGAAGATGTTCAGCAGCAGGATCAGCAGGAAGTTGTCCCCGACGAGGACGAGCGCGAAGATCGCCAGGCCGCGCAGGATGTTCGTCGCGACCAGGACGAGCCGCCGGTCGACCCGGTCGACGTAGACGCCGGCAACCGCCGAGAACAGGACGGCCGGCACCAGGAACGACAGGATGAGCAGGCTGACGGCCGTGCCCGACTGCGTCGTCGAGACGATGACGGTCAGCCCGAACAGGACCATGTTGCCGCCGATCTGCGTCGCGGCCTGGGACAGCCACAAGCCGCAGGAACGGCGGGTTCTTGAAGACGGCCAGGGCGCTCTGCGAGGTGATCGCCTGGTTGTCGTAGGTGAGCTCGGGGACGGGCGGCTCCATCCCCGGCGGCAGCACGGCCTCCGCCGGCGCCTCGCTACCCCCGTTGTCGGTCACGAGCGAGGATCCGGTTCGAGCGCGGCCGTCAGGGCCGGGTCGCCACGCTCGACGAACTCGACGATGCGCCGCTCGAGCGCGACCCGGTCGACGAGGACGTGACGATCGCAGGTGCGGCAGCGGAGCCCGATGTCGGCGCCGAGACGATCGATGCGCCAGGTGTCGCCGCCGCAGGGGTGGGGCCGACGGAGGCGCACGACGTCCCCGAGCAGCAGCGTCACGACGGGTCGGGCCGGCACGGCGGGCAGGGTATCAGAGCAGGGGCTGGCCGTCGGCCGGCACCAGGTCGCGGTCCGTGGCCGGGACGTCCACGTGGTCGACCGGGGTCACCTCGACGACCACGTCGGGCTGGGTCGCCCCGAGCTGGGCGATGATCCCGCCCGACCGGGTCAGGGTGCCGGTCAGCTTGTCCGGCGGCCCGATCGCGACGAGCTCGAAGGCGTCGCCGAGCGGCGTCTCGCCGACGTGTCACCTCGCCCGGGGCGCCGCTGACCACGATGCCCGGCACGACCCGCGTGTCACCGAGGGCGATCGCCTCGCTGCCGGCGTTGCGCAGCTCGTTGATGAGGTCCTCGACGCCGGACCCGTCGATGGGGCCGCGGACGGTGATGATCACGCCCGGACCGGTCGCCGCATCCAGGCCGGCATACAGCCGGACGCGGCGCAGGTCGGCGCGCAGCTCGTCGATGGAGGCGTCGCCGCGCTGCCGGTTCTGGCTCAGGACACCGAGGTCGCGCTCGAGCGTGGCGATCTCGCGCCGCAGCTGGTCGTTGCGATCGTTGAGGTTGCCCACGAGGACGGTCAGGTCCTGCGAGGAGAGTCCCGCGAACAGAGCGCCGCTGGCCTGGGTCTGGAGCTGGATCACGACGAGCAGGCCGAGCACGAACATGACCGCGGCGATGGTGAGCTGGTTGCGTCGGACGTGCATCGGGCTACGGACTCGGCGGCGCCGGCGGGGCGGGCGTCGGGCTCACGGCCGGCCGCGCATAGCGCAGGGTCACGGTGCCGGCGAAGGCCGGGATCTCGACGCTCTCGGGCTCGGCGAACGAGATGCGGACGCCGTACGTCTCGGCGCGGGCCCGGACGAGGTCGACGAACCCGGGCGCGGCCGCCAGACGGGAATAGAGGTCGGTCGGTCCGAGCGCCGTGATCTGGTACGGCGGGGCGAGATAGGCGGCGTTCACGAGCACGGACGGCCCGATGTCGATGATCGCCGTCGTGGGCGTGATGCGCTCGCCATTGATCGCGATGGCCTCGCCACCGGCGGCCCACAGCTCCTCGACGACCGTTCGCAGGTCGAGCGCGCCGACGAGATAGTCGGCCTCGTTGGCCCCGGGCGCGACGGGTTCGAGCGAGTCATCGAGCTGGAGGACGATGCCGGTCCCCTTGAGGGGGATCAGGCCCGCGGCGATGCGCGCCTGCTGGAGCTCGTCGTTGAGGCCCTTGACGACGGCGGCCGACCCCTCCCCTGCCCCCTCGGTGTCCTGGATGCGCTGGCGCAGGTCCAGCAGCTGGGCCTTGAGCTCCTCCTGTTGCGCCTGCAGCCCCGTGGCGGTCTCGACGAGCGGGGTCCGTTCCTGGGTCGTGTAGCGGACCCGCGGACCCTGGGCGGCCAGCTGGGCCGCGACGAGGAAGCCGAGCCCGAGCAGGGCCGCCCCCAGCGTGAGCTGCCAGCTCGGGATGGCCCGCACCCGGGTCATCAGGGTCACGGGACGGTCGAACCCCGACGGCGGCGGCGGGCCAGGCCGATGGCGACGATCACCCCGATGCCCACGAGGACGACGACGATGAGCGCGACCGGCGCTCCTCCGTCCTCCGTCGGGACCGGCGCGGCGGGCTCGCCGGCGCCGGCGGTCGCCCCCGGAGCCCGGGTCGCGCCCGGCGCTGCGGTCGCGCCGGGGGCCGGCGATCCGGCCCAGGCCACCGGCTCCGGTCCCGACGGCGCTGGCTGCGGACCGAAGTTGACCGGCGTCTCGGCGCCAAGGTCGGCGATCCAGGCCGCATCGAAGGCCGCCGTATCCATCCCGATCGCGGCGCTGAACGCCTCGTCGTCGGTGCGCCCGTCGGCGTACGAGCGGATGAGCGACACCAGCGCGTCCTGGCCATGGGTCCGGATGAGGAAGTCGACCGCGCTCACGCTCTCCGAGTAGGCCTGGAAGAACTGCTCCGCCGAGGTCGGGAACTGGCCGATCAGCCCAGCCAGGGGGATGAGCTTGCCGTCACGGGCCGCGCGCTCGACCGTGCTTCGGTCCGAGCTGTCGTAGCCCTGGCTGAGATACACCGCCAGCCCCTCGTTGAGCCAGCGCGGCGGGAAGTGGTACGGGTTCGATGCGGCGGTGTCGAAGACGAGATGGGTGAGCTCGTGGGGCACCACGATGCTGACCCACGGGTCATCGATCGCGCTCGGCGGGATCAGGGCGAACAGCGTCCGGATGGAGGAGATCGCCTCGCCACCCACGTTCTCGCGCGTCCCAGGCCCGAGGGCGTCGTAGAAGGCGCTCTGGTCGGCGTAGATGAAGAAGTCGACGGGGTCGGTCTCGGTGACCCCGAGGAGCGCGCCCGACGATCGCACGGCTTCCTCGCCGATCCGCAGGGCGCGCTCGCCGAACGCCTGGTCGCCCTCGTACCAGTGCACCCGGACGACGTCGCCGGTAGCCGTCTTCCAGTCGAAGCGCTCGTCGTCGTAGACGTCCTTGACGACCGGACCCACGACCGGCTCGGCGTCGGCGGTCGGGGTGATCCGCCAGCGCGCCTGCACCGGCGTGTTGGGCAGGGTGTGGCCGTCGGTGTCGTCGGCGGTGTAGGTCAGGGTCGTCGACCCGGCGGCCGGGGCCGGGACCTCGAAGACGAGCGGACCGTTCGCGTCGGCGTAGGTCAGCAGCAGCTCGACCCGCGCCGGCTTGGCGTCGAGGGTCACCGGCTGGGTGACCGTGATCCCCTTCCCGAACGTCGCCTCGATCGTCGGTTTGCCGAAGACCGGGTCCGCGGCCCGCACGACCGCCGGGGCGACCAACGCGCCGCTGAGGGCGCCGACGAGCAGCAGCCATGCAGCGGTGGCCCGGATGCGGCTCATGACGACCAGTCCAGGCCGGCGAAGCGCAGGGACCCGAGGCCGTTCTGCCCGGCGCCGAGCAGCCCGTCGCGGGCGAGCGCCCAGCCCGTCCCGTAGCTGACCGGGATGACCGGCGCGTCGCGCTGGACGATGTCCTCGGCGCGGTCGTAGGCGGCTCCCGCCGCGGCGTCGTCGGGCGCGGCCCCGGCCTCGGCGATGGCGGCGTCGAATTCGGGCGAGCTCCAGTGGCCGTAGTTGTTGGTCGAATCGCTGCCGAGCAGGACGCCCAGGAAGTCGTTGCGGCCCGGGTAGTCGGCGACCCACGAAAGTGCCCACATCTGCGGGGCATCGGTCGCCAGGCGGTCGAAGTAGCCGTCGGCGATGACCTCCTGGTCGATATCGATGCCGAGGACGTCCTCGAGCTCGGTGACGATGGCCTCGTCGTAGCCCGAGCCGCCGGTCACGAGCGTGACCTTCGGGAATCCCGCACCGCCCGGATAGCCGGCGGCCGCCAGGGCCGCCCGAGCCGCATCCGGGTCATGGACCGGGACCACGTCCCGCTCGCTCCGGCCGGGGATGCCGGGCGGGACCATGGAGGTCGCGACCGCGGACCCGCTTGACGCGCCCAGCTCGGCGATGCGCCGCCAGTCGACGGCCTGCGCGAAGGCCTGGCGGACGCGCACGTCATCGAACGGCGCGCGGCTGGTGTCGAACCCGTAGTAGTCGACCGACAACGAGGGGACCTCGCGCAACTGCGGGCCGAGGGTCTCGTCGTAGGCGATCCAGGCCGCGTCGTAGTCGCCGATCGGCGCGTAGTCGAGATCGCCGTCCTCGAACGCGGTCACGCTGCTGCGCCCGCCGATGTCCGTCACGATCTCGATGTCCGAGATGGACGGCGGGCCGGCCCAGTAGTGGGGATTGGCCTCGAGGGTGAGCTTCTCGGGCGTGGCCTCCGTGATGCGGTAGCCGCCAGACGCCACGAAGTCCTTCGACGGGCGCACGGAGGCCGGATCGCCCGTGACCGAGGGCGGCACGACCGAGAACGTGGGGCTGGCGACGACGGTCACGAAGTCGGCAGCCGGACGGACGAGGTCGACGGTGACCTCGTTCGTGGCGTCGTCGGCGTGCAGCCCGACGTCGGCGGCCGTGCCCCGACCGGCGAGATAGTCGGCGGCGCCCTCGACGTCGAACATGAGCGAGACGAGGGGGGACGGCGCCGCCGGATCGATGAGGCGCATCCAGCTGCGGACCACGTCCTCGGCACGCAGCGGACTGCCGTCGGAGAAGGAGAGGTCGTCGCGGAGCTTGAAGACGATCTGCCGGCCGCCATCCTCCAGGCGCCACGATTCGGCGAGCGCCGGCTGCAGGTTCCGCTCGGCGTCGAACGCCGTCAGCGTCTCGAAGACCTGCGAGATGACCGCCGAGCTGCCCGCGTCGCCGGCCGCAGCGGGGTCGAGCGTGGCCGGTTCGCCCATGAGGATCCGAACCGGTCGATCCGCCGCGCCGACGGGCCCGGCGCATGCCGTGACGAGCAGCGCGAGGACGAGCAGCAGGGTCCGGGAGCGCATCGGGCGGAGTATAGGGCGCCCTGCCGGGAAGCCCTGTCGAGGCCCGATCGACGGGCAGGGAATGAGGCCTCCCAGGACCACACCGCCGGGGGAACGATGTCTGTTCCGAGAGGCCTCTGCTGCGATAACGAGACAGCTCGGCTGACGTTAGGGCCTGATGGGCACGAACATCGCCAGGATGCACCACCTTCGAGTCACGACCGTATCGGCGGGCCGGTCTAGGATGCCTTGGTGACCCTCCAGTTGCGCGACACGCTGACCCGCCGGCTCCAGCCCGTCGAGCCCGCCGACGGGCAGCGCGTCCGTCTGTACAGCTGCGGACCGACGGTCTATCGCTACGCCCACGTCGGCAACCTGCGCTCGTACCTGCTGACCGACTTCATCCGACGCGTCCTGCTGTACCACGGCGTCGACGTCCTCCACGTGAAGAACATCACCGACGTCGGGCACCTGCGCGAGGACGACTTCGATCGCGGCGAGGACCGGATGCTCGTGCAGGCGGGGCTCGAACATCGCTCCAGTGCCGAGATCGCCGATGCCTACGAGGCGGCGTTCCACGCCGACGAGGCCGCCGTCGAGATCCTGCCGGCGCACGTCTTCCCGCGCGCCACCGAGCACATCGCCGAGATGCTCGAGCTGGCGGGCGCCCTCGAGGACCTCGGGCACGCCTATGCGACGGACGCCGGCAACGTCTACTACGCGGTCGCGTCCTACCCGGACTACGGCCAGCTGTCGGGCAACACGCTCGACGAGCTGCGCGCCGGTCATCGCGGCGAGGTCGAGCCGGACAAGCGCGACCCGGCCGACTTCGCGCTCTGGAAGGGAGCCGGCCCGCGACGCTCGCTCAAGTGGCCCTCGCGCTGGGGCGACGGCTACCCGGGCTGGCACCTGGAATGCTCGGCGATGGCCCGGCGCTACCTCGGCGACCGATTCGACCTGCACACGGGCGGCATCGACAACGTCTTTCCTCACCACGAAGACGAGATCGCCCAGTCCGCGCCGCTCGTCGGCGGGCCGCCGGCCCGGCTCTGGGTACATGGCGAGCACCTGCTCATGTCCGGTCGCAAGATGGCCAAGTCGGCCGGCAACTTCCAGCGCGTGACCGAGCTCGCCGAGCATGGGCATCGAACCGCTCGCGCTGCGCTACCTGGCGTTGACCTCGCGCTACGGCCGCAAGCTCAACTACTCCGACACCTCGATCGCCGCCGCCGCCACGGCCCTGCGATCCCTGCGCGCGCGCCTTGCCGCGCTCGGTCCCGCCCCGCGTGCCGGGCCATGGACCGCGCCGCCACCCATCCACGCCGTACCGGCCGGCGACCGCCCGCAGGGCATCGCCGACGCGATCACGGGGTTCGGAGGCGATCCGGATCTCGTGCTGACCGACCGAGCCCACGCTCCGGTCGCTCCCCTGTCCCCCGCCGGCCTGGACCTGCATGACCGGTTCGTCGCCGCCATCGACGACGACCTCGACCTGCCGACAGCCCTGGCCGTCGTCCGCGAGACCCTGCGCGCGGAGCTGCCCGCCGACGAGCGACGTTGGCTCGTCCTCGACGCCGACGCGGTCCTCGGGCTGCGGCTGGGAGACGTCGGCGCGCCGAGGCGCGGCGTCGGCCATCGATGCGCCAGGCCATCCCGGACGACATCACGGCCCTGCTGCGAGAGCGGGAACAGGCCCGCACCGACCGCGACTTCGCCCGTGCCGATGCCATCCGGGCGGACCTCGCCGCGCTCGGCTGGGACGTGACCGACACCGCCGCGGGACCCGCGCTCAGCCGTCGGTAGGACCGTCATCGGTGGAGCCGGTCGCGGGCTGTAGCATCGCCGCGTGCAGCGACCACCCGTCCCGACGGTCATCCGCGACCTGTATCAGGACCCGAGCGATGCCCGGACCCTGGTGGTCGCGGCCCTGTCACTGGCCGCCGCCGGCCTGGATCCGCGTGTCCTCAACCCGGGCCTCGCGTCGGTCCAGGAGGCCGTCCGTGCCCGGCCCGACGTCGAGCAGCTCCTGCTCATCGTGGCCGTCCTCAGCGCCATCGTGCTGCTCGTCGGGGGGGTGCTCGGCGATACGGATGGCCGGCGCAAGATCCAGATCGGCGCCCTCGCTTCGCTGGTCATCACCGGCCTGACCGGCCTGCTGTTCCCGGAAGGGCCGATCTTCGTCGTCAGTCGGATGGGCGGGGCCATCGCGGCCGCGATCATCCTGCCGATCGCGTTGGCCGGGGTGGCCATCACCTACCAGGGCATCCCGCGCGCCACGGCCATCGGGTTCGCGTACGCGGCGTTCGGGGCGGCTACGGCCGCGGGTCCGCTCCTCCTCACGCTGTTCGGCCCGACCGGACCACGCTGGCCCGCGTTCGTCGCGGCGACGCTCGCCGCCTTCATCGCACTCGCGGCCGCGCGCCGACACTGGCCGGACCTGCCGAGCCCGTCGCGCCGTCAACGACGACGGGTGATCGCGACGGCGGTCTGGGCCGCCGGCGTCATCCTCACCTGCATGGGTCTGGTCGGCTTCGGCCATGGTGTGGTCGATCTCGTGCGGGTCAGCTTCCTCGTCGGTGGCGTCGCCGTGATCGGGATCGCGGCGGGCCTCGAGCGGGGCGTGACCAAGGACGACGATGTCCACGTCGCGCGGCGTCCGGTCGCGATGGCGCTCCTCGTCGGGTTCGTGATCGCCTTCGCCCAGTCGGCGACGCTGCTGCAGCTGCCGCTGTACTTCCAGATCATCAACGGCTATGGGCCGGTGGGTGCGATCGTCGCGACGCTGCCATTCATCCTCGCCCTCGTCGTGACCGGCCCGATCGTGGGCGTGCTGCTGGGCCGCGTGCGCCCGCGGACCCTCATCACCGCGGGTGTCCTAGCGGTCGGCATCGGCAACATCGTTCTTGCCGTGACCTTGGCACCGCGCGCGTCGTACCTCTTCTTCATCGCGCCGCTCGTCTTCATCGGCTCGGGGTTCGTGATCGCCACGACGGTTCGCACGGCGATCATCTTCGCGAGCGTGCCACGCGGCCTTCCGGCAACGGCCGCGGCGCTCAACGAGGCATCGGTGGCGATGGGCACCCGGGCGGGCTTGGTCGTCGGCACCCTGCTCATCGCGACCGCCGCCGTGGCGAACCTCACGACGGCGATGGCTGGACAGCCGCCGGCGACGGTCGACGCCGCGGTGGCCACCCTGCGGGAGCTGCTGGTCGCCATCGGCACCCCCGGCTACGGCGCACTCGTCGATGGAGTCACCCAGCCCGCCCGCGTCGAGTTCGCCGCGGCGTACACGGACGCGGTCCGGACGTTCCTCGGGGCGACGGGCGTCATCACCCTCGTCGCCGGGGCGATCACCTGGCTGCTCGTCGGCCGGCGTGACCCGCTGACGACCGTCTGGGAGCACAGCGACGAGCGCGCCGAGGCCGCCGCCGCACCGTGACCGATACGGCCGCTAGCCGGTCGCCGGAGTCCCCACCAGGAGGTCGGTCCGACCGCCGAAGCGGTCGATGATCCGATAGAAGTTGCGGCGCGATTGGCGGTCGCGCTCCTCTTCGGGCAGGCTGATCCAGCCGCGGTGGTCGTGGCGGATGGCCGGCAGGCCGTCGAGCCGCACGGCGCGCCGGGGTGTGGCGTCCTCCCGGCCTCCTCGCCGGCGTCTTCCCCGGCGTCGCGCAGGACGAGGCTCCACCAGATGTCGAGGTTGCGGTAGAAGCGGAACCGTTCGTCGAGCGGGCCGCGTTCGGCATAGTCGGCCCGACGGAAGACCTGGCAATAGCCCTCGATGGCGTCGACGTCGCCGGCCGGCGCGTCCTCGAAGTGGCGCAGGTCCTGCGAGGTGATGCCCCAGCCACCCGTGACCGCCACCGATGGATCCTCGAGCGCGGCGACGAGCGGGCTGATCAGGTCGCCGGTCGGCTCGACGCTGGTGTCGAGCAGCACGACGACCGGCCCAGCCGCTCGGCGGATGCCGACGTTCATCGCGGCCGCATGCCCGAGCGCCTCACTGGTCCAGACGACCTCGATCGCGCGGGGCGGGGCGCGTCGGCGTCCGCGGCGTCGGTCGCCGTGTCGGTCGCGGCCAAGACGTCGAGCGCGTCGAGCGCGGCCACCTGCTCGCCCGATGGGGCGTCGGCGACGATCACGATGGACGTCCCGACTGGCGCGTACGCGCGCAGACCATCGAGCGTGCGGGCGAGGTCCTCCGGATAGGCCGTCGCGAGCAGGACGACCGTGGCCACGCCGACCGGGGGGTCCGCCAGCCGGGACGGGACGCTGGCGGACGAGCCGTAGCGCACCCGCGCACCGTCGCTGACGTCGGGCGGCACGGCCGGCGAGAGGGCGAAATCGGTCCCGCGGTCGACGACCTTCCAGCCGGCGGCCTCGATCTCGGCGCGCAGCCGGTCCGCTTCGGCCCAGTCGTGGTCGGCCCGGGCTCGTGCACGGTCGTGCGCCGCGGAGAGCACCTCGTCGGGAACGTGGGGCCGGGTCATCGCAGGGTCGCCAGCCGGCCGGCGAGGATCAGATCGGCCAGCCTGCCGAGGAGCTGGGGCACGATGCCTTCGACCTCCCAGGGCTGTTCGAGCCCCGGCAGGACCCGGTCGACGACAAGGCCCGCGAGGTGGAGCGGATGGACCAGCCGGGCACGTTCCAGTGCCGCAGCCCGGTCGGTGTCGGATCCGGCGGCCGGCCACCCGTCGAGGTAGGCCCGTTCGAGGACCGGAGCCAGCGACGCCGGTACCGCGGGGTCGGATAGGAAGGACGCCGCGGCCAGGAACGGATGGGTCCGCGTCGCGTCGGACCAGTCGAGGAAGACCGGGCCCATGGCGCCCATGATGACCTGGTCCGGCGTGAGATCGCCATGGTCGAGGGACAGCCCGAGCGGGTCCGCGGCGAGCACGCGACAGGCGTCGACGAGGGCCGGCTCCGCCTCGCGCAGGGCACGCACCTGGGCGCCCGCGAGGCCGCCGGGCCGACCCAGGTGCAGCGCGGCGTCGTCGGCGAGCAGCGCCGGGATGCGCTCGGCCAGGTCGACGAGTGAACCGAGCGGAACGCCCGCCATCTGCACCGCCGCGGTATCGGCCGCCAGGACGCGCTGGATCTCGGCCAGGCGGCTCATCGTCGCCGACCATGCCGGATCGTCGGTCGGCACGCCATCGAGTCCGCGGCCGGGGATGTCCTCCATGAGCACGCGGCCGGTCGCCGCATCGGCCGCCAGGAGCGGCGGCACGATCCCCGGGTCCAGATCGGCGAGGAGGCCGGTCACGGCGACCTCGTGCGCGAACGCCCGCGGCACCTGCTTCGCCCACACGCGGCCACGATCGGTCTCGACCGTCAGGAGGGCCGAACGGCTCCACGACCGGACCTGGCGCGGTGGCCCGTGGCGACGCAGGCCGGCCGTGGCGAGGCCGGCGTCGATCCACGCCGTGAACTCGTCGAGCCAGCCCTCGCGATACCACGGCTGCCGATCGCCACCGACCGGGTCGAGCGCGCCACCGTCGATCGCCCGACCCATCGGTGTCGAGCGCCGCTCGAGCTCGTCGAGCGGGACCCAGCGCGCTCCCGACGGCATCGCTCCTTCGACCCAGGCGGCTTCGTACAGGCGATCGGTGGACGGCGTCGCGACGGCCGGGCGTCGGATGGTCGATCCACGCGGCGCGCAACGCCACGACGTCGAGCCCGAAGGCCTCGCGCGCCCCGTCGACGACGGGCGTGACGACCGCCCACGGCGGCGCATCGTCGAGGCTGAGGCCTGGCATCGATCCGTCGGCGAGGACGAGCAACCGGTCGTCGGATGGCCGCCGGATGGCCAGGTGGTAGCGCGTGGGCATGGCGGGCATCCTACGCCGCTGTGCCTGCCGGCGATCGGCGGCGACGAAATTCGAACGATTCGCTGCCGCCAAGCGTCATTACCAATGACACCCCGACGCGGGTCTCGTGGGGGGACCCGCCTGAAACGGCCGGCAGCATGACCGTGGGGGCCGCGCTGCCGGCCGTTCCTTCTGCCCGGCAGTCCATCGACCGCCCCGACGCGCTACCCTGCCCGGACGAGGAGGGCGAGGGATGAATGCCATCGACGTGCTGACCTTCGGGCAGCGCACCGTCATGACCACGGTCGAGCGCTATCGCGACGAGGACTGGGAGCGCATCGCCCTGGGCGTGTGGACCGCCAAGGACCTCGTCGGCCACATCGGAGCGTTCGAGGTCCGGTTCGCGGACATCCTCGCGACCTTCGTCGGCGCGCCGGTGGTCTCGGAGCTGCTCACGGCCGACTCGGAGACGTTCAACGACGACCAGGCAGCGATCCGCCACGACTGGACCATCGCGGCTGTCCTCGAGGAGCTCCACGAGGCCCACGCTCGGGCCATGAGCCATGCCCGCCTCATCCCCGAGGCGACGTGGCGCGAGGTCGGCACGATCCCGTGGTACGGCCCGCAGTACGCCCTTGACGACCTCGTCGTCTACACGATGTACGCCCACAAGCGCGAGCACGAGCCACAGCTTGACGCGGCCCTCCAGGCGGCGCCGACCCCGGCCTGACGGCCGCGTCGTCGCTCGGGGCGCCGCGGCCCGCGATGCGTCAGGGTGACGCGGCCGGACCCGTCGAGACGACCAGCCCGACCGACGTCCCCACCGCGACCGACGTGCCGGGTGCCGGGATGGTGGCGATGACCGTGCCGACCGGGGCGACCGGATCCGCCGCCGTGCTGGCCCGGCCCACCGTCAGACCGGCCGCCGCCAACTGAGCGATCGCCTCCGCCTCGCGCAGGCCGATGACCTCCGGCACGACCACGAGCTGTCGGCCCGTGCTCACGAGCGGCTGGATCTCGGCCCCGAGGTCAGCGATGGTGCCTGCCGGCGGATCCTGGTCGACGATCGTGCCTTCGGGGACGTCGTCGCGCCTGACGTCGATGGGATCCCCGAGCGTGAATCCGGCGTCGTCGGCCGCGGCCGACCCGTCCTCCAGAGACATGCCGACGAGGTCGGGGACCGTGCCCGTGCCGCCCGGAGCCGTCTGGAGCATCCACCCGAGCAGCGCCCCGAGCAGGACGGCTCCGGCGATGACGGCAACGCCGCCCACCACGATCCGGACCACGAGCCGCTCCTGACCGGCCGGGATCACCCCCGGCGGGACCAGATCCAGCAGGCCGCCGCCCGGAGCCGGTGCACCGGCCGTCCCGCGGCCCTCGTCGGGCGCCATCGTCGCCGGGTCGAGGCCCAGGCCGGCGACGACCTGGTCGACGGTGCCGCGAGTCCCCGCCGTCGGGTCCATGAGCGCCTCGAGGTCGTACGTGCGGAGTTGGTCGCGCACCCGGCCCATCGGCTGCGCCACGGCGAGTCGCCGGTCGTGGCGGGCCAGCTCTGCCCGCAGCTCTCGAAGGGCGTCACCGCCGGTGACGTCGACGTCGGACGTGGCCGCGAGGTCCAGGACGACCGCCTGCACATCCGGACGGCTCGCCACGACGGATCGGACGCGCGCCTGGAGGCCGGTCGCGTTGGCGAAGAACAGCGGGCCGGCCATGCGCAGGGTCAACACCCCGCTCACCCGTCGCGCGGTCGCGTCCCGCGAAAGGTCGTGCCAGCTGCCGTCCGGGAGCCGACCCTCTTCGGCCAGGTCCGGGCTGGCCGACCGACGCACGATGTTGAGGGTTGCGAGCAGGACCGCGATGGCGACGCCGACGAGGGTGCCGTAGATGATGACGCCGCCCATCGTGACGATCCCGATCAGGCCCTCGCTGGGCCGCAGGCGCCAGATCGCGCGAAGGCCGCGGATGTCGATCAGGCCCAGGACGGACACGAAGATGACCCCGCCCAGGACGGGGATGGGCAGGTACGAGAGGGGCGTCGTGAACAGCAGGAGCACGACGGCCACGCCGGCGGCCGCGACGAGGCCGGTCGCCTGCGACGTGGATCCGGCGGCCTCAGCGGCCGAAGTCCGCGACGGACTCGAGCTGACGGGATAGCCACCGGTGAGCGCGCCGGCGGCGTCGGCCGCGGCGAGGGCCACGAGTTCTCGGTCGGGATCGGTGCGCTCGCCGTGCTTTGCCGCGAAGGAGCGGCCGGTCACCGCGGTATCGGCGAAGCTCATGATCGCGAGGCCGATCGCCCCGGGCAGGAGCGCGAACAGCTCCGTGGGGGTCGCGAACGGGATCCCGAGCGAACCCAGACCGGCCGGCACGGGTCCCAGGACCTGGACCCCGCGGGCCTGCAGACCGGCGACGTAGCTCAGGCTCATCCCGACGAGCATCACGACCAGGGCCACCGGGAAGCGCGGGAGGAAGCGTCGCCCGATGAGCATGGCCACCACCGCGCCCACGCCGATGGCGAGCGAGAGGAAGTCGGCGCCCGACTGCCGGAACGCGATGCCGACCGCCTCGGCCACGGCGGCCGCGTCCGATGAGCGCCACTCGATGCGGGTCAGCACGCCGAGCCCGTCGGCGATGGCCGGGCCACCGGCCATCTTCGCCACCTGCCCGGCGGCCACCGTCACCCCGACGCCGGCCATGTACCCGACGAGGATCGGGCGCGACAGCAGGTCGGCCAGGAACCCCATGCGCCCGAGCCGCATCGCCACGAAGAGGCCGGCCACCACGAGCCCCAGCGCCGACGCAATGCGGACGCGATCGTCGGCGGCGGCCGCCAGCGGGGCGATCGTGACGCCGATCAGGGCCGCCGTCGACGCGTCCGGACCGACGATCAGCCGCCGCCCCGACCCGAAGATGGCGTACGCCACGAGCGGCGCCAGGGAGGCGTACAGGCCCATCTCCGGGGGCAGTCCTGCGACCCCGGCATAGCCGATCGCCAGGGGGATGATGAGGGCCGTGACCGTGAGCCCGGCGACCACGTCACGTGGCGCCTGGTCGGGGCGATAGCGGCGCAGCGTCCAGGCAAGGGGCGGCCCGTCGGCGCCCTCGATCGAGTGCCGGATCGTCCCCAGCAGGAGCCGCAGGGTGGTCACGGGCCGCATCGTACCCGTGCGCCGCTGCCCAACCTCATCCGAACCGGGGGATGCCTGCCTCGACCGGCTGGCGTTCCATAATGGTTCACTGGGCCGATCGCCGGCCGCCTTCGACCACAGGAGCCACGACCATGACCGATCCCGCCCGGGCGGCCCGTCCGCTCCGAACGCCCAAGCGCAAGACCACGGTCACGACACCCGATGTCGCAGATGCCGTCTGGAACGTCGCACCGCCGTCGGGACCGGCCTGGACCGCGCGGCCGTGGGTCCATCCGATCGAACGTGCCGAGGCGGGCAAGGCCGCCCGCAAGCGGGTGCCTCGTGCCAGCCACGCGGCATTCGAGCCACGACCGGACCGCGATCCGATCGCCATCCTGGCGGCCCAGGAGACCGACCGGTTGCCGGATCTCCTGCCGCTTCGTCACGAGCGGATGGGGGAATCGGAATTCCCGTACTACCGCGGCACGCCGGCGGTCATGGCCTTCGACCTCGCGACCGCACCGCGGACGGACATCCTCGTCCAGGCGAGTGGCGACGCGCACATCTCCAACTTCGGGCTGTTCGCCTCGCCCGAGCGGGCCCTCGTCTTCGATGCCAATGACTTCGACGAGACATTGCCTGGCCCGTGGGAGTGGGACGTGAAGCGGCTGGCGGCCAGCGTCATCATCGCGGGACGTACCAACGGGTTCAGCGCGAAGCAGAGTCGCGAAGCGACGATGGCCGGCGTGCGTGGCTATCGCCAGTGGATGGCTCGCTACGCCGCGATGCGCCTGATCGACGTCTGGTACGCCTCGCTGACCGAGGTCGACATCCGCGAAGCGGCCGAGGCGACGGGCGCCCTCCAGGGTCGGGACGCCGCCAGCCGCCGGGCGCGCTTTGACGCCATCTTCAGCAAGGCTCGCCGTCGAGACGGCATGCGTGCGTTCGAGTCGCTGACCGGCATCGTCGACGGACGGCGCGTCATCCTCGACGATCCGCCCTTCGTCACGCACGTTGAAGTCGACCAGGCTGGTGGAGCCAGCCTCGAGAAGGCCTTCACCGACTACCGAGCCAGCATGCCGGAGAACCGGCGCGACTTCCTCGAGCGCTACCGGTTCGTCGATTTCGCTCTGAAGGTGGTCGGCGTCGGGAGCGTCGGGACTCGCTGCTTCATCCTCGTCCTGCAGGGTCGCGACGAGAACGATCCGCTCATCCTGCAGGCCAAGGAGGCCACGGCGTCCGTCCTGGAGCCGCACTTCGCCCCGAGCGTCCACGACCACCATGGCCAGCGCGTCGTCGTGGGTCAGCAGCTGATGCAGGCCACCTCGGACATCTTCCTGGGCTGGACTCGTGGGCCGGGCGGCCGTGACTTCTACATGCGTCAGCTCTGGGACATGAAGGGATCGGTCGACACGACCACCCTGCAGCCCATGGGGCTCGGGTTCTACGCCGGGATCTGTGGACGGGCCCTCGCCCGATCGCATGCCCGCAGCGGCGATGCGGTCGCGATCTCGGCCTATCTTGGCAGCAGCGACGCGTTCGACTCCGCCATCGCCGACTTTTCGGAAGCCTACGCAGACGTGAACGCCCGGGATCACGCCGCGTACGTGGCCGCGATCGAGGCTGGGAAGGTCTCGACGACGCCCGACCCCGCCGCCTGACCGGATCGCCGCCGTGGACCCGGAGCGGTCACTGCCCACGCACGCCCGGGTCGTCATCATCGGTGGCGGCGCGTCCGGGACGAGCATCGCGTACCACCTGACCAGGCTCGGTGTGCGCGACGTGGTGCTCCTGGAGCGCCGCCAGCTCACGGCCGGGACCACGTGGCACGCGGCCGGCCTCATCACCTCGGCCGGGATGGCCACCGAAACCCTCCTCTGGATGAGCCGGCACACCCGCGACCTGTGCCGGTCGCTCGAGGCGGAGACGGGACAGGCCACGGGCTATCGGGAGATCGGCCACCTCCACCTGGCGACGTCACCGCGACGGCTCGAGGCGCTTCGCCGCGAGGCGGCGTTCGTGCGCGGCTTCGGCGTCGACGACCAGGAGATCTCGGCCGCCGAGTTCGGGCGGATGTGGCCGGCGGCACGGACCGATGACGTGCTCGCGGCCTTCCACGTCGCAGACGAAGGCCGCGTCAACCCCGCCGACCTGGCGATGGCTTACGCGAAGGGCGCCCGGATGGGTGGCGCCCGGGTGCTCGAGGGCGTCACGGTCACGGGCGTGACGACGGACCAGGGCCGGGTCACGGGCGTCGTCACGGATCGCGGGACGATCGTCACCGAAACCGTCGTGAATGCCGCCGGGATGTGGGCCCGCGAGCTCGGCGAACGGAGCGGCGTCTCCGTCCCGCTCCAGGCGGCCGAGCACTACTACCTCATCACCGACACCGTGGACTGGGCCCATCCCGACCTGCCCGTCGTCGAGGACCCCGACCGCTACGGCTACTACCGCGAGGAGGGCGGCGGGATCCTCGTCGGCCTGTTCGAGCCGGTCGCGGCGCCGTGGTCGCTCGATGGCATCCCGGCGGACGTCGCGTTCGCCAGCCTGCCCACGGACTGGGAACGGATCGGGCCGTACCTATCGGGCGCGATGGATCGCTTCCCGTCGCTCCACGACGCCGGCGTCCGGACGATGTTCTGCGGCCCGGAGAGCTTCACCTCGGACCACTCGCCGCAGCTGGGGCCGGTCCCCGAGCTCGACGGCTACTTCGTGGCAGCCGGGCTCAACTCCCTTGGCATCCTGCTGAGCGGCGGCGTCGGCAGCATCCTCGCCTCGTGGATCGTCGACGGCGTGGCGCCGGTCGACATGAGCGGTCTGACCGTCGACCGGACCCAGCCATTCGAGACGAGCCGCCGGTTCCGGGCGGACCGGACGGTCGAGCAGCTCGGCGCGTTGTTCGGCGACGCGGCCTGGCCGAACTGGCACCCGACGTCGGCGCGCAACGTCCGCCGGTCGGTCATCCACGATCGCCTGGCCGCGGCCGGCGCGCATTTCGCGGTGTCGTCGGGCTGGGAATACCCGGAATGGTTCGCTCCGGCTGGCACGCACCCGCAGGTCGCGCTGGGTTGGGCCCGCGGCGACGCCTTCGCCATCGAAGCCGACGAGCATCGCGTCGTCCGAGAAGCGGTCGGGATGCTCGACATGTCGCTGATGGCCAAGTTCCTCGTGCAGGGTCGCGACGCCGAGCGCGTCCTCGGCCGGATCTGCGCAAACGACATCGCCGTGCCCGTCGGGCGGATCGTCTACACCCAGTGGCTGAACGAGCGCGGCGGCATCGAGGCGGACCTGACGGTCACACGCCTCGCGGAGGACCGGTTCCTCGTCGTCGTGACGGACCTCATCCATCGCCGCATCGCGCCGTGGATCGCCCGCCACACGCCGGCCGACGCCCATGTGACCGTCACCGACGTCACGTCGGGCACGACGCTGATGACCGTCCAGGGCCCGCGCTCACGGGAGCTGCTCGAGCGACTCACGAGCGCCGACCTCGGCAACGACGCATTCCCCTACCTGACGGCACGCGAGATCGACCTCGACTACGCCCGGGTGCTGGCGCTGCGGGTCACGTACGTCGGTGAGCTCGGCTGGGAGCTGCACGTCCCGACCGAGCTCGCGCTGACGGTGTACGACGCCCTGATGGCGGGCGGCGACCGACCTCGGTTACCGGAACGTCGGCCTGGGCGCGATGGGCAGCCTGCGCCTCGAGAAGGCCTACCGGGACTACGGGCTCGATATCGACAACACCGACACCCCGCCCGACGTCGGGCTCGGCTTCGCCGTGGCCTGGGACAAGCCCGGCGGCTTCATCGGGCGGGAGGCGCTTGCTGGCGGCGCGTCACGTCGGGCCGCCGCGCCGACGGCTGGTCCAGGTGCTGCTCGAGGACCCGGAGCCGCGGCTGTTCGGCGGCGAGCCGATCCTGCGCGATGGCCGCTGGCTGGGCTACGTGCGTGCCGGGGCCTATGGCCACACGCTCGGCGGCGCCGTCGGGCTCGGGATGGTCGAGGACGAGGCCGGCCTGCCGCGCGAGGCCATCGAGGGCGGGCGGTTCGAGGTCGATGTCGCGGGGACGCGCTACCCGGCCCGAGCGTCGCTCCGCCCGATGTACGACCCGGATCGAGCCCGGATCCTGGCCTGAGCGCGTCGCCACCGGAGCGGCGGCAACCGGCCGCTGCCCTCCCCTAGCGCCCGATCTGGACCAGGCCGTTCCAGAGCACGTAGTGGGTGCGGAACGTGTCGCGATGGAGGACTCGGCCACCACCGGACCGGACGACGCGCGTCACCGCCACGTCCATCCCGTTGGCCGGGAACTCGATCTGCTCGCGCTGGCCCTTGCGCAGCGAGGAGACGTATTCGGTCCGGGTGATCGCCTTGCGCACGTTGGAGACCGACGGCTTGCTCAGACTGACCTTGCGGCCGTCGGGGATGCCCCAGATCTCGTAGCGCACCCAGCCCCGCCCGCCAGAGCGGTAGCGGAACGTGCGGATGACGATGGGGTGCTTCATGTCGTTGGTGAACGACATCGTCTGCCCGCCACCGCCGCGCATCTTCGAGACCGTCGCGTCGAGGCCGAGCGGATAGCGGTAGATGTAGTACTTGTGATTCGCGCGGGCACCCATCTGCAGGCCGGCCCGCAGCGCTGCGTTGAACAGCGTCGTCGAGCTCGAGCACATGCCGCCACCCATGGCGCCGGTCGGATCGGTGTGGTCGCCGGCGATGAAGCCGCCCATCCCGAATCCCCGCGCGCTCGTGACGGGACCGATGGCGCTCCACCATTCGAAGCGCTGGCCGGGCATGAGCACCTTGCCGTCGAGGAACCTGGCCGGCAACCAGATGTTCGCGCCGAAGCTGTTGCGGTCGCTGATCGGGAACCACGTCTTCCACGACCCGAGCTTGAACATCTCCGGGCCCTTCTTGAGGGCGGTCGCGGTGGCGAGCTTGGGTGCCAGGGCGATGGTCTTGACCTTGACCTTTTGGACCTTCGTGCCCTCGGCACGTTCGGCTAGGGCAGCAGCGATCGCCGCGGCCGTGGCGGGCGTATCGATCTTCCGGCCGTCGCTCGCCGCGACGACGCCGACGATGCGGCCACCCCGGGTCTTGAGGTACTTCGCGGACACGGGCGCGCGCTTGACGGCCTTGCCGATCTTCTTGAGCGCCTTGGCGATGGCCGCCTCATCGGCGATCGGCTGGGAGGACCCGTCGGTGGCGACCTGGATGTCGATCCAGCTCCGGACGGTCTTGGCCTTGATCGTCCACTTCTTCTTGCCGAGCGTGACGACGACCTTGCTGGTCATCCGTTTGATCGCGGCCTGCGCGTCGAGCGCCTCCTGCCCGCCGTGGGCCGGTTCGACGACGGCCATCGGCGCCTCGACCTCGATGGTCGGTGGCGCAGCCGCATCGCTGACGACGGCCGTCGCGGCCGTCGCGGCGGAAGCGGCGTCGAAGGTGCGCCCCGCCACGGCCGGAGTGGCGTGGACGCCGGCGGCGTCGATCGTGACCCGGCTGTCGATCGCCGGCCGGTCGAGTCGGGCGAGTGCGGTCGTGATCCTCGCGGCGAGGGCGGCGTCATCGAATCGCACGAGCGGCTCGATCGACGCGCCGGACAACGCGAGCCGCACTTCGGCGAGCGACCGCTGCGCGGGGCTGCCCGTCCGGCCGGTCAGGAGCGCGGCGTCGACCATGGCGTCGATGTCGGCTTGGCGCGCGACCGCCGTATAGGGGACGGTCACGGGGCCGGCGGCTGTATCGATGACGACGCGACCTTCCTGCGTGCCACCGAACGCCGCCTGCAGGGCCGCGACCGCCTCATCGCGCGTGAGCCCGGACACGTCCACGCCACCGACGTCGACCCCGCTCAGGACGCGGCCTTCGTATCCGGCGTCCCACGCGAGGAGGGCGCCGCCGGCCACGGCCAGACCGAGGGCCAGGCCGACGACGAAGCCAAGCAAGACGCGCGGCCACACCCGCCGGCGGGTCACGCTGACGGGTGCGTCGACCGGGACGAGGACGTCATCGATGGTGGTCACGGGTGCGACGCATCATCCGATATCGCGCAAGGGGGGTCACGACCCCATCGGTCCCGCTGCCACTCGTCGTAACGTCATGCCGTGGCCAGACGTCTGCAGGCTGGCGCGAGGGGGTACTGGAAATCGCCGGGGCTCGCGGGCCCCGGCGACGTGCTTCTGGTGGCTCGGACGCCCGGCGGCTCGCTTGCCGTCAGCCGACGAGGAACCCCAGGTACGTGTTGAAGTTCCCCGTCTGCGGGACGGATCCGTCGGTCACGGTCGTCCCGCTGCCTGCGCCGGCGAGTCCGGCATAGTCGCCGGTTCCGCTCAGCACGACCCACGAGAACGTCTCGGTGTTCGTCGCGAAGTCGAGGTGGACCTGGATCTTGATCTGGATCGTCCCGCTGCCATCTGCGCAGGTGAAGGACTTGCGAACAGGGATCTGGAGGCCGCGGTTGCTCTGGCCGCCGGCGAGCTGGATCCGCGTATCGACGACGGTACCGGACGCGCAGATGACGCCCTGGTCGACCGCGGCCCCCGTGGCGTGGAAATCGCCATGGTTGAAGTCGTCCTGCACGAAGGTCATGTGCGAGACGATCTCGACCGCCTTCGGTGCCCCTGCGCTGACCGGCGCGATCGTCGCGGCGACGAGCAGACCGGCGCCCATGATGGCCAGGGCGAGGCGCCTCGTGCGTGCGAAATCGGACATGGTCGTCCCTCCGTACCGGCGCCCCGATCCGAGGCACTCACTACTCAGAGGTCCGGCTGACCACCGAACGTTCGATATTCGCGTCGCTCGTGTCGTCGATGTCGAGTGTCTCGAAGGCCCCTTACGATACGGAACATGATCCTGCCCAAGGTCCGGGATCCCCGGTTCATCACCGTGCGTCGCGGCGGCAGCCTCCGGGACGACGATCACCACCGGCTCGCGGTGTGGGCGGCCGACTGCGCCCAGCATGTGCTGCACCACTTCGAGCAGGCGCGAGCGGGTGACGACCGTCCGCGCCGGGCCATCGAGCTTGGACGGGCCTGGGCGCGCGGCGAGATCCCGTGGGCCGAGGCCCGCGCGGCGGGCGGCCATGCCAACGCCGCGGCCCGAGACCTGACTGGTGCCGCACGGCACGCTGCGTACGCGGCCGGCCAGGCCGCCGCGGTCGGCCATGTGGCGGCGCACGAGCTCGGTGCCGCGGCCTACGCCATCAGGGCGGCCAAGGCGGCCGATCCCGAGCGCGACGACGCTGGCCGCCTCGAGTGCGAGTGGCAGCGAGCCCAGCTTCCCGGGGAGATCCGGGATCTCGTCCTCGACGACCAGCGGCTACGCAACGAGTTGTGCTGGTTCGCCTTCGACTGCTGAGGACCGTCTGGACCCCCGATGCCGCCGGCGGGCGGCGCGCGCTCAGCTCCGCCCGAATGCCGCGAGCACGTTCGGCCGATAGAGGTACCAGAGCACGACCGCGGCGAGGATCGCCGGAACCGCCGAGCCCAGGAGCGTGGCGAGGATCTCGCTCGTGAGGGTGCTGCCGAACAGCTCCACGCCCGCACCCACGAGCCCCACGATGATGCACAGGCCGGCCCAGAGCCGGGCCACCTGCCAGGCCCAGCTGCTCCCGCGCCACAGCCCGTAACCCGTGACGAGGCCCAGCAGGCCGACGAGGACGAGGCCGATGCCGACCGCGGTCATGATCCCGTCGAGCGTCTCCCCGAAGCCCAGGTCGCCGATGATGCCACCGCCCATCCCGATGTCACCAAGCCCGGCCAGGAGGTCGACCAGCCCGGCGATCGCGGCCACCGCGGCCATCGCGGTCACCCCACTCGGTCGCTCCGTCGTCGCTGTCATCTCGCGCTCCTCTCCCGATCCGCGAACGCCATCGAACGCCCGCACCGTCGACACGCGCCAGCGACAGGGTACGACGCCGAGCAACGCGAATTGCCGCGCTTGTCGCACGGGTCGCTGCGCTCGCCGTCCTCCACACCGACCGCGTTGACGACGCGCCGCCCGCCGCAAGAATGGTCGGATGGATGAGCCGGCGACCTCGAAGCGTGCAGCGGCCCTCGCGGCGCGACTCGAAGAGGCGGCTGCCGCCCTGATCGCCGTCCTGTAGCGGGTCGAGCCCGAGCGATGGAGCGACGTGCCTGCGGCCGGCGGCGTGTGGTCGATCGGCAAGAACGTCGGCCTGATGCCTGTCCATCAGTCGACCGACCGATGAGGCCGGGGATCACGGCGCAGTCTGACTCGGGTCGGCCAGGACGGATTGCCAAGCTGCCGCCAGAGGGCCGCGCTGTGCGGCGCTGACAAGGGCAAGAGCTTCCGAGCCATCGGCGTTCACGCTCCAGATCGACTGCGTCGTTCCGTCGGGCGCGAATCGCGAGTACAAGATCCGATCCCCCTCGGGCGAAAACTCGATGATCGACAAGGCGTCACCCGTGCCCGCGGGCACGAGCGTCGTCACCGATCCGCTCGCCACATCGACGAGGCGCAGGTCCATGGTCGAGGCGTCCAGGACGTCCGAATAGGTGCCATCGCTCTGGAGTTCCTGGCTCGTGGTCCCTCCGGCGACGAAGGCGATCCGATCGCTAGTCGGGGACCACGTCAGGGGCATCCAAGGGATCGTCGCATCGGAGAACAGCTCTCGGGGCTCCGAGCCATCAGCGGCCGCAACCACAAGCGTGCCAGTCTCGCCTCCCGTTGGTCGAGGCACCACGTAGGCGACGCGCGCCCCGTCGGGCGAACGTGTCCGCCCCCAGTCGGATCGAGGGTCGTCGTCCGGCAGCGGCCGTGGTGTTCGACCGTCGATGGGCAGCTCCCATACGGCACTGACTCCACTTCCAGAATCCGTTAGCACATCCCAGTCGCCGAGCGGGATCAGGAGCGACTGGCCGTCGTCCGACCAGACGGGATCGTAGTCGCCGTGGGGACCCTTCCCATCCGGGATGGACAGCCGTGCCTGCCGAACGCCGTCGAGGCCATAGACCCCGATCGACGTCATGGGATACAGGTCGAGCCACGTGGCGAAACGGGAGGAATCGGGCGACCAGGCGACCTGCCACCCGACTCCCGGCACCTCCGTCACGCCCTTGCCGGATGGATCGCTGATCAGGACGGTCGGGATGGTGTCGGCCTCTGGCCGCGAACAGTCGACCTGCGATCGTGCCGATCGAAAGGCGAGATGGCGTCCGTCGGGCGACCACATCGGTTCCTCGGCCGAATAGCCCGCCAAGCCGCAGCCCGACTTGCCGCCGGGGAGGCCGTCCGCGATCTTGATCGGGTTCCGGCCGTCCCAGTCGGCGACGAAGACATCGCCATCGAAGGCATAGGCCAGGTGGCCTAGGTGCGGCGCGGGCAGCGGCGGGGCCTTCAGGAACTGGGCGCCGACCAAGATCGCTGCGCCCAACAGCATCCCCAGGAGCACCGCCACGCCGAGAGCGGTCGACCACCGGAGCCGGACTTGCGGGAACTCGCGGTCGCCGGCGATCGATCGGTCCCGTGGCGCAGCCCAGCCCCAGTGGCTGCCTGACCCCGCGAGCCAGGCAGACCGCGGCCTGCGCCGGCGGACGCCGGCGAGCGCCCGGTCGAGCCCATCAGCCGGCGCTGAGGCCAGCGCGTCGGTGTCGAACCAATCGGCCAGGGTCCGGTCGATGTCGTGGTCGTTCATGCGACGGACTCCTGGGCAACGGCCGGGGTGCGCTCGTCGGCTTCGAGAGCCGCGCGCATAGCGGCGGTCGCGCGGTGCAACCGGGTCTTGAATGTGCCGAGCGGGATCTCGAGGACCAGGGCAGCCTCGGCGTCCGGTAGTCGCAGGTAGTGATGGATGACGAGCACCGCACGTTGCTCCGGAGACAGGCGACGAAAGCCACGCTCCAGCTGGTCGCGCAGGGCCGTGACCTCCTGCGCGTCGCCGTGTCCACGGTCTTCGGGCGCCGGCATCTGGATCTCAACGACCTCGCGCCGCTTCGATCGCCGCAACTCTCGATAGCAGGCATTGACCAGGAGCCGGTTCAGCCACGCATCGAAGCGGTCGGGGTCACGGACCGCGCGGATGTGGACCCAGGCCGATGTCAACGCCTCCTGGACGGCATCGGCCGCTCGGTCGTTGCTCCGAAGGATCAGCGATGCCATCCGGTGCAGCCGGCCGAAAGCCGATGCGGCGAGCTCCTCGAACGCGTCGGCATCGCCGTCCCTGGCGCGCATGACGAGGTCTCGCTGCATCGGGCACCCGACTCGTGACGGCTCTCTGGCCGTGCTCACCCAATCAGAGCGTGGGGACGACGAAATCGTTCCATCTTCGCCGGGCCGCGACGACCCGCGGCTACCGACTTCGGCTATCCGGGTCGCTCACGGCCAGCAACCCGCGTTCATAGGCGACGGCGACCGCCGCCGCCCGGTCGTTGACATCGAGCTTCGTGTAGATGTGGATGAGGTGCGTCTTGACGGTCGCCTCAGAGATGAAGAGCTGGGTCGCCGCGCCACGATTGGTCTCGCCCTGGGCGATCAGGCGCAGCACTTCCAGCTCGCGCTCGCTGAGGGTGTCCGCAGCGGGCGCTCGGAGCTGGCTGACGAGCCGCGTGGCGACCGATGGCGCAAGGACGGCTTCGCCCCGGGCCGCTGCCCGGATCGCCCGGACGAGCTCGTCGCGCGGCGAGTCCTTGAGCAGGTAGCCCGTAGCGCCGGCCTCGAGCGCCGGGACGACGTCGCGATCCGAGTCGTAGGTGGTCAGGACGAGGACGCGCGCCGGCAGTCCCCGCTCGCGGAGCTCGCGGATCGCGGCGGCACCCCCGAGGCCCGGCATCCGCAGGTCCATGAGGATGACGTCGGGGTCGCGCGCCTCGGCCATCACGAGCGCTTCCGCGCCATCGGCGGCCTCGCCGACGACCTCGAAGTCCGGATCGCTCGACAGCATCCCCCGGAGCCCGTCGCGGACGACCGGATGGTCGTCGACGATGAGGAGGCGGATCGGGCTCACGGCGCGGGGACGACCGATGGGCGGACACCGATCGCCGGCACCCGGGCCGAGATCGCCGTTCCGCCGCCCGGCTCGGACTCGATCGCGAGCGAGCCCGCCACGCGAGCGGCCCGTTGGCGCATCCCCGTGAGGCCGAAGCCGTCCCCCTCCCCTGCCCCGCGCTCGGGGACGAGGAACCCGACGCCGTCGTCGCGGACGTCGAGCGTCACGACGTCGCCCATGAACGACAGGGTGAGCCCCGCCCGAGTGGCCCCAGCATGCTTCGCGACGTTGGCCAGCGCCTCCTGGGCGATCCGCAGGAGCGCCACCTCGATCTCGGGATGCAGGCTCGTGACCTCGCCGGTGATCCTGACGTCGACCGGGATCCCGCTGAGCTCCGACCACTCGCGAGCCACGACCGCGAGGGCATCGGACAACGTCCCCGATTCGAGCGCGGCCGGCAGCGACGCCTCGACCGATCGCCGGGCCTCGGCCAGGCTTTCCCGGGCGAGCCGCTTCGCGGTCTCGATGTGGCGATCGCGGTCGGCCGCCCGCTCCTTTGCATGGTCGGCCGCCTCGAGCTGCGTGATGATCCCGGTCAGTCCCTGGGCGATCGTGTCGTGGATCTCCCTGGCCATCCGCTGTCGTTCGTCGAGCACACCCGCCTCGCGGGCCTGCGTCAGGAGCTGAGCATGCAGACCCGCGTTCTCCTCGAGCGCGGCCTCGAGCCGGGCAAGGGCCACACGGCGCTCCTCGTTCTGCTCGGTCACTTTCTCGCCGAACACCGCCCCGGCGCTGATCGCGACGGTCTGCACGACGATGATCGCGAGGTAGAACGTCCAGGCTTCGGCGTTCTGGGGGATGCCGGCGATGAGCGTGTTGATGAGGATGGACGTCGCGGCGATCCCGACCACGGCGAGAGGCAGCGGCCGCAGGGCGGTCGCATAGAAGAAGCCAGCGATCATGAAGATGAAGAAGAGGGGTTGGCGCAGCATCAGGATCGATGCGAACAGCACCAGCCCGACGAAGAAGACGTCGAGCCGCAGACGGTGGTCGACGTTCGGCATCGGCCGCCGGGTGTACAGCACGAAGATCCAGAGGGCCGCAGCGGCCGCGATCGCGAGGGTCGTGAGCTGCCAGGCCAGGTCCGGACTGCCGGCACTCACCCCCAGGAAGGTCGCGAAGGCCAGCAGGAGGTAGCCGCCCCAGTCGAGCATGGCGTCGGCGTACCGCTCCCAGGCGGGCTTCGTCGCGGTCGTCATGGCCGAACGCTACTCCACCGGCCGAGGCGCCGACGGCGCGGGCATGGTGCGGCGGGAGCGCGCCACGAGGGCAACGCTCCCGCCGGATCGTCGGCGGCGCGCCGGGTCATTCCCACCGGAACAGCCGCACCGCGACGACACCGACGACGATCGTCAGCAGGCCCATCCCCAGGAGCGGCGCCACCTGCGGCACGGTGCCGAGCCACGCGTCCTGGAGACCCTGGACGCCGGGGGGCGTGAAGTCGCCGATCTTGATCAGGATGTCGGGCAGGTACACCCGGGGCAGGTAGACCCCGCCGAGGAACATCACGACGAAGAACATCGGGATCGCGACGGCCGTGGCGACGCGCGACGATGGCGCGATCGCGGCGACCAGGAGGCCGATCGAGAAGAGCGACGCCATGCCCAGCAGGAACGCCGCGACGTAGTACAGCGGCTGGCGGGGCAGCGGGACATCGAAGGCGACGTAGGCGACGGCGACCAGCAGGACCAGGGCGATGACCGCGGTGACCATGTAGATCACCAGCTGGGCCACGAGGAGCCGCAACGGGTTGACGGGTGTCGTCGAGAGCCGGCGGAGCACGCCCTTCTCGCGGTAGGTGGCGAGCCGGATCGGCAGCGTCTGGATCCCGAGCGTCCCGACCGTGATCACGACGAGCGACGGGACGAACACCTCGATGAAGCGCAGGCCGCCGAGTGCCGGATCGGGCTCCGTCGGCCCGAAGATGTTCCCGAAGATCAGGAGGATGACCGTCGGCAGGGCGATCGCGGCGAGCCACGTGATGGGCTCGCGGAATACGAGCTTCGCCTCGGTCACGGTGAGGGTCCGGAACGCGTTCATGACAGCTCCTTGGCGGTGCGGGCCAGCCGGCCCGTCAGGGCGATGAAGGCGTCGTCGAGGTTCGCCTGTTCGACGCGGAGGTCCCTGGCCACGACCTGATGTCGAGCCAGGACGGATGTCACGGCATTGATGAGGTCGCCCGTGCCGGTCACCACGACGACCGGGCCGGAGCGCTCGAGGCGCTTGACCTCTGGCAGGTCGGTGAGCAGGGCGTCCTCGATCGGGACGGACGGGCGGAACCGCAGTCGCTGCTCGGGGTCGACCATCGATACGATGCCGGCCGGGGTGTCGAGCGCGATGACGCGCCCGTCGCCGAAGACCGCGACCCGGTCCGCGAGGCGCTCGGCCTCCTCCATGAGGTGGGTCACGAGGAGGATCGTCACGCCGCGATCGCGGATCGACTCGATGAGCTGCCACGTCTCGCGGCGCGCCTGCGGGTCGAGCCCGGTCGAGAGCTCGTCGAGGATCGCGATCCGCGGGCGACCGACGAGCGCGAGAGCGATCGAGAGGCGCTGCTTCTGGCCGCCGGACAGGTTGCGGTAGGTGGCGCCGCGCTGGTCGTCGAGCCCGAGGTCGCCGATCAGCTCGCGCGTGTCGGCCGGGTCGGCGTAGAACGAGGCGAACAGGTCGACCGCCTCACGGACCGTGATCCGTTCCGGCAGCTCGCTCTCCTGGAGCTGGACGCCGACGAGAGTCCGCAATCGATCGCGGTCCCGACGCGGGTCGAGCCCGAGCACGCTGATCGTGCCCGAGTCGGGAGTCCGCAGACCGGCGATCGACTCGACGGTCGTGGTCTTGCCGGCCCCGTTCGGGCCGAGGATGCCGAAGATCTCGCCGTCCTCGACCGAGAACGAGACGCCGTCGACGGCGGGGCGGCCGCTGTACTGCTTCCGTAGGTTGGAGACTTCGATGACGTTCATGACCCAAGGCTGGCAGCGACCAGCCCTCGGACACATCGCACGTCCGTCCACAACGAGCGGGCGATCCGGCGGACGCCGGTATCAACCGTTCGGTGGATGCGCCATCGACCGGCCCGGCCTTCGCGGACCGGGGACGCTACTCCGCGCGAGCGGTCTCGGGTCGGGTCAGGCGCTCGAGCGGCGGCAGCATCATCGCGACGACCCCGAGCGCTCCGGCGAGGCTCACCCCCAGGATCAGGGCGAGCGACGGATCGGGCAGCGGGACCGCGTCCACCGTGGCCAGCCGCAGGATGCCCTGCGCCACGGCGATCCCGAGCACCGCACTGAACGCGGCGACGACGACACAGCGGTGCGCCGGCCTGGAGCAGCACGAGCGCCCGCAGCCGTGACACCGGCATCCCGGCACTCCGGAGCAGCGCGAACTGGCGTCGGCGTTCGAGCACCCCGGTCGTCACCGCGACCGCCAGACTGCAGCCGGCCAGGATCAGCGTCCCGATCAGGCCGAGGCCGACGACCCGCCCGAATTCCTCGTAGACGCGCGAGGTCGACCGGCTCTCGGCGGCCAACCGGACGTACGCCGTCGGCACCGAGCCCAGGACGGCGGTCCGGACCAGCTCACCGGTCTCGGCACGTCCCGTCGGTCGCGACGTAGAACCGGGTCGGCGCGGGCTGGCGGTCGCCCTCGAGGGCCGACGGCTCGATGAGGAGTTGCGGCAGGCCACGGTTGAACGCGCGGTCCGGGACGTCCATCGCAGCGACATCGCCGTCACGGACGTCGAGCACGATGGGTCGGCGGTCGCCGCGATCGGGCTCCACGGTGTAACGGCCGGCGGCGAGGTCCCCGAACCCCATCATGGTGTGGACCTTGCTCGAACCGCACTGGGCCGGGATCGAACCCGAACTGGCGGGCAACGTCGACGCACGGGACGACCCAGGCGCTCGACGGACCCGCTTCGAGGAGCTCGACGCCGGCAAGCCCCATGACGGAACGGACGCCCGGCACGGCCGCGATCCGATCCGGGACCTCGGCGAAGTCCGGACCCTCGTTGTATGGCATCTCGACGTAGACCTGGCCTGCCGCGAGGACGCCGGCCCGGTCGTACTCCTGGTCGCGCGCATACCCGACGAACGTGAAGAACGCGCTCGCGACGAAGACCGCCATGATCACCCCCGCGATCGCGCCGAACGAGGACCGCGGATCATCGGTCAGGCGCCGCGACGCGAGCAGCATCGATGCGCCACCGGGCAGGGCATGGAGCACCCGCCCGACGAGATAGGTCAGCCACGGACCCATCAGCACGATGCCGACGATCACGCCACCGAAGGACGCCCCGATCAGGGCGAGGGTCACGAAGCTGTCGCTGCCGAGGGTCCGCATCGACATGACCGCCACGAAGAGGGCGATCAGTGACACGACCAATGGCACGGCCCGCCGGCCTCCCGGCATCCCCGGCGTCTGCCGGCGCTGGACGCCAAGCGGCGTGACGACGACGCGGCGCAACGCTACGACGGACGCGGCCACACCGATGACCGGGATCAGCAGCAGCAGGCCGATCGCCGGCAGGACGGGCGGCAGGATCGACTGGGGAAACCACGTCGCCTCGTCGAGCGGGATCCTGGCCACGAGCGGGCGTGCGACGAAGAACAGTCCGATCCCCGCCGACGACTCCCATGATCGTCACGGCCAGGGCCTCGACTGCCGCCAGCGACGTCACCTGCGACGCCGTGGCACCGACCAGGCGGAGCGCGGCCAGCCGCTGCTCGCGCCGCGCGGCGGACAGCCGGGTCGCGGTGGAGACGAAGACCGCGACCGGCACCAGCGCGCCGATGACCGCCAGCACGATCATCAGCATCGCGATCGGCGGGATGTCGGGGGTCGGTGGTGTCGTGTCGAAGCCGACGATCGGCGATGCGCCGAGCTCGTCGAGGGTCGCGGGCGCCAGGCCGACGATCGCGACGAGCTCATCGGGGGACCGCAGACCCGCCTCCCCCACCGTCCCGACGACCGACCCGATCCGATCGCCGAGCTGGTCGGCGGGTACGGTCTGGAGCAACGCGGCGAGCGCCGGCGAGACGACGGCTTGACCCGGACCGGGGATCCGCGACACCCCGGGTGGCGTCGGGGGATCGGCGGTGAGCCCGGCCACCAGGACGCGGACCAACGGCTCGCCCTGGAAGCTGTCGACGTCGGAACGGATGAGCAGGTCGGCGCCTTCCGTCGTGCCGGTCTCGGTCATGACGAAGCTCGTACGCCAGGCCGCCCGCTCCGCCCGGTCGTTCAGGGCGGGCAGGAACGACAGCGCGAACAGCAGGATCGCCGTCCCGACCGCGACCGCGAACGCCGTCAGGGCAAGCCCGATGGCCGCGCCCCGACCGCCACTCAGCGCGAGTCGAAGTCCCAGGCGGATCACGACGCGTCGGCCCCGCTCAGGCGACCGTCGCGGACGATGATCTCGCGGTGCGCGTACGCGGCGACGCGCGCTTCATGGGTCACCAGGACGACCGCGGCACCCTGTTCGGTGGCGGCCTGGGTCAGCAGCTCCATGACGTGCTCGCCGGCGAGGCTGTCGAGCGACCCCGTCGGCTCATCGGCGAAGATGATCGCCGGCTCGATGACCAGGGCACGCGCGATCGCGACGCGCTGGGCCTGACCGCCGGACATCTCGCCCGCACGTCGGTCTTCGAGACCGTCCAGGCCGAGACGCGGGAACCACGGTCGCCGCCTGTCGTTCGGCCTGCGCCCGTCCGACACCGTTGAGCAGCAGCGGCAGGGCGACGTTCTCGATGGCGGGGAGCTCCGGGACGAGCTGGCCGAACTGGAAGACGAACCCGAAGGCGGTGCGCCGCAGGCGGCTACGCTCCGCGTCGTTCATCGTGTCCATCCGGGCGCCCTGGAACGCCACGTGACCCGTGTCCGGGACCGTGATCCCGGCCAGGCAGTGGAGCAGCGTCGACTTGCCCGAGCCGCTCGGGCCCATGACGGCCACGATCTCGCCGGGTGCGAGGTCGAAGTCGATGCCGCGCAGGGCCTCGGTCTGGCCGAATCGCTTGCGCAGGTCGGTCGCCTGCAGGATCCGGCGCGTCGCGGCGGTGGTCGATCCGCCCTGAAGGTCGGTCGGGGTCACGAGGGTGGCCCTCGTGTCTGGCGGGTTGGCGATCATGGGACCTCCGGTTCGGCAAGGACGGTGCGGCGAAGCTCGTCGACGCGGGCGGCCGTGAGGTCGAGCCAGCGCAGGTCGGCTTCGAGGTGGAAGAGGGCGTAGTCGGCCAGAAGGGCGACCGGCACGGGCGAGGTCCGCCGGACGGCGGTCAGCTCGCGCATGCGTTCGAGGTGGGCGTGACGCTCGGCATCGACGAGCGGTTCGACCGGCCGACCCGACAGGATCGCCAGCACGACCTTGGTGAACAGCGATGCCTGCAGGTGCGGCTCGGCGTCGAGGGGCTCGTCGAGCCAGCGTTCGAGCTCGCGCGTGCCTTCGTCCGTGATGGCATAGCGGCGCCGCTCCGGCCCTTCCGCCTGTTCGATCGAATCGACGCGGACGCGACCGCGCTGCTCGAGGCGACCAAGGGTGGAATAGACCTGCGCGAACGCGACCGGACGGTCCGGCGCGAAGTACCGATCGACCAGACGCTTCAGGTCGTAGCCGTGACGCGGCTGCTGCTCGAGGAGGCCCAGGAGGGCATACGGAACGCTCATCTCGGCGGACTATAAACTGCGTTAGTAGCAACGTCAAGCGGCCGCGCCCGAACCCTCTAGGATTGGCACGTGAAGAACATCGGGTTCCTGTCGTTCGGCCATTGGTCGGGATCGCCCTACTCGGAGGTCCGCTCGGGCGCCGACGCACTCATCCAGTCGATCGAGCTCGCGGAGGCGGTCGAGGACCTGGGCGCCGACGGCGCCTACTTCCGCGTCCACCACTTCGCCCAGCAGCTCGCGTCGCCGTTCCCGCTCCTGGCGGCGATCGGCGCGCGGACGAAGCGCATCGAGATCGGGACGGCCGTCATCGACATGCGCTACGAGAACCCGCTGTACATGGTCGAAGACGCCGGCGCCGCCGACCTGATCGCGGGCGGCCGGCTGCAGCTCGGCATCAGCCGCGGATCACCGGAGCAGGTCATCGACGGGTTCCGCTACTTCGGCTACGTGCCGCCCGACGGCGGGACGGACGCCGATATGGCCCGCCAGCACACCGAGGTCTTCCTCCAGGCGCTGTCCGGCGCCGGGTTCGCCCAGCCCAACCCGGCCCCGATGTTCCCGAACCCGCCCGGTCTGCTCCGTCCCGAGCCGCATTCACCCGGGCTGCGTGACCGGATCTGGTGGGGAGCCGGCTCGCGTCCGACCGCGGAATGGGCCGCCCAGCAGGGCATGAACATGCAGTCATCGACGCTCATGACCGAGGACGCGGGCGTCCCGTTCCACGAGCTCCAGGCCGAGCAGATCCGGCTCTTCCGTGAAGCATGGAAGACGGCCGGGCACCAGCGCGAACCGCGCGTGTCGGTCAGTCGCAGCATCTTCGCGCTGGTCGACGACCGCGACCGAGCGTATTTCGGGCGCGGCAACGAGGACTCGGACAAGGTGGGCTACATCGATGCGCAGACCAAGGCGATCTTCGGGCGGTCGTACGCCGCGGAACCCGACGTGCTCGTCAAGGAGCTCGCCAAGGACACGGCGATCCAGGCAGCGGACACGCTCCTGCTGACGGTCCCGAACCAGCTCGGCGTCGAGTACAACGCCCACGCGGTCGAGAGCATCCTCCGATACGTCGCCCCGGACCTCGGCTGGCGCTAGCCGGTTCGACAGCGGGCCCCGCCCGGGCCTGCGATCAGGACGGCGGCGGGTTGTTCTGCTGCTGCGAGAGCTGCTTCTGGACTTCCTGATCGATCTCGTTCTGGCGGTTCTGCTTCGCGCGCCTGACTACATAGATGCCGAAGAGCCAGGGCCAGATGAGCGCCACGACCAGGCCGACGAGGAGCGCCAGTGCCCAGTTGGGCTCGGACGGTGTCCCCAGACCGGTGAGCCAGTACACCAGCAGGAATGCCACGACGCCAAGGATGATCCCGGTGATCCGTCGAATCATGTGTGCCCTCCATCCCTCGGGCGGGCTTCGCACACGTGGCGGAGCACCCTCGGCGTGAGCCTAGGCGCGGCGGGGTCGGCCGTCAAATCGTTTCGCGGGTCATCGCGGTGCTCATCAGGCACCACTGGCCCGGGCGAGCAGATGTGTGCGCTCGGCTCCGTTCGACGTGAGCTCGGCGGCACGCTCGAACTCGGCTCGCGCCTCCGCTGAACGGCCGAGCCTGGAAAGCAGGTCGCCGCGCACGCTCGGCAGCAGGTGGTAGCCGCGGAGCGCGGCAACGTCGAGCAATCCGTCGGTCACGGCGAGCCCGGCGGCCGGTCCGTCGGCCATCCCCACGGCGACCGCGCGGTTCAGTTCGACGATCGGCGAGCGCGTCAACGCGACCAGGTCGCCGTACAGGGAGGCGATGCGCACCCAGTCAGTGTCCTCGGCACGCGCTGCCCGGGCGTGGCAGGCCGCGACCTTCGCCTGGATCGCATAGGAGCCGGTGCCGCCGATCGCCTCGGCCCGATCCAGCGCGGCGAGACCGTGCGTGATCAGCAACCGGTCCCAACGAGCACGATCCTGCTTGTCGAGCGTGACGATCTCGCCGTCGGGCCCGATGCGGGCGCGAAGGCGGGACGCCTGGATCTCCATCAACGCGACCAGAGCGTGCGTCTCTGACTCGTCGGGTGCCAACGCGGCGAGCATGCGTCCGAGGCGCATCGCCTCCAGGCACAAGTCGGCGCGTGTCCACCGCTCGCCGGCGGTCGCCGTGTAGCCCTCGTTGAAGACCAGGTAGACGGCCTCGAGCACGAACCTCAGTCGCCCAGCCAGCTCTTCGCCGACCGGAACCTCGAAGGGCACGTTCGCCTCGGCGAGGGCCTTCTTCGCCCGGGTGATCCGTGCGGCCATCGTGGTCGTCTGCACCAGGAACGCGCGGGCGATCTCCTCGGTCGACAGTCCGGCGACCACCTTCAAGGTGAGAGCCACGCGGGCGTCGACCGACAGCACCGGGTGGCACGCGGTGAACATCAACCGCAGCACGTCGTCGTCGACGTGGGGGTCGAGCTCGATCTCGTCCATCGGCGTCTCGTATTCCCGGAGCTCGCGACCGAGCAGGTCGACCTTGCCCTGCAGCGTCACGGTGCGGCGGATCGCGTCGACGCCTCGGCGGCGCGCCACCGCCATGAGCCACGCGCCCGGGTTGTCCGGGACACCCTCCTCAGGCCATTGTTCGAGGGCCGCGACGAGGGCATCCTGGGCAAGGTCCTCGGCCAAGCCGACATCGCGAACGACGCGGGCCAGGCCGGCGATCAGCCTGGCGGATTCGATCCGCCAGACCGCGTCGATCGCCTGCTGGGTCGCCGAGGTCACGACCTGGCGGCGGTCTCTGCTCGACTGCGCTCCTCGGCCGCGGTGATCTCGGCTGCGAAGTCGCCGAAGTCGTCGAGGTCGAGGATCTTTCGGAGCTCGACCTCACTGTCGCGGAACGGCGCGCGCTTGAGCCACTCGACGGCCTCGTCCATCGAGGCGACCTCCCAGATCGAGTACCCGGCGACCAGCTCCTTCGTCTCGGCGAACGGGCCGTCGATCACCCTGGCGGTACCGTCGGCGTCGAAGGCGACCCGCTTGCCCTTGCTCGTTGGCTGGAGCCCGTCGGCGGCCAGCACGATCCCCGCTTCGACGAGCTGCTGGTTGAACTTGTCCATCGCCGCGAACTCGTCGGCAGTACCGAGCTCACCGGACTCGGAGCGCTCCGTCGCCTTGCCCAGAACCAGGACCTTCATCGCTGTGCTCCTTCGCATCTGCCCGGCACCCGGCCCCATCGACCGATGTAACCCTGGCCTACCCATGCGTCGAACGGGAAGGGGTGGGATTCGACAGCATGCCGAGGCATGCTCGTCATTCGCGCGGGCGGAACCCGGGACTCGCCGCACGTGCGCTACGCCCGGCGGCGACGATCATCCCTCACCGACGCCCGGGACCGCTCGGATCACGACGTAGCCAGCCCGCGACTCGATGCGCCCCACCTCGGCGAACCCGTGCCGCCCCAGCATGGCACCGAGTCCCCGTCCGGGCCAGGTGGCCCCGAGCCCGGGGCGGCCCGCGACCTTGCTCTCCTGGAAGCAGTAGATGAGGTCCGAGCCGTACAGCAGCACCGCGGTCGGGTCAGTGGCATCCGTTGTCGCATCGCCCGACACAGCCGCCTCGGCGAGAAGGAGCGAGCCGCCTGCCGCGAGCGACGACCGGATCCCCTCGAGCACGCCGTCTGGATCGGTCATGTGATGGAACGCGTCGAACAGGAACACGAGGTCGAACGCTCCCTTGGGCAACGCGCTCGCGTCGACGGTTTCGAACCGGAGGTTGGCCAGACCATCCGCGGTCGCACGCTCGTTCGCCTTCGTCACCGTCCGCGAATCGATGTCGAAGCCGACGAACCTCGAGGCGGGGAATCGCCGGGCAAGGAGGCGAAGCGCCGTCCCGCCGCCTGGCCCGACCTCCGCGGCGGCGACGCCGCGTTCGAGCGCCGCATGAAGGTCCGGGTGGCCCGCGATCCACTCCGAGAGGAGCAACTGCTCGTACATCGGCACGTTGACCTGCTCCGCCGTCATCCCGAGCGCGTCCTGGAACTCCGCCGAGCCGATCCCCCCGCCGTCGTGGATCGCCGTCTGGACCCGGGGCAGGAGCGCACCCAACGGCACGAGCAGCTCCACGACGGCGCGCACGTCCAGGATCGCCCCGCCGCGGAGGATCCCGAGCGTGTCCTCGACCGGCGCGTACCGCCCCTCCGTCGCGGTCGCGTAGCCGCCGGCCACCATCGCATCTGCCCATCGCCCCGCGTTGTCCCCGTCCACCCCTGCCGTGCCCGCCAGCTCGGCTGCCGTGCCGCCGCCCGCGAGCAACGCGTCGACCAAGCCGCTTCGGATCCCGAGCGCAACGGTGCTCGCGGCGTACCAGCGCGCGACGTCCTGGAACAGCAGCGGCAGGTCGCTCAAATCCGGGTCCTCCAGGTGGCGCCCGACGGAGGGTCGGCCAACCGTTGGCACGATAGCGGACGGACGCTGACGCGGTCTCCTCGCGGGGAGCGCGCGACCGGCGTTGCGCGGGCACATCGCCCGTGACCGAGTTGGGCGCTATCGCTACAGCGACGTCATGGGAGCCATCGCGTCGCCCACAATGGCGCCTGAAGGAGACCGCTGACCATGCCCGACCAGCCCTACCCCGCGACCGTGGATCTGGACCCCGCGTGGACGGCCGACACGCTCGTCGTACAGGCGGGTCGGCCCGCTCGCGTGCCGGGGGCTCCCATGAACCCGCCGATCACCATGAGCTCGACCTACGTCCACGACGCCACGGTCGAATACGGCCGCGACGGCAACGTCGGGTGGGGCGCGCTCGAGACGGCGCTCGGCGCCCTCGATGGCGGCCCGGCCGTGACGTTCGCGTCCGGTCTCGCGGCGACCACGGCCATCGCGGATCTGGTTCCGGCTGGCGGCACCGTCGTGCTGTCGACCGTGACGTACTACGGCGTCCGGAACATCTTCGAGCGGATGCAAGCCAACGGCCGACTCCACCTTCGGATGGCCCCGGCCGACGATACGGATGCGATCCTTGCGGCAGCCGACGGGGCTGACATGGTGTGGGTGGAATCGATCGCAAACCCGCTCATGGTCGTGGCCGACGTGCCGGCGATCGCCGCGGGCGCCCGCGAACGCGGCGCGCGCGTCGTGGTCGATGCCACGTTCGCGAGTCCGCTCCGCCAACGCCCGCTCGACCTGGGCGCCGACATCGTCATGCATTCCGCCACCAAGCTCATCGGCGGCCACTCCGACCTGCTGGTGGGTGCGGCCGTGTGCCGGGATGAGGCAACGGCGGCGGCCATCGCCCAGCACCGCCACGACCACGGGGCGATCCCCGGCGGCCTCGAGGCGTTCCTTGCGCTGCGCGGCCTGCGCACGCTCGCGGTCAGGCTGGAGCGATCCGAAACGACGGCTGTCGGTCTCGGCGGTCGCCTCGCGGCGCACCCAGCCGTCTCTCGGGTGTACTACTCCGGTCTGCCGGATGACCCGCAACGCGACCTCGCGTTTCGAGTGCTCCCGCAGGGATCGGGAAACATGCTGTCGTTCGATGTGGCGGGGAGCGTCGAACAGACCGACCGATTCCTCGCGAACCTCCGCCTGGTCACGCACGCGACGAGCCTCGGAGGCGTCGAGTCCCTGATCGAGCGGCGCGCGCGGTACGCGGGCGACGCCGCCATCGTCGGACCGACCCTGTGCCGCCTGTCGGTCGGGGTCGAAGACGTCGAGGATCTCTGGTCCGACCTCGACGGGGCGCTGCGGGCGGCGTTCGCTTGAGCTCGAGCTGGCGTTCGACGTTCCCAGCACTGAACGCTGTTCACGACAAAGGCCCGGGTCCGTGACCCGGGCCTCGTCGCTTCTGCCGAGCCGCGAGGGTCGCAGCCCACTCGCGGTCACGTGCGGAGCACCTTCTCCAACGCCCTGCCCTTCGCGAGCTCGTCCACGAGCTTGTCGAGATAGCGGATCTGCCGCATGAGCGGGTCCTCGATCTCCTGGACGCGCACGCCGCAAACCACGCCCGTGATCAGCCCTGCGTTCGGGTTCAGTCGCGCGTCCGCGAAGAAACCTGCGAAGGTCGTGCCGTTGGTGAGGTGTCGCTCGAGCTCGGCCTCGTCGAAGCCCGTGAGCCAACGAATCACGACGTCGAGCTCGTCCTGCGTGCGGCCTTTCCTCTCCACCTTCGCGAGGTAGAGCGGGTAGACCGAGGCCACAGTCGTCGAGAAGATCCGGTGTTCGGTCGTCGTGCTCACAGCGTCACCGCGAACCAGCGGCCGGCTCGTCCTTCATCAGCTCGCTCGGCACGAGCTCGAACGCGAACAGTCGGTCGGGGAACCCGACCTGCGCGATCGCGGAGATCCCCGCTTCGTACCGCCGCTTCTCGACCATGCCGACACGACCCAGAACCTGCGGCAGGCCTCCGCGTCATCCACGTACAGCACGACGTCTCCAACCTTCATCAGCAGCTCCTGAAACGCGGCGCCATGCACGGGCGCTGGCGCCCCCGGACGGACTCGAGGGAACGGGTCCCCACCCATGTCTCGCTCGCGTGGCACGCGGGCGTTGCGTGACCGGGGCTGGAGCCACGTCACTGATAGATTGCTACAACGCGCAGCTAGCGCGGTCCGCCACGCTTAGCTCGGCCCCCGACACGTCGTACGCTCAAGCGACCTCGTTAGAGGCCGATTCACGCAGGAGCGAGCGCGTAGAGTCGGTGCCGGCCAGCGATCCCCTTCAACTCGACCTCGCGACCCTCGACGAACACGACACCCGGGGTGGACTGCACGAGCAGCTCATGGACCGTGCTGGAGACGAGCACTTCACCACCCAGAGCATGGCCGGCGACGCGCGCCGCGTAGTGGACCGTGGTGCCGAAGAAACGCTCGGCTTCCTTCATGGCGTCGCCGGTGTGGATGCCGATCCTGACCCGGAGCGGAGGTGACAGGTCGGCAAAGGATCGAGCGATCTCCCGTTGGATCGCCTGTGCGCAGGCGACCGCCCGGCGGGCGCTCGAGAAGGCGAGCATCGATCCGTCGCCTTGGGTCTCGACGACGGTGCCGTCGTGGTCCGTCGTAACGCCCTCGATCACCGCATTGTGCCGGCGGATGACCTCGACCCAGGTCTGGTCGCCGAGTCGGGAGAGCATGACGGTCGAGTCGACGATGTCCGTGAAGACGATCGTGACGGTGCCGTCGACAGCGAGCGATCCGGACAGGTCAGGCTTGGCGCGCTGTAGCGTCCGTTCGAGCTCGTCGAGCGAGACCGTCAACGACCTTCCGAGAGCCTCCTCGTTCGCCCTCGGGAACGACCAGTGGACGTGGGCCACCTTCCATTCGCCGTGCTCGAGGTGGAGGACGTAGGTGGCGCGGGACTCGAGCGTCCGGCCCTCCCAGTCGATCGTCTCCTTGACCGCCGCCCAGCCGACTGTCCCCTCTTCCCAGGCATGGATCTCAGTTGCCGTGACCGGGAAGGCCCCGGTCTCCTGCATCTGTTGAGCCCAGATCGCCCGCGTCTCATCGCCCCGCCAGAACTCGGCCCGGTCCGTTCCGATCATCAGCGTGTCGATCTGTCCGTATTGCGGGGCGGGCATCCTCGGCGAGCGCTGGCGCGGCTCTCCGTCCGGGAAGCTTCGACCCTGTCGGACCGGGAAGCTCATGCGCTTCAGTTGTGGGGTGAACCACGGGTGATGTGGCTGGACCATCTGCACGAGGAGAAAACAATGTCCGCAACCGCACGCACGACCGGCTGGGCCGCTACAGCGAGCGGGAACAATCGTCTGCTGGGAACAGTTTGCATGCTGGGTGGCGCCGTCGCGGTGATGGACAGTCTCCGCTGGTGGGTGCTTGGGCTGACTGACCCTGACACCCTAACCGGCATCGGCTTCATCGTGTGGGCGATCGGCAGCATCGCCGGGTTGCTGGGGCTGATAGCCCTCAACGTGGTTGGGGCCAGCCCGGTGACCCGCGCCCTGGCCATGCTGCCGGTGCTCGGCTTTGCGCTGCTGGCGGCCACGTCGGGGCTGCAATTGGCCGGGTTTATCGGTGCCGATGCTCCCATCTTTGGAGTCGGCTGGCTCCTGATCTATGGTGGCATGGTCCTGGTCGCCATCCTGACGCTGGCCGCCAAGACCTGGCTCGACTGGCGCCGCTTTGCACCCTTGCTGACAGTCGTGGCGGCGCCAATTGGCTTCGGGCTGGGGGCGCTGGTGGGCAACCTGGGCCTGGGGGTGGGGCTGATCTACCTGACCTGGGTGCTGCTGGGCCATGCGGTCCGTACGGCGCAGCCAGTGCCGGTGCCGCAGACGTAGGAGCGCATCACCTGACCTACCCGTGCCAGAGAACCTGCGCCGGAGGCCTACCTGGGCCACATCACAGGGAGCCTCCTCGTGAGCGCCGCAACGGTCGAGCCTCGCCATGCTGGCACCCTTTGCAGCTTCGTATTGACCGGCTTCCCCTGCGGGGTCATCGTCACCATTCCGTACGCCGCCGCGCTCGGGATCTCGCTCGTTCGCCCGCGGGCGTCGATTGGCGGCGACCGCTGCGGCCGCAACCGCACCGGCAGCGTCGGCGGCATAGCCTGGCCCCGCACGTCATGGGCGTCTTGCGTCCATCCGGCATGATCCACGCGTAGCAAGGACGAGCGTGCCCATTCTTGCAGCCGCGATCCTGGTTCAACTGGTCAGCTGGCCGCTCGTCGGAGCGCTCGTCTGGCGCGCGGCCCACGGACGGGTGTCGCCGGTGGCGTGGGTCGTCATCGTCCTCCTCGCAGCCTACGCCGGAACCACGCTCGTCGAGACCACCGCGGACGCGTGGTCGCGCGGGCTTTTCGCGGTCATGGGCGTCACTGTCGTCTTGCTCTTCGGCCTCTATCCCGATGGCCGGTTCACGCCACGCTGGATCGTGGTGCCGGTGAGTATCGAGATCGCGCTCCAGGTCATCGACGTCGCGTCGGGCTTCGCCCTTGGGGCCCAGCCGTGGTGGTGGTGGCACTTCATCGTCACGTTGGGCGTGACCCTCCTCGGCGGCCAGGTGTACCGGTACCGCCGTCGCTCTTCGGTCGAGGAGCGCGAACGGACGCGGTGGCCGATGCTCGCCGTGTTGGCAATGGTGTTCGCGTACACGCTGTGGGCGATCGTTTGGGTTGGGCTCGGGCTTCAGCAGGAGAGCGGATCGTCGCTGGCGGTTCTGCTCACGGTGCTCCCGGGAGTCGGCTTCGCTCTTGGCCTGCTGGCGCCGCGCTGGCTCAACGTCGACGTGGCGCTTCGGTGGTGCATCCTGCTCGGTTGTTCATCGATCGCGCTCGGGACGACGATCCTTGCGACCATGGCGCTCGCCGAGGGGCGCGGCGCAAGCGCACAGGAACGAACCTGGATAGCGGCGGCTGTGGCCGCCGCGCTGACCATTCCCGTGGTCGGGCTCTCCCGGAGAGCGGCGGACCGGTTCGTCTACGGCCGTCGGCCGAGCCCTCTTCGAGCGCTCGAGGAACTGGGGACAAGACTCGCCCAGCTCGCAGACCCCAGGGACGTGCCCGAGGCGGTCCTCAGCGCGGTGACCGAATCCCTTGCCGTGGGCGGCGCGCGTTTGCTCGTCGGTGACACTTTACGGGCGGAGGTTGGGACCGCCACGTTCGAGGAACAGTTCCCGATCACCTACCGCGATGAGCGGCTCGCGACCCTGGCGGTGGCCCCGCGACCCGGCGAGACGACGCTCATCGCCCGCGACCGCAGCGTCATCACCCGCATCGGCGCCCTCGCAGGGCCGGCGCTGCACGGTGCTCGACTTGTGAACGAGCTCGTGGAGGCTCGGGCGCGGGTGGTGATCGCGCGCGAGGACGAGCGGCGACGCTTGCGGCGCGACCTCCACGACGATCTGGCGCCCACGCTGGCCGGGCTCGGCCTGAGTGCCGCCGTCGTCGAGAAGCTCTCGCGCGCCGGCGACCGGCGGGCGGCCGAGGCGGCAACAGACCTGGCAGGGCGCTTGCAGGGGGCCTCACGCAAGGTGCGGGACATCGCCTATAACCTCCGTCCACCAGTTCTCGACGATCGCGGCCTGGTCGCTACGATCGAGGAAACGATCGCCACCGACGGCCCTCCAAGGGTGACCGTCGTCGCGCCGACCGATCGGATGGAGCTTCCCGCCGCCGTCGAAGCCTGCGCCCTGCGCATCATCCAGGAGGCGGTCGTCAACGTGCGTCGCCATGCCGCGGCCTCATGCTGCGAGGTGCGCATCGTCCCCGAGCCCGACGGGCTCCGGATCGAGATCGTCGACGACGGCATTGGCCTCACCGAACCGCGGCGGGCAGGGATCGGCATGCGATCGATGACCGAGCGAGCCTCTGAGATCGGCGGAAGCGTCTCCTTTCGTTCTGAGGATGGGCGGGGGACTCGCGTCTCGGTCTGGCTTCCGGTGAACCGGTGACGACCGTCGTGGTGGTCGACGACCACCCCGTCTTCCGGAGCGGGGTCGCCGCCCTCCTCGAGGTTAGCGGCTACCAGGTCGTGGGCGAAGCTGCCGGGGCGGCCGAAGCCGTGGAACTCGTGCGGCGTCTGCGCCCAGCCATCGTCCTCATGGACCTCGGCCTGCCCGACGGAAGCGGAGTCACGGCGACCGAGCGCATCGTGGCCGAACATCCCGAGGTGCGCGTCGTGGTTGTGACGATGTTCGACGACGATGGCTCGGTGCGGGCAGCGCTCCGGGCCGGAGCAGCCGGCTACGTCGTGAAAGACGCTGGCCATGCCGAGATCGTGGCGGCTGTACGCGCCGCGGAGCTTGGTGCATTGGTGCTGGGATCTGGCGTGACCGCGTCCGCGGCGTCTGCCGCCACCTTCGCTGAGCCGGCCGCAGACCCGTTCGGCCTGACTCGGCGAGAACGTCAGGTTCTGGACCTCGTTGTCCGCGGGCTCACCAACGGCCAGATCGCCGAGCGGCTAGGCCTCTCCGGCAAGTCGGTCAGCAATATGGTTTCGACCATCCTTGGCAAGATGGGGGTCAACGACCGAGTCGAGGCCGCCGCACTTGCCCGCGAGCTGCTCCGACCACCGACCTGAGCCGGCTTGCCCGAAACGCCCGGCTGATGCTCGAGCTACGGGGCGAACTGGAGCGCCACAGCGTCACCCTGCTCATCGCCACCATGCCGCAGACCACATTCGACTCGGCTATCGGGCGCTACGTTTTCCTTCAGCTCTGCGGCGCCGCCCAGCTCCAGCGCGACCTGGGCTCCGAGCGAATGACTGCCATGTCCAGGTCGCTGCTTCTCGACGGACGGCACCGGGGCAGCGATCCATTCGGCTACCGGGGTGCCCGTGACGACCGTGGGGTCCTTCGTCGCCCGCGCCAGCGTCGAGGTCGTGCCGGAGGAGGCCGATGGCGTCCGTCTCGTCTGGCGCATGGCCGCCTCGTCCTCGACAACCGCCACCGCCGACGCGCTGAATACGTCCGGGGTCCGCCGTCGCCCCAAGAAGGTCCGCCAAGCCGACGGAACCGACGCGAGCAGCGTCGCCCTTGCCGTCGGACGAGCCGGAGAACCACGCTTGCCGGCGAGCTCGGTGACGGTCCCGGCGGGGGTGATCTCGCGGAAGTCGTCGGCATCGTTTGCCCGCGACATACAGGCTGTCCGTCGCGTCGATCGCGATGCCGTTGGGACGGGTGAAGCGTGCCGCAGCTCCGACGCCATCGACGCGGCCCGGCTCGCCGATCTTGCCGGCGAACGTGGTCACGACTTCTCCTGGGGTGACCTTACGGATGACGTGGTCGGCGAGCGTCGGTGACGAACATGTCGCCGTCGGAGTCCATGACGATGTACTGCATCTCCGCCGAGCACCGCGCCTCGGCGCCGGTGCCGTCAACGGCGCCTGCGCGTCGCCAGGCTCATCGGAGACGAGGCGACTCGATCGGACACCCGGGGGCGTGGTTGCGCAGCAGGCCAAAATGGGGCACCTTGACACCGTGACCACGCAGCCAACCAGCACGCCGGCCGGACCGCCCCAAGAGCCGGCGGCACCGCCGCCCCCCGCGCCGCTCGAGGGCTCTCCCGAGTGGTACGCCCTGCCCTTCGAGGTCCGCGAGATCCGCAAGGCGCGCGAGCGAGCCGCCCGCGCCTCGCGGCGCGCCGATCGCGCCGCACGACGTCTGCGCGAGGCACAGGAGCGGGCGAGCGGCCAGCGGATGGGGACGCGCCATTTCCTGGACGTGGCCGGAGACGCCGCGACGGCCGCGCTGACGATGGTGTCCGCCGCGGCCGACGAGGCGCAGGCGAGGCTCGCGGCCAAGGCTCGGATGCGTGAGCTCGAGCAGTCCGTCGTCACCGCCCGGGCCGGCGGTCGCGTTGAGGTCTCGCCGCCGACGCGGACGGAGGCGTTGATGCTCGCCGACAGGGTCGATCCCGGGTCGTCGGGGGCATCGGTCGCCCGGGGCGTCGGGCTCATCCTTGCCGGGACCGTGGCGCTCGTGATGGCGATCGCTGGCGGGTTCGCCTGGCTGGGCGTCGGCCTGCCGGTCGCCATCCTCATCGGCGGTGTGGGGGTCGGGAACCGGATCGAGATCGAGGACCGGAGCCGCAAGGCCGCGGTGATCCAGCTCGAGCTCGCACGCGCCAGCCTCCCGGCAGGGCAGCTGAAGGCGGGCGCCGTCGCGGGGCTCGCCGGTGAGCGGCCGAGGCTGTCCTGGGGTGGTGACCCGCGGACCCGCTCGGAGGTCCTGGCAGGACTCGATCGTCTCATCGCGAACGTCGAGGGGCTGCTCGAGGAGGGCGACGTGGCCACCGTGCAGCGCATCCGCGACAACGCAGCGCTCGCCCTCCCGGCGACTGACGCGCCGCTGGACCTCTCCGACCACGAGACATGGCTGCTGCGCCAGATCTGCATCGACTACCTGCCCGGGGCACTCGAGCGCTACATCGCGCTCCCAGCCGACCTTGCCTCAGAGCCGGTGCTCGATGGACGATCGGCCCGGGAGGTGCTCGACGAGCAGCTCGCGCTGATCGAACGCCGCCTCGACCAGATGGCGACCCGGACCTACCGGCGGGAGGCGGGCGACCTGCTCACGCACGCGCGGTTCGTTGCCGACGTCCTTCGCCCGGACCCGTTCCGGGCACGGCTCGCGGAGCTTGCCGCGGAGGGGCCAGCGTCGGCGCCGGTCACCGCACGGGTGCCGGGTGACGCCGCGGAGGCGTCGGCGACGATGGATGGGGCGGCTGGCCAGACGCGCGAGCGCGCGTGAGCTCAACGCACATCAGGAGCCAGTGATGACCGACCAGTCACTCGAACTGCCGGCCCCCGAGCCGGGGACGAGCGCGGAGGACCAAGCAGCGGATCCGGCCTCGACCGCGGCGACGCTCGTCCTCGAGCCCCCGGCCCCGGTTGCGCCGGTCGCACCGAACGAGGCGGCCGGGGCGGTCCCGATCTCGGAGACCGACCGCGCGAAGCTCGACGACATGGTCTCGGGATACCTCGACGCCGTCGTCTCGCTCGACGTCCACAGTCAGGCGTTCACTGACCGGCTGCGGGATGTCGGAAGGCTCGGCGATGACGACATCCGGTCCGCGGCATCCGTGTCCAACCGGCTTCTCGACAAGCCCATGGCCGCGATGCAGAACGGCGGCCTCACGCAGAACTCCGCGGTGAGCCGCTCGCTGCTGGACCTGCGGCATCAGATGGAGGACCTCGACCCGTCCACGCAGGGCGATCTCATGAGCCCCCGCAAGTTGCTCGGAATCCTCCCGTTCGGTACGCGCAGCCGGGTGCGTGACTACTTCGACAAGTACCGCTCCAGCCAGCACCACATCGATGCGATCATCACCGCCCTCTACCAGGGGCAGGACGAGCTCCAGCGCGACAACGCGTCCATCGAGCAGGAGAAGGCGAACCTCTGGGTGGCGATGGGCCGGCTGCGCCAGTACAGCTACCTGGCGCAGCGCCTCGATGCCGCCCTCACGGCGAAGATCGCGTCGCTTGAGGCGACCGATCCCGACCGGGCGCGCGTCCTCAAGGAGGACATGCTGTTCCCCGTTCGGCGGAAGAACCAGGACCTGCTCACCCAGCTCGCGGTCAGCGTCCAGGGCTATCTCGCGCTCGACATCATCCGCCGCAACAATCTGGAACTCGTCCGTGGCGTCCAACGGGCAACGACCACGACCATCGCCGCCCTGCGCACTGCGGTGATGGTGGCCCAGGCACTCGCGGACCAGAAGCTCGTGCTCGATCAGATCGCTGCCCTCAACACGACCACCTCCAACCTGATCGAGTCAACCGGCCAGATGCTCCACCAGCAGTCGGGGGACATCAACGCACAGGCCGCGTCCTCGACCGTCGACGTTGCCAAGCTCCAGGCGGCGTTCCAGAACGTCTACGCGACCATGGATGAGATCGACAGCTTCCGCGTCGGAGCCCTCGACTCGATGCAGAAGACCGTCGGCACCCTCTCCGCGGAAGTCACCAAGTCGCAGGCGTACCTGGATCGCGCGCGTGCGAACGAGACGCCCGAGATCGACGCCGGACACGAGCTGGGCATCAGCGAGGCGTAGTCCGCGTTTCAAGGGAGGCGATCCGCGCAAGCGGCCTTGACGCCCACGCGGTCCCGCACATGCTCGATGGTTGGGCAGGAACATGGCGCCCCCGGACGGTCCTCGGGGCACGAGCGTCACATCGCGACCCACCCCCATGGTAGGCGCGTCGCGTGACGACCCGAACGTGGTAGCGCGCTCCCCCGTGCAGGCGCTGATCACCTGACGACTCGCGAAGATGGAACAAACCGGCTGGATCCTGCCCCAGACTGGACAGAGCGGTCAGGCGACCGCCACGTCGGAGCTTGACCGATGCAGCGAGACCTCGTGGTCCGGGCGCAGAGGGGCGATGTCGATGCCTACTCGGCGTTGACGGCCATCACGACCGATCGGCTCTTCGGGGCCGCCCGGCTCATCCTCCGCGATGACGAGCACGCCGCCGATGCCGTGCAGGATGCGCTCCTCCAGGCCTGGCTCGACCTCCGCGGTCTGCGTGACCCGGACCGGTTCGATGCCTGGCTGCATCGACTGCTCGTCCGAGCCTGCTACCGCGCCGCGAAACGGGGCCGAGAGCGGGCGGTCGTCGAGCTCCCCCTCGATGCGACGCTGGAGCCGATGACGCCCGACGCGCAGCGCGCCGTGGCCGTGCGCGACCAGCTCGACCGGGGATTCCGGCGCCTCTCGCCAGAGCAGCGGACCGTGATCGTCCTCCACCACTACCTCGGTCTCTCGCTGGCCGAGTCGGCCGAGGCGCTGGCGATCCCGCTCGGCACGATGCAATCCCGTCTAAGCAGGGCGACGCAGGCGATGCGAGCGGCCCTCGACGCCGATGAGCGATCCGCCATGGGCGCCATGGAGGTGGCCCGATGAACCCGAACGCGCCGTTCGAACGGGACCTGGAGCAGTGGCTCCAGGCCGAGGCGCCCGTGAGCGCGCCGGCAGGTTTCCACGCGTCGGTCATGGATCGCGCCCGAACCCTGCGCCAGCGGCCCGGCTGGGCCGCGTCGCACCCGGTCGGACGGTTGGGCCGGGGCCGCGGCATGACGCTGCTCGCCGCCGCAGCGCTGCTGCTGGTCGGCGGGGCATTGGCGGCGGGCTCCGGCCTTCTGCGGCTTCCGACCGTCGTCCCGCCGGTCCCTGAACCATCGGTAATCGCGGTCGCCACGGCGTCGCCGGACGCGACGTCCCCGAGCCCGAGCATGTTGGCATCGCCAACCCCGGTCCCCAGCGCGACCCCCGCGCCGATCACCTGGTCCGAGGCGAGTCTGAAGGAGGACTGGCCCGTGCCGGTCCGCGCGGAGCCCGCAGGCGGCGCGACCGTCCTGCCGATCCGCCACCGCGATCTCACTCCCGATGCAGCAAGCGGTGAAGCTCATCAATGGGAGTCGGACCAATACCGTGATCCGACCGGCGACACCGGATCCGATGTCTACCCTTGGGCTGACATTCGATGGGTGGAGTTCTGTCGGGAGGACGGCCTGAGCATCGGGAGCGTCGTCTGGTATCCGCCTCGCGGGGTGGACCCCAGGCAGCTGTGGTTCGCGCACGGCGTGGTCGTGGACAGCGATGGCGACGGCGTACCGGATTGGCGATATGGCGTCGACAACACGCCGCTCGACACGACGGACTCTGAGCGCCCGGACCGGTGGTGGCGTACCGACCTCCACACGGGTCGGACCGACTACGCGGTCGGTGACCACATCGCACTCGGTGACGGCGGCCTGGACCCGTGTTCTGGCCTGACGCTGGTTGTGGTCTGTCGTTTGGTGCCGAGACAGCTGGCAAAGGCTTGGTCGGGGAAGGTCTGCCGAAGCGCTTCTACGCGTGGGCCTCGGTGATCGCGGATGGCCGGGTCGTCGCCACGGACTATGCCCCTGATGTCGGGTGGCTGGATCGGTCGCCCGATGCGAAGCTGCTCCCGAAGCCCGGCGGCACCTTCGTGCTCCAGGATCCATTCCCGGTTCATCTATCGATGACCGTCCCCGACGGCTGGACCGACCATGGTGGTCCCGAATTGACCCGCGACGGGGCGGACGCCAACCTTCAATTCCAGGTCGTCGATGGCCCGGAGGATCCCTGCTCAGACACGGTCCAGCCCTTCCTCGGGCGAGGCTTTGACGATCTCGTGACCTATCTCAAGGCGCTGCCGAACATCGACATCGCGGACCTGCGATACCTCAGGCTCGATGGCTATCGAGCGGCGTACGTGGAGTACAGGCCAAAAGGTCTGGTCGAATGTGGTCCTGCGTCTGCCGTCCCGATCCCCCTTGTCGATGGCTACAACGAGGCCTGGATCCTCGATGTCGATGGCGTTCCCCTGGTGATTGCGGCCGGCTACGACTCGGCACCCACGGAGCCTGTCAGATCCGAGGTCCGGAAGATCGTCGAGTCGATCCAGGTCGTCGGACTGTCGCCGTCGTATTCGCCGCCAGCCTCCCCGACTCCGACGCCGAGTCCGACCCCGAGACCAACACCTTTCCCGCCCGCGGCCGGTCCCGTTCCGCCGAACGCGCGGACCTGGAAGGTCACGGTTGACAACAAGAGCTCCGAGCCCGCGGTCCTGTTCATCTCCGAGGACGACGGAAGCGGCACATTGCGGCTCGTAGGGTCTGCGACCCCGAACGTGGTCCCAGCCGGCGCCACCGTGCAGGTGACCTTCCGCTTTCCTGCCAACGACGACGGATGGATCTACGTGAACCCACGACCGGGCGAAGGAGGATCGTTGGTCAACGCGGACCAGATCGGCATCCCAGGCAAGATCGTGATCACAGCGGACAGCCAAGTGGGCTGGTTGAGCCCGTAGCCGGCAAGCGGGCCGAGCAGGAAACGGAGGATCAGGACTAGGCCGGTGTGGCGCCCCCGAATGGTCCTCGGGGCACGAGCGTCACATCGCGACCCACTCGCATGGTACGCACGCGTCACGTGGCGCAGGGCCTGATCGATCCGCCGCCCGACGCCTGGCCATCCTCCCGCCGACTCACCCAAAAGCCCGACGCCCGGTATCTACCATGTGAGGCCGGATCCACGTCGGAACGGGCCCTCGGTTGACACGGGAGGCTGGGATGACGGTCCAGGCACTGCGCCGAGGACGCCCCGAGGTGCTGGCCGACCTGCTCGACCGGTACGGCCGGGACATGCAGGCCGTCGCCTACCTCATCGTCCACGACCGAGCCGCCGCAGAGGACATCGTGGCCGACAGCCTGCTCGCGGCCCTCGACCACGGTCGGAGTCTCCGTGACGAGGATGCCCTGCGGCCGTGGCTGCTCCGGATCGCCACGAACAAGGCGCTTCGGTACCGCCAGCGCGCCGCCCACGTCGTCGATCTCCAGGTCGTCGAGGAAGCCGTCGCCGAGCCCAGGGGACCGACAGCCGACGACTCGTTGGCGCTCTGGCAGGCCGTCCGCGACCTGCCGCCGCGGATGCGTGCCGCGATCGGCCTGCGCTACTACCTGGACCTGCCGGTCGAGACGGTGGCAGAGGTGCTCGACGTCAGCCCGAACACGATCAAGACCCAACTGAAGTCGGCCCTCGCGCACCTGCGGACGGCACTCGCCGACGAACCGATGCCCGTCGCGGAGGTGCGACATGCCTGAGCTCGACGACGCCGCCCTCGAACGTCGCCTGCGCGGGGTCCTGCAGGAGCACCTGGGCGCGCTGCCGCTCGACCTCACGGTTGATGCTGTCGAGCGCCGCGGTGAGGCCAAGGGCATCGCCCGACGATCCGGCCGGGGTCGCGGCATGACGCTGCTCGCCGCCGCGGCCCTGCTGCTGGTCGGCGGGGCGCTGGCGGCGGGCTCCGGTCTACTGCGGCTGCCGACCGTCGTCCCGCCTGTCCCTGAACCATCGGTCATCGCGGTCGCGACGACATCGCCCAACGCGACGACCCCGAGCCCGAGCGAATCGGCAGCACCATCCGCAAGTCCAGACACGAACGAGTGCGCGGTTCCCACGGGCGACCCGAGCGCGCCGATCGGCCCACTGGCCTGGACCCCCGCGAGCCTGAAGGAGGACTGGCCCGCGCCGGTCCGCCCCGAGCTCGCTGGAGGCGGGAGCGTCCAACCGATGCCCCTCACCTACCGCGATCCCACGAGGGACCACGGATCCACAGCGTTCCCCTGTGCCGACATTCGCGGGGTGATGGCCGATACCAGCGAAGTGCGCCTCAAGCTCGACTCGGGGCAGCTGATCGCGGATCCCACCGAGCAGTGGATCGCGTATGGCGTCGTCACCGATGACGATCGCGACGGCGTGCCCGATTGGCGATACGGCAGCGACAACACGCCCGGCGTCGCCCTCGCGGACGGAGCCCCTGGTGATTCGCGCGCCCGATGGTGGCGGACGAATCTGCACACGGGCCGGACGGACTGGGGCCAGGTAGGTCCATGGACCACGCGGGAGTGGTACGCAGCCGACTTCAAGGCGGAGTACCCGATCGGACCGGATGCCGACTTCCTGTTCCGCGGCGCCAACGAAACCGCAGGCAAAGGACTGGTCCCGTGGGGCTTCGAGCTGGACATGCCCTTCTACACGTGGGCGTCCGTGATCGTGAATGGCCGGGTCGTGGCGACCGACTATGCCCCCGATTCTGGCTGGCTCGTCGCGACACCGGGTGTGACGCTGCCGCCACCCGAGGACGAAACGTTCCCTGGGGGGACCTACCAGCTGGACGAGCTCCGCCCCGCGGACGGGACGTTGTCCGAAGCCCCCATCGGTCTTCGTGTCTCGATGACGGTCCCTCACGACTGGACCGTCGGAGGTCCGTGGGGCGAGTCGGACGGGAACACCAGCCTTGATTTCTCGGTCGTCGGGCACCCCTGGGATGACTGCCCAGACACGAAGGGACCGACCCTCGGGCCGAGCTTCGATGATCTGGTGAGCTATCTCGAGGCGTTCCCGCGCATCGAGATCGCGGAGATCCGTCACGGCATGCTCGACGGCTATCGATCGGCGTACCTCGAGTACAGGCCGGCCGACGGACACTTCGACTGCTTTTCTGGTAGCCCGATCCCGCTCGAATCGCGTCGGGCGGCCCCGGCGACGTCAACGACACGACGGTGGCCCGCTGGATCGTCGACGTCGATGGCGTTCGCCTGGTGATTGCCGCGTTGTCGAACGAAGCGCCGACCGAGGCGGTCATGTCCGAGGTCCGGCAGATCGTGGAGTCGATCAAGATCGTCGGACTGCCGCCGTCGTATACGCCACCAGCCGTCACCCCGAGCCCGACCCCGACTCCGACGCCGGCCCCGCTGCTCCCGCCGGCTGTCGGTCCCATTCCGCCGAACGCGCGGTCCTGGACCGTCACGGTCGACAACGAGAGCTCCGAGCCCGCGACCATGTTCGTGGCCGAGGGAGACGATGGCGGGACGTTCCGGCTCGTTGGGTCCGCGACGCCGAACGTGGTCCCAGCCGGCGCCACCGTGAAGGTGACCTTCCTCTTCCCTGCCAAGGGGCCGGATGACGGATGGATCACCGTGAACCCGCGACTGGGCGAAGGGGCAGATGTGGGCTCGGTCGGGGCGGACAACATCGGCATGCCAGGCAAGATCTGGATCACGGCCGAGTGCGGCGGATGCTGGGTGGGCCCGGCGCAGTAGGCAATGCCTCCCGCCAGCGACGCTCCAGTTCCGGGAACAGTCTCGCCGCGGTCGAGTTGGCCTTCCCGTGTCTCCAGTGGCTGCCCGAGGTGCCTCAATGAGATACGCGACCGCCGTCCTCGCCCTGGTGCTGGGCCTAACGGGCTGCTCCTCGACGAGCGCCCCTGCCACACCGTCATCGACAGCGGCCGTCGCCCCACCGATGGCGAGCCGCGGCACCGTCCTCGCCTGATGCATCCGTCGACGGAACACCCACCGCGGCACCGGACCTGACCTCCCAGTTCAGGAAGATCTTGGGCACCGACTTCAACGGGTCCGCGCTGGTGAGCCGGGACGGCGACCTCCTGTTCGCCGAAGGCATCGGCATGGCCGACGATGCAAATAGCATCGCGAACACGCCAGAGACGCGGTTCCGCCTCGGCTCCGTAACGAAGCAATTCACGGCCATGGCCGTCCTGATGCTCGCGTCGCAGAGGCGCTTGAAGACGACGGACCCACTGTGCGACTACGTGGACACCTGCCCCGAGGGATGGGACGTGATCACGATCGAGCACCTGCTCAGCCACTCGTCCGGGATCGCGAACTTCACGGACCAGCCGGAGTTTGATCCCATGAAGGCGGCCACGCCGGCCGACACCGTAGCCAGCGTCGCCGACATCCCGCTCGCGTTCGAGCCCGGGACGTCCTTCGCGTACAGCAACACGGGGTACGTCCTGCTCGGCATGGTGATCGAGCGTGCCTCGGGGTTTGACTACGAGACGTTCCTGGAGCAGCACATCTTCGAGCCCCTGGGCATGGCGGACTCGGGGTACGAGCACGGCGACACCCCCGGGCTCGCCGTGGGCTATGCGAGCGCATTCGAACAGGCCGACGCGCTGGACATGTCGGTGCCGTACGCGGCCGGCGGCCTGTACTCGACCGTGCTCGATCTCCAGCGCTGGGTGGACGCGCTCGACACTGACGCCCTCGTCGACGCCGCGGCGATGCAGCGCTTCGTGACGCCGCTCGCCGACACGACGGACGGAGAGGGACTTCGGCTACGCCTACGGCGTGTCCGTCGGTGACGAGGATGGCCACCGGGTGGTCTCGCATAGTGGCGTGATCAACGGCTTCTCCACCTACCTGGCGTGGTATCCGGACGACGGGCTCATCATCGAGCTGCTCACGAACCGCGAGGAAGGTCCCGACCTCAGCAGCGACCGCGAGGCGCGCCGCCGCCCTGGCCCTCGAGGGCCCGTAGGACACCGAAGACGGCAGCTCTCGCGATGGCGCTGCCACGCCGAAGGTTGACCGACGCAGCGAGACCTCGTGGTTCGGGCGCAAAAGGGGAGATGCGCTGAAGAACGACGCGACGATCCTCTGCCTGGACCGGTCATCTCAAGTAGTCCGTGAGCGCGCCGCAGACCGCCACCGGCCTAGGATGTGCGGCCTGAACCTCGCGGCGCCGTTCCTGTCAGCGCGCCGACCAGCACATCGACCGCGTCCCCCACCTCTGCCGGCAGGCGGATCGTCCTGGCCGGAAAGCCCAGCGACCCATCCGGATCGGGCGCGGCGGCCCCGCCGAACGCGATGACGAGCTCCGGGCGAACCGCGCGGAGGCCGACGGCGACCGACCGCGCGGCAGAGGCGTCCGTTGGCATGACCGCGCCGATCACGACCGCGCGGGCATCCGTCCGCTCGACCGCCGCGACCCAGGCGTCCAGGGGAAGATCCGCCCCCAGGTAGATGACCGAGATCCCGTAGCGGCGGAGCGACGTTGCGAAGATGAGGCCGCCGAGCTCGTGGCGCGCCCCCGGCGGCATCCCGACGAGCACCGGCCGGGCACCGTCGCGACCGGACCCGGACGCCTGGAATGACGCAGCGAGGCGGCGAAGCACGGCGTTGCTTGCGACATGCTCACCGGCGACGGCGACGCGCCCCGCCGCCCAGGCGTCGCCGAGCGCTCGGAGCGATGGGATCAGGTAGTCCTCGACGATGCGCTCATAGGTGCCGGCGGCAAACATCTCGTCGAGGACCGCCTCGATCCGCTGGCTGTCGAGCGCTTCGGCCGCGTTCACCAGGTGCTCCACGAGCACCACCGGCTGTTCGCTGGCCGTCGCGCCGCCGGCCCCTCCGGAGGGGTCGGCGGTCGCCGGTTCAGTGCCCGCGAGGATCGCCGCGGCAGCGGCACTCGCCGACCAGCCGCCCGCGATCAAGCGCCGCATCGACCGAAGGCGGCGCAGCGCCGCCTCGTCGTAGAGGCGGTAGCCGCCCGCCGTGCGTGCCGGCGTGACGACGCCGTAGCGCCGCTCCCATGCGCGGAGCACGGGCTCAGTCAAGCCGGTTCGCAGCGCGGCCTCCTTGATCGTGTACATGGTTGGTGCAGTGTACTCCCCTTGATGAACGCTTGACAAACACTTTGACACATTGGCCACAGTATCTACAGACCTTGTACAACGGTTGTACGAGGCGATGAGCCCATCGCACGGAGGGAACGCCTATCTCGACGTACTACGCCGTCCCCACGATGGGTCACTGACGCACTAGGAGAGATCGATGAAGAAGCTCGCACTCGCCCTCGGCACGGCCGTACTGCTCGCCCTTCCGGCGACCGCTTTGGCGGGCAACGGGTATGGCGCGGCGATCCAGGATTGCTTCGGCACGTCCTACGGTCAGGCCAAGAACGCCGCCTGGGAGGCCGGGCATGCCACGAAGCCGGCGCTCGGCGCGAAGTTGACCGCGATCGCGCACGGGTGCGTGGCGGCCGACTGACCGGGACCCGACGGGCCGACAAGCGGCCCATCGACAGGCGGCGCACCGACGGACGGGCCGGAGCCTTGCTCGGTCGGCCTCGGACGCGCGGGCGCCGCCTGACATACCCGCATGGGGTACTGGCGCCCCCGGACGGACTCGAACCGCCGACGCAGGCCTTAGGACGGCCTCGCTCTGTCCACTGAGCTACGGGGGCGCGGCCGCTAGCGTACCGCAGCCATCCGGCGACTCCCGCCATGACGTCAGGCGGTGCGGAACCGGGACGCTTGGACCGGCGTCTCACAGCCAAGCCGTCGCGCCTCCCTGCGACGGCTTCTTGCTGGGCCGCGACAGGGCCAAGGGCGCCCGAAGGGCTCCGACGCCCTCCCTGCTACGATCGAGGCGATGTCCGTCACTCCCCTCCCCGACCTCATCCTGTACGGCCGCCCCGGCTGTCATCTGTGCGATGAGGCCCGCACGATGATCGAGCTCGTGCTCGAGCGACCGCGCGGCCCGTGGGCTGCCCGTCCCCGCGCTCGTCGAGCGCGACATCGAGGACGATCCGGCCTGGGAACGCGCCTTCTTCGCCACGATCCCGGTGCTCGAGCTCGGCGACCGCCGCCTGGAGCTCGTCACGAGCCTCGCCAAGATCCAGCGCCTCCTCGCCGACGGCATCGATGCACGCGCCAGCGAGTCCGCCGCCACCCGGTCATGAGCAGCACGACCGACATCAGCATCCTCGTCGCGCTGCTCGCGGGGGTCATCAGCTTCCTGTCGCCGTGCGTGCTGCCGCTCGTGCCGGCGTACATCGGCCAGCTCACCGCCATCGCGGTCGCCGGCGCGGCCCCGGGTGCTCGCCCGTCGCGCTGGCTCGCCGTGCGCCACGCGATCGCGTTCGTCATCGGCTTCGGGTCCGTGTTCACGCTGCTCGGCGTGACCGCGACGTTCGCCGCCGGGCCGCTGTACGACTACCTCGGCCCGCTGCGGGTCATCGGTGGCGTGCTGCTCGTCATCCTCGGCCTGAACCTCGCGGGCATCCTCCACATCCCCGTCATCGAACGCACCTGGCGACCGCTCGACGCCGGCGCGGCGAACAGCCTCGCCGCGGCCACCGGGTCGGTGGCCCTCGCCACGCCCAGCGGACCGGGCGCGCCGACCGGCCCGTCGTTCGGCGATCGACTCGGTGGCCGGCTGGTCGACCCGCGGGGCGGCTGGCTGGCCTCGTTCGGCCTCGGGGCGATCTTCGCCGTCGGGTGGACGCCGTGCATCGGGATCATCCTCGGCGGGATCCTGACGATGGCCATCACCTCCGGGACCGACGGCCGCGGGCACGCTCCTGCTCATCGCCTACACCATCGGCCTCGGCCTGCCGTTCATCGCCATCGCCGTCGTGTACGACCGGGCGCCGGCGGTCATGCGGCCGCTCGTCCGCCACGGCAAGACGGTGTCGCTCATCGGCGGCCTGCTCGTCGTGCTGATCGGGGTGGCGATGATCTTCGACTGGCTGTCGTACCTGCCGCGCTTCTTCTCGTTCGGTGGCATCTAGTGGCGGAGCAGCGGCCCGAGTTCACCCACAAGCCGCCGCGGCACGGGCTCATCGGGCCGTTCAGCGGTCGCCAGCTCCTCGCCGCGGCGGTGTCGGTCGTCGTCGTCGCGATCGTGCTCGTGGCCATCACCACGCCGCTCGGCGCGGTCGGGGCGACCGCCGGGCCGGCCGACCCGCGCGCGACCCCGTTCGTCATCGCGTCGCCGCCGGCCGAGGGCCTGCGGCCGGGCGACCTCGCCCCAGAGCTAGCCGTCCAGCTCGACGACGGCACGACGTACCAGCTGCATCGACCTCGACGGCAACCCGGTCTCGCTCGCCGACCTGCGCGGCAAGGTCGTGTGGCTCAACTTCTGGGCCAGCTGGTGCCCGCCCTGCCAGCAGGAGACGCCGATCCTGCGCGAGCTGTCCGAGCGCTATCGCGATCGCGGGCTCGAGATCATCGGGGTCAGCGTCCAGGAGACCTCGGTCGACGACGTCGAGGCGTACGCGGAGCGCTACCAGCTGCCGTACACGATCGGCTTCGATGGCTTCGGGCACATCTTCCACGACCTACAAGGTCTACGCGCTGCCGACGCAGTTCTTCGTCGACACCGGGGGTCGCATCGTCGAGGTCGTCAACGGGCCGGTCGACGAGGCGGGGGCCTCGGCACTCATCGAATCGCTCCTGCCGGCGCCGTCGGCATCGCCGAGCGGACCGAGCTCCTCCTCGAGTCCGACGCCCAGCCTAGGCTCCGGCCGACCGCCCTGGCCCGGCACCCCGGCACCGGCCGCTCGCGCCGGGTTTGAACGTTCCGAGCCTGCACGCTCCGCCTCTATGGTGAGCGCCGGCATCCGAGCCCGGCGATGGATCGAGGGGTGGGCGTGGATCGCGACCTCGTGGAGCAGGCCAGACGCGGCGACCGCGATGCGTTCGCGGTGCTGGCGGCCGCCACGGTCGATCGCCTCTACGCCATCGCCCGCGTCACGCTGCGCGACAGCGACCGTGCCGAGGATGCCGTGCAAGAGACGCTCGTCCGCTCGTGGCGCGACCTGCCCTCGCTGCGCGACCCGGCCAAGTTCGAGGCATGGCAGCGCCGGCTGCTCATGCGCGCCATCACCGACGAGTTCCGGCGCGGCCGGCGCTACGAGGCCCAGGTCCGCGTGCTGCGCGCGGAACCCGCCGCCCAGGACACGACGAGCGCCCTCGCCGATCGCGACGAGCTGGACCGCGGCTTCCGCCGGCTGTCGCCGGAGCATCGGGCGATCCTCGTCCTGCGCCACTTCCAGGGCCTGAGCCTGCCCGAGGTCGCCGATGCCCTGGGCGTGCCCGAGGGCACGGCCAAGTCGCGCCTCCATTACGCCACTGAGGCGATGCGAGCCGCCCTCGAGGCCGACGCCCGAGGCACCGGCGCCCAGGAGGTCTCGGCATGACCGCCGAGCTGGATCTCGATCGCCGCCTCGAGCGCTGGTTCGCCGACGAGGCACCTGCGCACGCCCCCGATCGCGTGCTGACCGAGCGCGATCGAGGTCGTGACCGCACGCCGCAGCACCGTGGGCTCACGGTCCGGGCCGGTCATCAGTGGGGCGGGATGACCCGCAGTCGACGGGTCGCGTTCGCGCTCGTCGCGCTCCTGCTCGCGGTCGTCGCCGCGGCCGCGATCGGCGCCCTGGTCAACCGTCTGGTCCCGGGCGACCATCCGCCGGCGCTGGTCATCGTCCGCTCGGACGACGGCACGGACCAGGCGCAGGCGATCACCGTCATCGAGCGCGCTGCCGACGGGACGGAACAGACGCTCGCCCACTTCACGGCAGCCCAGCTCGGCGGCGCGGTCCAGCTGTGGCTTGGCTCGGCGGTCCTCTCGGACTTCGACCACCTGGCGTTGCCGATCGGGCGCGCCGATGGAACGTACGGGTACGCGATCGCCGACGTGCGCGATCCGACCGCCCCGATCCAGCAGCTCGACATCACGGGGTCCTACGGCACGTTCGGGCCGGACGGGGATCTCGGCCTCAGCATGCCGGAGGGGCTGGCGGTGCATGACCCCTTCACCGGGACCAGCACGACGACCGGCCTCGTGCCCGTCGACGGGAACCCGCCATACCCGCCGACGGCCCTCGACCAGTTCCTGTCCTGGGCGGCGGACGGCAGCGGCGTCCTGGCCGACGAGGGGATGTTCCTCGGCCAGCCCGACGGCACCACCAAGGCCAGTGCGATCGGGATCCTCCACCGCGATGGCGAATTCGTCCCGGGCACCGTGCCGCTGCGGTACGACGGCGTCCGCGCCCGTCGAACGGACCCGAACGGCGTCCTGCTGCGCTGCGCGGGCGGCTACGACAGTTGCTACGACGCCGTCGAGTGGTCGATCTACGCCGTCACCAACGACGAGATGCACGTGGTCTGGGACAACCCGGGCACGGATCGGCGCATCAGCGACTTCGCATGGGCGGCGGATGGCGGCCTGTGGCTCCTGCTCGAGACCGCGGCGCCCGGGCCACGCGCGGTGTCGCTGGTGCGGGTCGCGCCGGATGGCGTCGAGACCACCATCAGCGAGTTCGACGCGCCCGCCGACGACCCGGACGGAGGCAGCTACTTCCAGTCATCGACCTTTGCCGCGATGGCGCCCGACGATTCCCATCTCGCCGTCCGCATCTCGGGCGACCAGGGTTCGCCCGGCGCGACCTGGCTCATCGACCCGGCGACAGGCGAGCGCCAGGAGATCACCGGCAGCATCGCCGGCTGGCGCAAGCCGGGCGGCGCCGACCAGAAGCGACCGGACGCGACCATGGTGACGCCGACCGACCCGCTGATTCGCGACCTATGGGCCGATGCCGCGACGTCCGTGAGGATCGGCGCCACGAGCATCGCGCTCGACGCGGTCGGCGAGGCCATTCCCGGAACCGTGGCACGCACGTCCGACGACGAGCTCTTGGTCGACGGTGACATGCCGTCGCTCGGGTGCACGGCGGGGGCCGGTGGGCGATACCGCTGGAGGATCGATGAGGGCCGATTGACGCTGCTTGCGATCGATGAGCCATGCCAGGAGCGAGGAGCGCTCATGGGCCGGACCTTCGATCGATCGTTGTCGACGAGCCAGGACGGTCCACCACACGTCACGCCCGGCGCTACCTACCGGGCTGCGGCGTTCGGGCCGTCCTTCCTCGTCACGATCCCCGACGCCGGCGGCGCGGACGTGGTCGAGGTGTGGGGACATCGTCCTGGCATGGTCGGGTTGACACCGAGCGATCCGAACGCGACCACGGCCAGCGGCGTGACCATCCTGGCCCCGACCAAGGGGGCGAACGACGTCTGCGAGCACTTCGGCGAGGCCTCGCCACTCGCGCCGGGCGCGGCCGGCATCCTCGCCTACCTCGAGGGACACGACCTGCCTCTGCTCGATCAGGCGACGACCGAGGTGGACGGACACGCCGGCACGACGTTCCGGCTCGAGGCGCCGGCCGGCTGCTCGACCGACAACCATTCGGGCCTGACGCTGTTCTCCGGCGGTGACGAGTCGCCCACGAGCGTCGGCGACGGTGCCCGGCTGATCGTCTTCGAGCTCCAGGACGGGACGCCGATCGTGGTCATCGACCGCGCGGACCCTGCCGATCCGGAGGCGGTCGCCTGGTCACAGTCGCTGATCGACTCGATCCGGTTCGACCAGCCCTGATCAGACCGGCTCGAAGCGGAAGCGGTCGCGGTCGCGGACGAGCCGGCCTACCGGGCGGCGCGCCTCGTGCGAGAGGACGATCGATCCAGTCCTCTTCGACGGCCTGCGCGAAGAGCTCGACCTTGCGCACGACCGAGTCGAGCGGGAAGTCGTCGAACGACGTGACCCAGCGCGGGTTCGCGCCCCACGGTCGCATGAACAGGTCGCCGAGGAAGGCGACCGTGCGGGCGCCGTCGCCGGTGCCGCGCACGACGACGGCCTGGTGGCCGGTCGAGTGGCCGCCGGTCGGGACGACGGTGACGCCCGGGCAGCAGCTCGCTGCTCGCCGTCGGCCCAGCCCTCGGCGCCCCAGTCGCGCACGAGGGTCAGCTCGGGCTGCACGTACGAGGCGACGAGCCGCGGGTTGTCGCCGAGGGCGACCTCCCACTCGGCCCGCTGGGCGACGATCGTGGCGTGCGGGAAGGCGCGCTCGCCGTCCGGGCGCAGCAGGCCGCCGGCATGGTCGAAGTGGAGGTGGCTCATCGCCACGACGTTCGACGGTCTCGGGCAGGAACCCGGCCGTCTCGAGCGCGGGCACGATCCACGGGCCGTCGTAGCAGCGCATCGCCCGCGTCTTGTCGTCGAGCCGGTCGCCGATGCCGGTCTCGACCAGCACCCGTCCGGCCGGCGTCTCGATGAGCAGGCAGTTGAGCGCCTGGAGGAGCCGGCGCTGGTCGTCGATCTCGTCGCTGACGAGCTCGCCCCACAGGACCCACGGGACCGGCCCGAACAGCGTCCCGGCGTCGGAGCGGAAGGTGCCCGCCTGGACGAGCGCGACGCTGCGTGCCGCCGCCGAGGTCGGTCCGCCAGTCGACGGCGTCGTTGAGCGCCATGCCGAGGCTCCGTCCTTGCTGCGAAGTCCTGGTGGAAGGCCGAGGCGGTCGGCTCCTTCTGGCCCTGGTAGCGCGAGCGCAGCTCGGGCGAGCCGTACGGCCGCTCGACCGGCGACGACATCCGGAAGAAGGAGATCTGGCCGATGCGCATGCCGTGATACAGGGCGATCGGCAGGTTGGCGACGTTCGAGAGCTCGAGGGTCAGGTTGCCCTTCCAGCCCGGGTCCACGTAGCCCGCCGTCGAGTGGATGAGCAGGCCGAGGCGGCCCAGGGAGCTCTTGCCCTCGAGCCTGGCGACGAGGTCATCGGGCAGCTCGACCCATTCGAGGGTCTGGCCGAGGACGAACTCGCCCGGATGGAGGATGAACGGCTCGTCGTCCTCGATCGTCAGCAGCTCGGTCAGGTCCGGCTGGGGCGCCCGCACGTCGATGTACGGGTAGCGGTTGTTGCGGAACACGCGGAACGAGCGGTCGAGGTGCAGGTCGACCGACGACGGCTGCAGGTCGGCGGAGTCGTACGGGCTCGATCTTCACGCCGCCCGCCTCGAGCGCGGCGCGGATGTCCCGGTCGGACAGGACGCTCACTTGACGCGGCCCCCGTTGCCCTTCTCCGCGTACAGGGTGTCGACCTCGCGCTTGAGGTCCTCGAGGTCCTCGAAGCTCTGGTACACGCTGGCGAACCGGATGTAGGCGATCTGGTCGATGCCGCGCAGCTGCTCCATCGCCAGCGCCCCGACGCGCGACGACGGGACCTCGGTCGCGCCGGCGGCGCGCAGCTCGGCCTCGATCGCGTCGGCGGCCGTCTCGGCGGCGCCGTCGGCCACCGGCCGGCGGGTCAGGGCCTTGCGCAGGCCCGAGGCGAGCTTGTCGCGGTCGAACTCCTGGCGGGCGCCGTCGCGCTTGACGACGACGAGCCGGGCCGCCTCGACGCGCTCGTAGGTCGTGAAGCGCGTGGTGCAGGCGGCGCATTCGCGACGGCGGCGGATGGTCGCCGATTCATCGAGGTCGCGCGAGTCGACGACGCGGGTCTCCCGTTCGCCGCATTGGGGGCAGCGCATCGCTCTCCTGTCGGGTCCGCACCACTACCACTTGTGGTGTGACCCAAGGATACCACTAGATGGTGTGGTCAGGAACGCGGCTCGCGCACGGTGATGGGCTGCGCCGGAGGGACGTCTCGTCGCTCGCCGGGCTCGAAGGTCCTCGGCGCGCACGGCGTGCCGGTCGATGGCCTCGCGGGCGTGGAGCAGGTTGAGGTAGCCGCGCTTGATCGACGTCTGCGCCTCGAGCTCGCGGCCGCGGCGGCGCACCTGGGCGAGGATCGTCGTGCCGTGCTCGACCATGGCCAGCGCCCGACCGGCGCGCTCGAGCTCGGCGACGATGTCGTCACGGATGGACAGGGCGCCCGCCGGACCGTCGAGGTCGCGCGCCTCCTCGACGTAGCGCTCGACCGCATCGGTCGCGGCCGTGATGGTCTCGCCGATCGTGTCCGCCGCCTGCTGGCCGCGGCGGACCGCGTCGATGCGCTCGGTCGCGCCCGTCGAGCGGACGTGTCGATCCGCCCGACGAGGTCGCGGACGCCGCCCGGAAACCCTCGACCTCGCGGGTCTCGCGCCACGATCCGGCCCGCCCGGCGCAGGACGATGGCCGTCGCGGCGACCAGCGACGACGAAGGCAGGAGCAGCGGCAGGAGGACCGCGACGTCGTTCATGCGTCGCGCGTCCCCGGCTCCGGCGCTCAGCCCGACCGAGCGCGAAGCTCGTCGAGCAGCGCCCGGCCGACCTCGAACAGGTCGCCCGACGACGATCACGTCGGCGAAGTCGGCGATCGGCGCGTCCGGATCGCGATTGACGGCCACGATGGCCTCGGCGGTCTGCATCCCGACCTTGTGCTGGATGGCGCCGCTGATGCCGAGCGCGAGGTACAGCTGCGGCTTGACGATCTTGCCGGTCTGGCCGATCTGCTGGGCGTACGGGATCCAGCCCGAGTCCACGGCCGCGCGGATCGCCCCGACGGCGCCGCCGAGCGCCTCGGCGAGCTGCCTCGACGAGCTCGAAGCCCTCGGGGCCGCCGACCCCGCGACCGCCCGACACGATGATCCGGGCGTCCTCGATGGACACGCGCCGCGCCCGGCCTCGGTCGACGCGGTCGACGACCGCGACAGGCGCGATCGTGGCGGCGGCGACGGTCCGGCGCGTGCTCGACGCTGCCCGGCGGTCGCAGGCGGTTCGGCGGTCACGCCGTTCGGCGCGCACGGTGATGATCCCGCCGGCCGGCGGTGAACGCGAGCCTCGGTGATGAGCTTGCCGCCGAAGACGCTCTGCTCGACGACCGGCCCGTCGTCGGCCCAGCGCACGGCCGTCGCGTTGACGAGGACGCCCCAGCCGGTCAGGGCCGACAGGGCGCCGGCGATGTCACGGCCGTCCGGGCTGGCCGGCACGAGGACGAGGTCGACCGCCGTCGAGCGCGGCGGCCAGCACGGCCGCCGCGATCTCGACGACCGACCGCATCGGCGGCCAGCCCCGGTCGTCGATGCGACGACCGCGGCAGGTACGCGGCGAGCTCCGCGGCCGCGGCGTCGGCGCCGCGCGACCGACGACGACGCCCGGCCAGCTCCGCGCCCAGCCCGCTCGGCCAGCGTCCGGCCGAGCGTCGCGACCTCGGTCGAGAGCTTCGTGATCGAGCCATCCGGCGCGACCTCGCCGACGACCAGCAGCCGCGCCATCAGATGAGCCTCCGCTCGGCGAGGAAGGCGACGACCTGCGCGGGCGGCCTCGTCCGGGTGCCTCGCGGATGACCCGGGTCGCGGCGCGGGCCGGTGGCGGCTGCCGGACCCGACGACCTTGGTCGTCGCCACGGCGCCGCCCGACGGTCGCCGGGTCGATGCCGAGGTCGGCCAGGGACAGCGTCGCGATCTCCTTCGAGCGCGCGCCCATGATCCCCTTGAGCGACGGGTAGCGCGGCTCGCCGAGGGCCTGGGTGCCGCTGATGAGCGCCGGCATCGGCGCCTCGAGCACGTCGTAGCCGGTCGGGCGTGATCCGCCGGACGCGGACGGTCCGGGCCGCCTCGTCGGGCTCGATCTCTCGCGGCGTACGAGAGGTAGCGGCAGGCCGTGCAGGGCGGCGACGCCGGCCGGACGACGCCGGCCACCCCGTCGGACGTGTCGACGCCGGCGAGGACGAGGTCGAACTCGAGCGTCTTGAGGGCCGCCGCGAGGACGCGGCGCCGTGGCCACGGCGCACGAGCCGCCGAGCGCCGGGTCGGTGACGAGCGACGCCGCTGGTGGCGCCCATCGCGAGGGCCTTGCGCATCGTCTCGGGCGCGCTCGCCGGGGCCATCGACAGCAGGACGACCTCGCCCCGCCGGCCGCCTCGACGAGCTTGAGGGCCGCCTCGAGCGCGTACTCGTCGTTGCCGTTGACGACCGCCGGCACGCCGCTCGGTCGAGCCGACCGTCCGGGCCGAGGCGTTCGCCGCACCGACGCCGGGTCCGGCACAGGCTTCATGAGGACGACGATTCGCACCGGAGAACGTGACCTCCCTGCCCGGTCAGCCGCCCTTGCCGAGCAGGCCCGCGCGATGACGAGCCGTTGGATCTGCTGGGTCCCCTCGTAGAGCTGGGTGATCTTCGCGTCGCGCATCATCCGCTCGACCGGGAACTCGTCGATGTAGCCGTAGCCGCCCAGGACCTGGACGGCGTCGGTCGTGACCCGCATCGCGGTGTCACCGGCCACGAGTTTACACATCGCCGACCACCGGCTGGCGTCCGGCGCCCCGGCCTCGATCTCGATGCAGGCCTTGTACAGGAGCTGGCGCGCCGCCTCGGTCGCCGGCGTCCATGTCGGCGAGCATCGCGCTCGACCATCTGGAAGTCGCCGATGCGCTGCCCGAACTGCTTGCGCTCGCGCGCGTACGCGCGTCGCGACCTCGAGCGCGCCCTGGGCGATGCCGACGGCCTGGGCCGCGATCCCCGGCCGGCTGCGATCGAGCGTGCGCATCGCGAGCGTCGAAGCCGTCGCCCTCCTCGCCGACGCCGGTTCGCCGCCGGGACGCGGACGCCATCGAAGGCGAGCTCGGCCGTCGGGCTGCCGCGGATGCCCATCTTGTGCTCGATCCGGCTCGACCGCTGAAGCCGTCGGTCGGGACCTCGACGATGAAGCACGACAGGCGCTGGTTGCGGGGCGCGTCCGGGTCGGTGACGGCGAAGACGGTGATGAGGTCGGCGACCGAGCCCTGGCTGATGAAGCGCTTCGAGCGCCGTCGATGACGTAGTCGTCGCCGTCGCGGACGGCCGTCGTCCGGATCGCGGCCGCGTCCGAGCCGGCCTCGGCCTCGGTCAGGGCGAACGCGATGAGCCGCTCGCCGCGGCGCCAGCCGCGGGAACCAGCGGGCCTGCTGCTCGGCCGTGCCGGCGAGGAGGAGGGGCAGCGAGCCGAGCTCCTGGACGGCGAGGATGAGGCCCGGTCGTCGCACAGGCCCGGCTGAGCTGCTCGACCGCGAGGCAGATCGTCAGCAGCTCGCCGCCGAGGCCGCCGTGCTCCTCCGGGAACGGCAGCGCCAGGATGTCGTGGGCGGCGAGCAGCGCGGCGCAGGTCCTGCGGGGAACTCGCCGGTCCGGTCGATCTCGGCGGCCCGCGGCGCGATCCGCTCGTCGGCGAGCACGCGGACGGCGTCGCGCAGCATCTGCTGCTCCTCGGTGAGGCGATACGGTCCCGGGCGCGGCGACTGGTCACGCCGGCATGCGTAGCACCGGCCGGTGGAGCCGGCCGGCACCGGGGCGTACGTTCGTCAGGCGCTGGCGCACCGTCCGGCACGCCCGAGCACTGTGACGTGCGTCGGCACGGGGAGCCGGCTACAGCCATGCGAGGACTCCTGGACCGACCCCGGCTCTTCGTCCTCATCGCCGCGGCCCGATCGGCATCGTGGCGCACTGGTCCTCATCCTCCGCCGCCAGCGCAACGGAGGTCGAGGAGGCGCTCGGTCGCGAGAATCGCCGTTCGCGGTCAGCGACCGAGGGCGAGAAGCGCTGCCCGAAGTGCGGGATGGGCAACCTCGTCGACCGACGCGACCTGCGCATCTCCTGCGGGAAGCACTCGGCTGGCCGGCTGAGCGGCCGATCGCGGACGGCCCGCTAGACGACGGGCAGCCGGCGCTCCTCGGGGCGCCGCGATGCCGGGCCGCGAGGACCTCGCTGATATCGGCCGACGCGACGCCGGCGCCGCCATCCGCGGCGGCCGCGAGGCCGTCGCTCAGCATGACCATGCAGAACGGGCAGGCCGTCGCGACGTCGTCGGCGCCGGTCTCGAGGACCTGGCGGGTCCGCTCGGCGTTGATCCGCGTGCCGCGGTCTCCTCCATCCACATCCGGCCGCCGCCGGCGCCGCAGCAGAACGTCTGCTTGCCGCGACTTCTCCATCTCGGTGACCGTCACGCCCGCGGCGCCCAGGACGTCGCGCGGCGCCGCGACGACGCCGTTGTAGCGGGCGAGGTAGCACGAGTCGTGGACGGTGACGCGTGCCCGGCCGTGGTCGCCGGTCGTCGGATGCCGGCGTCGCATCGGGCGGGATCGTCGCCAGGCGCCCGCGACGAGACGAGCTCGGCCAGGAACATCGAGTGGTGGACGACCGTGTAGTCGCCGCCCAGCTGGCCGTACTCGTTGCCGATCGAGTTGAAGCAGTGCGGGCAGGCCGTGACGATCGTGCGCTCGCCCATCGCGTACTTGTCGAGCGTCTCGACGTTGCCCATCGCGAGCATCTGGAAGACGTAGTCGTTGCCCATCCGACGGGCCGGATCGCCGGTGCACGACTCCTCCTGGCCGAGGACCGCGAACGTCGACACCGGCGGCGTGGAGGCACGTCGCGACCGCCCGCGCGACCTTCTGGTTGCGCGTGATCGAAGGCGGCCGCGCAGCCGACCCAGTACAGGACCTCGAGCTCGTCGAGCGCGCCGGCCGCGGCCATGCTCGCGCGACCGTCGGGACCTCGAACGGCAGCGGCTTCGTCCAGTCGAGTCCGGGCCGACGCCGGCTGGCCCCACGGGTTGCCCTGGCTCTCCATCGCCCGGAAGGCGCCGGTCAGCTCGCTGCGGGAAGCGGCTCTCCTCGAGGACGAGGTTCCGGCGCAGGCCGACGATCTTGTCGACGTGCTCGATGAGGACCGGGCACGCCTCGACGCACGCGCCGCAGGTCACGCAGTCCCAGACCGCGTCGTACGGGATGGCCGTGTCGACGATCGGCGGTCGACATCGCCGCCGGCGACAGGGTCGTGTCGTCGAGGCCGTAGGTCTCGCGCACGATCGGCGAGTTCGGGATGATGTCGATGGTCTGCTCGGCCATCTCGGACATGTCCCGGATGCCCATGATGAAGGTCTTGGGATTGAGCGGCTTGCCGGTGTTCCAGGCCGGGACAGGCCTCCTGGCAGCGGCCGCATTCGGTGCAGGTGAAGCCGTCGAGGACGTCCTTCCAGCCGAGGTCCTGGAGCGTCTTGAGCCCGAAGGTGGCGCGTCCTCGTCCTCGAGGTCCATCTTCGGCAGCTCGCCGCGCGGGGCGAGCTTGCGGAACCAGATGTTCACGAAGCTCGTGTAGACGTGGAAGTGCTTGTTGGTCGGGATGAACAGCAGGAACGACGCGAGCACGACGACGTGCGCCCACCAGAAGACCACGAAGAGCGGTCTCGATGACGGCCTGGCGCCGAGGCGTCGCGCAGCGGCACGGCCAGCGCGTTCGTCACGAACGCGCCCGGGATGTCGCCGTAGCGCGGCCGACCTCGAAGGCGAGGGCGAAGAACTCGGTCGAGACGACGCAGCGTGATCATCGTCAGGATCAGCAGAGCCCGGTGCGGTCGAGCGTCAGGCGCGTCGGGCGCGGTCGATCAGGCGGCGCTTGAACGAAGTAGCCGAGCGACCAGCGAGGACGCCGAGCGCGATGACGTTCTGGATGGCCGACCGCAAGCGTCCACAGGACGCCGTCGAGCGGCCACGCCGACGATCGCCTGGACGAGCCCGCCGGTGACGATGTTGACGTTGCCGATGAGCAGGAGCGTCGAGCCCAGGAACAGGACGTAGTGCAGCGTCCCGGCCCGGGTCCAGCGGAACATCTTGGTCTGGAGGAAGGCGTACCGGATGAGGCCCCAGAGCGCGGATGCCGACCTCCGATGCGGACACCGGCGCGCTCGCACGGACCGCGGCGAAGACCCGCAGGCGGCGGGCGATGACCAGCGCGAAGAGGGCGAACGCGCCCCAGAAGATCGGGAAGACGAGCGGATAGGCCGGGACGTGCTCGAACGGCTCGAACAGGGTCAGCGCGCTCGCCTCCGCCCGTGATCGTGCGGTCCGGCCAGGGTCTCGAGGGCGTGGTCGAGGACGGGCTCGATGGCGTCGAGCGATTCGAGGGCGCCCTTCGGGCTGCCCGGCAGGTTGACGACCAGCGTCCGCCCGACGACGCCGACGACGCCCGCGCGACAGGTCGGCCAGCGGCGTGATCGCCCGGCCGGCGGCGCGCATCGCCTCGGCCAGCCCGGGACCTCGTAGTCGACGACGGCCGCGGGTCGCCTGCGGGCGTCACGTCGCGCGGCGTCAGGCCGGTGCCGCCGGTCGTCACGATGAGGGCGTGGCCGGTGCGCGCCGTCCGCAGCGCGGCCTCGAGGTCCGGCTGCGTCGTCCGGCAGCGAGCGCCGCTCCACCGTCGAAGCCGAGCTCGGCCAGGCGGGCCCCGACGGCCGCGCCCGAGACGTCGTCGCGGACGCCGGCGGCCACGCCGTCGCTCGCGGTCAGGACCAGGGCGGTACGTCCGCGGCGTCCGTCAGCCGCGCTTCGAGGGCCGGCGGGACGGCCGGCTCGGCCCTTGGCACCCGGCCGGCGACCGCGAGCGCCGGGTCGCGGCCCGCCGGCGGCGCGTCGGTCGTCGCCCGGCGGTCGTGGCGGATCCACTCGCCGGACTTGCCGCCGCTCTTCGACAGGAGCCGGACGCTCCGGATCGTCGACGCCGCGCTCGACGCCCTTGACCATGTCGTAGACGGTCAGGGCGGCGACGGACGCGGCGGTCATCGCCTCCATCTCGACGCCGGTCTGGCCGGTCGTGGCGGCCTCGGCCCGGATGCGCAGCGCGCCGGCCGCCCGGTCCGGGCGTGATCGCCACGGAGAGGTCGGTCAGGGCCAGCGGGTGGCACAGCGGGATGAGGTCGCTCGTCCGCTTGGCCGCCCATGACGCCGGCGAGCTCGGCGACCGCCGAGGACGTCGCCCTTCGAGCCGCCGCCATCGATGACGAGGCTCATCGTCTCGTCGCGACATCGCGACCGATCGCCTCCGCGACGGCCCGCCGGGCGGTGACCGGCTTGTCCGAGACGTCGACCATCCGCGGCCGCCCGGCTCGGTCGACGTGGGTCAGCCGGCGGCGCTCGGCGCGAGGCGCGGGAGCGGTCGGGTCCATGCCGTCGAGGATAGCGGTCGGATCGGACTCGCGCGGCGCTCAGGCCTGGTCGAGCCACCAGAGCGTCGACCTCGGCGCCGGCCGGCAGCGTGTCGTGCGCCTCCGGGATGACGGCGAGGGCGTCCGCCGACGGCGAGCGCCGAGATGACGTGACTCCCCTGCCCGGCCGCGCCTCCGGCACAGTCTCACCGGACGCGGCCCCGCTCGTCGCGGATCGGCGCACCGGCGGCGTCCCGCTCCGCGGCGACGCGCACGAACGCCCGCCGTCCGGCGCTCTTGCGTGACGTCATCGCCGCAGGACGGCCCGGTCGACGGGCCGCAGGAGTCGTCGCGACGGCCGGCCAGCGCCCGGATCGCCGGCCGGACGAACAGCTCGAAGGTGACGAACGCTCGAGACCGGATTGCCCGGCAGGCCGAACAGCAGGGTCGCGGGTGGCCCGTCGCCCAGGGGCTGGCCGTCCCGAAGACGAACGGCTTGCCCGGCTGGACCGCGACCTGCCACATCTCGATCGTGCCGATCTGCCTCGAACGCCGCGCGCACGACGTCGTACGGCCCGACCGACACGCCACCGGACACGATGATCGCGTCGGGAAGCCCTCGACGAGCGCCGCCTCGAGCTGCGCGTAGGACGTCGTCGAGCCGGTCCTTCGCGATGCCGAGTGCGCGACGGGTCGCCGCCGGCCGCCTCGACCAGCGCGGCGAGGCCCGGGCCGTTGGCGTCGGGGATGCCGGCCGGACCGAGCGCCTGGCCCGGCGGGCCGGATCTCGTCGCCCGTGGCGAGGATCCGCGATCCGGGCCGCCGGTAGACGTCGACGTGCGAGACGCCGACGCCGGCCGCCAGGGCGACGCCGGCCGCGCGTCAGACGCGTGCCCGGCTTCGAGGATCGTGACGCCGTCCGCGAGGTCGCTGCCGCGCCGCCGGATGGAACCGCCCGGCGGGCACCGCCTCGTGGACGAGGATCCCGGCCGGCGGCGGACCCGGTCGCATCGCGACCGCGCGGTCCCGTCGGCGAGCCCGGCGGCGTCGAGCGGGCGTCGTCAGCTCGACCTGGACCACGGCATCGGCGCCGCGGCGGGACCGGCGCGCCGGTGGCGATCCGGATCGCCGTGCCGCGCTCGACCGTCCGACTTCGGGCGACTGCCCGGCCCGGACCTCGCCGATGACGGTCAGGCTCGCGGGCTCCGTCTCGGTGGCGCCCGCGACGTCGGCGGCCCGGATCGCGTAGCCGTCCATCGCCGAGTTGTCCCAGGGCGGCAGGGCGATCGGGCTCGTAACGGCCTCGGCGGCGACCCGCCCGAGCGCGTCGGTGAGCCAGGCGACCTCGGCCGCCGTCGGTCCGGCGATGGCGGCGATCACGCCGTCCCGGGCCTCCTCGACGCTGAGCAGCCGGTCGGGGCTCACCGTGGCCCGTCCGGGCCGGGGCCGCTCGTCCCGGATGGCGTTGGTCATCGCACGCCGCGTGACGATCCCGCCAACCGAACCGGCCTCCGTGACCGGCAGCCCGTCGAGCCCGGTCCGGGAGCAGCTCGAGCGCGGCCCGGACCGTCGTCTCGGCGCGACGGCGGCAGGTCGGCCGACGGGTCATCAGGTCACCGGCGCGCGTCGGCGGCCCAGCGCGAGGCCGGACGCGACGGACCTGGCGCGCGCCGAGCACGCCGACAGCTCGTGGCCGTCGAGGACCGGCACCGAGCCGCCTGGCCGTCGAGGATCTGCTCGGCGAAGGTGTCGAGCGTCAGCCCGAGCGGGACCGGGCACGTCGCGGTCCATCACGTCGCCGACGTGGAGGCCCTCGAGCAGGCGTCGACCGCGGCCCTGCGCTCGACGGCCCGGGCGCTCGAGACGAGGAACCAGCCGCACAGCGCGAGCATCAGCCCGTCGATCGAGTCGACGGGCAGGATCAGCCCGAGACCGAGGACCGCCAAGGCGATGCCCAGCCAGCGCCGACCTGCGCCGCGATGCGCAGCCCCCGGACGGGATCGCCGGTCGCGCGCCAGACCGACCGGCGCACGACCGCCCACCGTCGAGCGGATAGGCCGGCAGCAGGTTCGCGCCACCGAGGACCAGGTTGAGGCCGCCGACCAGGAAGGCGATCTGGCCGAGATCGCGGCGGGCCGGTCCGGTCGGTCGAGCCAGCCGGCCAGCCCAAGGGCCGCGGTGCCGATGGCCAGGCTGACGAGCGGCCGGCAAGGGCCGACGGCGATCTCGTCGCGCGGACGGCGCGTCGCGGCCCGGCCGACGCCGCCCCGCCGAAGAAGTAGACGATGACCGGTCCGCCGGGGACACCCACTCGCCGGGCGGCGACCGCGTGCCCAAGCTCGTGGGCCAGGGCCGACACCAGGAACGGCGAGCGCGACGGCACCCCGATGACCCAGCGCACGAGCAGGACCGGCGACCCGGAGTCCGGCGGCTCCGTCGCGACGGTCGACGAGGCCGATGACGGCGAGGATGAGGCCCACGAGAAATGGACCCGGATCTCGAAGCCGAAGAGGCGGGCGATCGGGACCCCGCTCATCGGCGCGCCGTCGCCGCCGCCGGGAGCGTGGCGTTGGCGGAGCCGGCGCACGGCCTGGCCACGCCGCCACCGCGTGCCGTGATCGAGCGGGCGCGTGGGCGAGGACCGCGACGACGGCGGCGATCACGATGGCCACGACCCCGAGCACGATCGCGGTCTCCTGCCAGAACTGGAACGGGAAGAGCTGGACGAGCCGCTCGTGGCCGGGTCGAAGGTGTACGAACCGCCCGCGAAGAAGACTCGTGGAAGATCTCGAAGAGGGTGTCGAAGGCGACGAGGGCGAACCCGCCGTGATGAGATGCCGCGATGAGGCCGAGCGCCGCCCTCGGACGGCCCGCCACGTCGGCCACCCGCGTCGGCCGTCCGCGGCGGTGACGACCACGACGCCCGCGATCGCGGCACGGCGGTCAGCGCGAAGAAGCCGACGAACACGCCGCGCACGTCGCGCATGTGGGCCTGCTCGCGTTGGTCGAGGACCGGCTCACCGGCGATCTCGACGTCGAAGTCGGGTGGTCCGACGACGAGGTCCGCCAGGATCGCGTCGGTCGCGCGCGCAGGTCGGCGGCCGGTGAACCCGGTCCAGGCCGCCGCCTCGGCACGACCCTGCTCGAATGCCGACCCAGAACGGGTTGAGGAACAGGGGCGATCGCGACGGCCAGGATGACGAGCGCGGTCGCGACGCCGATGACGATGTCGGCGAACGGCCCGCCGAGGTGTCCACCGGCCATCGTAGCCCGTCCGCGGGTCACGACCCGCCCGGGGCGTGCGACTGCGGCGGCCCCTACTCCTCCTCGAGGGTCCGCGCCTGGTCCCACCAACCGTAGATGGTGAGGTCGTCGGCGGCTCGACGTTGAGTTCGGCCGCGGCGCGATGCAGGCGGTCGCGGAACGGGTCGAGCTCGAGGTCCAGGATGTCGCGCAGGCCGTCGATGCCGGCCTGGATGAACAGCTGGTGCTCGTCGGGACCGAAGCTCGCGAGGTTGAGCATCAGCGCCTCGTCCCGCCACTCGAGGACGTCGTTGTCGTGGCGCCGACCTGGTCGGCCAGGACCTGGCGACGGGTCGGCGTCTCGGATCGCTCGAGGAGCAGCCGCGTGGTGAACGTGCCCTGGTGTTCGAGCCGCGCGAGGTGGACGGGCTCGATGCGGGTCAGCTCGGTGATCGGCGGCACGGTTCGGCGGAGCCTCCAGCCGGGCCGCGGGCAGGCCGACGATGCCCATCGGGCCGGCGTCGGGCCGCTCGAGCTCACGAGTCGGTCGTCATCTCGGCCGCAGGCAACGCGGTGGTGTCGCCGATCCGATCGGAGGAGCGTCGTCCGCCGAAGACGACCGGGTCCGATCCGGGCGCGGCGCTCCGACGAGCCGTTGTCGCGGGCCGCGTCGCGGGTCTCGCCCGGCAGGCGCCCGGCTCCGCCGGTCGCCAGGACCCGAGAGTCCATGAGCTCGAGGCCTCGCGAGCAGGCCTCGAGCGCGGCCCGTCCGCGGGCGGGCTGGCCGCTCGGGCGTCGGCGCCGAACGTCTCGACGAAGGCCGCGTCGCCGTCGACGATCATGTGCCCGGCGCCGAGATGGAACGCGGCAGGCGCGGCCCGTCGGCGCCGGGACCGAGGCCGCGGGTCGCGATCCGTCCGCGATCGCGTCCAGCTCGCCGGTCGAGGACCGCCTTCCGCGAACCCGGCCAGCGCGACGTCCTCGAGCGGCGGGTTGATGAGCCCGCGCGGGCATCGCGGAACGCTCGCTCGAGCCGTCCGGCCAGGAACCCGGGCCCGCCGGCGATGCGCAGCGCCTCGTCCGTCGCGTCACGGCGGCCCGCGTGGCGACCAGCTTGGCCAGGGCGCGGCGACCGGCGCCGGTCGCGTCGGCGTCGTCCCAACGGCCCGCCGCGCGGCGCCAGCACGAGGCCGTGCGGCGCGAAGGTCGGCATCGAGGCGACCGAGCCGGAGCTGCACGCTCGGCAGGTCCGCGACGGCGGTCGGCCATCGCCGGGCCGTCGATCCGAGCGCCCAGCGCGCGACTCCGTCGCGGCGCCCTCGCCGATCCCGAGGTACGGTCGCGGCGATCGCCATCCCGAACCACGCCCCCGGCGCGGCGCCCACGCGGGTCGGGCCGCCGGCGCGTCGGCGAGCGACGAGCTCGGCCGGGAGCGCGCACACCGTCGAGCACCAGCCGGCCGGACGCCGACCCGCGCATCCCGAGCGCCTCGAACCCCTCGCGGCGGTCGACCCCGTGCCGGCGAGATCGACCAGGAACGACCGCCGACGCGCGCCCGGCCGCGGCGTCGGCGTCGCCGGCGGTCGAGCCGGCGGTCACGAAGGCATGGGCCAGGTTCGGCAGCCACGTCGTCCAGGTCTTCTCCCCGGTGAGCCGCCACGCCTCGTCGCCTCCGGCGTGGCGGTCGTGCCCGGGATCGCGCCTCGCGCCGGCGATCCACCGCCCTCCTCGGTCGCGGCGTTGTTGACCAGCGCCCCGTCGTCGACGATCGCGCGGTAGAGCTCGGTCCGAGCCGCGTCCGGCGACGCCGCCGCGTCGCGCAGCGCCCCGACCACGTGGACCTGCATCGCGAAGCCCGAGCGCGGTCGAGCCGTCGACCGCGCCGATCGCGAGGAGCACCTCGCGGCCTCGACCATCGTCGCGCCGAGCCCGCCGGCGTCGCCGGGACGACCAGGCGGTGCAGCCCGGTCGCGACGATCGCCTCGGCCGCCCGTGGCTCGAAGGCGTCGCCGAGCTCGAGCGCGGCGAGCCGCTCGATCGCGTCATCGAGCGCGGCGCGACTCGGCCCTCATGCGGTCTTGCCGGTCAGCGCATCGGCGCCGCGGCCGGCCGGCGGCCGAGTCCTCGATGAGCGTGGCCAGCCGCGGCGCTCGTGTCGCGCCTGCTTGGCGCTCGTCACCCAGTGGGTCACCGCCCGCCGGTACGACGGCGGTCGGCTCCCAGTCGGCCCAGGCCGCGGCGTCGGCCCGGAACGCGCGAGCTCCTCGTCGGCGTGAAGGCCGCGCAGCGGTCGCTCGTAGCGAGTAGATCGCGGTCGTTCGCCGTCGGTCCGCGCCTCGAACGCGGCCAGACCCGCCGGGCGCATCCGGCCCTCCGCGGTCAGCGCCGCGACCTTCGCCACGTTGATCGCGCTCCACGTTGCTGCCCTTGCGCCGCGGCGTGAACCGCTGGCGTAGGCGTCCTCGTCGAGGCTCTAGCGGACGCCGTCGATCCAGCCGACGCACAGCGCCTCGTCGACCGGCCTCCGACCAGGCGACGCTCGGCCGGCCGGTCGCCTTCCGGTAGCAGCCGAGCCACAGCTCGTCGGCGGTCTCGTGGTTCGCGTCGAACCAGTCGCGCAGCTCCGTCGGGCGTGGCGAAGAACCGGACGTCGTGCGGCTCGGGCTTCGGGCTCACGCCGACGGCCGCCTCGCGGAGCAGCGCCCAGGCGCGCTCGACGTGACGCGGCTCCGTGCGCAGGTTGCCGATCGGCCACGCGGATCGTGAACCGGCCGTCCAGCCGGGTGTGCGACAGGAAGACCTCGCCGGTGCGGTTGACCGCGTCCATGATCGCCGCGTTGCGCGTCGTCGAGCTCCGCCTCGCCGAGGTCGCCGCGCCGGCCGGGCGCCAGCGGAAGCAGACCGTCGAGAACGGGACGGGCGCCAGGCGCTCCCAGTCCGGGTCGGCGTCGACCCAGCCGGCGAACGTCTGCGGCCATCTCGAGGTGGCGCGTCGATCCGCCGACGCAGCCCGTCGAGGCCGAACCAGCGCAGCTGGATCCACAGCTTGAGCGCCCGGAAGCGCCGCCCGAGCTGCGGCGTGTACTCGTTGTAGTCGCGGACCGGCGCGCGCGGTCGAGCGTGCGCAGGTACTCGGGCACGAGGCTGAACGCGGCCCGGACGACCGGCCATCCGGCGGGTCAGCAGCAGCGAGGCGTCGAGCGGCGTGAACAGCCACTTGTGCGGGTTGACGACGATCGAGTCGGCCCGCTCCCAGCCGTCGAACGGCGCCCGGCGCTCCGGCAGCATCGCGACCGGCGCCGGCGTAGGCCGCGTCGACGTGCAGCCACAGGCCCTCGCGCTCGGCGATGTCGGCGATGGCCGCGACCGGGTCGACCGACGGTCGACGACGTCGTGCCGAGCGTGGCCACGATGGCGATCGGCCGGCGCCCGGCGGCGCGGTCGGCGGCGATCGCGGCCGCGAGCGCGTCGGGTCGCAGCTCGAAGCGCGTCGTTCGTCGGGATGCGGACGAGCGCCTCGCGCCCGAGCCCGAGCGTCATGCACGCCTTCTCGATCGAGCTGTGGGCCTCGGTCGAGGCGTAGACCCGCAGCGGCCGGCAGGTCGGCCGGCCGGCCAGGCCCTGCGGCCGCGGCGTCGAGCGCCGGCCGCCTGGCGCGCGGCGGCCAGCGCGATGAGCGACGACGTCGAGGCCGTGTCGGTGAGCAGGCCGTCGAAGGCGTCCGGGCAGGCCGAGCGCCTGGCGCAGCCAGTCGACGACGACCTCCTCGAGCTCGGTGCCGATCGGCGACGTCCGCCACAGCATCGGGTTCTGGCCGAGGGCCGCGGTCAGCATCTCGCCCGAGGATCCCGGGACCGGACGCGGTCGTCGCGAAGTAGGCCAGGAAGCCCGGGTGCTGCCAGTGCGTGGCGTTCGGCTCGACGAGGCGGCGCGTAGTCGGCGAGGATCGCCTCGAGCGGCTCGGGCGCCTCGGGCGCGGTCGCCGGGAAGAGCGGGCGGAGCGATCCGGGCTCGATCGCCGGGAAGACCGCCCGCGTCCTCGACGCGTCTCGAGGTAGTCGGCCATGACGTCGACGACGGCGTGCGCGGCCGCCCGGAAGGCCGCGGCGTCCATGTCGGTCAGGCCGCTGACCTGTGCTGCGTCGAGCCGAGGCTCGACCCGTGCCTCGCTGACGTCGTTCGCCGGTGCCCGCCTCGGTCAGATCGACTCCCCGACTTCCGACAGGATCGACCGGATCTGATCCGCGTTTGCGAGGAACGCGAGGACGCCCAGCACGACGAGCGCCATGAGGGATCCCACCGCGATCACCAGGCATGCATTTACCCAACCGTTGCCCGCGGACGTCGGCCGGACGAGCGCGGAGTTCGCCAGCCGATCGTGGAGTCCCTGTTTCGTCGGACTCGATGCGGTCGTCACCAGCAACGTCACCTGCCAGATCAGCTGCACCGACGTGGCGAGAGCTGCGAGCGCCGGCGAGAACACGAAGAGGCCAAGGAACAGCCCGAGCCCGATCCAGCGCCGGATGGCCTGCTCGAACGCGAGCGGCGCTCCATCGAACGCGTTGCCGACCTGGATCCGGAGGATGCGCTGGCCGATCGTCGCGCGGCGACCGCCGACCAGGAGCCCACGAAGTAGGCGCCACCGATGGCCGTCGTGATGGCCACACCGAGGAACGTGTCCGTCGAGAAGACCGCCGTCAGGTCGCCGGGCGCCAGCCGCATCGGCGGGACGCTTATGCCATCGCGCCGAGGGCACTGACGACCATGCGATCGATGACTCCGAGGATGAACAGGTCGATGAGGTACGCGACGAACCGGGAACCGGTACTGGCGAACACGAGGCCGGGAGCGACCTCACGGGCCGCCGGGGCGGGCGCGGCCCACGCGACGGCCGGCGCCGGATCGGCCGAGATCAGCGGGCTTTGGACCGGTGGTGTGGCAGGCGGCGCGGCTGGGTCGGGCGGAGCATCCGCTGGCGCGGTCGGCGTTCCCCAGCCGACGGGCGGCCCGGACGACCCCGCGAACCCCGTGCCCGAGGCTGCGGGCGAGTCGGCCGGCGTCCCGGCCGGCGGGGCGGGCGACCCTTCGGGCAGCGTCCAGGCGACCGTCGGCTGGTCCGAGGACGCCGGGTCGGGCGTCGCGTCGGGCAGCGGACCCTTGGTCGTCGGGCGGCTGGTGTCATCGTCCTCCCCTTCCGTGCATCGGCACGATGGGTCCATGATAGGGGCCACGAACGAGCGTGCCGGGGGTGCAGGCGCTGTCATCGCCTGTCCAGGATCGCGTCGAGCAGGAGGACCCCATGCCCTATCGGGCCGCCGCCGAACGCGCGCTCGCCGACTGGCGCGCGGCGCATGCTCAACTTCCAGGCCGCCGACCCCACCAGCGCGGAGCACGACGCCGCCGTCCTGGAGGAGGAGCTGGCGAAGGCGGCGTACCACCGCATCGTCGAAGCGGCCCGCCAGTCCGGCCTGCCCGAGCCACCGCCGTTCGAGGCGGCGGCAGGTGAAGACGAGCCCGAGACGACAATGACGCCGGACCCGCAGGACGGCCAGCTCTACGGCGGCTGACCCCTCGGGCTCCTGACCGACGCTCCCGTGCAGTTGCCACATGACTGCAAGGCCGCATGGGCCGCGCGAGAATGGGTGTCGGGCAGCGCCCGCCCTATCGTCGGACCCGGCGGGGTCCGTGCGTCGGACCCCCGCATCGATGGGGGCAGGCCTCGGTGGACAGCCAACGACGACGTGCGGACCGGATCGTCTCGGTGCCGTCGTCCGATGCGGCATTCGCGAGGGCCGTGTCCGACCGTCTGGCGAGCAAGGCCATCGCCACCGAGACCGATCTCGAAGAAGCCCTCCGCCCCCTCTATCCGTGGGCGACGGTGAGCAGAGCTGGCGCGGCGAACGGGACGGGCCACCGATGCCCGGTCCTGCGCAACCGGCGTGCAACTCGTCGAGCCGCGGCTCGCGGCCGACGCCTCGTGGAAATCGCCGGCGATCTGGAGACGGCGGACGTCCGTGCCGCGGACGCGGTCGTCGTCGATGTCGATCCTGCCGGTGCGGCGCTGCTCGGCCTCGAGGTCGACGCGATCATCGGGCAACCGATCAGCGAGTTCGTCGATCCCGAAGCCATCCCGATGGCGAAGGCCATCTGGTCACTCCTGCTCGAGCGCGGCCGCGTGACCACCGCGATCGCGCTGACCCGACCCGATGGCCAGCTCGTCGTCGCCGAGATCCGGGCGACGGTCCGTGGCGATGTCGTCGAGACCCGGCTCCGGCCCGTGCGACAAGCAGCACCGGTCTGACCGGTCGCGCCTCCAGCGGCGCACTGCGGAGCGACGCGTTAACGAACGACGCGTACGCTGACCTCGATGAATCTGCCGCGCATCCTCGTCATCTGCACGCACAACAGCGCCCGGTCCCAGATCGCCGAGGGCCTGTTTCGCGCCTGGGCCGGCGACCGCTTCGACGTGGCGAGCGCCGGCACCGAGGCGACGTTCGTCCGTCCCGAGGCGATCCGGGTCATGGCCGAGCAGGGCATCGACATCCACGACCAGCACTCGAAGACGTTGACGCGGTTCCTTGGCGAGCAATACGCGTGGGTCATCACGGTCTGCGACCAGGCCCGCGAGGCCTGTCCGGTGTTTCCGGGCGCCGAACGGACGATCCACTGGAGCATCGACGACCCCTCGCTGGTCGACGGCCCGGAGGAGGCACGGCTCGCCGCGTACCGTCGCGCCGCCACCGACCTCGGCGATCGATCCCGCGTTCCTCGCGAACCTGGACGACGTCGATGGCGGGTCGGTCGATGGCGGGGCCTCGGCAGCGAACATCGCCCGCCCGTAGCGGGCGGTTGGCGCGACCGTACGACCATGCAGCGCCCGCCTGGATTGCGATGCCGACGTAGCACGGTCAGCCGGTCGCGCAAGTCGAGCCGATGGTGCGAAGCGCGACCCTCATCACATGCTTCGCTTCCTGTTCCTCCGATTCCTGCCGCGACGGCTGATCCCCCTGCTGACCCTGTTCGAGGTGTATCAGTTGTTCCGCCGGTTACAGGCGGCGCGCAGACCGCAGCCGCCGACGCGACTCGTCGTGACCAGCGCCGCCGGTGGCTCGGGCACCGCCTCCAAGCCGTCGACCCGCGTGGACGTCCAGACCCGGCGCTGACCGAGGCCCTATCTCTGGGAGGCGGCGTACGACCCGGTGCGGCGACGGTCACGTCGGGTACGATCGGCGGCGACATATTCGCAACCTCCTCGGAACCAGCCGGTTCCTCATCCTCCTGGCGGTCTTGGGAACATTCCTGTCTTCCGCGACCCTCCAGGTGTTCGGGATCATCCGGGTCATCGCGGTCATCGGGGAGCTCATCAGGACCGGTCAGGCGACGGAGGCCGTCGGCGAAAGCCTCATCGCGGACACGGTCGCGATCATCGACATCTTCCTGATCGGAACGGTCCTATTCGTCATCTCGGCCGGCCTGTATCAGCTGTTCGTGCAGCGCGACATCCCGCTGCCGAACTGGTTGCGGATCGAGTCGCTCGACGACCTCAAGGACGACCTGACCGAGGTCATCATCGTCGCCCTCCTTGTCGCCTTCCTCGGCCAGGCGGTCGAGTGGACGGGCGACGTCGGCATCCTCGCCTTCGGGCTCGCGGTGGCCGCCGTCGTCGCCGCGGTCGCGATCCTGGACCGAGCGACCCGCCCACGGTCGAGTTCGCCGACGCCGCGGACCTAACACTCGGGCCTCCGGCTCGTTTCATTACGTGGACATCGGAGGTCGACGTCGTTTTCCGATGGCGCGCGCCTGTTCGGTCCGCATGGCCCCGACCTGATGGGGGGACACAGGTCGGGGCCTCATGCAGCCTACATATGGCAGGTGTTCGGGCCGTTTCGCCGGTCGCCCGTCGCGGTGCAGGTTCGAGCTACCGACCGAACGCGAGCAGGCGGCCCAGGCTGGAGCGGCCCCGATCTTCGGCTTGGTAGGCCCTGACACGAGCGAGCCGCTCGGATTGGGATCCACGCCGAAGTGCGTGTAGCACGTATCGCACGCCGGGTGTCCCGCGAGGGTGAAGACGACGTCGCCGGTGGCGTGATCTTCGGCAATAGGCGCAGCGCTTGGACATCGATGTTCTCCTCTGAGGGTGCTCAATTCGACTGCGTCCATCGTCTCCCGAGCCGGTCGCGCTGCCACCGTCAGGACCGTGCAGAACGTGCGATCGACCGCTTGCCGCATCGATGCGAGCGACGCGCGTCTGGTCGACGGTCCTTGTCGGCTCCACCCAGACCGCGGACGTCATCCGTTCATCGCATTGCGCGGCGGGCGTACTGACGCCGCCCCCAGAGATCGGCCACCGCGGCCAGGCCCTCGCCCGCGGGTCGACGCGTTGTCCGGTGCTGGACCTGGGAGGCGGCTCATGCCAAGCGCACCATGCCCAGCGAACAACCGCGGCTCTCGGCGCCGCGATCGTCATGATCATGGGGACGGGGGTGGTCCTTGCTTCGCACCAATTCACGGACGTTCCGACCGACCACACCTTCCATCAGGACATCGACTGGCTCACCACCAACGGCATCACGAACGGCTACGGCGACGGGACCTTCGGCCCAGAGGACCCGGTGAGCCGCGGTCAGATGGCGGCATTCCTGCACCGCTACAACAACAAGTTCTCGGGCAATGGTCCCGCCGGTCCTGCGGGTCCTGCCGGTCCTGCCGGGCCTGCCGGGCCTGCCGGGCCTGCCGGGCCTGCCGGTGAGGACGCCGCAGCGGCTGAGTACGCCGTCGTCAGCGTGTTCGTCGATCGAGGCAGCGGTCCGTCGCGCTGGGCGATGTTCTCCGGGCCGGTGGCTCCCGGCAGCGGAACCACCCTGGGTGGCACCTCCGGTTCTCCTGCTCCGCCGCACAGGCGCCGTGCAAGATCTCCTACGGGGCTGCGGTGATCTCGGTGCGAGTCGACCGATAATGCGGTGATCCACCCCAGGCTGTTGATTCGTCGAGGATCTCACTCCCGTCGCCAACGCTCCGATCGAGTTCTGCGAGTACGCCGACGGCGCCAATAACAACGCGGGGGTCGCCACGATCTCGCGCGTCGAAACCCTGGTGGCCGCCGAGAGCGCGATGGACACGCCTCTGAGCATGGGGGTCGGCACATCACTCGATTGTGGCAGCGCCCAGCCGTATCCGCCGCGGTGACGGAGATCTGGGTACCGGCCGCAAGCGAGACCGATCCGCAGTACTACGACGTGGATGCTACCTTCGCATTCGGCCCAGGCCTCGACCTGCCCGATGGGGAGTAAGACGTCGGACCTTGTCATCGGCCTTCGAGCCGCAGCGCGTGAACGTGCGAGTCACCTAGGCGATCGCGGCGTTCCCACGCACGAGGCGAGTCTCCGGATACGGGGACTCGCCTTTTCTATGCTTGGAGCACGACGCGCCGATCGGGCGCGGTCAGGGGACGTTGAGGCCGACCTCAGCCAGGCGGTCGATCACGTCGCGACAGGTCTTTTCGATCGCGTCCGCGCCACCCGTGTATGAGCCACCGATCACGGTGATCGTGGTCGTCCAGCGACCGGACGAACCGACAGCGCCGATCGCCGCCTCGGCGCTCGCGCACCACGAGCCCTCCTGGCAGGCGATCGTCAGTCCACCCTTGGACCAATTCCGGAAGAATTCGTCGAGGCGGCCTTGGGCCACGCTCTGCTCGATCATGTGATGTTGCCCCTCGGTCCCCGGCGGCCGTCGCAGCGTATGTGCTCGACCCGCTCGCACGAGGTCACCCGGCCGTACCACCCGGAGGGGACGATAGTTCCTGTCGGCATCGGCCCCGACCTGTCTGGGGGGATGGCAGGTCGAGGCGATCACACCGTACGTCCGGCGCCCTTGCGGCTCAACAGGCGAATGACGATGACGGCCCTCGGCATTGGTCGTGACTGGCGGCCCTCAGTCCGAGTCTCCCCTGCGCCGGCGGCGGATCCAGGCCGCGACCCACAGGGCGCACAGCGGAACCAAGCCGACGCCCCAGATCGCGGCCAGCACCAGCAGGTCGAGGGCCAACGTCGGGCCATTGGCGGGCTCGGTGAAGGCGGCGAACGCGATGATCGCGATCATCACCGTCCACAACACGATCAGCCACGTCGCCGCCCGATACCGCGTCCCGATCGCCCCGATTCAGGAGCGGCTCGTCGTCGAACGCGGTGCGTGATCTGGCCTTCGTCCCGGATCGCGTCGGGAGGCCGAAGGTGGGCTCGCGGTCCATCACGTCAGCCTACTCTGCCCCTCGTCGGCCGTCGTGACAGCTGACCTGTCCCGTTGCCGGGCTACCATCGAGCCCTTACGGGCGCGAGTGCCGGACCGCCTCTGTCAGCGATCACCGAGGTCCGCCATGTCCCGCCGATCGACCCCAGAGCGCATCGACGACGCCCGCCGCGAGGCGACCCACCGGCGGCTCGTGTCCCTCGGCGTCACCGACGCCACCGCGGACGCCTGGATCGATGCCTGGGCGAGGCAGGCCACGCACGACGGCATCGAGCCGGGCCGCGGGTACTGGGACGCCTGTTGGCGGTGGATCGAGGACCAGCGGCGACTGCGCGTCAGGCCGTAGCGCAGCGGTGGTCCGCCGGGCGCCATAGACTCGGAGCCGTGAGCCCTTGGCCGCTCGTCCTCGGCATCGCCGTCGTGGCGCTCGTCATCCTCGACGTGGAGGCTCGACGCCGAGGGGAGACGGACTCGCGCTGGCGACGGTTCGGCTCGGTGTTGCACGCGACCATCGCGGTGGCGGTGATCGGGCTGTTCACCCTGATCGCGCTTGGTCTCGCGTTCCTGGTCGTCGTCGGGCCGATCGGAGGTCCGTGACACGGCAGGACCAGCCGCTGGTCGGGTTCGGCGCCTCTAGGCTCGACGGCGACCGCTGGTCGAGTGAGGGCTGTCAGCCCGCCGGGGGGGACGGCGGGCTGATCGACCCAAGCCTAGGACTTCAGCGAACCATCCTGCACTAGGGCGGACTACCTACTCCGAATCTGGCCGATTCCGGGCGTGCGCGAGGCGCTAGAGTGGCCGCTCAACGGGCGACGCCAAGGCATGCCCGAGGCCGGCAGGATGGGGGTCGAGATGCGCGCCAAGACGCTGTTGATGTCCGGGCTACTCGCGATCGCCGCCGTCGGATGCACCGACGCTGGCAAGAACGCCGCGAGCCCGAGCGTCGCCGCTCCTGTCGTCGCCTCGGTCGCTCCGGAGTCCGCGTACGTCGCGCAGCTCAACAAACTCTGCGCGGAGCTGCGGGCGGATCTGTTCGAGGTCACGACGCCGCATCCGGGGGCCTTCTCGATCGAGGACTACAACGCCGAGCAGCCCAAGATCACGCACCTCATCGAGGCGTTCGATGCCAAGGTCGGAGTCGATCCCGGTCGTCGCTGCCGACCGATCTGCGGCCGACGCCTTCGACGCCTTACGGCAAATGTCTGACGACACCGACGCGGCGCTTGCCGCCGCGGCGGCGACGGGCAAGCAGGACCTCTTCGACGCGGCCGTCGTCGAGAGGCATCGAACGTTCGACGCCAGCTCAGTGCAGCAGGACCTCGGTGCGGCGGGGATCATCTGCAACGCTCGCTGAAGACTGGGCGGGTACCGGGTACCAGGTACCGGCCCGAGTCGATTTCGTGCGGGGGACCCATGACCTGCTCATCTGCGGACCACCGGTCGCCGCCGACCGCCGATCCGCTCGGTAACAGAGGGCCGGCACAGCGCGTCTCCCCTTAGCACGTCATAGAGGGAGCGAAGATGATCGGCTCACGAGTGGCTCTCGCCGTGATCCTCGGTGCGGCGGTCGGCGCGTGCGCCACCTCGCCTGGCCCTTCGCAGCAGGCGGTCGCTGTCCCGTCCGGCTCCGCGCGGATCACGGATGTCCCTGACAGCCCGAGTCCGGTCGCTGCGACCCCCACGCCGAGCGCGCCGTCCCCGACCCAGACGGCGATACCAGAGCGCGCCGTCCCCGACCCCGACGGCAGTGCCGACTGCCACGCCGACGCCTCTGGCGGTGCCGCCCCCGCCGTCGGGGGCCACCTTCAAGATCTTCGTATCCCTCCGACACGAAGAACACGATGACAGTGACTTGGAAGGGGCCGCGCGCCGAGGGCACCGAGATCCGGGTGTACGGCGTGACCACGTGCATCGCGATGCCGCCGTCCCCGGAGGAGGCAGAGGAGGGTCCATGCCTCGTCGAACACACGCCGCTGCCCGAGTCGGTGCGGAAACTCCTCGCGACGACGCCCTCATCGAGCGGCAAGGTCAGCTGGACGTGGCCGAACTGGGAGAACATCGGGTCTTCCGTCGCGATGAGCCCGGACGGAACCTATTACGAAGCCATCGTCATCGCCGCCTACGACAACGGCGGCCACTCGAAGTTCATCATCGTCGAGCCCGGGTACTGGTGCGGCGGCTGCACCTACTAGAAGGCTTCAGGTCCCTGACAGCCTGGGTTCCCCCCCACCGACGGACAGACTCCGCCCTCCGAGCCAGTTTCGTGCGGGAGATTTGGTCGGGGCGGGACCGGGATGCCCGAGGCGACGGCTGAAGCGTGGCTGGCCGAATGGGAAGCCCTCGCGGCTCGAGACGGTATCGCACGAGATGCCCGGTACTGGCGGCCGCGTGGGACTGGATCGACACGCAGCGGCCCCGCCGACGTCGGCGGGCATAGAACGGCCCCGGCCTGTCTGGGGGAAGTACAGGTCGGGGCTCCTGGCCAGCCTACTGCGTATGTACTAGGGCGTACACAGGTATTTTGACGCTGGACCTAGGGCTCGGCGCGATCGAGAGAGACCGTCTCGAGGAGCTCCATCGTGGAGTCGGTCATTTGTTCCATGACCTCGGGAGTCCAAGCCGCCGTCGACCAGTCCGGCCCGAGCGCGGCTGCCATCGATGCGGTATCGGCCCAGATCGTGATGGCGACGAGTTCGATACAGCCGTCCACCGCGCGGCGGCTGATGGAGTATCGGACAAGGCCTGGTGTCGGACCTGGCTCGTCGCCGATCCGCTTGCGCATTGCCGCGAAGGCATGCGCCTCGGAGTTGGCTCGTATCCGGCCACGCGTGATGCGGGTGATCATCGCTCCCTCTTCGGCGGTAACGCTCGTGACGGGGCGCTTCCGAGCCAACATACACCCGGCATTAAGGGCGAGACCCGATCCCTGATGCTATTCACTTCCTCCGCGCACCGGGCGAGCGAGGCCCCCGGAACCTCCACCGCCGGGGGAACGATGTCCATTCCCGGAGGCCTCATCAGGGACAACGTCGTGATGCCCTGACCGTTAGGCGTCCGGCCGCGATCTCGCCGGATCCACGGGCCGAGACGCTCGCGAGCGGCTACCGACGGGGCGATCACAGTTACCGATACGAGGGAAGGGTTATCCGGGCGGCGGACAAGCCATTGATCGCGTTGGTCTCACTCTCCGAGGTTGGAAGTCCACAAAATTACGATTGCAAGGACCGTTGCAGCGGCCGCTATCGCGAAGGGTGCGAGTGACGTCGTCGGGCCGCCAATCGGAGGTGGGTCCCCAGGACGCCGCTCCGGCAGCGGGCCTTGTCGTCGGATCTCGAGGAGCACCAAAGGGAGGAAGACCGCGCAAAGCACGATCGCTGCGATGGCCCAGGCAAGGAGCATCGACTGCCAAGAGAGCTCCCGCTGACCGAAACTCAGCCAGACATACGCCGTGGCGAGAACGATGCCACCCGCGATCAATACGAGGAGGATCGGGATCACCAAGGCGTAAGCGATCTTGTCGAGCGTCCCACCCTTCATTCCAGGGTTACCTCAGGGTGGCCCGTCGCCGTTGATGAAGTCGCCGGACGCGGCATCCACGGTCGCCCACGAGGTCGTCCCCGGTTCCGACCCCGAGACTTCCGGGTAGTTCACCAGCCAGATCGCGAGGGTCTCGTCGGGTCCGACCAGCCCGCGAGCGCCGCAACCCTTCGGCGCATCGACACATCGCACCACGCCGTAGATCGGCTGGCCCTCCGCGACGGGGGCGCCGGGCGGCCAGCCGTCCGCCTTCAGCTTCGCGACGACCTGCTGCGCCGGGACGACGCCTGATAACGGCACCATCTCGGGGGTGAACGTCTGCCCGTAGCCCGCGAGGTAGTCGACAAACGACTGCGCGGGTGTGTATGAGCTGTTGCACGCGGCAACGAGCACGAGCGCGACGAGCGTAGACGGGAGCGCATTCAAGCGCATGGCCGCCAGAAGGTACCGGCCCGCCGTTTCACACGTCGCCCGGATAACGCAGCAGCACCCGCTCCTGCTCGTCCGGCGACAGGCCCCGCCGTAGCCGCTTACGGCTTGATTGCTCGGCTCCGGTGACGTACGCGGCCCGAAGCCGCTCATCGAGACTCCTGCGTCGTTCCTCGGCTTCCAGGACGGTCTGGCGGTATGCGGCCTAGCAGACGTCGCAGCGGTTGCGCTCCATCGGCGGGTCACCGTCAGGCCAGGTCTGGACCTCGTCGCCGAACGTCGTCGAGCAGGCGGCTTGCGTGAGGCCGCGAGCCGATGTGTATGCGGGCGGCGGCCCCATGACGTGCCATCGGTCAACCCACCCAGGACGACGGATCCAGACGGTCATGCCTACCCTCTCGCGGCGACGGTCCTCGATGGTAGAGCTACGGACACCCAGTCGGCCCGTCCGGGCTGGCCGCTCCTGGGAGCGGGATCGCGAGGACGGACCGGAGCCGGGGTGGCGTCCTCATGCGAAGTGTGCGGAAACGGGGAACCCTTCCGGCCGCGACGGTGCCATACCTTATGAGCGCGACCGACACGGTCGCACGTCAATCGAGGGGACCGTGCAGCAGGCAGGGCTCGTCAGGCAGGCAGCGAGCGGTGATCACGACGCCTTCGCTCTGCTCGCCGAGGCGGCCTTCCCGCGGCTGAACGGCATCGCTCAGCTCATCATCCGTGACCGCGAGCTCGCCCGCGACGCCGTGCAGGAGAGCCTCATCCGGGCCTGGCGTGACCTGCCCGGGCTCCGCGACCCGGATCGGTTTGACGCCTGGCTCCACCGGATCGCCGTTCGCACGAGCCTCAACGCGACCCGTCGTCGGGGGCGCCGGCCGATCGAGGTCGAGATCTCGCCCCTCGACGAGCCAGGCGTCGCCGACGCGTCTCTCCTGTTTGCTGACCGCGATCTTCTCGAGGGAGCCCTGCGACGCCTCGCCCCGGACGGGCGGGCTGTCATCGTGCTCCACTTCTACGTCGGGCTGTCGCTGCCCGAGACCGCGGCCATCCTGGGCGTGCCGCTGGGCACCGTGAAGTCCAGGCTCCATCGGTCGCTGGCCGTGATGCGCGCCGCGCTCAGCGTCGAGGAACCGGCGCGACTCGCCCCGGTCCCTGGAGGACAGGTGCCATGACGCCCGCCGATCGCCTTGAACGCGATCTCCCGGACCTGCTCGCCGAGGTTGTCGTGCCAGCGCCGTCCGCGGACCTGACCGCCACCCTCGAACGGATCGCGGTCGTGCGCCAGCGGCCCGCCTGGACCTTGCTGGAGAGGTGGATTCCATTGGATATCACCGATCAGAGCCTCACCCTGCGAGGACGCGCGCCCGCGCTGCGACCGATCGTGCTCGTCGTGATCATGGCCCTGGTCATCCTGGCGGGCTTCCTGCTCTATGTCGGCTCGCGCCCAAGGTTCCCCCGCCTTTCGGTCCTGCCCGCAACGGTGTCATCCTCATCCAGACGGATCCCGACTTCGACATCGTCGCGGTCGACCCGGCGACCGGCGCGATCACAACCCTGATCGCGGGGCCGACATCTCCCGACTTCCAGCCGATGTTTTCGCCCGATGGCGACGCTTCCTGTACATCCGCGACGATCGCCTGTACGTCGCGAATGCTGATGGGTCCGGCAGTCGCGAGCTGATCGCCACCGGGGGATGGTCCTGCGGCGGCGCGTTGACTGCCGATTGGTCATTGGACCCGGACCAGCTGGTGCTGAGCGGCGTCTGCCACCAGGAGAACGGCAACCAGGGGCGCGGGATCCTCGACCTCGACGACGGCACGTGGGCGCCATTGCCTCGTGACGGCCGCATCGTGGGTCGGCTGGCGACCACTGACCAGTTCGTGGTCATCTCCGAACGGAAGCATCTGTCCCTCGTCAATGCCGATGGCGCGGGTGGCCCGGTTATCGCCAGCCTGGCCGCAGTCGCTCGAGGCGTGGACTATGTCGCCGGACGGATCGAAGTTCGCGTACATGACATACGGGGGGTACTGGGGTGGGGCGGACCATCATCCCCACATCCTCGATGTCGGTTCAGGGACGGACCGACGGCTCGACATGGAGGGAGGGGTCATCCAATTCTCGCCCGATGGAACGAAGGTGTTGGTCGAGGTCATCGATCGCTCGGTCCCCCCTCGGGACTCCAGCTCACAGGCGAGCCCTCCCACTCGGCTGGCCATCCTCCCGCTCGACGGCAGTCCGGAGGTCGCCATCGACCTGCCTTCGGGGGGCCTTCCCCCAGACGCTCTTGCAGGCCTGATGTTCTCCCCCGACGGGACATTGCTGCTGGCCACGTACCCGGAAGGAGACGACGCGACAGGGCCGTCGAGATGGCTGTTCGACATCGTGAGTGGGGATGGAAGGCAGGTCTTCTGGCCGGCGACGACCTACGCGATTTCGGACTCGAGTTGGCAGCGATTGGCCCCCTGAGCCTTGGACCAATTCGGCTGACGCAGGACAGGACCCAAGCCCGGCCCAGCGCCTGGAGAGCCCCGGATAACGCCGAAGCTTCGGGCAAGGCTTCTGATTTGGAACGACTCACGCCAACGTCGGCTCATAGTGGATAAGGGGCCGCCGCTAGGCCCGCCTCGCCAGTTGGTGGACCGATGGCACGTCAACAAGTCGAGCAGGCGATCGCCGGGGACCGGGACGCCTTCGTCGCCCTGGCCGGCGCTGCGCACGACCGGCTGCACCGGATGACGCGGCTGATCCTGCGCGACGAGGAAGCTGCTGCCGATGCGGTCCAGGAGGCCCTGACCTCGGCATGGCTCCACATCCGAGCGGTTCGCGATCCCGATCGGTTCGACGCCTGGCTGAACCGGCTCGCCATCCACGCCTCGTATCGCGAGGCACGTCGGCGACCGCGTCGCGTGGTGGAGATCGGGGTCCTGGAGATGGACCTCCGCGATGCACACGATGACGTGGCCGCGATCGACGCCAGAGACCAACTCGAGCGAGGGTTCCGACGATTGAACCCCCAGGAGCGAGCGGTCTTGGTGCTCCATCACTACCTGGAGTTGCCTGACGCGGAGGCCGCCGAGGTGCTAGGCATCCCAGTCGGTACGCTGAAGTCCCGCCTGCATCGCGCGACTGCCGCGCTGCGCGCGGCGATCGACGCCGATGATCGCCTTCCGGACGTGCCGGCGGAGGTAGTGGCATGACTCGGGACGACTTGGACCGACGTCTGTCGGATTGGATGACCGCATCCGCGTCGATGCCTGTGCCGGAAGGTGCGTTCGACCGCGCCATCGAGGACTCGGCGAAGCGTCGCCCCCGACCACGTTTGCTCGCAGGGATCGGGAGCGATCGGCTTGCACCTGAGGCATCGCGCGTCGGCCGGCGAGGCCTCCTCGTCGCCATCACGCTCATGATGCTGGCCGCCGCCGTTTCGGCCTCATCGTGTCCGGAGGCGCCCATCAACGTGCCACCTCGAACGCGACGAGTCCGCCGAGCGAACGACCTGTCGCGAGCGTCGCGCCCACGGCCGAACCGTCATTGCCGGCGTTCATCGAAGACGTGATCCCGGCCGTCGGTGCCCTGGCACCGGGCACCTACACCTACCAGGACGTCGACGCCACCGGTGTGAACGTGCGCTTCACGGTCCCTGCCGGCTGGGCGTGGGATGGCCGCACGCTACGCAAGGATCGCGTCGGAGCCCCACTTGGCGCTGCGATCTACTTCTACGGCGGAGGGGTCGAGGTCTACGCAGACCCCTGCCATTGGACGGATCAGCCGCCCGCCCCGCAGTCCACCCGCCATGCCATCGATAGCCTCCTTGCCCAACCATTGCGTGAGGCTACGGTGGTTTCGCAGCGGAACGTGCCCGCTCTCGGTCCGAAACAGTGGGCTGGCACGATGGTCGAGGTGACCGTTCCAGAGGCCGTCGACTTCGCCAGTTGTGATGCTGGCCAATACCGGAGCTGGCTCCACGCAAAGGGCGCCCGGTCGCACGAAGGTCCCGGGCAGCGAGACCTCGTCTGGGCGATCGATGTGTACGGGATCAACGGACAAAGCGGCGGGATCATCCTCGACGCGGCATCGTTCCCCAGCACCGAGCCAGACGTCGTTGATGAGATGAACCAGGTTTTCGACTCGATCTACGTCGGGCACTGGGGATAGTCCGGTCGCCATGCAAATTCGGCCATTGGGCGCCCACTACCAGATCCTCGGCCGGGGCCGCGAGTAGTCGCCCGTGACAACCGTGGAAGGCTCGGCACCCGGCCGCGGAGTCATCCCGAAGGCCGCCTCGTCTGGCTACCATGCATCTGGATGCGCTTACCGCACCGCGCCGCCATGAAACTCGAGAGTCTCGTTGTCAGGTAGCGCGCCGCCCGCGGGAACCCAGGTCCAGTCCTCGGCGACACCGTCGATGGCCCGCGCCACCCACGAGCCTTTGGCCTCGCCGTCGACGTCCAAGGCGTAGATCATCCAGGTCAGCGTCGACTGCCCCGCTGCGGCCACGCCGCCACCGAGCCCCGCGCCTCCGAGCATCGTCGCCACGAACGCCAGCGGGCCACTACGCGTGAGGCCGCGCAGGTTGCGGCGGATCGCGGCGCGAAACGCGAGCCCGACCGTCTCGCGAGTGATCGTCACCCGATGGGCGCCGATGTCGATGGCCCCCGTGATCGGCGCGTTGTATCGGCGTCGCCGCGGGAGGTTCGGCGGCACGTCGAGCATCCGTTGGGTATCCCCCACCCGAAACGTGTTCGGTGCACCCCACATTCGTCCCGAGTAGGGCAGCAATTCGACCACGGCACCAGATCCGTCGAGGGAGAGGTGCCACGTCTGGGGACGTCCCGCCTGCGCTGAGCTCATCGTGGTCCGAGCGAGCTCACGTCGGATGCTTCGACGGTCGCGGGCGATCGCGGGTGCGCGGGCTGCATTCAGGTGCCGAAGACGGATGCGTGGATGAATGCGACGCCCGCCTCGATGGCTGCCCCGACAAGCGCGATGATGACAAGTCCCAATCCGATGGTGACTGCGGCAAGAGCCAGGCGTCGTAGCCGCCAACCGAGCTCATACCGCGCGGACTCGACCAGGTGGTCGGCGCGCCAGATCTCGTAACCAGACAAGCCCAGCAATGCCCCCGACAGCAAGGCCCACGGCCACACCATCGCGGTCACAGCGGCGCCGACAAGTCCGATGAGCGGGCTGAGCATGAACAGGACCACCCAGCCGCCGCGCTTGCGATCCCGGACCATCCGCGAACTCCTCCCGCTCACGACCGGAGCTCGTAGGCACTGATGTCGCAGGGCAAGAGGACTAGGGCGCATAGGACGACGAGGGACGCGAGTCGACGAGATTCGCCTCGTGATGTCAGGCCAGGCATCGTGACCTCTGGTGGCGCGTTCCGAAGAGTCGCTTTCGGATTCCCTGCAACGACGCCGTAGGACCCGCATCGTTTCACGAGGTCGTTTTCGTGACGCGAACGGATCAACGTCGCCGTCGAGGCTAGGCCGCGTGTCTGACTCCTCGCCGGCCGTTACTAGGCGGGATGCCGTCGGAAAGCCTTCAGCACCTCGCGTCGAGGCGTTAGGTCGTTGGCCGCGTGCCTCAAGGATGCCCGGCTCAGTGGCTAGGGCCGATTTGACCGCCAAGCGGGTGATAGGTCGATCCAACGTCGGTGCCTCGACGCGGCCGAGGCGCCGAACAAACTCGCCGCGCCGAGCTAGCCCGTCAGCTGCGATCACTCGCAAAGCTCGAGCCCTTTCGCGATGATCGGGCCGAGGCCCGAGAGATCGGGGTAGCTCGGGAGGACCGCCTCGTCGATGTCCGGGAACCCGAAGTCGCGAGCCTGCCCGTTGATGCCGTACTCGATCCCGTCACCGATGTCGAACGTGACGAACTGCCGACCATCGCCGCTCGGGTAGCACACAAGAGTCCCAGCTGACACGGAGAACGGCCAATCCTCGCCGAACTCGCTCTGTGTGACGTAACCGCGATCGGCGGTATCGACCGGAGCCTCAGGCAGCCGACGGTCGGTCGCGGCGTAGTAGACGATCGCGAGGACAGGGATGGCGACAGCGACAACCGTGGCAAGGATCGCGAGCGGTATCGCGATCGATGCGAGGACGGCGACGGCGATCGCGGCGAGCACACCGACGGCGACGGTGATCTTTACGAAGGCATCCGCGGTCCGCGTAGTCGCCCGTCGCCGCTCCAGGTGCCTTCCCACCGTGAAGAGGATCGTCAGGCTGACGACATAGCCCACGATCGTGCCGCCGATGCCGACCACCAACACTGTCTGGAAGCTGCCCGACGCGACACCGAGGACCACACCTCCGATCAGGGCCGTAACGGCGGGTGGTATCCAGCCCACGAAAAGAAGCGTCTGCACGGTACCGGCATCATCGAGCGACGTCGGCTCCGGATCAGGCTCAGACACGAGCGATCCTCCCGTGCTCACGGCTGAAGCTCGTACGCCCCGATGTCGCACGGCAAGGTTCGTGACATCCCCCGCTGATCCAGCCCAGCGACGGGGGCCGCTGCACACGTCGCGGCGTCACCCTTGTGGCGGGCCGGGTTCGTGGCCGAATTGGTCAGGGCGATGGTCTTGGTCGGGCCGCCGTGGTCGGCAAGTCCCGTCGGATCGAGGATGTCGGCCAAGGTCAGGCCGGCGGGGATCCCGACGATGCTGGCGAGCTTGGTCGAGATCGCGCCCGAGATGTTCCCGCCGGTGCCAGCGGCATTGCCCGCGATGATCGAGTTCCGGATGTCCAGCGCGTCGACGTTCATGATGCCGCCGCCGCCACCCGATGTCGCGGTGTTCTTGGTGATCGTGGTGTTGGTGACCGTCAAGACGACATCATTCGCGACTCCCCCGCCGCGGAACCCGGCCACGTTCGCGGTGATGGTCGAGTTGGTGATGGTCGAGTTGGTGATGGTCCCGTCACCGGGATCGAAGATCACCAGGCCGCCGCCGTCGCCACCGGCAGTGTTACCGCTCATCGTCGAACCGTTGATCCTAACGTTTTCGCACCAGCAACCGCCGCCGTGGCCCGTGGCCGCGTTCCCGCTGATCGTCGAGCGTTGGATGTAGAGGTTGGAGCCGCCGATCCCGCCACCGGTAGCGGCCGAGTTCCCGGTCACGATCGAGTCCTTCAGCGTCATGGGACTCGCGGACCAGGCCATGATGCCACCGCCCACTTGCGTCGCCACATTCCCCTTGATCGTCGACGAACTGATCCTGAGGGTTCCGGAGGCGTAGATACCGCCGCCGTCCGACGTGGCCCTGTTTCCTTTGATGATTGATCCAGTGATCGTGAGCGTGCCTTGGTTCAATATCGCCCCGCCCTTGTCCGCCTTGCCGCCGGTGAGGGTGAGTCGCGACAGGCTGACGGTGCGATGCGCCGCGATAGTGATCAGCCGCCGCGCCAGATTCCCGGTCCCATCGATGACTGTCCCCCCGCCGGGATCCCCGCGCAGGTCAAGATCCTGATCCACGACGAGGTCCTCCTCGGCGAAGGTCCCTGGGCCGATCACGATGGCGTCGCCATCGATGGCGACCGTGAGCGCATGGCGAATTGTCCGACATGGCTTCGCGGCATCGAAGCAGTCGTTGCCCGCATTGCTCCCCGTTGTCGCGACGTGAAGCGTGAGCGGCCCGGCCGGAGCCGGGTGATTTGGGGGATCCGTGGGTGCCTCGACCCGATGGAGGTACCCCGCCATCTGTCCCCGGGTGACTGGCGCAAGTGGACAGTAGCGCCAGGTTCCACACCCAGTGGTGATACCAGCCGCCGCCGTGCGATCGATGTTGGCTTCGTGCGTTGTGCCGTCGTCGTCGCGGAAATAGTTGTCGCCACCGCCCTCGGCGAGCGGGATGGCGCGGGCCAGGAACGAGGCCATCTCGTCGCGGCGTACGTTTGCGGTCGGGCAGAACGTCGTCGCAGTGCAGCCGACGGTGATACCCGAGGCGGCGAGCTTGTTGATCTCGATCTCGTGGGTCGTCCCGTCGTCATCGGTGAAGTAGTCGGCGTCTGTCGGCGGCAGGTCGAACATGCGCACGAGGAACGAGGCCATCTGGCCGCGGGTGACCGGATCGTTCGGGCAGTACAGCGTCGCCGAACAGCCCTTGGTGATGCCTTCGGCGAAGAGCCAATCGATGTCGACCTCGAAGGTCGTTCCGGCGATGTCGGTAAACGGGGCCGTCGCGGCAGTGGCGGCGCGCGGCTGGGCGAACCCCGCCAGGGTCGCCAAGAGCGCGACCACGGCGAGGGTGATCGGCACGCGCCCGAACGAAGGCCGCGTCCTCATGGTTGGAGCTCGTAGGCACCGATGTCGCATGGCGCCGCACGAGGCAGGCCACGTTGATCCAGCCCGCCGACCGGGGCTGCAGCACAGGTCGCGGCGTCCGCCTTGTGCCGGGCGGGGTTGGTGGCTGAGTCGGTCAAGGCGATCGTCTCCGTCGGGCCGCCGTTGTCGGCCAGTCCGGCAGGATCGAGGATGTCAGCGAGAGTGAGACCCGCGGGGATGCCGACGATGCTCGCGAGCTTGGTCGTCGATCGCACCCGAGATCTCAGGCCCGGACACGCTCACGTTTCCGGCGATCAGCGAGTTTCTGAGAACGAGCGAGCCAGCGTTGTCGACGCCTGCACCGACGGCAGCCGAGTTGCCACTGATGGTCGAGTTCGTGAGCGTGACACCGGCCGCGGCTCCGCTGCTGATCCCGGGTGCCGCATTCGAACTGACAGTCGAGTTCGAGATCGCGACCACGCCGGAGCTCTCCAGGAAGACGCCGCCGCCATTTTCGGCGATCAGAGAGCGCGAGATGAGGATGCTTCCTTGGCCGACCGCGATAGCGGTTCCGGAGCTCTCCCGGATGACCGTGTCCGTCACAGTCAGGACGAAACCGACACTTCCGAAACTCTCGATGCCACTGGCGTTCCCAGTGATTGTCCCGCCGGTCACGCTGACCGCACCGTAGTCCGCGCGGATGGCCGGGCCACCATTCGAACTGATCGCTGAGTCGATGACCTCTACGCCGCCCAACGAAGAGACGCCACCGTACGTATTCCCGCTGATAGTCGAATCTACGACCTTCAATGTGCCGCTTCCGTGGAGGCTGATGCCGGCGTCGTTGCCGCTGATCATCGACCGCTCGATCGTGATCGCGCCGTATCCGGCAACGGCACCGCCCCAGGACGGACTGGTGTTGTCCGTAATGGTCGAATGGCGGATCGTCAATGCGGTATCGGACCACACCGCCGGACCGGCATAGCCGCTTCCTCCCGTCAACGTGAGGTGGTCGAGCGTGACCGAGCGCCCGGGATAGGCCGTGAGGATGCCCTTGGACTCGCCACCGTGCGCATCGATCGTCGTTCCACCGCCCGGATCGCCGACGATGGTGATGTCGTGGTAGATGACCAGGCCTTCCTCGGAGAAGGTCCCGCTGCCCATCTCGATCGTGTCGCCATCGAGCGTCAGCGACAGCGCATACGAGATGGTCCGGCAGGGATCAACCTTCAAGCGGCACGTGTTGTCAGCATCCGAGCCGCCCGTGCCCACGTATAGGGTCTGTGGTCCTTTCGGCGCTGGATGAAGCGGCGGGGTGATCGGCCTGACCACACGGTGGAGGAATCCGGCCATCTGACCTCGGCTGACGGACATGGCCGGACAGAACCTCCAGACCGCACAACCCGAAGCGATGCCGGCGGCGGCGGCACGGTCGATGCTGGCTTCGTGGGTGGTCGCGTCATCGTCGAGGAAGTAGTCGTTCCCGGCCCCATCGGTCAGCGGGACGGCACGCGTGAGGAACGAGGCCATCTCATCGCGACGAACCTCTCTGGAGGGACAGAAGGTCGTGGCGGTGCAACCCGCCGTGATCCCGGCATGGGCGAGCTTGTTGATCTCCAGCTCGTGCGTCGTCCCGGCGATGTCGGTGAACGCCACGATGTCACCGCCCTCCGTCAGTTCGAACATCCGCACGAGAAACGACGCCATTTCGCCCCTCGTGACCGTACGGTCCGGGCAGTAGAGCGTCGCCGAACAGCCCTTGGTGATGCCTTCGGCGAAGAGCCAGTCGATGTCAGCCTCAAAGGTCGTCCCGGCGATGTCCGTGAACGGCGTGGTCGCGGCATGGGCAGCCTGCGGGCGGCCGGACGCGCCTAGCGTCGCGACGAGGACCGACAGCACGACCAGGGACCCGACTCGATGTCGGTTGCGACGTGACGGGGTGGGCATGCTGACCTCCGTTGGCGCGTTCCGCGGAGTCCCTCTCGGATCGCCCCTGCAACGACGCCTTGGGACCCGCATCGTTGCACGAGGTCGTCTTGGCGCTGCGGCCTGATCAAGCCTTCCCGGACGTTTTCGCACCAAACGCGCGCGAGTAACCGGTGCTGGGCGTGGATCGACGCCGAGCGCCAGAACCGGGTCCGGCCCTAGGTCTCGTCCGCGGGCCGTGTCGCCTCTCGGCGAGCGAGCATCTGGGCCCAGTCACGCCTGGTCTCGGCTTCGAGGTCCGCGACGACGACCTCCGCTCGGCGGACCGCTTCGAGATAGAAGAGTCGGCATTCCTCTGCCGCTTCGAGCGCGAGTTGCTGCTCGTCGCTGCCGGTCTCGAGGCTCTCGGCTTCAGCGAGCGCTTGACGCCAAGCGTCGAGCGCGAGTTGGACCTCGGTGAACGGCACTGGAACCCCTTGGCGGCGCGGCGACCTGGCAACGGACCGAATCGGGCTCTCTGGGGGATGAGCCCGATCCGATCCGTCTCGATCGTGACGGCCGCGGCCCGCCGATCCAACGGCGCGACCGTGCAAACCCGGGCACCGACGATTGCGCACCCCCGGCAACGTCCTCATCGGACGTGACTGGAATCGCGACACCGTCCGCCGTGGCCCGACGCTCGACCCCCGAGCGCATCGACCGAGCGCGCCACGACGCCGTCAGGAACCGGCTGATCGGCTTGGGGATGACCGAGGGCACCGCCGACGCCTGGCTGGCCGCGACGCCCAAGGCCAGCACCGGGGTGCGGCCGTGACTTGACCTACGGCGTCGCCGACGCGCTCGCGTTCGCGACGCGGTTGAGGGTCTTCGCACCGAACCCCCAGTCACCGCGTTGCCCGGTGACCGTCAACGTGTCGCCTCCCTCGTCGATCGTGACCGTGAGGCCGCCGCCGCCGACGAGGTTGCCGACGGTCAGGTCAGCCCACTCCAGCTCGACCTCCGTACCGTCCACGCGCCCCGCCGCGACGTTCGCAAATCCCGATCGCCCTACGTCGCTGGGCTTGATGTCGGCCAGATCAGTCCCGAACCACCACACGCAGTCGCCGACCTGGCGGATGTAGTAGACCCCGCCGTCGTTGCCTCGCCATGCGCCGGTGAGTGCGCCGACATTCTCCGGGTCGTCGGTGGAGCAGGCGATCGCGGCCAGGTCGCTGGCCGCCGTTGCGCTGGGAACCGCGATAGCAACCGCGCTGGGAGCCGGGCTGGGGGTCGCCGGATCGGCCCCGCAGCCTGCAACGGCAAGTGCGACGGTGACGAGGGCGAGCACGGTCGCCCTCCGGGGACTCAGCGGCATTCGATCCGCCTTCCTGGGCGCGCACGCCCATGTCCGGAGAGTCGGTCTCGTCACTGGCCCAGCGCGACATATGGGCGACCATCAGAAAGCCGCGCTGCTGGCGTCCCCCAGAACACCTGCCCCTCTCAGGTAGCCGCGATCATGGACTAGCGCTGTTTCGTCGCGTCAGGGACTGCGTCCGAGACGGCGTGGCCGAACGCGGGGTCCGGCTGACGCTCGGATGATGGCGAGGGCGGCGGGCGTAGGCTCGCCGCCTTTGTGATCAGTAGATCCTCGGGACCGGTGACACCCGGTTCGGGATGGTGTCCAGCGGACATGAATGGAGCCCCGGCCCGAATGCCGGGGCTCCATGATTCGGATCGCGAGAGTGTGGGTGGGCTACTCGAGGAACGACTCGATGAAGCTGAGATCCGCCTCGTTGTCGAGGCGATAGACGCCACCGCCGCCGCCGCAGTACCACGAGAGGCTGTACGACGTCACGCCGGCGATCACGTTCGTGCCCGCCAGGAAGTTCGGGCCGCCCGAGTCACCGAAGCACGTACCACCAGTCTTGGCATTGTTCGACAGCAACATCGCGTAGTCGCCCACGCTGCCCCTGTTGATCTGGAGCAGCCATGGATGCGAGATCATCCGCACGCGCTCCCCGACATCCTTCCGGCTGGCGGCATCGGGGAAGGCTCGCTGGAGCCCAAAGCCGACGGCGTCGAAACTCGTTCCCGGTCCGACCTTTAGGGCATCCAGCTGGCCGGCCTCCGGCAACGCGCCGAAGGACCCAGGGTCGTACGGATCGTCGAGGACGACGACGCCGAGGTCATTCGTGAAGAAGGCGTCAGGATCCCAGTTCGGGTTCTCGTGGAGGGTCCCGGTGATGGCTGTCTCGTTCGCGTCACCGCAGGGGTAGCCCTCGATGCCGTCACAACTGCGGGTCGTCAGCGTGAAGTCCGGATCCGGCGTGATCAGCGTGTCCGAGAAGAACACGACCGCGTAGGTCGGCGGGCCGAAGCCCTGGCTGTCGTCCGGTTCGACGCAGTGCCCGGCCGTGACGAAGACGGTCGGCGACACGAGGGTGCCGCTACAGCGCCACAGATATTCGCCGGTCGCCGCGTGGGCGGTCATCAGGCCGACGTACGGATGGTCGTCGCCATCGAGGGTGCCGTGGGTGATGGCGCTGGCCGGCGCGGCGACGACTGCGATCAGTAGGCTCGCCGCGGCGAGAGCGGAAGCGAAGGCTCGGATCCCAGTGCGCATGGACTCCTCCTGGATTTCGGCTCGGTCATCGCGCGGCTCGTCCGTGCGGCGCGCCGATGGCCAGTTGGGGGTGCCGATGACTCTACTCCGGGAAGGCCATTCGTGAGCTCGACCACGATGGAGCGGTGGTGCGGCGCCGCACCACTGGGGACCCGATCCGCCTGCTATGTGCCCTGTTCGTCGGACAGACAACGACCCCGACCGCGGGGTGTCAGCGGTCGGGGCCGGCAGGGTCCGGGTTGTCTAGTGGTTGCCTGGATCGTCCGGCTTCCCCGGATCAGCGGGCTTGCCAGCATCGGCGGGCTTCCCAGCATCGGCGGGCTTCCCGGCATCAGCGGGCTTGCCCACGTCGTCCGGCTTGCCAGCGTTATCGGGCTTGCCGGTATCGGCGGGCTTGCCAGCGTCGGCCGGGCGATGCGTCGCCGCGACCTCTTGACCGTGGTTGGCCTTGGCGGCAGCCGAGACGTCGGCACCGTGGTTGGTGTCGGGCGTCGTATCGGGGGCCTTGGCGACCTCGGACACGGCCGCACCGTGAGCAGCCTGATCGGCTGGCGCGGCGGCTTCCTCGGTCGTCTCGTCGGACACCGGCGCGGCGTCAACCACGACCGGGCGGGCCGGTAGTACGCGGTCAGCATGCTCGGCGGCCTTCGTCAGACCGGGGGTCGATGCGGCCGGAAGGGCGGCGTAGCCCAGCACGGCTCCTGCCGAGAGTGCGACGAAGGTGATCGCCATCGGGATCGTGGTGATGCGGCGCATAGGCGCATACCTCCTGCGTGGACTGGGGGGTCCTCAGGTTTCAACGAACGCATCCGGCGGACGTTAGGTCCTCACAGATGACCCGATGGTCCTGATGACGCCCATCGTCGGCTCACGGCTCCCCGAACCTCGACCCGTTCCGGCTCACCGGATCCGGGTCTCGCGGTCTCGTTCGACCCGGAGGATGTACCGCTCCAGCTCGTTCTGGGCGGCCATCTCGCGGACCCACAGCGGGACGAGTTCCAGTGGGTCATCCCGGACACGTCCCACTCCGACCAGACGAGGTCAACGTCGGACTGGCCGGCGGGGACCACGTACACGATCCGGACGCGGTCGCGGTCGATCCTGAGCAGGGCTGCGAACAGGTCCAGTGCCAGACGACGGCGGTGTGCACGGCCGGGTCCACGGCGTCCTTGTCGAGGACCGGATACAGGTATCCGCCGTCGAGCGCCCGGCGAGCCTGCTCGTTATCGAAGGCAACGCCCTCAGCCCAGGTCCGGCGAGCGCCGTCAGCCGGACGGAGAGCGGCGCGACGGTGGTGACCGGGGCCGGCGTGGCCACGGGCGGCTGGAAGCCATCCACGGCCTTCTGAGGGCCGTTTGGCGTGTGGTGTCGGCCCCTGCGGGCGTCGCGTCCGTGCACGGCTGGCCGGTTCACGAGCAACTGCTGCCAGCTCTGAACACACTTCCCCCTTGGAAGTGCTTTCGTGCGGGAGATTTGGTCGGGGCGGCGGGATTTGAACCCACGACCACCAGTCCCCCAGACTGGTGCGCTACCAGACTGCGCCACGCCCCGACAGGCTTCGCAGTCTAGCACGCGACCCCTCCCCGACCCCTCCCCGACCCCGACCCGCCTTCGTGACGGCCACGACGGGCGCCCGGTAGGCTCGGCGCATGTCGATCGAGCTGCAGCCGGTCACGACCGATGCCGACCTCGAGCGTCTGCTCGCCGTCCGCAACGCCGTCGACCCGCGACCGCTCACGGCGGTCGCCTGGAGGGCGGAACTGCTCGGCACCATCTCGACGAGCCTCGCCATCGCCACGCTCGACGGTCGCGACGTCGGCGCGGGCAGCGTCGCCTGGGGCACGATGGGTCGCGATAGCGGGCTCGCGTTCATCGATCTCTGGGTCCTGCCGGACGCGCGTCGTCGAGGCGTCGGTGACCGCCTGTGGACGTCGTTCACCGCGTTCGCGCGCGATGGCGGCCTCCAGCGCGCGAGCGTGGTCGTGGTCGATGGCGACGCGGCATCGACGGCGTTCGCCGAGCACCGTGGCCTGGTCGCGACCGGCGGCGGCCAGCTCGGCGGCCTCGATCTTGCGGCGGCACCTCCGGCGACGCCGCCGACGCTGCCGGACGGGGTCATCATCACCACCCTCGCCGATCGGCCGGAGCTCGAACGCGCCGTCTTCGAAGTCGAGCGCATCGTGCGCCCGGAGATCCCGGCCCTCGCCGGCGAACCCGACCCGACCTTCGAGGCGTGGCAGGCCGACATGACGTCGGACGAGGGCTTCCTGCGCGACCTCTGCCTCATCGCCATCCGTGACGGTGCGGTCGCCGGCGTGGTCCAGGTCTACGACGGCGGCGACAGCAAGGTCTTCATCGGCATGACCGCGATCGACCCGGCCAGCCGAAGGATGGGACTGGCCCGCGCGCTCAAGCAGGAGCTGGCGCGGCGGGCCGCGGCTCGCGGATACGAACGCATCGAGACGTACAACGACGGAGCGAACGAGCGCATCCGCGCGCTCAACGAGTCCCTCGGATACGTCTACCTGCCGCGGATGGTCATCCTCAAGGGTCCCCTGCCCGCCCCCTAGCGCGTACCGCCGACGCCCAGCCGCGCCAGCCACGCATCCGCGTCGGCCAGCTCGTCCTTCGATTCGCGCGAGAGCAGGTCGACCAGGCAACGCTGCACGCTCTTGCCCTCGAACAGCGCGCGCTCCACCTCACGGGCGATGGGCATCTCGACGCCAAGCCGGTCGGCGAGGGCCAGGGCGGAGCGCACGGTGTACGCCCCTTCGGCGGTCCCGCTCGCCGAGGCCTCGATCTCCGCCCAGGTCCGACCTGCCGCCAGCTCCTCCCCGAGGCGATGGTTGCGCGACAGCCGCGAACCGCAGGTGGCGACGAGGTCACCGATGCCCGCGAGGCCGGCGAACGTCAGCGCGTTGGCCCCCGCCGCGATCCCGAGTCGCATCATCTCGGCCAGGCCGCGCGTCAGCAGCCCGGCCTTGCCGTTGTCCCCGAAGCCGAGGCCGTCCGCGGCACCGGCGGCGATGGCGACGACGTTCTTGAGCGCGCCGGCGAGCTCGACGCCGAGGAGGTCCTCGTTGGCATAGAGCCGGAACCGCCGGCGGCCCAGCCGCGCGATGATCCGCTGGGCGAGCTCGGCATCGGCGGTGGCGACCACCGCGGAGGTCGGCAGGTTGCGCGCCACCTCGGCCGCCAGGTTCGGGCCGGAGAGCGCCGCGACCGCCCGAGGGCGTCCACCACCCGCGTCGACGATGACCTCGGACATGCGCAGCAGCGAGTCGCGCTCGAGCCCCTTCGTCGCCGACAGCCGGTCCGCCTCGGGCGCGAGGTGCGGTGCCGCCGCGAGGACCATCGCGCGCAGGTGGGTCGATGGGACGGCGAAGATCACGAGGTCCCGGGCGTCCTGCAGGTCGCGCGGGTCGGCCGTCGCGATGACCGTCGCGGGCAGGTCCACCCCGGGCAGCCGGGCCTCATTGCGATGCGTGGCGTTGATGCGCTCCGCGGTCGCCGGATCGTGGCAGACCAGCAGGACGGGCTCCACGCGGGCCACGAGCCGCGCCAGGGTCGTTCCCCACGCGCCCGCCCCGACGACGGCGACCCGCGGCCCGGCCATCAGCGCGAGCGGCGGGGGCGCGACGCGCTGCTGGCCCGACGGGGCGACTTGACCGGCGCCGACCGGGTCTTCTTGCGGCGCGGGAGCTTCACCGAGGCGCGGTCGCGGAAGATCAGGCGGATCGGCGTGCCGTCGAACCCGAACGTCTCGCGCAGGCGGTTCTCGAGATAGCGCCGATACGAGAAGTGCACGGTCGAGGCGTCGGAGGCGAAGAACACGAAGGTCGGTGGCGCGATGGCGGCCTGCGTCGCGTAGAAGAGCTTGGGGCGCCGGCCGCGGACCGGCGGCGGCGGCGTCCGGTCCGTCGCGGCGAGCAGGAGCCGGTTGAGCTCGCCCGTCGAGACGCGGCGGCGGCGCTCCGCCCAGATGTCGATGGCGAGCTCGAGGACGCGGCCCACGCGCTGCCCGGTCTTGGCGCTGATCGACACGATCGGCGCGAAGTCGAGGAACGGGACCTCGTTGCGGATCCATTCGGTGTACTGGTCGAAGGTGCGGTCGGTCTTCTCGGCGACGAGATCCCACTTGTTGACCGCGATGACGAGGCCCTTCCCCTCCTCCACCGCGTAGCCCGCGACGTGGGCGTCCTGGGCCGTGAGGCCCTCGACGGCGTCGATGACGAGGACAGCGACGTCGGCGCGCGACAGCGCCGACAGGGCGCGCAGGGTCGAATAGCGCTCCGCGGCCGGGCCACTGGCGACCTTGCCGCGGCGGCGGATGCCGGCCGTGTCGATCAGCACGATCTCGCTGCGGCCCCACTCCATGCGGGTGTCGATGGCATCGCGCGTCGTGCCCGGGACCTCGGAGACGATCGACCGCTCCTCGCCGAGCAGCGCATTGAGCAGGCTCGACTTGCCCACGTTCGGCCGCCCGACGAACGCGATGGCGGCCGGCCCGGACTCGGACTCCGCGGCGATCGCGGCATCCCAGCGGGCGGCCTCGGCCTGCTCCAGGCCGAGCTCGGCCGCCTCCGCGCCGTCGGTCTCGGTGCCGTCGTCGTCGGCCGCCGCCGCCTCGTCGTCCGCGCTGACCACGTACGGCTCCAGGCGTCCGGCGAGCACCTCGTCGGCCCATGCCTCCGCCTCGGCGTCCTTGGCCTTGCGTGCGAGCTCCTGCTCGGTCTCGGGGGGCAACGCCCACACGATCGCGTCGAGCAGGTCGCCGGTGCCACGACCGTGGGCCGCGGAGATGGCGTACATCTCCTCCCAGCCGAAGGCGTGGAACTCCATGCCCTCGAGCTCGCGCTTCTCGTTGTCCGCCTTGTTCACGGCCACGATGACGGGCGCCGGCGCGCGCCGCAGCAGGTCGGACGCCTCCGTGTCCGACGGGGTCATGCCGCTCGCGGCATCGACCACGAAGACGATGACGTCGGCTTCCGCGATCGCCAGGCGTGCCTGCTCCTGGACGCGGGCCTCGATGGGGTCGTCCGGATCCTGCTCGAGCCCGCCGGTGTCGACGACCACGAATCGGCGACCGTTCCACTCGGCGTCGCCGTACAGGCGGTCGCGCGTCGTCCGTGCGCGGTCCTCGACGATGGCCGTGCGGTGCCCGACGACGCGGTTGAAGAGCGTGCTCTTGCCGACGTTGGGCCGGCCGACGATGGCGACGACCGGGAGGGCTCCACCCAGACGCGTCGTCGTCGTGGCGGCGCGGCGGGAGGCCACGGTCAGGCCGCGCCGGTCGTGGGTCGCGCGGTCAGGTTCGGGAGGGAGGTCGTTCGGCCGGCCGGGGTGGCCGCCTGCTCGAGCGCCGCGATGGCGAGGGCCTCGGCGTCGGCCTTCGTCGTCGGCCGTGCCGGCCATCTCGAGGATGTGCTGGGTCACGTCGCGAAGGTCCTCGATCGGGGTGGACGTCCCGCCGGTGACGCCGACGATGCGGGCGTCTCCGAAGACGGCCGGGTCGGTGAGGTCGTCGACACTCTCGATCTGGACGGCCGGCGTGCCCGCGATCTCGCACAGCCGGGTCAGCTCCTTGGTGTTCGCGCTGGAACGGCCGCCCACGACGACCATCAGGTCGACGTCCCGGGCGGTCTCCATCGTGTCCTCCTGGCGCCGGATCGTGACCGGACAGACGGTGTTCACGATCTTGAGCTCGTGGGCGCGGCTGACCATGAACGCGGCCAGCTTCTCGAACTTCCACGGCGGCTGGGTGGACTGGCTGATGAGCGCCATCCGCTTCTTGCGCGGGATGGCCACCTCCCACTCGTCCTCCTCGTCGACGACGATGGCGTCCGGGGCGAAGCCGAGCATGCCGACGACCTCGGCGTGCTTGGGTGTCCCGAGCAGGACGATGGTGTAGCCCTCCTCCACGAGGCGGCTCAGCTCGCGATGCTCCTGGATGACCCAGGTGCACGTGCCGTCGATGACCTCGAGACCACGCTGGTCGGCGCGCTCCATGACGTCGGGGCGGACCCCGTGGGCGCGGATGACGACGGCGGCGCCGTGATCGACTTCGTCGAGCGTGTCGACGGTCTGGATGCCGAGCGCCTGGAGGTCGCGGACGACGCCCTCGTTGTGGACGACCTGCCCCAGGGTATGCGTCGACTTGCCGGCGGCCGAGGCCTCCTTGGCCTTGTCGATCGCCTCGCGAACCCCGTAGCAGAATCCGGTGCGCCGCGCGATCCGGACTTCTTCGACCATTCCCACGTCCCGATTATCGCACGGGGCCTCCGTGAGCCCCGCCGGCCTACGTGGCCGCTGACGCCTCGTCGGACGACGGACTGTCCGGATCACCGTACGGGCCGCGCTGGCCAGGCGGCAGCAGCCCCGCGATGCGACGCATGATGAGGTCCGTCGCGAGGCCCTTGGCGGCCCTCCGATCCGTGCCGGCAGGGAGCTCGTCGGCGAGGCGGAACGGGCTGCCGATGCGGACCGTGACATGGCCGCCCGGATGCGGCAGCTTCTGGCCACGCGGCCAGACCGCGTAGGACCCGGCGATGCCGATCGGCACGATCGGGGCGCCGGAGCGCAAGGCGAGCACGGCGACCCCGTCCCGGCCGCGTCCGAGGGCGCCGTCGTGGCTGCGCGTGCCCTCCGGAAAGACGAACAGGGCATGGCCCTCATCGAGGATGCGCCGGGCCAGGCGGAACGCCTCCACGTCCGCCGTCCCGCGATCGACCGGGTGGACGCCGCCGTTCGACGCGACCCAGCCGACGACCGGCCATGCGAACAGCTCCTTCTTGCCGAGCCACTGCAGGCGCCGGCCGAGGCGCGGCATGAGCGTCGACGCGAGGACGACGGCGTCGAGGTTCGAGGCGTGGTTGGAGGCGACGATGAGCGGTCCCTCGCGCGGGATGCCGTCGACGTCGCCCTCGATGCGCACGCGCGTCAGGCCGGCGAGCAGTCCGCGCGTGCCGCCGGCCAGGGTCCGCATCCACGGGGTGATGTCGTCGACGATGGGCGTCATGGCGGCCGGGCTCCGAGCCGCGGGTGCGGATGCGGGCGCATCGGCGGGTGGCGGGGCTGCGTCCTCGGTGGCGTCCTCGCTCATCGGGCGTCGGCGGTGGCGTTGGCCTCGTCGGCGCTGCGCGCCTCGGCATCGCGGATCGTGGCGACGACGGCCGCGACCGTGTCCTCGAACGTGTTGCCGTCGGTCGTGATGATCCGGGCGTCGGCCGGCACCCGCAGCGGGGCGACCGCCCGGTTGGCGTCGAGGTGGTCGCGCCGGCGAAGCGCGTCGAGGATGGCCTCGGCCTGCGGGCCGTCGGGGTCGAGCCCGCGCTCCCGGGTCCGGCGCTCGGCGCGTTCCTCGACCGAGGCATCGAGGTAGATCTTGAGCGGAGCGTCGGGCAGCACGACCGTGCCGATGTCCCGGCCGGCCATGATGATGCCGCCCTCCTCGGTCAGGGCACGCTGTCGTTCGAGGAGCGCGGACCGGACCTCGGGCACGGCGGAGACGGCCGAGACGGCGGAATCGACAGCCGGGCTGCGAACCTCGGCGGTGTGGTCGGTGCCGTCGACGACGATGCGGGCCAGGCGGCCGTGCTCGTCCGCGGCGAGCTCGACGTCTGCGACGAGGCCCACGAGCCCCTCTGGGTCGTCGACCGACACGCCGCGGGCCTCCGCCAGCCAGGTCACCGCCCGATACAGCAGTCCCGTGTCGCAGAAGCGATAGCCGAGCTCCTTCGCGGCGGCCGCGCCGACGCTGCTCTTGCCCGAGGATCCCGGCCCGTCGAGGGCCACGACGAGTCGTGTCATCCGGCCAAGGATAGCGGTCACGTCCGGCGCGGCGGCCGGCTCGTCGTCGACTTGGCGGGCGCGGGTGGCGGTGCCGGGGCGACGGGCGGCGCCCCGCGCGATCGACCGGCGCCGGCCCCGAGGCCACGGATCTCGGGCGCCTTCAGCGCGCGGACCGAGCCGCTGCGCAGGCCATCGATGCGGACCGGCCCGATGCGCACGCGGACGAGGCGATGGACCGGCGCCCCGACCGCACCGAACATGCGCCGCAGCTGGCGCTTCCAGCCCTGGGTCAGCGTCGCGCGGTACCAGTGCACGTCGACCGGTGGCGTCGGGCGGAGCAGCGTGGCGAGCTTCGCGACCTCGACCGGGGTCATCGGGCGCAGGCCGTGCAGGGTGGCCTGGCCTTCGTCGAGGTCGATGCCGGCGCGCAGGCGATCGACCTGCTCGCCATCGAGCGGCGCGGTGAGCGCCAGCGCGTATTCGCGCTCGACCCCGTGGCGAGGGTGGAGGACGCGATCGGCCCAGCCGCCGTCGTTGGTCAGGACCAGCAGCCCCTCCGAGTCCTGATCCAGCCGCCCGACCGGGTACAGGCGCGCGCCGTCGGGCACGAGCGCGGTCGGGACGAGATCGAGGACCGTGGTGTCGGCATGCGGGTCGCGCGTCGTGGACGTGACGCCCGCGGGCTTGTGGAGGAGCAGGTAGGCCTGGGCGGCCGCCGAGCCGATGATCTGGCCGTCGACGGCGATGATCGCCTTCTCGGGGTCGACCTGCGTGCCGGGCGCGGCCTTCTTGCCGTCGACGGTGACCCGGCCCGCCGCGATCATCGCTTCCGCGCCGCGGCGCGACGTCACGCCGGCTGCCGCAAGGACCTTCTGGAGGCGCTCGGCGCCCATCAGGCGTCCGGGGCCTGGTCGGGGTCGGGCGGGGCGGAGTCGGCCGCGGCGAACAGGGCCTCGGTGATGGGCTCGCCGCCCTCGTCCGCGAGGCGGTCGGCGACGTCGACGTCGAGGGCCGGGAGTTCCTCGAGGCTGGTGAGCCCGAAGCGCTCCAGGAATTCGAAGCCGGTGCCGTACAGGAACGGCCGGCCGGGGGCGTCCGAGCGCCCGAGCTCGACGATCAGTCGTCGGTGGAGCAGCGTCCGGACGGTGTAGTCCGAGTCGACGCCGCGGATCCGCTCGATGGCGGCCTTGGTCACCGGCTGGCGATAGGCGACGATCGCCATGGTCTCGAGACTCGCCGGCGACAGGCGGACCGCGTCCGCACCGACGTAGCGAGCCACGAGCGCGCCGCCCTCGGGCGAGGTGGCGAGCTCGACCCGGTCGCCATCGATCAGCAGGCGGATGCCGCGGTCGCGCAGGGCGACCTCGAGGTCGCCGAGGCGCTCGTCGACGGTCGCCCGGTCGGTACCGGCCAGCTGGGCGATCTCACGCCGACTCAACGGACGCTCGGCGACGAACAGCAGGGCCTCCAGGGCGCGCTCGGTGAGCTCGATCGGCGGGCGCTCGCCATCGGTCGCGGCGGCACCGGAGCCCTCGGTGGGCGTCGTGTCGGCGGCGGATCCCACCGGGACGTCGACCGCGGCCGTCAACTCCCCGGCCTCCGCCTGAACCGACGGGTCATCGCTCATGCGAACGACTCCAGCGACTCGTCGAGCGGACTGTCCTCGGCGTCGGCCGCCACGGGCAGACCGGCGGCGGCCCGCTCCTCGGCGGTGGTACGCCGGGCCACGATCGGGCCCCATGGCGCGGCCTGCTCGACGACGATCTCGCGTCGCTTCATGAGCTCGAGCATCGCGAGGAACGTGATGGCGATCACGACGCGGTCGCGGACGCCGGTCAGCAGGTCCTGGAGGACGACCGTGGGCGCATCGCGCAGGGCCGCACGGATGATGGCCGCCCGCTCGGTCAGCGTGATGGTCCGCGCCATGACCTCGGGCGGTGGCGCCGGCGGCGGGGCGATCCGGGCGAGGTGGGCGAGCGCCCGTCCCAGCCGCGCCGGGTCGATGGGGATGATGTCGGCCGGGCGCGCCCCCGACAGGCCGCTCGCCCGCGCCGCGGACGGCTCCCGGCGGAAGAGGCCGATCCGCACGAGCGCCTCATCGGCCAGCCGCAGGCCCGCGTCGCGATGGGCTCGATAGAGGATCAGGCGGGCGCGCAGCTCGGCCTCGGGATCGAGCGCCCGCGTCCGGGTCGACGATCGCGTCGGGCGCAGGATTGCGCGGGAGCATCGCCCGGCTCTTGATGAGGATGAGCTGCGAGGCCACCGCGACGAACGCGCTGACGTTGCCGAGGCGGTCGGATTCCAGGTTCGCCAACGCATCGAGATAGGCGTCGGCGAGGCCGCCCAGCGGCACGGTCAGGACGTCGAGCTGGCGGGCCTCGATGAGGGTCAGCAGCAGCGCCAGCGGGCCGTCGAACGCGGCGAGCTGGACCGTCGTCGCATTCTCCGGCCGGCGGCCCAGCGCCGATCTGCACCGCCGGCGGCGCGGCCGGTCCGTCGCCATCGGGGTCGACGATCACGGCGGCCGGCACGCCGACCGCCGCCATGACCGGCACGCCGGGGTGGCCGTGGCGATCGGGGATGCTCAATTCGCGTCGTCCGCGAGCTGGAGTCGGCGGCCGTCGGGCAGGTCGATCGGGGCGTCCTGGTGGCGGATCAGCTCGACGGTCCGTGGCGAGCAGCCGGCGCGCTCCGCCAGCACGGCCGACAGCTCGGCGTGATCGCGGAGCCGGGCCATCGGCGCGCCGAACCCGGGCATGGCGCCGGCCACCGTCCAGACCCACGAGCCGAATACCTCGCCGAGCGAGTAGGCGACGCGCGGGACGACCCCGGTCGGGCCCTTGCCGGCGTCGTGGAGGAGTCCGGCGACGAGGAGGTCGTGGTCGGGCGACGCGGCGTCGATCGCTCCGCCGGGTGCGCGCAGCGTCGCGACGACATCGAGGCCGTGGCGCTGGTCGGCGACATGCATCCGGTCGAACACCTCGAGCTGGGCGGGGGTCAGCCAGGCCACCAGTCCGGCGCGTTCATCGGGGTCCACGCGGGCCCCGAGGTGGGCGCGGAACTGGCGGGCCTTAGATGCCCACCAGGAAGCTGTAGAGCCCATCCAGGATCGGCGACAGGATGCGCCCACCGATGGAGTCGCCGGGCGGCAGGAAGAACACGAGGATCAGGAGGATGAAGCCGTACTGCTCGAGGATGGGCCGGTACTGATACGCCATGCGCGGCGGCATGAACGCGAAGAGCACCTTGGATCCATCGAGCGGCGGGATCGGGAACAGGTTGAACACCATCAGGATCAGGTTGATCCAGACGAACGTGTCCAACACCTGGATGACGATGAGCGGGACCTGGGTCGCCAGCTCCGGGGAATGGATGATGAATCGCAGTGGCAGGGCGACTGCGACCGCCATCACGAGGTTCGAGATGGGGCCGGCTGCCGCGACGATCGCCTCGCCGCGCGGGCCTCCCTCGAGGTTGCGCGTGTTGACGGGCGTGGGCTTGGCCCAGCCGAAGCCGAACGAGCCCGCCGAGCCCAGGAACGTCAGGGCCAGCAGGATGCCGCCGAGCGGGTCGAAATGGGCGATCGGGTTGAGGGTAAGGCGCCCGAACAGCTTGGCCGTGCTGTCGCCGAGACGGTAGGCGGCCAATGCGTGGGAGAACTCGTGGACCGGGAAGCCAACGAGCAGCATGATCGCGACGGCGATCGCGACGGGTAAGAGCTTCTCCGGATCCAAGCGGCACCTCGTACGGGGTCCCGCGTATGGTAGCCGCGCGGCCCCGGCCCGGCCGGGAGGGCACGGCGGGCGCTACAGCCGGCCGAGGATGTCGGCCTTCTTGCGCTCGTATTCCTCGGCGCTGATCGCCCCGCGGTCGCGCAGGTCGGCCAGGCTCGCGAGCGTTCGCGTCAGCTCGTCGGAGCTCATCGCGGCACCGGCCGGAGCGGTGCTCGATGGTGCCGCGGACGACGGCGAAGGCACCGTGCGAGTCTCGTCGCCGACCGGCGAACCCGACGCCGCGCTCGTCGCTGCGGGTGGCGCGCCCATGGCGGCCGCCGGCGCGATGTTCACGGGTGGCACGTCGCGCAACGGCGGACCGGGATCCTCGTCGCCGGTGCCGGCGATCTCGCGCTCGTATTCGTACTTGGCGTCGAGCATCGCCTTCTTGAACTGGATCGGTCGGCGGATCATCTTGAATTCGGAGATCGCCGCGTCGGACGCGGTGAGCACCTTGAGGTCGCCGAAGCCAAGGGCGCGCCCGAAGATCGACTGCGTCAGCACGGCGTCGTTGATCTTCTCGAGCGAGCTGTCCATGACCCTCTTGTTGACGACGCCCTCGACCTGCAGGACGCGCCGATTGGTCAGGACGTACTCCTGGTTCAGGTAGCGCAGGGTCGTCCAGAACAGCAGGGCCAGCCCGCCGATGAACAGGACCGCGACGATCCACGTGAGGATGGTCCGGAACGTGCCCGAGGCGCCGTCGCTGGCGAGGCCGGTCGAGAGGATGCCGAGCACCAAGGCGAGGACGACAGCGAGGATCGTGAAGCGCGCGCCCCACACGAAGACCCACCAGTGCTGCTTCTCGCGATGGAAGATCCGCTCCCCGGTCGAGAGCAACCCGTCGGCGTAGGCCATGCCCCTCGGAACTCCTTCCTGCTCGTCAAGCCCGTGGATGCGCCCGACGGTAGACGTCCCGGATCCGCTCCCCGGTCAGATGCGTGTAGAGCTGGGTCGTGGAGATACTCGCATGTCCGAGCAACTCCTGGACGACCCGCAGGTCGGCCCCGCCTTCGAGCAGATGCGTGGCGAACGAGTGGCGCAGCGTGTGCGGGCTGACCTTGCCGGCCAGACCGGCCGCGGTCGCAGCCGCGGTCACCGCCGCCCAGGCCTGCTGGCGCGCGAGCCGCCGGCCACGGTCGCCGAGGAACAGCGGACCGCCATGGACCGGTTCGACGTGGTGCAGGGCGAGCAGACCCGGCCGAGCGCCCTCGACCCAGGCACCCACCCAGTCGATGGCCTCGTCGCCGATGGGCACGAGCCGCTCCTTGTCGCCCTTGCCGATGACCCGGACGAAGCCGCCGTCGAGCGAGCAGTCCTCGCGATCGAGCCCGATGGCCTCGCTGACCCGCAACCCCGCCGCGTAGAGCAGCTCGAGGAGCGCCCGATCCCGCACCCCGCGCAGCGATGCGGCCTCGAGCAGCCGTTCGACCTCCTCGACGTCGAGCGTGTCGGGCAGGCGCCGGGTCTGGCGCGGCAGGTCGAGATGGGCGGCGACGTCGACCTCGATCAGCCCTTCGCCGTAGGCGAACCGGTAGAACCCCTTGAGAGCGGCCGCGCGGCGCCGCAGGCTCGTCGGGGCCAGGCCGGCCTGACCGCGCTGGCCACGCCGGGTGCGGCTGCGCCAGGTGGCCGACGGCCACGTCCGCCGACGTCGCCCAGGCGTTCGACGACGCCGCCTCGACGTCCCGCCGGAAGTCCGCGAGGTCGCCGCGATAGGCGCGGATCGTCGCCGGCGCCAGGCCGCGCTCGACCGACAGGTAGGCCAGGTAGTCCGCCGTCGCCCGGTCGAAGGCCGCGAGGTCGGGGCGCATCAACGGCCGGCCCGGCCGGTCAGTCCGCCCGCGCCGACCCGACCGGCCCGGCCCGCCAGGCGTCGGCTCGGTCCAGGAGCTCGCGCGCCGAGGCCATGGTGGCGGCGTCGCCCGGTCCCCCGCCCTGCATGGCGGCGAGCTCGACGATGCGGCCCTCCCGGTCGAGGCGCTCCACCTCGGTGACGGTTCGCCCGTCGCGCTCGCGCTTGGCGATCCGGAAGTGGGCGTCGGCGTGCGCGGCGATCTGGGGCAGATGGGTCACGCACAGGACCTGATGGCGGCGGGCCAGACCCCACAGGCTCCGCCCGATCGGGTCCGCGCTCCGTCCACCGATCCCCGTGTCGACCTCGTCGAACACGAGCGTCGGGGTGGCGTCGGCCTCGGCCAGGATGCGCTTGATGGCCAGCGCGACACGCGACAGCTCGCCGCCCGAGGCGATCCTGGCCAGCGGGCGCGCGGGCTCCCCCGCGTTCGGGGCGAGGCGGTAGACGACCTGGTCGATCCCGGTGGCATCGAAGGCGAGCGCGTCGCCATCGACCTCGACCGCGGGCTCGCCCGGGCCGGCCACCCGACGACCGATGGCGACCTCGAACACGCCCGGCGGGAAGCCAAGCTCCTCGAGCACCGTGCCAACGGCGCCACCGAGGACCTCGGCCGTCGCCGTGCGTACCGCCGACAGCCGGGCCGCGGCGTCCGCGACCTTGCCGAGAAGCACGGCGTCATCGACCTGGCGGCGCGCCCGGTCGTCGGCGAGCCCGCGCAGCCGTTCCGCCTCCCGCCGCGCCCCATCACCGTGCTCGAGCACGGCCGCCTCGTCGTCGCCGTAGCGCCGCAGCAGCCCATGGATGATGGCCAGGCGGGCATCGAGCTCGGCCAGGGCGCGCGGATCGTGGTCGATACCCTCGGCGAGGCCGCGTGTCTCGTCGGCCACGTCTTCGAGCTCCGCCTCGAGCCCGGCCAACCGCTCGGCCAATGGCTCGAAGCGCGGATCGAGCCGAGCCAGTCCGCGCGCTTCCTGCAACGCGATCCCCGTGGCGTCACGGGCGCCGCCGCCCTCGGCGGTCAGCGCGTCGCGCAGGGTCGCCGCCCCACGCGCGATCGCCTCGCCATGCTGGGCCGCCGTGAGTCGCGCCGTGATCTCGGCCGCCTCGCCCGGCCGGAGCTGTGCGCCCTCGATCTCCGCGGCCTCGTATTCGACGAGCTCGAGCCGCCGGGCCACCTCGCGCGGGTCGAGCGTCGCGGCGTCGAGCAGGGTCCGGTTCTCCCGCCAGCGCTCGACGGCCGCGGCGACGGCGTCGCGCTGCGCCTCGTGCTCGCCGAACCGGTCCAGCAGGTCGCGCTGCCAGCGCTCGTCGAGCAGCCGGCCCTGATCGTGCTGGCCGTGGACCTCGACCAGCATGCCGACCTCGTCGGCGAGCCGCGCCGCCGTCACCGTCGCATCGTCGAGCCGCGCGGTCGAGCGTCCGGTAGCGGCCACCTCGCGGACCGCGATGAGCGGCTCGGGCATCCGGTCGAACAGGGCTTCGACCCTCGCGCCGTCCGCCCCGTGCCGCACGAGCGAGGTGTCGGCTCGCGCGCCGATCGCAAGCCCGAGAGCATCGATGAGCAGGCTCTTGCCCGCCCCGGTCTCGCCGGTGATGACGTTGAGCCCGGCATCGAACGCCAGGCGCAGGCGATCGATGAGCGCGAGGTCCGTCACGGTCAGCTCGACCAGCCGGCCGGCCACCGGCGACGCAGGCACGACCTCGGGCTCCGGCTGGGTCGAGCGCGCTCCCGTCACGACGGCAGCAGCTCCACCTTGTGTCGGAGCAGGTCCCAGAAGGACAGCGAGCCCGCCGGGTCCAGGAGGCGGATCGGCCGCTCGATGGCCCGGACCTCCACGACGTCACCGACGGCGATGGGCAGGTCCTCGCGGCCGTCGACCGACACGAGCGCCTCATGCGCGTCGACGACCCGGCAGCGCACGACCTGCTCCGGGCTGATGACCACCGAGCGGAAGGCGGACAGGTAGGCCGCGATGGGGGTCAGGACGAGATTGCGGCTGACCGGGTCCAGGATCGGGCCCCCGGCGGAGAACGAGTAGCCGGTGGACCCGGTCGGGCTGGCGACGACCAAACCATCCGCGATGAACGTCGCGAGGTGCGTGCCATCGATCGACACGTCCAACCGACAGACCCGGGCCAGCGCGCCGCGGGCGATGACGATGTCGTTGAGCGCGATGTGCAGGTCGTCCTCGCCGACGTGGCCGCCGCGCAGGATCCGGGCCTCGAGCACCATGCGTTCGTCGATCGTGTACTCGGCGTCGACGATCCGCTGGAGGACGCTCTCGAGATCGCCTTCCTCGGCCTTCGAGAGGAAGCCCACCTTGCCCAGGTTGATGCCGAGGATCGGCACGTCGACGTCGGCGACCGCCCGCGCGGCCCGCAGGAACGTCCCGTCGCCGCCGAGGACGACGAGCGCGTCCGTGGACACGAGCTCGCGGACCAGCCGCTCATGGTCGCCGGCCTGCGACTGCCACTCCTCGATGCCGCGCACGCGGCACCACCCGGACGCCCGGGCGGCCAGGTCCACGGCGGCCTCGTTCGTCGGGTTGTAGGCGAAGCCGATGCGCTCGATGGTCATCCGTCGGTCCCGGTCGGCGACTCGAGCGGAGCGAGCGGGGCGCTGACCTCGGCGATCCGGTCACCGATCTCGGCGCAGCCAGGTCCCACGGCGAGATGGACCAGGAACTCGCGATTGCCCTCGGGTCCCAGGATCGGCGAGGCGATGACGGCCCGCGTGCCGAGACCGAGGGCGGCCGCCTCGGCCACCACGCGCTCGAGCACCTCGCGATGGATCGCCGGATCGCGGACCACGCCGTGATCCGTGCGGCCCTTGCCAGCCTCGAACTGGGGCTTCACGAGGGCGACGATGTGGCCGCGCGGGGCGAGTGTCGTGGCGACGGGGCCGAGGACCTTGGCCAGCGCGATGAACGACACGTCGATGACGGCGAGGTCCACCGGTCCGGGCAGGGTCGTCGCGGTCAGCGTCCGGGCGTTCGTGCGCTCGATCGAGGTCACCCGCGGGTCGCGGCGCAGCGACTCCGCGAGCTGGCCCCGGCCGACGTCGAGCGCCGTGACGTGGCGGGCGCCGCGCTGCAGAAGGACGTCCGTGAAGCCGCCCGTCGATGCGCCGACGTCGAGCGCGGTGTAGCCGGCCGGGTCGATGCCGAACGCGTCGAGGGCGGCGGCGAGCTTGTGGCCGCCGCGGCTGACGTACGGCTCAGGGGCGTCGATGACGATCGCGACCCCCGGGGTGACGAGGTCGCCGGGCTTGTGGTCGAGCCGTGCGCCATCCCCGTCGCCGACCCGGACCTTGCCGGCCAGCAGGAGGGTCTGGCCGCGTGCCCGCGACTCGACGAGGCCACGCTCGACGAGGAGCTGGTCGAGGCGGACACGCTTGGGCGCCTTGGCGGGCCGGGCGCGGCTGGTGGTGCCGGTGGTGGTCGTCACGGCTCGTATCGTGCCACGCGCCGCTGCACTCGGACGTACCGACGTGCCGGGCGACCGATGCGGCTCCTAGACTGGACGCGATGACGGGCTCCCCTCGCCTCCACGTGCCTCGTCTCTCCTCGCAGCCTTCGGCGGTCCTGCTGGCCGTCCAGCTGATCGGGGTGCTGCTCTATCCCTTCCTCGAAGGCGCGCTCGGGCGCGCGCTCCTGTCGCTCTTCGGGCTCGTCGTCCTGTTCATCGCGGTGCGGACCGTCCAGTCGACCCCCGCGCTGACCTGGGTCGCGATCGTCCTCGGCGTGCCCATCGTCGTGTTCACGATCCTCGAGGTGCTCGAGCCGCTCGACCAGACCGTCGTGCTCTGGTCGTCCGTGCTCCACGCCGTCTTCTACTTCTACACGTCGTATGCGCTCGTCCGGTACATGTTCCGCGACCACATCGTGACGCCGGACGAGCTGTATGCGACCGGCGCCACCTTCACCGTCCTTGCCTGGGCGTTCGCCTACACCTTCATGGCCGTGCAGGTCATCTGGCCCGGGTCGTTCAGCGCGGCTGCGACCCCGCTGCTCCCGCGCTCGTGGTTCGAGCTCCTGTTCCTGTCCTTCACGAACCTGACCAGCGTCGGCCTGTCGGACATCGTGCCCGTGCTGCCGAATGCCCGCTCCGTCGTGATGATCGAGCAGGTCGTCGGTCTGATGTACGTGGCGATCGTGATCTCGCGGGTCGTCGGGCTGACCGTCGCCCGTCAGCGACTGACCTTCCAGGACACGCCGGAGCCCGACCTCAGCCGGCCGCGACCTCCGGGGTGATCCCCGGCACCGCGCGAAGCGTGGCCAGGGACTCCCGGACCTGGGCGGTCAGCCCGGGCGCGTCGAGGCGCAGCACCCGGCGCAGGTCGGTCACCGACCCATGGTCGACGAACCGGTCGCCCGGGATCCCGATCGCGCGGACCGGCACGGTGCGATAGGCCGGATCGGTGAAGCGGGCCTCCTCGACGAGCTCGAGGACCGCGCTCCCGAAGCCACCGGTCACGACACTCTCCTCGAACGTCACGAGCAGCTGCTTGCCGCGCGCCGCATCGAGGATGAGCTGCCGATCGAGCGGCTTGGCGAATCGGGCGTTGATGACGCCCACGCTCCAGCCGTCGGCCTCGAGGGCGTCGGCCGCCTCCATGACCCGGGCGACGATCGGCCCGAACCCGACGAACAGCAGGTCCCGGCCCTCGCGCAGCGTCTCCGCCTGCCCGATCGGGAGGACGGTGGGCTCGATCGGCGCGAGGCCGAAGCCCGCATCGCGCGGGTAGTGCAGGGCGAACGGATGATCCTGGGCCAGCGCCGTCCGCAGCAGGGAGCGCAGCTCCTGCTCGTCGCGCGGCGAGGCGATGATGAGGTTGGGCAGCTGGCGCTGGGCCGACAGGGTGAACATGCCCTGGTGGCTGGTGCCGTCCTCGCCGACCAGGCCCGCTCGGTCGACCGCGAGGAGCACCGGGGCGTCGTTCTGACAGACGTCGTGCACGGTCTGGTCGAACGCGCGCTGCAGGAACGTCGAGTACAGCGCGACCACCGGGCGCATGCCGGCGAGCGCCAGACCGGTCGCGAACGTGACGGCGTGCTGCTCGGCGATGCCGACGTCGAAGACGCGGTCCGGGAACTCGGCCGCGAGCTTGCTCATGCCGGTGCCCGTGGGCATGCCCGCCGTGATCCCGACGATGCGCCGGTCCACCCGGGCGAGCTCGGTCAGCTCGGCGGCGAGCACGGCCGTGTAATTCGGGTGCTTCGGCTTGGCCGCGGGCGCGATCGGCGCGGCGGCGTCATCGGCCATCGTCTCGGTCGGCATGGCCGCCGTGGCCGAGGTCGTCGCGGAGGCCCCCGAGGCCGCCGGGGCGACGCGCGCGGCGTCGCCCGTGGAGCGCGCCGGGGTGAGCGTCATCGGTGGCAGGGCGGCCCCGTGGAACGAGACCTGGTCCGCCTCGGCCGGTCGGAAGCCGCGACCCTTCTGGGTCCGGACGTGGACGATGGCGGGGCCCGGGAGGGCGAGCGCCGCCCCGAGGGTCTCGGTCAGGAGGGCCAGATCGTGCCCCGGCACCGCGCCGATGTACGTGATCCCGAGGTCCTCGAACAGCTGCCCCGGCTGGCCGAACCGGACCACGGAGGCGCGCAGGCGGCGCGACCACTCCAGCAGGTTCGGACCGATCACCGGGATGCGCTCGACCGTCTGGTCGTAGGCGCTCCTGCTCTGGCGCCAGGTCCCCGACAGCTTGATCTGCGAGAGATACCGGGAGAACGCCCCGACGGTCGGCGAGATGGACATCTCGTTGTCGTTGACGACGATCAGCATCTGGGTCTGACGCTGGCCGATGTCGTTGAGCGCCTCCAGCGACAGGCCGCTCATGAGCGCCGCGTCGCCGACGACGACCGCGATGCGCTCCATGCCGTGGCGCAGGTCTCGCGCCTCGGCGAAGCCCTCGGCGATGGACAGCCCGGTGCCGGCGTGCCCGCCGTCGAACACGTCGTGCTCCGACTCGGTCCGGCGCGGGAAGCCCCCGACACCATCGAGCGAGCGCAGCGTGCCGAAGCGATCCAGGCGCCCGGTCAGGAGCTTGTGTGGATAGGCCTGGTGCCCCGTGTCCCACACGATCCGGTCGCGTGGCGACTCGAGCAGTCGGTGGAGGGCGATCGTGAGCTCGACGACGCCCAGCGAGGAGCCGAGATGGCCGCCGGTGACGGCGACGGTCCGGATGATCGTCTCGCGGATCTCCGCGGCGATCTCGGCGAGCTGGTAGGCGTCCATGCCGCGCAGGTCGGCAGGGCTCTGCAATTCGGACAGAAGGGACACGGTGTGGGGAGCTCCGTAGGGGCCGGCTCGAGTCAGCCGGTTCGGTCGGGCTGACGGGCGGGATCGCCCGGGTGTGACTGCTGGTACGCACGCGCCGTCGGACGGGATGATGGACGGACCCGGAGTGTAAACCTGATGCCGGCCGGTCGCGAGTTTCGACTCCGGTGCGAAGGGCCCGGTCAGCCTGGCGCGGCGTCGCCGTCCTCGTCCGTGCGGACCTCGCGCGTCTCGAGCGCGCCACCGGCCCGCGCGACCAGCTGCTGGACGCGCAGCTCGGCGTCGCCGATCAATCGCTCGCAGCGCGCCTGGAGGGCCACGCCACGCTCGTAGAGGGCGATGGCGGCCTCGAGGGGCTGTCCGCCGGTCTCCAGCTCCGTGACGGTGCGCTGGAGCTCCGCCAGGGCGTCATCGAAGGACAGCTCCTCGATGGCGGGGCCAGCCGCGTCTCCCGCGGGCGCGACCTGGGTCGGATCAGTCGTCGACACCGTGCTCCTCGTCGTCGTCGTCGGACCGCCGATCGATCCAGCGGGCCACCAGCATACCGAGCCACACGCCGACGACGGCGATGACGGCGACGACCGCACCGAACACCAGGAGCTCGGCCAGCATCAGTCGGGCTCGGCGGACCGGTCCTGGGCCACCGCAGGCAGATCGCCGCCCGCGACCCGGATGCGGAGTGCCGTGCCGGACGGTGCCTCGGTCGGGCTGCGCACGATGGCGTCATCGGGCCGGCGCCGGACGATGGCGTAGCCGCGATCGAGCGTCGCCTGCGGTCCCAGGACGCCGAGGGCCGCGGACGAGGTCGCGAGCTCCGTGCGGGCGCGGGCCACGCGACGGGCGGCCATCGCACCCAGACCGTCCGCCCGGGCCAGGCGGGCGCGGTCGCGGCTGAGGCGCGTCGGCAGGATCGGCGCGAGACGCGCCCCGAGCCGTTCCGTCGCTCGCCGCTCGCCGGCGAGGCGGCCTTCCACGGCCCGCGTGGCGCGATCCACCAGGAACCCGGTCCGCTCGCGGGCGACCGCCAGCTGGGCGGCCGGGTGGAGCCGCTCCAGGGCGCGCCGCTCCTCCCCTACCGTGCGCGAGGCGGCGGCGACCCGCCGGCCCGCAGCGGCGTCCAGCCGGCGTCGGCCACCGGCGATCGCGGCGAGGAGATCCGAGCGGTCCGGCACGACCATCTCCGCGGCGGCGGACGGCGTCGGCGCGCGGACATCGGCCGCGAAGTCGGTGAGCGTCACGTCCACCTCGTGGCCGATCCCCGCCACGACCGGCACGCGATGGGCCACGACCGCGCGGACGACGCGCTCGTCGTTGAAGGCCCACAGGTCCTCGAGCGAGCCGCCGCCGCGGGCCACGATCGTCACCGCCGGGGCATCCTCGGGACGGCCCTCGGCGAGGCAGGCGTCGATCCAGCGGTCCACCCGCGCGAGGCCGTGCACGATGCTCGCCGGCGCGTCGTCACCCTGGACCTTGGACGCGATGAGCATCACCCGGGTGAGCGGCCAGCGGCGGGCCAGGACGTGGCAGATGTCCCGCCAGACGGCCCCAGTCGGGCTCGTGACGACCGCGATCGTCCGGGGCCGGACCGGCAGCGGACGCTTGCGCGCCTGGTCGAACAGGCCTTCCTCGGTGAGACGGGCCTTGAGTGCCTCGAATCGGAGCGCGAGGTCGCCGACGCCCGCCGGCTGGAGCGAGTCCACGTAGAGCTGCAGCGCACCCTGCGGCTCGAACAGGTCGATCCGACCGTGGGCCACGACGCGCAGCCCGGCCTGGGCCTCGAACGCCGAGCGCTGGCGGTCGTCGCGGAACCAGACGCACTGGAGCTGGTTCTTGTCGTCCTTCAGCGCGAAGTAGGCATGGCCCGGCCGACGAGACGGTGACCCGCCCGACCTCGCCCTCCACCCACAGGTCCACGAGCCGGGGATCCGTCCGGATCGCGCCACGGACGGCGCGTGTGACCTCGCTGACCCCGAGGATGCGCAGCCCGAAGGTCCCGGGCGCACTCGGTCGCGGCGGCGGCGATCCGCTCGGTGCGGCACCCGGGCGCGGCGCCGGCGCCCGGCCGTCCAATTCGTCGTCGACCTCGGACCAACCGGGCAGCGCCCAGTCCGGAGGTTCGGGCCGACGATCCATGGTCAGACCCGGGTCTGGTATTCCCCGGTCCGGGTGTCGATGCGGAGCGTGTCCCCCGCCTCCACGAAGATCGGCACCTGCACCACGAGGCCGGTCTCGAGGGTCGCCGGCTTGCGAGCGCCCGACTGCGTGTCGCCCGCGAAGCCCGGCTCCGTGTCGACCACGGCCAGGTCGACGGTCACCGGCAGCTCGACGCCGATCGTCTCGCCCTGGTAGCTCGTGCGATCGATGTTCATGCCGTCCTTGAGGTACAGGGCGGTGTCGCCGAGCATCTCGGCGGTCAGCATGAACTGGTCGTACGTGTCGTTGTCCATGAAATGGAAGTCGTTGCCGTCGCGGTACAGGAACTGGACCGGGCGCTTCTCCATCGAGGCGCGCGGCCATTTGGTGCCGGCCTGGAACGAGCGCTCCACGGTCTGGCCGCGCTTGATGTTGCGCAGCGTGATGCGCACCTGGGCCGAGCCGCGACCCATCTTGATGTGGTGGTAGTCGAGGATCTGCCAGAGCTCGCCGTCGAGCTCGATGGCGACGCCCTTCTTGAGTTCGCCGGTGCTGATCATGGGATGAGGCTCCTGGGGGATCGCGGCGCGGCGCACGCGCCAGCGGGACCGCTCGGTCGGTAGGGGTTGTCGGCGCATTCTAGCCGACGCTCCGGTGGCGACAGGGCGGGCTACCATCGGGCCGACATGGACGCAGCCATCGACTTCGACGCGGTCCTGGCGGCGCCGCCGCCCGACTTCGACGAGGCCGCGGTCATCGCCATCGCCGAGCGGACGTTCGGGCTCGTCGTGGGCGCCGCCCGCGACCTCGGGAGCGAACGCGACCAGACGTTCCTGCTGCTCGACGACGCGGCGACGCCGCGCGCGGTGATGAAGCTCTCGAACGCCGCCGAGGACCCGGCGACGCTCGACATGGAGGCGCTGGCGGTCCACCACGCGGCCCGCGTCGACCCGGGGCTGCCGCTGGCCCTGCCCTGGCGCGTGCCCGCTGCACGGCCGGCGATGGCGATCCGGCGGCCTATCGGGCGACCTTCGAGCACACCGACGGCGCCCACCACGTGCGCATGTACGACGTCCTGCCGGGTCGCCACCGGATCGACCCGCGCGGCTTGTCCGACGAGGCGCTCATCGCCTGGGGCGGCACGACGGCGCGCCTGGGCCGGGCGCTGCGCGGGTTCTTCCACCCGCGCGCCCAGCGGACGATGCTCTGGGACGTCCAGCACGCCGGCCGGACGCGGGTCATGGTCGACGCGATCCGCGACCCCGATCGCCGGGCGCTCGTGGAGCGCGTCCTCGACCGCTACGACGGCCGTCTTGGAGCCCGCCTGGCCGTCCCTGCGCGCCCAGGTCGTCCATGGCGACCTGACCAGCGACAACGCCCTGACCGACGACGCCGGACGGATCACCGGCATCGTCGACTTCGGGGACATGAGCCACTCAGCGCTGCTCATCGACCTCGCGAGCGTCCTCGACTCGTTGTGCGCCGGTCGCGGGCCGGACGAGCTGTTCCGGACCGCCCGGCTGGTCATCGACGGCCACCAGCGGGTCACGCCGCTCGAGCCCGACGAGCTGCGTCTGCTCGGCGAGATGTGGGCGACCCGGGCCGCCGTCACGATCGCCATCTCGTCCTGGCGCACCGAGCGTGGCCTCGAGCACGGGGCGTTCGCCGAGCGCTACAACGCGGCCGTGAGCGAGGTCATGGCGACCCTGCTCGAGGTCGGCTGGGACGAGGTCGCGCGCCGGTTCGGGGCCGAGGTCCCGCGCCCGGGCGCTGCGGCCCGTGCCGCTCTTGTCGCGCGGCGTGAACGGACGCTCGGACCCGCGCTCGAGCCGCTCAGCTACGACGAGCCGATCCAGATGGCGAGCGCCGAGGGCGTCTGGATGGTCGACGTCGACGGGCGCCGCTATCTCGATGCCTACAACAACGTCCCGTGCGTGGGTCACGCCCACCCGCGGGTGACCGAAGCGATCGCCCGAGCCTCGCGCCGCCTGAACACGAACCTGCGCTACCTCCACGAGGGCGCCATCGAGCTCGCCGAGCGGCTCAGCGCGACCATGCCGCCGGGCCTCGACACGGTCTTCTTCGTGAATTCGGGCTCGGAGGCGAACGACCTCGCCTGGCGGCTCGCGACGACCGCCACCGGGGCCAGCGGGCGGCCTGTGCACACCATTCGCCTACCACGGCATCTCCGAGGCGATCGCCGCCCTGTCGCCCGAGATGTGGCAGGCCGGGCGACGGCCCGACCACGTCGCCACGTGGGCCCTCCCCGACCAGCCCGGCGCCACCCCCGATCCGAACGCACTGGACGCGGCGATCGCGCGGCTCGCGGCGGCCGGCCACCGACCGGCGGCCGCGATCCTCGACGGGGTCCTCACGAGCGACGGCTTCCCGTCCATCCCCGCGCGACGTCGTCGCGGCGTGGGTCGCGAGCGTGCACGACGCGCGGGGGCCTCTGGATCGCCGACGAGGTGCAGGGCGGCCACGGCCGCACGGGCGAGTCGATGTGGTCGTTCGAGCGCTACGGGATCACGCCGGACTTCGTCACGCTCGGCAAGCCGATGGGCAACGGACACCCCGTCGGTGCGGTCGTCACGCGGCGCGACCTCGCCGAGCGCTTCGCCGACCAGACCGTGTTCTTCAGCACGTTCGGTGGCAACCAGGTGTCAGTGGCGGCATCGCTGGCGGTGCTGGACGTGCTCGCCGACGAGCGGGTGCTGCCGCGGGTCACGATGGCCGGCGCGACCCTGCGCGACGCGTTGCGCGCGGTGGCCGAGCGCGAGCCGCGGATCCGCGAGGTCCGCGGCGCGGGCCTGGCCATCGGCGTGGCATTCGACGGCGACGCGATGGCGACGTGCCGTCAAGGAGGGGCTGCGGGAGCGCGGCGTTCTCGTGGGAACGTGCGGACCTCGTGGCGAGGTCCTCAAGGTCCGCCCGCCGCTCGCGTTCACGACGACCGAGGTCCCCGTCTTCATGGCCGCCTTCGAGGCGACGCTGGCGGACCGCTGACGCGTCTCAGCTGGCCGATGCGCCCGCGTAGCTCCAGCCGCCCTTGCTCGTGGTGCCATCGCGGTAGGTGACGATCGTATCGCCCGAGCCGCCTTCGTCCGTGCACGTCGCGACCGTGCATCGAACGACGATCCCAACGACATCGCCCGGATCGTGATCGAACTCTTTCGCCGGATCGATCCCGTTCTCGGCCTGGTCGTGGCACCGACCCGGCGGGACCCCGACACAGACAGGCTCGACGGGGAGTGGCGCGGGGGCCTGCTCCGAGCCATCTGGCTGGGGCGGCTCGGCGGGCGCCGGCTGCGCGGGGTCGACCGCGCTGGCCCAGCCCGTGCCGTAGCTGTCGCGACGGTTCGAGTATTGGACGTCGACCTGCGCCTGACCGTTGGCCACCGTGCACGTCGCCACCTGGCAGACCACCCGGACCTGGACCACGAACGCGCCCGGGTCCAGATTGGTCCGGGCCGTGTTGACCGCGTCCTGGCAGATCTGGGCTGGTACCCCACGACAGTCGATCGGCGGGATGGCCGCCGGGAGCGTGGCCGGTGGTCCCTCGGCGCAACCGGCGAGGATGGCCGCAACGAGCCCGAGCCAGGCGACGATCGCGACCAGGCGTCGGGCGGGCATGCGAATCGGCCTCAGGTACCCACGACGATGACGTCCCGCGGGAAGCGGGTCAGCAGCTCGACCCGGCCAGCGGCCGCGTCGACCGCGACGAGGTCCTCGATGCGGACGCCCATCAGACCCTCGAGGTAGACACCAGGCTCCACTGAGAACACCGTCGGACTGGGCAGCGGCAGCTCGGACGGCCTGCTTGCCCAGCGACGGGGCCTCATGGGTCGCGAGACCGATGCCGTGGCCCGTCCCGTGCCCGAAATGCTCGCCGTGGCCGGCCTCGACGATGACGTTGCGGGCCATGGCGTGCAACGCCCGGCCGGCCGGCAAGTCACCACCGCGCGCGACGGCCGCCTCGAGCGCCGCGATCGGGGCCGCCTGGGCCTGTGCGACGAGTTCGTAGATGGCGAGGTCGTCTGCCGTCGGCTCCCCCACGAACAGGGTCCGCGTCATGTCGCTGCGGTAGCCGTCAACCTGCGCCCCGAAGTCGAACAACAGGACCGTCCCGCTGGCCACCGGACGATCGCCCGGCGCCCCATGTGGCAACGCGGCTTCCGGCCCGCTCAGGCAGGCGACGTCGAAGGCCAGGGCCTCGGCGCCGCCGGTCCGCATGAGCCACTCGAGGCGCAGCGCCAGGTCGCGCTCGGTGACGTCCGGTCGGATCTCGGGCAGCAGCGTGGCCAGGGCGCGGTCCGCCACGGCGCACGCCGCCGCGACGCGCTCGAGCTCGGCCGGCTCCTTGATGGCCCGATCCGACTCGAGCCAGCCCTCGACCGGGATGAGCTCCACCGTTGGTGCCGCGGCCGCCAGGCGGGTCCACAGCGCGTGTGGGACGAAACCCGCCTCGACCGCGATCCGGGTCGCCCCGATGCTCGCGACGAGCTCGGGCCAGCGACGGGGCAGGTCGCCGTACGCCTCGGCGCTGCGCGCTTCCGGGGCCTCGCGCTGGACCTGGATCCGGTAGCGCGAGTCGGTCAGCACGACCACCTCGTCGCCACCGACGAGGAATTGCCCGGAGTTCCCCGCGACCTTCTCCTCGCCTTCGGCCAGCGTGAACCCGGTCAGGTAGCGCATGTGCTCGCGCCGGACCCCGAAGTAGGCGTCGACGCCGGCGTCCTGCGAAGCGCGCTCGAAGGCGGCTAAGCCGCGCCGGTCGGGCAGAGGCGTCGGCGTCGTGCCAGGCCGCTCGCTGGGTCGCCGACGGCGGCGCCGCGAAGTCGGCCGCGACCGGCCATGCCGCCGTGTGGCCGCCGGTCACGGCTTCGGCTTCAGGTACTTCTTGATGTTGGCCTGGTGCTGCTTGAAGGTCTTGGCGAAGGCCGTCGTGCCGCTCCCGTCGCCCTTGGCCAGGAAGTACAGGTAGTCGTCCGCGATGTCGGGGCGGAGGGCCGCATCGATGGAGGTCACGGTGGGGGTGTCGATCGGGCCCGGCGGCAGGCCCTTGGACGTGTACGTGTTGTAGCCGGCGAGCTCGGGCGGCAGCGTCTCGTCGGTGAGGCCGCCTTCGATCGGCGCCCAGAACTTGTACTGATGCCAGTTCGGCACGCCCAGCTTGTCGAGCTCGAGCGAGTCGTGGACGTAGAAGATCGTCGGGTCCGACTCGAGGATCTCGCGCGGCCACTTCTCCTTGTCGAGCCGGTTCGCGTAGACGCCGGCGATGAGCGGCTTCTCCTCGTCGAGCTGGGCCTCGCGTTCCACGATCGAGGCCAGGGTCAGCACTTCGTAGAAGCTGAGACCGCGCTCGTCGGGCACGTTCAGGCGCGCCTCGCCGACGGTGGCCTCGAACTTGTCGAGCATCAGCCGGACGAGCTCATCGGGGGTCGTGTCAGGCAGGACGCGATAGGTCGCGGGCCACAGGAACCCTTCGAGGGTGGCGCCGTCGGGGGCGTCCTCGAGGACCTTGCCCAGCCACGGGTAGTCGTCGATGAGCGAGGCCGGCGGGTTCGTCACGAGCTCGTAGAACTCGCGCGGGTCCATCTCCAGGCCGTCGATCGTCTCGAGCTTGGCCGTGATCTGTTCGAGCCGCAACCCGGTCCGCAGGGCGATGTCCACGTACGGCGTCTCCGGTGGGGCGAGGAGCGCCGTCACGACCTCGTCGGGGGTCAGGTTCTTGCGCAGGATGAATTCTCCCTGCTGGAGCTTGCCGGTCAGGGCACGCTCCGTCGCGATGAACACGAACGCCCGTTGGTCCTTTACGAACCCTTCGTCCTGGAGACGGGCGGCGATCGTGGCCGCCGTGTCGCCATCGAGGACGGTGAACTGCACCTGTTCCGGGTCGCTGGAGACCGGGGTCGTCATCGCCGCCCCGATGTCCTCTTTCACGACATCGGCGACGAACGCCGAACTTGAGCGCCCCGGGGTTGTCGTTCGCCCACGACAGGATCGCGGAGTTGACGAGCGGCCGGAGCGCGGTCAGGGCCACCAGCAGCACGAGCCCGGCGAGGACGATCGCGAAGATGAGGAACTTGACGATGCCGCCGAGGCCGCCGCCACGGCGACCGCCGCGCCGGTTGGGCGACCCATAGTCGCCGCGACGGGACGGCTCGTACGCCTCGGGGACGTACTCGGTCGCATAGGCGTCGGGCTCGAACGGGTGCGCCTGGGGGGCACGTCGGTCGCGCGGGTCACGCGGGCGTCCGCCGGAGCGGATCGTCATGAGGGGATCTCCGTGGTGGTCTGGGGCCGCGTGGGAGACGAGCCAGGCGCCCGCCGTGTGTCGAGGGCATCTTGCAGGATGATCGCCGCGGCTTCACGGTCGACCCGGGCGCGGTAGGCGTTGCGCTGGTTTCGCGACGGCGGTCCGCCCGATCGTCCGCGCTTCATCGGGCCGAGTCGCTCCTCGGCGAGGTGGCTCGACAGCCGCTCGTCCTGCCAGGACAGCCGGACGCCTTCCGGTAGCAGCGGGCCCAGCTCGTCGGCCCATGCGCGCGTCAGGGCGGCCTGGGATCCTTCCTGTCCGGCGGCTTCCAGTGGGAGGCCGAGGACGAGCTCCGTGACGGCGTGGGTCGCGATCAGCGCGCCCAGCGCCGCGGCGTCTGCCTCGACCGACCGGCGCCGGGGCAGCGTCTCGAGCGGGCGCGCGGCGCAGGCCGTCCGCGTCGGCGATCGCGACCCCGATCCGTCGCTCGCCGAGGTCGAGCCCGAGGATCGTGCTCACGGGCTGGCCTCCGGCGACGCCGAGCCGCCCGGGTCCGGCGAGCTCGCCGGGCGTCTCGACCACCACCGGTCCATCGACGCTGACGTCGACCCGCGACTCGATGGTCGGGATCGTCGAGACCCAGTCCGGCCAGGTCTGCAGGTTGGTGTCGCCGTAGGCATCGAGGATGGCCTGCGCCTCGGCCACGGGCTTGCCGATGATGGCCGCTTTGAGCACCGCCGGGTCCAGCAGCGCGATCTGGCGGGCGGTGGCGACGACCGGATAGGCGATCGTGGCGCCCTCCACGACCGCGGGGGCCTCGTCGATGCGGCTGGATCCTTCGACGAGCTGGTGGCCGGCCTCGACGCTCGAATCGAGCTTGGCTTCGGCGATCACCCGCACCGGCGCCGAATCCACGGTCGTCACGGTCCCGGTCGCTGTGGCGGCCAGGTCGAACGACTCGACCTCCTGGCCGACGAGCGTGTCGGCGTCCTCGCTGTAGGTCGGGCTGTCGAGGGCCGCCGTCTCGGGGAAGACCGTGATGCCTTCCGGCACGAGGTCCGCGTCGTCGAGCCGGTCCTGGAAGTCGGTCGTCAGCGAGCCGCTGAGGGCGGCCTGGGCGGCATCGACGTCGGCCTGGGTGACCCGCGGGAACTCCTCGCGGGTGCCGCCACTCGTGGGCTGCGGGTTGGTCACGTTGAGGAAGGCCTCGCCGCGCGGCGGCACCTGGATGGCGCCGGCGGGGACGTTGCCGTCCGGGCCGGCCTCGACCGCGGTGACCTTCACGTCCTTCTCCGACGCGAAGATCGTGACCCCGACCAGCTTGGCCGCCGGGACCGTAACGGACTTGTCGGTGCGGAAGCGCACCCCGCTGCGGGTGCGCACGATGGCGCCCTTGGCGACGGTGTTGGACGACGTGAAGTCGAGGTTCTGGAAGCGGACGACGCCCTTGGCCTTCTTCTCCTCGACCCGCGTGCCCGTGGCCGGGAACGTGTCGTCGGCCTGGACATCGATGCTGACGACTTCGGCCGGGACGAGGCCGGCCTCGATGTTCGGCTCGGTGATGTCGGTACTCGCGGTGATCCGCAGCGACACCGGCCCGATGGTCTCCTCGCGCGGGGTCACGACCGCCGTCGCCGAGGGCAGGATGAGAAAGGCGGCCACGCCCCCGACGACGATCGCCAACGCGAGCACGGCCAGCCCGACGAGGATCGGCGTGCGCCCGATGCCACGGCCGTCGCCGTCGGCCGCGGGACGGGCCCGCGTGGGGGCCGACGGACCGACGGCCGAACCGGCCCCGACGGGCAGTCGACGGGGCGGTCGCAGCCCGTCCCCCACCGGAGCGGGCCACCACGGCGGCCGCGGGCACGGCCGACGTGGCCGTCGCCGAACGGCGGTCGCGCGTGATGGTGCCGGTGTCGCCCGGATCGGCGAGGTCTGCGGCGCCCGAGGCGCTGCCGGTCCCGGTCGCGGCGGCGACGCCCGCGGCCCCCGCCACGGCAGCTCCCGCCCCGGGCCGGTCGGGCTCCGGGTCCGGCCCGGTGACGATCGTGGCCGAGCGCTCCAGCGGGCGATCGGCGATGGCGCCTTCGGTCCCGAGCGACGACTCGTACTCCGCGACGGTCGCGAAGACCGGCAGCCCGGCCGAGGCCGCGAGCGCCCGCGTGGCGGCGTCGCCGGCGATGATCGACAGCCGCTTTTCGTGGGTCATGGCGTCGCGGGCGAGGAGCCGGAAGTTGATGCGTGACGTGGCCACTCGCGAGCCGTAGGGCAGGACGACCGCGACGCGCCGGCCCTCGACCGTGCGGATGCGAGCGGCGGCCGACGTGATCTCGTCGTCGGTGTCGATGTAGATGACGCCGCCGGTGGTCAAGGCCTAAACCTTCATGGCTCGCAGGACGCGTCGCAGCGCCGCGTCGAGCGCGTCCTCGGTCGACTGGAGCTCGATGGCCTGGTAGGCGAGCCCGAGTGGCGTCACATCCTGCTGGTCGACGAGGAGCTCCGTGGCGTCGGAGATGGTCTCGATCTGGTCAGGGGACATCACCACGACCTCGGGCGGCCGGGCGAACGGCATCTGCTTCCAGAACGCCTCGGCGGCCAGCGCCGCATGGATCTCGGGCAGCCGCGACCCGCCGCCGCACAGGTAGATCCGGCCCGGCAGCAGGTCACCGCCCGACAGTTCCTCCATGACCAGCTCGACGCCCGCGGCCCACACCCGCACGTCGTCGCTGATGATCGCCGCGACATCGTCCCGGCTGTCCACCGCGATGCCCCGCGCGTAGTCGACCTTGAGCGCCTCGGCGCGCGGGAACGGCAGGTCGAGCCGGTCGGCCAGGCTCTTGGTGAAGGCTCGCCCGCCCAGGGCGAACATGCGCGTCCCCTCGATGCCGCCCTGGCGCACGAGCGCGACGTCCGTGGTCCCGCCGCCGACATCGACGAACAGCGCCCCCGATTGGCGGATCTGCTCGGGCCCGAGGACGCGCGCGACGGCGTACGGCTCGGCCACGATCTCGAGCAGCTCCAGGTCGAGCTGGCTGGCGACGCTCTGCAGCGCCCCGAGGTGGACGAGCGGCGCGAAGGCGTCGAAGATCCCGATCTTGATGTGGCGGCCCTGGAAGCCGACCGGGTTGGTCAGGGCGTAGCCGTCGATCGATGCGCCGGTGATGGCCGCATGGACGAGCCGGACGTCGACGTGCGGCAGCCCCGTCTCCCAGGTGATCGCGCGCTCGGCCTCGCGCAGGGCCTCGTGCTGGACGTGGTCGATGAGACGCTGGAGCTCGGCTTCGGTGATGGGCTGGTCGGGCTTCTTGCGCTCCTGGCTGACCGTCGTCGTGAACCCCTTGACGAGCTCACCGGCGATACCGATGACGACCTGGCGCGGCCGGAAGCCGGCCATCTCCTCGGCCTCCTGGAGGGCCACGGCGCAGTTGTCGACGACGGCCGCGATGTCGGCGACGGTGCCGGACTGCATGTGACTCAGGCCCTGGCGCTTGCGGCCCACGCCGCGGACGGTGCCGTGACCGGCCTCGTCGATGTCGAAGACCAGGGCCTTGGCGAACTCGGTCCCGACGTCGAGCGCCGTGCACGACGCGAGGCTCTCCGTCTCGTCGCGCTGCCAGATGCGGCGCCAGAAGGCCATCAGGCCTCCGCGGTGAGCGCCGAACGGATGGCGGCGAGGGCGTCGGCGATGCCGTCGCGTCGCGTGCCCTTGCCCTGGGCCATCTCCGGGCGGCCGCCACCCTTGCCGTCGAGCAGGGGCATGGCCGTCCGGACGAGATCGCCGGCGCTGATGCCCTGGGCCACGAGGCCGTCGGAGACGGTCACGAACAGCTGCGGCTCGTCGGCCTCGAGGGCGAGGGCGATGACCCCCTCCCCCAGCGCCGACCGGGTGTCACGGGCGAGGCCCTTGAGCTCGTCGAGCGAGCCCGCCGGGATGGCGGCGATGATGGCCCGCCGGCCGTCGCCCAGGTCCTCGGCCCGGCCGGCCAGGTCCGCCGGGCGAGGCAGCCCGGGGCCGCCCCCGGCCTTCAGCCGCTGGCGGGTCGTCCGGAGCTCGTCCTGGAGCGCCGCGATGCGGTCCTCGATGCTGTCGACGGTCTGGGCGCCGACGCTCGCAGCGACCCGCTCGAGCTTGTCGGCGCGGTCGCGCTGGAGTTGGTCGGCGGCGGCGCCGGTGACGGCCTCGATGCGGCGCTGCCCGGAGCCGATGGACCGCTCGCCGGTGATGACGAAGCCGCCGATCTGGCCGGTCGCGCGGCAATGCGTCCCGCCGCACAGCTCGTAGCTGTAGTCCTGCACCCGGATCGTGCGCACCGTCTCGCCGTACTTCTCGTCGAAGAACGCGTCGGCACCCTGGGCGATGGCCTCGGCCATCGGCAGGAACGCGATCGTGACCGGGCGGTCGTCGCGGACGACGGCGCGGACCTCGTCTTCGATGGCGCGTTTCTCGTCATCGGTCAGGCCGCGGTCGAGCGGGAAATCGAAGCGCAGGTAGTCGGGCGTCACGAGCGACCCGGCTTGTCGAGCGCGGTCGCCGACGACGTTGCGCAGGGCGCGGTGGAGGAGGTGCGTCCCGGTGTGGTTGCGCATCGTGTGGGCGCGCCGCTCCGCGTCGACCACGGCGTCGACGGTCTCACCGACGCGCAGGCGGCCGTGCAGGGTGCCGCGGTGGACGATGAGCCCGCCGACGGGCTTCTGGGTGTCCTCGACCGTCGAACAGGTCGCTGCCGCCACCCGGCTCGCGCAGGGTGCCGAGGTCGCCGACCTGTCCGCCACCCTCGGCGTAGAACGGGGTCTGGTCGAGGACGATCTCGGCCTGGCCGAGTCCGGTCAGCTCGTCGAACTCCATGCCGTCGCGGATGATCGCGACGACCCGGCCCTCGGCGGTCGTCGTCTCGTAGCCCAGGAACGTGCTGTCCCCGGCGCGCGCCTGGATGGCGCTGTAGAGCGAGGTCGACTCGGCGTGGCGGGCGAGCTCGGCCTTCTTCCCCGAACGTGAGCGCTCGCGCTGCTCCGCAAGGGCGGCGTCGAACCCGGCGCGGTCCACCGCCACGCCGTACTCGGCGGCGAGCTCGACGGTCAGGTCGACGGGGAAGCCGTACGTGTCGTGCAGACGAAACGCGAGCTCGCCGGGCAGCTTCGGGGCGTCGGCCGGGAGGTCTTCCTCGCGTCGGCCGATCGATCCGGCGCTGCTTCGACAACCCGCTGCAGGGCGTCCTCGAGCTGGGTGGTGCCGGCGTCCAGGGTCCGGGCGAACTGCGCCTCCTCGCGGGCGATCGCGGCGAGGATCTCCTCGCGGCGTTCGGCGAGATGTGGGTAGGCGTCGGCCATCACGGCGATCACCACGGCCGCGGTCTCGGCCATGAACGGCTCGCGGCGGCCCAGCAGCCGGCCGTGGCGCACGGCTCGGCGCAGGATGCGGCGCAGGACGTAGCCCCTCCCCTCATTGCTGGGAAGGACGTCATCACCGATGAGGAACGTGACGGCGCGCGAGTGGTCGGCGATGACCTGGTAGCTGAACCGCTCGGCCTCGAAGTTCTCGGGATCGTGACCCAGCAGCTCGCGCATCCGGTGATGGATCGGCGTGAACAGGTCCGTGTCGTAATTGGTGGGGACCTGCTGGAGGACGCTCGCGAGCCGCTCGAGCCCCATTCCAGTGTCGACGCCCGGCGCGGGCAGCGGGGTCAGGCTGCGGTCCGGATGGAGCTCGAACTCCATGAACACCAGGTTCCAGATCTCCAGCCAGCGCGGGCAGTGCTCGCTGTGGTCGGGCACGCACTCCGGCCCTTCGCTCAGGTGCGCGCCACGGTCGAAGTGGATCTCCGAGCACGGCCCGCACGGGCCGATGTCGGCCATCCGCCACCAGTTCTTCTCGTCGCCGTTCGGGAAGTCGCCCCAGCGGACGAGCCGCTCGGCGGGCAGCCCGATCTCGTCACGCCAGACGTCGAAGGCGACGTCGTCGGTCGTGTAGGTGGTCGCAGCCAGCCGGTCGCCCGGGATGCCCAGGTCGCGGGTCAGGAAGTCCCACGCCCAATGGATGGCGTCGCGCTTGAAGTAGTCCCCGAAGCTCCAGTTGCCGAGCATCTCGAAGAGCGTGTGGTGTCGGGGCGTCCGTCCGACCTCCTCGAAGTCGTTGTGCTTGCCGGCCACCCGCAGGCAGCGCTGGTAGTCGACGGCGCGCGTGTAGCTGCGTTGCTCGGCGCCGGTCAGCAGGTCCTTGAACTGGACCATCCCGCTGTTGGTGAAGAGCAGGGTCTGGTCACCGGCAGGGACGAGGCTCGCGCTCGGGACGACCGCGTGGCCGCGCTCGGCGAAGAAGTCGATGAAGCGCTGCCGGATCTCGACGGCCGGCAGGTAGGTGATGCGCGGATCGGGGATCGAGGTGGGGGTCGACATCGGCGGCAATGGTACCCAACGAGGGCCGGGCGACGGGCTCGTTGCCCCGACCCCGACTGCTAGGATGCGCCGGATGTCGCTCATCGCCGATGCGCTGGTCCTGCTCGTCGCCGTCATCCACGGCTACATCCTCGTCCTCGAGATGTTCCTGTGGCAGACACCGCGCGGGATGAAGGCGTTCGGCACCGACCCCGAATTCGCGGCGCGCTCGGCAACGCTGGCGGCCAACCAGGGGCTGTACAACGGCTTCCTCGCGGCTGGGTTGCTCTTCGGGCTGCTCGCCGCCGAACCGGTCGGGTTCCAGGTCACGGTCTTCTTCCTTGCCTGCGTGATCGTGGCCGGCCTGTACGGCGCCGCCACGGTCTCGCGCCGGATCCTCGTGGTCCAGGCGCTGCCGGCGGCGATCGCGCTCATCGCCGTCGTGGCGGCCGCGAATGTCGGCTGACGAGCCCGATCCCTCGCTGCCGGGCGAGGAGCCGATGCCGGCCCCGGCCGACCCGACGCCGGGCGGCGCGCCGGCTCCCGCCGGACCGGTCGGGTGGGTGCCCCCGGATGACGACGCCGGCGAGCCTCCCCCACCGGCCGGCCGGGGCATGTTGGTCGCCGCCTGGATCGTCGGCGGCATCGGTCTCGGGCTGGCCGCCTGGCTGACCTACGTCGTCGCCATCGGTGGTGACGCGTATCGCGCCGGCGTCTTCGTGGGTGCGGTGGCCGGCCCGATCATCCTCGTGGCGCTCATCCGATTCTTCCTGGTCAAGCTCCACGTCGCCAAGGGCCGGGTCATGCGCTCGCCGTGGATCCCGCTCGGTGCCGGCCTCCTCGCCATCGTGCTCGCGGTGAGCCGGATCGGGTTGGCCGCGCCGCTCGCCCCGGTCGATCCGGCCACGGGCCTCCACGTGGCGGCTCCGTTCCAGATCGTGGCGACCGATCCCCAGGTCGTCTCGAACATGGAGGCGGCACTCGGGGACAACGAGGCGATCCGCTCGTCGGTCATCCGGTCGGTGGTCGGACGAGGACGGCTCCACGAGCATCCTGTTCATCGCCGATGGCGAATTCCGCGACGCCGACCTCGACGAGGTCGCGCGCGGCATGGGCGAGAACGCCGGGGCCGAGCCGACCGTCGAGACCATCGGCGGACACAAGGTGGTCATCGCCAGCCTCCCCAACGGGAGCCTCGCGACCTGGATCACCGAACCGCTCGTGTACACCGTGGTCGCCGCCGATCGGCCCACGCTCGATCAGGTCGTCGCGGCGGTCATCGCGGGCGAGTAGACCGTCCCGGCGGCCCAGGCGAGCCGCGCGCTGGTTCAGCCGCGGCGGAAGCGCGTCCACAGGCGGGATCCCGCGATGATGGCGCCGATCAGCGCCCCGATCGTCAGGCCACGCAGGAACTTGGCCGTCGTGTGCTCGTCGCGCGGGCCGCTCACGATCGCAGGGTCGGGCGCGTGATGCCGAGCGTGGCGACCACCGAGACGAGCGCGATGCCGGCCCAGGCCAGGAGCGACGCACCGAGCAGGTGGTAGTCGCCGACCGTGAGGATGTCGAGACCGAGGCGGCCCATGATGGCGTCCCCCGCCCACGCCCCGAGGATCGCGGCGCCGACGATCGCCGGCAGGCGGCCACCGGCAGTGCCGCGGATGAACACGTAGAGCGCGGCGTTGAAGATGCCCACGAGCACGGACAGCACGAGCGAGGGCTCGATGCTCATGCGCGGGCCAGCACCCGGTCCGTGGCCACGCCGTCCGCGACGCCGGCGTCGGAGACATCGACGGCGGGAGCGACCGGCCGCTCGATGCGCCCGCCCCCGAGCACCTCGTCGCCGTCGTAGAGCACGGCTGCCTGCCCGGGTGCGGCCGCCCACACCGGGGTGTCGGTGGTCACCTGCCAGCGACGCTCGCCGAGCGACGTCGACCGTCGCGGGGACCGGCGTCGCCCGGTGCCGGATCCGGACGGACGCCCGGAACGGCGCCGCGTCCGGCGGGCCGGCCACGAACGACGCGCGCTCGAGCGTGAAGGTCCGGGTCTCGAGGTCCTCCCGGCGACCCAGCTGGATGGTGTTGGTCAGCGGATCGATGCGCGACACGTAGCGGGGCTCGCCGAGCGCGACCCCGAGCCCCTGGCGCTGGCCGACCGTGTAGGCGGCCGTGCCGCCGTGCGCGCCCACGGTCGTGCCGTCGACGTCGACCAGCGGACCGGCCTCGGGCGTCCAGCCCGCGCGCGTGCGGAGGGCGTCGCGGTAGTCGCCGCCGGGCACGAAGCAGATCTCCTGGCTCTCGGGCTTGTCGGCCGTGGCCAGGCCCAGCGACCGGGCGATGGCCCGGACCTCCGGCTTGGTCAGCTCGCCGAGCGGGAACCGGGCGTGCTCGAGCTGGTCGGCCCGCAGGCCGTACAGGAAGTAGGTCTGGTCCTTGTCCTCGTCGACGCGCCCGGCGCAGGCGCGCGCGGCCATCGGCGCCGACCACCCGGCGGGCGTAGTGCCCGGTCGCGACCGCCTCGCATCCGTAGAGATGGCGCGCCCGACCCAGCAGGGCCCCGAACTTCACGTACGTGTTGCAGTCCACGCACGGGCTCGGCGTCTCGCCGCCCAGGTAGGCGTCGAGGAACGGCTGGAGGACGCCGGCGTCGAACTCGCGCTCGAGGTTCATGACGTAGAACGGGATGTCGAGCTGGGCCGCAACGCGGCGGGCGTCGTCGGCCGCATCGAGCGAGCAGCAGCTCTTCTTGAACTCGGAGTAGCTGTCGGCGACGTCGTGGAGTCGCATCCAGACGCCGACGACCTCGTGGCCCTGGGCGTGGAGCAGGGCTGCCGCCACGGAGGAGTCGACCCCTCCGGACATGGCGACGAGGATGCGACTCACGCGGGCAGGCTCGCGACGGGCGCGGCGAGCGGATCGGCGTCGCGCGGATCGGCGCCGCCCTGGCCCAGCGGATCCGCGGCCACGGCCACCGATCCCTGGCGCATCGACGTCAGGACGCGCGGGACGATGTCGATCGCGCTGTCGACGTCGGCGTCCGCCGTGGTCCGGCCCAGGGACAGCCGAAGGGCGCCGCGCGCCTCGTCGTCGGGATAGCCCATCGCACTCAGGACGTGGCTCACCTCGGTCGATCCGGTGGTGCAGGCCGAGCCGACGGACGCGGCGATGCCCTCGAGGTCGAGCGCGACGGCCACGGCACTGCCGTCGGTGTCGCGGGCGATGAGCGAGAGGTGACCCGGCAGTCGATCGGTCGGGTGGCCCGTGAGCTCCGTGCCCTCGACGGCCAGGACGGCCGACCCGAGGCGCTCGCGCAGCCGGCGGACTCGCTCGACCGTCGCCGGCCGCTCCGCTCGACTGAGCTCGTACGCGGTGGCGAACCCGACGGCACCGGCCACGTCCTCCGTTCCGGCCCGCCGATGGCGCTCCTGTGACCCGCCGTGCTGCTGGGCGAGGATGTGGGTGCCATGGCGGACCCACAGGACGCCGACGCCCTTGGGGCCTTCGAACTTGTGGGCGGCCAGCGAGATCAGGTCCGCGCCGAGCGTCCGCACGTCGAGGTCGATCCATGGGGCGGCCTGCACCGCGTCGACGTGCAGCAGCACGCCCTTGCGCGCCCGAACCCGCTCCGCGATGGCCTCGATCGGCTGGATCGTGCCGACCTCGTTGTTGGCGAGCATGACCGAGACCAGGATCGTCCGGTCGGTCATGGCTGCGTCGAGCGAATCGGGGTCCACCCGCCCGTAGCGGTCGACGGGCAGCTCGACGACCTCGAACCCGAACTTCTCGAGATAGCGCAGCGTGTGCCCGACGGCGTGGTGCTCGACCGACGAGGTCACGATGCGATGACCGCGGGCCTTGCCCGCCCACGCGGCGCCCTTGAGCGCGAGGTTGTTCGCCTCCGTGCCGCCCGATGTCAGGACGATCTCGCGGGCCTCCGCGCCGAGCGCGCGACGCGATCCGCTCATGGGCCTCGTCGAGTCCGGCCCGCGCCGCGCGCCCGAAGCCGTGCGCCGACGACGGGTTGCCGAACGTCTCGGTCAGGTACGGCAGCATGGCGTCGAGGACCTCGCGTCGAAGCGGGGTCGTCGCGGCATGATCGAGGTAGATGGCCATCGGGCGGATTGTACGCCGGGGTGCCCGAGGCTCCCGGGGGCCGGGTCGGCCGGCAGCCGCTACTCGAAGGCGCGACGCAGGAAACCGGCCATCTGCTCGCGGGTCACGCTGGCGGTCGGGCAGTAGTGCGTCGGCGGTGCAGCCGGTCGTGATGCCGGCCTTGGCGAGCCGGTTGATGGCCGCCTCGCCGGTCCGGCCCTCGTCATCGGTGAAGTAGTCGGTCGACGTCGCCGGCAGGTGCAGGGCGCGGTCGAGGAAGATCGCCATCTGCTCGCGGGTCACGTTCGCCGTCGGGCAGTACGTGGTGGCCGTGCAGCCGGTGGTGATGCCGGACTTGGCGAGGCGGTTGATGGCGGCTTCGCCGGTCCGGCCCTCGTCATCGGTGAAGTAGTCCGTCGACGTCGCTCGGCAGGTCGAGGGCGCGGTCGAGGAAGATCGCCATCTGCTCGCGGGTGACGTTCGCGGTCGGGCAGTACGTGGTGGCCGTGCAGCCGGTCGTGATGCCCTCGTAGAAGATCCAGTGGATGTCGTCGAGGAACGAGCTCGACTTGATGTCCGTGAACTCCGGCGCCACGACCCGGAACAGGCCGCCACCCTGGTTCACGACGTACAGCTCGCCCGATTCGCTCTCGCCGAACGAGGTCAGGTTCATGCTGGTGTCGAGCCGCTCGGTGATCGTCGAACCGGTGGACGGCATCGTCCAGATCCGCCCAGAGCAGTAATCACCGAAGACGTACAGGCCCTGCAGGTCGCGCTGGCTCGATCCTCGGTACACGTAGCCGCCGGTGATGGCGCATTCGCCCGCGCCGTGCGCGTATTCGGCCACCGGCAGGGTCAGTCCGCTTTGGTTGCACGAGCCGCCGCCGTAGCAGTGCATGCCCTCCATCTCGTCCCAGCCGTAATCACGGCCACCGGACGGCGGCGCCGTGTCGCGGTTCACCTCTTCGTAGGTGTTCTGTCCGACATCGGCGATCCACAGATCGTCGGTCTGCCGGTCGAAGGAGAAGCGCCACGGGTTGCGCAGGCCCGACGCGAAGATGGCGTCATCGCCGCTGGTGCCGACGTACGGATTGGTCGCCGGGTAGCCGTACTCGCCGCCCGCGGCGTTGGTGCCGTTGACGTCGATGCGCAGGATCTTGCCCAGGCGCAGATCGAGGTCCTGGGCGTTGGCCGACTCGCCGCTGCCGCCGTCGCCGATGGAGATGTACAGGTAGCCGTCCTGACCGAACTGCAGCTCGCCGCCGTTGTGGTTCGTCTGCGAGCTGTGCTCGACCGTGAACAGCACCTGCTCGCTCGACGACGGGGCGGATGTCTTGGCCGAGTTCGCCGTGAACCGGCTGATGACGACATCGCCGTCGGACCGGGTGTAGTGCACGTAGAGGCGTCGATTGCTCTCGAAGGCCGGGTCGAACGCGATCCCGAGCAGGCCGCGCTCACCACCCGAGCCGAGCTTGGCCGAGATGTCGAGGAAGTTCCCGGCTAGCGAGCTTGCCGCCCTGGACGACGCGGACGGTGCCGCCTTGCTCGACGATGAACAGGCGACCCGAGCCGTCACCGGCGTTGACGATGCCGAGCGGCGAGTGGAGGCCGCTGACGATCGGGAGCAGCGCCAGCTGCCCGGAAGCGAGGGCGGCGCTCGTCGTCCCGGGGGCGATCAGACCGAGGGCAAGCGCGCACGCGGCGGCAACGGTGATGAGGGAGCGGGGGCGCCGGTAGGAGGGGCGTCGAACCACGTGCGCACCGTACACCGTTCGACCCGGCGATGTCCCCCCGAGGACCCTTGCCGCCCTATTCGAGCGCGCGACGCAGGAAGGCGGCCATCTGGCCACGGGTCACGTCGGCGGATCGGGCAGTACGTGGTCGGGGTGCAGCCGCGACGTGATGCCGGCCGCGGCGACCTTGTTGATGTTCGACTCGTGGGTCGTGCCGTTGTCGTCGCTGAAGAAGTCGGTCGACGTGGCGGGCAGGGCGAAGGCGCGGGCGAGGAAGCTCGCCATGGCACCGCGGGTGACCTTGTCGGTCGGGCAGTAGTGGCCGGTCGCGCAGCCCGACGTGATGCCCGCCGCGGCGACCCGGTTGATGGCCGCCTCACCGGTCCGCCCGGTGTCGTCGCTGAAATAGTCGGTGGCGGTCGCCGGGAGCTTGAGCGCGCGGTCGAGGAAGATCGCCATCTGCTCGCGGGTCACCGCATCGGTCGGGCAGTAGCGCTCGGCCGTGCAGCCCTTGGTGATGCCTTCGTTGTAGACCCACTCGATGTCGGCCTTGAACGTGCTGAACCGGGCGTCGACCAGGGGGAACTCGGGCACCGGCTGCCAGTCGGGACTGGTCTCGTCAGTTGCAGTCGCGCCGATCGCCGTCCGGGCACCGCCTGTGGCCGCCATCACGTAGATGTCGGCATCGCCGGCGCCGGTATCGGCGCCGAACGCGATCTTGGTCCCGTCCGGGGACCAGGCTGGCTGAGCGTCATCGGAGGACGGATCCTTGGTCAGGTTGACCTGCCCGGAGCCGTCCGCGTTCATCACGAAGATCTCGTCGTCGAAGTCCTCATTGGCGCGGATCACCGTGGAGGAATACGCGATCTTGGTCCCGTCGGGCGACCAGTCGGGGTAGACGTGATGGCCCAAGCCCGTTGTGAGGCGGGTCACGCCGGACCCATCGATGTTCATCGTGTAGATATCGAAGATCCCAACCAGATCGTTCGGGGCCTCCGGGAAATAGCCGAGCCTGCAATTCGACGCGAAGGCGATCTTCTTTCCATCCGGCGAAACGCTCGGCTGGGTGTCGCCCGCGGCGTTCGACGTCAGGCGACGGACATCCGTTCCATCGATCTTCATGGAATAGATGTCGAGGTTCCCGGTCCGGCGGGAAGCGAACACGATCCGACTCCCGTCCGGCGTCCAATCTGGCGCGGAGCTTGTCGCCGTCGTCGTCAGACGCCTGACGCCAGTCCCATTCGCTTGCATCACGAAGATGTCGAATTCGGGTTCGTCCTCATCGTCGTCGGCGGCTGTCTGATCTCGCATGAATGCGATCATCGTGCCGCCCGGTGAATAGGCGGGCTCGATGTCACCGAATCCCGAATCCCCGGACGTGACCTGCTGCTGATCGGACCCACTGGAGGCCATGGTCCATAGCCCGGTGTGCAGTTGGCTGGGGTAGGACGGCGACCGAGCGAAGACGATCCGACCGTTCGCGCCCGGAGCGCTCGTCAGCGATCGTCGGGCACTGACCGTCGGTTCGGTGGCCTGCGCGGGCGCGACGAGCGTCAGGACGAGCAAGGTCGGAAGGACGAGGCTGGCGGCTCGATGGCGGCGGCGCATCGTGTGGCTCCTTCGCGGGGGCTTCGGTACGACGGGGCGTGCAGACGGGCGCGCGGTCGGATCGAGACGGCGGGCGCGTGTGTCCTCACACGAGCGGGCGAAGGATATCAGGCCGCCGGCCGGGCACACCGGCCCGAAAACGATGTCATCGCGCGAACGCAACGCGGACACGCCGCGAGCGCGTCAGTCGGCGGCGGGATCCTCGGACTCGACGCGCGACAGGTCGTAGGCACGGCCACGCTCGCGCTCCCGCTGGTGCTTGGCGAGGAGGCGCTTGCGCAGGCGGATCGACTGCGGGGTCACCTCGACGAGCTCGTCGTCGGAGATGAACTCGAGGGCCGTCTCGAGGGTGACCGGCCGAGGCGGCGTCAGCCGAAGCGACTCGTCATGCGAGTGCGTCCGGATGTTGGTCAGCTTCTTCTCCTTGGTCGCATTCACGTCCAGGTCGCCCGACCGGCTGTTCTCGCCGACGATCATGCCCTCGTAGGTCTCGACGCCGGCCCCGATGAAGAGCTCGGCCCGCTGCTCCAGGTTGAACAGGCCGTAGGCATTGGACACGCCCGCCCGGTCGGCCACGAGGACGCCGTTCGTGCGGTGGGTCACCTCGCCCGCCCACGGCCCGTAGCCCTCGCCGATCTGGTGCAGGAGCGCCGTGCCGCGCGTGTCGGTCAGCAGCTGGCCGCGATACCCGATGAGCCCGCGGACCGGCAGGACGTATTCCATCCGGACGCGGCCGTCGGCATCGGTGCTCATGTGTTCGAGACGGCCCTTACGGCCGGCCATGGCGCCCTGGATCTCGCCGATGTAGTCGGGCGGGATGTCGATCGTGACCCGCTCGTACGGCTCGTGGACCTCGCCACCGACCGTGCGCAGCAGCACCTCGGGCCGTGACGCCGTCAGCTCGAAGCCTTCGCGCCGCATCTGCTCGATGAGGACGGCCAGCTGGAGCTCGCCCCGGCCACGGACCTCGAAGGCCTCGCTCGAGTCCGACGGACGCACTTCGATCGAGACGTTGCCGAGGACTTCCTTCTCGAGGCGGGCCTTGATCTGGCGGCTCGTGACGTACTTGCCCTCGCGGCCCGCCAGCGGCGAGGTGTTGACGCCGAACGTCATCCGCAGGGTCGGGGCATCCACGTCGAGTCGCGGCAGCGGGCGCGGGTCGCCAGGGTCGGTGAGCGTGTCGCCGATGGTCACCTCGGGCAGCCCGGCCACGCTCACGATGTCACCGGCGCGGGCCTCGGTGATGTCGACGCGATCGATGCCGTGGGCGGTCTGCAGGCTCGTCACGGTGCCGCTGAGGGTCACGGTCCGCCCCGGCTCCACGGTGCCGGCGGTGTCGTCGGCCTCCTCGCGGACGACCGTGATGCGCTGGCCGACCCGGATGGTGCCGTTCCAGATCCGCCCGACCGCCATCCGGCCGACGTACTCGTTGGCCGAGAGGTTGGTGACGAGCAGCTGGAGCGGATGGTCGGGCTGGTAGACCGGCGGCGGCGTCACGTCGACGAGCAGGTCGAGCAGCGGCTTGAGGTCGTCGCCCGGATCGTCGAGGCTCATCGTCGCGGTGCCGAGCTTGGCGTTCGTGTACACGACCGGGAACTCGATCTGGTGCTCGTCGGCCCCGAGATCCATGAACAGCTCGTAGACGTCGTCGAGCACCTCGGCGGGCCGGGCGTCCGAGCGGTCGATCTTGTTCAGGGCGACCACGACGGGTAGGCGGCGGGCCATCGCCTTCTGCAGCACGTAGCGGGTCTGCGGCAGCGGACCCTCCGCCGCGTCCACGAGGAGCAGCACCGAGTCGACCATGAGCAGCGATCGCTCGACCTCGCCGCCGAAGTCGGCGTGCCCGGGGGTGTCGACGATGTTGAGACGGATGTCCCCGTAGTCGACCGTGGTCTGCTTGGCGAGGATCGTGATGCCCTTCTCGCGCTCCAGGTCGCCCGAGTCCATGACTCGGTCGACGAGCTTCTCGTTGGAGCGGAACGCCCCCGTCTGGCGCAGCATCGCGTCCACGAGCGTGGTCTTGCCGTGGTCCACGTGCGCCACGATCGCGACGTTGCGCAGATCGTCGCGGGTGCGCGTCGAACCCGCGGCGTCGGCGGATGCCGAGGCGGCGGGCATGGCGGGGCTGGCGACGGTGGAATCGGTCATGGGGCTCGCGCAGTGTCGCACATCGGCCCATTTCGAGCCGTCGGCGGGCCGGCCGGAGACCGCGCGATGTGGCCCGTCCTGCGGCGCGTTCGGGTCGGCTGCCCTGCTAGCATCGGACCATGACCGTCGCCGCCGTGATCCTGTCCGCCACGCCCGATGGCGCCATCGCCGACACCCTCGGCCAGCCGCGCGTCCGCCGCCTGGTCGACATCGCGTGGTCCGGCGGCGCCTTGCCGGTCGTCGTCGTCTCGCCCGACCCCGACGGCGCCGTGGCGCAGGCCCTGGTCGGCAGTGAGGCCGTCCACGAAGGCCCGGCCCCGGTCGAGGCCGGTCCGGCGGGCCAGATGGCGCACGGGGCGGAGCGCGCCCGGGCCGAGGTCACCGATACGACCGCGATGCTCATCTGGCCGGCGCGCCTGACCTGGGTCGGTCCCGAGACGATCACGTCGCTCATCGAGGCCCACGGGACCGACACCGCCACGATGCTGCGCCCGACCTGGCAGGGCGAGCCCGGCTGGCCCGTCCTGCTGCCGCTGGTCCACCTCGACGCGTTGCGGGCCGTCGCGCCGGACACGATGCCGCCGGAGATCATCGAGGCCCTCGCCGGCCGGGTCCCGACCCGACTGGTCGACCTGGGCGACCCCGGGCGTCACCCACGACGTGTCGACGCCGTACGACGAGCTGCCCGCCTACGAGGGACCGCCCGACCCGCCCGCCGGCCACACCCACGATTGGGGCGACGACGTGGCCACCGCGGCCGACCTGCCCGCCCCCACCGACGCCGGGTGACGACGAGCGAGATCGCCCCCGGGGACGCCCCAGAGCCCGCTCCGAAGGCGCGCCGGTCGACCCGCCGGCGCCTGGGCGTCGCCCTCCTGGTCGCCCTCGGCATCCTGCTGGTCGTGGGGATCGGCGCGTTCCTCTGGTACGCGCAGCCGCAGCCGCTGCTGCCCGAGGCGACGGCGGCGCTCGCGTCGACCCCGGAGGTCACCTTCGAGCAGGGCAGCGACGGGCGCCTGACCTACACCCCGACCGGCGTCCAGCCGACGACCGGGCTGATCCTCTATCCCGGTGGCAAGGTGCCGCCCGCGGCCTATGCGCCCGGCGGCCCGCGAGATCGCGGCCGCTGGTCACCTGGTCGCCATCGTGCCGGTGCCGTTCAACCTCGCGGTCTTCGGCATCGACGCGCCGACGGCCGTCATCGAGGACCACCCCGAGATCACCTCGTGGAGCGTCGGCGGCCACTCGCTTGGCGGCTCGATGGCGGCGCAGTACATCGACAGCCATCCGGGCGCGATCGATGGCCTGGTGCTGTGGGCGTCGTACTCGGCGGCGGACCTTGCCGACGACGGCATCCTCGTGTCGAGCAGCTACGGGACGCTCGACAACGGCGTCCCGTCGTTCACGGACCCGTCCAACGTCGAGAAGCTCGGTCCGGCCGCGGTGTTCACCGTCATCGACGGCGGCAATCACGAGCAGATGGGCTGGTACACCGGCCAGCCGAACGACCCGCCCGCGACGATCAGTCGCGAGGAGCAGCAGGCACGGATCGTGGCGGCGACGATCGAGCTGCTCGACGCGCTCGTCGTCCCCGAGGGCTGACCGGGGTCCGAAGCACGTTCCTGATCGCCGACACCGAGACGATGGTCAGTCCGTCGGCGTGCTTGGTCGCGGTGACACCGACCAGCGATCACGCAGGCGCTCGATCGGCACGGTCGCGATGGCGATGCCACCGATCACGAAGACGACGCCCAGCAGCTGCGCCGACGATGGATGCTCACCCAGGAGCACCATCGCGAGGCCCATCGAGACGACCGGCTGCACCAGCAGGATCAGCGACGTCATGATCGCCGGCAGCCGCGGCAGCGAGATCGAGATGCACAGGTAGCCGATCGACTGGGCCGTGATGCCGAGCATCGCCAGCCAGAACAGGCTCGCCGGACCCGGCGTCCAGTCGAGGTCGCCGCCGACCGTGCCGACGAGCGATGCCAGGAGAAACGTCGCGACCGTCGCGATGCCCACCGGCCCGGCCGGGCGACGCTGATCGCGCCCGCCGCGACGCATCACGAGCAGGTAGCCGCTGTAGCACAGCGCGGTCAGCAGCCCGAGCACGACGCCGAGCGCCGGGTCGGCGCCATAGGCCCCGGCGCCGATGATCCCGGAGATCAGCACGACACCGATGAGCACGGCCGGGAGCGCCGCCAGCGCCGCCCGACTGGGCCGCTCCCCGTAGAGCAGCCACGCGACGACGCCCACGATGATGACCTGCAGGTTGCCCAGGACCGTGGCGAGACCCGCCCCGACCGCCTCGATGGCGTGATGCCAGAACAGCAGGTCGCCCGCGAAGAAGATGCCGGCGAACGCCGCCAGCCGGACCGAGCGCATCGGCAACGGCCCGAAGCGGCGACGCTCCAGGACGGCGACGAACACGAGCAGGGGCAGCCCGAAGAAGGCGCGGTAGACCGTCCCGGTCGCGGGCGACACGTCGGCGTACAGGTAGAACACGCCGGAGAAGGCGATGCACAGCGCCCCGACGAGAGCCGCCAGCCGAGGTCGCCGGGCCATGACGTCGAGGACGGGGATCCCCGTCTCGGATCCGGCTGCCGGGAGGTCCGCTCAGGCGTCGGCTCCGACGCTGCGGTTCAGCTCTGCCGCTCGGGCACGCCGACGAACCGGAGGCCGAGCTCGGCGAACTGGCTGTCGTCGGGCGTCGATGGCGCCTCGAGCATCGGGTCGCTGCCCGACTGGGTCTTCGGGAACGCCATGACCTCGCGGATGTTCGTCTGGTGCGCGAGCAGCGCGGCCCAGCGGTCGATCCCGAGCGCGATACCGCCGTGCGGCGGGGCCCCGTAGTCGAAGGCGTCGAGGACCGCCCCGAACTTGTCGTGCATCGCGTCCGGCGCGTGGCCCTGGAGCAGGAAGCTGCGCTCGAGCAGGTCCCGTCGATGGATGCGCACGGAGCCACCGCCGAGCTCCCAACCGTTGAGCCCGAGGTCGTACTGCAGGGCTCGGGCACGGCCGGCCGGGTCGTCGGGCGAGGGCGCGGCCGGGTCGCCGGAGGCCGTCACGAGCAGCGCCTCGTCCTCGGGGACGACGCCGCTGAACGGGTTGTGGGTGGCGTCCCAGCGGCCGTTCTCGACGTCCCACTGGTACATCGGGAAGCGGTTGACCCAGACGTAGGCGAGGACCGTCGGATCGGCCAGACCGAGCCGCTCCCCGAGCTCGACCCGGAGCCGCCCGAGGACGTCAGCGGTGATCGCTGGGGCATCGGCGACGGCCAGGATCAGATCGCCCTCCCCTGCCCCGGTGCGCTCGATGAGCGCGGTCTGCGCCGCCTCGGACAGGAACTTGACGACCGGCCCGTGGAGGCCGTCGGCGGTCACCGCGAGATGGACCAGGCCCTTCGCCCCGAACCGCTTCGCTCGCTCCGTCAGCTCGTCGATCTCGCGTCGCGTGATCGATCCGAGCCCGGGCGCGACGATCGCCTTGACCCGGCCGCCCGAGCCGAGGGCGCCGTCGAACACGCCGAAGCCCGAGGCAGGCGCCCCGTCGGCGTCGACGAGGGCCGGCGCGAGGTCGATGAGCTCCATCCCGAAACGTACGTCCGGCTTGTCCGACCCGAACCGCTCCATGACCTCGTCGTAGGTGAACCTGGGGAACGGCACTTGCTGGATGGGCCGCTCGGGCGTGGTCGCGCGCGAGACCTCGATCGCCATCAATTCGACGAAGCCCATGACGGCGTCCTCGTCGACGAAGCTCATCTCGAGGTCGAGCTGGGTGAACTCGGGTTGGCGATCGCCGCGCAGGTCCTCGTCGCGGTAGCAGCGGGCGATCTGGAAGTAGCGGTCGATGCCGGCCACCATGAGCAGCTGCTTGAGCTGCTGGGGGCTCTGGGGCAGGGCGTACACGCTGCCCGGCTGGAGGCGGCTCGGGACGATGAAGTCGCGGGCACCCTCCGGCGTGCTCTTGATGAGGGTCGGCGTCTCGACCTCGACGAAGCCGGCCTCGTGGTGGACCTCGCGGATCGCCTGGACCATCCGCGAGCGCAGCAGCAGCCGGTCGGCCATGGGCTGGCGGCGGATGTCGAGGTAGCGGTACTTGAGCCGCAGGATCTCGTCGACCGGTGCGTCCGGGTCGTTGATGTAGAACGGCGGGGTCTTCGCCTCGGACAGGATCTGGATCGCCGTCGTGCGAAGCTCGATCGCGCCGGTCGGCAGCTTGGTGTTCTCCGTGCCCTCGAGGCGCGTCGCGACCTCGCCGACGACCTCGACGACGAACTCGCTGCGGATCCGGCTGGCGATCTCGTGCGCGATCGGCGCGTCCGCCTTGTCGATGACGACCTGGGTGATGCCGTGGCGGTCGCGCAGGTCCAGGAAGATGAGCTGGCCGTGGTCGCGCCGACGGTGCACCCAGCCGGCGAGCTTGGCGCTCGAGCCCGCGTCGGACGCGCGCAGCGCGCCGCACGTGTGGGTGCGATAGGGCGTGGCGAGGCTGCGGGTCTGGTCTGACATGGCAGGCGTATCGTAGGCCCTCGGGTCGGGGGCAGTGACGGCCGTACCTGCCGTCGTCCTGGGGAGGGGCTGCACGATGGTCGGACGGTGGGCACTGGTGGTCGTGGCGGCGATCGCCCTGGTGGGTTGCGGCTCATCAGGCTCGAGTGCGGCCGCGTCAGGCGCGCCTACAGCGGCTGCAAGCTCCGTCTCGACCGCCACCCCCGCTCCATCGAAAGCCGCGGCGACGGCGCGACCGACGCCGACCCCGCGACCGATGACGATCTCGCGCCCGACCGATATGCCGACGGACGGCACGTGTGAGGAGGGCCACACCTGCCTCGGGCTGTTGCCGCCCGGAGAGCATCGCGAGGACGTCTTCCAGCCGCCATTCACGTTCTCCACGACGACCGACCGTTGGGAGAACCTCGTCCATACGGGCGGAAGCTTCGATCTGGATTGGCTGGACCATCCGGGCGACGTGATCACCTTCAAACGAGCCCCGCGGGCCACGACGGCGGGCGGCACGCTGGAGAACCTCGGCACGACGACGGTCGAGACGCTCGGGACCTGGCTCGCGGCGAACCCGAACGTGCAGGTCACGCCGGCTCAGCCGGTGACGATCGGCGGGCTCAAGGGCACGACGATGGACGTGATGCTGTCGCCCACGGCGAACGATCCGGGCGGCGACTGTCCGACCCAGACCTGCATCGGGCTGTTCCAGGGGACCGACCGGGCCACGTGGGCCTGGGATTGGGGCGTCGCGAACGGCGAGCGGATGCGGATCTACCTGCTGGACGGTGGCGACGAGGTCGTGATGGTCGCGCTCGATTCCCTCGATGGGACGACGTTCGACGAGCTCACCAAGGAGGCGGACGACATCCTGGGCTCGGTCACCTTCGACCAGAGCTAGGCCCGTGGGCGGTCCTCGCTGGACCGCGCACCGCCGTCAGGCCCGAGCGTCGAGCCGCGCGGGGACGTGCCAGCCGATCAGCTCACAACCGAGGTAGTGGGGCGCACCCTCGCCGGGCGTGCAGTCGCGACATCCCCACGACGCCAGGCCGCCCTCGTCGGGCAGGAAGGTCAGGTCGCAGGCCGTCTCGGTCGGGTCGCAGTCGCGATGGTGGCAGGCGTGGTCGCAGTGCGACCAGTGCTCGCAGGTGCACGCAGCATCGCTCGACGGCGCCCGCAGGACGCTGGCCGGGAATGGACCGATATCGATCATGCGCGATGCCTCGCGATGGGCTGGACGGCCCCCTGGATCCTTCAATTCTGCGCCGTGCGTCAACCGCTCGGGCCGGGAGTCACGCCTTGCGCAGGCGCCAGATCGATTCGGCGGGCCAACGGCGCGACCAGGCGAGCGTGGCGGCATCGCGGTAGGTGCTCGTCGCGTCGGCGGGCGGGCGCGGCTCGATGAGGTCCTCGACGATGAACCCGTTCGCCCGGAACAGCCGGATCCACTCGCCGTATGGCAGCTGGAAGACGACCTCGTCGTCGAGCTCGATCCGGTACAGCCCGAAATAGTCCATGACGAGGCGCTCGCTCGGCGCGTCGTCCGCGGCCGGCCAGTGCACATCGGCGAAGGCCGAGCCCTGGTTGAACGCGAAGAGGCCGCCCGATCGCAGCAGCCGGGCCGCCTCCGGGACCGTCCGGTACGGGTCGGCGAAGGTCATCGCCCCGTGATCGCAGAACACGATGTCGAAGCTCGCATCGGGCAGCGGCACGACCTCGGCGCTGGCATGGACGATCGGGAAGTCCAGCCCCGCCGCGGCCATCGCCGTTCGCGCGTGGTCCAGCTGGCGGTCGGACAGGTCGAGCGCGACCGGATGGGCGCCGAGTCGGGCCAGCCCGATCGACCACTGTGCGGCCCCGCAGCCCAGCTCGAGGATGTCCTTGCCGGCGACGTCGCCCAGGATGTGGAGCTCGCTCTCGGGTATCTGCGTCACGCCCCAGGCCAACCCACCATGGGTGTCCAGCTGGCCGGCATGGCGGGCCTGGTAGTCGTCGGCGTCGTCGTTCCAGGCGGCGCGGTTGCGGGCCTCGTGCTCGCGCAGATCAAGCGCGCCGGGAGTCGCGTGGTCGTCGGGAGCCGTCATCCCGTCGCGTCGACGCCATGGCGGTGGGCCCCGTGCGCACGGGCCACCTCGCGGGCCAGGTCGGCGAGCGCGACGACCTTCTGGCTGCCGGCTGGCAGGTCGCGCAGCTGGACCTCCCCGGCGGTCAGCTCGTCGCCGATGATCACCGCGAAATGGGCGTGCTCGCGAGCCGCCGACTCGAGCTGCTTGCCGAGCTTGCGCCGGCCGAGCTCGGCGCGGGCCGTGATGCCCGCCGCCCGCAGGTCCGTGGCGATCCGCAACCGGGTCACCGTGTCGTCCGGATCCGCGCCGGTGACGACGACGGTCGGGGCGGGATCCTCGCCGCCGGCGCCGGCCGCGCCCTGGTCGGCGAGCGCGAGGAGCAACCGGTCGAGCCCGATGCCGAAGCCGATCCCCGGCGTCGGCCGGCCACCGAGGAGCTCGACGAGACCGTCGTAGCGTCCACCACCACCGAGCGCCTGCTGCTGGCCCTCGCGGCCCGCGATGTAGAACTCGAACGCGGTGCGGGTGTAGTAGTCGAGGCCGCGAACGAGCCCGGGCTCGAGCCGATACGGCACGCCGAGCGCATCGAGGTGGGCCCGGACGCTCGCGAAGTGCTCGGCGCAGGCGTCGCACAGCCGGTCGGTGATGCGCGGGGCGGCGGCGTTGAGCACGGCCATCGCCGGGTCGTGGGAGTCGAGCAGGCGCAGGACGTTGCGTTCGAGGCGGTCACGCTCCGCCGGCGGCAGCTCGTCGACGTGCTCCCGGAAGTAGGCAGTGAGCTCGGCCACGTAGGCCGGGCGGCAGGCCGGGTCGCCGATCGAGTTGAGCAGGACCTCGACACCGGTCAGGCCCGCCTCCGCGTAGAACCGCGACCCGAGCTCGATGATCTCCGCGTCCACGGCCGGGCCGGGATCGCCGATGGCCTCGATGTCGAACTGCCAGAACTGGCGGTAGCGGCCCGCCTGCGGCCGGTCGTAGCGGAACATCGGCCCGGTCATCGACAGCTTCACGGGCTGCGGCAGCGTCTGCATGCCGTGCTGCACGTAGGCGCGCACGATGCCCGCGGTCGGCTCCGGCCGGAGCGACCAGGATTCGGCCTCCTCGGTGCGCGGCGCGATGCGGAACAGCTCCTTCTCGACGATGTCCGTGACCTCGCCGACGCCGCGCTCGAAGACGGCCGTCTGCTCGATCATCGGCGTCTCGATGCGGTGGTAGCCGTAGCGCTCGGCGAGCGTGTCGGCCAGCCGTTCCAGCCGGGTCCAGGCCGGCGTCTCGGACGGCAGCAGGTCGCGGGTGCCGCGGGCGGCTCGGAAGGTCGGCATCGGGGCGGTCGGGGCGGTCAGCCGAGGTCGCGCTGGACGCTGATGACGTCCTTGAGGTTCTCGATCCGGCTCATGACCCGGGCGAGCTGCGAGACCGAGTGGACCTGGATGGTGGCGGTCACGACCGCAGCGTGATCGGGCGTCACCCCGACCGAGGCCGCCACGATGTTGACCTTGTTCTCGGCCACGACCTGGGTGATGTCGCTGAGCAGGCCCGTCCGGTCGTACGCCTCGACCCGGATGGCGATCGGATACGTCTCGCTCGGTGCGGCCTCCCACTCGACCTCGATGAGCCGGCTCACCTCGCGCTCGTTGAGCACGGTCGGGCAGCTCTGGAGGTGCACGGTCACGCCCTTGCCGCGGGTGATGAACCCGACGATCGGGTCGCCCGGGATCGGGCTGCAGCACTTCGCGAAGCGCACGAGCAGGTCGCCGACACCCTTGACCCGGACGCCGCCGGTCCGCACGAGCTGCTGGGGCGGGGCGACGGTCGGCAGCTGGCTCTGGCCGTCGTCGACGACGCCCAGGCGCATGACCACCGACTGCGCACCGATGGCGCCGTAGCCGATGGCCGCGTAGAAGTCATCGATGGTCTCGTAGTTGAACTGGCGCGCGACCTCGGCGATCTTGTCCTGCCCGACGGCGCCGATCGACGTCCGGGCCAGCCGGCGCAGCTCGCGCTCGAGCGACTCCCGGCCGTGGCCGATGTTCTCGTCGCGGTCCTTGCGCTTGAACCATTGACGGATCTTCTCGCGGGCGTGGCTCGTGCGGACGACGTTGAGCCAGTCGCGCGACGGCCCGTGCTCGCCCTTGGTCGTGACGATCTCGACGATGTCGCCGTTCTTGAGCCGGTAGTCGAGCGGGACGAGGCGGTTGTTGACCTTCGCGCCGATCGTGCGATGGCCGACGTCGGTGTGGATGCGGTAGGCGAAGTCGAGCGGCGTGGCGCCCGCCGGCAGGTCCTTGATGTCGCCCTTGGGCGTGAACACGAAGACCTGGTCCTGGAAGATGTCGAGCTTGATGCCCTCGACGAACTCGGTCGCGTCCGACTCCGACACGTCGCGCTGCCAGTCCATGAGCTGGCGCAGCCAGGCCAGCTTGGCGTCGTACTCGCGGTCGGACTTGGTCCCCTCCTTGTAGCGCCAGTGGGCGGCGATGCCGACCTCGCTCACCTGGTGCATCTGGTGGGTCCGGATCTGGATCTCGAGCGGCTTGCCGTCGAGCGCGATCACCGCGGTGTGGAGCGACTGGTACAGGTTGTTCTTGGGGACGGCGATGTAGTCGTCGAACTGGCCCGGGATGGGGCGCCAGATGCTGTGCACGATGCCGAGCGCCGCGTAGCAGTCGCGGACCTCGTCGACGAGCAGGCGGATGGCGTAGACGTCGTAGATCTCGCCGAACTCCGCGCCCTTGCGCTGCATCTTCTTCCAGATGCTGTAGATGTGCTTCGGGCGGCCCTGGACGTCGGCCTCGATGCCGGCCGCCTCCAGCCGCGGCCGGAGCTCGGCCATCGCCCGGTCGATGTAGGTCTCGCGGCCCTTGCGCCGCGTGTCGAGGAGCTTGGCGAGCTCGCGGAAGCGTTCGGGCTCGAGCGCCTTGAAGGCGAGGTCCTCGAGCTCCCACTTCATCTGCCAGATGCCGAGCCGCTCGGCGAGCGGGGCGTAGATCTCCATCGTCTGGCGGGCGATGCGCTGCTGCTTCTCCGACGGCAGCCCGTAGAGCGTGCGCATGTTGTGCAGCCGGTCGGCGAGCTTGATGAGGACGACCCGGATGTCCTCGGCCATCGCCAGGAGCATCTTGCGGATGTTCTCGGCCTGCTGCTGCTCGTGGCTATGCGTGGAGAAGCGCGACAGCTTGGTGACGCCGTCGACGAGGTGGGCGACCTCCCCGCCGAACCGTTCCTCGACGTCGGTCAGGCTGTACTCCGTGTCCTCGGGGACGTCGTGGAGGAGCGCCGCGGCGATGGCGACCGGGTCGATGCCGAGCTCGGCGAGGATCTGGGCGCTCGCGATCGGGTGGGTGACGTACGGCTCGCCGGTGGCCCGGTTCTGGCCGGTATGGGCCTCGACCGCGAGGTCGAAGGCACGGTCGATGTCGGTCAGGTCGGCGCTCGCGTGGTGCTCCACGATCGAGGCCTTGAGCGCCGTGCGCAGGATCTCGAGATCGATGCCGCCGCCGGCGGTGGGCTCTGGGATGGCCGGAGCGCGACGCGGACCGCGGCGGGACGCCGTCGGGGTCGGGGCGGGCGTGGGACGCGGCTCCAGGTCCGCCGCCGGGTCCGCGGCCGCAGGGGCCACCGCCGCCGGGCGTGGCTTTGCCGTCTTCGGGCGTGGTGTCGCGGCGGCCGTCCCGCTCGGGGCGGTCGTGCGGGTCCTCGGACGTGGGGTCGTGCTCGCCATCGATGGCAAGGATAGCAGCGGGTCCGTGCGGGACCGCCCGCTCGACGGCCGGCGGGGTCGGCCGCGGATCGGCGGCGAGATCGCGGTCAGGCCTCCGCCGCGTACCCCATCGCCACGAGGCGGTCGCTTGCCTCGGCTCGTTCGTCCCACGGGGTCGGCCCATCGGGGCCGATGATCGACGTCTCGTGGCCCTTGCCGGCGAGCAGGACCACGTCGCCGGGCCGCGCGGCCTCGAACGCCGCCTCGATGGCGGCGCGGCGATCGGCGATGAGCAGCAGGTCCTGGCCGCGCCGGCGGCCGGCCGCTTCGGCGCCCCGCGCGATCTCGTCGAGGATCGCGTCGCTGGTCCTCGCCGCGTGGATCCTCGTCCGTCACGACCACCAGCCGGCAGCGCTCGCCCGCGATGCGACCCATCTGGGCGCGCTTCGCCGTGTCGCGCTCCCCGGCGGAGCCGAAGACCGCGATCAGCCCGCCGCCCCGCGCCGCGGCGCCGGGCGCGAGGAGGTCCAGGACCGTCTGGAGCGAGGCCGGGCTGTGGGCGAAGTCCACGATGACCCCGAACGGCTGGCCCTGGTCGATGCGTTCCATCCGGCCCGGCACGCGCTCGACGCTCGCCAGGCCCGCTGCGGACGGCAGCCGGGTCCAGCCCGAGGGCCTGGCCCAGGGCGACGACGGCGAGGGCGTTGTGGACGTTGAAGCGGCCGACGAGCCGGAGGTCGATCGTGGCGTCACCGGCGGCGCCCGCGATCTCGGCGTGGAGGCCCGAGGCGTCCTCGGCGACCCGGGTGGCCCGGACGTCGGCGGCGGGCTCGGTGCCGTAGGTGATGACCTGCGCCCCCGTCTCGCGGGTCACGCCGATGAACACCCCGGCCGACGGATCGTCGATGTTGACGATCCCGGCGGTCGCCGGTCCGTGGAGCCGGGCGAACAGCGACAGCTTGGCGTCGCGGTACGCCTCCCACGTGCCGTGCAGCTCGAGGTGCTCGTGGGTCAGGTTGGTGAGGATGGCGACGTCGTAGTCGACCGCGGCGACGCGGTCCAGGGCAAGGCCGTGGGACGTCGTCTCGAGCACCACCGTGTCATCGCCGGCATCGACCATCGCCCGCAGCGCGGCCTGCAGCTCCGGCGCCTCCGGGGTCGTGGCATGGGCGTCGTGGTCCTCGGTCCGTCCGCCGATGCGCGTCGCGATCGTGCCGATCATCCCGGTCCGCCGGCCGGCCGCTTCGAGCGCGGCCACCGCGAGGTACGAGGTCGTCGTCTTGCCGTCCGTCCCCGTGATGCCGATGACGGTGAGGGCCCGCGACGGGTCTCCGAACCACCAGGCGGCCGCGCTGGCCAGGACCGGGCGGGTGGCGTCGACCACGACCTGCGGGGCGGTCAGCCCGGGGAGTGGCCGCTCCACGACGACCGCGGCGGCACCGCGCTCGAGGGCGTCCGGGACGTGGTCGTGCCCGTCGACGTGCTGCCCGGGGATGGCGACGAACAGCATCCCGGGCGTCACCGCACGCGAGTCGTGGGTCACGCCACGGAGCGCGATCGTGCCCGCCGACGTGGTCGCTGCCGGGCGGCCGTCGAGGCGCACGCCTCGCAGGCGCCCATCGTCGCCGAGGCGGGCGAGCAGCTCGCCCAGTGGCCGTTCCACCGGCATCGCCTGCAGGGCTGGCCGCCGGCCAGGGTCGGGGCTCATCGCCCGAGCGTCCGCGCGGCGCGGGTCGTCAGGCGGCCGAGGCTGTAGCGCCACGGGCGGATGACGCGCTCCTGGGCGCCGAGCATCTCGACCCACGACGCCCCGAACGAGCGCTTGTGCTCGTACAGCCCGGCCATCGCATCTCCGGCGACAGGCTCGCGGTGGTCGGGCCCGACGTCGACACCGCCCAGGTCCATCTCGTCGCGCGACTCACGGATGGCCAGCTGGATGGCCCGCCAGCGGAGCAGGTGCATGACGCCGGGATGGGTGGTGCGGACCCCGGGCGCGTCGGCCGAGTGGACCGTCGAGAGGCGCCGGCCGTGGCGATAGAGGATGAGCCCGCCGAGCGTTCGGTCCGGCTCGGCGGGATCGCGCGCCTCGAGGTAGACGAGCAGGCCGGCGGCGTGGGCCGCGGTCCACCAGTCCACGAACACGTCGCGCGGCCCGAAGCGGAAGCCCAGCCGGTCGCCCGTCGCCTCGAGCAGGCCGGCGAACGTGCCGAGCGCGTCGTCGAGCGGGGTCGTCGGCGCAGCGAACAGCGGCTCGTCGCCCGGCCAGCCCGCCGTGTCATGCCGCGAGACGACCAGGGCGTCACGCTCGGCGGCGGTGATCCGCTGGCGCGTGCTCTTCGTGATGCCCGCCCGGATGGCGTCCTCGTCGGCGTCGGGCGGCAGCGCGAGGCTGATCCGGTGCCGCGACGGCTGGATCTCGGGGATCGGATGGAACCCGCCGGCCGCCAGGGCCGCCGCGACACCGTCCGTGGCCGCCGGGATCTCGGCATCCATGGCCACGACGTCGACGCCGTCATCGGCCAGCCAGCCGCCGAGGGCGATCATCCGCTCGGCGATCCGAACGCCGGACTCGCTCGAGTCCGCGACCGGGCCACGCGGGACGTAGGCGCTGGCGCCGCCGACCCACGGGAACGGCCGCTCGAGCACGAGGGCGGCATGGTCCTCGTCGAGGACGACGTGGCGGGGCCGCCAGCCGAGGCGGGCCCGCTGCTCGGCCCAGGCCAGGGACTGGTAGACGTGGCCGCCGGGAGCGTGGACGGTGCGCCGGTCCCAGTCCGCGAGCTCGGCATCGGTCGCGAGCCGCGGCCGGATCGGCGAGGACGCGGCGGGCGCGGGGCCCGGGGCGGCCGCGTCGCCAGAGGCGGCCGAAGGCCCCGGGGCGCCCGTCATTCGGCCCCCTGGTAGGCCGATGCGCTGGCACTGCCCGCCAGTCCGTGCCGTCGTCGCGCCCACCAGACACGGGCCTTCGACCGCGTTCTCGTACACGGCCCGGCCGAGCGGGTCGAGGGTCAGGTCGTACGCCCCGATGTAGCGCACCTCGCGACCACCGAACCCGGTCTTGAAGTGGGCGATGCCACCCGTCGCCAGACCCCACAGGTCGTAGCTCGTGGCGCCCTGCTCGCGCGACGAGCGGATGGCCTCCCACTTGAGCAGGTAGTTCGCGCGGCTCTCGCCGCCCGCCGGCGTCATGCCGCCGTACGGCTCGACCACCCGCGGCCCGCAGCGGACGAGGAACAGGGTCGCGACGGGCTCCCCGTCCGCGGTCTGGGCAAAGAGCAGCCGGGCCCGGCCGGCCGGGCGGTAGGCGTTCCAGACGTCGCGATAGGCCGCCTCGGTGCGGATGAGGAAGCCGGCCCGGTCGGCGGTCTCGCGGTAGATCCGGTGGAACTCGCCAAGGCGATCGCCCTCGGCGTCGACGACGGTGATCCCGGCGGTGCGAGCCTTGTTCACGTACTGCCGCCACTTCTTGCGAAGGTCGCCATACAGCGCGTCCTCGTCGGGGCGCAGGTCGATGACCCGCGTCGAGGCCGGCTGGACCGGCGGTGCCTCGCGCCAGCCGGCTGCCACCAGCGCGCGGCGCAGCGCGCCATCGGGGTCGAGCGGGCCGTCGAGCTCGATCTCGGGGTCGATGCGGACGTGCGAGACGCGTCCAGCCGCCCCGCGCAGGTCCCGACGAAGGAGGTCCGTGAACGCCTGGATGTCGGACGGGGACCAACCGGACCCGACCGGTCCGCGCGGTGCGTAGGCGAAGCCCCACGGCAGCGGCCGCGGGCGGCGGACGAGGACCTGGGCGCCCATGACCGGCGCCGACCGGCCGCCGGCGAGGCTCCCGGCGCCGACCCAGGGTCCCGGCCGCGTCACGAGCCGATGCGCCGACCAGCCGTTGACCGCCTTGACGTCGGCCCAGCCGGCCAGCTGCAGGTAGGACCCGGGGTCGCTCGCTTCGACGAGGGCGTCCCAGGCGGCCGGATCGACCGGCGCCGGCCGGCTGCGCTCGACGGTGGTCACGCCGGGCCCGGGCGGCGGAGCGCGCTGACCATGATCCCGACCATAGCGGGCAGCTCGGCGATCCGCAACGCGCGGGCGACGAGCAGGAAGGTCGCCCCGAAGGCCGCCGTCACGACGGTCATGACGAGCAGGATCGACAGGGTCGACGGCCAGGTCGGTGTCGCCCCGAGGATGCCGTTGCGAGCGACCAGACCGACGACGGTCGCGAGCGCCGTGGCGGCCCCGGTCAGGATCGCCGTCCGCCAGATCGCGCCGTAGTGGAGTCCCTCGACGCGGCGGACCAGCAGCAACGCCAGGGTGCCCGCCTCCAGCCAGGCGGCGATGGCGATGGCCAGGCCGATGCCCGGCAGGCCGAGCGGGCCGACCAGGATGAACGCGAGGGTCGTGTTGACCGCCACGGCGAAGACGGCGACGAGGACCGGGGTGAGCGTGTCCTGCCGGGCGTAGAACGCGCGGGCCAGGACGGCGATGAGCGAATGGGCGACGAGCCCGAACAGGAACGCGAACAGCGTCGCCGCGGTCAGCGCGAGGGCCGCCGGGCTGAATCCGCGGCCGAACAGGAGCGTCACGGCCTCCGTCCGCAGGATGGCGGCGAGCGCCCCGATGGGCAGCATCACGAAGACGATGACCCGGAGGGCCCGCACGAGGAGGGTCACGTACTCGGCCTGCCGCCCCGTCGCGACCTCGCGCGACAGCGTCGGCATGAGCACGACCCCGAGCGGCACGCCGATGACCCCGATCGGGATCTGCAGCAGCGTGAACGCGACGGTGAACGCGCTGACCGCCCCGACCCCGAGCGTCGTCGCGATCGACGTCACGACGACGAACGTGATCTGGCTGGCACCCAGGCCGACCGCCCGCGGCACCATGAGCGCGATCGCCTTGCGCGCCGCCGGGTCGCTGGCATCGATCCGGGGCGAGTAGCGGAAGCCGAGGCGGGCCATCGGTGGGAGCTGGACGACGACGTGGCCGATCGCGCCCGCGACGACGCCGATGGCCACCCCGGTGATGCCGATGACCGGGAACAGGAGCGCCGTCCCGAGGATGATCGCGATGTTGTACACGCTCGGCGCGACGGCGGCTGCTGCGAACCGGCCGGAGCTGTTGAGCACGCTCGTCGCGACCGAACCCATGGCCAGGCTGACCGCGGAGATCAGCATGATCCGGGTGAGCTCGACCGTGGTCGCCTGGGTCGGCGGGTCGAATCCGGGAGTGATGATCGGGACGATGGTCGGAGCCAGGATGAACATGACCACCGCGAGGATGGCCAGGGCGATGAGCATGAGGTTGGCCACGGTCGACACGACCCGCCACGCCCGGGCCGATCCGTCGGTGGCGAGCAGGCTCGAGACGATCGGGATGAGCGCCGATGACAGGGCGCCCGCAGCGACGAGCTGGAAGATCAGGTCCGGGATGCGGAACGCGGCATAGAACGCGTCGAGGTCATTGGTCGCCCCGACCGTGTTGCCGATGACGACCAGGCGGACCCAGCCGAGCACGCGCGACACGAGGAACGCGCCCGAGACGATGAGCCCGGCCCGAGCCAGGGTGCGCGTGTCGGTGGTCATGCGTCGGCGGTCACCCGGCGGGCACGGGGATGGGCATCGCGATACGCGTCGCGCAGCCGGCCCGGCGAGACGTGCGTGTACAGCTGGGTCGTGGCCAGGTTCTCGTGGCCGAGCAGCTCCTGGACGACGCGCAGGTCGGCGCCACCGTCGAGCAGATGCGTCGCGAACGAGTGGCGCAGCGTATGCGGGCTGACGCCGACCGGCAGCCCTGCGCGGCGGCACAGGGCGTCGAGGCGGTAGCGCAGGCCGCGCACGCCGAGCGGCCGGCCGCGATGGTTGAGGAAGACCTCGACCGGGGTGATCGACGGCGGGCTGGTCGGCGGCAAGCAGGACCGTCGGCGCGGCGGTCGGGGCGAGCAGGACCGGGCGTGCCTCGTCGAGATAGGCGCCGATCGCCGCGAGCGCCGGCCGACCGAGCAGCCCGATGCGCTCTTTGCGGCCCTTGCCGATCACCCGGATCTCTCCCCGCCGCAGGTCGAGCGGAGCCGAGATCGGCCGAGGCGAGCTCGCTGATGCGCAGGCCCGCGGCATAGGCGGTCTCGACCAGGGCCCGGTCACGTTGGGCGAGGGCGACCGCCCGCGCCGCCCCACGTCCGGTCCGCGTCACAGCCTCGGCGAGCTCCTCGTCGACGGCCGCCAACAGCCGGTCGATCTGGTCCGCCTCCAGCACGCGCGGCAGGCGGCGCGGCTGACGCGGTGTCGCGATGGCGCCCCACGGGTCACCCGGCGCGAGATCCTCGCGGGCCGCCCAGCGATGGAACGAGCGGATCGCGGCGAGTCGCTGGGCGACGGTGGTCCGCGACGCCCCGGCCCCAAGGTGCGCCAGATAGGCACGCAGGTCGGTGCGGACGGGACGGCGCCAGTCCACGGCCCGGGCCGCGAGCCAGTCGAGGTACGCGCCGACGGCAGTCGCGTAGGCGCGGATCGTGTTGGGTGAGGCGTCGCGCGCCTCGAGAGCCTGGAGGAACCGATGCAGGGCCGGGTGGGTCGCGGGTCCGGTCGAGCCCTCGCTCACGCGCCCGCGGCCGGCTCGGCCGGGCGATCGCTGCCCTTCGAGCCACGCGAACCGCCGCGGGCCGTACCGCGACCACGGCCGCCGGTTCGGGCGCCACCGCTCCGCGCCGCGCGGGCGGGCCGCGCCAGGGCGCTCGGGTCGGCCGGTCCACCGGCATAGTGCGTGCCCGGCACGATCGCATCCGGTGCGGTGTCGCTGGTGGACCCGCACACGAGGCAGATGGCGGCCTCGCCCTTGCGGGCCAGCGGGCCGTCGTCGCCTTCGTGCAGGCCGCCCAGCGGCTCGAAGTTCGTCGTGAAGTCGCACTTGGGGTACTTGGCGCATCCCCAGAAGACGTTGCCGGTGCGCCGGGCGCGACGCGGCACGAGCAACCCATCCTTGTTCTTCGGGCAGATGACCTCGAACGGCAGCGGATCGGGCGGCGGCGGGCCGTCCTTCTTGATGAAGTCGCAATCGGGGTAGCGGGAGCAGCCCACGAACGGCCCGAACCGACCGTTCTTGCCGACGAGCGTGCCCTCGCCGCACTTGGGACAGACCTCGCCGGTCCCCTCCTGGGGCGGCGGCTCCTCACCGGGCAGGGGGCGGCTTTCCTTGTGCTCCGGATACAGGGAGCAAGCGAGGAACCGGCCGTTGCGGCCCAGGCGGATGACCATCGGGTGGCCCAGCGAGCAGACCTCGTCGGTGGCCTCCGTGGTGAAGTCCGACCGGCGCAGCTCCTTGCGCTTCTCCTCGACCCGGTCGCGCAGCGGGGCGTAGAACGCACGCAGCAGCGGCACCCACGCCCGCTCGCCGCGGGCGACCTCGTCGAGCTCCTCTTCCATCCGGGCCGTGAACTCGACGTCGACGTAGTCGCCGAAATGCTCGACGAGGAGATCGGTCACGATCAGGGCGACGGGCTCCGGCCGCAGCCGGCGCTCCTCGACCCGCACGTAGCCGCGGTCGACGATGGTCGAGATGGTCGCGGCGTACGTCGACGGGCGGCCGATGCCATGCTCCTCGAGCGCCTTGATGAGCGTGGCCTCGGTGAACCGGGGCGGCGGCTCCGTGAAGTGCTGGGTCGGGGTCAGGTCGCGGACGCTCGTGGCGTCACCCTCGGCGAGAGCGGGCAGGCGACCGCCCTCCTCCTCCTCGTCGGTGGCGTCGTCGTCGCGACCCTCGGTGTAGACGCGGGCGAAGCCCTCGAACAGGGTCTTGGTGGCGCTCGCACGCAGCTCGTACCGGCCGTCGACCAGGTCGGCCGTCGTCGTCTCGAGCTCCTTGGGCGCCATCTGCGACGCGAGCGCGCGCTGCCAGATGAGCCGGTAGAGCCGAAGCTCCTCGGGCTTGAGCATGTTGGCGAGCGAGTCGGGATCGCGCCGGAACGAGGTCGGCCGGATCGACTCGTGGGCTTCCTGGGCGCCCTTCGCCTTGGTCTTGTAGACGCGGCCCTTGGGCATCGTGAACGGCTCGCCGTAGCGCTCCCCGATGACCTCGCGGGCCTCGCCCATCGCCACGCCGGCGAGCGCGGTCGAGTCGGTCCGCATGTAGGTGATGAGCCCGACGTGGCCATCCGGGGTGTCGACGCCTTCGTACAGCCGCTGCGCGATCGACATCGTGCGCTTGGGGCTGAACGACAGCTTGCGGCTGGCCTCCTGCTGGAGGGTCGACGTCGTGAACGGCGGCGCCGGCGACCGCTTCTGGGTGCGGACCGCGACCTTGCGGACGACCGGCCGGGCGTCGCGCAGGCCGGCGACGTGCGTGTCGGCCGTCGCTTCGTCGGCGATCGCCAGAGCCTCGCCATCGATGCGCACGAGCTCCGCGGCGAAGGTCTCGCCCTTCGCGGTCGCCAGCAGTGCCTCGATGGTCCAGTACTCGCGGGCGGTGAAGGCGTCGATGGCGCGCTCGCGCTCGACGACCAGGCGCACGGCCACGGACTGGACCCGTCCCGCCGAGAGGCCGCCACGCACCTTGCGTGACAGGAGCGGGCTGAGCGTGTATCCGACGAGCCGGTCGACGATCCGGCGGGTCTGCTGCGCGTCGACGAGGTCCATGTCGATGTCGCGCGGGTTGGCGAACGCCTCGCGGATGGCCGGCTCGGTGATCTCGCTGAAGGTCACCCGCTTCGTCTTGGCCCCGGGGACATGCGCCGCCTCGGCCACGTGCCAGGCGATGGCCTCGCCCTCGCGATCGAGGTCGGTGGCGAGGAAGACCATGTCCGAGCTCTTGGCCGCCTTCTCGATATCGCTGACCTGCTTGCGCCGGTCCTCGCTGATGACGTACTCGGGGGCGAAGTCGTGGTCGACATCGACGCCGAATTTGCCCTTGCCCGGGTTCTCGGGCAGGTCGCGGACATGGCCATACGACGCCAGGACCCGGTAGTCCGAGCCGAGATAGCGCTCGATGGTCCGGGCCTTGGCGGGGGATTCGACGATGACGAGGTTCTTTGGCACGGCCGGGAGTGTAGCACCGGGTCCTGCACGGACCCGTATCCCGTCATGGGCGTCACGAGGCTCGAGAGCGGCGCGCCCGAAGGGCGCGAGTCAGACCTCGCGGATGCGCCGGAGGAAGTCCTCGTCGATCTCGAGCTCGCCTTCGGACTCGGCGTCGTCGCCAGCCGTCAGGGCATCGCCGGCCGCCACGCCCACGGGGACGGGCATCGGCAGGCCGGTCTCGGCGGCTGCCGCGGGCGGGATCTCGACGAACCGGATGTGCAGGTACGGGAAGAAGAAGACCGAGGCGATCTCGTCGACGAAGACGGGCCGCTTGCCGTTCATCATCCGCAAATTCGTGCAGCGCAGGCCGACGTCGTTGTTGCTGGGCAGCTCGTACAGGTCGGCCAGCAGCGGCTGCTCGTTGTTGAGGTGCAGGATCACGTTCCGGATCACCTGCGCATCGTGGCCCGCGCGGTCGCCCGCCGGCAGGGACCCGATGGTCCCGCTACGGGTGGTAGAAGTCGATCACCAGCCGGACCCGGCCGTGCGACACCCAGACGCCGATGCCGACGCGGTCGTACTTGCGGTTCATCAGGTTCACGTAGTGGCCGCCGCTGTACGGCTTCTCGCTCTGGAAGAACCGGTGGCTGGCCAGGACCGCGCTGTAGGCGTTGCCCGACCGGCAACCGATGTTCTCGGCCCAGCGATAGCTCGAGTAGCCCGCTCGGCGGAGTCGATCGCCGGGGTTGCCGCCGATGAAGTGGCTGCAATCTGCCCCGACCGCCAGCTTCTTGGCATACGGGCGGGAGACCTTGCTGCTGATGCCCGCGCTGAGCTTGAGTGCCGCCGCGTCGCGGCCGCCCGGGCTGCTGCACTTGCCGGTCGAGGTGACCCAGCCACCGGTCCGGGTGCAGTTCATCAGGCCCAGGTAGTAGCGCTCGACCGCGGTCCAGCTGCCGGAGCCGGTCGAGCCGCCACCACCGCCGCCACCGCCGCCACCGCTGGACGAGCCGCCGGACCCGCCCGACGAGCTGCGCGGCTTGGGCTTCGGCTTGGCTGCTGGCTTCTTGACGGTCGTGAACGTGGACGTCGCCTTCTTCTCGAGTCCGATCCCGTCGGCGGACGTGGCGCCCTTCGCGACCGTGGCCACCACCTTGGCGTCGTACGGCAGCTTGGCCTTGGGCACGAAGACCAGGACGTGGCTCGTTTCAGCCCAGCTGACCTTGCCTGGGACGGCCTTGCCGTCGGCCGTCACCTTGAACGCGGCCTTCGTGGTCTTGTGGTCCATCGCCCGGGTGAACCGGACGGAGATCGGGGCCACGCGGGTCACGGCCGATGTGTCGTCGCGCGGCCGGAAGCGGACGACGGCGGGCGCGGTCGTGGTCCGGACCTGCAACGCCACGGTCCCGATGTCGAGCCCGTCGCGATCACGCGCGCCATCGACGACGAGGCGATAGGTCTTGTCGGCCTTGAGCGGCTTGGTGGGCGTGAACGTGTAGGCCGCGCCACCCGATGGTGCCGTCGAGGTCGTCAACGCGCCGGCGGCGGCCGGCTCGAGATGGATGGCGGTCTCGAGGCTCGACGCATCGACCGGGCGATCGAATGTGATCGTGAATGCCGTGTCGACACCGACCTTGGACCCGACCGTGGCGCTGGCGGCGATGACCGCGGCTGCCGGCGCCCGGGTGAGGAACACCGAGCGGGCTGGGCGCGTGAGTGGGCGCCCCGACTGCGCCAGCGCACCAGCGTCGACGGTGACCGTGTGATAGGTGCCGGCGTCCCAGTGACTCGTCGGGCGGATGGTCAGCTTGGTGTCGGTGGCATCCCAGGCGAGGCTCACCGCGGTCGCGGGCTCCACCGAGATGGACGAAGCGACCGATTCCGTCGACATCGGCGTGCTGAACCCGATGGTGATCGGGGCGTCGACCGCAAGATCGGTGGCGATGGTCGACGTGAAGGCCGCCTGGGTCAGCGGGACGATCTCCGTCGGCAGCGACGCGGTCGTGGGTGCAGGACGCGCCAGCGACATGATCCCGAATCCGAGGAACGCGCCAAGCCCGAGCGCGACGCTGACACGCGCGATCGCGGAGCGCTGCAGGGCGGTGCTGGCGTAGATCGACGCAAGGATGGGGATCGCCAGGATGGCGACGAGGTACTTCCGCAATAGTCTTCCCGGCTGCGGCTCGGTGGGGACGGCGGTGGCTGGGGACCACGGGGTGGGGTGGAGCCGTCCACGTCGCGCTGGGGGGCGCGATCGAGGGTCAGGGTAGCACCGGTCGGCAAGACCGGGCAACCGTCCCGGAACGGTCCTCACCGTCCCGGGATCAGCGCGGGCGAGGGGCCGGGATCTCGCCGAGCAACGGGCCGGCCGGTCGATAACGCCCGTGGGCGGCCGCCACGAGGCCGCGTCCTTCGAGGACCGCGAGCGACGCAAGGACCGCGGCGACGGGCAGATCGGTGGTCGCGACGACCTCGTCGACGGTCGTCTGGCCGGCGACGATGGCGTGGGCCACGCCCATCGTGGCGGGACCGAGGCCCTGCAGCGCGGCGGCCGCAAGCGCGTCGGGAGGGCCGACGGCTCCCGGCTGCCGAGGACCGGAAGGACGGCTGAACCCGAGGTCGGCGATGAGCTGCGGGATGCCGGCCACGATTCGGGCGTTGTCATGGAACTCGCGCAGGAAGCCGTGGCAGCCGGCCGACGCCACGCTGTCCACGGGACCGGGCACGAGAAAGCACTCCCGTCCCTGTTCCAGCGCCCACGATGCGGTCACGAGGGCGCCGCTGCGGGCCGGCGCCTCGACCACGATCGTGGCCTCGGCCAGGCCGCTGATCAGGCGATTCCGGCGCGGGAAGGTCCCGGTGGTGGGTTCGACGTCGGGACCGAGCTCCGAGACGATGGCGCCGCCCCGATCGAGGATCGCGCGGGCCAGGCCGCGATGGCCGGTCGGGACCGCCACCGCGTGACCCCCGCCGATGACGGCCACGGTCGTACCGCCGGCCCGGATGGCGGCGTCGTGGGCGACGCCGTCGATGCCGTAGGCGAGACCCGACACGACGGCCGCCTCCGCTGCGACCAGGGCCGTCGCGATGCGTCCGGCGGTCGTCCGGCCGTAGGACGTCGCTCGCCGGGTCCCGACGACGGCCGCGGCCCGACCATGGTGGAGCGCGGCGACGTCGCCCTGCACGAACAGGACGTGCGGGGGCATCGCGATCTCGGTCAGCCGGCGCGGATAGCGCGGCTCCTCGGCGGTGATCACCTCCAACCCGAGCGCCCGGACCCGCTCCAGGACCTGCTGTCCGGCCTGCGCCGCCTCCACGATGGCCAGGGCCAGCGGCTCCGTCACGGGTCGGCGATGGCGGACGCGGCCGGTCGGTTCGAGGGCCGGCGTGGCCATCAACCGCTCCACGGCTCGAGGTTCCGCGGCGAGCGCCAGGATCGATCGCCCGTTGCGGTGGGCCGCCAGCAAGGCGCTGAACGCGATCGGCCCAAGCCCGTCCACCGTGGTGAGGACCGTCCAGGCGTCCCGCTCGGCCGCGTACGGGTCGCCGGCGGCAGTCGACGCCTCCTGGGCCGTGAGGACGCTCTCCTCCCCCAGCGGGCCGGCCGGTCGCACGCCGAGCATCAGGACGCCAGCGCCGCCGGCCGCGCGGTCGAGCCGCTGCGGTGCCAGGCGGCCTCGTCGAGGTGCTCGGTTCGCACTGCGACCGTTCCGGCAAGGTCCGCGATCGTCCGAGCTACCCGCAGCAGCTGTTCCGTGCCGCGGCCACTGGCCGCGTCGGCCTCGGCGAGCTCCTGGGCGCGTTGCCGCGCCGCCGGGTCGAGGCGGCAGAGCGCGCGCAGGTGCCGGCCGTGCAGCCGCGCGTTGAGCCCGGCGCCGTTGCGAGCGATGGCGATGGCCCGCGCCGCGGCGATGCGTGGCGCCACGACGGCACTCGACTCCGGGGTGGTCTCCGCCACGAGGTGCACGGGCGCGACCCGCGGCAGCTCGATCCACAGGTCGATCCGGTCGCGCAGCGGCCCGGACACGCGGCGGCCGTAGCGCTGGATGGCGAGCGGGCCACAGCGGCAGCGGTCCACCTGATCCGAGCCGGCGTATCCGCACGGGCACGGATTCATGGCGCCCACGAGCTGGAATCGTGCCGGGAACACCACGGTCCGCGCGGCCCGCGCGACGGTCACGCGCCCGTCCTCGAGCGGCTGGCGGAGCGCTTCGAGCACGTCACGGTCGAACTCGGCCAGCTCATCGAGGAACAGGACTCCGTGGTCCGCCCGGGTGACCTCGCCCGGCGTCAGGTGCTGGCCGCCACCGACGAGGGCCGCGGCCGACGCGCTGTGATGCGGCGCCCGGAACGGCGGCACGCGGCGGAGCTCATGGATCGGACCCTCGCCGGCGGCCGAGGCCACGACCGAGACCGACAGCGCGGCCGCGTCATCGAGCGGTGGCAGCAATCCGGGGATCGTCCGGGCCAGGAGGGTCTTGCCGACGCCCGGCGGTCCGGTCAGGAGCAGCCCGTGGCCACCGGCCAGGGCGACCTCAAGGGCGCGGCGCGCCTGCTGCTGGCCGCGAACCTCGGCGAGATCCGGCACCGCACGACCGGTGACCGGCCCGCCGTCGGTGACCGAGGCCTGTCCATCGGCCCGGTCGTCCGCGCCGGTGATGGTCACGCGCGGCATCGCGACCGGCAGCCGGCGCGGCCGCCGGACGCGGACCGCCAAAGCGGCCTCCGCCAGCGCGCCGGCACCGGCGATCTCGATGCCGCCCGCCAGCCGCGCCTCGTCGACGGCGGCATCGGCCACGACGACCCGTTCCAGGCCGTGGCGGACGAGGGCGGCGACCATCGGCAGGGTGCCCGGGACGGCCCGGATCTCCCCACCGAGCGAGAGCTCACCGATGAGGGCTACGGCCGTCGTCCCGGCCCGGACCTGCTCCGAGCCGAGGAGGATGCCCATCGCCATCGCGAGGTCGAGCGACGCGCCTGCCTTGCGCAGGTCCGCTGGGGCGAGGTTGATCGTGATCCGGCGTGGCGGGAACGCGTAGCCCGCGTTGCGGATGGCTCCTCGGATCCGCTCGCGTGCCTCCTGGAGCGCGGCATCCGGGAGGCCCACGATGGTGCAGCCGGGCAGGCCCGGCGCGACATCGACCTCGACGCGGATCAGTCGCCCGTCGAGGCCATCGAGGGTCGCGGAGGGGACGACGGCCAACACGCCCGAAACGCTAGCCGGTTCGCCTCACCTCGCCCGCTCGGCCTGATGCACGGCGACTCACCACGAGCACGACCGCGCCGCGGTCACGACACCGCCGCGGCGAAAGGCCCCGCGGCAAACCGTCTTAGCGCGCCGGCACCGCCACGGCCGCGGCGGCTGGCTTGTCGACCGTCCGGGCGAAATGGAGCAGCGACGTCCCGAGCGGCGAGTCGGCCTTCGTGAACATGAACGGCGAGCCCGAGTTGAGGGCGCTGATCGCCCCCCGGTACTCGTTCACGACCTGGTGGTCGATGGTGCGCTTGAGGGCGCCCTCGGCGTTCTTGACGTTGATGCCGGTGAACGCGTTCGAGCGATTGAGGACGAGCTGGAGCTTGCCGGCCGGATAGCCGAGGTGGCCCATCGTCTCGAGGATCAGGCGCACGTTCTTGAGGCACGACAGGTCCGCGGTCATGACCACGAACACGACCTCCGATGCCTCGAAGACCCCGAGGTTGATGTCGTCAAGCCGCTTGTCGACGTCGATGAGGACGTAGTCGTACAGCGTCTGGAGGTGCTCGATGATCTGGGGCAGGTGGGACGAGTGCACGAGATCGGCGCTCTCGGGCGACGGCGGCGCGAGCAGGAGGTCGATGCCCGAGTCGTGCTTGACCATGACCTGGCGGACGAGGTCGACGTCGATGTTGGGCGCGCTCACGATGTCGACGATCGACTTCTTGTCGAGCCCGAGGTCCAGGAACACCCGGTGATCGCCGAACTGCAGGTTCGCGTCGACGAGGCAGACCTTGCGCCCGAGCTCGCGGTGCAGGGCGATGGCGAGGTTGATCGCGATCGTCGTCGTGCCGACCCCGCCCTTGGCCCCGTAGAACGAGACGACGCGACCCATCGGCGGCCGTGCCAGGAGCGCGTCGCGCGGGGCGAAGCGTGCCAGCAGGCTCTTGATGCGGGCGAGCAGCTCGGCCGGGTGGAACGGCTTGATGAGGTAGTCGTCCGCACCGGCGCGCAGACCGCGCACCTTCTGCTCGACCTCACGCTCGGCCGTGAGCATGATGATCGGGACGTGCGCGGAGCCGCCCTCCTCGCTGCGGATCTTGGCGGCCACCTGGTAGCCGTCCAGCTTGGGCAGCATGACGTCGAGCAGGATCAGGTCGGGCGCCTCCGCGCCCCACAACCGGAATCCCTCCGCGCCATCGGCTGCGATGACGACGTCGTAGCCCTCCTGCTTCAGCGTGTACTGCAGCAGTCGCTGGACATTCGGGTCGTCATCGACGACGAGGATCTTGGCCGCCATCAGTCCTCCATGGGCGTGGCACGGATGGAGGGGTCGTCTCTGGGCTCCCCTGGCGCCGAGATTATAGGGCCAGGCCCGTCGTCGTCGGCAGCAGCGGCATCCTCCCGCCTCGCCGCCTCGATGGCCACCCGCAGGAAGTCCGTCGTCCGTCGCTCATAGTCCTCCGGCGCCAGGACGTGCGAGGCGCTGTGCTCCGCGCCCGGCACGGTCCATGACTCGGTGCTCGTGCCGGCCAACACGGCCAGCTGGGCCAGCCGGCGCCCGTCCGCGATGCGCACGGTCGTATCCGCCTCGCCGTGGATCAGCAGCAGCGGCACCGGCGCAACGAGACCGATCACTCGGGCCGGCTCGGTGGCCCGTGGATCGGCGCCGAGGGTCCGCGATGCGCCGTCGAACAGGCGGGCGGCGACGAACCGCCGGCCCGGGCCAGGCAGACGCGCGGCGATCGGCAGCTCGAGCTCGGGCGCGACCGAATCGCCGATGACCGCCACGATCCGCGGTCGCGGCGCCGGCTCGACGTGGCGCGGGGCGGCCGGGTCGATGTCCGCTCCGGCCAGCCGTCCGTCGCCAAGGACGGCGACCGCAGCGATCGCGGCGATGCCGCCCATCGACGTGCCCATGAGGGCGACCCGGGTGACGCCGCGCTCACCGAGCCAGGCGAGCGCCCCGGCGATGTCTTCGACCTCGAGCAGACCGAACGTCGACGGGCCGTCGTCCGACGCACCATGACCCCGGAAGTCGAGACCGAGGACGGCCGCCGTCCGGCGCAGGTACGGGCCGTACTCGACGAGATCGGGTGCGATCGATCCGGTGTAGCCGTGCAGCAGCAGGATCGCCTCATGCGGCTCGGGTCGCCAGCCATCGGCCGGATCCTCGCTCGGCAGCCAGCGGCCGGCCAGGCGTAACCCATCCCGGGCACGGAGACGGATGACCTCGCCGCCGAGCGCGTCGAGCGCGGGCCCCAGGGCGGCCTCCTCGGGCGTCGTGCGGGGGCCGTCGAGGAGCCGTCGCGACGCGCGACGTCCGACCGCGCGAGCGACCGCCACGGACGCGGCCGCTGCCCCCACGGCGAGCGCCCCGGTCGCCGCGCGTCGGATCATGGCCGCTCCCCGGCGCCGGTCGCGGCCGCGGTCGCCGGAGCGGAACTGACCCCGACCCCCGCGTCGGGCTCCAGGGCCGCGAAGACGAGCTGGCTCCAGGTCTCGAGGCGGTCCGCGACCGCGGCCACCTCGGCCACGGTCGCGAACGAGCCGACGAGCTTGTCGGTCTCGCGGACCCGGACCGCGCGTCCGGCCGCGTCGGCCACGACCACGATCCCCAGGTGGACCGCACCGACCTCGGTGGTGTCGTCGTTGAGCAACGCGATCGGCTGGAGATCGGGCACGAAATCGGCGTCGAGCTCCTCCCGCCATTCGCGCTGGAGGCCGCCCGCCAGGTCGGCATCACCGGGATTGAGGTGGCCGCCCACGCCGATGGACCAGCGGTCGTGGAGCCGCGCGTCGCCGCCGGCCTTCGTCCGGCGCATGAGGAAGTAGCGGTCGCCGTCGCGCAGGACGAGGTACGGGATCAGCTGCTTCCAGGCCGGATCGACCTCCATCGCCGCGCGAGGCGCGAACCGGGCGTGCTCCGCGATCGAATCCAGGAACCCGGCCATCCCCTCGGTGCGCAGGCCGTACCAGCTCCCGGCCTCTGGAACGTGCGTCCGCGCGATGACCAGGACCTGCTCGTCCGTCATCGGGGCAGCGCGTCCAGGCGCTCGCGGGCGATCCGCAGTCGCTCCTCGACCGCGTTCGGGTCCGGACCGCCCGGGCGTTCGAGCTCGGCCAGCCAGCCCTGGAGCACGGCGATCAGGTCGCGGACACGGGGCGCGATCGCGTCGGCATTGGTCGTGACGATGCCGGTCCCCATCGCGACGTCGCCACGGGCGACCCGCGTGGTGTCCGCGCCAACCGCCGGCCGCGAGGCCGGCCAGGGCCGTCCAGTCGTCGTGCGCGTCATCGGCGCCGCCCGCGACAGCTTCCACGAGGGACGCGGCCGTGATGAGCGGCAGATGGCTGATCGCCGCCACGGCCGCGTCATGCGGTCCAGCGGCCATGCGCACCGGCCGGGCCCCGACCGCGCGTGCGAGACCTTCGACCCGAGCGACCGCGGCGTCGTCGGCGCTCGGGACGACGATCCACGGGCGGTCGCGGAGGAGTTCGGCATCGCCGGCCGGAAAGCCGCTCGTCTCGCGGCCGGCCATCGGGTGCCCACCGACGAACCGCAGTCCCAGGGCCGTGGCGCGCAGGACCAGGGCGCTCTTCGTGCTCGCGACGTCGGTGATGACCGCGTCCGGGTCGAGGGCGGAGCGCCATGGGCCGGCGAGCTCGTCGAGCATGGCCAGGCAGTCCGGCACCGGCGCCGCAAGGACGACCAGCGCCGCCCCGTCGATCGCGATCTCCGGGCGGTCGGCAGCGAGGTCGATGACGCCGTCCGCCAGCGCCGCGCGAGGCCCGCGGCGGTCGGGCGTCCAGGCGGCGATCGTCCACGGCTCGCCGGCGGCATCGGACCGTGGGTCGGCCCGCAACGCCCGCGCGACGGATCCGCCGATGAGCCCGAGACCGAGGAAGGCGACCCGCATCGACCGAGTATCGCAGCCGCCCCCGACCGGCGTCGCCTCGCCGGTGTAGCGTTTCACGGGAAGGCGCGGTGCTACCATCGAGGACGTGCGACGTCCGTCCCGGGGGGCATACCGTCGACCGTTTCGCTGTGATCCTTCACCGACGGAAGGGATCCCGCCATCCCGAACGAACCGACCCCTATCCGTGTGCTGCTCGTCGACGACCAGCAGCTCCTGACCGACTCGCTGGCCCGCCTGCTCGCGGTCGAGCCGGATATCACCGTCATGGGCGTGGCCGGCACGGTGGCTGCGGCGCGCAGCCTGGCCCGCGAGCGCATGGACGTCGTGCTCATGGACTACCGGCTGCCCGACGGGACCGGCGCCGAGGCGACCCGCCTCATCAAGTCCCGCTGGCCCGATGCCCGCGTCGTCATGCTGACGGCCATCGCCGACGACGAGACGCTCCTTGAGTCCATCCAGGCCGGCGCCGACGGCTACCTCACCAAGGACCGCGCGGTCGACGACGTCGTGGCCACCGTCCGCGAGGCTGCCGCCGGCGAGACCCTGCTGCCGAGGGCGGTCATCCTGAGCATCGCCCAGCGGGTCGCCCAGGCCCGCGACCGGGCACCGGATCGGCCGGCGGTCGAGCCCCTCACCGCTCGCGAGCTCGAGGTCCTGCGGGCGCTCGCGGAGGGGATGACGACGCCGGCGATCTGCGAGCGGATGGACATCTCGCGCAACACCCTGCGGACGCACGTCCAGAACATCACGACCAAGCTCCACGTGCACTCGAAGCTCGAGGCCGTGACCGTCGCCCTCCGCCTGCGGATCATCGACCCGCCGCGGCCGGACGGCGACCTGTACTAGCGGGCCGTCAGTCGCCCAGCGCCCGGTGCAGGAAGCCCGCCATCTGCTCGCGGGAGACCTTCGCCGTCGGGCAGTAGTGGGTCGCGTCGCAGCCGGTCGTGATCCCGGCCTTGCGCAGCGCGTTGATGTCGTCCTCGAAGGTCCGGCCGTTGTCGTCGACGAAGTAGTCGGTCGTCGTCGGGGGCAGGTCGAGGGCGCGCACCAGGAAGCCGGCCATCTGCTCGCGGGTCACGTCGCCCTTGGGGCAGTACTTGCCGACGGCACAGCCCGTCGTGATACCCGACTTGCGGAGCGCGTTGATCTCCTTCTCGAGCGTGCTCGTGTTGTCGTCGCTGAAGTAGTCGGTCGTGGTCGGCGACAGGTCGAAGCCCCGGACGAGGAACCCGGCCATCTGCTCGCGGGTGACGGTCGCCGTCGGGCAGTACTTCGTCGGGGAGCAGCCGGTCGTGATGCCCGCGAAATACATCCAGTCGATGTCGGCGCGGAACGTCGACGTGAGGCGTCGGAGAACGGGACGAGCGACCGACGCGAGACGATGTGATGGTCGATTCCCGACGCATCCGGCGTCACCACCCGGGCGGGCATCGACAGACCTGGCCGTGGCGCCGTCGAACTCGGGCCCGAAGAGGTGATCGTCACCGGTCAGCCGGTAGGAGCTGAGCGAGGCGACGCAACCCGGGCGTCGTGCCAGCGTTGCCGGTCTCGGCCAGCCATGGCCCGCCGGACGCGCCACCGGTCATGTCGCAGACGAGTGGCCCAGCTGCCGACGACGCATCGATGTCGGCGCCGTCGCGGCAGTAGACCAGCTGGCTGCCGTCATATGGCGGTCCGGCTGGATAGCCGAACGCCAAGAGCGTGTCGCCCGGGCCGACCCCCGCCAGCTTGAGCGGATACGCCCCGAGCGAGTCGAGCTGCTTGGTGCCGTTGCGGACCGGCCCGACGACGGCGATCGCGTAGTCGTGCTGGAGCGCCGGGATGTCGAGCACGCTCTCGCTCGTCCAGCCCTGGTGGACGACCAGGGCCCGCGCGTCCCAGCAGCCATACGTCGTCTCCCCGCAGTTGGCCGCATCCGGAGTGTCGTCGAACGCCGGGATGAACACCCAATTGCTGGCGAACGTGGCGGTCTCGAGATCGTAGGCGCAGTGGCCCGCGGTCAGGACAAGGGAATACGACGGGTCGCCGCCGTCATCGATGATCGAACCGCTGCAGGAGTAGTCATTCGCCCCTAGCGAGAAGAAGATCACGCCGGTCCGGCGCAGGACGATGCCGCCGCCGTTCCAGTTCGAGCCATCGACCGGCACGGCCAGGGGCGCGGCGGCCGGACTCGAGCCCGGCTCGCTCGCCGGGGCCGAGACCGCGCCAACGCCACGAGGCGGGTCCGTGACGACGAGGTCGCGGGGCGTCGCGGCCCGCATCCGATCCCCGGTCCAGTACGCATCGAGCCGCTTCGCCTCGGCGGCGGCGGGATCGGCCGCCTGGACCGGCGCGACGGCCCCGATCAGGCCGAGCAGGGTGATCACGACGACGAGGACCGTCGTGGCCCGGTGCCGGGCCGCGGTCATCGGCGAAACCGGGTTCAACTGCCGGTGCCCGCGCGTCGTCGAGCCACGCGTCGTTCGGCGACCCGGCGCTCCCCGTCCTCGGCCGGTGGTCCCGGGTCCTCGGGCGGATTCTGGCGGCGCAGCGTCCCGCGCCGCTCCAGCTCGCGACGCTCCCGGTCGAGGAACGCGCCGCAGCGCGGGCAGCGGCGTTCCTCCGCGAACAGCGACTCGAGCGGCGACACGGTGTAGATCTGGCGTCCGCATGACCAGCAGGCCAGTCGCGGCATGTTCCCCCCGCCCTTCTGTGGGCTTGTGATCGGTCTCCGGCGGCTCAGACGGCCGGCAAGCCGGCCAACGCGGCTTCGACCTTTGCCGCAGGGTACTCGTAATCCTCGAGGGACCCCTGCAGATGGCGCTCGTACGAGGCCAGGTCGAAGTGACCGTGCCCGCAGAGGTTGAACAGGATGACCTTCGATTCGCCCGATTCCTTCGCTGCGAGCGCCTCGTCGATGGCGACCTTGATGGCGTGGGTGGGCTCGGGCGCCGGCAGGATGCCCTCGGCCCGGGCGAACTGGACGCCCGACTCGAACGACGCGCGCTGATGCACGCTGCGCGCCTCGATGTAGCCGTGCTCCTTGAGCAGGCTGACCAGCGGCGCCATGCCGTGGTAGCGCAGACCACCGGCATGGATCGGCTCCGGGATGAAGTCGGCGCCGAGGGTGTGCATCTTCACGATCGGCGCCATCTTGCCGGTGTCGCCGAAGTCGTAGGCGTACACGCCCCGGGTCAGGCTGGGGGCCGCCTCGGGCTCCGCGGCGATGATCCGATGGTTCGCGCCCTCGCGGAAGTTGCGGCCGAGGAACGGGAAGGTCAGACCGGCGAAGTTCGAGCCCCCGCCGGTGCAGGCGATGATGACGTCGGGCGATTCGCCGGCCATCCCCATCTGCTCCATGGCCTCCTGCCCGACGATCGTCTGGTGCAGCAGCACATGGTTGAGCACGGACCCCAGCGCGTATTTCGTGTCATCGCGGGTCGCGGCGTCCTCCACGGCCTCGCTGATGGCCATCCCGAGGGACCCCGGGCTGTCCGGCGTCTCACCGAGCACCCGGCGCCCGTAGTTCGTGCTCAGCGACGGGCTGGCGACGACCTCCGCTCCGTAGGTCTCCATGAGGATCCGGCGATACGGCTTCTGGTCGTAGCTCGCGCGGACCATGTAGACCTTGACCTCGAGCCCGAACAACGCGCCGGCGAAGGCCAGCGCGCTCCCCCACTGCCCCGCGCCGGTCTCGGTCGCGAGCCGCTTCACGCCCTCTTCCTTGTTGAAGAAGGCCTGCGGGATCGCGGTGTTGGGCTTGTGGCTGCCGGCCGGGCTCACGCCTTCGTACTTGTAGTAGATGTGGGCCGGCGTATCGAGCGCCTTCTCGAGCCGATGGGCGCGATACAGCGGGCTTGGTCGATACAGGCGGTACGCGTCGCGCACGGGCTCCGGGATCTCGATCTCGCGCTCGCCCGACACCTCCTGGAGGATCAGTGCCATCGGGAAGAGTGGCGCGAGGTCGGCCGGGCCGATCGGCTCGTGCGTCGCCGGGTGGAGGGGCGGGTACTGGGCGACCGGCAGGTCGGCCGCGATGTTGTACCAGGCACGCGGGATCCGCGACTCATCGAGGACGAACTTCGTCTGGCGGGGATCCGAGGGCGCCATGGGAACCTCCGAGGGGGACGACCGCGCGGGCACGCGCCGCGAGCCGAAGGGCGAGCCTAGCGGGAGCGGCGGCGCCCGCGCAACCGGCGCGGTCGCTTGGGCCGCAGCGTCCACGCCCCGGCCAGCGCGGCTCCCGGCAGGATGATGAACGCGCCACCCACGGGCGCCCCTCCGCCGCTCGTGCCCTGGCCGTTGCCGCAGGGCCGATCGGTCGGCTGACCACCCTTGGCGTGACCGGGTGGCGGACCGCTCTTCGACGGGCACGGCGGGTGCGGCGGATGGGTCCTGGGCGGCTTCGTCGGCTTCGGTGTGTGGCTCGGCTTCGGGGTCGCCGTCGGCCGCGGGGTATGGGTCGGCTCGGCGGTTTCGGTCGGTTCAGGGGTATGGGTCGGTCGAGGTGTCGCGGTGGGCCTTGGTGTCGCCGTGGGCTTCGGGGTCGCGGTGGGCTTCGGCGTGCCGGTCGGCTTCGGCGTCGCCGTCGGCCGCGGGGTATGGGTCGGCTCGGCGGTTTCGGTCGGTTCAGGGGTATGGGTCGGTCGAGGTGTCGCGGTGGGCCTTGGTGTCGCCGTGGGCTTCGGGGACCCCGTGGGGCGCGGCGTGGGGCTGGGCTTCGGCGTTGCGGTCGGCTTCGGGGTCTGGGTCGGCTTCGGGGTCGCGGTCGGCTTCGGCGTCGCGGTCGGCTTCGGCGTCGGCGATGCCGTGCGATGCGGTGTCGCCGTCGGGGTCGGGGCCGCCGTCGCGGTGGGCGCCGCGGTCGGCGTCGGCGCCGTGGTCGGTCCCGTCGTCGGGATCGGGGTCGGCGTGGCGCCGCCGGGGCCGGGCGTGCCGGTCGGTGTGGGCAGCGGCGTCGGCGTCAGGATGGCGCCGCCGGTCGGCGTCGGGATGGGCGTCGCGGTCGGGGTCGGCAGCGCGGTCGGCGTCGGGGAGGACTCACCCTGGCCGGCCGATGGCCGGACGCCGGATCCGGACGGTCCGCTCCCCGGTTCGGACGGCCCGCCGCTGGCGATGGGTCGGCCGTCGCTCGCGCCCGGTCCGGGCGCCTGGGACGGCACGACGGCGACCGGTCCGCTCGGGTTCGCCGAGGCCGCGGCTCGCTGCTGGAGCTCAACCCCGCCAAGACCGAGAGCGACCGACGCGAGGACGAGATTCACGATGCCGAGGGCAAGGACGAGTCGGGCGCGCTGACTTGACGTCACGACGATATGGGCGCTCCTGCGGACGGGTCCGGTCGGCTCAGGGGTCCCGCCGATGGTACACGTCGGCGGCCGGATCCGGGCCGGCGAGCATTCGCTCCTCGAGCGGGACGTAGCGCGCCGGCCCGCCGCCGGTCACGCTTTCGAACAACACGAGGCGGTCCAGCGCGGCCGCGATCCTCTGGTCGCCCATCGCCATGACCAGCCGGTCGGCCACCAGCCGCCCGACGGCGATGCCGTCCGACCGCGCGACCGTCAGGTGCGGACGGAACGGCCGAGCGTCAGCAGGCCAGCCTGCGGCTTCGAGCTCGACGTTGACCCGGGCCGCCAGCGCGCCGATCGCCTCGACGCCCTCGCTCACGCCGATCCACAGCGTGCGCGGACGGCCGCCCGGGGGAAACGACCCGGCGCCACCGAGCGCGGCGTCGATCGGGGCGCTCGTGGCGGCCGCCCGGTCCATGGCGTCGATCGTCGGTCCGAGCTGCGCGTCCGTAGTCGGCCCGAGGAACCGCAGGGTCAGGTGCAGGCCGTCCAGGCGTACCCAGCGGACGTCGTGCGCGCCGGTGGGGAGCGGCTGAGCTCGCACGCCATCAACGAGCTCGACCATCGCCGCCGTGGCGGACTCGGGGAGCGGGACCGCCACGAACAGCCGGCGCCCGGTCATCCCCGCGTACGGGTCGACCCAGCGGCCGGGCCGGGTCACCGCGAGTGCTGCTGCTCGTGACCCTCCGCGAGCCACGTCGCCCGGTCCGCGCTCAGGACTTCGAGGGCGCGGTCGCGCTCGCGCCAGCCGACCATCTCGACCGTCTTGTCCTCGAGCGCCTTGTAGGTCTGGAAGAAGTGCTCGATCTCGACGAGGCGGTGGGGACGGACCTGTTCGAGCCGCTCGATGTGCTGCTGGTGAGCATCGCCGAGGGCGACGCACAGCACCTTGAAGTCGAAGCCCTTCTCGTCGCGCATCTCGAGGCCGCCGATCGGGCGCGCCCAGACGTGGCAGCCGGTGAAGGTGGGCTCATCGATGATCAGGAGCGCGTCGGTGTGGTCGCCGTCGCCCGCGCGGGTCGCCTCGATGAAGCCGTAGTCGAAGTTGTAGAAGACGGCGCTGCTCAGGACCCGATCCAGCCGGTAGACCCCGACCTCCTCGTCGTACTCGTACTTGTTGCGCGATCCACGCGGGATCTCGACGACGATCTCGACGATCTCAGGGAACTGGCCCGGGCTCTTCATGTGGGGAGTGTAGGCGCCCCGATGCCCGTCCAGCCGACCACGCCGCGATGGCGCCGAAGCGCGCATGTTCCCGGCCTTGCACGGGGACGCACGCCAGCCGCCGATGAGGCGCTCTCGAGCGACCATTCATGCATCGGATGCAATGCGGTCTCGAATTGGCCGTCACTCTGCGTGGGCATCCCGGTCCGGCGCCGCGCTCGGCGGCTCGCGTCTTCGGTCGCGCCCTTGTTCGATACCGTGGCGACGTCGCAGCTCGGCGACCGCAGCCGCGCTGCCTCTCGCCGCGACCAACGCATCGTGTTCCGCGGGATACCCGTCGAGTGCGCTCGGCCAGATCGCCAGCCAACGGGCCGGACCGGTCCCGACGATTCGCAGTCCGTGCTCGGTGTCCGGCGGGACGAGCACGAACGTCCCCGCCGCGATCGGCGTCACGCTTTTGGCTCCCAGGAGCTCGACCTCGCCCTCGAGCAGGTAGAAGCCTTCGGCCTGCCCTCGATGGATGTGCGTCCGCCCACCCTCGCCGGGCACGCCGGCAACGACGACCACGCCCCAGCCACCGGTCTGGGCTGCGGTCGCCTTGACCTCGAGGTCGAGCGGTGGCCCGAACACGTCGCCCTCACCGGGCGCGAGCACCGTCATACCATCAGCGGTACGCATGCGTCACCTCGCTGTCGAGATCGCGCGCGCCGTAGGCAGAGCGAGCGCAAAGGGGCCGGAATGGCCACGGACCCAGCCGGTCGCCCGGCCGATGTCAGCGCAAGGCGGAGGCGAACACGAGAGCGAGCGTACCCGAAGGTGCGTGAGCGAGCGCGCGCAGCCGACAACGCCGCGATGGCGCGGGAATGGCCACGGAACCGGCCGGCGCCGCAGCGGGTGTCAGCGCAAGGCGGAGCCGAGCACCGGAGCGAGCGCACCCGAAGGTGCGTGAGCGAGGAGCGCAGGTGACAACGCGGCGATGGCGCCCGAAGCGGCGCCGGCCTAATCGTTGTAGAGGCGTTCCTCGATGAGCTTCTCTTGCACCGTACGACCACTCGGGTCGAAGCAGGAGAACTCGAAGTGCTTCTCGAACTCGAGGTCCACGTTGTCCTGGCCACCACGGTTCTTTTCGACCGAGACCACGACCCAGTCGCGGAAGCGCTGCGCCTGGTACGGGTTGAACTCGATGTTGACCTTGGCGACGATGTGGTACTTCTCGTTGAGGATGAGGATGATGTCGGCCTCGTAGTTGATGGCCGACGAGCCACGCAGGTGGAAGTTGCGCAGGCGCGACGCCTTGAGGCCTTCCTTGTCCGCGGCCACGATCGAGACCATCGGCACTTCCTCGGACAGGGCGATGTCCTTGAGGCCGTTGACGACGTAGGTGACCTTCTCCGACTCGTTCTCGGGCTCGGGGATCTGCGGCACCTTCTGCATGTAGTCGACGAACACGACGAGCCGTCGATCGCCCGACATCGCCCGATGCTGCTGGACGAGCTTGCGCATGTTGTCGACGGAGCTCGCCGTCTGCGAGCCACGCAGCAGGAACAGGTTCTGGCCGTAGCGCGCGATCCGGTCGAGGGACGGGCGCAGGCGCGGGTTGTTGGCGAGCTGCGGGGCGGTGGCGCCCTCCGCCATCCAGGTCCCGAGGATCTCCTTGCGGACATCCTGGATCTTGATCGCCCCGGTCTTGTGCGGCAGATGCGCCAGCGCCGACTCCATGGCGATGAGGCGGTTCATCAGGTACGCCTCATCGTGCTCGAAGCAGATGTACAGGACGTTCGCCTGGCCGCCGGATGCGATGTTGCGGGCCATCTGGAGCGCCATCGTCGTCTTGCCGGTGCCCTGCGCACCGCCGATGAGCAGGAGCTCACCCGCGCGCAGCCCGGTGCCGATGGTCTTGTCGAGCGGGGTGAATCCGAGCGGGACCGGCTGGTACTCCGCGAGGTGCCCGGTCGTGACGCGCTCGTTGAGGTCGACCAGGACGTCCAGCGCCGACCGCGGGGCCATGCTGCCGTTGTCGGTGTCGAGGCGCCATCCGCGCTCGACCGAGGGGGCAGCGGCGGCGGGGTCGGAGGTTTCGGTGCTCACGCGGTGGGTTCCTCCCCGGGGGGACTTCGCTCGCCGCCGGGATGCGGCTTCGACAGGTTAGCATCCGCGACCCCCCGATTCACCCACCCCCAACCGCGCTATTCCGCATCAGGACCATCGGCGACGGGCGAACGGACGCTGCGTCACGGCGTGGGCGCCGCCATGGGGTCAGCGAGGCAGGGCCGCGATCTCCTCGAAGGTCCGGGCGATCGTGCGCAACGCCCCCTCGTAGTTGGCCAGGTCCATCCATTCGTTGGGCGCGTGGGCGTGCTCGTCGGGCTGGACGAACCCGAGCAGCACGACCGGCAATCCCAGCACGGATTCGAAGCTGGCAGCGACCGGGATGGAGCCGCCCTCGCGGATGAACACCGCGGGCTGGCCGAACACCGCCTCGAGCGCACGCGCCGCGGCCTGCGCGACGGGATCGTCCATGCGGGTGTGGCTGGCGCGGCCGCTGCCCAGCATCTGGACGCTCACGGTCACCCCCGGCGGCGCGATCTCGATGACGAAGTCCCGCAACCGCTCGAAGATGAGCGCGGGATCCTGGGCCGCGACGAGCCGGCAGCTCACCTTGGCATGGGCGTGGGCCGGGATGATCGTCTTCGCTCCCGAACCCTGGAAGCCGCTCCAGATGCCGTTGACATCGAGGGTGGGCCGGGTCGCCCGTCGCTCGAGGGTCGTGTAGCCGACCTCGCCCACGAGGGCCTCGACGCCGATCGACGCGCGATAGGCCTCCTCGTCGAACGGCAAGGCCGCAAGCGCGGCCCGTTCCTCGTCATCGAGCGCCACGACCTCGTCGTAGAAGCCGGGCACGCGGACCCGGCCGTCGGGACCGCGCAGCGCCGTGATGATCTGGGCGAGGGCCATCGCCGGGTTCTGGACGACCCCGCCATAGCCGCCGGAGTGGAGGTCGATGGGCGAGCCGACGACATCGATCTGGGTGTACAGCAGGCCGCGCAGGCTGACCGTGATGGCCGGGATGTTGCCTTCGAAGAAGCCCGTGTCGCTGATGATCGCGGCATCGGCGGCCAGGCGCTCCCGGTTGGCCGCCAGCCATGCGGTGAGGTTGACCGAGGAGATCTCCTCCTCGCCCTCGAACACGTACTTGACGTTCACCGGGAAGCGGCCGGCGGTGGCGAGCAGGGCGGCCGCCGTCATGACGTGGGCGTGGATCTGGCCTTTGTCGTCGGCCGCGCCGCGAGCGATGATCCGGCCGTCCTCGACGACGGGCTCGAACGGCGGGGAGTGCCACAGGTCGAGCGGATCCGTCGGCTGGACGTCGTAGTGGCCGTAGACGAGCACGGTGGGGGCGCCCTCGGCGTGGAGCCAGTCGCCGTACACGACCGGATGGCCGCCGGTCTCCTCGACCGCGACGTGCTCGACGCCGGCCTCGGTCAGGGCAGCCGCCAGCCACTCCGCGGCGCGCCGCACGTCCGGGGCATGCTCGGGCAGGGCCGAGATGCTCGGGATGCGCAGGAAGGCGCGGTAGCTCTCGAGGCGCGCCTCGGACGTCGCGTCGAGATAGGCCTCCAGGCCGGAGGCGACGGTGGTCGAGTCGGTCATGGTCGCGAGTCTAGCGGGGGCCGGGAGACGAACGAGCGGGCCGGGGATCCGGCCCGCTCGTGCTGGCGGTTCGTGGGGTGGACCGGCGATCAGGCCGGCTGCGGGTTCGGCTCGGGGATGGGCTGGCCGGGGCCGACCAGGGTCGCGTGGTGATCGCGATCGGACGACTTCGGGGGCAGGTCGGTGAAGAGCGTCTCGAACTGCTCGGCGTCGACGGTCTCCTCGGCGACGAGCTTCTCGGCCAGCGCCACCAGGCGGTCGCGGTGGGTCGTGAGGACCTCCGTGGCTCGCTCGTAGGCGCGGTCGATGATCGAGCGGACCTCTTCATCGATGGTCCGCGCGACCTCTTCGCTGTAGTCGCGCTGCTCACCCATGGACCGGCCGAGGAAGATCATCTCGTCGCGCTTCCCGAAGGAGAGCGGGCCGAGCTTGTCGCTCATGCCGAACTCGGTGACCATGCGCCGCGCGAGATCGGTCGCCTTCTCGATGTCGTTGCTGGCGCCGGTCGTCGTGTCGCCGAAGATCATCCGCTCCGCGACGTTGCCGCCGAGCAGGCCCGCGATCTTGTCCTCGAACTCGGTCTTGGACTGGAGGTAGCGGTCCTCGGTCGGCAGGGCCATCGTGTAGCCGAGGGCCATGCCGCGGCTGATGATCGTCACCTTGGAGACCGGGTCGCACTTGGGCAGGATGCGCTGCACGATGGCGTGACCGCCCTCGTGGTAGGCGATGATCGCCTTCTCGGCATCGCTGATGACGCGCGACTTGCGCTCCGGGCCGGCGATGATCCGCTCCAGGGCCTCCTGGAACTCGGACATCCCGATGACCTTCTTGTTGCGGCGGGCGGACAGGATCGCCGCCTCGTTGACGAGGTTGGCCAGGTCGGCGCCGGAGAAGCCCGGCGACTGGCGGGCGACGCCTTCGACGTCGACGCCCTTGTCGAGCGGCTTGCCCTTGGTGTGGACGCGCAGGATCTCGACGCGACCCTTCATGTCCGGGCGGTCGAGGATGACCTGGCGGTCGAAGCGGCCGGGGCGCAGGAGCGCCGGGTCGAGGACGTCGGGGCGGTTGGTGGCGGCGACGACGATCACGTTCGTGTTCGTGTCGAAGCCGTCCATCTCGACGAGGATCTGGTTGAGGGTCTGCTCGCGCTCGTCGTGGCTGCCACCGAGGCCGGCGCCGCGCTGGCGGCCGACGGCGTCGATCTCGTCGACGAAGACGATGCACGGCGAATTGCGCTTGGCCTGGTCGAACAGGTCGCGCACGCGGCTGGCGCCGACGCCCACGAACATCTCGACGAACTCGGAGCCCGAGATGCTGAAGAACGGCACGCCGGCCTCACCGGCCACGGCCCGCGCCATCAGCGTCTTGCCGGTGCCCGGAGGGCCCACGAGCAGGACACCGCGCGGGATGCGCGCCCCGAGCGAGTTGAACTTCTCGGGGAACTTGAGGAACTCGACGACTTCCTGGAGCTCCATCTTGGCCTCGTCGACGCCGGCGACGTCGGCGAAGGTCACGACGGTCTTGTTGCCGAGGAACATCCGGGCGCGGCTCTTGCCGAAGCTCAGGGCCTGGTTATTGGTGCCCTGGGCCTGACGCATCATGAAGAAGATGAAGCCGCCGATGATCAGGAGCGGCAGGACGGCGGTGAGCAGCAAGCCCAACCACGAGGTGTCCGGCGCTGGCTCCGCCGAGAAGACGTTCGCCTCGAGGGTCTGACCGCCCTCCTTGGCGGCGGCCTGCATGTCGCCGTAGACATCGGTCAGGACGCTCGGCACCGTCACCTGGTAGGTCCGCTCGGGCGAGTTCGCGTCCACGGTGATGGTCGACCCCTGCTGGGTCGCGGTGTCGACATGGCCGGCCTTGACGTCAGAGAGGAACTGCGAGTAGCCGGTCATGGTCGGGGTGGACGTGGTCGAGATCCACGTGAACAGCAGCGCGGCCGTGCCGACGACGAGCACGAGCATCACGATGCCGTTCCGGAAGAACTTCGGGTTCAAGTGGGAGCCTCCGGGGGTGACGGGCGCCGACCGTGCGGCGTCACGTGCGGCGAGTATAGCGGTGGGGCGCCGAGGCACCCCCTGACAGACGTCCTGTCCGTCGCTCATGCCTACGGACGGGCGAGCGCGCCGGATGGCGACGCCGAGCGACATGAAGGAATCGATACGACCCCCCGGGCGCGGCCCGAAGGGTCGTCGTTGGGATCGAGCTGGTAGCGGAGGGCGGATTTGAACCACCGACCAAGGGCTTATGAGTCCCCTGCTCTACCACTGAGCTACTCCGCCGTGGCCACCGATTCTAGCGCAACCTCGCGGGAGGTCGCTACTGGGCGAACGTGTCGCAGTCGTTGACGTTGCCACTGCCGTACCCGTCATTGAACCAGGCGGTGCGCTGCTCGGCCGATCCATGGGTCCAGCTCTCGGGGTCGATGCGACCCTGGGTGGCCTCCTGGATGCGGTCGTCACCGACCGCCGAGGCCGCGCTCAACGCCTCGTCGATGTCGCCGGGCTCGAGGTCGGCGGCCGCGGAGTGGGCCCACACGCCGGCGAGGCAGTCGGCCTGCAGCTCCTGGCGGACGGACAGGTCGTTGCGCTGCGACGGGTCCTGGCCGACCTGCTGCTGGACGGCGTCGGCCACGCCGAGGAGCGTCTGCACGTGGTGGCCGAACTCGTGGGCGACGACATAGGCCATCGCGAAGTCGCCGCCGCTCGCGCCGAAGCGCGACTTGAGCTCGTCGAAGAAGCCGAGGTCCAGGTAGACCTTCTGGTCGGTCGGGCAGTAGAACGGGCCCGAGGCCTCCGAGGCCGGACCGCAGCCGGACTGCGTCGCGCCCGTGAACAGGACGAGCTTGGTGATCGTGTACTGCTTGCCCGACGCACTGAACGTGGCCGCCCAGAAGTCCTGGATGTCGTCGACGATGTAGGCGAGCTGCTGGTCCGTGTCGCCCTGCGGGTCGAGGGTCCCACCGGGCTCGACCGCGCCGCCGCCCAGGCCGCCGAGGCCGCCCAGGCCACTGCCGCCGCCGAGGACGCCGCTGGTGAGCAGGAAGATGACCACGATGATGATCAGGGTGCCGATGCCGCCACCGGCCGCACCGCCCGGGATCGGGATCGGGATGCCGCCGCCACCCCCGCCGAGGACACCACCGAGTCCGCCACCGGAACTCTGGCCGCGGCGGTCCTCGATCTGGTCGAACCCGGTATTGCGCTTCCACTTCATGGTCTGATCGCCCCTCTCGACGGCACTGGGAGCGTCAGCCTACCCGCCTGGAGGACGGCGCCCGCATGCCGGGCGATGGACGCGGCGTTGCACCTGCATGACGGAGCGCGACGGCCCGTGGCCGGCGTGCGAGAGGGCGCGGCTACTCCGCGGGGCCGAAGAGGACGGTCAGCCAGCGCTCGAGCGGGCTGACGTCCGCGCTTCTGGCACCGACCCGCACGGCCGCCGAGCCCGGGGCGTCGGGCGCGAGGGGCGGGGCGTCGGCGGCGAGGCTGAAGGCGATCTCGCGCGACGACCCGAGGCCGTAGCCGCGCGCCTGCTGCTGGATGATAGCGCTGACGCCCGATCAGCTCGAGCTCGCGTTCGAGCGAGGCGACCTGGGCGTGGAGCCGACCGTTGTCGATGGCGATCTCGTCGGCCTTCCCCGTGGCCGCGGAGGCGGCACCGACCTGCCGGACGAAGACGATGACGATCCAGGCAGCGACGATGCCGCTGACGATGGCGGCCGCCCGGCGGCGGGTGATGCCGGCGATCGGGAGGGCGCCCAGGCCCGGCTCGGCGACCTGCCGCGGGCCGCGGTCGTCGTCGGCATCCTCGATGGTCGGACGCCCCCCGACGGGGGCTCCGTCGGAGGCATCGTCAGGCGGCGGAGGGCGGAGCCGTCGGAACATCGCCGGGAGCGTAGCTACCCGTAGCTGGCGTGTCAACCACGTTCGCGCGACAGCCAACCTGTCACGCCGGCTTGCCAGGGTCGCGCTAGACTGCCGTCCATTCCGAACAGACGTTCGGTTCTGTCTGGGGATGACCCGCATGCGCACCTATGCCCCTGCCGATGCCCCGGCCGTGCTGGCCCGCCTCCTCGAGGAGCCGTCATTGGCCCGGGGGGTGGTCCACCATGCCGTGATCCCGCCACGGACCGCCTCCTTCGCCCCGATGCCGGCGTGGCTGGACCCGCGCATCGTCGGCGGCCTCGCGAGCCGTGGTATCGAGCAGCTCTACAGCCACCAGGCCGAGGCGATCGACGCGGTGCACGCCGGCGACGACGTCGTCGTCGTGACCCCGACCGCCTCCGGCAAGACGCTCTGCTACGCGCTCCCCGCCCTGCAGGCCATCGCCGACGACCCCGCCGCCCGGGCGCTGTTCCTGTTCCCGACCAAGGCCCTCGGCCAGGACCAGGTGACCGAGTTCGGCGAGCTGTCGGCCGCGGCCGGGCTGTCGATCATCACCTCGACCTACGACGGCGACACGCCGGCGCCCATCCGGTCCGCCATCCGCGCCGCCGGCCAGGTCGTCGTGAGCAACCCGGACATGCTCCACTCGGCGATCCTGCCCCACCACACCAAGTGGTTCCAGCTGTTCGAGCAGCTCAAGCTCATCGTCATCGACGAGCTGCACACGTATCGCGGCGTGTTCGGCGGGCACGTCGCCAACGTCCTGCGCCGGCTGCTGCGCATCTGCGCCCACTACGGCAGCCATCCGGTCATCGTGTGCTGCTCCGCGACGATCGGGAACCCCGGCGAGCTCGCGCAGATGCTCACCGGGCGGCCGGCGCGCCTCGTCGACCGCAACGGCGCGCCGTCGGGCGAGCGCCATGTCCTGCTCGTGGACCCGCCGGTCATGGAGCCCGCCAGCGGTGCTCGAGCGTCGGCGGAGACCCTCGCCCAGCGCTGGGCCCTGCCGTTCCTGCGCGCCGGCCGCCAGACCATCGTCTTCGGGCGGTCGCGGGTCGCGGTCGAGATCCTCCTGACCGGCCTGCGCGAGTCCCTGCGCGAGAGCTACGGTCCACGCTCGCGGGTGCGCGGCTACCGGGGCGGCTACCTGCCCACCGAACGGCGCTCCGTCGAGCAGGGCCTGCGCGACGGGGAGATCCTCGGCGTCGTCGCCACCAACGCCCTCGAGCTCGGGGTCGACATCGGCCGGCTCGACGCGGCCATCCTCGCCGGCTACCCGGGCTCGGTGGCGGCGACCTGGCAGCAGATCGGGCGGGCGGGCCGGCGGCTGGAGACGAGCGTCGCGGTCCTCGTCGCGTCGGGTGCCCCGGTGGACCAGTACGTCATCCACCACCCCGAGTTCCTGCTCGAGAGCACGCCCGAGGAGGCCCGCCTCGATCCGGACAACCTGCACGTGCTGCTGGCCCACCTGCGCGCCGCGACCTTCGAGCTCCCGTTCGAGCCCGGCGAGGTGTTCGGTCCGGGACCCGTCGACGATCTCCTCGCCTTCCTGGCCGAGGAGCGCCACGTCCGCCAGGCCGACGACGGCCGCTGGTACTGGTCGAGCGAAAACTTCCCGGCGTCCGAGATCTCGCTGCGGACCGCGGCGCCGGAGAACGTCGTCATCATCGACACGACCCCGGACCGGCCGCGCGTCCTCGGCGAGGTGGACCTGTTCAGCGCCCAGGTCCTCGTCCACGAGCGCGCGATCTACATCCACGAGTCGATCCAGTACTACGTGGACCGGCTGGAGTGGCACGAGCGCAAGGCCTACGTCCACCGCGTCGACGTCGACCACTACACGTACGCGAACCGCGCGGTGACGCTCAAGCCGCTCGAGATCTTCGCCGAGGCCCCCGCGACCGGCGGACGGCGGATCCACGGCGAGGTCATGGTCGCGAGCCTCGTGACCCTGTTCAAGAAGCTCAAGTTCGTCACGGACGAGAACGTCGGCTGGGGACCGATCGATCTCCCGGAGCTCGAGCTCCAGACGACCGCCTACTGGCTGACCGTCGAGGGCGTCCGCAGCCACTGGCGCCGCGACGACCTCGACGTCGCTCTCCTGGGCGCGGGTCGGGCGATCCAGACCATCGCGTCCGTGCTGTTGATGGGCGACCCGCGCGACCTGGGCCTCGTGACGCAGGTTCGCTCGCCCCATGCCGAGCAGCCGACCATCTACCTGTACGAGTCGGTGCCGGGCGGCATCGGGCTGGCCGAGCGCCTGTGGGATCGCCATGTCGAGCTCATCGACGGGGCGGCCGAGCTGATCGCCGCGTGCCCGTGCGACGGCGGCTGTCCGGCCTGCACGGGACCGCGTCTCGAGCCGGGCGTCGACGCGAAGGCGCTGGCGCGCCGGTTGCTGGCCGAGCTCGGCGCCGGCGCTCGCGGCCGGAGCTCGGCGCCGACGCCATCCCGGCGTGACGATCGAGACGCGCGCACCGAGCGTCGACCTCGCCCGCCGGCTCGAACGCTTTCGCGCGGCGCAGGGCGACGGTGGGCGTCCCGACGGTCCCCTGCCCCATCGGCCGATCGGCTCCGTCGAGCTGGCCGAACGCCTGGCCACCACGCTCGACGGCGAGGTCGTCGACGGCATCGGCGGGCGGTTCGTCCGGATCGAGCGGCCGGCCGTGTCGATCGATCTCGACCGGCCGCGCCTGGCGACGCTGCCCGGGCAGCCGCCCGCCGACCGGCCGCTGGTCTGCCTCGACACCGAGACGACCGGTCTGGCGACGGCGACCGGCACCGTCGCCTTCTGCATCGGTCTCGGCTGGTGGGAAGGAGCCGCCTTCCGCCAGGTGCAGCTGCTCCTGCCGGACCATGCCGACGAACCCGCGATGCTCGCCGAGCTGGCGCGCCACCTGCCGCCCGACGCCTGGCTCGTGACGTACAACGGCCGGACGTTCGACTGGCCGCTCCTGGTCACCCGCTACCGGATGGCCCGTCGGGCCGCCCCGATCCACGACGGCCATCTCGACCTGCTGCCGATCGTCCGCCGGGTGTTCCGCCATCGGATGGAGGACGCGCGGCTGCGCACGGTGGAGGAGACGCTACTCGGGATGACCCGCCACGACGACGTCGACGGCTGGGAGATCCCCGCCCGCTACCTCGGGTTCCTGCGCGGCGGCCCCGCCCATCCCGCTGCTGGCGGTCGTGCGCCACAACCACGAGGACGTCCGCTCGCTGGCGCGCGTGCTCGCCCTGCTCGACGCGGTCTATGCCGAGCCGGCGACCCGTCGGGAGGCGCCGTCCGGCGACCTTGCCGGCCTGGCCCGCGCCTATGTCCGTGCCCGGCGCCTGCCCGAGGCCCTGGCCTGCCTCGACGAGGTCTGGATCCGGGGCGCGGCACCGGCGGATACCCGACCTACGCCGCCACGCCCGTCGTGACCGAGGCCGCCGTTGCCGTGCCCGCCGCAGCCGCAGCCCGACGGCGGCCCATGGCCGCCGAGGACGTCCCGTGGTGGTCACCCACGGCCCGACCGGACTTCGGTGGCCGTCCGCGACCACCCGCGGTCCAGGAAGGCGCCTGGTCGCCCCGGGCGGCGTTCGCACGTCCCTGGGACGACGTGCGGATCGCCGTCGACCGGGCCCACCTGCTGCGCCGGCTCGATCGGGTCGACGACGCCGTGGCGGCCTGGACCGCGCTCGCCGCCGGCCCGGGACGCACGGCCGTGGTCGCGCGGATCGAGATCGCCAAGCTGCGCGAGCATCGGCTGCGCGACCGGGTCGGGGCCCTGGCCGCCGCCGTCGACGGCCTCGCCGCCGCAGATCGACGACGCCGCCTGGGATGGCCCGAGCCGGCGCTGGAGGCCGATCTGACCCGGCGGGTCGCGCGCCTCCGGCGTCGGGCCGGCCGGCCTACGCGTCGAGGTCCGTCTCCACCGTGACCTGGGCGAGCTCGCTCGGGACGACGAGGCGACGCACCCGCTCGCGGATGGCCCGCGCCCGGACCGCGATGAGATCGGGCACGCCGGCGAGACCGACGTCCTCGACGGCCAGCGAGCCGGCGGCGGCGGCGAACCGAAGGTCGGCCCCCAGGCGCCGGCGCATGAGGCCCATGAGCGACGGGCGGACGGTGGCGGCCAGGAGCGCGGCCAGGAACGTGTCCCCCGCCCCGGTCGCGTCGGTCTCGCGATCCGTGCGCGTCGGCAGGTAGCGCAGCGACGTCGTCGGCCCCGCCGCACCCACGTCGACGAGCAGGCCGCCGTGCTCGCCCTGCGTCACGAGCAGGCGGGCGCCTGCTGGGAGGTGGCTCGCGAGGTCCTCGAGCGAGGTCGTCGGCTCGACATCGTGGTGACTCACGCCGATGAGCTGGGCGCGAGTCAGCAGGGCACGTGCCGCGGGCGCACGGCGGACCACCGGCGCCCCGGCCCGCAGCCGGCGGAGCATCCCCTGCCAGCCGACGGCGACGATCGCGTCACCCGACGGGAGCGCCGTCCAGCCGTCGGGAACCTCGTCGGCGACCGGGGTGAACGACCAGGCTCGAGCGGCGCGCCACGACGCCGGCAGCAGGAGCGGCTCCAGCGGTCGCCCCACGGCGAGACACGTCTGCCGACGGCCCCCTGCCGTCTCGACGTTGTGGAAGACCGGCGCCTCGCCGAGCGGCACGAGGAGCAGGTCCACGCCGGCCGAACGCAACCGGTCGAGCTCATGGGCCACGCGCGACTCGGAATCGACGCCGATGACGGCGGCGGTCCGGAGCCCCAGCCGAGCCGTCGTGAGGGCCGCGTAGGTCACCCCACCGCCCAGCCGCCAGCCGCGCGGGTCGTCGTCCGCGATGTCGCGCGACGCCGAGCCCACGTGGACGACCTCGACGGGCGATCGGCTCATCGGACCTCCGGGCGTATACTGCGCGACCCCATCCGCACGAGGTCCAGGCGCCGTGTTCTTCTACGAACTCCACGAGGGCGACGACGACGTCTACTCGGATGTGCTCGTCGTGAGCGAGTCGGAGTGGGAACCCCAGGAGTTCTACGAGCTCGTCCAGCGCGTGCGCCGCGATGTCCAGGACTCGTACCGCCACGATACCCTCATCGAGGCCATCGCCGAGGTCCTCGAGCGCGACCACGGCTTCATCTATATCGGCGATGAGCGTCTCGAGGCGGCCGTCAACGTCTCGGTCGTCGAGGCGGAGAACTTCATCGTCGAGGTCGCGCGGTTCGCGGGCGACGATGACGACGACGATGGCGACGACGACGATGACGATGACGACGAGGAGAACGAGCTCAACGGCGACTTCCGGACGCTCGTGACCGACGTCGAATTCGACCTCGATGCGGAGTCGCGCCTCAACTGACGGCGGCGTGCCTCAACTCGATGGAGTCGCGCCTCGACTGACGGCGCCGTCCGTGGACCGCCCGCTCCTCACTTGCTGAAAAGGATCTCCAGCACGTCGCCATCGTGCACCTGGTAGGTCTTGCCCTCGGAACGGAGGCGCCCCGCCTTGCGCGCCTCGGCCATCGATCCCAGCGTCACCAGGTCCTCGTAGGCGACGGTCTCGGCGCGGATGAAGCCCCGCGCGAGGTCGGTGTGGATCGCCCCGGCGGCGTCGACCGCCGACGAGCCCTCGGGGATCGGCCAGGCGCGGACCTCATCGGGACCGGCCGTCAGGAACGAGACCAGCCCCAGCAGCTTGTACGACAGGGCGATGACCCGGTCGAGGCTGGACTCGGCGATGCCGAGCTCCTCCATGAAGACCGCCGCCTCGTCGGGCTCGAGCTCGCCGAGTTCCATCTCGATGCGCGCCGACAGCGCGTCGACCATCGCGTGCTGGTGGTCATACCCGGCCGTGACCGCGGCGACCAGCTCGGCTTCCCGGGCGACGTCGCCCTCACCGACGTTGAGCAGGACGAGGACCGGCTTCTCGGTGAGGAACCGGAAGCCGCGGATGGCCTTGGTCTCGTCGGCGTCGAGCCCGAGGTCGCGGATGGGCGTCCCGGCCTCGAGGCCCGTGTGGATGCCGCGCAGGACGACCTCCTCGCGCTCGGCGGCCTCGCGTTCGGCCTGCGTCCCGTGCTTGCCGCTGCCCTTGAGGCGCTCCAGCCGGCGCTCGGTCATGGCCAGGTCCGCAAGCGTGAATTCGAGGTCGAGCTGCTCGAGGTCCCGGGCGGCGTCGACGCTGCCGGAAGCATGCGGCCGGGCCGGATCCTCGAACGCGCGGACGACATGGAGCAATGCATCGGAATCGCGCAGGCGGGCCAGGTGGTCGGCCGGCAGCTCCTCGGTCCCGACGCGGCCCTCCGATGACGCCGGCGGCGCCGGCAGGTCGACGTACGTGACGTCGGCCTGGACGATCTTCTTGGGCTTGAAGATCTCGGCCAGCCGGTCGAGGCGCGCGTCGGGCACCTTCACGACGCCGACGTTGAGGGTGACGCCGCCGTAGCCGCCGGTCTCGGCGTGGCCACGGGTGAGCGTGTTGAAGACGGTGGTCTTGCCACTCCCGGCAAGTCCGACGATGGCGATCTGCATGCGGCCGATCGTAGCCGCGCTGGACGGTCGGCGCCGGGGGCGCCCGTCGCGCGGTCAGTAGCCGGCGGTCGGGTCCACCACGTTGACCAGCGGCTCGCCCGCCGCGAAGTGGCGCAGGTTCTCGCAGAACAGCTCCACGCTGCGATCCAGGACCCGGCCGCTGGACCAGGCCGTGTGCGGCGTCACGATGACGTTGGGCAGGTCGTAGAACGACGACATCGCCGGCAGTGGCTCGTCGCGGAACGTGTCGAGCACGGCCCCGCCGAGGGGACCGTCGCGGAGCGCGCGGAGGAGGGCACGTTCGTCGATGAGTCGGCCGCGGGCCACGTTGATGAGCCAGGCGCCGGGCTTGACCATGGCCAGCGTCTGGTCGTTGATCATGTCCTCGGTCTCGGGCGTCAGCGGCGCGGCCAGGACGACGAAGTCGGACTCGCCGAGGAGCTCCGGCAGGGTCTCCGGACCGCCGACGCGGTCGAGCATCAGCTCGCCGGCCGACAGATCGTCGGACCCGGAGCGGGTCTCGCCATCGGGTCGGCGCCGGACGGCCACGACCCGGCAGCCGAACGCGGTGGCCAGCGCCCCCACCGCTCGCCCGATCGAGCCGAGCCCCACGATGCCGACCGTCACGTCGCGCAGCTCCGCGCCCTCGAGGGGCTGCCAGGTGCGCTCGCGCTGGAGCTCGAGGAGCTGCGGGAGCCGGCGGCTGACCGACAGGATCATCATCATCACGTACTCGGCGATCGGCCGGCTGAAGACGCCGCGCGCGTTGGTGACGACGAGGCCTCGCTCGAGGGCCGCGGGGGTGAGCGCCCGCTCGACGCCGGACGTCGCGGAGTGGACCCACGACAGGTGCGGAGCGCGCACCAGCAGCCGGTCGAAGGCATCGGAGCTGAGCCAGCCGCGGAGCATGACCTCGACGTCGTCGAGCGGGCCGTCCGCGAGCCCCTCCACGCTGACCGTCACGAGTCGCGCCCCGGGTGCGGCGGCGCGGATGCGCTCGAGATCGCGCGAGCGATAGCGGGCCGACAGGATCGGGCTGAGGGCGATGGCCGTGGGGGCGCCGCCGCTGCCGCGTCCCGGTCCCGCCGTGGTCCGGGTCACGGGGCGGGCTCGGCGGCGGGCGACGCGCCCGGCCCCAGCGCCAGCCGGCCATCGAGGACCCGGGCGATCCAGCGCTCGGGCGCCTCGATCTCGCCGTCGAGCGGCAGGGTCTCCGGGCCGTCCCAGAGCCGTGCCAGCGCGGCCGTCCCGCGTCGGTCGGCGATGGCCCGCACGAATGCTTCGCCCTTCTTGTACTGCTCCATCTTGAGATCCATGCCCGTGAGGCGGAGCATCGAGCGCTCGAACGGGGTCCGCCGCGTGCGGCGCTCGTGGAAGCGCGCGCTGATCTGCTCGACGCCGGGCACGAGGTCGCGGCCGACCTCGTCCATGACGTAGTCGCTGAACCCCTCGAGCAGGCTCATCACGGCCTGGGTCTCGCGGAACAGCCGGCGCTGCTCCTCGCCCATCAGCCGCTCCATCCAGTGCTCGCCGCCGCCCTCGCCACGGAGCGCCCGCCCGAGGCCGCGCAGCGCCTCACGGCCCATCCCGCGCACGTCGCTGCCGAACAGGCTGATCTGGCGCTCCAGGCGCGACGCGAGGTACGGACGGAGCCACGGGTGCGCCTCGAACTCGAAGGCGTGGGTCGTCTCGTGCAACGCGATCCAGGTCCGGAACGGTCCGAGCGGGACGCGCAGCGTCGCGGCCGTCTGGCGGATGTTCTCCTCGACGAACAGCAGGCGCCCCGGCGTGGCCTCGGCGGACAGCAGGGCGAGGTCGTACTGACCGAGGACCCGCTGGCCCATGAACCCGAGCAGGAAGCCCAGCTGGCGCGTCGTGATCCAGCGGTTGGCCAGCGCCATCGTCGCCTTGGCGAGACCGCCGCCGACCGGCACGACCTGGTCGAGCAGGTCCGCCTCGAGCTTGCCGATGAGCGACGCGAAGGCCGCCGTGTTGGCCCGGACCCAGCCCGCCCGATCGACGACGGCCGAGCGCTCGACGACGCCCGGCAGGTCGGCCGCCAGGTAGGACGACAGCGCCGGGACGATGCGATCCATCGCCTCGAGATAGGCGGGTTCGGCCGCTCGCAGGTCGGCCGCGGTCAGCGTGCCGGGCGCCCGTTGGAGCCGGCCGACGGCGATCCGCTCGACTGCCGGCCAGTCGACCAGGCCCTCGCGCGCCTGGCGCTCGAGCTGTCGCCCGACGACCGTCGCCGCCGCACCCAGCGCGGACCCGATGAGGATGCCGGCCTGCCACGCTCGGTCGTCCCGCCACGACCCGCTGGAGCGCCGGTCGCGACCCGCGCGTCCGGTCATGCCGCGAGGCCCCCGAGCTCGACCGACTCGATGCCCGCCAGGTCCGGGCCGAACAGGCGGACCGCGACCTCGCGGAACCGCGCAGCGTCGCCCGTCGTGAGCTGGCGGTGGGTCGCCGGGCTGGGCTCCTCGTCGGGACGATCGTGACCGGCGAGACCTGCGTCGGCCGCCGTCCCGCGAGTCGTGCCGGGCGCCTCGAGCCCGTTGACGATGAGCAGTTCCGCGAGCGCCGAGGCGGTCGCCGTGGCGGAGTCGACGATGGCGACCCGGTCGCCGGCGACCGAGGCGATCAGCGTGCGCAGGAGCGGGTAGTGGGTGCAGCCCAGGAGGAGCGTGTCGATCGAGGCGCCGGGCGGCCTCGGGAAGATCGATTCGCCGTCCGCGTCGCGCTCACCGAGCAGCGGAGCGAGCGCCGCGGCGACGGTGGCCTCGGCCTCCGGGCCGGACAGGATCCCGGCCTCGACCATGGGCACCAGCGTCGGCGTGGCGTGCTCGTACACCTCGATCGCCGGGTTCTCGTCCTTGATCGACGCGAAGTAGGCGTGCGACCGGATGGTCGCCGGTGTGGCGATCACGCCGACCCGTCGGTTGCGCGTCGACAGGGCCGCCGCGGACGCTCCCGGCCGGATGACCCCGAGGACGGGCAGCGCGTAGCGCCGCCGGAACGCGCCGATCCCGACGGCTGTGCTGGTGTTGCAGGCGACCACGAGCGCCTTGACGTCGCGTTCGGCGAGCGCATCGAGGGCCTGCGTCGAGAAGGCGAGGACCTCCTCGTCGGATCGGGGACCGTACGGCGCTCGCGCGTTGTCGCCGAGGTAGATCGTCGACTCGTGCGGGGTGCGCCGGGTGATCTCGCGCAGGACGGTCAGGCCACCCACCCCCGAATCGAAGACGCCGATCGGTCGGGAGTCGGACACCGAGCGCGCCTAGCGGCCGGCCGCGGCGGGGACGCGGGCGGTGCCGAGGAGCTCGTGCGCGATGCGCGTGATGTCCTGGCTGACCGCGGCCGAGGGATCGGCGAGGACGAACGGCACGCCTTCGTTGTTGGCCCGCACGACGAGCTGGCCATCGGAGACGACGCGGTGCTCGGGGACGCGGCCCAGGGCACGATGGAGGTCATCGGGGTCGATGCCACCGGAGCTGTCGGCCCGGTTCACCAGGTAGTGGACCTTCGAGGCGGGATAGCCGATCGAGCGGAACGTGTCGGCCATCGAGATCGTGTTGTGGATCGTCGTGCTGTCGTAGGTGACGATCTCGATGATCGTGTCGCTCGTGTCGAGGAATGACAGGTTGATGTCGTTGATGCTGCTCGACATGTCGATGACGATCGTCGTGTAGACCCGGCGCAGCAGCGAGAGGATCTTGTCGACGTCGCGCGGGTTGATCATCTCGGCCATCTCGATGCGCGGGGGCGCGAGCAGGATGTCGATGCCGGAGGGGTCCCGCCACAGCACGTCGGCGAGATCGGACTCGGCGATGCGATCGGTCGGCAGGTCGAGGATCGACGGGGCGTCGACCGGGACCTTGAGCAGCGCGCGCAGGTCGCCGAACTGGAGGCTGCCGTCGATGAGGACGGTGCGCTGGCCCAGCTGGCCCGTGGCGACCGCGAGGTTGAACGCGATGGTCGTCTTGCCGACGCCGCCCTTGGGCGCGAAGACCGAGAAGACGCGGTTCTGCATCGACGGCGTCCGCGCCGCGTGCTCCTTCCTGGCCGCCGCGATGCGGGTCATCAGGTCGAAGCCGCTGAACGGCATGGCCAGCACGCCGTGGATCCCGTTCTCGGGATCGAGCTCGATCGGGTTCTGCGGCACGGTCAGGACGATGACCGGCACGTTGAGCCCCGAGGCATGGATCTGCTCGACCAGCTTGGGGCCCTTGATCCGGCCCTGCAGGAGCGCGTCGACGACGACGACGTCCGGACGGAGCTCACCGATCTGGGCGATCGCCCGACTGCCATCGGACAGCACGTCCAGCAGCTTGACCGCGGACTGTGTGTTCAACAGGCCGCGGATGTACTGCGCGACCTGGGGCACATCCTCGACGATCAGCAGGCGTGTCTGGTCGCTGCTCGAACTGCTTGACATGGGCTTCGACGATACCACGGGCCTGCTCGTCGGGACCCACCCGGAGGTCCGGGAACGCGGCAGGGACGACTAGGGTCGCTGCGCGATGAGGATGGCGCGATCCGAGCCGGGCCCGAGCGGGCCGAGGTCGTAGCCCCCCGCGACCACCTCCACCTGCAGGCCCGCGTCCTCGGCGAAGCCGGCCAGCTCGTCCGCGGCCACGAGGCGCAGCCGGTCGCGCCGGACCCAGCGGATCGCCGGGCCGCCCTGGGGACCCTCCTCGTAGATCGCGGTGAGGGTCACGGTGCCCGTCGCGGCATCGTGGACCGCCGACCCGACCTTCGTGACGACGTGGCCGGTCTCGGGATCCGTGCGCGGCCATTCGAGGATGACCCGGCCGTCGAAGCGGCCGAGGTCCTCGGCATCGGGCAGCCACACGTCGACGACGGCGAGCCCGCCCGGAGCCAGGTGGGCGGCCATCGTGACGAACGCCTCCCGCTGCGCGGCCCGGGTCGGGAGCAGCATCAGCGAGTTGAGGCCGATGAACGCCAGGGCGTAGGTGCCCGCGTCGGGCAAGCGCAGCCCGAGCAGGTCGGCCTCGACGAAGGTGATCCGCTCGGCCGTCGCGCTCCCGGCCTCGGCCGCGCGCCGCCGCCCACGATCCAGCGCCGTGGCGTCGATGTCGACCGCCGTGACCGGGTGGCCCGCCGCGGCGAGCGGGACGGCCAGCCGGCCGCTGCCCGCGGCCAGCTCGAGGATGGCGCCGTCGGCCCGATCGGCCAGGGCGAGCCAGAGGTCGAGGTCACCCGGGTCGTCCTGGAGGTCCAGGTCATAGAGCCGGGCGAGCGCGGCCGCGGTGGCGGGATCCGGTCGGTCGAGCATCGAGCTGGCGACCACGGTCAGCGGGCACGCCGGCGGGTGGCAGCCGGGGCCGTGGTGGCCGGCGCGCCGGTGGCGCCAGGGCCGGCAGCGCTGGCCGGGGCGGCGGCATCCGGACGACCGGCCGTGGCCGGCGAACCGGTCCAGCGGACGGGCGTGCCGGAGGCCTTGCGGACGGCGAGGGCGCTGATCGCCTCGAGGGCCGCGCGGTTGGCGGCCATGGCCGTGGTCTCGGCGTGGTCGTACGGCGGCGACACCTCGACGATGTCCATGCCGGCGAGGTCGACCGCACCGACGATCTGGCGGATCGCGCGCAGCACCTCGCGGGTGAGCATCCCGCCCGGTTCGGGCGTCCCGGTACCGGGCGCCATCCCGGGATCGATGACGTCGATGTCGAGGCTGAGGTAGACCGCGTCCGGACCGTCGAGGGCTTCATCGATCGCCTGGGCGATGACGGCGTCCGCGCCGCGCTCCTCGATCTCGCGCATGAAGTGGTAGCGGAAGCCCTGCTCCTTCATCCAGTTGAAGGTTTCGACCGGCGGCCAGTAGCCGCGCAGACCGACCTGGATGAAGTTGCGGCCCTTGACCGCGCCCGACTCGACGAGGCGTCGCATCGGCGTGCCGTGGCCGGCCAGCACGCCCCAGTCGTCGGCGGCGGTGTCGGCGTGGGCGTCGAAGTGGACGATGCCGATGCTGCCCGGGCGGCGGACCTCGGCGACGGCGGTCGCGCTCGGCCACGTGATCGAATGATCGCCACCGAGCACGATCGGGATCGCCCCGGTCTGGGCGACCTCGAGGACCTTGCGGTAGATCAGGGCGTGGGCTCGCTCGATCCAGGCCGGGATGATGTTGGCGTCGCCCGCGTCGACGACGTCGAGCACCTCGAACGGCTCGACGTCGAGCTGGAGCGAGTTGATCGAACCCGACGTGTACTGCGCCTCACGGATCGCACGCGGCCCGAAGCGGGCCCCCGAACGGTGGCTCACGGCGTCGTCGAACGGGGCCCCGATGATGGCGACGTCCGTCTGGCGACGGCGGAGCTCGTCCGGATCGGTGATCCACGGCAGCTTCATGAAGCTGACCGGGCCGACGTACGTCGGCAGGTCGAAGTCGGCGTAGGTCTCGTATGGGTGATCCCAGCCGTTGGCGACGGCGTAGTCCGACGCCGAGGCCGGATCCGGGGCGACCGCCGACTCGGTCACGGGGTCGTGGGGGCGCTCTGCCACGGGGGAACCTCCGGGGAGACCGGCGACCGAACCGGGTCCGGGCCCGGCGCGGCGTACATCCGCCGTCTCGCTTGGGGCGCCGCCGGTTCGTGATCGGTCGTCCAGCGGGGCGCGCGGGGCGATGGTAGCACCCCGTCTGCCGCGTACCGGACGAGCGGCGCTCGCCCGGTCGGCCGCGTCAGCCCGACGCGCTGTCCTTCGTGGCCGCGCGGAACGCGGCCCATGCCGCTTCGACGAGAGCCGGGTCGGCGAACAGCTCATAGGCGGTCTGGGCCACGAGGGTCGCGGCGAGCAGCGTCGTCTCGTCGGCGCGCGGCAGGGCGGCCGCATCCCGGAACAGGATCGAGTGCCCGGGCACGCCCTCGTCGCAGATCGCGAGGTCCGGGTGGATCGTCGGGCACACCCAGCTCACGTTGGCCATGTCCGTGCTGCCGGCGTTGAGGTCGTCACCCATGTCGGTGATGCCGTAGGCGCCCATGTTCGCCCGGAAGCGCTCGGCCAGGACGGGGTTGTTGATCATCGTCGTCGCCCAGCCCGAGAACGTGACCTCGACCGTCGTCCCGGTCGCGATGGCGGCCGCCTCGCACATGGCCTGGAAGGCCGTGCGCATCCGTTCGTAGTCGGTCACGTCATCGCTTCGGATCATGAACCACGCCGATGTGCGGTCCGGGATGATGTTGGCCGCCGTGCCGCCCTCCTTGATGATCCCGTGGACCCGCGCGGTCGGCCGGAGCTGCTGGCGCCAGAGCCCGACGGAGCTGAACAGGAGGATGAGCGCGTCGAGCGCGTTCCGGCCCTTCCACGGGTCGGACGAGGCGTGGGCCTGGAGCCCGGTGAAGACCACGTCCACGTCCTCCGAGGCCAGCGGGTGGCTCTCGACGTGGCTCCGGTCGCAGGGGTGGTACAGCAGGGCGGCGTCGAGTCCGTCGAGGAGCCCGTCGTCGATCATGATCTGCTTGCCGCTGCCGTGCTCTTCCGCGGGCGTGCCCAGGAACACGATCTCGCCGGGCAGCTCGTCCGCGATCGAGGCCAGGGCGATGGCCGCCCCGACCCCCGACGCCGCCATCGTGTTGTGGCCGCACCCGTGGCCGAGCCCGGGCAGCGCGTCGTACTCGGCGAGGATGCCGATGCGCGGGCCGGCGCCGCCGCGGCCACCCCGGCGGACAGCCCGGATCGCGGTCGCCAGGGAGCCCGCCGGATGGGTGACCTCGAAGCCGTGCGCGCGCAACCGCTCGGCGACCCAGGTCGCCGCGTGGTGCTCCTCGAAGGCCGGCTCGGGATCCGCGTGGATGCGGTGCGACAGGTCGATGATCTCGTCGCGCGCAGCGTCGACGGCGGCGGCCAGACGAGCCTTGGCGTCGACGTACGGCTCGGCCGGGCGGGTCGCGATGAGGTCGGGCACGAATCCTCCGTGGTGGGTGACGGTACGGCGGTCTAGGGTAGCGGCGCCTGGCCCGGCCCGGTCGCCTCGGACGCCCGGCCTGCCCGGCTCGCCGTGGCTCGGCCGCCGGCTACCGCTCGGTCGATAGCGTCGCCTCGGCGACGACCGCGAGGGCGAGGATGAACAGGGCGATGGGCAGCTCGAGGGCGCCCTGCAGACGCAGGACGATGAAGACGGCCGCGACGAGCCCGACCCACGCGCCACGTCGAGTGGCACGCATCCAGTCGCCGCGGTAGGAGATGCCGCGATGGCGCCCGAAGACGACGAGCCACCAGATCGGGATCGTGGTGAGCGCGATGGCGAGGCCGATGAGGGCCGCCCCGAGGAACCCGGCGACGGGATCCTCGACCGGATCGCGGGTCGTCACGACCAGGCCGACGAGCAACCAGACGATGGCGGCGGCGCCGAAGATCGCGAGGTTCGTCAGCCGGTCGCGCCGCTCCATGACCACCGAGTCTAGGGCGTGCGCTCCCCCGGCCGTCGCCCACGGCCGGTCCGGCCCCTCGAGGCGCATGGTCGATCGTCCCTCCACCGTCGCGGGCATGTACCCGAGACCCACCACGGTGGTGGCGCGGTCGGTCGGTGTCGAGTCGGGCGGATGCCCTATCGCGTCGGGCGGCACGACGTCCCCCGCGCCAGCCGGCAGCCTCAGCGAGCGACGCTTGACGGGCAGATCGCGCGGAAGGGGCACCACGAGCAGGCCCGCGGGTCGGGGGTGGCCGTGTAGTCGCGCGCCCGGATCCCGGCCGCCGCGCCGGCGATCTTCGTCCGGGCCTTGGCGATCCGCCGCGGGTCGACCGGCACCTGCCCGACGAGTCCGGAATCGAGGAAATGCAGCGCGACCGCGTCGGGCAGCCGGCCGCTCATGGCCTCGTAGCCCATCGCGTAGATCTGGAGCTGGAGCGACTCGCGAGCGCGCTGCCGGGCCTTGACCGGATCGCGCAGGTCCGAGGACTTGTAGTCGGTCACGGTGACCCGCTCGCGACCGAGGATCCCCAGGGTCGGATGGACGACATCGGCGGTCTGCGCGGCGGCATCTCGTGCCTGGCCGGCCGCGGTCGAACCACCGTCCGGGCTCGGGGCGCCTGGGTCGATCGTCTCGACGTCGACGCGGTCCCAGCGGCCACGGACGCGGTCGCCGTCGAGCATGAAGCTGAACTCGCGCTCGACGTAGGTCGGGATGACCGCTCCCGGGCGGAGCTGGTCCTCGCGGAAGCGGCGGAGGGCCGCGCGCCCGGCCGCCAGCCGCCCCTCCTCGTGCTCGCGACTCACGAACCCCTCGTTCGACCAGGCGGCGTCGAGGACCTCGTCGAGCTCGAGCTCGCTCATCACGTGGCCGCGGGCGTGCTGCTGGTGGAAGAGCTGGACCGCCTTGTGCAGCGCCGCGCCGTAGATGAGCGCGTGATGGGGCGGCATCGGGACGCGCAGCACGTGGGCGTACTGGTAGCGCCGCGGACAGGTCAGGTAGTCGTCGACCTGGTAGAAGCTCAGCGACAGCGGCTCGGTGATCGGCCCGGGCACGGCCGGCACCGGCCGATCGATCGCCGCGAAGGCCGCCAGGCGCTCCACCGCCGGGCTGGCGGCCACCCCGCTGGCCGGATCCACGTGGGCGGGTGGCAGGTCCAGGGCCTCGAGGACGAACGGCGAGACGCGCCGGGCACGGGCACCGCCGTAGTCGGCAGCGTGCGACAGGATGAGCTCGTCGCGGGCTCGGGTCATGGCGACGTAGCAGAGGCGGCGCTCCTCGGCCAGCGCCCGCTCGGCGTCGACCGGCTCGCCCCGCCCGAGGCCGGCCGGCAGGGCCAGGGCATCGCCCCGACCGCCGCCCGGGAAGCGCCCGGCGACCAGCCCGGGCAGATAGACGACCGGGAACTCGAGGCCCTTCGCCTTGTGCACGGTCAGGACGGCGACCGCATCCACGTCGGGATCGAGGTCCACCGTCGCCGGGTCGTCGCCGGCGTCGATGAGCGTCTGCAGGTGGCGCGCCACGAAGACCGCACGGTCATCGGCCAGCAGCCCGGACTGGGCCCGGACGATGTCGAAGAACCGGGCCACGTTGCCGAGGCCTTCCTCGGCGCCGACGGTCGGCGTCGCGGCCAGCCGCGCCAGCAGTCCGCTGTCGCGCAGGAACGCGTAGAGCACTTCCCCGGCGGGTCGCTCCGTGGCGAGCTCCGTGTACCGGGCGAGGTCGGCCAGCAGCCGGCGCATCGCCTCGCGTGTGGCCGGAGCCAGACGCAGGAGGCCCGGCTGGACCTCCAGCTCGGCCATGACCTCCCGCACGGAGCGGTTCCGGCGACGGGCGCTGTTGACGATGGCGGCCAGGTCGTCGCCGGCCATGCCGTACACCTCGGACGCCGCGAGGGCGTACAGGTCCACGCTCGAGTCCGGGTCCGCGATCGTCCGCAGGAAGGCCATCAGGAGGCGGACCTCGGGCCGGGCGTACAGCCCCGACGAGCCCGAGAACCGCCACGGCACGTTGGCGACGTTCAGCGACCGAAGGATCGGGTCGGCGTGACCGTTCGCTCGGACGAGGACCGCGTGGTCGCGCGGTGCGGCCCCGCCAGCGATGCGACGGGCGATGTCGGCGGCGATCCAGTCCGCCTCCTCGGAGCCCGTGGCGAAGGCCTCGAGCCGCACCGGTGCGGCGCCTGGCTCCTGCCGCGCCGGGCGCAGCCGCTTCACGACCCCGCTGCGGATCTCGAGCCGATCCGGGTCGTTGAATCGGATCAGGCGATAGGACGCGTCGAGGATCGGGGCGAGCGAGCGATAGTTGCGCCGCAGGACCACGGTCCGGGCGCCGGTATAGCGGGCCTCGAACTCCAGGATGTTGTCCACGGCTGCTCCGCGGAACGCGTAGATGGCCTGGTCGTCATCGCCGACCACGGTGACGTTGCGGTGCGGCTCCGCCAGCAGTCCGACGAGCTCCGCCTGGGCGCGGTTCGTGTCCTGGAACTCGTCGACCAGGACATATCGGAAGCGGCCGGCGATGGCCGTGCGGGCCGCCGGCGACTCACGGACCAGCCGCAGGGCGAGGGCGACCTGGTCGCCGAAATCGATGAAACCGTTCTCCGCGAGCAGCGCCTGGTAGCGGCCGTAGGCGCGGGCGAGCTCACCCTGGCGGGCGGCCTCCTCGGTGGCCACGACCGCCGGATCGAGCTCGTCGGCCGGGCTGCCGGCGGTGGCTTCGGCGCCCGCCGACGCCTCGCGCAGGACCGCGGCCTCCGCGGCGAGCCGATCCGCGAACTGCAGATACGTGGCCGGGGTCACGTCCTCGTCCTTGCACCGGCTGAACAGGGTGGCCAACGCATCGAGGAAGCGAGTCGGGTCGCCGAGCGGCCGATAGGCATCGAGGTCGAAGGCGTACAAGTGCTCGCGAAGGAAGATCACGACCTCGGCCCGGGTGAGGACCCGAACGTCGGGCGGCAACCCGAGGTCGAGCGCGAACTCGCGGATGAGCCGGTCACCGAACGCGTGGAACGTGGCGATCTGCGTGTCCGTGTAGCCGTACGGCACGAGCTGGTCGACGCGGGTCGCCATCTCGTCCGCCGCCTTGTCCGTGAAGGTCAGGGCGAGGATCTCCGATGGCCGAGCGCGACGCGAGGCGATCAGCCAGGCGATGCGCCGGGTGATGACCTGGGTCTTGCCGGTGCCGGCACCGGCGATGACGAGCAGCGGCCCGGTGTCGTGGGTGACGGCACGCAGCTGGTCCGGATTGAGGCCGCCGAGCAGCGCCTCCATGCCGGCCGGCGTGGCCGGCGTGGTCAGGGCGGGATCCATGACCGGCACGAGGTCGCCCCACGCGGGGATCTGTTCGAGGGGACCGGGTTCGCGGCGGCGGATCCGGGTCCGGGCGCGGGTCACGGTCGCCGTTGCTTGGGGGTCGAGGATGGGGGCCATGGCTGGAGCATCGCCGGCCCTCGTGACACCTAGGCTGTCAGGCCGTCGCCTGGCGCAGCGCCGCGGTCTCCTCCTCGGACAGCGCGGTCTCCGCTCGGCCACCGGCGATGGCCTTGGCATACACGCGCGTGCCCGAGCGGGCGTGCAGGCTGGACAGCACCCAGCCGTCGCCGTCGGCGTCGAGGAGCGCGAGCGCGAAGCTCTGGTTGCCGCCGGTCTCCTCGAACGGGTTGTAGCGGACGAGCCCGACCCGGCTGAAGGCTCGACGCGCGGCGACCTCCAGGGCCGCGGTCCGATCGGCGAGGTCGTCGACCTCGCGCGCGACCGCGAACACCTTGTCGAGGTGCGCGTCGAGGACCGCCTCGAGGCTGTCGCCCTCGGCACCACGGGTCAGCCCCTGCAGCCGGGCATCGACCGCCCGGACGCGGCGAGCCAGCCAGAACGCGACGAGCAACAGGATGACGACGGCGATCACGAGGCCGACGATCAGGGCGCCGAGATATGGCTCGACGACGGCATTGAGGTCGATGACTGGTCCTCCGAGACGGTCGTCCGAGTCTAGCAGGGGGCGCTCACCCGGCAGCCATCGCCGGACCGTCCGACGGGGTCGGCCCGGGGAGGATGCTATCCTGTCGCGCTGGCGGCACCCGACAGCCGACACGCGACCGTCGAGCACCCCGCACCGGGCTTCCCGGCAACCGGGCTACCGATGCCCCACCGTCACCGAGCGACCCGTTGGAGGACCCTCCCCGATCATGGCCAAGCGCGCACGCGGCAGCACCATCCGACCCGGTCAGCGCGCCCGACTGCAGCGCGCGCCCGGCAGCGCGAAGCCGGCCGGCACCGCCGCGACCAGCCCGACCGTCGCCCCGGCCCGGCCCCGGCGCCGGCGCCGGCCGAGCTGACCCCCGAGGAGCTGGCCCGCGCCGAAGCGCTCGAGGCCCAGATCGTGGCCGACGAGAAGGCTGCCGAAACGACGACGCGCAGCCGCGAGCGCGGCCGGCGCTCCGTCGCCGCCGCCGACACGGCCCTGCGGCCCAGCTCGCTCGCCGCCGCCGCCGCCCACGAGTACGACTACGTGGCTCGCGACCTGCGCCGCATCGCCCTGATCGGTGGCGGGCTGGTCGTCTTCCTCCTGCTGCTCTGGGTCGTGGTCACCGTCACCGGCTTCGGTCCCCTCTGACGCACTGACGCGGGCGCGGCCCACGCGTACCATCGTCGGGCCATGCCGTCCGCCCGACGACCCAGCGGGGCCCGCCCCGAAGCCCTCTTCCAGCCACCGCCCGAGCGCCAGCCGCTCGCCGCGCGGATGCGTCCGCGCTCGCTCGACGAGTTCGTCGGACAGGGCCACCTCGTCGGCGAGAAGGGACCGCTCCGCCGCGGCATCGCTCGCGGTCACCTCGCCTCGCTCCTGCTGTGGGGTCCACCGGGTACCGGCAAGACGAGCCTGGCCCGCTTGCTGGCCGGCGCGATCGGGGCCGACTTCGCGACCCTGAGCGCGGTGATGGCGGGCGTCGCCGACGTGCGCGCGACCATCGCCGAGGCCCAGGATCGGCTGGCCCTCCACGGGACGCGGACGGTCCTGTTCCTGGACGAGATCCATCGCTTCAACAAGGCCCAGCAGGACGCCCTGCTTCCGCATGTCGAGGACGGGACGGTCACCCTCGTGGGGGCCACGACGGAGAACCCCTACTTCGAGGTGAACGCCGCGCTCCTGTCGCGGATGCGCGTCTGGCGGCTCGAGGCCCTGACCGACGACGAGGTCGCGACCGTCGTTCGCCGCGCCCTGACCGATGCCGAGCGCGGGCTCGCGGGACCGTTCGGGCCCGATGGCGGGGTCACGCTCGATGACGCGGCCTTCGACGCACCTCATCAGCCTCGCCGCGGGCGACGCGCGGGCCGCCCTGAACGTCCTCGAGGGCGCGGTGGCCCTGGCCGAGGCCGAGGCCATCCACGACACCGTCGGGCACGTCGCCCCGCGCCTGGAGGACGTCGAGGCGGCCGCGCAGCAGCGCGTGCTCGCCTACGACCGCGCCGGCGACGGCCACTTCGATACGGCGTCCGCGTTCATCAAGAGCCTGCGCGGCAACGACCCGGACGGGGCGCTGTACTGGCTGGCCTCGATGATCGCCGCCGGTGAGGATCCGCGCTTCATCGTCCGGCGCCTCATCATCAGCGCCTCCGAGGACGTCGGGAACGCGGATCCGCGGGCGCTGCAGGTCGCGGTCGCGGCGGCCCAGGCGCTCGACCACATCGGTCTGCCCGAGGCTCAGTACGCCCTGGCCCAGGCCACGACCTATGTCGCCACCGCGCCGAAGTCGAACCGGAGCGGCGCTGCGTACTTCGCAGCGGCCTCCGACGTCGAGTCGCGCGGCTCGCTGGCGGTGCCGCTCCACCTGCGCAACGCCGGCCACCACCTGATGAAGCGGCACGGGATCGGCGTCGGCTATCAGTTCCCGCACGACTTCGAGGGCGCCGACGTCGACCAGCAGTACCTGCCCGACGAGCTCGCCGACCGGCGCTACTACCTCCCGACCGACCAGGGCTACGAGGGGACGATCGCCAACCGGATGGCCGCCCGGGCCGAGGCGCGAAGCGCCGGTCGCCCGAAGCGCGACGCGCACCCCAAGCCCACGATGAGCGGCAAGGCGGACGTCATGCGCACCCGCGAGACGAACCGCAAGAAGCTGGCCGACACCCAGAAGGACGACGCCGCCGGGTAAGCCTCACGGGCCGCCGGGGCGCAAACGGCCCGATCGGTGGTCAGCTGGCGGACGGGGACGCCGCAGGCTCCGATGCCGCCGGGGCGCTCGACCCGACCGGGCTGGCGGGCACGGTCTGGCCGTCGCGGATCGCCTGGAGCAGGGACGTGGCGACGGCCTCGTCCGAAGTCTCGACGTCGAACAGCAGGCCGTCGTGCTCGTACCAGTAGCTGTTGATCGCGTCCGGTCCGAAGTCGCTCTTCTGGACCTGGATGCCGTCGAGGGTGACCGTCGAGGTCACGAGCTCGGGGAATTCGCCCTTCCAGGCCGCCACGAGCGCATCGCGCAGGTCGGTGACCGGGACACCGGCGACACGGAAGACGCCGACGCTGTGATCGATCGTGTCGTTCGGGTCGAGCGCCTGGGCGGCGGTCAGGTCCGCCGGCGTCTTGCCGACCGTGGTGAGCCAGGCGGTGATCGCCCCGCTCCATGTCCCGCCATCGCTCAGCAGCGTGTCGCCGGTCCAGCTCTGGGCCGCAAGGGGCGTGCCGGCGGCCTCGGTCGGCAGCACGACTTCCAGGTCGGGCACCTCGTGGAGCGCCTCGACCGGGGCGTCGGATGCCCCGAGGTCGGTGTCGTCGAACGACGGGTCGACCTGGTCCGAGGGCGTGGTGACGGCCGCCGTCCCGGTGTCGTCGCGGTTCAGCGCGAGGACCGCGACGGTCGTCCAGCCGGCGGTGGCGGCGATGATCGCGATGATCGCGACGATCGGCCAGTAGCCGGCACCGGCCGATGCTCGAGGCTCGGGCGCCGACGTGGATCGCCCGGTCTTCGGACCGCGGCCACCGCCATTGCCGCTGGTGCCGGTCGGGCCGGTCGTCTCGGCGTCGGTCGTGTCAGCCGTGACGACGCCGTCGTCGGTGGTCTTGGCCGCCCGGGCCTGGGTTCCGCGTTCGCGCAATGGGGTCCTCCGCGCACAGCGGTCCGTGGCCGCCGGTCCGCCTCAGTGTGGCAGAGGTTGCTGAGAAGCCACTGAAGGCGGTCGCTCGATCCCGGCGGACCGGGCGACCGTTGACCTCAGGACGGCGCGGTGATGTTCAGGGTCGAGGCGATCAGATTGACCGTGCTCGTGTTCGCGGCAGGCGGTGCTCCGGACTCCGAAGAGGTCTCGATGAACCCCGTCCCGGCCGACCCCAGGTCGACCAGATAGGAATAGACCGTCGTCCCGACCGGGATCCCGTTGGCTTCGTGGGTCGAGGTAGCCTCGACCAGGGTGGCGGGATAGCCGGCGACCGTGTACTCGGTCTTCTTGGCCACGGTCCATGTCCCGGGGTCGGTCGCCGCGGTGACGGCGTCCTTGTAGGTGAGGTTGACGTCGAGCTTGATCATGACCGCGGTCTTGAGCGTCAGCGCGTCCGCCGGGACGGTGATGGCCGCCGGGTCGAAGTACCGGCACGCCATCGCGGGCGGAGCGTCGACCGTGAACCAGTCAGCCGGGTAGCTGACGTTCGCGGTCGCGCCACCGGCCCCGTCGATCGCGCATGTCGCGGTCGCGGGTAGCGGCGACGGCGGCGGCACGGTCGGTGCCGGCTTCGGCGTCGGCGTCGCGGTCGGGGCCGTGGTCGGGGCCGTGGTCGGCTTGGCGGTGGGCTTCGGGGTCGCACTCGCGGCCGCCGTGGCCGTGGCCGTCGGTGCCGCGGTCGGCTTCGGGGTCGGGCTCGGTGTCGGCTTGGGTGTCTCGGTCGCCGTGGGCTTGGCGGTCTCGGTCGCCGTGGGCTTGGGTGTCTCGGTCGGCTCGGCCGATCCGCTCGGCGACGGCTCCGGCTCGGCCCCCGGCCGGCTCAGGGCCACATTGATGTTGCCCTTGAGGTCGGTCAGCAACAGCGTGTTGCCACGCGGCTCGACGAGCGCGGCCCCGCTGAGGGCGGCCAGGAAGGCCGTCTCCTGGGTCATGACATCGTCGGGACAGGCGAGGCGCGTCGTGGCCAGCCGGCCGATGGCGACGGTGTGGCCGTTCGTGCCGTACGTGCCGTCGAAGGTGTTGCAGCCGGCCGACCCGGCGACGTTGTTCAATCGGAAGGTCGCGGTCAGGCTCGTCCCCTCGATCGGGGCGACCTGCGATCCCGGCGCGTTCGCGAAGGAATCGACGTTCCACGGACCGAGCAGCGGGTTGCGCGGGCCGGCGTCGTAGATGAGCAGGGCCGTCCGCTCCGGCCCGAAGATCGTCAGCGTGTCGAGGCGGCTCGTGTACGAACGGGCCTCCTGGAGCAGCCCCATGTAGACCTGCTGGAAGGCGTCAGCCTCCTCGCCGCACGATTGCAGCGTGGTCCGCGGCGCCGAGACGAGCAGGGCCCGGCCGGTGCTTCGGGTGACCGCGTCGAACGTGCTGCAACCGGCGAAGCCGCTGACGCGGCTGCTGAAGAAGGTCGCGTCGGCGTAGGCCTCCCCCTCGAGGAGCACCTGATTGCCATCCTCGGCATAGGACCGCAGCACCCATCGGGTGCCTTCCAGTTGTCCGCCCGTGCCCTCGCTGCCGCCCGAACAGGCGGCGACGACCAGCACGAGCCCGATCAGGGCCGCGAGACGCCGCATGACGACCGACCTTTCCGCTGCGCGAGGGTTAGCTGTCTCGGCTCGCGACCGACATCGCGAACAGGCGCAGGAAATGGCCGAGCGCCGCCACGATGAGGGCCAGGAAGATCGGGCCACCGATCGCCGTGGCGGAGATGGCGAAGGCCTCGAAGATGTTGAACGCCTCGCGCTGGGCCAGGTCGATCCACCACAGCAGACCGGCGATGAGCGCGTAGATCACGGCGATCCAGCCGACGACGACGAAGAACGTCGCGATCGTCCCGAGTCGCAGGGCTTCCTTCTGGATGTCCATCCGGCGGATCCTTTCGTGTGAGGCGTGGATGCGGTCGATCACGGATGGACCGTCATGCACCCAGCGGGTGACTGGCTTGGCCAGTGTGGCAGCCCGCGGGGGACGCTGCATCACCCGGTCGAGATGATGTCGGACCCGGCGAGCGTGATGACAGCGCCGACCCGCGAACCGGTAGCGTACGGACCGACGGGGCGTCGCGTCCGGCCGGTCCGGCGCGTCCCACCGCCACGGCCGCCGCCCGGCCCTTGCGATCGCCCATCAACCGCCCCACTCGACCGGAGACGCCCGACCCGTGCCCCACCCGATCGTCCAGACGGTCCGCGGCCTCATCGACCGGGTCTTCCCGCGCGGCGCGATCCTGCTGTCGGTCCTGAGCCTCGGCTACTTCGCGATGGGCATCATCCGCAATCGTGTCTTCGCCAACACCTACGGCGCGGGCGCCGAGCTCGACGCCTACAACGCGGCCTTCCGCATCCCCGAGGTCGCCCTCGACGTCCTCGTCGCGGCCGGGCTGACCGCCCCGTTCGTGCCGATCTTCACGACGCTCGGTCGCGACGACGACGGCCGGGCCAACGACTTCGGGCGGACCGTGCTGACCGGGGCGACCGTGGTCATGGCCATCGCCAGCGCGATCCTGTTCGTCATCGCCCCGTGGCTGGCGCCACGCGTCGGGCAGGGCTTCGACCCGGCGACCCAGGCGCTGTACGTCGAGCTGCTGCGCATCAACTGCTTCGCCCAGATCCTGTTCGCCGCTTCGATCTGCATCGGCGAGGTCCTCGTCGCCAACCGCCAGTTCCTGTACTACGCGTTCGCCCCGATCCTGTACACGGGCGGGATCATCCTCGGCACGGTGCTCGGCGCCGAGCGGTTCGGGATCGTCGCCTCCGCCATCGGGGCGGTCGCGGGGTCGGTGGCGCACCTGGGGATCCGCGTCCTGGGCACCCGCAACACGACGTTCCGGGTCGGGATCGGCCGTTCGATCCATACGCCGGCCATCCGCGAGTTCGTCCGCCTGATGATCCCGCGGATGCTGAGTCATCCCATCGAGCCGCTGACCTTCACCTTCTTCACGATCCTGGCCTCGAGCATGGCGGTCGGCAGCGTCAGCGCCGTGAACTTCGCGGCCGACTACCAGGTCGTGCCCGTCAGCCTGATCGGGGTCTCGTTCAGCCTCGCCGTCTTCCCCGTGCTCTCGAACGCGTTCGCCGATGCCGACGGCGCGGCCTTCGCCGCGGTCCTGCGCCGCAACGTGCTGACGATCGCGATCTTCACGACCCTCGCCGCGGTCGTCCTGTTCGTCGGCGCCGACGTCCTCGTGGGCGTGCTGCTGGGCGGCGGCCGGTTCGATGCCGAGGACGAGGCGACCACGGCGACGGTGGTCCGGGCGTTCGCCCTGTCGGTGCCGTTCGACGCGCTCGCGTATCCGCTGTCGCGCGGGCTGTACGCCACGCACGACACGAAACGGCAGGTCGCCGCGTCGTTCGCCGGCTTCGGGGTCATCCTCCTCGTGTCGACGCTCATCGCGCCGGAGGTCGGCATCCTGGCCATCCCGCTCGGCTACGGGGCGGGCGTGGTCGTCAAGACGGCCCTGCTGGCGGTCCTGCTGGTGCCGCGCGTCCGCGCCATCGGGCGGTCCTCTGCGACCCCGCTGAGGAGCGCCGCCTAGCTGGGCTCGGAACCAGCGCGGCCGACTGCGGCTTCGGTGGCGATCGTCGGGGCGACGGTGATGTACAGCCCGTCACGGTCGGGATAGCGCCCCTCCGGCCGCTTCCAGCGCAGGAAGTTGCGGGTCATCTCGGCCCCGTCCTGGAACGTCCCCGGCGGGTCGGACGGACCCCAGATCGACGACACCCACGGGTACCACGGGTCGAGGATGTAGGCGCCGTCGATGTGCGCGTCGCGGAAGACGCTCGGGTCCGCATCGGCGCGGAACCCGGTCATGACCCAGGTGTGTGCCCCACGCCAGGCGAGCAGGATGACCGGCGCGCCGGTCGCCTGGATCGCCCGAGCCGCGTCGCGCAGCGCCCCCTGGCGGCTCTCGAACGCGCGCACCTCGTAGCCCGGGACGCCGTACGCCTCGAGGGCCAGGGCCATCGCCGCCGGTCCCCAGTCGCCGTTGCGGCTGTCGGTCTTCGACTCCCACTCGCGGATTCGGCTGCCGATGTCCTTCTGCGTCGCATCCGAGGTGTCGGCGGCGCCATGCAGCGCCAGGACCATCTGGGTCCCGGCCACGGCGCACCAGTCCTTGTGGATCTCGTGGGCGAAGACCGCGTCCGGATCGGTGGCGATGTCGACGTCGACGGGCTCGCGCTTCGGCGTCGGGGTGGGCGTGGCGGTCGGAGCATCGGTCGGGGCCAGGCTGCCGCCCGGCGCGCGGGATGCGAGCGGGGTCGCGGTCGGGGCCGGAGTGACCTCGGCCAGCGGAGGATCGGTGACGCGGACGGTCGCCGGCGCCGCGCGATCGGGGACGGGACCGGCGAGGAACCGGTCCACGCGAGCGAGCAGCGAGTCCCACTTCTGACCCGCCCCGAGCGTGTCGGTGGCGACCGCGGCGGCGCCGACCGTGACCCCGATCACGGCGAGGACGAGAGCAGCCGCGATGATGCGCCGGGCGCGGCGGCGGGTCGAGCGGGGTGCCTGGGTCATGCGCTCAGGACGCCCGGCGCCGGCGCGGTGCGACGCTGGACGCGGGCCCGTCGTGGGTCATCGGGACAGCCTAGCCCGGGTCGGTTCGTTCGTCGCGCGCTCAGGGCTCCAGGTCGAGGACCCGCACGTGGCGTGGCCGGAAGATGGCGATGGGGCGCCGGTCGAAAGTCGCCACACGCCGCAGGTCGAGGCGTTCGGCCGTCGCGACCAGCACCGCGTCGACCAGACGCGGCCGATGCTCGGCGGCCTCGGCCAGCAGTTCCGCCGCGCGGGCGAGGTCCGCGTCGGTCGGGCCGACGAGCCGAACGGCGCCATCGGCGATCGAGCGCAGGACGGCGAGCGTGGCCGCCGGCCCGAGCTCCCGCTGGAGGAGCACGTCCAGCTCGGCAAGCGTCAGCGCACCGAGGAGCAGCGGCTCCTCGGCGCGTGCGAACCAGGCGACGGCCGCGGCGTGGTTGAGGTCGTCGCGATCGGCCGCGGCGAGGACCGCCGAGCCGTCGAGGAGGATCGCCAACGTCCTGACCGGCCAGGGTCAGCGGGTGCCGGGTCGCTGCCCGGCCTCGCGCCGGACGATCCGCCGGCCGTCGAGCGACAGCCGGCCGTGCCCGCTCTGCCCGACCCCGACGAAGGCGAGCCCGGGCGCCTCGTCGTGTTCGTCGAGATAGGCCTCGACGGCCGCGGCGATGACCGCGGTCTTCGTCGTTCGCGCGCGGGAGGCGTAGCGGCCCAGCCGGTCGAGCAGGTCGGGGTCCATGAGGATCGTCGTTCGGGTCTGCATATGTTGGCATATATGCCACGGTGGAAGGATGGCGTCAACCCGTGGCACCATCGGCGCTCGACCCCGTCGATCCCGCCGAGCCCATCCAGGAGACGCCCCGTGGACCGTTTCGAGCCGAACCTGCGCATCCCCGGGCCGACGGCCCTCCCGCCGAGCGTCCGCGTCGCCGGCGGCCGGCAGATGATCAACCACCGCGGCCCCGAGTTCGCCGCGATGCTCACCCGCATCCTCGAGGGGATGAAGCCGTTCTTCGGCACGACGAATGACGTGGCGATGATCACGGCGGCCGGCTCGGGCGGGCTCGAGGCCGCGGTCGTCAACGTGCTCTCGCCGGGCGACGCGGTGCTGGGTGTGTCGATCGGTTCGTTCGGTGACCGCTTCGCCAAGATCGCCGGGATCTACGGCGCCGACGTGACGAAGCTCGATGCCGAGTGGGGCTATGCGGCGGCCGCGGACGAGATCCGCGAGCGTCTCCGGACCATGCCCGCGGTCAAGGCGGTCCTGCTCACCCACAACGAGACCTCGACCGGGGTGATGAACCCGATCCCCGAGCTGGCGGCGGCGGTCCGCGAGGAGGCGCCCGACGCGCTCATCCTCGTCGACAGCGTGAGCGGCCTCGGGGCGGTGCCATTCGACATGGACGGCTGGGGCGTCGACGTCGTCATCACCGGGTCGCAGAAGGCCTGGATGGCGGCGCCGGGACTGGCCATGATCGCGGCCTCGCCGCGCGCCTGGACGGCGATGGAGACGGCGACGATGCCGCGCTTCTACCTCGACCTGCGGGCCCACCGCGACGCGGCGGCAAACGGCCAGACCCCGTTCACGCCTGCCATCTCGGTCGTCTACCAGGTCGACGAGGGCCTGCGGCTCATGGAGGCCGAGGGCGCGGACGGCATCTTCGCGCGGCATGAGGCCTGTGCCGCCGCCGCCCGAGCCGGCCTCGATGCGCTCGGCTTCGAGCTCTTCGCCGACCAGCGCCATGCCTCGAGGACGGTGACCGCGGCCCATGTCCCCGACGGCCTCGACTGGAAGGCGTTCAACACGGACGTCAAGGCGCGGGGCGTCGTGCTGGCCGGTGGTCAGGGCAAGCTCACCGGCAAGATCTTCCGGCTCGGCCACCTCGGGTCGGTGACGCTCGAGGAGATCCTCGGGGCGTTCAGCACGCTCGAGATCGTCTCGCTCCAGCACGGCCGGGCCGTGGAGCCGGGCGCAGCCGTGGCTGCGGCGCAGCGCGCGGCGCTCGCCACGTACGGGATCGCCGCCATCGCCACCGCCGGGGCGGGCGCGTGAGGATCCTCATCGCCGAATCGGTCGCCCGCGAGGGCGTCGCGCTTCTCGCGGCGCATCACGACGTCGACGAGCGGATCGGCTGCACCCGAGACGAGCTGGCCGCCATCCTGCCGGACTACGACGCCCTGGTCGTGCGCAGCCAGGTCCAGGTCGATGCCGAGCTGATCGCCGCTGGCACCCGTCTCGTCGTCATCGGGCGGGCCGGGGTCGGCGTCGACAACGTCGACCTCGACGCCGCGACACGGGCCGGGATCACGGTCGTCAACGCGCCGACCGGGAATACGATCGCCGCCGCCGAGCACACGCTGGCGCTGCTCTACGGCGTGGCCCGGCGAACGGCCGCCGCCGATGCGTCGATGCGCCGTGGCGAATGGAAGCGCGCCCAGTTCACCGGCCTCGAGCTGCGCGGGCGGACGATCGGCATCGTCGGGCTCGGCAAGATCGGGCAGGCGATCGCGGTCCGTGCCCGCGCCATGGAGATGGTGGTCCTCGGGGTGGACCCATTCGTGACCGCCGAGCAGGCCGCCAACCACGGTGTCGAGCTCGTCGACTTCGACACGATGCTCGACCGCGCCGACGTCGTGACCGTCCACGTCCCCCTGACCCGCGCCACGCGCAACCTCATCGGGCGCGATGCCATCGCTCGCCTCAAGCCGGGATCCATCGTCCTCAACGTCGCCCGCGGCGGCGTCGTCGACGAGGCGGCGGTCGCCGAGGCCCTCGCATCGGGCCACCTCGGCGGCGCCGGCATCGACGTCTTCGAGCAGGAGCCCCCGACCGGCTCGCCGCTGCTCGATGCGCCCAACACCCTGCTCACGCCCCATCTCGGGGCGTCGACGGCCGAGGCCCAGGTGCTCGTCGCCGAGGAGGTCGCGGCCCAGGTCCTGGACGTGCTCGACGGCCGTCCCGCCCGGTACGCGGTCAACGCGCCATTGCTGACGCCGGAGACGGCGCGGGCCATCGCCCCGTACCTGCCGCTCGCCGAGATCCTCGGGCGCTTCTTCGCCCAGCTGTCGCGCGGTGGCGTCCATTCGCTCACCCTCGAGATCGCCGGCGAGCTGGCCGAGCACGACGCCTCGCCGCTCACGGCCGCGGTCCTGCGCGGCCTCCTCGAGACCGCGACCACCGAGCGGGTCAACCTCGTCAACGCCGGTGCCCTCGCCAAGGCGCGCGGGATCACCGTCATCGAGCGCAAGACGCCCGACGCCGGAGCGTTCGCGGCCCAGCTCACGCTGTCGTCCGACGCCCGCGACGCCCACCACCTCACGGTCGCGGGCACGGTCGCCGGCGGCGAGCCGCGCATCACCCGCCTGGGCGACTACCGGCTCGACATGGCCCCGGCCGACGTCATGCTCATCAGCCGCCACCGCGACCGTCCCGGGATGGTCGGGCGCATCGGAGCGATGCTCGGCGAGGCGGACGTGAACATCAGCGCGATGCACCTCGCCCGCACCCGACCGCGCGAGGACGCGCTGATGATCCTCGCCCTCGATGACGACATCCCGCCTTCGGTCGAGGAGGCCATCCGCGGCCAGGAGGCCGTCCTCGAGCTCTGGACCATCCGCCTGGGAGGCGAGCGCTGAGCGGCGGGTCGGTCGTCCCAGAGCACCTCGACGCGACGCTCGTCCTGGTCCGCCACGGCGAATCGGAGTACCTCGTCCAGGGCCGCTTCCAGGGCCAGGCCGATTCGCCCCTGACCGCCCGGGGCGAACGCCAGGCCGCGCTCGTCGCCGCCCGGCTCGCGGCCCCGCATGCCACGCCTGCGCTGCCGATCCCGGACGGTGCGCCGCTGGCGATCGTCCATTCGCCGCTGGCGCGGACCCGCTCGACGGCCGAAGCCATCGCGGCGGCGATGGGCGACGCCGGGCTCATCGACGCCGACGGCGGCGCGCGACTCCGGCCCGATGACGGGTTCAAGGAGATCGGCCAGGGCCAGTGGGAGGGTCTGCACCGCGACGAGATCGCGACCCGCTATGCGGCCGAGCTCGCCCTCTGGCGGCGTCGTCCGACCGAGGGCTGGGCGACCGGCGGCGAAGCGCTCGCCGACGTGGCCGCCCGGGTCCGTCCGGCCCTCGCCGTACTCCTCGCCGACCTCGCCGCTGCCGGCGTACCGGGCACCCGCGACCGCGACCAGGTCCCGGGCTATGGCGACCTCGGCTCGAGCCACCCGTGGAGCGTGCTCGTAGGCCACGACGGCGTCTTCAAGGTGACCCTGCTGACCCTGTTCGACCTGTCGCTCGAGCGGTTCTGGATGTGGTCGATGGACCTGTGCGCCATCACCGTCATCGAGGTCCGCGGCGGCCAGCCGGTCCTCCGGGCGGGCAACCTGACCGCGCACCTCGCGACGCTCCTCGACGAGGAGGCGCTCGCGACCCAGGAGGCGCGCAGCCGCAGCGGCGCGCTCTAGGTGATCTAGCGGCCGGAGCGCCGGCGGGCGCGCCGGTCGGCGCGGCGGAAGGCCAGGCGCAGCAGGCTGGTACGCAGTCGTCGCTGCGCCTCGCGCAGCGAGGCGAGTCGATCGAGCCCGAGGTTGCGGCCGCCATAGGCGACCTCGACCTTGGCCCGCGCCACGGTCTCGAGCTCGGGACGCGAATCGGGCAGCAACTCCGCCAGGGCGCCGGCGTATTCGTAGACCGTCTGGTTCGCTCGTGGGGCGAAACCGAAGCGCGAGGCGAAGCGCGTGACCATGCCGTAGGCGTCGTCCGGGGAGGTGGGCCCACGCGGGCCGCGGCGCCACGCGACGAGGGCCAGGCCACCCACGATGACGGCCAGCAGGACGGCGGCAACGATGAGCGGGCCGACCGGGACGTTGGTTCGGCCGTTGATGCCACCGCTTGGACCCTGGTCCTCCGCGCCTCGGAGGGTCGGATCGGGGCGCGGCCCGCGGGAGGCGCCCGCCGAGGGACCCGGTTTGGCGCTCGGCTGCACGGCGCCGACCGGCAGGGCCGGGAGGGCCGCGATGGAGCCTCCGGTCGGGTCGAAGTCGATCCAGCCGAAGCCCGGGAAGTAGACCTGGACCCAGGCGTGCGAGTCGGAGTTGCGGACCTCCCAGCGGTTGCTCTGGCCGATGCGCTTCCCCGGCAGGAAGCCCTCGACCATGCGGGCCGGGATGTCGAGCTCGCGCAGCATCATGACCATGGTCGAGGCGTAGTACTCGCAGTAACCGTGCTTGGTCGTCGCGAAGCAGTCGACGATCGAGAGGTCGCAGCGGAAGTCCTGGACGTTGGAGTCGTAGATGAACTCGCGCGGGTCCTGGAACGTGGCGACCATCGTGGCCGCGATGTCGTACGGGTTGTCACCCGCCTTGGCCTCGATCCGGTCGAGCAGGTCGCGCGCCTCGGGGGTCGTGAAGGTGCCCTCGGGGACGGCATCGCGACCGTATTCCTCGAGCAGTCCTGCGGGGTAGTCCTGGCCGGCGACCCGGAGCTTGTTGACCGTGGCGCCCCCGGCCTTCTCGTCATCCCAGATGAGCGAGGTGACCGAGTACGGGGCGTTCGAAGTCGGCCGCTCGACCTGGCCGAGATAGCCGCCGCCGGTCAGCAGCAGCCCGCCCTCGCCGCTCATCTTGAGCGGCATCTCCGGGGCGTAGACGAAGCCACGCGACAGGGTCGGCGTGACGTTGACGATGTATTCCTTGCGGCCCTTGGGCGTGACGGCGTCGTTGGTGCCGGCGAGCAGCTCGTCGTTGGCGGCGCGCTGGACGTTCGTCCGGTCGCCGACCTCCCAGCCATGGAGCGTGAAGTCGTCGTAGTAGACCGCCGCGAGGTACGGCGGGTTGTCCGTCGCGGTCGGGGTCTCCCAGGTCAGGGCCAGACCGTTGTCGCTCGTCCACACGCCGACGACGTTGGCGCTGCTCCCGAACGACGGCCCGATGGACCGGCCGGTCCCTGACACGGGCAGGTACTTCTGCAGGAACTGCGACCACTCGATCACCCGGCCACCGACGTCGGTCCACGCGCCGGCGAGTGGCGCCGAGGCCGCCGCCTGGGTCAGCAGCAGCGCGCCGAATACGGCCGCCACGATGAACACGGTCCCGCCGCGGATGTACAGGCTGGCCAGCGCGCTCGGGTCCCCGATCCGGCGGCGGATCCAGTCGTTCTGCTCGTCGAAGGTATGGAAGCGGATGAGCAGGAACAGGGCCGCCAGCGTGTACAGGACGAGATACGGGAGCTGCCCGCGGGTCGTGAGCGACATGTTGGCGACGAGCAGGACGCCGATGAGCAGGACCGCGTTGAGCGGCCGTCGATGCCCGAACGCCGCGTAGCTCGCGAACATGGACGAGCCCCACACGATCAGCCCGAGGATGAGCAGGTGGTGGCCCACCGCGACCGTGAAGCCCTGGTCGTCCATGATGAGGTCGCGCCACGCGAGCACCGCCTCGCTCGCCGTGAAGCGGAAGAGCATGCCGATGGAGCCCCCGGTCGCGCTGGCTGCGGCGCCGACGAAGATCGGCGCGATCAGGGCCGCGAACACGGACCCGATGGCGAACGTCTTCCAGCGACCCCAGCCGACGGTCGGTCCGATGAAGCCGGCGAGCACCCCACCGATGGCGACCCAGGTCAGGAAGTCGGTGTAGCCGTCGTTGCCGATCACCAGCTGGGCGTCGTCGAGCGACCAGGCCAGGGACAGGCACAGCATCATCACCAGTCCGAGGGTCAGCCACCCGTCTGCCGGGGCGATGGTGATGCGGCGGCCGGAGGAGGTCGTCCAGGTCATCCCGCCAGGACCTCCCCGAGTGGCGTCGCGGGCGGGACGGTGAAGGCCTTGAGCTCGTATTCCGCGAGGGCGTGCCGCAGGGCACGGGTCCGCTTGGCCGCGGCATCGGCGGTCGCCGGGTCCTCGGGAACGGGGCTGCCGCCGGCCGCGACACGGGCGTCCGATTCGTACCTGGAGAAGGCCGCGGCATCGACCGTCACGACCACGCAGGCGACGCCGCGGGCGCGCAGCGCGGCCAGCGGGCGGACCCACGACGGGTCGAGCGAGGCGGTGATGATGACGGCCGTCATGCCCCTCCGGAGCCGCCCGACCGACGCGATGAGCGTCTCGACGAGCGGGGTCGACGAGTCCGCGTCGACCGCGGCGAGCAGTTGCATGATCTTCTGGTGCTGGCGGCCGCCACGGTCCGCCGGCAGATAGGCGGTCCGCCCGGCGTTGACGGTCATCCCGACCGCGCGGTTCTCGGTCAGGGCCTTGTCGGCGACCGCCGCGGCCACCCGGATGGCGGCCTCGCTCGTCGACTCGTCGCCACGTCCCGCCTGCACCGCGCGCTGGAGGTCGAGGATGATCCAGGCGTCGGCCGTCTGCTCCAGGTCGAACTCCTTCACCTGGATCTCGCCGTGGCGCGCCGTCGAGCGCCAGTGGATCCGGTTCATCGAGTCGCCGGGCGCGTAGGGCCGGACGGACATCGCCAGCGGCGTCGTCTGGAGCGTGCGTTCAGGGGAGGCGTGGCTGCCCTCGAGGCTGGCCGCCGGCAGTCGCCACATCGGCAGGGCCTCGATCCTCGGGAAGACCACGACGCTGACCCCCTGCCCCACCGTCGCCGCCGCCTCGAAGAAGCCGAACGGGTCGCCGGTCCGGATGTGCAGCGGCTCGATCCGGAAGTGGCCGCGCCGGGCCAGCGGGGCACGGATCAGCCACGAACGCTCGCTCCGGCCACCGAGGCTGATGGCCCGGCCGGGCAGGCCGCCGGGCAGCGTGGTCGGATTGTGGATCTCGAGCCAGGGCTTGGGGATGCGCGAGCTGTTGCGCAGCGTGTAGGTCACCCGCATCCGGTCACCGACGTGTCCGTGGAGCTGGCTGACCGCGTAGCCGGCCTCGAGGTCGGACAGGCCCAGCCGGACCAGGACGTACGACCCGCCGACCACGAGGATGGCCAGGTAGAGCAGGTAGAAGAGGAAGTCCCAGCCGCTCGAGAACGCGGCAACGACCAGGATCGTGGCGATGGCCAGCGCCTGGAGTCGTCGCAGCATGGCGGTCCCTTCGCGGGTCGGAGGGTCTCGGGTCGATGTCGGGCGTCAGGCGCCCGTCGGGGTGGTCGCACCCGACGTTGCGGACGCCGCGGTCGTGGTCGGGCGCAGCTCGGTCGGTCCCCCGCCGGTCGGGCGGATGCCGTCGATCGGCGTCGTGTCGAGGATCTCGCGGACCACCTGGCCGGCCTGGACGTCATGGATCGAGGAGCTCGTCTTGATGATCAGGCGATGGGCCAGCGCGGGCTCGGCGAGCGCCTTGATGTCGTCGGGGATCACGTAGTCGCGGCCGAGCAGCCCGGCGAGGGCCTGGCCCGCGCGATACAGCGCGATCGAGCCGCGGGGTGACGCCCCGAGGTAGACGTCGGGGTGCTGGCGCGTCGCGCCGACGACCCGGACGATGTAGTCGGCCACGGTCGAGTCGACGTAGATCTCGCGCACCGCGGCCTGCAGCTCGCGCAGCTCCTGGGCGGCAAGGACCTCCCCGAGCTCTTCGAGCGGATGCGTGCGCTTCTGCTCATCGAGGATGACGATCTCCTCGATCGGCTGGGGATAGCCGAGCCGGATGCGCAGCATGAACCGGTCGAGCTGGGCCTCGGGCAGGGCGAACGTGCCCTCGTACTCGATCGGGTTTTGGGTCGCGATGACGAGGAACGGATCCGGCATCGGGTGGGTGACGCCGTCGATCGTCGCCTGGCGCTCCTCCATGCATTCGAGCAGGCTCGACTGCGTCTTGGGGGTCGCCCGGTTGATCTCGTCCGCGAGCACGACCTGGCTCATGATCGGGCCTGGCCGGAACTCGAACTCCTGGGTCTTCTGGTTGTAGATCGACAGGCCGGTCACGTCCGACGGCAGCAGGTCCGGCGTGAACTGGATGCGCCGGAAGGAGCAGCCGAGGCTCTGCGCGATGGCCTTCGCGAGCACGGTCTTGCCGGTGCCGGGCACGTCCTCGATGAGCAGGTGGCCGCGACACAGGAGCGCGACCAGGGCGAGGCGCACCTCATGGTGCTTGCCGACGATGACATGCTCGACGTTGGCGATGACCTTGTCGCCGGTTTCCTGGATCTTCGTCATCGTGCCTCTCTCGCGGGTACGGCGGCGGTGGGCGGGTGCCGCGTCGGGGGGCTTCGGGGGTGCGGATGACCACGGCGGAGGTGCAGGGTGTCGCCAGATAGTACGTCGGCGGTGTCGTTTCGGTTCCGCGCGCTCCCCTCGCGGCGTCACCATGGATGACGTGCAAACCACCCCAATTCGTTCAACTTTCACGGAATGGCTCGTGACGGACGGTCTCGGCGGGTACGCGATGGGCGCCGTCGACGACCGTCCGGCGCGCTCCTATCACGGGTTCCTGGTCGCCGCGCGACGCCCACCCGGCGACCGGACGGTGCTCGTCGGCGGGCTCGAGCAGGCGATCGTGGTCGATGGGACGGCCACGCCGTTCGGACCGCCGACGAGCGTCGCGCTCGATGGTCGACGGGTCGTGGCGCGCTATGTCGTCGATGGCGTCGGGCTCGTGCGGACGATCTGGATGGCCCACGGCTCGTGCACCACGTACATCCGCTATGCCGTGGACGACGAGGCGGCCCCGGGCGCTCCGCCGGTGGCGGTGCGCCTGGTCCCGCTCGAGACGAACCGGGATCACCACGCGGTCCGGCGCCAGGCCGACGGCGTCCCCGCGAGCGAGCTCCGGATCCTCGCCCCGGACGCCACGACCAGCGACGAGGGCCGCTGGGTCACCGACATCCGGCTGGCCGAGGAGACTGGCCGTGGCCTCGTCGACGTCGAGGACCTGTGGGCGGCGGTCCGAATCGACGCCGTGGTCGGCCCCGGACGCGCGTTCACGCTCATCCTCACGACCGACGAGGGCGAACCGCTCGATGGCGAGACGGCCCTGGCGGCCGCCGAGGCGCGCGACCGGGAGCTTCTGGCACAGGCCGGGATCGCGGACCGTGATTCGTTCGCGGGCCCGCTCGTGCTGGGCGCCGACGCGTTCGTCGTCCGTCGCGACATCGCCGGTGTCGAGGACGGCCGGACGGTCATCGCCGGCTACCCCTGGTTCAACGACTGGGGCCGCGACACGATGATCGCCCTGCCCGGGCTGTGCCTGGCGACCGGTCGGCACGCCGAGGCGGCGACCGTGCTGCGGACGTTCGCCCGGTTCGAGCGCGACGGCCTCATCCCGAACGATTTCCCCGACGACGCGTCGCAGGAGCCCGCCTACCACACGATCGACGCCTCGCTCTGGTTCGTCCAGGCGCTCGAGGCCTATCGGATCGCGACCGGCGACGACGCGCTGGTCGCCGAGCTCCTCCCGACGATGCGCTCGATCATCGACCACCACCTCGCGGGGACGCGCTACGGGATCGGGCGCGATCCGGCGGACGACCTCCTGCGTGGCGGCGCCGACGGTGTGCAGCTCACGTGGATGGACGCCAAGGTCGACGGCTGGGTCGTGACCCCGCGCCGGGGCAAGCCGGTCGAGATCCAGGCGCTCTGGATCAACGCCCTTCGGCTCGTGGGGGCGTGGGCGGATGCGCCCGACTACCAGGCCGTGGCGGACCGCGCCGAGGCCGCCTTCCGAACGCGCTTCTGGCGACCCGACCTCGGCTACCTGCTCGACGTCGTGGACGGACCGGACGGGGACGACCCGGCCCTGCGGCCGAACCAGCTCCTCGCGCTGTCCCTCCCCAATCCGCTCGTGGACGCGCCGATCGCGCGGTCCGTGCTGGCCGCGGTGGACGCAGCCCTGCACGTCCCGCTCGGGCTCCGTTCGCTCGCACCCGGCGACCCGGCGTACCGGCCCGCGTACCAGGGCGACCGCTGGACCCGCGACGCGGCGTACCACCAGGGCACGGTCTGGACCTGGCTGATCGGACCGTACGCGGACGCGGTCGCGCGTTTCGGGGGCGGGCCGGCGGCGGCCCTGGCGGCCCTTCGTCCGTTCGAACGGCACCTCGGCGAGGCGGGCCTCGGCTCGGTCTCGGAGATCCTCGAACCGGAGCCGCCGTTCACGCCGCGCGGAGCACCATTCCAGGCGTGGGGCGTGGCCGAGGTCCTGCGCGCCTGGCGCGCCCACGGCGGCGGCTGAGGCCGGTCAGCCCCGGAACAGGGTCAGCCCACCGACCCACGCCGTCATGACGCAGCCGATCGCGCCCATGACCGCGAGGAACGGCTCGCCACCGACCCACGATGCGGCCGCCACGCCGCCGAACAGGATGGCCAGCACGGCCGCGATGCCGGCCAGGCCGATGCGCTCGAGGAGCGGCCGCCGCTCGCGCGGCTCGGTCGCGTCGCGGTCGCCGGAGGAGGCGGGGTCGCCGGACGGCTGGACGGCCGCGGCCGACTCGATGGCCTCCGTGGTCGGCTCGACGGTCTCGGGGGGTCGATCGGTCACCGCGTGGACTCCAGGTACTGCGTCATCAGGTCGCCGGCGATCGGTGCCGCGACTTCGCCCCCGCGGCCACCCTGCTCGACGACCACGGCGATGGCGATCTCGGGCGCCTCGGCCGGGGCGAAGCCGATGAACCAGGAGTGTGGCTCACCTGAGCCACCGAGTTCGGCCGTCCCGGACTTGCCCGCGGTCGTCACGCCGGGCACCTTGGCCCCGGCGGTGAAGCGCTGCCCGAGGTCGCCCTCCACGGCCTGGGTCATCGCCTCGGTGATGGCGTGGGCATCGGCGCGGTCGATGACGCCGCGCATCGTCTTCGGACCGATCGTGCGCGTCCCGTCGCGGCCGGTGATGGCCGTCACGAGGTGTGGCTGCATGAGCTCGCCGCCATTGGCGACGGTGCTCGCCACGAGGGCCATCTGGAGCGGCGTCACGAAGGTCTCTGCCTGGCCGTAGGCGGCGTTGGCCAGCTCGACGTCGTCGGCGAAGCCACCCGCCGCGGGTCCGGAGCCGTCGTTCACCTGGCTGACGGCCGTCGGCAGGTCGAACGGGATGGGCGACCCGAAACCGAGCCGCCCGGCGTAGTCGACGAGCTCACGACCGCCGATCTCGAGGCCGGTCAGCGCGTACCAGATGTTGCACGACGCCTCGGTCGCGCCGATCAGGTCGAGGGCGCGGTCGCCGGTCTCGGGATGGTGCCCGTCACGGATGCGGAAGCCATCGACGACGAGTCCCTTCTTCTCCGCGCCCGGCTGCTCCTCGTACGTCGTCGAGGGCGTCACCGCATTCGAGCCCAGCCCGGCGATGGCGGTCACGATCTTGAACACCGAGCCCGGGACGTACCGGCCGAGCGTCGCGCGCGGCAGGAGCGGCTGGCGGTCGTCCTTGCGCAGCGCCTCGAACGTCTCCTCCGCGGTCGCCGGGTCGGCGATGGCCGAGGCGTCGTAGGTCGGCGTCGAGGCAAGCGCGAGCACCTCGCCCGTCCGGGGATCGAGCATGACGATGGCCCCGCGCTGGTTCCCGAGGGCCTTGATCGCCGCCTTCTGGAGGTCGAGCGAGAGGGACAGGGTCAGGTCCTTGGGGTCGTACGGTTCCGGCAGGAACTTGCGGACCGAATTGCGCAGCGGGTCCCCGGCGAGGCCGGTCAGCTCCGCGTCGTAGGCGAGCTCGAGGCCGGCCTCGCCGTAGCGGGTCGACGCGTAGCCGACGACCTGGCTGACGGCCTTGCTCGCGTACGTCCGGTACGACTCACCGTGGGCATCGGTGGTGTTGTCGGCGAGGACCTCGCCGTCGCGGTCGAGGATCTTGCCGCGCGGCACCGTCCGCGCCGCGGCGATGACGGCCGGATCGTTCGGGGAGCGGACCAGCTCGGGCGCCTTGACGACGGTCCAGTAGCCGGCGGCCGCGGCGAGCGTGCCGAAGGCCAGGCACAGGACGAGAGCGACGTGGACGATCGTGCGGCCCAGCGGGCGGCGGGTCGTGGACGGGAGCATCAGGCCGGCCCTCGCTGCAGCCGGGCCCGCCAGCCTGTGCGCGGCGCCGGTGGCGGCGGGGGCTCCACGCCCTTGTCCGAGAGGGCCAGCAGCAGCCCGATGACGACGGCGTTGGCCAGCAGCGACGAGCCGCCGTAGCTGATGAACGGCAGCGTGACGCCGGTCAGCGGGAGGACCTTGAGGTTGCCCGCGGCGATGATGAAGGCCTGGACGCCGATGACCAGGGCGAGCCCGGTCGCGAGGATCGACCGGAAATCGTCGGCCGCCGAGGCGCCGATGCGCAGGCCGCGCTCGACGATGACCAGGAACAGCCCGAGGATCGCGATCACCCCGGCAAGCCCGAGCTCCTCACCGAGCGCGGCGAGCGGGAAGTCCGTGTGGACCTCGGGGATCGGCAGACGACCGCCGACCATCGGCAGCCCGTTGCCGAGACCCATGCCCAGCAGGCCGCCGCGCGCGAACGCGTGGAGCGACTGGACGATCTGGTAGCCGTCCCCGAGCGGATCGGCGAACGGATCGAGCCAGATCGCGATGCGCGAGCCGACGTGCGGGAAGAGGTTGGCCAGCACCGCGCTCCCGACGAGGAACAGCACGAGGCCGATGACGACGAGGCTGATCCGGCCGGTCGCGGCATAGGTCAGGGCCAGGAACACCGCAAAGAACAGGAGCGCCGCCCCCAGGTCGCGCTGGACGACGACGATGCCGAGGGCGATGGCCCACATGGCGACCATCGGGGCGAGGTACGGGAGCGGCGGCAGACGCAACGGGCCGAGCCGGGAGTCCTGCTCGATGAGGAGCGGCCGGTTCTCCGACAGGTAGCCGGCCAGGAAGATCACGAGGATGACCTTGAGCAGCTCCGATGGCTGGCCACTGACCGGCCCCAGGCGGAGGGTCAGCCGCTGGCCGCCGACGTCCGAGCCGAAGACGAAGGTCAGGAGCAGGAGCCCGATCCCGAGGGCGGCCCACGTGTACTTGTAGCGACGCAGCCAGCTGTCGGATCGGACCACGATCCCGAGGGTCGTCGCGACGGCGATGGCGATGACCAGCCACACCAGCTGGACGTCCGCCAGGCCGAGGGTCGTCGAGCCGACGTCCAGGGTCACGAGGCCCTGCGGGAGGCGCTGCATGAGCAGGAGCGAGATCCCGCCGAGCATCCCGACCACCGGCAGCAGGATCTGGTCCGACCGTCGCCCGGCCAGGATCTGGGCGAGGTGGGCGATGCCGAGGGCGGCGAGGTAGATGAGCAGGCCGCGGAGGTCATACGGGGCCAGGTCGCCGGTCACCGTCAGCCCGAGCGACACGCTACCCACGATCAGCGCGAGGGCGACCAGGGCGAGGAGCCGGGTCTCGGTCCAGCGCGGCCTCGGACGGATCGCGGCGAGCACGCCGGGCAGGGCCACGCCCGACCCGGCCGCGCGGCCGGTCGTGCCGGTCGTCCCTGCCGTGCCGGTCGTGCCGGTCGTGCCGGCGCTCATGCGGCGCGCGCCCGCTCGAGACGCAACCGGACCTGGCCGATGGCGATCTCGTCGCCGAACCCGAGGGGCGCGACGGCGGCGACCGCCCGCCCGTTGATGAACGTGCCGTTGGTGCTGCCCAGGTCCTCGACGTACCAGCCCCGGCCGCGGTAGGTCAGGACGGCGTGCTCGGACGAGGCGAACGGGTCGTCGATGACGATCGCGTTGTTGACGTCCCGCCCCAGGGTCGTGATGGCGTCGAGGTCGAACGAGCGGCCCGCACCGGGCTCGCCGGCGGGCGACGCCACGACGACCAGGCGCCCCAGCGACGTGCCCGGTTCACGGGCCGCCGAGCGCAGGTCGCGCAGGAGCGTGCGGATGATCCGGTACAGGAAGAGATAGATCAGGGCCAGGAACAGGATCCGGATGACCCAGACGACGACCACGAGTCCGTCCATCGTCAGGTGCTGTCCCCAGCCACCTCGACCACGATGACCGTGTCGCCGAGCTCGATCCGGTCCTGGGCGCCGAGGACGAGCTCGCCCACACCCACGCCGTTGACCTTGGAGCCGTTGGTGCTTCCGAGGTCCGAGTAGACCAGCGTCCCGCGTCGGCCCGAAAGGCGGGCGTGGTGGCGGCTGACCCGGCCGTCGGGCAGGACGAGGTCGTTGTCGGTCGCCCGCCCGATCGTCAGGGAGCTGCCGTCGAACTCGCAGATGCGCTGGCCGCCGGCAGCATCGACCACGCGCAGGCGCGCGCGCGGCGCCGTCGGGCGGGGCACGGTGAAGACCATCGTGTCGGTCGGGCCACCGCGACCCACCGGCTCGTCCGCGGACGCCGGACCGCCCGCCCGACCGCCGCTCCCGGTCGGACCGTCGAGGTCGCGCCGGTCGTGTCCGGCGATGGGATCCGCGAACCGGGCGACGACCACGATGTCGGCGCGTTCCACGGCGGGATCGGCGACGAGCTCGACGCGTGGCCGGTCGACGAGCGTGTAGTGCCGCGATCGGGCGAACAGGAGCGCGCCGTCGGCAAGCTCCGAGGCGAGCGAGCTCGTCATGTCGCCGAAGGCGGCCAGGTCGTCGGGATCGAGGTGGACGACGAACCGGTTCGGCACGAGCGTGCGGTCGGCGGCGGCGAGGCGTTCGGCCTCCATCGCCCGCTCGATCCGGCGCTGGAGCTGGACCGGCTGAAGGCGTGCGCGGAACAGGCGCGCGGACGGACGCTCGAAGAGTCGTTCGAAGAACCGCTCGATGGCGGTGAGCGGCGGCATGGTCGGTCGGGGAGTCTAGCAGAGGGTTTGCCGGGAGCCTTTCGGCCTCGCCGGCAGGCTTCGCCGAGGCCTGCGGACGGCCGCGTCCCCGGACCATCCGCGCGCTCGGCGGGGTACCCACGTCCGAGGGGCGCTCGAGGCGTGGGGGTATACTCTCGACCCTGATCGGAGGCCTGTCTCCGAACGCGTCCAGCGACCTGACCGGGGGCCCGATGCCCGAGATCCTCACCGAATCCTTCTGCGAACGGTGTGGCACGCGCTACACGTTCGAATCGGCGGCGCCCCGCGTCGCCCGGCTGAAGGGCATCAAGGTCATGTCGCGCGGCCTCAAGAACTTCGTCATGTCGGACGACACGTCGATGGACGAGGCGATGGCCGCCGCGCGGAGCGAGACCGACCGCGAGGCGACCTCCCAGCAGCTGGACGCGTTCCACAAGACCTTCAACTTCTGCATGAACTGCCGCCAGTACACGTGCGGCAACTGCTGGAACGAGGCCGACGGGCAGTGCCTGTCGTGCTCGCCGAATCTCGGCCACGAGATCATGCCGGCGCCCTTCCCCGACCTCGACTCGACCACCGGGCTCACCGTCGCCGCCGCCAACGGCACGAACGGGGCCAACGGCAACGGCCACGACGACGGCATGACCGCGATGGCCTGGCCGACCTCCGACCTGATGCGCGACGCGGAGGTGCTCGACGCCGCCGAGGCGACACCGGCCGACGACGTCGGCGACCTTGGCGACCTCGAGCAGATCGATGCCGCCGCCCGACTCGCGGCTTTGGGGGCGATCGACACGCCCGACGCGGTCGAGATGGCCGCCGATGCCCCGACCGAGGCAGCCGACGTCGCGGCGACCGCCGCGCCGACCGCCGAGGCTCCGGCCCCGGAGATCCCGGCCGCGCCCGCGGCGGCAAGCGAGTCCAGCGTCGGCGCGGTCGACGCGGGCGACGTCGACGGGCGGGCGGCCGTGGCCTCCGACCAGACCAGCGCCATGTTCCGACGCTTCCGGCCGGGCCAGAGCCTCGACGACGAGATCGCCGCCTACGAGCGCGAGCAGGCCGCCGCCGAGGCTGGACCGGGCGACGCCGGTGCGGCCGCGGGTGGGCTCGCCGCTGCTGCGGCCCTGGACGCCGCCGACGAGGGCACGGCCGACGCGACGGCCCCGACCCTCGAGCCGAGCATCGTCGAAGCGACGAGCCTCGCGGATGCCGCGCCGGCCGAACCGGTCGCGGCGGTCGCGCCGGTCACGCCCGCAACCGAGCCGACCGCGCCGCCGCGTGACGTCCTCGCGGCCGCCGCCATCATCGCCGCCGTCCCGGAACCGCCGGCCGTGGAGAAGCCCGAGCCCACCGCTCCGGCGCCCGCCGAACCGGTCGCGGCGGAGGCAGCCGCGCCGACCGCGGCGGACGACATCGTCCCGCAGCCGACCTGGCAGATCGTCGCCCCCGACTCGACCCCCGCCGAACCGACGGTCCCCACGGCCGACCCGCAATGGCCGAGCGAGCCGGAGTGGCCGAGCCAGCGCGCGGCTGCCGGCCTGCCGTTCCTGAATCGACCGGCCACCCCGACCGGCGGTCTCGAGTCGCTCTGGGCGGAGTCGGCCCGCGAGGTCGCGAGCCCTCCGGCGGCGGCCCGTCCGACCACCGGCGTCGCGCCCTGCGTCAGCTGCGGGCTGTCACTGTCCGCCACCGCCCGGTTCTGCCGGCGCTGCGGGACCCGCCAGGGCTGACGCCGCCGCGCGCGCGTGATCGTCACGCACGCGTACCCAGGCCGCGCCGTAGAGCAGCGCCTGGAACGTGAATGACAGCCAGGCCAGGGCGATGAACGCCGTCGCGAGCGACCCGGCCAGCGCGGCGATCCCCACCAGCCGTGGGGCGAGGAACACGAACAGCTGGCTGAGGAGCACGATCAGCACCCCGACGATGACGGCCGGGACGGCGAGCGTCCGCCAGCCGGGCGACCGCGGCGGCACGACCCGGTACAGCACACCGACGAGCACGCACGCCCCGACGGCGAGGACCGGCAGCGACGTCAGGATGTCGGCCAGCTGTCCGTCCAGCGGCGCCTGGTTCGGCACGATGGCATCGATCGACAGGACCAGCCAGCTGACGATGACCACCACGATCACGAGGGCGAGGAGCAGGCCGACCCACAGGAAGCCCCGCGCGGTGCGCCGGATGATGTCGCGTTCCGGTTCGGCCGAGAAGATCCGCGAGAAGGCGACGTCGAGGGTCACGTAGAACTGGCTCACGGTCCAGACCAGGCCGATGAAGCCGAGGATCGAGGCGGCCGCGGCTCCGTTCGAGAGCGCGTCGAGGGCACCATCGATGAGGTCGGCGAGCGGCGGGAAGACGTTGACGAGCGCGTCCGCCATCTGCTGCTGCACCTTGGGATCGCCGACGAGGGCCCCGGTGACGCCGAGCGTGACCAGGGCGATCGGGATGGTCGCGAACAGGGCGGAGAAGGCCAGGCCGTTGGCGAGCAGCCCGCCGGCCGCGCGGCCATAGGTGTCGAGGACCTCGCGGACATAGGCCACCCGCGGGACGCTGAGCACCTTCTCCAGGATCGCCGCCGGATCCATCGGTCGGCGGGTCAGTCGCGCAGGTCGTCGAACAGGCTGGCCTGGACGGAATCCGCCGGCACGCGACGCGGCGCGGTGACGAGCGCCCGGACCTCGCCGCGCCGGACGTAGCGACGGCCCCCGAGCTTGATGCTCTGGAGGCGACCGGTCCGGGCCCACGCCCCGATCGTCGAGGTCGTGAAGTGCACGTTGACCGTCGCCAGCAGCTCCTGCGCCTCGGCGAGGGTGATCCAGTCGGCGGCGCCGGCCATCGTCAGTCGGTCGAGGAGGCGGCGCCCGAGGTCGTGGACGCCGCGGTCGAGTCCTTGGAGCTCGAGGCGCCCTCGCTCGTCGAGGTCGTCGACGACCCGCCGTCGCCCGACCCGCCCCCGCTCGACCCGCTGTCGCCCGACCCGCTGTCGCGGGAGCCGCCGTCGCGCGAGCCGCCGTCGCGCGAGGAGCCATCGCCGCCCTTCGAGGACCCGGACGACCCGTCCTTGCCCGACGAGGCGCTCGGCGCGCTCGTGGCACGTCGCTCCTTCTTCGCCCAGCCCGAACCCTTGAAGTGGATGGTCGGTGCGCTGAAGGCCTTCTTCACCGGCCCCTTGCCGCACACCGGACAGGTCGTCGGGGGATCGGCGTGGACGCCATGGACGACCTCGAAGCGGGTGCCGCAGGCGGCGCAGTCATAGTCGTAGAGCGGCACGCTGGGGCGACTCCGGTCAGCCGCGCAGCAGGCGCATGCCGCACTTGGGGCAGTAGAACGCCCGCTCGTGCGCGGAGGCGAAGCCGCAGTGCGCGCAGACGAGGCCGCCGCGGCCGGCCGCGGGCATCGGCCGCTCGACGGCCGTGAGGCCCATCGCGTACTGATTGGCGAGCACGTTGGTCAGGATGCCGGCCAGCAGCTTCGCGCCGATCCGGTCGGTGTCGCCGCGCACGCCCTTGCCGCCCCAGCCGACGACGGCGCGGCAGATCATGTCGCCGGTCGCCTCATCCCAGTGGGCGGCGACGCCACCGACGACGGCGTTGTACTCGGGGTAGCCGCTGGTGTCGACCTCGCCGTCGAGCAGCGAGCACACGAACGTGTCGAAGGCCAGATCGATGGCGTCGAGCGACTCGAGCACGACGAGCGCGTGGCGAGTGATCGGCGAGTGGACGTGGTGGGCGTTGAGCCACTGCATCGCCTCGGACGGTCGCGAGATGGTCGGCGTCGCCTGGCTGAACTCGATGGGCAACGGCTCGACGACCTCGATCTCCGCCTTGGACAACCCGACGAGCATCGACGGCAGCTCGGCCATGGCCTGCGGCCCGGTCTGCATGCGGACGCCTTCGCTCGTCTTGCCCGCGTAGTACAGCTTGAGCTGGAACTCCTGGGCGACGACCTCCTCGGGCAGCGTCACCGAGCGCGTGGCGGCACCGGTCGCGACCGCCTCCGTCGGGGCAGCGGCGTCACCGGTGTTCTTGCGCTTCAGGAAATCGAGCGGCACGGACGGCCTCCCCGCACGGGACTGGGTCGGCGGCCATGGTAGCAGGGCCATCGCGCGACAGGCACCAGGCCAGACCCAACGCCCGGTCGCCTGCGTCAGCGTGCCAGTCGATCGCGCAGACGCTCCACCTGCTCGGCCAGCTCGGCCTCGCGTGCCCGCGCGCCGTCCACGACGGCCGGTGGCGCCTTGGCCATGAACGCCTCGTTCGCCAGCCGGTCGCGGGCCTGCGCGAGCCAGGCCTCGGCCTCGGCCAGGTCGCGCTCCAGTCGCGCACGCTCCAGGTCGGCGGCGGCGGGGTCGGCGGACCCGGTCGGGGGATGGACCACGGCTTCGAGCTCACCGGCGATGACCGCCAGGCTGCCCGGCCGGGTCGTGAGCCCTTCGCGGGTCAACCGTCGCTCGAGCGGCCGGGCCCGCGCCAGGCGCTCGATGGCCGGGCGGAGGGCCTCGAAGGTCGCGCCCATCGCCACCGGCACCACGACCTCGGTCTCCAGCCATGCGGCCGGCTCCAGATGGGCCTCGGAGCGCGCGTTGCGGATCCCGCGGACGAGGTCCACGACCGCCCCGACCTCGGCCTCCGTCAGGGGGTCGCGCTCCCCTACCCCGGGCCAGCGGGCGACGATGAGAAGCTCCGGATCGCTGGCCCGATGCGGCAGCGACGCCCACAGCGCCTCGGTCACGAAGGGCATGACCGGATGGAGCAGGCGCAGGTACGTGTCGAGCACGTCGACGAGCGTCCACCAGGTGGCCTCGTGCGCTGCGGGCGGCAGGGTGGCGTCCGCGAGCCGGACCTTGGCCAGCTCGAGGCCCCAGTCGCAGTACTCGCTCCAGATCGCGTCGTAGACGAGGCGGGTCACCTCGCCGAAGGCGTAGCCGGCCATCGCTCCGTCGACGGCCTCCACCGTCGCCGCGGCGCGCGAGGCGAGCCAGCGGTCGGCCGGGCCCTGCTGGCCGCGATCGGGCAGCCGTCGCTCGGCGCCGGCGGGGATGCCGGCGGGCCGGGCGCCGACGACGAAGCGCGTCGCGTTCCACAGCTTGTTGGCGAAGTTGCGCGCGTTCTCGAGCTTGACCGGCCCGAAGCGCTGGTCCTGGCCGGGTGTCGCGCCGTGGATCACGGCGAAGCGCAGAGCGTCCGCGCCGGTCTCGTCGATGACCCCGAGCGGGTCGACGACGTTGCCCTTCGTCTTGGACATCTTCTGGCCTTCGGGATCGCGGATGAGCCCGGACAGGTAGACGGTGTGGAAGGGCGGCTGGCCGGTCAGGTGGATCCCGAGCATCACCATCCGGGCGACCCAGAAGAAGATGATGTCGTAGCCGGTCTCCATGACCGAGGTCGGGTAATAGCGGCGCAGGTCGGCGGTGTCGTCCGGCCAGCCCAGCGTGGACCACGGCCACAGCCCCGAGCTGAACCAGGTGTCGAAGATGTCGGGGTCCTGGCGCAGCTCGGCCGCCGGCCGGCCGCACGTCGTACAGGCGTCCGGGCCATCCGCTTCGGCGCTCACGGTCACGTGGCCGTCGGGGCAGTACCAGGCCGGGATGCGATGGCCCCACCACAGCTGGCGGGAGACGTTCCAGTCCCGGATGTTGGTGAGCCAGTGCTCCCAGGTCTTCTCGAATCGCTCGGGCAGGATGCGCACCGCCCCCGACCGGGTGGCCTCCAGGGCGCGCGCGGCCAGCGGCTCCGTGCGGATGAACCACTGCGTCTTGAGGCGCGGTTCGATGACGTCGCCGCTGCGCTGGCAGCGCCCGATGACCATCTCGTGGACCTGCTCCGCGGCCAGGTCGCCGCGGGCCTCGAGGTCGGCCACGATCCGGCGACGGGCCTCGTAGCGGTCGAGCCCGTCGTACGGCGTGCCGGTGTCGGCCACCGTCGCGTCGTCGGCGAGGATCGTCGGGGCGGCGAGGCCGTGGCGCTGGCCGGTCGCGTAGTCGTCGGCATCGTGGGCCGGGGTGATCTTCACGGCGCCCGTCCCGAACGCGGGATCGACCACCGCGTCCGCGATGATCGGCACGTCGCGCTCGACGAACGGGATGCGCACGCGCCGCCCGACCAGGGCGGCATAGCGGGCGTCATCGGGATGGACGGCCACCGCCGTGTCACCGAGGATCGTCTCGGGCCGGGTCGTGGCGACCGTGATCGTCTCGTCGTCGAGCGGGGCGCCGGTCGCCTCGTCGAGCACGTGGTAGCGGATGGACCAGAGGGAGCCGGTCTCGGGGGTGGGCACGACCTCGAGGTCGCTCACGCTCGTCCGGCAGCCGGGACACCAGTTGATGAGCGCCTCGGTCCGATACGCCAGACCGTCGCGGTAGAGCTGCTCGAAGGCCACCCGCACCGCCCGCGCGGAACCCTCATCCATCGTGAACCGGAGGCGGCCCCAGTCGGCCGAGGCTCCCACGCGCCGCTGCTGGCCGAGCATGACGGTGCGGGTCGCGTCGACGAAGGCGTGCATCCGTTCGAGGTACCGGTCGCGCCCAAGGCTCTGCCGACTCTCCCCTTCGCGGGCGAGGATCCCATCCAGCACGAATTGGGCCGCGATGCTGGCGTGGTCGAGGCCGGGCAGGAACAGTGCCGCGTGCCCGCGCATCCGGGCGTGGCGGATCATCAGGTCCTCGACCGCGGTCCGCTGGGCATGCCCGAGGTGGAGCGAGCCGGTCACGTTCGGTGGCGGCTGGATGATCGTGAACGACGGCAGGTCCGGATCGGCCGTCGACCCGGCGCCGTCGGGCGCGAAGACGTCGGCCGCGAGCCAGCGCTCGTAGATGACCCCTTCCACGTCGCTTGGCGCGTAGGCCTTGGGCAGATCCGTCATCGTCGCGTGCCTCGTGCTCCGGTCTCGTGGATAAGAAACACCCGCTCGTCCAGCGGACGAACGGGTCGTGGTACCACCTGCTGGTTCGGTGCCCCGGCGGCCCGCGCTCATCGCGCGGTCCGGATGCCCGGCACCCTCTCGACGCGCTATCGGGCGTCGGCCGTCACGGCTCGCGAGCGACCTTCACACCGGCGGATCCACGCGGCTCGCACCATCCCGCGCTCGCTCCGGGACCGCACCCGGCACTACTCTTCTCGGTCCTCGCCGTGAGGGCGGGAGTGTAGCACGGGCCCTGCGCCGGCCAGACCCCGACCTCGGCCAGTCCATCGGTCGGATGACCGATGCAGGAAGCACGGCGACGGTGCATCGTTCGCACGATGCCGGCCATGGACGGCCGGCGACGTCAACCTGATGGAGACCCCAGATGGCCAAGTTCATGGATGTCCACGACGGCTTCTTCGGCGTCAGCGCGCAACAGCTCGCCGAGGCCCACCAGCGCGACCTCGACGTCGAAGCGCAGGAGGGCGTCCACTACGAGCACGCCTGGCTCGACCCCGAGTCCGGCAAGGTCTTCTGCCTCGCGACCGGTCCGTCCAAGGAGGCGGTCATGCGCGTGCACGAGAAGGCCGGACACCCGACCCCGCAGGTGTACGAGGTCCCGATCGAAGTCTCGTAGGCGTCGCGGCTGCGGTCGGCCCGGTCTGTGACGGGCCGGCCGCCCGCCCGCGTCAGGCGGTCTCGCCCTGGGCCGCGAGCCACTGCTCGTAGTTGGTCTCGTCCACGCCCTCGTCGACCGCGGTCTTGGTCAGCAGGAGGGGCACGCGACCCTCGCGGATGGTCTCCTCGGTGATGATGCAGCGGCGCACGTCGGACCGTTCCGGGATGTCGTACATCACCTCGAGGAGCGACTCCTCGACGATCGACCGCAGGGCGCGGGCACCGGTCTTGCGATCGAGAGCCACCTCGGCCGCGGCCCGCAGCGCGCCGGGCGTGAAGGCCAGCTCGACCTTGTCGAGCGAGAGGAACTTCTGGAACTGGCGGGTGACCGCGTTCTTGGGCTCGGTCAGGACGCGCACGAGGTCGTCGGCGGTCAGCGCGGTCAGCGTGACCATCACCGGCAGGCGTCCGATGAACTCGGGGATGAGCCCGAACTTGAGCAGGTCCTCCGGCATGAGCCGCTCGAGCACCTTGCCCCGCTCGACGGCGCCCATCGGCGCCTCGGAGCCGAAGCCGATGGCCCGCTTGCCGACGCGCTCCTCGACGATGCGCTCCAGGCCGTCGAAGGCCCCGCCGCAGATGAACAGCACGTTGGTGGTGTCGATCTGGATGAAGTCCTGGTGGGGATGCTTGCGCCCGCCCTGCGGCGGGACGTTGGCGACGGTCCCCTCGAGGATCTTGAGCAGCGCCTGCTGGACGCCCTCGCCCGACACGTCGCGGGTGATCGAGGGGTTGTCCGCCTTGCGCGCGATCTTGTCGATCTCGTCGATGTAGATGATCCCGCGCTGGGCCCGGGCGACGTCGAAGTCGGCCGCCTGGATGAGCCGCAGGAGGATGTTCTCGACGTCCTCGCCGACGTAGCCAGCCTCGGTCAGTGACGTCGCGTCGGCGATGCAGAACGGCACGTCAAGGACGCGGGCCAGGGTCTGGGCGAGGAGCGTCTTGCCCGAGCCGGTCGGGCCCACGAGCAGGACGTTCGACTTCTGGAGCTCGACCTCGTCGACCTGGTGGCCGGCGTTGACCCGCTTGTAGTGGTTGTAGACGGCGACCGAGAGGACCTTCTTGGCCCGCTCCTGGCTGATGACGTACTGGTCGAGCGCGTCCTTGATCTGGTGCGGGTTGGGGAGCTTCGAGGCCGCGGCCTTCGGGCGCGGCGCCTCGAGCATCTCCTCCTCGATGATCTCCTGGCAGAGGTTGATGCACTCGTCGCAGATGTAGACGCCCTGGCCCGCGATGAGCTTGCGGACCTGCTCCTGGCTTTTGCCGCAGAAGGAGCAGCGATACGGGACCTTGGGTCCCTTGCTGCTGCTGGTCGTCGTCACGTGCCCGTCCTGGTCCTCTGTCGCGCCTTAGTCGCTCTTGGAGCGCTTGGGCTCCGGAGCATCCTTGGACTCGGTGGCCTCGTCTGCCACCTTTTCGTCATGGTGCTGCGCCGTGAGCGAATCCCACTGCTCTGAATACACCGCGTCGATGATGCCATAGTCCTGCGCCGCCTCGGGCGCCATGAAGAAGTCGCGCTGCGTGTCGTTGACGACCTTCTCCAGCGGCTGGCCGGTATGACGGCTCAGGATCTCGTGGTTGCGCTGGACCAGGAATTCCCATTCCTTCATCTGGATGAGCGCATCCGGCGGGGCGCCGCGGAAGCCGCCCGACCCCTGGTGGATCATGATCCGGCTGTTCGGCAGCGCGTAGCGCTTGCCCTTGCGGCCGGCCGCCAGCAGGACCGCGGCCATGGACGCCGCCATGCCGATGCAGATCGTGCTGACCGGGGCCCGGACGTACTGCATCGTGTCGTAGATGGCGAGCCCGCTCGTGACCTGGCCGCCAGGCGAGTTGATGTACAGGCTGATGTCCTTCTCCGGATCCTCGGAGTCGAGGAAGAGCAGCTGGGCGATGACCAGGTTGGCCAGGTGGTCCTCGATGGCGTCCCCGAGGAAGATGATCCGCTCGCGCAGCAGGCGCGAGTAGATGTCGTAGGCGCGCTCCCCCCGGCTGGAGGATTCGATGACCATCGGCACGAGCATCTGCGGTCTCCCTGGGTGATCCTGGGTCGGGTCGAGGTCGAAGTGGGGTCGATGCGTCATCCGGCGGCCGCGGGGACATCCGCGGTCACCTCGATGGGCTCGTCGGCGATGACCGTGCCCGGGTCGGTCGCGCCGATGCTGGCGTTGGCCTGGGCCTGCTCATTGCTGACCGCCGAGGCCGGCCCGTCCTCGAGATGGGGCAGCGGCGGATGCTCGGGGTGCTCCACGAGCCAGCGGTCGATGATCGTCTCGACGACCCGGCTGCGCCGCAGCGAGCTGCGGATGAACGCGCGGCCGCGCTCGGATTCGAAGTACGACACGAGCTTGGGATCGCCCGCGTAGCGGTCGCGCCCCTGGGCCACCTCGGCGTCGATGTCGGCATCGGGGATCTCGACCCCCTCGACGTCGGCGACCTTGGACAGGACGAGCAGCGTGCGGACCCGCTTCTCGGCACCGGGCCGGAAGTCGGCGTGCAGGTCGTCGCCGGTCTTCTCGGTGGCCTTGAGATAGGCCTCCTCGGTGATGCCCTGGCGCGCGAGCGAGCCACGGAACTCGTCGTGCATGACCTCGACCTCCTGGTCGATGAGCACGTCGGGCAGCTCCACGGTCGAGTTGGCGACCGCGTATTCGATGATCCGGTCGGCGAAGCCGTGGCGTGCCCGGTCGAGGGCGTTGCCCTCGAGCCGGCGCTTGATGTCGGCACGCAGGTCGTCGATCGTCGAGAAGTCGCCGAGGCCGTTGAGGAAGTCCTCGTCGAGCTCGGGCTGGATCTTCTCGCGGAGCTCCTTGAGGTCGACCGCGAAGTGGGCCGTCTGCCCGGCCAGGGTCGGCTCGCCGTAGTCCTCGGGGAACGTGATGTCGAAGGCGGTCGACTCGCCGACGCGCAGGCCGACGAGGTTGGTCTCGAAGCCCGGGATGAGCCGGTCCTGGCCGAGGATCAGCGGCATCCGGTCGGCCTCGCCGCCCTCGAACGGCACGCCGTCGCGCGTCCCGACGAAGGCGATGACGGCGTAGTCGCCGTCCTTGGCGCCGCGGTCCTCGACCGGGCCGAGGGTCGCGTTCTGGTCGCGCAGCTCCTCGACGACCTGGTCGATGCGGGCCTCGTCGATGACCTCGATCTCGGGCCCGAAGTTGAAGTGCTGGTAGTCGCCCAGGGTGACGTCGGGGCGGACGGGCACGGTCGCCTTGAAGATGACCGGCTTGCCCTCCTCGGCCTGGACGACCTCCACGTCCGCGTTCGTCAGCGGCAGGATGTCCTCCTGGACGAGGGCCTCGCGATAGGCGTCCTGGATGAGGTGGTCGACCGCTTCCTCGAGCACGGCGCCGGGTCCGAGCGTGCGCTCGAGGACCGGGCGGGTGGCCTTGCCGGGACGGAAGCCCGGGACGCGGGTCCGGCGCGAGAGGGCGCGGACGGCATCGTTGACGGCACGGTCCAGGCGCTCCGAGGGGACCTCGATCTCGAGCACGATGGACGACTTGGGAGCGGGGGTTCGGGTGATCTGCATCGCCCGGGAAGTATAGGGCGCCACCCCGCCGGGGGCCCGGCGGCCGTGGCTGGTAGGCGAGAGAGGGGTCGAACCTCCACGCCGCTCACGCGGCACCGGCTCCTAAGGCCGGCGCGTCTGCCATTCCGCCACTCGCCCGTGACGGGAGTCTAGCGGTCCGGCGTCGGCGACCGCGACCCGGCGGCGAGCGGTGTCGCCGCGCGGGCCGGTCAGAGACCGGCGGGGGGCTCCGTCTCGGCGGGCGGCGACGCCGGCTCGCCCTGCCGCAGCGACGGGTCGACGAGCTGGTCGATGCCCCGCTCCGCGCGCGCCCGGACCTCGGCCAGGCGGGCCGAGAAGTCGCCGGCCTCCGGCGCGAACAGCGTCGACACGGCGCGCTTGGAGACCGCGAGCACGAGTGGGCGGGCGATGGCGACGGTCAGGACCGTGCGCAGGCGCAGGCGTTCCTTGCTTGCCTTCTTCGCGTACAGCGCGAAGTCGCGCTCCAGGATGCCCCGGACCTTCTCGCCGTCCTCGCCCAGCTCGCGCAGGGTCTTGTCGACCTCCTCGGGCAGGAGCGTCTTGGGCATCGGCTTGGGCTGGCCGAAGATCGCCCGACGGGTGCCACGGACCACGCGCTGCGGTCCGCGCAGGGCGAGGAACCCGACGCCACCCGCAACGGCGGCGGCGCGGGCCGGATTGCGGCGGATCTTCGCCTTGATGTCGAGAGCGGCCCGGGTCGACGCTTCGAGGACCTGGAGCTGCTCGTCGACGTCGGCGCGAGCCGCTAGGACCCGATCCCGGGCGGCATCTTGCTCTGTAGCCACTCGAGCGTCTCCTTGCTGGTCTCGATGGTCCTGGTCGGGGTGAAGCGGGCCTTGAGCGCCTCGACGTCCACGCCCGTCCGCGAGATGTCGGCGGCCATGAGCACGGTCCACGAGGCCCAGCCGACGGCGGCACCGATGCCGACGCCGACCTGGACGCTGAACATGATCGAGGTGAAGGCGCCGAACGCTGCGCCGGCGAGGGCGAGACCGACGATCGCGCCGAAGCGCGAGCCGGCACTGGTCAGCCGGAAGGCGAGGCCGACGCCGACCAGCAGCCCGATGACGCCCCACAGAACGAGCCCGACCACGAGCGGCCGGACCCCGGGCTCGATCGAGGTGACGAAGTTGTCCCCGATGGCCGTGTAGAGCTGGTTCGGGAGGTCGAGCGCGAACACGATCGACACGAGGATCCCGATGACGACCGCGAGCGCCAGCCAGCGCCCGATGCGGCCGCCCGACACGCCCACGATCGACAACCCGCAGGCCGTCGCGATACCGGCGAACAGCAGCACGCCGTGGAGGATGCCCCAGCCCATCGAGCCGAGCAGCCACTCGGAGGTGAAGAGGGCCATCCCGACGACGAACAGGATTCCCGCGAGAAGGACGACCGCGATGGCGATGCCACCGAGGGCGGCTGCGCGGGCGATCTCGCCGCCGATGGCACTGAGCTCCGCCTTGGCGAGCTCGATGTGGGCCATCGCCAGGCGGTACGCGGAATCACGGGTCGCCCCGAACTGCTCACGCAGGCCGGGCGGACGGGGCGGTGGGACGGACGAGGAGCGGGTCGGATCCAGGGTGGTGTCTCCGGCTCGGGTCGGGCAGGACGAGCTGGCATCGCGCCAGCCTCGGGGACCGATGATACCGCGCCCACCGTGCCCGGGGGGCCACGTCGACCGTCGTGGGCGCTACAGGACCGTTACGCTGCGTGCGTGCCCGACAATCCCGCCCCGTTCCCGTCGGCCGGTCCCGGCGCGGGGCCGCTCCTGACCGCCGAGCTGCTCAGCATCGGTTCGGAGCTGACCGTCGGCGAGACACGCGACACGAACGCGGGCGAGCTCGCGCGGGCGCTGACCGGGCTGGGCGTGACCGTCGGCCGCATCACGGCCCTGCCGGACCGGCTGCCCATCGTCGCCGACGCCATCGCGGCGGGCCTGGAGCGTGCCGACCTCGTCATCTCGACCGGCGGCCTCGGCCCGACCCCGGACGACCTGACCCGCGAGGCCATCGCCGACGTCTGTGGCGAGACCCCGGTCGTCGACCCGGTCCTCGAGCGCTGGCTGCGCGGCCTGTGGGCTCGCCGCAAGCTGCCCTTCCCCGAAAGCAACCGCAAGCAGGCCTGGCTGATCCCTTCGGCCGTGGCGCTCGCCAATCCCAACGGCACCGCGCCCGGCTGGCTCGTGACCCGCCCCGACGGGCGGGTCGTCATCGCCCTGCCCGGTCCGCCGCGCGAGATGCGCCCGATGTGGCACGACGAGGCCCTCCCCCGCCTCCAGGCACGGGCCGGCGGGATCGGCACGGACGTCGTGGCGCGCACGTTCCGGCTCACGGGCATCGGCGAATCGCAGGTGGCCGAGATCCTCGGCGAGGAGCTCCTGCGTGGCGGCGATCCCGAGGTCGCGACCTATGCCCGGGTCGAAGCCGTCGACGTGCGCGTGTCGGCCCTCGGCCGGCCGGGTCGCGCCGCCGTGGACGTCGTCGAGGCCACGGCCACGATCGTCAGGGAGAAGCTCGGCACGTTCATCTGGGCCACCGGGGAGACCACGTGGTCCGAGGCGATCGGCGCGCGCCTCGCGGCGAGCGGCTGGGACCTGGCCCTCACCGAGATCGGCACGCGCGGCCAGGTCGGGGCGCTGTTCGGCGACGTCGACGTGGCTGCGCCGCGACGACGTGCGCTCCGATGACGATCTCGGCGACGAGACCAGCCGTCCGCGACGCCGGGCTCCTCGACCTGGCCGGTCCATCCGCGACGCGCCGACGACGGTCGGGGTGGCGGTCGCCATCGTCGAGACCGGCGGGGACACGGACGTGGCGGTCGCCGTCGCGACCCCCGAACGTGAGCTCGTCGAGCATCGGACCGCCTTCCTCGGCGGCCGCATGGGCCGCTCGCGCGCGGCGCTCACCACCGCAGCCCTGCTCTTCGCCGCGCTGCCGGCCTCGGATCCAGCCGCCGGCTGACCCGTCAGCGGCGGGCGGTCGCGACCAGCCCGGGCAGGTCGGTGATGACGATCCCGTCGCGCTCCTGGCGGATGAGGCCGTCGTCGGTGAACTGGCCGAGCAGCTTGTTCACGCTCTGGCGCGTACAGCCGACCATGGCGGCCAGGTCGGCCTGGGTCAGGTTCGCCCGCAGACGGATGCCGCCGTCGTCGGTCGGCGAGCCTTCCTGGGCAAGGCGGACGAGGCGCGCTGCGAGCCGGCCGGTGATGTCGAGGAAATGGAGCTCCTCCACGTGCTGGGTGAGCCGCCGCAGCTCGCCCGCGATCGAAGCGAGCAGCGCGTCACGGACACCCGCCTCCGTGGCGATGAGCTCGCGGAAGCGGTCGCGCGGCAGGACGACGGCCTCGGTCGCGGTCAGGGCCGTCGCGCTCGCGGAGCGCGGGGCGCCGTCGAGGAGGGCCAGCTCGCCGAACACGGCGCCCGGCCGGAGCGTGGCCAGGATGGCCTCCTCGCCGGTCTCCGAGGGGAGCGAGATCTTGACGTCGCCGCTGACGATGACGAACAGGGCATCGCCCGGGTCGCCGACGTGGAAGATGACCTCGCCGCGACGGAAGCGGCGCGAGCGCATGGACGATGCCAGGCGTTCGAGGGCGTCCGGGTCGAGGCCCGCGAAGAACGGGATGGTCGCGAGGGACTCGAGGACAGGTCGTCCCACCAGCATGGCGGCATCCTAACGGGTGTCAGACAGCCGACAGCGCCGACGTCGCCGTTGCGGCACCTCGGTTCGCGCCGCGCCCTAGCATGGCGCCATGCGCGCCCCCCTCGGCGAACGGCTTCGCCTGACCGTGCTCGGCTGCAGCACGGCCGCCCCCGACCCGGCCAGCCCCACCGCCGGCTTCCTCGTGGAGTGGGGCACGACCGCCTTGCTCCTCGACGTGGGCCAGGGGGTGATCCGCAACCTGCAGCGGGTCCTGGACCCGCACGACCTCACGGCCGTGATCATCGGCCACATGCACGCGGACCACTACCTCGACGTGGTCGGTCTGCGCTATCTCTACCCATGGGGCGAACCCGCGGAGACGCCCCTGCCGGTGTTCCTGCCACCGGGTGGGAGGCACCGGTTCGATGCCCTGGCCGTGGCCATCAGCGAGCGGGTGGGCTTCTTCGACGCCGCTTACGACGCGATCGAGTACGACCCGGAGTCGACGCTCCAGCTCGGCGACCTGCGGGTGCGGTTCGTCCGCGGCCGCCACTACGTCCCGGCATGGGGCGTCGTGGTCGAGGCGCCCGACGGCACCCGCCTGGCCTACAGCGGCGACACCGGGCCGTCGGACACGGTCGCCGCGGGCCTGGCCGACGCCGATCTGCTGCTGGTCGAATCCGCTCTGCGCGACAGTCGCTTCGACGACCTCGAACGCGGCCACCTGACCCCCGACGAGGCGCTCGATCTCGCCCGCGCCGCCCGGGCCCGCTCGGCGCTCCTGGTCCACTACGCCCCCGCCCGTCGGCCCGAGCTCGAAGCCCTGTGCCGGGCGGCCGGCGACTGGGCGCACGTCGCGGTCGACGGACTGACGATGACGGTCGGGCCGGCGCCGGAGCTCGTGGCTGCCGCCGTCGAGGACGCGGTCCCCGAACCCTCGACCTAGTCGGCGGTCGCGCTCGACGCGGTCGCGCTCGTCGCATCCATGTCGTCGGGCCAGTCGGCCGTCTCCCGTTCGTCGGTACCCAGCCCGGCTGCCTCGCGCATGGATCGCACCGCGGCCAGCGCCGCGTCCGCGGTCGCCCGGTCGCGCTGCGCCGCCTCGGGGTCGCTCAGCGCAGCCAGGTCGGCGGCCTGTCGCCAGAACGCGGCCGCCTCCGTCGCCGCCCCGAGGGCCATCGCCGACACCGCGGCCTCGCGCAGGAGGGGCAGGGCGCGCTCGACGTCGCCCGCCGCGGCGCGATGGGCCGCGACCTTGCCCAGCCCCGCCGGCTCGGTGCGGCCCTCGAGGACGTCGGCCATCCGCGCGTGGAGGACTCGCCGGCGGCTGGCCAGCAATCCGGCATACGCCGCGTCGTGGATGAGTGGGTGGGCGAACCGCCATTCGGCGTCCTCCGCCGGGCGGATCAGCGCCGCGTCGGCGAGACGGCCGAGCACCGTGGATGACGGCCGTTCGCCGTCGCGCAGCTCGCTGATGCTGTCCCGATCGAAGCCCATGCCGATGACCGAGGCGACCCCGAGCACCTCGCGCGCCTCCGGGTCGAGGGCGTCGATGCGCGCGCCCAGCACGGCCCGCAGCGTGACCGGCAGCAGCGGCACGCCGGTCTCGATGAGCTCGACGCGGCCGTCGCGCCATTCGAGCGTGCCGTCCTCGAGGTAGGCCCGGACCGTCTCGCCGATGAACAGCGGATTGCCGCCGGTCCGGGCGTGGATGCTCCGCGCGCCGTCTGCATCCACCGCTGCCCGCGCGACGAAGGTGGCCAGACGGGCGGTCTCGGGCTCGCGCAACCCGTGCAGCTCGATGCGCTCCACGCCCGAGCGGGCGGCCCACGACGGCAGCGGACCGGGTCGCGAACCAGCGAGCAGCGAGGAGCGGGTGGCGGGTCGTCATGTCGGCCAGCATGTCGACCATGCCCACGCTCGACGGATCGAGCCAGTGGAGGTCGTCGATGACCACGACCCGGGGCCCGTCGAGCGTCATCAGGCGCTCGACGTAGCGGGTCGCCACCTCCATGAGCGTCGTCGCGACCTCGAGCGGGTCGTTCGGCATGTCGCTCGCCTCCTCCTCCCAGCCGGAGAAGGCGGCGTCCCGCGCGATCGCGGCGATGGCGCCCCCATAGCGACGCATCTCGTCGGCCGGCAGCTCCTCGGTGAAGAGCAGCCGGCGGACCATCGTGCCCGGAATCGACGCCGTGCTCGTCGGCGATCGTCTGGGCGAACACGCGCCCGAACCGATAGGGCTCGTTGCGGGCGTACGACACGTTGTCGACCCAGGTCCAGGCCAGCCCGCGGCTCCGCGCCTCGCGCTTCCATGGCGGCGAGCAGCCGGGTCTTGCCGACCCCCGCGTCACCGACCATGACGGCGATGCCGCCGCGGCCCTTCGACCGCAGGCGCTCGAGCCGGGCGGTCAGGCGCTCGACCTCCGCGGCCCGGCCGACGAGCGGGCCGGCGAGGACCGGCCGGTGTGGGCTCCAGGCTCCCAGCCCGGCCTCGCCACGCAGCCCGAACAGCTGGACCGGGATGGACTGGCCGCGCAGCACCACCGACCCGTGGGCGTCCGTCGCCAATCGGCCGCGGGCCGCCCGAAGGGTCGCGCCGTCGAGCAGGATCTCGCCCGGGCGAGCCAGCGACTGGATGCGCGCCGCGGTCGTGATCGCCTCGCCGGTCAGGCCGAGGTCGCCGTCGTGGCCCGGCTGCATGACCGCCGCCACCACCTCGCCGGTGGCGATGCCGATCCGGACCTCCATGGGCTCGACGCCGTCCCCGGCGGCCTCGAGGCCGGCCCGGATGGCGAGGGCCGCCAGCCCCGCGCGAACGGCGTCGTCGTCGTGGCCGCGTGGCCAGCCGAACACTGCGAACAGCGCATCGCCGATGAACTTCTCGCGGGTCCCGCCGAACTGCTCGACCGCCGCGGCCATCGTGCCGAGCGCCGCGGTGACCTGCGCCCGAACCTCCTCCGGATCGTGCTCGGCAAGCATCCGGACGTAGTCCACGAGGTCGGCGAAGAGGGCGGTGACGATGCGCCGATCGCCGCCGGGCTCGGCGGCCAGGCCCGCGCCGGAGCGATGCGTGACGTGGTCGCCGGGCGCGGCCTCGCGCGATGGTCCGTCAGGGCCGCTGGTCGTGCCTGCCCGGTCGTCGACGGTCGGACCGAGCGCCTTCCCGCATTGATCGCAGAAGCGGGCGCCCTCGGCTGCCGGGGATCCACACGCTGCGCACTGCACGGTGGGCCCGGCCCTCGGTCAGGAGACGGTCAGGAGCGGACGACTGTCGGCGGTCGCGGTGCGCACGCTCATCCGGGCCGCCACGGTCTGCGCCACCGCGGTCAGCGCCCGGGCCGCCGGACCCGGCTCGCGCTGGGCCACGGCCGGCACGCCGACGTCCCCGCCCTGGCGGACGGTGATGTCGAGCGGGATGCCGCCGAGGTACTCCAGGTCGTGCTCCGAGGCGAACCGCTCGCCACCGCCACGCCCGAAGATCTCGGTCAGCTCGCCGCAGTGCGGGCAGGCGAACGCGGTCATGTTCTCGACCAGGCCGAGCACCGGCACGCTCATGCGCTGGAACATCGCCAGCGCCTTGCCCACGTCGGACAGCGAGACCTCCTGCGGGGTCGTCACGAGGACCGCGCCGCTGATCGGGACGGCCTGGGCGAGGGTCAGCTGGGCATCGGACGTGCCGGGCGGCAGGTCGATGACGAGGTAGTCGAGCTCGCCCCAGTCCACATCGCGCAGGAACTGCTGGATAGCCCCGCCGATGAGCGGCCCGCGCCACACGATGGGCTGCCCCTCCGGGACGAAGAACTGGATGGAGATCGTCTTGACGCCGTAGCGCTCGAGGGGCGTGATCTTGTTGTTCGCGCTGGCGGTCGGCTGGCCTTCGACCCCGAGCATCTGCGGGATATTCGGCCCGGTGATGTCGCCGTCCAGCAGGCCGACCGACGCCCCGGCCTGGGCGAGGGCGACCGCGAGGTTGACGCTGACGGTGCTCTTCCCGACACCACCCTTGCCCGAGGCCACGGCGATGATGTTCTTGACGCCGGGGACGAGCTGCTCCGCCTGGCGGGGCGATGCCCGGCGGACCATGGCGCCCCACGTGATCGCGACGTTGTCCGCGCCGATCCCGGCCAGCACGGATCGGGCGTTGCCCTCGATCTCGTCCTTGAGCGGGCAGGCCGGTGTCGTCAGCTCGATCGTGAAGGCGACGTCGCTACCGGCGATGACGATCGACTTGACCATCTCGAGGGTGACGATGTCGCGACCGAGCTCGGGCTCCTGGACGTTACGGAGGGCGTCCAGGACAGCCCCTTCGGTGATCGTGGTCATGCTGACGGTTCGGACCTCGTTCTGACACGGGAAGCGTCGATATCGTACCCCGCGCGGCTGGGGGCGCCATCGGCGCCCGGATGGAGCCATTCGGGACCGCGCGACGTAGGCCCCTCCTCCGTGCGAACCACGTGGGCTGACTTCCCCCGCCGTGCAAATCTCGCACCTCATCGGCCACCGTGGTGACGAGGTCCGCTTCCTTGACACCCCGCCGGAAACGCCCATATCCTCGCCCCACCGGCGTTCGTGGACGGAGCCGGTGTCGTGCGTCGCCGGGAGGGAAGGTGCACGGGTCTCCGTAGCGTCCGTCCGGACGCGCCGCCACGAAGCCCAGGAGTGCGAACGAACGTGCCCGCCGTCGACGTCAGGCTCGTGGACGTGGTCAAGCGCTTCGGCGAGGCGGTCGCGGTCGACCACATCGACCTCGAGGTCCAGGACGGCGAGTTCTTCAGCCTCCTCGGACCCTCCGGCTGCGGCAAGACCACGACCCTGCGGATGATCGGTGGCTTCGAGGAGCCGACGTCCGGGCTCATCGAGCTCCAGGGTCAGGACGTCACCTGGCTGCCGCCCTTCCGGCGCAATGTGAACACGGTGTTCCAGAACTACGCCCTGTTCCCGCACCTCACGATCTACGAGAACGTGGCGTTCGGCCTGCGCCGGCGCGGCGTCAAGGACAGCGAGGTCAAGACGCGGGTCACGGAGATGCTCCAGCTCGTGGAGCTCCCGGGCTACGAGCGCCGCAAGCCGACCCAGATCTCGGGCGGGCAGGCCCAGCGCGTCGCGCTCGCGCGGGCGCTCATCAACCGGCCCGCCGTCCTGCTCCTCGACGAGCCGCTGGGCGCGCTCGACCTCAAGCTGCGCAAGGCGATGCAGGTCGAGCTCAAGCGCATCCAGCAGGAGGTCGGGATCACGTTCATCTACGTGACCCACGACCAGGAAGAAGCCATGACGATGTCGGACCGGATCGCGGTCATGAACCGCGGCCGGTACGAGCAGCTCGGTGACCCCGAGGGGCTGTACGAGCACCCGACGACCCGGTTCGTCGCCGGCTTCCTTGGCATCAGCAACCTGCTCCCCGGGGTGGTCGAGGGTGAGGATGGGAGCTACGCCGCCGTTCGCCTGGGCAATGACGTCGTGGTGCGCGCGCCACGCAGCCTCGTCGGCGCCGGCTCGGGTGCCATCAACATCGGCGTCCGGCCCGAGAAGATCCGCCTGCGTGATCCGAACGAGGCCATCCCGAGCGGGCACAACCAGGTCGGCGGCGTCGTCCGTGATGCCTCGTATCTCGGTGTCAGCACCCAGTACCAGGTGGAGGCCACTGGCGGTGCCCGCCTCACGGTCTATGAGCAAAACGTCGAGCGCGCCACGAGATCCGAGCTGTGGGCGCGCGGCGAGTCCGTGGTCATGACCTGGTCACCCGATCACAGCTTCGTCGTCCGAGACGACCCCACGACCAGCGACGACGCGGCGTCCGAGCCGACCGTCGCCCCGACCCCGGCGCAAGCGGCGGCCCTGTCGGCCGCCAGTGAGGAGACCGATGTCCGAGCATGACGCCCGACCCACCTACGATCTGACCCGGCGGCGCTTCCTGTTCGGGACCGCCCTGGCCGGCACCGCCGCGTTCCTGGCAGCGTGCGGCACGCCCGGGACCGGCGCCAGCGGCGCCCCGGCTGAGAGCCCGGCCGCCGGCGCGAGCGCGGCCCCTAGCGCGAGCGCCGCTCCGGGCGCGAGCGCGGCTCCCGCCGCCAGCGGTGGGACCGGCGTGCTCCGGTTCGCGAACTGGATCGGCTACATCGACATCGCCGATGACGGCTCGTACCCCACCATCAAGAAATTCGAGGAGGAGACCGGCATCACGGTCACCTATCTCGAGGACATCGACGGCAACGAGGAGTTCTTCACGAGCAGCCTGTCGGGGCCGCTCACGGCCGGCCTGCCGACCGAGTGGGACCTCGTGGTGCTCACCGACTGGATGATCGATCGCCTCGTCCGGCTCGGCTGGCTCGACGCCTTCGACCGCGACGCGATGCCCAACTTCGTGGCCAATCTCGAGGACCGCTACCTGGCCCGCTCGTTCGACCCGGATACCAAGTTCGCGGCACCGTGGCAGTCGGGCATGACCGGGCTCGGGTTCGACAAGAACAAGACAGGCGCCCTGGCCTCGCTCGGCGCGTTCTTCTCCGACCAGTTCGAGGGGAAGATGACCTACCTGACCGAGATGCGGGACACGGTCGGTCTCAGTGCCCTGTTCCAGGGCGTCGATCCGGCGACCATCACGCAGGAGCAGTTCGACGCGGCGCTGGCGCAGGTCGACACGGCGGTGAAGAACGGCTGGGTCCGCCAGGTCGCCGGTAACTCGTATGTGGACATCATGGCCGGCGGCGATGCGATCCTGGCCATGGCCTGGTCAGGCGACGTCCTGACGCTGCTGGTCCCCGACCAGAAGGACGACCAGGACTTCCAGTGGGTGCTCGCCGACGAGGGCGGCATGCTCTGGACGGACAACATGGCCGTTCCCAAGGGCAGCCCGAACAAGGTCGATGCCGAGAAGTGGGTGAACTTCTACTACGACCCGGTCAACGCGGCCACGATCGAGGCGTACGTCAACTACGTCTGTCCGGTCAAGGGGGCCAAGGACGTCATGCTCGAGAGCGATCCCGAGCTCGCCAACAACCCGCTGATCTTCCCGCCCGCCGACTGGGTCGCGCGACTGCATCAGTTCCGGTCCACGACCGCCGATGAGGAGGTCGCCTGGGCCGAGGCGTTCACCAAGGTGATGGGCCTCTAGCGTCCGATGCGACGCGCGATCAGCTTCCGCAAGGTCGCGCCGTACGCGCTCCTGCTCCCGGGGCTGATCTGGCTTGGGCTGTTCTTCGTCTATCCGGCCATCCAGATGTTCCTGGTCTCGCTGTGGACCGGGAACGTCCAGGACGGCTTCGAGCAGACCTGGAACTGGGGGATCTACCCCGAGGCGGTCACCGAGTACTGGCCCTGGATCGCCCGCTCGATCGTGTACGGCGGCCTGGCGACGCTGCTGGCGTTCGCGCTGGGCTTCCCGCTCGCCTATGCCATCGCGTTCCGGGGCGGCCAGTACAAGAACCTCCTCCTGTTCCTGGTCATCGCCCCGTTCTTCACGAGCTTCCTGCTGCGCACGATCTCATGGAAGATCATCCTGGCCGACAACGGCATCGTCCTGGGCCCGCTCAAGGACCTGGGTCTCGTCCCACAGGACTTCCATCTGCTCGCGACGCCGGCGGCCGTCATCGCTGGCATCACCTATAACTTCCTGCCGTTCATGACCCTGCCCCTCTACGTCGCGCTCGAGAAGATCGACCGACGGCTGATCGAGGCGGCGCAGGACCTGTACGCCGGTCCGTGGCGTCCGAAGGGCACCTTCGCCGGTGCGATCCTCGGCGGGGCGCTGGGCGCGGTCGTCGGGATCGTCATGGACTACGGACCGTTGTCGCTCGGCATCCCCGGCCTGATCGGGGGCGCCATCGTCGGCACCTGGCTCATCAGCGAGGCCTTTATCCGGGTCACCCTGCCGCTGGCCCTGCCGGGCATCTTCGCGGGCTCGCTGCTGACGTTCATCCCGGCGGTCGGTGACTACATCAACGCCGAGCTGCTGGGCAATCCCCAGTCCCTGATGATCGGCAACGTCATCCAGGCCCGCTACCTCAAGGTGACCGACTACCCGACCGCCTCGGCCCTGTCGTTCATCCTGATGGCGGCCATCCTCCTCGGCGTGTTCCTGTACACGCGCGCGCTCGGAAGTGACGAGCTGACCGGGGCGGCGATCTGATGACGGCCACACCGCGTCCGTCCAAGCGCTCGGTCTCGCTCGGGGCGCGCGTCTCGCGCATGGTCGATCGCTGGCTCCTGCCGGTCTACGTGATCGGCGTGACGATCTACCTCGTCTTGCCGGTGGCCGTCATGATCCTGTTCAGCTTCAACGATCCGACCGGGCGGTCCAACCTCAACTGGCGCGGATTCTCGCTCGAGGCCTGGATGAACCCGCTGGGGCGGCCGGGCCTGCCGAACGCGGTGGCGAACAGCCTGATCGTCGCCTTCATCTCGACGATCATCGCGACAGTCATGGGCACGCTCATCGCGCTGGCGCTCGTCCGCTACCAGTTCCGTGGCCGGGGCGCGACGAACACCCTGATCTTCCTGCCGATGTCGACCCCGGAGATCGTGCTGGGGGCGTCGCTCCTGACGACCTTCATCGCGACGGTCCGGCTCCCCTTCGTCCCGGAAGGCGTCCTCTATCCCCTGAGCATCCGGACGATCATCATCGCCCACATCATGTTCGAGATCAGCTTCGTGGTGGTCACGGTCCGGGCCCGATTGGCCGGCTTCCCACGCCATCTCGAAGAGGCGGCCATGGACCTCGGGGCCAACGAGTGGACCACGTTCTGGAAGGTGACCTTCCCGCTCATCCTGCCCGGAGTGATGGCCGCCGCCCTGCTGGCGTTCAGCCTGTCGATCGACGACTACGTCATCACCAGCTTCACCGCCGGCCAGACCCAGACCTTCCCGCTCTTCATCTACGGGTCACAGCTGCGCGGCATCCCGGTCCAGGTGAACGTGGTCGGGACGATCATCTTCGTGGTCGCGGTCAGCCTCGTGCTCATGACCACGGTCTGGCAGCGACGGGTCGCGGCGCGCGACTATGCGGCCAGCATCGCCTGATCCGCGCCTGGAGACTGCTGCCATGGTGGACACGACCGCCGCTCCCGGGACGACCGACGCGCCCCTCCCCGACCACGGCGTCGTCCCACCGGTCTGGGGCCGAATCACGAACCTCGACGTGGACCGCGGCGAGGGCTCGTGGCTCATCACCCGTGACGGCGAGCGGTACCTCGACTACAGCTCGGGGATCGGCGTCACGAACACCGGGCACGCCCATCCGCGGGTCGCGGCGGCCGTCGCGGCCCAGGCCCAGAAGCTCCTGCACGGCCAGCAGAACATCCTCTACCACGAGCCCGGCCTGCGGCTGTACGACCGACTCCCCGGGCTGCTGCCGGGCGGGCCGTACCAGGCGTTCCTCTCGAACTCGGGTGCCGAGGCGGTCGAGGCGGCCGTCAAGCTCGCGCGCGTCGCGACCGGGCGGCCGGCGATCCTGGCCTTCCGCTACGGCTACCACGGCCGGACGGCACAGACGATGGCGCTCACCACCGCCAAGGACGTCTATCGCGCCGCCTTCGAGCCGCTGCCAGGCAGCGTGTACCACACCGCCTACCCCTACTGCTACCGCGCCTCGGGCGGCCCGCACGCGCCGAGCGCCTGCACCTGCGACTGGGAGGCCCAGCTCGACCTGACGTTCCACCAGTTCATCTACCCGGAGCAGGTGGCCGCGATCGTCATCGAGCCGGTCCTCGGCGAGGGCGGCTACATCGTCCCGCCGCCCGGGTTCCTGCCTCGCCTGCGGGAAATCACCGCCCAGCACGGCATCCTGCTCATCGCCGACGAGGTCCAGACCGGGTTCGGGCGGACCGGCGAGATGTTCGCGGTGCAGCATTGGGGCGTGGAGCCGGACATCCTCGTCATGGCCAAGGGCATCGCCTCGGGGCTGCCCCTGTCCGGGATCCTGGCCCGGCGCGAGCTCATGTCCCGGTGGAAGCCGGGCAGCCACGGCGGCACCTACGGCGGCAACGTCGTCTCGTGCGCCGCGGCGAACGCGACGCTCGATGTCATCGAGGACGAGGGCCTGGTCGCCAACGCCCGCGAGCGAGGCGCCCAGTTCCTGGCCGGGTTGCGCGCGCTCAAGAGCCGCTACCGGTCCATCGGCGACGCCCGCGGTCTCGGGCTCATGGTCGCCATCGAGCTCGTCAAGCCCGACGAGGGCGACGGCCGGGTGCCCGACCCCGACCTGACCAAGCGCATCCAGGCGGAGGCGCTTGCACGCAAGCTCATCGTCCTGACCGCCGGGACCTACGTGAACGTGGTCCGCATCATCCCGCCGCTCGTGACGACCGCCGACGAGGTCGACCAGGCGCTGTCCATCCTCGACGAATCGCTGGCGGCCGCGGGCGCCTGACGGGGGTTCCGTGACGGATCACGACCCGCCGGACGACCTCGACGCCGATCTGCACGCTGCCCGCGAGCGGGTGGCCGCCTTGCTCGAGTGGGCGACGCATGTCCAACTCGATGTCGTGGTCGTCTCCGCGCCGGATCGGATGCGGCTGGAGGCCCGAGCCGATGCTGTCGCGGTCGCGACGCGACACGGACGTCGTCCCCTCCTCGTCGAGGCGGTGACGGCGGCCCGAGACCTCGTCCGGCGGGCCTTCGCCACGGGTGGGTTCAGTGGAACGTGGGCCCTGACGGACTGGTCGATCTCCGTAGCGAATGGGCTCGATCGCGTCGCCGCATCGGCGGCGCTCGAGGAGGCGGCGGTCGCGATGGTCGTGCTCGATGTCGCGGATCGAGAGACGACGGACGTGCTCCAGTCCACGTGGGACAACCTCGTCAACCTCCGCGGCATCGCGAAGCCGGGCGACCTGGCGCGGTTGACCGAGGCGGTCGCACGGCGCGGCGCTCCGCCGGGTGACGGAGCGCCGCGGGAGTGACGAGGGTGGTCGGCTACTGGGCGGTCCAGCCGCCGTCGACGTAGATCTCGGAGCCGGTCATGTACGAGGCGCGGTCACTCGCCATGAAGGCGATGACCTCGCCGATCTCCTCGGGTCGACCAAGCCGACCCATCGGGGTCTGGGCCAGGATGGCGTCCTCGATCGGCGTGCCTTCGATCGGCGCGATGATCGGCGTCTGGACGAAGCCCGGGTGCATCGAGTTGACCCGGATCCCTTCCTTGGCGTAGCGCAGCGCGGCGTTCTTCGTCATCAGTCGGACCGCGCCCTTGGCCGCGTGATAGGCGATCGAGCCGCCGAAGCCACCGACGGCTCCGAAGATCGACGACACGTTGACGATCGATCCGCCGCCGGCGCGGCGCATGGCTGGGATCGCCGCCCGCATCCCGAGCCAGACGGCGGTCTGGTCCACCGCGATGACCCGGTCCCAGGTGGCGAGATCCTCGGTCTCGACGTCGCCCATCGAGCCGATACCCGCGTTGTTGACCAGGATGTCGAGATGACCAAAGCGCGTCTCGGTCTGCTCGATCACGGCCGCCCAGGCGGCCGGATCGGCGACGTCGAGGTGCAGGTACAGGGCCTCGATCCCGTCGTCGGTGAGGACGCGGACGAGATCCTCGCCGGCCGCATCGACAACGTCCGTCACCACGACGGCCGCGCCCTGCCGGGCGAGCACCCGAGCCGTCGCCGCCCCGATGCCGCTGCTGCCGCCTGTCACGATCGCGACCTTGCCGGCGACCTCGCCGGTCGTACCGATGGCTGGTCTCGTCTGCATGAGTGTCATGGCGGTGCTCCTTCGATGCGCTCGAGGGCCTATGGCCGTTCGTGGCATCAGCATCCCGCTGGACTGCGTCCCGCGTCGACCGCCGCGGGTCCCGGATACGGGGGCCGGACGGCCCCATTTCGGTCAGGCGCCGCGATCGGGCGTCGCGGTCCGGGGCAGCGCGCTCGTCCTGTGCCACGGCGGCCGCGATGACGAGATCCTCGCGTGCGGTCACCCGGATCACGGCCGGTCGCGCGCCGGGGGCGCTGAGCACGACGTCACCGCGCCGGGCGGCGGCTTTGATCGGCGCGATCCCCAGCACGGCCAGACGACGCACGATGTCCGCACGGACGGACCCGGCATGCTCGCCGATACCGCCGGTGAACACGACGGCGTCCAGCGACGACAGGCGGCTCGCCGCAGCGGCGATCGCGCCGCCGGCGCGGTCGGTGAACATGTCGATCGCCAGCGCGGCGGCCGCATCCCCTCCCCTCGCGCGTTCCACGAGGTCCCGCATGTCGGGTGATCCACCGATGGCGAGCAGGCCCCCGTGGTGGACCAGGTCGGCCTCGACCTGCGCGGCGTCCTGGCGACCGGCGCGCAAGCGGTGGAACACGATTCCCGGGTCGATGGAGCCCGATCGCGTGGCCATCATCATGCCTTCGAGCGGTGTGAAGCCCATGGAGGTGTCCACGGAGCGACCGCGGTCGACGGCCGTAACGGATGCCCCGGCCCCGAGATGCGCGACGACCAGGCGGAGCTGGCGCGGCGGCCGCTCCAGCAGGGTCGCGACCCGCCCGACGGCCCACTCGACCGACAACCCGTGGAATCCGTAGCGGCGGATGCCATCGTCCGTGAACCATGCGCTCGGGACCGGATAGCGCCACGCCACTTCGGGCAGCGTCGCGTGGAACGCCGTGTCGAAGCAGGCGACCTGGCGCACCGTCGGTGTGCGTCGGACCATCGCCCGGATCACGGCCACCGCCGGCGGGATGTGCAACGGGGCCAGGGTGCTGACGCGCTCGATCGCGGTCACGGCCGCGTCGTCGATGACGAGCGGCTCGACGAGCTCGGGGCCACCGTGGACCACGCGGTGCCCGACGCCGAGCAGGTCGTTCGCCGGTGGGTCGCCGAGGGCGGCGAGGACCCGCCCGACCGCGTGGTCGGCCTCCGCGTCGCCGTCCCAGTCGATCGTGACCGCGGCGAGGGCGCGCTCCTCGCCGCGGCGGAGCAGGCTCGCCTTGAGCGTGCTCGACCCGGCGTTGAGAACGAGGATCCGATCGCCCGTCACGCGGCCGTCGAACCGCTGAGCTGCATCAGCCCCCTCCGAGGACGGAGGCGACGCCCCTGCTAGCCATCCGTCCGAGGATTCCAGGTCCAGTCGCGGATGTCCGGAGCGTCCTCGCCCTCGAGCCGGGTGTAGGCCCGCGCCTCGAGCCGGCGGTCGACGAGGTGCTGGCGGACGTGGCCGGCGCGCGAGGCCAGACCCGGCACCCGGTCGATGACGTCGATCGCGAGATGGAACCGGTCGAGGTCGTTGAGCATGACCATGTCGAACGGCGTCGTGGTCGTGCCCTCCTCCTTGTAGCCGCGGACGTGCAGGTTGGCGTGGTTCGTCCGTCGATAGGTCAGACGGTGGATGAGCCACGGGTAGCCGTGGTAGGCGAAGACGATCGGCTTGTCGGTCGTGAAGAGCGAGTCGAATTCGCTGTCGGTCAGGCCGTGCGGATGCTCCGAGGCATGCTGGAGGCGCATCAGGTCGACCACGTTGACGAACCGGATCTTGAGCTCGGGCAGGGACGTCCGGAGGAGGTCGACCGCGGCCAGGGCCTCGAGCGTCGGCACGTCCCCGGCGCTGGCGATGACCACGTCCGGCTCGCCGCCCTCATCGTTGCTCGCCCAGTCCCAGATGCCGATGCCGCGGGTGCAATGGACGACCGCCTCGTCCATCGTCAGCCAGGTGGGGGCCGGCTGCTTTCCGGCGACGATGACGTTGACGTAGTGACGGCTGCGCAGACAGTGGTCGGCCACGGACAGCAGCGTGTTCGCGTCCGGCGGAAGGTAGACCCGGATGACGTCCGACTTCTTGTTGACGACGTGATCGATGAAGCCCGGGTCCTGGTGCGAGAACCCGTTGTGGTCCTGGCGCCAGACCAGGGACGAGAGCACGTAGTTGAGCGAGGCGATCGGCCGCCGCCACGGCAGCTCGCGCGTGACCTTGAGCCACTTCGCGTGCTGGTTGAACATCGAGTCGACGATGTGGATGAACGCCTCGTAGCAGTTGAACATCCCGTGCCGGCCGGTCAGCAGGTAGCCCTCGAGCCAGCCTTGGCACTGGTGCTCCGAGAGGACCTCCATGACCCGTCCGTCCGGGGCGAGGTGGTCGTCGCCCGGGATGATCTCGCCCATCCACGTCCGAGCGGTCACATCGAGCACGGCCCCCAGCCGGTTCGACGCCGTCTCGTCGGGACCGAACATCCGGAAGTCGGTCATGTTGCGGGCCATGACATCGCGGACGAACGTCCCGAGGACGCGCGTCGCCTCGGCCGTCGAGCCGCCGGGTCGCGGGACGTCGACTGCGTAGTCGCGAAAGTCGGGCAGGTCGAGGTCGCGCAGCAGCTCGCCGCCGTTGGCGACCGGATTCGCACTCATCCGGCGGGTCCCGGTCGGTGGAAGCTCGGCGAGCGACGCGATCAGCCGGCCGTGCTCGTCGAACAGCTCCTCGGGCCGATACGAGCGCATCCAGTCCTCGAGGATGGCCCGGTTCGCCGCGTTCGTCCGGACCTCGGCCATCGGGACCTGGTGGCTGCGCCAGGTGCCCTCGACCTGATGCCCGTCGATCTCCTTCGGCCCGGTCCAGCCCTTGGGCGTGTCGAAGACGATCATCGGCCAGCGTGGGCGCTCGGTGACCCCATCTTCGCGGGCGCGCCGCTGGATCTCGCGGATCTCGTCCATGACCGCGTCGAGCGTCGCCGCGAGCTGACGATGCACGTCGGCCGGGTCGTCCCCGACGACGAAATACGGCCGATGGCCGTAGCCCTCCATCAGCGCGGTCAGCTCCTCGCGCGGGATGCGCGCAAGCACCGTCGGGTTGGCGATCTTGTAGCCGTTGAGGTGGAGGATCGGCAGGACCGCCCCGTCGCGGGCCGGGTCCAGGAACTTGTTGGAGTGCCAGCTCGTGGCCAGCGGGCCGGTCTCGGCCTCCCCGTCGCCGACCACCGCGAACACGACCAGGTCGGGGTTGTCGAACGCCGCACCATAGGCGTGCGACAGGGCGTAGCCGAGCTCGCCGCCTTCGTGGATGGAGCCGGGGGTTTCAGGAGCCACGTGGCTCGGGATGCCGCCCGGGAACGAGAACTGGCGGAACAGGCGACGGATGCCGTCTTCATCGCGCGTGATCGAGGGGTAGACCTCGCTGTAGGTGCCCTCGAGATACGCGTTGGCGACGATGGCCGGACCGCCATGGCCCGGTCCGATGATGTAGATCGCGTCGACGTCCCGGTCCCGGATGATCCGGTTGAGATGGACGTACAGCATGTTCAGTCCGGGGGTCGTGCCCCAGTGACCGAGCAGGCGCGGCTTGACGTGCCTCGGGCCGAGCGGCTCGCGCAGGAGCGGGTTGTCGAGCAGGTAGATCTGCCCGACCGACAGGTAGTTCGCCGCGCGCCAGTAGGCGTCCATGCGCTCGAGCGTGTCGTCGTCGAGGGTCGGCCGGTTCGGCCTCGGGTCGTTCGACATCACGGGCTGCATCGGGCGGCTCCTGTCTAGCTGTAGCCGAGGTCGCGGGCTTCCGCCTGCAAGCGGTCGCGATGGTCGGGGTGGGCGATGCCGATGAGCGCCGCGGCCCGTTCGCGAAGACTGCGACCGAACAGCTCGGCGATGCCGTATTCCGTGACGATGGTGCGCGCATGGGCTCGTGTCGTCACGACCCCTGACCCTGGCTGGAGCGAGCCGACGATCCGCGACACGGTGCCGCCGGCCGCGGTCGAGGGCAAGGCGATGATCGCCCGCCCCTCCGACGCAAGGGCCGCCCCGCGGATGAAGTCCATCTGGCCGCCAACGCCGCTGTACAGCCGATGTCCGATCGAGTCGGCGACGACCTGGCCCGTCATGTCGACCTCGATGGCCGAGTTGATCGCCGTCATCCGGCTGAACGAGCGGATGACATGGGTGTCGTTGGTGAAGTCGACGGGACGCATCTCGATCATCGGATTGTCGTGCACGAAGTCGTACAGCCGCTTGCTGCCCATCGTGAACGCCGTGACGATCTTTCCGCGATTGCGCTCCTTCCGCGAGCCATTCACGACCCCGGCCTCCACGAGGTCGACGATGCTGTCGGTGAACATCTCGGTGTGGACGCCAAGGTCGCGGCGATCCACCAGGGCCAGCGCCGTGGCCGCCGGTATGGCCCCGATCCCGAGCTGCAGCGTCGCTCCGTCCGGGACGAGCTCGGCCACGTACGCGCCGATCCGGCGCTCGAGGTCGCCGATCGGCTCGACCGGTCGCTCGAACGGCGGGACGTCGACCTCGATCGCGAGGTCGATGTCGTCCACGTGGATGAAACTGTCGCCAAGGGTCCGCGGCAGCGCGGGGTTCAGCTGGGCGATGACCGTGGTCGCGCAACGGATCGCTGCGTGCATCGCCTCGACCGACACGCTCAGGGAACAGAACCCGTGCCGGTCCGGCGGGGTGACGTTGACCAGGACATGGTCCAGCGGCACGGCACCCGATGTGAAGAGCACCGGCACGTCCGAGAGGAAGACGGGGACGTAGTCCGCCCGACCCTCCTGGACCGCGGCTCGCGCGTTCGGTCCGATGAACAGGGCGCGGTGGCGGAAATGGCCCGCCATCTCCGGGGCGAGATGGGGACCCGACCCTTCGGTGTGGAGATGGACCATGCCGACATCACGGAGGTCGGCCGCCCGTGCCACCAGGGCATCGAGCAGCACGGTCGGGACAGCCGCCGCGCATTGGACGTAGATCTGATCTCCCGAGCGGACCCCCGCGACTGCTTCTGCCGGCGTGACGATCCGCATGTCCCGATGATGCCGTACGGGCGGCTACCCCGGGTAGGTCAGCGTGCAAGCCGTCGAGCGGGGAGATCCGCGACGTCGGCGGCATCCATGGCCGGCTCCAAATCGCTGATCCGCTCCGGCCGGTGGGTCACCGAGGCCAGGGCGCGCTCGAACGAGGTTCGGGCGAATGCCGGACCGGTCACGGTCACGTGGTCGGAGTCCACGAGCTCATCGACCGCGCGCGCCTCGAAGGCGGACTCGGGCTCGGACGCACCGCGACCGAGCCGCTCGACGAGTGGCGATCCGTCGCCCTCCCGCGTGGCGATGATGGCCTGCTCGTGATCGATCCAGATCAAGGAGTCCACTGGCTTCCGGGACGTGTCTGCTACCTCGATCATGGTTGGTGTCTCCGATCGGTTTCAGCATGCGAGCGTCGGTCCTGCGCGGGTACCGCCGGACGGCACGGTCGACCAGGGGCCATGCGGCCCGTTCCCCTCAGGGGCGCAGCAGCCGGGATCGGATGGTTTCGTGCAGGTGGCCGTTGGAAGCGAGGAACGACGCGACGTCGAGGCCATGCCGGCCCTCGAAGTCCGTCACCCGGCCGCCGGCCTCTTCGACCAGGACGATCGGCGCCGCGGCGTCCCAGGGCTTCAGCCCGACCTCGACCATCGCCTCCGCGGCGCCCTCCGCGACCAGCGTGTAGCCCCAGAAGTCGCCGAAGCCGCGCTCCCGCCAGACGTCGTCGAGCAGGCCGTCGAAGCCCGGCGCAAGACCGGACGACACGAGGTCGCGGCTGCTGCCGTAGAGGACCTGCGCATCCTCGAGCCGGGTCACGCCACTCGTCCGGATCCGCCGGGGTGTCGTGTCGCCGCTGTGGCGGGCCCAGGCGCCACCGCCGCGATGCGCCCACCAGCGGCTGCCGAAGGCCGGGGCGGACAGGACGGCAGCCTGCAGCACGCCGTCCCGCTCGATGCCCAGGAGCGTGCCGAAGAGCGGCACGCCGCGCATGAAGTTATGGGTCCCATCGATCGGGTCGACGAACCAGCGGACCGAGGCGTCAGCCCGTTCCGTGCCGTACTCCTCGCCGACGATGCCGTGGTCGGGATATGCGGCCAGGATCCGTTCTCGGATGCGCGCCTCGACCGCAGTGTCGGCCTCGGTCACGAACGTGCGATCGGGCTTGGCCTCGATGTGGAGGTCGCGCCGGAAATGCGCCCGCGCGATCGTGTCGGCCTCATCGCACGCGGCCTGCGCGACGTCGAGCCATCGCCGCAGCTCATTGTCCGTACCGAGCCGCAACGAGGCGGACCATTCGGTCCCGAACGTGGCACGGTCGGTCATGCGCGGATCCTCCGGTTCTCGGGATCGTAGAGCGGCTCGCGGGCGACCTGGAAGCCGACCCACTGCCCGAAGACCTCGACCTCGCCGCGGGTGCCGAACGCGGCGTGGCCAGGCGGGAGGTAGGCATACGCGATAGAGCGCTCGATGGCGAACCCGTACCCGCCCGTCGTGACGCGGCCGACGATCGCGCCGTCGACCCGGACCGGCTCGTTCCCGAGGCACACCGAACGCGGGTCGTCGAGGACCAGCGCGCGCAGGCGCTTCGTCGGGCCGGCCGCCTTGGCGGCGACGAGCGCGTCGCGAGCCTGGCACGGAACCGCCTTGTCAAGGGCCACGGCGAACCCGAGCCCGGCCTCGTACGGGGTCTCGTCGGGGGTGACGTCGCTCGACCAGACGCGGTAGCCCTTCTCGATCCGGAGGGCCTCGATGGCGCGGTAGCCGGCGGCCACCAGACCGTGCTCGCGCCCCGCCGACCAAAGCACGTCCCACAGGGCCCGGCCGTACTCCGTCGGGGCATACAGCTCCCAGCCGAGCTCGCCGACATAGGTGACCCGCAGCGCCAGCAGCGGCACGTCGCCGATGCTGATCTCCCGCGCGGTCAGGTATGGGAAGGCGGCGTCGCTCAGATCGTCGCGGGTGAGCCCGGCGAGCAGGTCGCGAGCCCGCGGCCCCCACACGCCGTAGCAGACCCGCGAGGACGTGAGGTCGCGGACCTCGACGCTGCCGTCATCGGGCAGGTTCGTGCGCAACCAGGCGGCGTCGTGGTTGCCGTAGGCCGTCCCGGTCACGAGCAGGAACCGCTGTTCGCCGAGGCGGGTGACGGTGAGGTCCGCCTGGATACCCCCGCGCCGGTCGAGCAGCTGCGTGTACACGACCGTGCCGACCGGACGGTCGAGGTCGTTGCCGGCGACGTGTTGCAGCGCGTCCAGGGCATCCGACCCCGTCACCTCGAGCTTGGCGAACGAGCTCTCGTCGAAGAGCGCGACGGCCTCGCGGGTGGCCAGCGCCTCCGCCGCGATGGCGGGCGACCAGTGCTCCCCCGCCCAGCCGCGCGGCCGGAGCGCCTCGAGAGCCGACCGGCCCCCGAACCGTGGGTCGTCGGCGTTGGGCTCGAACCAGTTCGGGCGCTCCCAGCCCGACTTCTCGCCGAAGACCGCGCCGAGGCGGCCCAGCGCCTCGTAGGCGGGCGCCGTCCGCAGTGGCCGGCCGGCCTGACGCTCCTCGTTCGGATAGTGGATGTCGTAGTAGGTCGCGTAGTTCTCGATGGCCCGCGCGAGCGTGTACCGCTGCGACCGGTAGGCCGGCCCGAAGCGTCGGATGTCCATCTTCCAGAGGTCGAGCTCGGGTTCGCCCTCGGTGATCCAGGTGGCCATCTGGCGACCGATCCCACCGGCGCCGGCGACGCCGTGGGCCGAGAAGCCGGCCGCCACGAAGAACCCACCGACCTCGCTCTCGCCGAGGATGAACTCGTTGTCCGGGGTGAATCCCTCCGGTCCGTTGATGACGCGGCTGACCCGCGCCTCGGCCATGGCCGGGACACGCCGGATCGCGCCGGCCATGATCGGCTCGAAGCGCGGGAGGTCGGGCGCCAGCAGACGGCCGTTGAAGTCGGCCGGGATCCCGTCGAGCGACCACGGCGCCGGGTCGCGCTCGTAGCCACCCATGCACAGACCACCGACCTCCTCGCGGTAGTACACGAGGTTGTCGGGGTCGCGCAGCTGGGGCAGCCCCGGGTGGACCCCGTCGAGCGGCTCGGTGAACAGGTATTGGTGGGCCATCGGGATGATCGGGACGGTGACTCCGACCATCGCCCCGATCTCGGAGGCGAACATGCCGCCCGCGTTCACGACCACGTCCGCCCGGATGTCCTCGCGCTCCCCGTCGTGCTCGACCGTCACGCCGGTGACCCGCGGCGTGCGCCGTGCGGGCGTGCCCGGATCGACGCCGATGCCGACGACCCGCGTCCGGGTCCGGATGTCCGCCCCGCGGCTGCGGGCGCCAGCCGCAAGCGCGTTCGCCAGCCCCGACGGATCGAGCCAGCCGTCGGTCGGCAACCAGACGCCGCCCAGGACGCCCTCGACGCTCATCAGCGGGAACCGTTCCTGGGCCTCGCGCGGCGTGATCAGGTCCATCGGCAGGCCGAAGGTCTTGGCCCAGCCGGCCTGGCGCTCGAGCTCCTCCATCCGCGCCCGCGAGCTCGCCAGCCGGACCGAGCCGACCTCGTGCCAGGACGGGTCCACGCCCGTCTCGGCGGCCAGGCCGCGGTACAGCTGGGCGCCGTACATCATCATCCGGGTCAGGGTCACTGAGCTCCGCAGCTGGCCCACGAGCCCGGCCGAATGGAACGTGGAGCCGGACGTCAACTCGGCGCGCTCGACGAGGACGATGTCGGTCCAGCCCGCGAGCGTGAGGTGGTACGCGATCGAGGTGCCGCCCACGCCGCCACCGATGATCACCGCCCGCGCGTGCTGCATCCGAGGTCGACCTCCTGGCGCCCGAGCCACCGACCCGCCAAGCCTAGCGTCGGCCGATGACCGCGCGTCGTCCGGTTCCGACATCGGGTAGGCTGGCCGGCCATGGACGACGAGCCGACGCCGCCCGCGACCTCCGAACCGACCCCCATCCCACCCTCCGACCCGGGTCGGAGGGACGCCGCCCGCCAGGTCGCCCTGGGCGTGGTCGTGTTCGTGGCCACCCTGGTCGTGCTGATCGGGCTGACCGGCATCATCGGACGGTCCCCGGCGCCGTCCGCGACGCCCGAGGCCGTGGCGCCCACGCCCGCTCCGACGCCGACGGCGTCCGCCAGCGCCGCCGTGACCGCCGCACCCACCGCCTCCTCGACGCCCGCTGCATCCGCCTCCGAGCGCCCATCGGCGTCGCCTCCGGCGAGTGCGACGCCGGCCGCATCCGGTCCGATCGGTGACCCGGTGCTCGTCGGCGCGGGCGATATCTCGGTCTGCAGCTCAGATGGCGACGAGGCGACCGCGCGGCTGCTCGACGACATCGAGGGTACGGTCTTCACGGCCGGCGACAACGCATACGACCGCGGTTCGACGAAGGACTTCAACGACTGCTACGACCCGACCTGGGGTCGCCACAAGGACCGGACCTGGCCGGTGGCCGGCAACCACGACTGGAAGACCCGTGGCCTGGCGGGCTACCGCAAGTACTTCGGCGCGGCAGCCGGCGCGGACGGGACCTCGTGGTACGCCAAGGACCTCGGGACCTGGCGGGTCATCGTGCTCGATTCCGACTGCTCGAAGGTCGGCGGCTGCGACGCGGACTCCGTCCAGGGTCGCTGGCTGGCTGACGAGCTCGCCACGCACCAGGCCACCTGCACGCTCGTGCTGTTCCACCATCCACGCTTCAGCTCTGGTGACGAGCACGGCAACGACCGGGACATGGACGCGTTCTGGCGGCCGCTCTACGCCGCCGGTGTCGACGTGATCGTCAACGGCCACGACCACGACTACGAGCGGTTCGCCCCGCAGGATCCCGACGCCAAGGAGGACCGCGAACGCGGCATCCGTGAATTCGTCGTGGGAACCGGGGGCGCCGCGCTCCGGGGTTTCAACCCGCCCGAGCCCAACAGTGAGCTGCGCGCGGCGGTCGCCCACGGCGTCCTCGCCCTGACCCTGCATCCGGGGAGCTACGAGTGGGAGTTCCACCCGACCAAGACCGACTTCTCGGATCGGGGCACGGGTCCATGTCATGCCTGACACGGTGGGGCGGGTCATCCCGCATCAGTCGCCGGCAGCCTCGCGCAGGGCATGCTCGAAGCGGGCGGTGGCGCTGTTCGCGAGCAGCCGGTCGAAATGCTCGCCGGCGTACGCGACGAAGTCGACGTCGAGCGTGCTGATGCCCTGCTGGAGCACGCCCCACATCGCCTCGCGGAAGTCCGAGACGACGCGCATCAGCGTCAGCCGGGCGAGCCGCTCCGGCCGGGGCTCCCCACCCCGCCGTCGTAGGCAGCGAGGAGCAGCGCATCCTCGTCCGGCGTCAGCTCATGGTTGATGCTGACGTTGCCGAGATCGAAGAACGGGTCGCCCATGCCGGCGTACTCCCAGTCGACGATCCGGATGCGCACCCCGTCATCGATGAAGTTGGCGTTGAGCAGGTCGTTGTGGCAGGGCCGCAGCCCGATGGGCGCGGCGAGGCACGCCAGCTCGATGCGCCGGCCGATCGCGGCCGCGAGCTCGTACTCGTCGGGGATGCGCACGCCGCGGGCCAGGGCGAGCGCGCGATACGCCTCGACGATGCGGAGCGGCACGAAGAGGCCCGGGATGGCCGGGCCGTCGTGGATGCGCCGGAGCGAGTCGGCGACGCGGCGCAGCGTCGCCGGCTCGTGGACGGCGGCATCGCTGACGCGGACGCCCTCGATGAACCGCGTGACGAGGTAACCCTCCGGCCGGATGAAGGCTGTGACCTCCGGCCCCACGCCGACGCCTGCCGCGGCCACGGTCGCGGCGTGCTCCACTTCGCGGCTGATCCCGAGCAGGTGCGTGTCGTTGCCGGCCAGGCGGATGACGTAGCGGTCGCCCGCGTCGGACGCCGTGACCAGGAAGTTGCGGTTCGTGATGCCGCCCGACAGCACCGTGAGCCGGAGCTCCCGGCCGGCCAGCTCGGGTACGCGCTGCATGGCCGCGACCAGCTGGTCGTGGAGCTCGCCGTGCAGGACCTCGTCAGTCGTCATGACACCGTCGCCCCCGTCCGGACGAGGCGCGGCGCGACGATCGCTCGTCGCGCCGCGGCCCTCCTCCCGATGGAGTCAAGGGGCTTATCCGATGACGGCCTCGCCGGTCACCGCATCGGCCGACTCGACGTCCTTGGCCCGGCCGCGGACGCGCGACGAGTAGTAGATGCCGCCCGAGGATGAGCAGGGCGACCCACGATGCTCTCGTACAGCGGCCACGCCGGCAGGCCGTCGAGCGGCTGACCGAACCACTGCAGGAACGTGTTGATGAACGGGTTCCAGTAGTTGCGCCCGTCCGTTGCCGAAGTCACCGAACAACGACTGGTCCGCCCAGAGGGCGATGTTGATGATCATCAACCCGCCGTAGACGAGGGCGAGGATGTTCACCGGCATGCCCCAGCGCCCCAGGTTGAACCAGGCGGGCTGATGCGGCCAGCCCTTGCGTCGGGCGAGCAGCACGCCCAGGTTGCACATGAAGTAGGCCAGGTAGATGAGCCCGGTCGCGGCGATCGACAGGACGAAACCGCCGAACGGACCCGTCACCAGGATCGGGATCGCCGCCAGGATGCCGACCGCGATGGCCGCGTTGGCCGGGGTCTGGAAGGTGCTCGTTGACGTTGCCCCACACCCCGCCGAGCGGCAGGTGGTGGTCACGGCCCATCGAGAACATCATCCGCGTCGCGGCGCCCTGGATGGCCAGCGTGCAGACGAACACCGACGCCAGGATGACGAAGAGGTAGATCTCGCCGACGGTGATGCCGCCGACCAGCTCCGTGGTCGAGGTTGCTCGGTGATGATCGTCGCGACCGGGAACTCGCCCGCGAGGCCCTCGGCCATCGTGTCGGGAACGCTCGGGATCGCCAGGATGACGGCGACGAGGAAGATGACGCCGACGGCGCCCGAGATGAGGATCGACGAAAGGACGCCACGCGGCGCCTGGCGTGCTCGCGTCGATCGTCTCCTCGCCGAATGTGCCCGCCGTGTCGAAGCCGAAGACGATGAACACGGACATGAAGAAGCCGAGCGCGAACGTCGCAGCGTAATTGCCGTTCGTCGCGTCCGCGGCGCCGCCGGTGTCGAACAGCACGTTCGGCGACTGATGGTTCGCGAAGAACAGCAGGATGAGCGCGAAGACCACCATGCCCAGGATCTCGGTGGCGACGCCGATGTTGTTGAGGATCGACATCAGCCGGACGCCGAAGGCGTTGATCAGCGTCGTGAGCAGCAATGCCGTGAGGGCGATGAAGGTATGCATGTTGCCGACGCCGATGGGCGACGGCGAGTCGAGGAACTCCTGGCCACCGCCCGTGATCCCGGAGACCACGTAGCCGACGATGACGGCCACGGCGCTGACCGTGACGACCTGGGCCCAGAAGTAGAACCAGCCGGTGAACCACCCGAGCGTCCGGTTCGACAGGCGCTTCGACCACTGGTAGATCGAGCCCGCGACCGGGAAATGGCTCGCCAGCTCGGCGAAGACGAGGGCGACCAGGAACTGGCCGGCGATGACGATCGGCCAGGTCCAGAAGAACGCCGGTCCCCCCGAGACCGATGCCGACGCCGAAGTTCCCGTACGACCCGGTCGAGACGCTGATGAATGCGAACGCGATCGCGAAGTTGGACATGAATCCGAGCGTTCGTTTGAGCTCGCGGTTTGATCCCCAGCGACCGCAGCTGGGCGTCGTCGCGCGCAGCGACATCCTGGGGACTCGGCGGATTCCGACACGAACGCCTCCTCCTACCCTCGTGCCCGCGGGGCGCGAGAACTGACCGCTGGGGAGTGAACGCGAAGACGCCTGGGGACAGTCGACCCATCTCCCTCGGGACCGGTCGACCTGCGGGCGAGGATAGCACTGCCTTCGGGCCCGTCAACGACGAGTTCCGACGGTCCAACGGCCCCGATGGACGGTGATTCGCAGCCGGTGGCGGCCTATGGATCCAGGCGGTAGAACCGGAACTGGCCATGCTCCGTCGGCAGGACCGTCACCGACCCGAACCCCGCCTCCCGCGCGTAGCCCTCGACGGTCTCGGCGCGGATGACCGTCCCCGTCGCGACCGACGTGTCGCCGATCCGGCCGTTGGGCAGGCAGCCCAGCACGCTGTAGCCGTAGAACATGCGGTCGATCGAGTCCGGGGCGGTGTTGAACGCGTCGTCGGTCCGCTCGTCGGCCACCAGGACGGCGCCGCCCGGTGCGAGAAGGTCGCGCGCCCCGCGCAGGACCGACACCGGATCGGCCATGTCGTGGAGCGCCTCGAAGACGGACACCAGGTCGTACTGACCGCGTCCGTCGGCGGCCGCCTCGTCCGTGGCCATGAGGAACCGCACGCGGTCGGCGACGCCCTCGGCGACGGCCCGCTCCCGGGCTCGGGCGATGGAGCCCGCGTCGATGTCGACGCCGTCGACCCGGGCAGCCGGATAGTGACGGGCGAACCAGACCGACGACCAGCCGGTCCCGCAACCGATGTCGGCGACCCGCCCGCCGGCCCGCAGCCGCGTCGCGACGTCGGGCAGCGCATCGATCCAGTCGATCAGGAAGTGCTGGAATTGCGGCCGGTTGAGGGCCTCCTGGGCCTCGATGACGTCGTCGCCGTAGTCCGCCCAGTCCACCCCGGCCCCGGTGCGATACGCCGTCAGCAGGTCGGGCAGGCGCTGGCCGAACCCGACGATGAAGCGGGCCACCGGCCCCAGCAGGTACGGACTTTCCTCGTCGAGGAGGACCTCGGCGTGGCCGCTCGCGAGCGAGAACCGCCGAGCGTCGGGCGCGGCCGCGACATCGTCGACGTCGAGGATGCCGGCCATCGCCTGCTGCTCGAGCCACTCGCGCGTGTAGCGCTCATCGATGCCGGCCCGAGTCGCGACCTCGGCGGCGGTACCCGGTCCCCCGTCCCGGAGCGCCTGGTACAGCCCCAGGCGCTCGCCGAGGTAGATCGTCTGGAGCTCCATCGCGTGGGTCATGATCTCGCCGAACCGACCCGCGAACGCATCGCGGCGCTCGTCGTGGTCCGCCGTCGGCTCGGTGATCGCGGTCATGCGTCCCTCCGTTCGTGGTCTGCTGCGAGTCGGGCATCGTCGACGACGGGCGTCGCGAGCGCGTCATCGATATCGAAGGCGGCCGGAAAGCGCATCCGGCCGCGGACGTCGGGCGTCCAGGCGGGCAGCCGGAGGGCCATCCAGGCGGGGTCGGGGACGTCGCCGGGTGCCTCCAGGCCGAGCGGCGACGCGCGCTCGTAGCCGTACCGCGGGTAGTAGTCGGAGTGGCCGAGCAGGACGATCACCGGCCAGCCCGCCGCGGTCGCCCGTTCGGCGGTCGCCGCGAGCATCGCCCCGCCGATCCCCTCACCCTGCCGTGCCGGCGTGACCGCGATGGGTCCGAGCGCGAGGATCGGCCCGATCGACCCGTCGTCGGCGATGAGGTCGCCGATGCTCGACACGCAGTGACCGATGACGATCCCATCCTCGACGGCCACCAGCGAGAAGTCCGGCAGCCAGCGGTCGCTCTCCCGGAGCGCGTCGACGATCCGCGACTCGTGGGTCTTCGGGGCGAACGCGGCGTCGATCACGGCGCGGATCGCGTCGATGTCGCCGGGCTGCTCGGGGCGGATGTCCACGGTTCGGACGGGTTGGCGGCGGCTCAGCCGGCGGCGACGGCCTCGCGCAGGGCGTCCGGCAGCGGTCGGTGGACCTCGACCGGCCGGATGTACGCCGCGATCATCTCGCGCGATCCGTTGACTCCGAGCTCGGTGAACAGGAAGGAGATCTTGCGCCGCTGGGACGCGAGGATCTCGTCCTTGGTCGAGAGGTCCCAGAGCTGGCGCTTGAACGGCCCGATCGCCTTCTTGCGCGTCGTGTACACGAACTGCTGGTCGGTCTGGTCGGGCTTGCGCTCGTCGGCGGCCTCGGCGAAGCACCACGCCTCGATCTCGCGGTGCAGCTCCTCGGGGAATGCCGGGTGCTCGTACAGCGCGTTCTGGAACCCGGTCGCGAGATGGATCTCGGCGGTCTCGACCGCCGGGAAGCGATGGAACAGCTCGTCGGGCAGCGTCGACGCACCGTGCTGGACCGCGCCGGCCAGGCCGTGCTCGCGGGCGACGACGCCGAGCTCGCGAAGGACCTCGAAATCGAGCTTGACCTCGGCCACCCCGCCACCGGGCAGCGGGACGCCGCCGTGGCTCGTGCCCGTCTGGACGCTGACCTTGGAGATGCCCGCCGCGCCCGGCTGGCGGGCGTCGAGCTCGCGACGATAGCCGCTGAGGTACGCGCGCAGCTCCTCGACGGTCGAGTTCTGGGTGCCGACCTCGCCGATCTCGCCACCGACGCTGATCGTGACCCCATCGGTCTCGAGCGTCCGGATGAGCGCGGTGAGCTCGGCGGCGCGCGTGTAGTTCTCGCGCTGTTCCTCGTCGACGTTCGGCTTCGAGAGGTCGACGAGCGTCGAGGAATCGATGTCGATGTTGCGATAGCCGGCATCGATGGCGAGCCGGCAGGCGCGCCGGATCTCCTCGGTCATGGCCTCCGGGTCGGCCGCGTACTTCTTGGCATTGAACTGGTAGTGGTCGCCCTGGATGAACACCGGGCTGCGCCAGCCGGCGGCGATGGCCCCGGCGAGCACGGCCGTCGCGTAATCGATCGGGCGCTGGTACGTGTAGGTCTGCTCGCTGCGGGCCAGCTCGAGGATGACCGCCCCGACGTCCGCGCTCGCGGCCGCCTCGTAGACGGTCCGGGCCAGGTCGAACGTCTGCGCCCGGATGTTGATCGCCGGCACGGTGAAGCCGTTGACCTCGCCGCGCGCCCGGGCCGCATACAGCTCCTGGATCGACGCGGAGCGCGCGCCGAGGGCCTGGCTCGCCTCCCACACCAGCCACTGCGCGGCCGCGGTCGTCGCCTCGTCCGTGGAGAAGGCGGCCGTCCAGGCGAGGTCGCGGATCGCGGTCGAGCGGAAGGCCGCCTCGTCGTCGACGACCAGCCGGTCACCGTCGAGATGGGCGGCCGGCTGGATGGTCGCGAGCAGGTCGGCGGGGGACGTGGCGACGGTGGGCATCGGGCTTCAGTCTCCTGTCGGGCGAGTCCATCCCATGGTACCGCCGTGTCGTGGAGACGACGGCCGACGACCCGATCAGCGGCCTGGCTTGACCACCATGAGGAAGACGATGACGACGATCAGGGTGGCGAGGAAGATCCCGCCGCGCTGGATCTTCTTGACCGTCGCGAGGAGCTCGGGCGGCGGAGGTCCGGGCGGCGTGCCGGGGGGCGGCGGCGTCGAGCTCATCTCGATGAGGTGGTGCAGGGCATTGCGCTGGACCGTCAGCGCGTAGGTGATGGCGATGAGGTACAGGATGATCCCGGCCACCAGCCACGGCTGGCCCTGCGGGTTGATCTGCAGCGCGATCAGCAGCAGGACGCCGGTGATCCCCTGGAAGATCGCCAGCGGATAGACCAGCTTGTTACCGATGGCCTCCACCTGGCGCGAGCTGAAGTTGGCGTGCTGTGGCTCCTTGCCCGCCATCGACCCCATGATCGAGTAGGCGAAGGTCGGGCCGAAGGCGAGGATCGCCCCCATGACGTGCAGGAACAGGAAGAACGGCGCGAACTGGACCAGGTCCACTCTCTACCTCCGGCTGGGGCGGCGGGCAAACGTCCCCGGACCCGCGAAGGATAGGCCGCGCGGCGACCGCGCGCGACATGCACGCGCGACCGACTACGACACGCGCTTCGAGCGTCGCCCGACGAAGTCGACCAGCACGTACTCGCCCAGCCGCTCTGGCGTCGCGTAGAAGGCGCGCCCCTGGTTGAGCTTGGTCATGTGGGCGACGAACTCGGCCAGCGCGCGCGACCGCTCGAGCATGAACGTGTTGATCGTGATGCCGTCCTTGGTGCAGCGCCGGACCTCGCGCAGTGTCTCCGTGATCGTGCGCCGCGTCGGCGGGTAGCTGAACTCGACCTGGCCGTCCTCGAAATGTGCCGTCGGCTCGCCGTCGGTGATGACCACGATCTCCTTGTTGGCCGCGGCCTGCCGTTCCAGGATCCGGCGCGCGAGGAGCAGCCCGTGCTGCAGATTCGTGCCGTACTCGTAGCCGTGCCAGGTCAGCTCGGCAAGGGCGCCGGGGCGGATCTCGCGGGCGTAGTAGGCGAACCCGATGACCGACAGGTGATCGCGCGGGTACTGGGTCCGGATCAGCGTGTCGAGCGCGACCGCGACCTTCTTGGCGGCCAGAAAGCAGCCGCGCAGGAGCATCGAGCGGCTCATGTCGACGAGCAGGACGGTGGCGGTCCGGGTCAGCTGGTCCGTGCGGAAGACCTCGAAGTCATCGGGCCGGAGGTGCACGGCGGCATCGCCGTTCGAAGCCCGCGCCCGCCGCACGACCGGGGCGTTCTCTTCGCGCATCAAGGCGTTGGTGAGCGTGCCTCGGAGGTCCAGGTGGAACGGGTCGCCGAACTCGTACGGCTTGGTCGTGTCCTCGCGCTCGCCGCCGCGGCCCGAGCGCTCCGTCCGATGGCCACCGAACGCGTCGCGCTCCAGGCGCGAGAACAGGTCGTCGAGGACCTTCTGGCCGATCTTCCGACTGCCGCGCGGCGTCAGCTCGAGATGCTCCCCGTCGCGGGTCAGGTAGCCGGCCGCCTCGAGTCGTTTGGCGAGGTCGTCGAGCGCGTCGAGGTCGCGAACCGCGTCGTCGCCGAGGAGATCACGCAGCTCCGCGCGATCGATGGACGCGAGGTCGCCGCTGCTCTCGATGTCGCCGAGGGCGTCCTCCATCCGCTCCATCGCCTGGAGCCGGGCGAGCTGGGCGAGCGCGCCATCGAGCGAGAGCGACTCCTCGCCGCTGAAGCGCACCCGGTCGCCGAGGCCGCCGGGCAGCAGCAGGTCGAGGTTGGATGCGAGCTGGGCGAGGTCGATGAGCAATCGGTCGTCGCGCAGCAGCGCCTCCATCATCGATTGCAGCTCGGCGCGCTGCTCGGGCGAGAGCGAGCGCATGAGCGACTGCATCGCGGCCATCCGCTCGGCCAGCTGCTCGATGATGTCGTCGAAGCTCTGCGCCCCGGGAAAGAAGCGGCCGTGCTTCGCGAGGAACTCCCGGACGTCCGGCTCGTTGCCGCCGATCCGTTCGCGGATCAGCTCGTTGAGGTCGCGGACCATGGCCCGGTTGGCATCGAGGTCCTCGGGCGTCATCGACCGGATGGCGTCGCCCATGCCCTGCACGAACTGGTCGAGGACCTGCTGACCGAGCCGCTCGACGAGCGCGTCGAAGCGTTCGCGGGCCGCCGGCTCCAGGAAGTCGTACTCCCGAAGGTCGCGGATCCGCTCGCCGACATCGGCGGGCAGCGCGTCCAGTCGCTCGAGGCGCTTGCCGGCCACGTCCTGGAGCATCCGCTCGAGGTCGGGGTCCCCTTCGCCCGTGCCGGAGCGCTCCAGCCGTTGCTCGACGCCGGTCCGTTCCTGGTCGACGATCTCCTCGAGCTCGCGCCGGATGTCGCCCAGCACGTCGCCCAGCTGGTAGCGCTCGCGGAGCTCCTCGCGTTGGCGGACCAGCCGGTCCATGAGGTCGCTCAGGCCGGCGAGGTCCGGCCGGGTCGAGTCGCCGCTGCGCCAGCCACGCTCCATGAGCCGGCGGAGGGCCTCGGCCAGGTCGCCCTCGGCCATGACGTCGTCCGAGAGCGCGTCGAGGATCTCGTCGGCATCCATGTCCGGCAGGCGCTGCGACCCGTCCCAGCGCGAGTACCGAGCGCGGCGGGACAGGACGCCGAGGTCGGCCGGGTCGGGCGTGTACTCCGTCATCGGATGGTGGCCGTCAGCGGTGGTAGATGGTCGCGCCGACGACACGATCCTTGTTCAGGCGCCGGGCGAGGTGGAGCCCTTCGAGCAGGAACTCCACGGCCGAGGCCACGACCGCCGGTTCGGCCGCGCCGTCGGTGACGTCGAACGTGCCGAGGCGACGGACCGCGTCGGACAGGCCGGGCACCTCGCGCGCCCAGGCGACGTACTCGCGCGACGGCGTCCGGTCGCCGATCTCGACCGTGAACCCGTCGTCGAAGGCCTCGACGACGCCATCGAGGTCGTCGAGCGTCACGTGGCGATTGAACGTCGCGTACAGCGCCTTCGTGATGAGCCGCTCGACGATGCGATCCTCGGGCGCCTCGTCGCCGACCGACTCGAGCTCGACCTTGCCGGCGGTGGTGGCGATGACGGCTCCCAGGTCGGACACCCGCGGCGACGCGAGCGACTCGCCGAGCCGGATGGCGCGCTTCAGGGCGGCGGCCTCGAGGACCTCGGTATTCGCGACGCTGACTCGCACGGACACGCCGGAGCGCTGGCTGATCTCCGGGGAGCGGCGGGCCAGGTGGGTCAGCTCGGCGACGATCTCCTCCATGAACGGCGGGACCACGACAGCCGGCTGGCCGTCCTCGACCGGGAAGCGCTGCTTCTCCTGGCGGACGATGGCGGTCTCGTGCTCGAGCGTGTGCGGGTAGTGGGTGCGGATCTGCGACCCGAGGCGGTCCTTGAGCGGGGTGATGATCCGGCCACGCGACGTGTAGTCCTCGGGGTTGGCCGAGGCCACGACGAACAGGTCGAGCGGGAGGCGGACCGTGAAGCCCCGGATCTGGACGTCGCGCTCCTCGAGCACATTGAGGAGGCCCACCTGGATGCGCTCGGCAAGGTCGGGCAGCTCGTTGATGGCCACGATGCCCCGGTTGGCGCGCGGGATGAGCCCGTAGTGGAGGGTCAACTCGTCGCTGAGGTAGCGGCCCTCGGCGACCTTGATCGGGTCGACCTCGCCGATGAGGTCCGCGATCGTGATGTCGGGCGTCGCGAGCTTCTCGGCGTAGCGCCGGTCGCGCGGCAGCCAGTCGATGGCGGCGGCGTCGCCGTCGCGCTCCACGATGCCGCGACCGGCCGGTGACACGGGCGCGTAGGGGTCGTCATGCAGCTCGCCGCCACGGACGACCGGCAGCCACGGATCCAGCAACCCGACCAGAAGCCGGGCCATCCGCGTCTTCGCCTGGCCGCGCTCTCCGAGGAACACGAGGTCGTGTCCCGCCAGGATCGCGTTCTCGATCGCCGGGAGGACGGTGTCCTCGTACCCGAGGACCGTCGGGAGGACCTCGGCGCCGGTCGCGAGCCGGTCCATGAGGTTCGCTCGAAGCTCGGACTTGACCGTGCGCGAGACCCACCCGCTGGCACGGAGCTCGGCGATGGTCGAAGCGCGCGGCTGGACGTCGGACATGAAGGACCTCAGGAGGGCACGGGGGCGGGATCGGAGGCGGATCGGATCGTTTCGAGAGCGGCTCGGACGGCGTCGCGGTCGACGACGCCGGCGTGGACGAGGGCATCGATGGCGGCGGCCCGGCGCTCGACTTCGAGCTCGAAGTCGCCCGCACGACGGCCGACCCGCCGCGCGAGCTCCGGCGTGATGCCCCAGCCGAAGTGCTCGAAGGCGTCGCGGCTCTCGTCCCACGTCGCGAGGACGGCCGGGCCGAGGCGTTGCACGTGCCCGTGCTCGTCGCGGGCGACCGGCCGGATGTAGTGGGCGGCGGTCACGCGCGCGGCCCCGTCCGGTCCCGCGCGGCGCACGATCAGGACCATGCCCAGCCGCGATGATTCGTCGTCGGTGACGCCCAGCGGCGGGCGCCGCAGCGAGGCGAGGACCCGCTCGAGCGTGTCGCCTAGGAGGGTGGCCGCCAGACCGTAGCCGATCGTCGCGGCGCGGACGGCGACCCGCGCGACCTCGGCCCACGCGGCGGAGCGGCCCGGCGCGACGAGGTCAGTGACGACGAGCACGGCGGTGTCGGGGCGGACCGGCGTCGGTCCCGGTGTGGACGTGGCGGCGGTCGTCGCCGACGCGTCGGCGGCATCGGGGGTCCGGCGCCAGCCGAGCTCGCCAGCCTGCGGCAGCCAGGCGTACGACTCGTCCTCGTCGGTCACGACGATCGGCCGGACGGTCGGCGGCACCAGGTCGAGGAGGGCATCGAGGAGTGCCCGGCGTCCCGCGCCCGGCTCGTCGGCCGCGATGAGCAGGGGGACCCGCCCTTCCAGGAGCAGCCAGACGGTCGCGGCCAGCTCCGCATCGAGCGTGCCGGCCCCGATCGATCCCGTGATCGTGGGCGATGGCGATGAGGCGTCAGGCGCGACCCGACGACCCACCGGCGTGGTGTCGGCCAAGGGGAACTCCGAACGTGTGATCCGTCGGCTCCGGGACCCGAGCGTACGACCGGCCTCGGTGGGCGTCAAACGCCCCCGGACCACCGTCCGGTGTGCGGGGTACGACCGTCCGGGGTCTCCGGGCACGCGACCCGGCCTAGCCTTCGGACACCATCAGGGATCATCAGGACTGGAGCCCATGAGCGGCCTCGCCGACGGCCTGTCCATGTTCTGCGAACACTGCGGCGCGCACCGCGACCAGATCGCCCTGGGCGGGTCCATGCGCGCCTGTCCGACGTGCGCGCAGGCCGTGTGCCCGAACTGCTGGAACCTGACCGCCGACGCTTGTCTGGCGTGCGTCCCGTTCGCGCTGGCCGAGGCGCCCGCGAAGTCGGGTCGCCGGCGAAAGGCGGCGGCTGCCGGGCCGGCGGTGGTCGGGATGGCGACGTCGCCGAACGCGTCCTTGTCGCCATTGGCCGCCGCCACCACCCCGGCGTCGAAGACGTCACGGCGGCGTGGCCCGACGACGGGCGCCTCGAGCGTAGCCGCCTCCGATCCTCCAGCCGACCCGGTCTGGCCGACGGCCCCGACCGGGCCGTTGATGTTCCCGTCGGATCCACCCGATCCACCCGTCGCGCCCGTCGGAGCATCGGTGGCGGCCGGCCGCGCCCGCGCCTCGCGGCATGCCAGCCGCGCCCTGGTGCGACTCGGCCTCGCCACGGTCGCGGCCTCGGTGGTGGCAGTCGGGGCGGTCGCCTTCACGCTCGCGAGCTGGTCCGGCCACGGTGGACCGGCGATCGTCGACGCGGGGGCGGCCATGTCACCGGCGCCGGTCGCTCCGGCGGTAGCCACGCCGAGCCCGACCAGGAAGCCGACGCCCAAGCCCACCCACAAGCCGACCGCCAGACCGCGGGCGACGCCCCGACCGACCGCGAAGCCGAAACCTACCCACAGGCCGACGCCGAAGCCGACGCGGCAGCCGACACCCAAGCCTGCGCCGCTCGCCGCGTTCCTGTCGTGCTCGGTCAGCGACTTCACGGTCTCGTGCACCGGCGATGCCTCGCGCAGTGGCGCGACCTTCTTCTGGAAGTTCGGTGACGGATCGCGTGGGTCAGGCGAGATCGCGTCGCACATCTACGCGCGCCCGGGTGTCTACCGCGTCGACCTGACGGTCAAGGTGGGTAGCGCCACCGCAAGCGACTCCACGAGCGCGACGATCACGGCCCCGTAGGTAGGACGCGGTCGACGGTCAGATGCGCACGAGCTTCTGCACCGCTCGGCTCCCTCGATCGAGGTTGGCGTAGGACTCCGAGGCGTCGGCGACGTAGATGCTGCCCTGGGAGTCGACCGCGATCCCGTGGGGGGCGGCGAAGAGACCCGCGCCCGGCTCGTGGATGACCTTGTCAGCGGCCGAACCATCGGTCGCGACGCCGTCGCCCCAGCGCGCCACGATCACGCCATCCCCGTCCAGGATGGTCACCCGATGCGACAGCTCCGCGATGTAGAACGAACCGTCCGGGCCCTTCTTGATGCTCTGCGGCTGGCGGAGCCCGCCCCACTCGCCGACGTACGTCCCATCGAGCAGGAACCGCTGGATCCGATGGTTCACCCGGTCGGCGACGTACACGATGTCGTCCGCCGGATCGATGAAGACGCTGTGGATGGTCTCGAATTCGCCTGGCCCGGACCCACGAGCCCCCCAGCTGAACTTCGGCACGCCGTCCGGCCCGAAGACGTGGACGCGCGAATTGCCGTAGCCGTCGTTGGTGTGGCCGTCGCTGACGTAGATGTCGCCGTTGCGAGCGACGGTCGCGTGCGTCGGCCGGTTGAACGGGCTGCCGCTGAATGCCGGTTCGTTCTGGTGCGCACGACCGAGGGTCAGCTCCAGACGACCTTCCGGGCTCCAGCGACGGACGGTGTGCTGACGACTGTCGGCCGTGTAGATACGGCCGTCGACGCCGACGGAGAGGCCGTGCGGGAACGTGAAGGTCTGATCGCCGAAGCCGCCCCAGGCGTCAAGGAACCGCCCCTCACGGTCGAAGATCATCACCGGATAGCGGCCGCGACAGAGCACGAAGACGTTGTCGTCGGCGTCGACGCTGACGTCGGCCGCATCGACGAATGTCAGCCGTTTGGGTCGCTGGAAGAACCCCTCCACGACCTCGTACCGCTCCCGACCGATCTCGACCTGCATGCCCACCTCCACGCCGTTCCAGGGCGGGCAGCGTAGCGCGACGGGGCGTGGTCCGGGCGCCGGTCGCCGCTGTCGCCTCGGGAGGCGGTGCGGGAACGCACCGGGACATTCGTTCAGGGTGGTCTAGGACCATTGACAGCGCCGCGGCCGTGCGGCTGACTACGGACAGCAGCGTCGGGGGACGCCTGCGGATCTTTCTCGGTCCATACGTCATCTCTTTTCATCCGTCTTTGTTGGGGGAATCTGTGTCCGTCACGTCCCGCGCGTCCGGTATCGTCATGCCCGCGAACGTCCTGTCCGCAAGTCTCGCGGCCGCACCCGCCATCGCACCCACCGTCGAGGCCGAGCCGACCACCATGTCGACGGCCGCCGCCATCGCCCATGAGCTCGCGGCGATCGGCGTCGAGCACTTCTTCCTCATGACGGGCCGCGACAACAAGCTCTGGATCGCGATGGAAGAGCTGGGGATCCAGCAGGTCCTCGCCCGCAGTGAGGCGAGTGCCGTCTACATGGCGGACGCCTACGCGCGGCTGAAGGGACGCCCCACCTTCGTATATGGCGCCTATGGCCCGGGAGCGGCCAATGTCGCCGGCGCGCTGGCCGAGCCGTACTGGTCGGGCAGCCCGGTCGTCGCCCTGACCTCGACCATGCGTCGGACCGAGCGGTTCCGCAAGGAATACCAGGAGCTGGATCAGCCACCGCTCTTCCAGTCGGTGACCAAGTGGGGCGTCGAGGCGTCGCTCCCGGCGCACACCCCGCGGCTGGTCCGCGAGGCCGCCCGCCAGGCGATCAGCGGCGCCCCCGGCCCCGTCTACCTCGGGATCCCGAACGACCTCTTCGAAGCGGAGCTGACCGACCATCGCCTGCCGGCGACCGACGAACCGCCGATGGAGACGCCGCTGTCGCGGCCGGCACCGAATGCCGCCGACCTCGAAGCCGCGGTGCTCGCGCTCATCAGCGCGGAGCGGCCCATCATCGTGGTTGGCAACGGCGTCCATCAGTCGGGCGCACACACGGCGCTCCGCCTCGCGGCCGAGCGGTTCGGCATCCCCGTCGCGACGAGCAACTCCGGCAAGGGCAGCATCGCCGAGACGCATGACCTCGCCATCGGGAGCGTCGGGCGGTACTCGCGCAAGTACGCGAACGCGGCGCTGCGCGAGGCGGACCTCGTGCTGGCCATCGGGACCTCGCTCGGCGGCATGGTCACCGACTCCTACAAGCTCATCGGCGCCGACACACGGCTTCTCCACGTCAACGTGGATCCCGGCGTGCTCGGCCTCAACTACCCGACCGAGCTGGGGATCGTCGCCGACGCCCGGATGTTCCTGGAGCTGCTCGTCGACACCGCCGATCGGATGGAGGCCATGCCGTCGCCTGCGGCGGCGGTCCACATGGCGAAGCTGGATCTCGACCGCGACGCCTGGCGCGACGTTCGCGCCGAGCTCTCGACCCGAGATGGGGTCGATGGACAGCCCATGCGTCCCGAGGCCATCATCGCCAGCCTCGCGGCGGAGCTCGCGAGCGACGCCATCCTCGTCGCGGACACGGGCTACTCGGCGGCGTGGGCCGGTGCCCTTTCGGAGACACGCGAGGCTGGACGGAACTTCGTGCGTGCGGACGGCTCACTCGGGTGGGCGTTCCCGGCCGCGCTCGGTGCCCAGCTGGCGGAGCCCGACAAGCAGGTCGTGTGCATCACCGGCGACGGCGGATTCGGGTACCACATCGGCGACATCGAGACCGCCATCCGCATGCAGCTGCCGGTCATCGTCGTCATCCTCAACAACCAGACGCTCGCCTTCGAGGAGCATGTCCAGGATCTGCTCTACGGGAAGGTCGTCGAGGCGGTCAACTCGTTCCACGACGTGGACTACGGGAGCGTCGCCCGCGCCTTCGGGGCGAACGGCTTCCGGGTGACGAACATCGATGAGTTCGATCGAGCGCTCGCGGTCGGCCTCGCGCGGACCGGCCCGACGATCATCGACGCGGTCATCGACCGCCAGGCGATCGCTCCGGTGACCCGGTACGACCGGGTGCGCGTCCGCGAGCTGTGACCGGCACCGAGACGGACATCGACATCTCCGATCGAGTGGACATCGACATCCCGGACGCGCCGGACATCGACACGGTCCGGCGCCTCGCCGAGCGATGCTCCAACTGGGGTCGCTGGGGCCCGGACGACCAGCTGGGGACGCTGAACCACATCCGCCCCGAGGACATCGTGGCAGCGGCCGGCCTGGTCCGGACGGGCCGGGTCATCTCGCTGGCCATCCCGGTCGACGAGGCCGGGCCCCAGACGGGCGGCTTCGGCCGCTTCAACCCGATCCACCTGATGATCCGCGATGGCAACGGCGCCATGACCGGCACGACCGTCCGCGACTTCTACGGCGGTCGCGACCGGTACATCCGCGGCACCGACGACCTGCTGATCCTGCCCCTGCAGTCAGGGACCCAGTGGGACGCGCTCGCGCACATCATCTTCGACGGCAAGATCTACAACGGCTATGACGCGACGTCGGTCGGGAGCCGCGGAGCGATCATCAACGACATCGCCATCGCCCGGGACAAGATCGTGGGTCGAGGCGTGCTCCTGGATGTCCCCCGGTCCAAGGGTCGCCCGTGGTTGGAGCCCGGCGAGCAGATCCACGCCGAAGACCTCGAGGCGTGCGCCCGCGCGCAGGGCGTGGAGGTCGGGCGCGGCGACATCGTCCTCATCCGGACCGGCCAGATCGCGCAGTGTCGCGATGCCGGGACGTGGGGGGACTATGCGGGCGGGTCGGCCCCCGGCCTCGCTCTGGACACCACGACCTGGATCTTCGACCGCGACATCGCCGCGATCGCCACGGACACGTGGGGCATGGAGGTCCTGCCCAACGAGACCCCGGACGTCTTCCAGCCCCTGCACATCATCCTGCTCGTGCACGCCGGCCTGATGGTCGGCGAGATCTTCGACCTCGAGGCGCTGGCCGACGATTGCGCGAGCGATGGCGTCTACGAGTTCCTGTTCACGGCCCCGCCACTGCCGATCACAGGCGGGGTCGGCTCGCCGGTGAATCCGATCGCCATCCGGTGACCCGGGGCTGACCGCTCACACCGTCGGATCGGCGGCGCGCTCGTCACCGACGCGTCCAAGGGCCAGCCGCAGACCGTGCAGCGCCGGGCGCGGGTCCCGCCACCAAAAGAGGGCCCGGTCGCCCGTCAACCACGATCGCAGGACCGGACCGTCCGGTCGACGACCGCGACGCCACGCGCCGGCGATCGCCTTGGCGTCCACGAATTCGTACATGCCGTATCGACCAAGTCGATACGAATGCACCGATGGGAGTGGCAGCTCCTGGGCGTCGAGATAGGCGAGATAGGCGAGATCCATGCCGGCGCCGGCCACGTGGCCGATCAGCCAGAACGGTCGCGCATTCACCTCGATGATCTTGTGCCGGCCGTCGCGCGCATCGAACTTGAATTCGACGTTGAAGACCCCGCGGAAGCGCATCGCCTGGAGGACCGTCCGCAGCGTCTCGACGGCAGCGGTGACCTCGGCCATCGGGATCGTCACGGCGCAACACGTATTGGCCAAACGGGGTGGGTACATCCGGACCCGTCGACGGGCATCGATGGCGGCGATCCGACCGGTCCGGTCGACGAATCCGTCGAGCAGGATCGTCTGATCGGGGTCGCCGGGGATCCACTCCTGGAGCAGGAAGGTGATCCCCGCTTCGTTGGCCTCCTGCACATGCCGAGCCGCCTCGGCGCGCGACGTCACGAAAGCACCCTTCGTGCCGAACCGACGGTTGTGGCGTTGCGATTCGGTCGGCTTGAGGAACCACTGGTCGTCGCCGCCTTCCGGGATCGCATCCAGGTCGGACGGATCGCGGATGATGATCGTCCGCGGCCGCGGGACGTCGAGACGCTCGGTCAAGCCGGCGAATTCGAAGCTTGTCGACGCAGATCGCCGCCGCGTCCGCCGGCGGCACGGCGCTTGGGAACCGTTCTCGCAGATCGACGGGGAGTCCGGCCACGGCCGACACCCATTGATCGCTGCACGGGATGAGGACCGCCGTCGCCAGGTCCATCGACCGGAGCGCCCCGGCCAGCGCCTCGGGATCGGCCGTCTCGACGAGACGCGGCACCGTGGGCCGATACCAGCGCGAGCGGGTGATGACGTTGTCGGTATCGTCGATGACGTAACAGTCGATGCCGCGACGCGCGAGCAGACGCAGGCTGGCGAGGGCGGCGACATGGGCGCCCAGGATGATGACCGGCGGTCGAGCCGGGTTCGAGGATGACATCTGCCGATTATCGGTGGTGCGGCCCGGCTCGGCAGCCGTACCTTCGCCGTCGTCGCCAGGACGTCGGCTCGGGCGACCCGGCACGAACGGAACGTATCATCGGCCGGTGGCGCTCGACATCCATCCCCTGACGCCAGAACGACTCCCGGACCTCGCCGAGCTGTTCGGCCAGGGGGGCGACCCGAAGTGGTGTTGGTGCGCGTACTACCGGGTCCGCGGGCTGGACTTCTCGGCCGGCGGGAGCGCCAAGCATCGCAAGGTCTTCGAGGCGGCGACCAAGGCCGGCGTGGCCGACGACCATGCACCCGGGCCTCGTCGCCTACGACGGTGAAGCGGCCGTCGGTTGGGTGAGCGTCGGGCCGCGCGAGGACTACGAGCGACTCGCCCACTCCCGGGTGCTTGCCCCGGTCGACGACACGCCGGTCTGGTCGATCGTGTGCTTCGTCGTCGGGCGCGAGGCGCGCGGCCAGGGCGTCGCCCATGCCCTGCTCGACGCCGCGTCGACTACGCCCGAGAGCACGGCGCGACGACCGTGGAGGCCTATCCGGTCGAGGTCCCCGACGGCAAGCGGATCGACTCCGCCGTGGTCTACAAGGGCACGCTCTCGATGTTCGAGCGACGCGGCTTCGAGGTCGTCGCCCGCCGCCAGCACAACCGCGCGACGCCCGTTCGACCTACCGTCCGGCTGACGTTGTAGCCCGTCCGCGCCGCCGTCTACGTCATCTGTCGCGGTCCGGCCATCGTCATCCGACGAGGTTGACACGCCTTGTCGGGCGGGCCTAGACTGCCGGTCGGCTCGCATGTCGCGGGCACGGATCACACGACAGGAGGCGGCTCGGATGACGACGATCACGACTCGTCTCGACCGACGCTGTGCGCCCAACCCGTTCGGCGCACGCGGGAGATCTGTGCCTATCTCGAGCTAGCCGCAGGCGGCAGGACCGCCTTCCGGACAGACCACGAGCCGTGGGCCAGATCGGGCCCCCGGCTTTTTTGATGCCCTTCCCTGCCCCACCAGGCACGGACCAAGGAGCACCACGAGCCGCGAGGCCCCACCCGACCGAAGCGTCGGATGACGAGGCCCGCGGCTCGTTCCATGTCCAGCCCCTCCTCGAAGCACTCTGGAGACCCATCGTGACCACCCTCATCGACCAACTGAAGACGACACCGGTGGCCACGCCCGTTCGGCGGGAGGTCGCCGATGCGATCCCCGCCCTGCTCATCGACGGCCTCAGCAAGTCGTTCGTCGTCGGTCGCAAGAGCACGCCCGTGGCCGCGATCACGGACGTGAACCTGCGCCTGGAGCGGGGCGAGATCCACGGCATCCTCGGCGCCAACGGCTCCGGCAAGTCGACGTTGATCCGCCTCATCAGCGGGCTCCTGACCCTCGACAAGGGTCGGGTCGAGGTCTTCGGCCTCGACATCGAGCGCGACGAGATGGCGGTCAAGCGCCTGATCAACCGCGTGAGCGTCGACGCGGCGTTCTTCAAGAAGCTCAGCCCGATGGAGAACCTGCTGTTCGCCGCCCGGCTGTACGGACTCGATGGCAAGACCGCCAAGGCGGACGCGCTCTCGATCCTGGCCCGCCTGGGCATCAGCGAGAAGCGCGTCGGCCGGCCCGTCGAGCAGATGAGCCGAGGCATGCAGCAGAAGGTCGCCATCGCACGAGCCCTGCTGACGAGCCCGACGCTCCTCCTGCTGGACGAGCCGACGACCGGCCTGGACCCGCGCAGCAAGCTCGACGTCCAGACCTTCATCGAGGAGATCAACAAATCCCATGACGCGACCATCGTCCTGACGACCCACGACCTGGCCGAGGCCGAGCGCCTCTGCTCCCGGATCACGGTCCTCAACGACGGCCGCATCGTCACCGACGGCACCCCGGCCGAGCTCAAGGCCCAGACGGGCGAGCGGCTCGGACACGAGGCGACCCTCGAGGACGTGTTCATGACCTACACGGGCCGCTCCCTCGACGACGACGTCGACGAGGACGGGGCCGACGAATAACGACGAAAGGAGGTGATACCCATGCAGTCGCAGATCATGTACGCGCTCGATGTCGCGCGCGAACGACAGGAGCGAGCGATCGAGCAAGCCTCGGTCGAACGGCGCGCCGCGCCCGCCCGCTCGTCCATCCGCCGGTCCGTCGGTCGACGCGTCATCGCGTTCGGTCAGCGGATCGCCGCGGAGCCAACGCCCCAGCTGGCTCGGTCCCGATAAGGGGCTGAGCCAGCTACCCCGAACCTTGGAGATCCTCTCGTGACCATCGTCGCCCATGAGCTGAAGGCCTCATACGCCTTCATCGAGCGCAACTTCTTCCTGACACGCCGCTACTGGGGCTGGGAGATCGCCTTCCTGGTCTATTCCGTCGCGGGCGCGCTGTCGATCTCGCTCATCGGTGCCGGAGACCCCGAGCTGTTGCTGACGCTGGTGGTCGGAGCGATCTTCTGGAACTACCTGTCGGTCGTGTTCAGCTGGATCGCCGAGACGATCTCCGTCGAACGCTGGGAAGGCACCCTCGAGTACACGTTCATGGCCCCGGTCCACCGCTCGTCGCAGCTGCTGGGCTCGGTCGTGTACGCGATGCTCTACGGCCTGATCCACACCGCCGTGATCTTCCTCGCGATGGTGCTGTTCTTCAACGAGCTGGACCTGTCCGGCGCGAACGCCCCGACCGCGGTGCTGTTCATGCTGCTCGGGTCGTTCAGCATCGTCGGCATCGGCATGATCGCCGCCATCCTGCCGCTGCTCTATGTGGAGCGCGGCGCCCAGATGGTGTTCGTCATCCAGTCGTGCCTGCTGCTCGTCAGCGGCGTGTACTACTCCGTCGACGTGCTGCCCCAATGGATGCAGGTGCTCTCGCGCCTGTCGCCGGTCACCTACGTCCTCGCGGGCGTCCGGGCCGGTCTCGTCGACGGTACGCCGATCACCGAGCTGACGGGATACATCTGGCCGCTCATCGTGTTCGGCGTCGTGCTCATCCCGTTCGGCCTGTGGGCCTTCGGGCGGGCCGAGCGGTACGCGAAGCGGACCGGCAAGCTCAAGCGAGTCGGATGATGACCATCCCCGACGGACTCGACGCCGCCGCCGTCCTGGCCCCGGTCGCGACCACGGCCGGATCCGGCCAGCCCGCCCCGCTCGGGCTTGGCTGGGATCCGGCCTGGGCGGCTGCGTTCGAGCCGTACGCCGCGCCCGGACGGCGGCCGGCCCGCGTCATCGCCGTCCACAAGGAGACGGCCATCGTCCGCGATCCCGAGACCGGCACCGACCGGTCCGGGGCCGTGAGCGGTCGCTTCCGTTTCGATGCACTTGCCCCGTCGGAGTACCCGGCTGTCGGGGACTGGGTGGTCCTCGAACCCACCCGCCCCGAGGCCGGGCCCGACGATCCCGCCGTCATCAGCGCGGTCCTGCCGCGCCGGTCCGCCTTCGTCCGGAGCGCCGCCGATGCGAACCGAAGGACGGCAGGGCGCCTGATCGACGAGCAGGTCATGGCCGCCAACGTCGACGTGGCGTTCCTCGTCGCTGGCCTCGACCGCGACTTCAACCTCCGCCGGCTCGAGCGCTACCTGGCGGTCGCATGGTCGAGCGGCGTCGCGCCGATCGTCGTCCTCAACAAGGTGGACATCGCCGATGACCTCGAGGGCCGCCTCGTCGCCGTGACGTCGATCGCGCCCGGCGTGCCCGTCGTCGTGCTCTCGGCGCTGACCGGCGACCATCTCGCCGACCTCGGCAGTCATCTCCGAGCGGGGCACACGGCTGTCGTCCTCGGTTCGTCCGGCGTCGGCAAGTCGACCCTCGTCAACGCTCTGCTCGGCGAAGCCCGTCAGGCGACGGCGGCGGTCCGCGAGGACGACTCGCGCGGCCGCCACACGACGACCCACCGCGAGCTCTTCGTCCTGCCCGGTGGCGCGCTGCTCATCGACACGCCCGGCATCCGGTCGCTCGAGGTCGCCGGGGCCGACGAGGGCATGGCGGCGGCCTTCGACGACATCGTCGAGCTCGCCACCCGCTGCCGGTTCAACGATTGCCGGCACCGCGACGAGCCCGGCTGCGCCGTCCGCGATGCGCTGGCCGACGGGTCGCTCGATGCGGGACGGCTGGCGTCCCATGAGAAGCTCGAGCGTGAGCTCGCCCACAACGAACGCAAGGGCGATCCACGTGCCCGCGCCGAGGAACGCCGACGCTGGAAGGCGATCCACAAGTCGGTCGAGCGCCACATGGACCAGAAATACGGCGGGGAGCGGTGATGCCCCGATCTGCATGCCGATCAACGACGACCACCATCACCATCGACTACCAGGGGGTGAGGCCATGACCACCGACACCGACTCCGACACCCTCGTCACGGTCGCGGGCGCGCCAGCGATCCCGGGCCTGCGCTTCCGCCGTCCGCGCGGCGACGACGCCGAATACGAGGCGCTGGCCGAGCTCATGTCCGCGACCAGCGCGGCCGACGAGATCCCGTGGCGTCCGACCGCCGAACACATCCGCGACGAGATCGAACGCCCCGACCGGCTGGACCCCGCCCAGGACGTCATCCTCGGCGAGGTCGACGGCCGGCTCATCGCCATGGGGCAGGTCGAGCGGATCCTGCGAGATGGCGTGGTGGTGTTCTACCTCAATGGCCACGTCCACCCCGAGTGGCGACGCCGGGGGATCGGGGCGGCCGTGTTCAACGCGGACGTCCGCCGTGGAGAGGAGCGCGCCCGTGACGAGGCGCCCGACGCCCTGACCGATCTGGGCGCCTTCGTCGAGGCGACCGAACTCGGCCATCGGGCACTGCTCGATGGTGCCGGCTTCGAGATCATCCGCTGGTTCAACCTGATGCGGCGCGACCTCGGCGACCCGATCCCGGACGCTCCCATGCCCGACGGCCTCGAGATCCGACCGCTCACGCCGGACGCCTACCGCGCCGTGTTCGATGCCGAGGTCGAGGCCTTCAAGGATCACTGGGGTCAACGCGAGAAGACTGACCGCGACTTCGAGGAGACCCACGCGAAGAAGGAGATCGATCCCGGACTGTGGGTGGTCGCCTGGGACGGTGACCAGGTCGCGGGCGTCGTCCAGAACTGGATCTGGCCGGAGGAGAACGCCGCCCTGGGCGTCGCTCGCGGCTGGCTCGAGCACATCAGCGTCCGCCGGCCGTGGCGTCGGCGCGGGCTGGCCCGGGCGATCACCGCGGCCTCGCTGCGGCGCTTCCGCGACCTCGGCCTGACCGACGCGATGCTCGGCGTGGACACCCAGAACGCGAATGGCGCGTTCGGGCTGTACGAGGGCCTTGGGTTCGTGGCGCACTCGAGCGCGAACGCCTACCGGCGAAAGCTGGACCGCCGCCCGGCCTAGCAGGCCCGGACGATTGCGCTTGGTGCGATGATTCGGGGGTCCGGTTGGAGGACCCCATCATGCGTGCCTATCTCGTCGTGGCCAACCAGACGCTGACGAGCGAATCGCTCGCCGACGCCATCACCGCCCGGATGCGGGACGGACCGATCCGGACCTACGTCGTCGTACCCCTGAGCCCGGTCGGCGGCCGGCTCACCTGGGACGAGGAGAAGTCGCGGGACGCCGCCAAGGAGCGGCTCGACGACGTCCTCGAGCGGCTCCGCAAGATGGGCGCCGACGCCGACGGTGAGGTCGGCGATCGTGACCCGGTATCGGCCGTCCACGATGCCCTGCGCCGCATCGAGGTGGACGAGGTGATCGTGTCGACCCTGCCGCGCGGCCTGTCGCGCTGGCTCGGCGAGGATGTCCCGAGCCGTCTGCGTGACTCGGTCCAGGTGCCGGTGACGGTGGTGACCCAGCCCGACTGATCAGGCGAGCAGCCGCCCGCCGTCGCGCACGAGCTCCATCCATGCCCGTTCGCGCCCGATCGTCGTCTCGGGACCATGGCCCGGGAACACGCCGACCGGATCCTCGAGTCCGCTCAGCCGGCCGACCGACGCGACCATGGCCTCGGCGTCACCACCGGGCAGGTCGACCCGGCCCCAGCCGCCGGCGAACAGGGTGTCGCCGCTGAACAGCAGGTGCTCGTCGGCGGCGTACAGGCAGACCGAACCCTCGGTGTGGCCGGGCGTGTGCAGGACGGTCAGCCGGATCTCCCCGAACCGGATGACGCCGCCTTCGGCGAGGTCGACCGCCGAGACCGACGGCACGATCTCGAACGGCGCCCAGGTCGGTGACGGCTGGAGGAGCCGCTCGCGGTCGAGCGCGTGGACCGCGATCTCGGCCCCCGTGTGATCAGCGACGGCGGTGTTGTCCCCGATGTGATCCCAGTGACCATGCGTCGAGACGATCAGCTTGAGCGTCCAGGCACGCGCCGCCAATTCCTCGGCGATCCACGCGAGCGAGGGCGTCGCGGTGTCGATGGCGATGGCTTCCCGCGTGCTCGGATCGGCCAGCACGTGGACGTTGGTCGAGACCGGCCCGATGACTCGCTGGATGCGCTCCATGTCAGGACGACGCCCGTGTCAGGTTGCGCCGGATCAGGCGGTTTCCTCGAGCTTGGCCTTCATGCAGTCGAAGGTCTGGCTGATCATCTTGCTGGCCGTGCCGTCGATCATCCGGGCACCGACGCTCGCGAGCGTGCCCGCGATGTCCACGTTCGCCGACCAGTCCATCTTCGTGCCGCCGTCGGCCCCGTCGGACAGCGCCATCTCCGCCGTCGCATCGACCGCGCTGCCGGGCGCCTGGCCGTGGGCCTTGATCGTCGCCCGGTCCGGCGTCTGCATCTCCGCGAACTCCATGTTCACGACGAAGCGGGCGCTGATGAACCCGATGCCGACCTTGGCCGTCGCCTTGAAATGCGTGTCGTCGATGACCTCGATCGACTCGACGCCCGGACCGCACTGACCGACCTGGTTCGGATCGATCACGAACGCCCACACACGCTCACGCGGCGCGGCGATCTCGACGGAACCAGAGAACTGCATGGGGTCTCCGTTGGTTACTCGAGCGCGCGACGCAGGAAGGCGGCCATCTGGCCGCGCGTCACGTCGGCCTTCGGGCAGTACGTCGTCGCGGTGCAGCCGGAGGTGATCCCGGCGGCCGCGACCCGGTTGATGTTGCCTTCGTGCGTCGTCCCGTTGTCGTCGGTGAAGTAGTTGGTGGACGTCGCCGGGAGCTCGAACGCTCGGGCCAGGAACGAGGCCATCTGGCCGCGGCTCACGTCGTCGTTCGGGCAGTACTTGCTCGGCGCGCAGCCGGTCGTGATCTCGGCGGCACGGACGCGGTTGATGCTCACCTCATGGGTGGTCCCGTTGTCGTCGGTGAAGTAGTCGGTCGCGGTCGAGGGCAGCTCGAGGGCGCGGACCAGGAACGAGGCCATCTGGCCGCGGCTGACGGCGGCGTTCGGGCAGAACTTGCCAGGCGAGCAGCCACGGGTGATGTCCGCCTCCGACAACCACACGATGTCGTCCTTGAACGACGTGCCCGCCAGGTCGTCGTAGTAGTTGGCCCACGACGAGACGTACACCGTGGGCTGGTCGTCGCGGTACCCATCGGCGAGGAACCGGACACTGGCCATCGTGAATTCCGATCCGAAGTCCGCGGCGATCCCGATGAGGAACGGCGCCGAGCCGCCGGCGGGGATGGGCCCCGTTGGCTCATCCAACTCGACCTCGCCGACGTCACCCGCCGTGTTGTACGCCGTGAGCACGACGCGCACGGCATCGACGGCGAACGAGTTCGGGTTGACGATGTGGCCCGGGAAGTAGCGGATGCCGCTCGTGACATAGCTCGTGCCGTTGTCGATGTTGAGTCCGCCGCCGGCGATGGCCGTGGTCGAGGTCGTGCCGGTGATCTCGATCTGGAACGCCTGGGTCCCGGCCGGTGGTGCCGGCTCGTAGACGATGAATGGCCCGACCCCGCCCTCGGCGACCCCGTCGATGAGGACCGTGTCGGTCACCGGCGACCCGATCGGACTGCCACCCGGATCGGCGGAGTCGAAGAACGTGACCTTGAGTTTGATCGCCTTGCGCCGGGTGCTCGTGTTGTTCTGGATCTCGCCGACGACCGCGATCGAGTCGTCGTCATAGACCCAACCCAGGTACGACTTCAATCCGACCACGCCCGCGGGGACGGTCTTGACGAGCGTTCGCTCGGCCTTGACGGGCAGGGGCTTTCCGCCGCTGCGAGCCGCGGGATCGGCGGCCGAGACGGGCGCGGCGAGGCCGGCCAGCAGGCCGACGACGGCAAGGACGAACGTGATCCGACGGGCGCGGGCATGGCGAACGGTCATGTGGTGGCCTCCGGCTCGGGGGTGGTCAGGAGTCTTGGGCGACGCGCGGACCGACGTAGGCTGCCGGCTCGCGGATGAAGCGCGTCCGGCACCCGATGGAACAGAAAGCGTAAACCACACCGGCGTGTTCGGCGCGATGACGGGCATGGGCGCCCTCGACGGTATCACGTGCCGCAAACGGCGCACGCCGGCGGTCGCCCACCGGTCGGGAGCCCCAAGTGCGTGCGAACCCGGGATCATCGCGGTCGTCAGGGTGAGCTTCGTCGGGCGGCCACCGGCGTGCGGGCCTCCACCCGCCAGGTCATCCGGACCGGGCCCTCGGCCTCCATCCCGGGATCCCAGCGGGGCGTGAAGGCCATGACGACCCTCACACCGGGCTCGATCTCGAGGACGATGCCGTCGGCCGCGACCGATCCATCGGGATAGGCGAAGGTGATCAGCGCGCCGACATCCCACGTTACGACCGTCGTTGCAGGGCCTGGACAGAGCGGTCCTCAGTCGCGTCGCGGGTCGGTCTCGGGCGCGATCGGGTGGGTGATCTCCGGCCGGACAGCGCTCAGGCGGATCCGGAACGGCTCGCCAGTCGCCTGGAATCCGATCCGCAGGTGCGTGTTGTCGCAGAAGGGCTTCCGCGCCGAGCCGCCGCAGCGGCAGAGGGTCGCCCGCGGCAGGGTCTCCTCCGTTCCGTCGTCGAGGCGGACGTGGATCACGCCGGTCACCCGAAGCGGCCCGTTCCGCATCGGCTCGACGGTCGTGCCAGGATGAACCTCCTCCGGACCGCCATCGAGCCGTCGGAACTGCAGCGCGCCGCTGGGGCATCGAAGCACCGCATCCACGACCGCGTCCGGGTCGGCGCCGTCGGCCTCCACCCACGGGCGCCGCTCGAGGTCGAAGACCGCCGGTAGCGACCGCAGGCACTCGCCGATGTGGATGCATCGATCCAGGTCGAAACTGACCTCGATCCCCTCGCCCCGATAGACCTTTCGCATCTCGTTACCTCACCGAGGCCGACGGTACCACCGGTGCCCGGCCAGGATGCGCCGTGGCCGATCGACGAGCCACCGTCATCGGCCCGCATCTGCTACCGTCGCGCCCGGCGTCCCCATCGCCGCAACCATGTCCGTCACGTTGACCTGTCATGCCCACCACCATCGTGACCTTTCCTCGCGCCGACACGGCCTTCGCCGGTTTCGTCGCGTCGACCATCGCGGATCTCGACCCGCCGGCCGACGGCGACCCGAAGCAGGTCCAGGCCGCCCTGCGCCGATGGCATACGCGGGCGATCGTGCGCACGCAGAGCGAACTGGCCCGCCTGGGCGAATCCGTCTGGTACATCTACCGCGACGGTCACGCCGGTGTTCGGCTCGAGCAGGACTGGTGGCAGGCCGAGGGCGTGGCGACGGCGACGCTCGGCGAGAACGAGATCTTCACCGACGGCGACGACGCGGCATGCGCCCTGGTCGATCGCCCGCCGGGCGGCCTGGCTGGCGTCCCCTGGCGCGAGCTGGTCCCGACGGCGGCACGCGACACCGATGGCGAATGGTTGTTCGGCCCGCTCAAGGACGGCCGTCCGGTCCAGTCCGTCTTCGACTTCCCACGCGACGACGGCAGCTGGCGGGTCATCGAGTACCGGACGATCTGGCTCCCCGACGAGCGCGTCTACCGGTGCCGGTGGCGAGAGCTGGCCGTCATCAGCCCCGGGACCGTCACCGACTGACGATGGACGCGATCCCGCCCGAGGCGCTGCTCGACCACTATCCGGCACCGATGCGTCGCATCGCCGAGCGGCTGTGCGACATCGTGCGCGACACATTTCCGGACGCCCTCGAGCGGGTGCGGCCCGGCTGGCAGCTGATCGGCTACGACCTGCCGATCGGGCGGAAGACGGTCTACTTCGCGTGGGTCTGGCCCGAGGGCGAGCACGTCCATCTCGGGTTCCAGCACGGCTGGGCGATGCGCGACCCGAACGGGGAGCTGACCGGCCGGGGCATCACCAAGCGCGTCCGGTGGCTGACCTTCGTGCCGGGCGACGTGATCGATGCCGGACGCTGCCGGACGCTCCTCCACGAGGCCGCGGCCGTCGCGACGATGACCCGCGGTGAGCGCGAGCTCCGTTCGATGGACGTCGACGAGTCGGTCATCGACGACGACGTGACCGCGACGATGACGGGCTGCCCGCGCGATGACCGACGACCGACCGCACATCCGACTGCGCGACGCGACCATCGACGACGCCGAGCTGCTCGAGTCCTGGGAGACGCCCGAGAATCGTGGCGTCTTCAACGATTTCGAGTTTCCGCCGCGCGCGCCGCTCAGCGAGCAGCTGTCGAAGGGGCCGCTGCGCAACGAGCGGAACGGCACGCTGATCGTCGAGCGGGTCGACGATGGCCGGCCGATCGGCACGGTCAGCTGGCACGCGGTCGGCTACGGCCCGGGCGACGAGTCACGGGCCTGGAACATCGGCATCGCGCTCATCCCGGAGGCTCGCGGGCACGGATTCGGGCCGGAGGCCCAGCGCGCGCTCGCCGTGGAGCTGTTCGCGACGACCGACGCGCATCGCGTCGAGGCCTCGACGGACATCGAGAACCTCGCCGAGCAACGGGCGCTCGAGAAGGCCGGCTTCGTGCGCGAGGGGATCCAGCGCGGTGCGCAGTTCCGTGCCGGGGGGCGGCACGACCTCGTCACCTACTCGCGGCTGCGCACCGACCCCTGACGCCTCAGGTCGCCCGACACCGACGACGTACCTGACGCCCTACCCGCGTTGATCCGGCGGCACCCACTGGTTGGCCTTCTCGTTCCGAGCCGCGAGCGTCGCTGCCTCCTCGATCCGCTTCGAACGCGTCTCGGGACGCTTCGCCTGGCGGATCCACTCCAGGATCGCCCGCCGCGCGCTCTTGCTGAACGCGTCCCAGTACGTCCGCGCCGGCGGATGGGCATCGAACGCAGCCGCCAGGTCGTCCGGCACGACGAGGTCCTCGACCTCGTCGAGCATCGTCCACGTGCCGCGACGCTTGGCCTCCTCGACCACCGCAAGGCCGGCCGGGAGCATGAGCCCGGCCGCGGTGAGTCGCGCCACCCGCTCCTTGTTCGAGCGCGCCCACCCGCTCCGCGGCTTGCGCGGCGCGAACCACTGGATCGTCCGTTCGTCATCGAGGGTGCGCTGGGTGGCGTCGACCCACCCGACGCAGAGCGCTTCTTCGACGGCCTCGGCATACGGGACGTTGGTGCGACCGGTCACGCGGCGCCACGACGCGAGGTAGACCCCGGTCGAGGACCCGTGGTGTTCGATGAGCCAGGCCCTCCAGCCGGGCCGGTCGAACGGCCCGACCCACGGCTTGCCGTCGGGCGCCGTGCCCGCGAGCGCGCTCGCCTCCGCCTTCGCATCCGCCCCTGGCTCGGTCACGACGGAGCTCCCGGATCCCAGGTCACGATGCCGATCGGCAGCGGTCGCTGGTCGACCAGCCCGGCGCGGCCTTCGGCATCGATGACGAGCAGCGGCTCGAGGGCGTCGAGGAACCGGCGGTCCGCCGCGCCGCCCGGCTCGACCCACAGCTGACGGCGCAGGAATCCTTCGAGCTCGCCACGACTCGCGAACCGCCGCGGCTCGCGCTCGAGCCGCTCGATCGACGGCTCGCGGCCACGCGCCCGGAGCAGCTCGACGAATTCGGGCAGGGCCGGCAGCGGCACGCGGGCTTCGCCCCACACGGGCGGCCAGCACACGTCGGCGATCGACGATGGCTGGCGCTCCATGAGCACGGCGACACACAGCCGGCGCGCCGCCATCTCCATCGCGGTCACGAACGGTCCGATCGCCGCGATGTCGTAGCTCACGTGGGCGATCAGCGCCACGTCCGCGGGGCCGGCGTCGGGCGCGACCGCGGGCCAGCGGCCTTCGACGACCCGGACGTTGTCGATGGCGTACTCCGCGGCGATCGACCGCAGCCCGTCGAGCATGCCCGCCGAGGGGTCGACCGCGACCACGGCGCCACCCGATGGCGCGAGGGCGAGCGCGATCGGCAGGGCGTAGCGCCCGGCGCCAGCTCCGATGTCGAGCCAGGTCTCGCCCGGCAGGACGAGGCGGAGCAGCGAGGCCAGTGCTGGTTCGTCGGTCCGCGTCGGGTCGGCATGGAACAGTGAGCTCACGGGCGCGTAGAAGTCGGTGGCGTCGGGCACCTCGCGGAACCGGTCCACCTGGGCGTTGTTGGCGCGGACGCGCTCGGCCCACGCCACCTCGAGCAGCCGCACGAGATCGTCGCGCGTGTCCACGTCCGGATTCTGCCCGTCGCCGGTCGCGACCGCGACCTCCCGGACCAGCGGTCGGGTGGGCCGCGATGACCGGCCCGAGGCCGCGATCGCCGTGGAGCTCGTCGAGCAGCCCGAAGGCCGCCCGGCCGAGCAGGACCGGGTTGCGCCCGTCGTCGGCCGTGTAGCGCGGCACGACGATCGGGTGTGCGTCGTCGATCCCGGTCGCGAGCAGGGCCTCGATCGCCGCCATCGGCACGAACGGCTGGTCGCCCAGGACGATGAGGGTCGCATCGACCGTCGCCGGGACGGCATCGATGCCGATGCGGACCGAGCTCGACAGCCCGCGTCCGGGATCCGGGTTGCGCACCCGCCGCTCGGACCGCCAGTCGATCGCCGCCTCGACGGCCGCCGCATCGTCCCCGAGGACGACCACCACGTCGACAAGTCCCGCGTCGGCAAGACGGTCGAGGACGTGCTGGAGGACCGGCCGTCCGTCGATGCGGGCGAGCAGCTTGCCGCCACCGAACCGCGTGGCCGCCCCGGCCGCGAGCACCACCGCGCTCACCCGTCGGTCGGGCACGCCTCAGTGGTCCGCGGGAGCGACGTCGCTGTCATCAAAGGCATCGCTCGAGTCGTCGTTCGCCCCGTCGTCGAACAGGCCCGGCGCGCGCTCCGCTGCCGACCGGTCGCGGGCCCTCGGCGCCGCATCCCGGGCGCCGATGCGACGCCGCGTGACCACGTCGACCGTCGTGTCGCCTTCGCGCGCCGGGTGCTCGACGAGCGCGATGAGACGGCTGGCCATGAACCGGCCGGTGCGGACCGGCGTGCCGCCGCGGGTGACCTCGGTGACCTCGACGACGCCGCGGGCGGTCGTGACCTCGATCCGTCGGCCGTTCCGGCTGGCCTCGATCTCGAAGGTCTGGACGGAGCCGCCGGTATCGACGACGACCTCGACCCGATCGCCCTTCATGCGACGGCTCGCTGCTTGAGCGGGACACCCGTCCCGCCATAGCGCTCGGCGACCACCTCGGCCAGGATCGCGAGGGCCGTCTCCGGCGGCTGCCGGCCGCCGAGGTCGAGCCCGACTGGACCGCGCAACCGAGCGAGGTCGTCGGGTGCGACGCCAGCCTCGAGCAGCCGCGCGCGCCGGTCGCCCTGCGTCTTCTTCGAGCCGACCGCGCCGACGTAGCGACAGCCGCGCCGGAGGGCCTCGACGATGGCCGGTTCGTCGAACTTCACGTCGTGGGTCAGCACGGCGACGGCGTCGTTGGGGCCGAGACCGATCTCGTCTGCGACCTCGTCGGGCCAGCCGACCACGAGTCGGTCGACGTCGGGGAACCGTTCGGGCGTCGCGAACGACGACCGGCCATCGATGACGATGGTCTCGAACCCGAGCTCCTTCGCGAGCCGCACGAGCGAGCGCGCCACTTCGACCGCCCCGACGACGACGAGCCGCGGCCGGACCGGGAACACCTCGATGAACAACGAGCGCCCGCCGAGCTCGACCGTCCGGGACTGCCCGCGACCGAGAGCCTCGCGAGCGGACGTCACGAGCGCCTCGTCGAGGGCCGCGTCGCCGAGCGTCCCGTCGAGCCGCCCGTCGTCGTGGACGACGAGCTCGGGTGCCGGCGTGGCCCCCTCCCCCGGCGTGTGCTGGCCGAACGTGGCCGGCGGCGCATCGGCGGGGAGTGGCGTGACGACCGCGGACCCGTGACCGCCGGCCCCGAGCGAGGCCACGGCCGCCGCCACCGCGACCGAGGGGACCGCCGGCTCCACCAGCACGTCGATCGTGCCGCCGCAGGCGAGCCCGACATCCCAGGCCTGCTCGTCGCTGATGCCGTAGCGGATGACTCTGGCCATGCCGGAGGCGCGGGCCGCGTCGATCTCCTCGGCCGCGGCACCCTCGACGCAGCCGCCACTGACCGACCCGGCGATGCGACCGTCCGCCGCGTAGAGCAGCACGGCGCCTTCCGGCCGGGGGGCCGACCCGAACGTGCGCACGACCACGGCCCGGCCGACGTCGGCGCCCTCCCCCTGCCACGTCGCCAGCGTGTCGAGCAGTTCTTTCACGGCAGGGGCCTCGCGGTGTCGGGATGGGCGGACGGGCCGGCGACCGCAGCCGGCAAGGGCACGGTGGCGAGGTCGACCGGAGGTGCCGGGATCGCGGCATGGGCGGCCGCCTCGGAGCCACGCCGGACGTCGGCCGAGCGGACCCCACCGAGGATCTCCCCCAGGCGCTCCAGCGAGGCGACGGTACCGGCCGGCAGGAAGTCGTCGACGTACGGATAGGCGGCCCGCATGCCCCCGGCCAGTGGCTGGTAGCCGGGCGTGCCGGCCAGCGGGTTGAGCCAGACGAGGCGGTGGCAGTTGCGCCGCAGGCGGGCGGTCTCGGCCGCGACCAGGGCCGGATCGCCGCGATCCCAGCCGTCGCTCACGACGATGACGACGCCGCTCGTGCGGAGCGTTCGACGCGCCCAGTGCTGGTTGAACATGCGGAAGCTCTCCCCGATGCGCGTGCCGCCGGCCCAGTCGTTGACCGCCTCGGCTACTCGGGCCAGCGCCCGGTCCCGGTCGCGATCGCGCAGCAGCCGGGTCACCCGGGTCAGGCGCGTGCCGAACACGAACGATTCGGTGCGGACCTCGCTCGCGGCCGAGAGCGCCTGGACGAAACGCAGCAGCAGCCGCGAATGGCGCTCCATCGAGCCGCTGATGTCGCAGATGACGACCAGCGAGCGGGGCTCGCGGATCTGGCGCCGCCAGACCCACTCCATGAGCTGGCCACCGGTCCCCAGGTTGCGCCGGAACATCGCTCGTGGGGCCAGCCGCCGGCCGTGCGAGTGCAGCTCGTAGCGGCGGGTCCGGCGACGCTCGAGCTTGGGCACGAGCAGGTCGACCAGCCGCTCGGCCTCGCGCAGCTCGGACGGGGTCATCCGGTCGAATTCGCGATGGCGCAGCATCTCGCCGCGCGAGTAGGCATCGGGCGCGACGACCACGCCCTCGATGTCGCTGTCGTCCTCGGCGTCGTCGTCGCTCGACGACGGCATCGGGATGCCGCGCTCGTCCGGGTCCGCCTCGACCCGCTCCTCACCCGGCTGCGGCTGGGACTCGCCCTCGGCCGACTCGCCCTCCATGTCGTCCTCGCGGGCAGGCCGCTGCAACGGCGGCGCCTGGAAGTCGCCCTGCCGCCGCGTCCGCTGGCGCCACCAGCGATCGAAGACGGCGTCGTACGTCGGCCGGTCGTCGCGACGGCGGACGAAGATCGCCTCACCGGCGGCTCGGACCTGCTCGCGCTCGGCCAGGTCGACGAGCGGGAGGGCTCGGGCGTAGTCGACCGCCGCGCCGAGATCGATGTGCAGCCCGGCCGCCCGGAGGGCTCGCCCGAAGCCGACCGCCTCGTTGAGCAGACGCCGTCCGTCCACCTCGGGGCCCCACGGGGCCCTGACGATGGCGGGATCGTCGTGCGGCTGCATCCGCAGACTGTGCCACGACTCGATGCGGCGCGCCTCAGTCCGGCGACGTGCTCGGCGTGGTCGGCGGCGTCGGTGGGGTCGGCGCGGCGACGCCGTCGAGGGTCGCCCGGCCAGCCACGCGCGGCGCCGGGCCGTGGATCACCTCGAACCCGCTCGTGTTGGCCAGCACGTCCACCGTGCCGTCGCGGAAGCCGATCGACAGCGCCCCGGTCCCGGCGCGCAGGTCGTGGATCGCGAGGTCGGGCAGCCATGACGGCAACGCGGGATCGACGTAGAGCTTTCCGCCGCTCTCATCGGCGCTGGCGTGGATGCCGGCGAGCACCGCGATGAAGCGCAGCACCGCGCTGGCCGCCCACGCCTGCGGCACGTTCGCACCCAGGTACTGCACCGGGAAGCTGGCCTCGTGCCTGGGCAGGCCGGCGAACAGCTCAGGCAGCCGGTCCACCATCAGTCGCGAGGCCGCGTCGAACATGCCGCGGGCGATCGCGGCCGCCTCGGCATCGAAGCCGTAGCGCCGGAACCCACCGGCGATGATCGCGTTGTCGTGCGGCCAGACCGTCCCGGTGTGATAGCTGAAGGGGTTGTAGGCGACGTGGTCGGACGACAGCGTCCGCACGCCCCAGCCCGACCACATGTCCGGCGCCATGAGTCGCTGCACGACGCGGCCGGCGCGCTCGGGCGGCACGATCCCGGACTGGAGCAGGTGGCCCGCGTTCGAGGCGACGGACCGGATCTGCCGCTTGTTGCCGTCGAGCCCGAGGACATAGGTGCCCTCCTCCTCCCACCAGAACGCCTCGTTGAACCGGTCGAACAGGTTCATGGCCTCGGTCCGCAGCCGACGCGCCTCACGCCGTCGCCCGAGCAGGGCGTAGATGTCGGCCAAGCGGAGCTTCGCGTCGTACACGTAGCCCTGCAGCTCGCATACGGCGAGGGGCAGCGGAGCGAGCGACCCGTCCTCCGCCGGGATCGCGTCGCCGGCATCCTTCCAGCCCTGGTTGTAGTAGCCGTGGCTCGAGCGCGTGGCGTATTCCTGGAACCCGTCCCGGTCGCGGTCCCCGTACTTGTCGATCCAGCGCATCGCCGCCTCGGCCGCGGGCAGGTAGCGCTCGACCACCCGGCGGTCGCCCAGCCAGTTGTAGAGGTACGACAGGACGACCACGTAGAGGGTCGTGGCGTCGTGCGTGCCGTAGTACGGCGTGTACGGCAGGATGCCGAGCTGGGCCAGCTCGCCGTGGCGGATCTCGTGCGGGATCTTGCCGGGCTCCATGTCCCGTTCGGGGTCGTCGCCCGTCGCCTGGAGGGCGGCCAGCCGATGCAGCGCGCCCGTGGCGAACTCCGGGTACCCGCCGATGGCCTGCATCGAGACGACGAGCGTGTCCCGGCCGAACAGGGTCATGAACCACGGGACGCCGGCCGCGGGGATGACCAGGCCGCGCTCGACCGTCGGGTCTTCGAGGCGGAGCGCCTCGAGGTCGCCGACCGCCGTCTCCCAGGCGCGCCGCACGTTCTCGTTCGAGGTCGCGAGACGGACGGCGGGGAGGCGCTTCACGCCGGCCGCTGCCGGACGGACCTCGACCTGGTTGCAGTCGAGCGTGGCCGGCCGTCGCGTGCTGCCCTTGTGCATGATCGGCAGCCAGCGCAGGCAGGTGTGCCATACGCCCTTCGGGTTGATCTCGGCGACGAACGCGAGCGCGCCGTTGGCGTACTGGGGTGGGCTCGTCGAGCGGTCGACGTCGATGATCAGCGCCCGCTGGAAGTCGCGGTTGTGGTAGGTCGTGTGCAGCTCCCGGCGCGAGCGGAACCAGCGGGTGTTGAGCGAGCCGCGCCGGACCACGGCGTCGGCCTTGACGTCGAAGAGGTCGGCGAAGTCGGACGCGAGCACGACCTCGATGGTCAGGCGGACCGGGCGGCGCGCGTAGTTGACGATGTCGATGTCTTCGTGGACGCCGCCCGCGATCGTGCGGTCGAGGCGGATCGAGAGGCTCTGGCGCTCGATCGGACCGGCGTGATCGATGATCCGGTCGTTCGTGAACTCGAACCGCGACGGAGAAGAAGCGGATCGGCGCCGAGTCCAGGAGGATCGGACGACGCCCGTTGATGGTCAGAGCCCAACCGGAGATCAGCCGCGTGTCGCGGGCGAAGAACCCGTCGTCCGGGCCACCGAGGATGCGCCCGTCGGGCTGGCTGATGACGACCCGGTCGTCGCGATTGATCGTGATGGTCGAGGGTCCGACCTGGACGGGTGCCGTCATCCGCCCATCATGGTCCGGTCGAGCCCGGACGGTGAGCCGCGCCCGGACGGCGGACGGCGCCTACGGCGTGGACTTGGCAGCCTCACGGACCGATCCGGGTCGGAATCGGCGCGGTCGCCGCCGCGGCCGACGCCGCGCGATCGGCCAGGCGTACCTCGAGGCGGTCGGCGGCCGGCAGCACGGCCCGGCAGGCCGTGCCGATCGTGAACCCGATCGCCACCGTGATCAGGACGGCGAACAGGACGGTGCTCACGACGAGCAGCGCGGCCACCACCAGGACGAGGCCGCCGAGCTGGCGCGGATGGGCAAGGACGAGCAGGCCGGCCAGGCGCGCCAGGTCACGGGCCGAGCGCCCCTGCCGCTCGGGATCGGCCAGGAGTGGCCAGAACGCCAGCCCCATGGCGCCGGTCGCGGCGAGGCCCCAGGTCGCCAGGGTGGCGAGACCCCAGCCGACCGGCCCGCCGATGGCCAGCCCCGACGCGACGTTGGTGAGGAACACGACGCCCGCGACGAGCCATACGAGGCCGGCGGCGAGGATCGGGCCGAGACGCTCGCGGACCATGTCCAGCCCGTCGCTGAGGTTCACGTCGCGGCCACGGGTCGCGAGCGCGCCCATGCGGGCGAGGGCGGCCGTCGGGATGGCCATCGCGGCACCCACCACGACGGCGGCAGCGTCCCGATCGCCGACCACGTCCACAGCGTGGCGACGAGGGCCGCCGCCCACAGCAGGTTCCAGGGCACGATCCGCCACGAGTTGGCATACACGTCCCAGGCGGCGGCGCGCAACGCGCGGACGAGCGTCGGAGGCCGCGGCGGCGTGCGTCGGGGCGGGCGTCGCCCCATCGTTCGCGTCCACGTCCATCCGGTCGGTCGTCGGCCCGCTCATCCCTTGACCCCCGACGCGGCGATGCCTTCGACGAAGTAGCGCTGGAAGAAGATGTACAGGATCACGATCGGGATGGTCGCCATGACCACGACCGCCATGAGCTCCGGCCACTGGGTCGAGTAGAGCTGGCGGAACTGCGCGACGCCCAGGGGCAGCGTCCAATGCGACCGCTCCTGGAGGATGATCAGGGGCCAGAAGAAGCCGTTCCAGGTGCCCTGGAACTGGAGGATCGCGACGGCCGCCAGGGCCGGGGTCGCGAGCGGCAGGATGACCCGCCAGAATCTCGTGAACACCCCGGCCCCATCGATCTTGGCGGCCTCCTCGAGGGCGACCGGGATCGATTGGAAGTACTGGCGCATGAGGAAGATCGACATGCCGCCGATGGCCAGGACGAGCCACAGGCCCGCGTATTGCAGCTCGCCCCGGAGCAGGCCCAGGTTCTTGAGGATCTGGTAGACCGGCACGAGCCGGAGCTGGTCCGGGATCATCAGCGTGGCCAGCACGAGGATGAACAGGAGCTCCTTCCCGGGGAAGCGCAGTCGCGCGAAGGCGTACCCGGCCATCGAGGCGAGGACGAGGTTGGAGATGGTCACCGCGGCGGCGACGCCGGCGCTGTTCAGGAACAGCTGCGGGATCGCCGGGTCGAGGGCCGTGAAGGCATTCTTCCAGCCCTCCAGGCTCACCGGGTCCGGGATCAGCGTCAGTTCGCCGCCCTGCGCCTGGGCCTGGGTCTTGAACGAGGCCGAGACCGACCAGACGAACGGCAGCAACATCAGGATCGAGTACCCGATGAGCAGCGCATAGACGACCGCCCGCCGCGGGCGGGCCCATCGGTCACCGACCGGTCCGGCCTGCGCTGCGGACACCGGAGCCGCGGTCGCGAGCGCCGCCCCGGAGGACCCGCCGGCGGGCGTGGCGCGAAGGTCCGGTCCGGCGGTCATGCGCGCCTCCTCACCATTCGGGGGCCTGGCCGAACAGCCGGCGCTGGACGAGCGTGATCCCGAAGATCAGCACGAACAGGACGATGCCGACGGCCGCCGCGTACCCGAAGTCGGTCTCGCGGATGCCCGCCCGGTACAGGTACAGCACGATCGTGGTCAGCGAGTTGTTCGGCTCGCCACCCGGGCCGCCGGCGATGATCGCCTGGTCGAAGAGCTGCAACGCCCCGATGACCGAGACCGTCGCGATGAAGTAGTGGGCGGGCTTCAGGAGCGGGAAGGTGATCCGCCGGAAGGTCGCCCACCAGCCGGCCCCATCGATCGCGGCGGCCTCATACACCTCCGTGCTGATCGACTGCAGGAACGAGAGGTAGAACAGCATCATCGTGCCCGAGGTCGTCCACGCGTTGAGGAAGATGACCATGTCGAGCGCCGTGTCGCTGTCGCCGAACCAGTTCTGGTTGGGCGGGAAGAAGAAGCCGAGGCCCATCGCCTCGCGGATCTGGTTGAACAGGCCGGACGGCGAAAAGATGTACAGGAAGAGGACCGTGATGGCCGCCGAGCTGGCGATGGCCGGGAAGTAGAACGCCGCCCGGAAGAAGGTCTGGCCGCGGAGCTTCTGGTTGACGATGACGGCCAGGAACAGGCCGAGCGCCATCTGGATCGGCACCACGAGCACGGCGTAATAGATCGTGTTCGTGACCGCCTTGTGGAAGACCCGGTCGCCGAGCAGGTCCTGGTAGTTCGCGAAGCCCAGGAACTCCCGCGGGCCGCGCAGCCCCCAGTCGAAGAGGCTGATGTAGAGCGCGTAGAAGATCTGTCCGATGTTGAGGAGGAGGAACAGGGCGATCGGGATCGCGATCAGGGCGTAGCCGGCGAGCGCTTCCGAGCGGCGCTCGCTCGGACCGCGCCCGGCCGACTGCGTCGCCGCTACGCCTGCGCTTGCTGCCATCGCCCACCTCCTGGGTTCCCGAAGACCCGGCGCGACCGACGGAGGAGCATCAGTCGGCGCCGGGTCCCGGAAAGGCCGGCTACTTGAGGTTGTCCTCGATGGCGGTGTTCGTCGCGTCCGCGATGTCCTGGGCCGAGCCATTGCCTTCGATGGCCGCGGTCAGGGCGTTGTTGAACGCGTCGTTGATCTCACTGAACCCCGGGATGAAGCTCCACGGCTGGGCGTAGGCCGCACCGTCGATGAGGATCTTCTTGGCCGGGTCGCCGGCGACGTCATCACGCGCCGGGTTGGCGACCCCACCCTTGGTCCAGGTGTCCATGCCTTCGGGGCCGGTCAAGTAGTCGATGAGCGCCCAGGACGCGTCCTTGTTCGGGGAGTCGACGCCCATCGAGTAGCTCACGGTGAACCCGAGGGTGCTCTTGCCGGCGGGGCCGGCAGGCATCTCGGCCCAGGCGTACTTGACGTCCGGGTAGTTCTCCTTCATGTACGGGTCGAGCCAGCCGCCTTCGAAGATGATCGCTGCGTGGCCCTCGCCGAGGGACTTGCCGCACCAGTCGTCACCGAGGTCGGCCGGGCGCTTGCCCGCGCCGGAGGTGAACCACTTGAGGTAGGTGTCGATGCCCGCGACGGATTCGGGGGTCGTGATCTGCGACGCCGACTTGTCCTCGGTCAGGAGGCCGCCGCCGTTGGCGTCGATGAAGGCGAGCGCGCGATCGAGCGAGCCCGACAGGCACAGCGGCGTCTCGACGCCCGAGGCCTGCAGCTTGGTCACGGCGTCGTTCAGCGACGCGAAGTCGGTCGGCGGGGTCGTCACGCCGGCCTTCTCGAGCATGTCCGTGTTGTAGCCCATCGCCAGCGTGTTGCCGTCCTTCGGCAGCCCGTAGATCTTGCCGTCCGGGCCCTTGAAGGCGTTGAGATAGCCGGGGAAGAACGCCGTCGTGTCGTCGCCGGTCTTGGCGATGTAGTCGTCGAGGGGCTGGATGACGCCGTCATCGATCCAGGTGGGTGCGACCGAGGAGTCGACGTAGAACACGTCCGGCACGTCGCCGGAGCTGAACTTCGCGGCCATCGCGGCGGTGTAGTCGCCCGCGACCGGCTCGAACTTGACCTTGACGTTCGGATACTTGGTCATGAAGTCCGCCAGGACCTGGTCGAGGATCGGGGCCTCGACGGCGCCGGCGCTCCAACCCTGCAGGGTGAGGTCGCCGCTGACCGAGGCCGGATCGATGCCGGCCGCGCTCGCGCTGGCGGCCGGGGCGGCGCTCGTCCCAGTCGACGGGGCGGCGCTCATCGGCGCCGAGGCGCCGGGTTCGGTGCTGGCGCCGGGGCTCGACGAGCCGCCGGACGAGGAACAGGCCGCGAGGGCCAGGGATGCCGTCACGCCGACGGCGAGCAAGAAGCGTCGCATGTTCTCCTCCACGGACCCCGGACGGGTCCGGCCGGCCACGCGGTCCCAAGCCGGATCCGGGTCGTCGCTCCAGGCGACCGAATCCGGAGCCGGGGGTGCCATCAGGCGCTGGGGGTCCCGCCGATGGGGGCCGCGGTCGGCATCACGCTGACGATGCAGCGGCCATCTCAACGTGGGCCGCGGACGTGGCCTTGCGAACGTGACAACTCGCTTGCAATCGCGCGGGCGCCGCGTGGATCAGCCGCGGATCCCGGGCCGTCAGCCGCAGATCAGCCGCGCGCAGCGACCTCGCTGAGCATCCGCTTCGACTGCTCGCCACGGAGCTGGCGGATGTCCTCCTCGTACTTGAGCACGACACCGAGCGTCTCGTCGACGAGCTCCGGCGTCAGCTCGCGCGCGCCGAGGGACATGAGCGCGGCGGCCCAGTCGAGCGTCTCGGCGATGCCCGGGCACCTTGGTCAGGTCCGTCTCGCGCAGGCGATGCACGAAGCCGACCACCTCGCGGGCGAGCTGCTCCGGGGCGGCCGGCACGCGGGCGAGGACGATCTCGTATTCCTTCTGGGCGGTCGGATAGTCGATCCAGTGGTAGAGGCAGCGCCGCTTGAGCGCGTCGTGGACCTCGCGCGTGCGGTTGCTCGTGAGGATGACCCGCGGCGGGAGCTCGGCCTTGATGGTGCCGATCTCGGGGACCGTGACCTGGAAGTCGGAAAGGATCTCGAGCAGGTACGCCTCGAACTCCTCGTCCGCGCGATCGATCTCGTCGATGAGCAGGACCGGGGCGACGCCGTCGTGGACCTCGAGCGCCTGCAGGAGCGGGCGGCGGATGAGGAAGTCGCTGCCGAAGATGTCGCGGGCGCTCGCCTGGTCCGCCTCACCGCGGGCCTCGAGCAGCCGGATCTCGAGCATCTGACGCGGGTAGTTCCACTCGTAGACGGCCGTGTTGACGTCCAGGCCCTCGTAGCACTGCAGCCGGATGAGCCGCGCGCCGAGGCTTTGGGCGAGGACTTTGGCGAGCTCGGTCTTGCCGACGCCGGCCTCGCCCTCGAGAAGCAGGGGGCGCTCGAGCTCGAGCGCCAGGAAGACCGCGGTCATCAGCGATCGATCGGCGATGTAGTCGCGGCCGCGGAAGTCCTCGGTCAGGGCCTCGATGGATCGGGTGCCCGCAGGCCGGGCGTCACGGTCGCTCATGTCCGGACTGTACACGGAAGGCCCGATCGTGCGGGGGGCGCCCGCGAGTCGGTGGCGCGGGTCCGTGCCGTGCGGGCCGCGAGCCGGGTGCTGGGCGCTAGCCGGTTCGTCGGCTCGATCACGGGCGGTCGGGCGGGCCGGTCTGGGTCGGACGCGTCAGGCTGAGACACACCATCCGCATGGATGAGCACGCGCCAAGCGCTCAGGATGTCGCGGACCGCATCCTGGTCGAGCGGCCACGAGGGGTTCGTGGTCGATGGGTGTCTGAGCGTGACGCGCGTCGGTCGTGGGGTGACCGAACGAGCGACTGAGTGGCGGGCCAGGCGGGTTCCGCCGTCCGTTCGGTCGTGGGGTGACCGAACGCGCCGACCTCGGCCAGAGCGGCCCGGCCGGAAGGGCCCGCCCTAGCCCTCCGGGGCGTCGAGCTCCCGGGCGTACGGCGGGAAGCGGAACCGCTGCGAACGGGTGAGGATGCCGCCGTGGCCCAGCTTGGCCACGGTCTTCTCCGAGGCGGGTTCGCCGGCCAGCAGCCGCGGCAGCAACAGATCCGCGGCCGTCGCCTTCGAGTACGCGCCGCACGTCGGCAGCCCGAGGATCGTCGTGTGGCCGACGCGCGCCAGCCACAGCATCGAGCCAGGGTGGGCCGGAACGCCGCGCCGCACGAGCCGTCCGCCCAGCGCCGCGATCGCGACGAAGAACGCGTCCTGCGGGTCCGTGCTCGCCGACCCGGCGGTCAGGATGAGGTCGGCCGTGTCGGCCCCACGCACGAACCGAGCCACCGCCGTCTCGACGGCGTCCGGGTCGTCCTCGACGTAGACGATGTCGAGGATGCTGCGAGCCGAGGCCGTTGACCTTGGCTCGGACGCTGGTCTCGAACCGCTCGCGGGCGGTCGCCCGCACCGACTCCTTGACGACGACGCCGACGCGACGCGGCACGAACGGCGCGACCCACACGATCGGCTGCGAACCGAACCCCGCGATCCGCGCGCCCGCTTCGACGATCGAGGCGTCCACGACATGGGGCGCCACCTTGACCGAGGCCACGAGATCGCCCGGCTCCACGACCTGCCCGTCGAACACCGTGAAGACCTCGAGCGGATCGAGCCGGTTGAGCCGCTCGAGCTCGGCGACCTGGACGTTGACCACGCCCGCGGCCGCGGCGACGAGGTCGAGGCGGCTCTCGTTGGGCCCACGCACGTCGAGGTTCGGGCCCGCAACGGCCTTCGCGAGGCGGATGGCGGCCTCGTCCTCGTGCAGCTCGCCGGGCTCGGCCACGATGATCGTGACCGGCGGTCCCAGGTCCGCGGCGGCCAGGGCGAGCAGGTCATCCGCGCTGAGACGGCGGCCCTTGCTCCAGCGGCGCCCGCCGATGGTCAGGTCACGGGTCAGCACGCCTCCGGCGAGGCGGCCGGGCACGCGTCGACCCGGGGTGACCCGCTCGACGCGCACCCCGGATGCCGGCGCGATCCGGGCTAGCGGCCGAGCGCGGCCTCGATCGCGCGACGGGTGTAGACCACCGCCATGCGCGCTCGATAGTCGCGGTCCGCGTGGATGTCCCCATTGACGGTCTGGCCATCGGTCGCGTGCTCGGCGGCGGCGGCGACCGCCCCAGCCGAGCCGTCCGTACCCATGAGCGCCGCTTCGACCGATTTCGCCCGATACGCGACCTCGCCGACGCCGGTGAGGGCGACCCGGGCGTGACTGACGACGTGGCCGTCCATGGCGATGACCGCGGCGACCCCGACGATGGAGTAGCCCGAGGCCGGGTGCTCCATCTTCTGGTACGAGCCGCCCGACCCCGCGGGCAGCGGGCCACGAACGGCCTTGACGAGGATCTCGTCGGGGGCGATCGCGGTCTGGAAGGCGCCTTCGAAGAACCCGTCGAGCGGTTCGGTCCGCTCGCCGCGCTTGGAACGCAGGACGACCGAGTAGTCGAGCGCGAGGGCGAGCGCCGGCGCGTCCGAGGCGGGGTCGGCATGGCTGATCGCCCCACCGATCGTGCCGCGGTTGCGGACCTGGATGTCGCCGATACCGAGCAGGCAGTCGCGGGCGAACCCGAGCGGCGTGTCCTCGATGACGTCGGCGTACGTGGCCAGGGCGCCAAGCTCGTAGCCGCCGTCGGGCGTCGGCCCGTGGTGCCGTAGCTCGTCGACGCGGCCGATGTCGATCAGCGCCCCCGGCTGGGCGAGACGCAGCTTCATCAGCGGCAGCAGGCTCATGCCCCCGGCGATGACCTTGGCCGAGCCCTCGCTCGCGGCCAGGGCCTCGACGGCCTCGTCGAGCGTGTCGACGCGCTGGTAGGTGAACGGGGCGGGGATCACGCCTGGCCTCCCTTCGCCGACTGGATCGCGGACCAGACCTTTTGCGATGTGTAGGGCATGTCGAGGTGGCGGATGCCATACGGGCCGAGGGCATCGATGACGGCGTTGGCGACCGCCGCCGTGGAGGCGATCGCCCCGGCCTCGCCGACGCCCTTGACGCCGATCGGGTTGACCGGCGAGGGGGTCACGGTCTCGTCGAGCTCGAAGGTCGGCAGCCGCGACGCCTTGGGCAGCGCGTAGTCGAGCATCGAGCCCGTCAGGAGCTGGCCATCGTCGCTGTAGATCGCGCCCTCCCAGAGGGCCTGGCCGACGCCCTGGGCGATGCCGCCATGGAGCTGGCCGTCGACGATCATCGGGTTGATCTTGTTGCCGACGTCATCGACGGCGACGTAGCGGACGAGGTCCACGACGCCGGTCTCCTCGTCGATCTCGACGACCGCGATGTGCGTCCCGAACGGCCAGGTGCAGTTCGGGGTGTCGTAGTAGGCCGTCTCGTCGAGGTACGGCTCCATGCCCTCGGGCGTATCGAATGCGAGGTCGAGGGCGAACGCGATCTCCTGGATGGTCTTCTTCTTGTCGGGGCTGCCCTTGACCCGGTACTCGGCGCCGTCGATCTCGATGTCCTCGACGTTGGCCTCGAGCATGTGGGCGGCGTAGCGGGCGGCCTTGGCCTTGATCTTGTCCGTGGCCTTGATCGCCGCGGTCATGCCGACCGAGCTCGTGCGCGAGCCGTACGAGCCGTACCCGAAGGGCGTGCCCTGCGTGTCCGAGTGCTGGACGATGACGTCCTCCATCGGGATGCCGAGCTCGGTGGCGACGACCTGGGCGTAGGTCGTCTCGTGGCCCTGGCCCTGCGGCTGGGTGCCCATCGTCACGACGACCTTGCCGGTCAGGTGGATCTTGATGTTCGACGACTCCCACATGGCGGCGCCCCAGCCCTCGCCGACGGCACCGATCCACTTCGAGGGCGCGACGCCGCAGACCTCGATGTAGGTGCTGAAGCCCATGCCCAGGAGCTTGCCGCGCCCCTTTGCCTCGGCCTTCTTGGCGGCCAGGTCCTTGTACCCAGCGGTCGCAAGGGCCATGTCCATGGCCGGCTCGTAGTTGCCGGAATCGATGTAGATCTTGGCCCCGCCGCTGGCCGTGCCGAGCCCGGACGGGTTGTCGTACGGGAACTGGTCGGGCTGGATGAAGTTCCGTCGCCGCAGCTCGGCGCGGTCCATCCCGATCTCGGCCGCGAAGAGGTCCATCGCGCGCTCGATGACGTAGGTCGCCTCGGGCCGGCCGGCGCCGCGGTACGCGTCGACGAACGTGGTGTTCGTGTAGACGCCGGTCACCTCGGCATAGACGTTCGGGATCTTGTAGCACCCACTCAGCACCCGGGCGTACAGGGTCGTGGGGATGCCCGGGCCGATGGTCGAGAGGCGGCCGCCAAGGTTGGCCAGGGTCTTGACCCGGAGCCCGGTGACGGTGCCGTCGCGCTTGCCCGCGATCTCGAGATACGTGATGTGGTCGCGGCCGTGGATGGTGCTGCCGTAGCTCTCGCGGCGACCCTCTACCCACTTCACCGGTCGACCGCCGATGGCCTTGCTTGCGAACATCGTCAGCGCCATGTCGGCGTAACAGAAGATCTTCGTGCCGAAGGCGCCCCCGACGTCCGGACTGATGCAGCGGACCTTGTGCTCGGGGATGCCGGTCACGAAGGCGGTCAGGAGCAGACGCTGGATGTGCGGGGTCTGGCTGGACATCCAGACCGTGTACTCCTCGGTGCCCGGGTTGTACCAGCCGATGTCGCCGCGGGTCTCCATCGGGTTGGGGATGAGCCGGTTGTTGACGATCCGCTGGCGGACGACGACCTCGGCGTCGTCGACGGCGGCATCGGTGCCCGCCTTGTCGCCGACGTTCCACTCGAACACGACGTTGTTCGGGGCGTTCTCGTGGAGCTGCGGAGCGCCGTCGCCCATGGCCTTCTCGGAGTCGACTACGGCCGGGAGCGGCTCCCAGTCGACGATGATCGCATCGAGCGCGTCCTGGGCCAGCTCGGGTGTCTCGGCGACGACCGCCGCGACCCCCTCCCCCGTCCACTTGACGCTGTCGGTCGCGAGCACGCGCGGTACGTTGACGTTGTTCTGGATGCCCGCGCTGCCACCGGCGGGCCAGGCCATCGGGAGCGGGTTGTACGGGATGTCGGCCCCGACGAACACGGCGACGACGCCGGGCATCGAAGCCGCGCCACTCGTATCGATCGAGCGGATGTTGGCGTGGGCGTACGGGCTGCGCAGGATGGCCATGTGGGTCATCGACTGCAGCTTGATGTCGTCGAGATAGCGGCCCTGGCCGGTGATGAAGCGCGGGTCCTCGGTGCGCTTGAGGGCCTTGCCGAACGGGGCGTCGAGCACGTCGGTCATCGTCGTCTCCCCGTCCCTACGCGGACGCGGGGGCGGCGGCCCCCTCGCGCATGGCGATGGCCGCAGCCTTCACGGCCGCGACGATGTTCTGGTAGCCGGTACAGCGGCAGATGTTGCCCTCGAGCGCGTGTCGGATGGTCTCGTCCGAGGGGTCCGGGTCGTGGGCCAGCAGGTCGGCGGCGGTCATGATCATGCCCGGCGTACAGAAGCCGCACTGCAGGCCGTGCTTCTCCCAGAAGGCCGTCTGCAGCGGGTGCAGGGCATCGCCGTCGGCCATGCCCTCGATGGTGGTGACGTTGGCGCCGTCCGCCTGGACCGCGAGCATCGTGCAGCTCTTCACGGCTCGTCCGTCGACGTGGACCGTGCAGGCCCCGCACTGGCTGGTGTCGCAGCCGACGTGCGTGCCGGTCAGATCGAGGTCCTCGCGGATGGCCTGCACGAGCAGCTTTCGAGGTTCGACCTCCAGCGCCCGTTGTGCCCCATTCACCGTCAGGGAGATATGTTCGCCCACCGGCCGGACCTCCTTCGACGACTGCCTGATCGCGACCGGAAAGGTCGCGGCGCGTTGACGGATCGGATCGCCCCTCTGAGCACGCGGGCCTCTCACCGGCCAGGTCCGCGGGGATGGCGTGGCGGGTCGGGGGAGGTCATGCGATGGTGGCACCCTCGGGGTACGGAATCAAGTCGCCGCGGTTGCGGGTCGGTGCGTGGGACGCTGGCGGTCCGCGGGGGCGGTTGGTCAGTCGGCGGCGGACGGCCGGTCGTGGGCAGGCGGCGGGCCGTGGGCGCCGGCGACGGCTAGCCCGGCCGGCGGGCCGTGGGCGCCGGCGACGGCTAGCCCAGCCGGCACCCCGCCACGGCGACCCCTTCCGCCGCACCGGTGCGCTGGGACCGCACGATCCAGCGCATCGACCGGCCTATCGGTGCTTCCCGGCCACCGGTCTCGGCTCAAGTCGTGCTCATCCGTGCGTGATGCGGGGCGACTGGCCGGTCGTGGCGGCCGTTCTGGCCCGCGATGTGCCGAACAGAGCGCTGGGAGCGCACCTGACATCGATATGGGCGCATAAGACCCTCACGCGACGCCCCGGACCCAAGGCGTTCGTGGCTGCGGCGCGGATACCCGACCGATGTCGCCGCCGATATCGCCCGGACTGGTATCTCGGGCCCATCGAGGCCACATCGAGGCCGCCAACCGGAGTCGAACCGCGCCGATCGAGCGTGGCGCACCGCGATGCGCCGCGTGATGCCGGGTCCGTGGTGCCGAGGGTCGCTGGGAGGGCGCGAACGGCGCGCGTCGGTCTACCAGCGGGGGCGATATCCGGCCAGGGAGCAGCGTCGGTCTGCGCCGCCTCGGCGCTCGACAGCCAACCCGCGTGCCGGATCGCCGGCCGGAACCGCCGACGCCCGACGACGCGCAGTGCCTCAGCTCGCGGCAGCCACGTCGTCGAAGGCGGCCCGCAGTCCGTCGACCATCACGTCGACCTCTTCGGGGCTGATCGTGAAGGCCGGGGAGATGTGGATCGCGTGGCCGCGCAGCACGCGCGTGGCGACCCCGTGGCGCAGGGCCGCGCCGACGACCTTCGCGGGCGTCGCCGGATCCGCCGCCAACCGATCAGCGGCCACGGCGACGGCCGCGGTGAAGCCGACGGTCCGCACCTCGCCCACGAGCGGAGCCGACTCGAGCCGCCGGATCGCGCCGTCGAAGGCGCCCTCCATGGACGCGACGCGAGCCACGAGCCCCTCGCGCTCGATGATGTCGAGGTTGGCCATCGCCGCCGCGCAGGCCGCCGCATGCCCCGAGTACGTGTAGCCGTGGACGAACATCGGGCCCGGATCCGAGCCGGCCCAGAACGGCTCGGCGACCCGCGGTCCGACGAGCACGCCGCCGAGCGGCTGGTAGCCGGACGTCACGACCTTGGCGAAGACGATGAGGTCGGGCTCGATGCCGTACCGCTGCGAGCCCCACATCGACCCGGTCCGGCCGAACCCGGTGATGACCTCGTCGGCGATGAGCAGCACGTCGTGCTCGCGGCACAGGCGCTGGACCTCGGCCCAGTACGACGGGTCGGGCGGGTAGACACCGCCGGCACCGACCACCGGCTCGCCGATGAACGCCGCGATCTCGTTGCCCTGCCGCTCGAACAGGGCGCCGAGGCTCTCGGTGTCATCGATGCCGACGTGGACGACCTCATCGATGAACGCGCCGCCGTAGCCCGCCTTGTTCGATGGCATCCCGGCAAGCGACGTCCCCCAGGCATGCATCCCGTGATAGCTGTGCTCGCGCGAGACGATGATCCGCTTCTCGGGCCGCCCGATGACGTCCCAGTAGCGGCGGACGAGCTTGGCCGCGGTGTCGACGCCGTCCGATCCGCCCGAACCCAGGAAGACGACCGCGTCATCGATGGGCGCGAGCGCCGAGAGTCGGGCGGCGAGCTCGATCGTCGGTTCCGAGGTGTAGGCACCGAACGACGACGACGCCGGCAGTCGACGGAGCTGGGCCGCGACGGCGTCCGCGATCTCGTCGCGGCCGTAGCCGACGGCGCAGTACCAGAGCGCCGCGGTCGCATCGAGGAAGCGCCGGCCGTCGGTCGCCTCGAGCCAGACGCCCTCGCCGGAGCGGAAGACGATCTCGGCGTCCTTGACGGTGTGCATGTCGGCGAAGCCGTGCCAAAAGGTCGTGGTCATGGAGCGATGGTAGCCGGGTGACCACCCCGGCCGCCTCTGGACGCCACGCCACAGAGAAGAGGCGCAACGCCTAAGGCAGACTTCCGCTGCAGATGGATGCATCAGAGGTTCCGCGTGCTCTGGCGGCGGCCAGGTCGACCGCCGAAGCGCTCGACCTGCTGGTGGACGACGCGATCGTCCTTCACGACTCGAACAGGCTCGCCGTGCGCCTGCGGCCGTGTGATGTCCTCGCCCGGGTCGCACCTCGCGCGCACGAGGCGGCAAAGCTCGAAGTCGAGCTCGCGAAACGGCTGGCCGAAACCGACTGCCCTGTGGCTGGCCTTGAGCCTCGCGTCGCGCCGCGCGTCTACGGCCGCGACGGTTTCGTGATCACGTTCTGGACGTACCACGAGCCGGTCTCACCTCGGGAGGTCGCACCAGCCGCCTATGCGGATGCCCTCGAGCGACTTCACGCCGGCCTGCGGGACCTGGATGTCACGGTGCCGCACTTCACGGATCGGGTCGCGGAGGCGCAACGACTCGTCGCCAGCCTCGACGACACTCCCGCGTTCGCCGATGCAGACCGGGACTTTCTGAGCACCACGTTGCGCGGCCTGAGGCGAGCGATCGATGACCGCGGCGCCGCCGAGCAACTGCTCCACGGCGAGCCACACCCAGGCAACCTGCTCAACACGAACAACGGGCCGTTGTTCATCGACCTCGAGACCTGTTGTCGTGGGCCCGTCGAATTCGACCTCGCGCATGTACCCGAAGACGTCGGCGAGCGCTATCCGGACGTCGATCAGGAACTGCTCCACGACTGCCGCGGGCTCGTCCTTGCGTTGGTCGCGGCGTGGCGCTGGGATCGCAGCGACCAATTCCCGAACGGGCAACGAATGGCGCAAGACCTGCTCGACGCCCTTCGGGTGGGTCCACCGTACCCGCCGCTCGATGCGGTGAAGGCTGCCAGCTGAAGGCGGACAGCTGCAGCGTGAGCGTGGGTCAACCCGGCGGACGGCGCTTGGGCCTTGGCTCGTAGCGGCCGAGGGCGGCGGAGCGCGCATCGATGGCGCGTGGGTCGATCGAGGCCAGCTGCTCGTCGCGAGGCGCGACCGCGAGTCGAGCGGCTTCGCCGAGCCGGCCGACCTTGCGAGCCGCCGCCTCCCAGCTGAGGCCGGCCAGCGAGCCGGCCGTCGCGAGGCCGACCCGATCCGGACCACGACCCGCCGTGGACGCGGCGTACCCGGCGGCCCACAACAGCACCTCCGGCCCGTCGTCGCTGCCCGTTCTGGTCGAGACCGCCCCGGCGATGATGCCCAGCTCCGTCGGCGCCGAAGCGGCCAGGTACCAGTTGTCCGGGCCGTCGATGAGGTCGAGCGCCAGGCTCGAGTACCCGCCGGCGAGCAACGTCTCGATGCCGGCCTCGTGCGCGCTCCCGCCGGTGATGGCAAGGCTGAGGTGGACGCCATCGAGATCGGCCGTCAACGCCCGATGCGCGTCTGCGAAGCCCGCGCGGCGCACCGGATCGGCACCGATCGCCGCGGCGGCCGGTTCGTGGACCTCGATCCAGGCGCAGCCGGCATCGGCGAGCGCGAGGAGCCACGCCCGTTCGGTGGCGCCGTCCGAGCCGGCACTGACCGGGCCGAGGATGACCGCCTTGACGAGCCGATCCGTGCGCACGGTGGTGGCGCGCCAGGCCGCGACCGGGTCCGTCGATGCGCTCGCCGCGCTCGCGAGCGCGCCGCCGTCCGTCACCGGCTCGAGGCCGGCCTCGACCTGCAAATCGAGGATCACGTCGAGCCGCGCCTCCGGGGCGGCGTCGGTGGCAACGGGTGGGTCCGGGAGCGGGCCGAGAAGGGTGGCGAACATGGGGCCCGATGCTAGCGCACGCCCGGGGTCGCCACGGCTGACCACCAGGGCACGTCTACCGCGGCCAAGGCGCCGGAGAGCCGACCGCTCGCCCGATCGCTGAACGGCGGACGCGCCGAAACAGGCCCGATCAGCCCCTGGCGCCCGCCGCCAGGACCCAACCGATCGCGCACACCACCGCCACCACCCCGAACGAGAAGGCGACCACCGCGGTCGGCACCGTGGCGAGATGGCTGGTCCGGGCTTCGCCGGGCTTCTGCCAGAGCGAGGCCATCGTCTGGACGCGGGTCGGCGGGATCATGAAGCCCAGCCACAGGCCCGCGAACAGGCCACCGATGTGGGCGGCATTGTCGATGCCGGTCGACGCGAACCCGAAGGCGATGTTGATCAGGATGAGGATCCCCAGCTGACTGACGAGCGCCCGGCTCTGGCGGTCCACCGGGTGGTGGACCCGGCCGGCGGCCAGCAACAATCCGAATAGTCCGAAGATCGCTCCCGACGCGCCCGACCGACGGCACGTCGCCACCGAAGGCGAAGCTGCCGATGGATCCGGCGGCCGCGCAGGCGAGGTAGATGAGCACGAACCGGATCGAGCCGTACCACCGTTCGACGACCGGCCCGGCCAGGTAGAGGGCATACATGTTGAAGAACAGGTGGATGAAGCTGCCGTGCAGCAGGGTCACCGTCCAGAGCCGCCAGAGCTCGCCGTCGGCCACCGCGGCCTTGTCGAGCTGGAGCGCGTCGTACAGCGCCTGCCCTTCGGACGACAGCAGCGCGGACAGCGAGACGATGACCGTGGCCCCGATGAGCACGGCGGTCGCCGAGATGAGCGGTCCGTCGCCGCGGCCCTTGGCGAAGTACCGCCGCGAGGCCCGCTTGTCGCCGGTCTCCTTGGTCAGCCAGCCGAGCCGGGTCGCGATCTCGGCCTTGTCCTCGGGCGGCGCGCGTCGGTCGGCCTGGCGGTAGGCGTCGATGGCGCCGGTCAGGTTCCCGGCGCGGACGCGGGCCGCGGCGATGTTCCGCCACGCCACGTACGTCGAGCTCGTCTCGCCGAGCTCGACCGCGGACTCCCAGGACGCCAGCGCGCCATCGTCGTCGTCGAGCCGGTAGCGGGCCTCGCCGAGCCCGATGAGGGCCGCCGCCGTGATCTGCGGATCGTCGAAGCCGATGACCCGGCTGTAGTGCATCGCGGCGTCGCGGAACTCGCCCGCGCTCAGCGCCGTATCGGCAGCCGTCAGGTGGGCGATCGCATCCTCGCGGGTGAGGCGCCCCATGCGGGCCGGGTCCGGGCTGGGGCGCCCCGTCGGGGGCGAGGCGTCGTCCATCGGCGCGACGATACTAGACTTGGACCGATGTGCGGACGGTTCACGCAGCAGCGCCCGGCCTCGGAGCTGGCCGAGATCTTCGCCGCTGAACCCCTCGCCGACGAGCTCGGCGCCCGGTTCAACGTGGCCCCGACCGATGACGCCTTCGTCGTCGTCCAGCGCGAGGACCGGCGCGCCATCACGGCCTACCGCTGGGGGCTGATCCCGCACTGGTCCAAGGACCTCAAGACCGGCTCGAAGATGTTCAACGCGCGGGCCGAGACCCTGACCGGCAGCCCCGCCTTCCGTGACGCGTTCAAGCGCCACCGCTGCCTCGTCCCGGTCGACGCGTTCTACGAGTGGAAGCGCGAGGGCACCGATCCGCCAGCCGTACGCGATCGCTCGCGAGGACGGCCGACCGCTCGCCCTGGCCGGCCTGTGGGCCGGCTGGAAGGACCCGGCCACCGAGACCGTCCGGCGCACGTTCACGATCATCACGACGACCCCCAACGAGGCCATGGCCGACCTGCACGACCGGATGCCCGTCGTGATCCCCGACGATGCCTGGGACCGCTGGCTCGATCCGACCATCCCCGATCCGACCGAGCTGCGCGCCATGCTCGAGCCGTCCGACGACATCGCACTGCGCATCTACGCGGTCAATCGCGACGTGAACGACGTGCGTCGTGACGGGCCCGAGCTCATCGAGCCCCTGATCGCGACGGCGCCGGCGGTGGACTCGCTCGGGCTCTAGTCGGTCGTGCTCGTCAGCACGGCGTAGGCGGCCGCCGGGGTGGATCCGGCATCGATCGCCGCGGCGTACTGGCCGAGCCGTTCCGCGAGGGCGGTCCCGTCGTCGGCGGTGCCGTCGACCTCGTCCTCGATGACGAGCGCGCCGTCCGGGATCCGCGCTCCGATGGCGGCTCCGGGCGCCGCGACCAGCACGAGATGGGCGCCCGCCCAATCCGCCGCCGCGGTCGCCTGGTCGACGATCGCGTCGGCGACGTGGACGGCGACGATGACCCGATAGTCGGTCAGGTAGCGGAGGGCGAGCCCGACGTCGGCCGCCTCGAGCGCGGACGCGTCGCCCGGTTCGACCAGCCATGGCACGGGCGGCGTCGCATCGTTCGCCGGATCGATCGCGCCGTCATCGGTCGCGTCCGCATCGTCCGCCCGGTGGGCCGTCGGGTGGACGGCATCGCGGAGCACCGCGACATGCCCGACCCGGGCCCTGGCGAGCGCCACGAGCAGCGCGTCACCGGCCGGGTCGTCGCCGATCTTGGCGATGAGCTCGACCGCTGCGCCATCGGTCGCGGCCGCGACGGCGATCCGCCCGGCGACCCCGTCGGGGACACCGGTGCTGCCCTCGCCGCGCAGGTACGTGGAGCCGATCACGACGATCACCGGCCAAGCCTAGCGCCGCGTCGGACGCGCGGTCAGCCCGACGAGTCGTCGCCCCCGTGCGAGCCCGAGCCGTCGCCGTTCGGCGTCTCCGACGGGCGGGGCGTGTCCGTCGGGTGCGGCGTCTTCGATGGATCTGGCGTGTCGTCCGGCTCGGCGGTATCGTCCGGCTCGGCCGTATCGGTCGGGTCCGGCGTCGACGTGTGGCCGGGGGTCTTGGTCGGCCTCGTGGTCGGATCGGGCGACCCGGTCGGCGCCGCCGAGCCGCCGCCGTTGCCGCCATCGTCGGTGGCGCCGGGAGTCTCCGACGGCTCGGCCGTGGACCCGGCATCGTCCGACTCGCCAGCGGACGGGGACGGCGAGGGCGACAACGATGGCAGGCCGGTCGGACCCGTGCTCGGCACGGCGGGACTCGGCGAGGGCGACGCGGACAGCGGCGCGACGCTGGGCGCCACGGTCGGCGGGGGCGTCGGGCCGTCCGCGAGCAGCCGGCTGATCCCGGCCGCCGCCAAGGCACCTGTCGAGCCGACCGCAACGGCGACGAGCAGGACCATCGCGAGCGCCTGAGCGCGGACCGCCAGCGGCCGGTCGGCCGACCAGGCGATCCGCCAGGCGTCGCGGATCATCGGTACGAGGGCGGCCAACCAGCCACCGCGCCGGAGCACGAGTGGCGGAGCCTCGGCAGCGACCGCGGTCATCACGCGATCCATGAAGTCCGGCGTCGGGGCGATGACCGCCTGGGCCGCGAACGCCTCGACGTCACGTGCGGTCGCCAGCAGGGCGGCCGCCTCGGCGTCGGACAGCGGGGCCCCGTCGAGGCCGGCCAGCTCGGATGGATCGAACCGCCGTCCGGGTCCGCTCATGGCTCGGTCCGATCGAGCTGCGTCCGGAGCCGCGCAAGGCCGCGGTGCAGGTGGGTCTTGACCGTGCCAAGGGGGCGGCCGGTCTGACGGGCGATCTCGTCGAGTGTCGCGTCGCCGAAGAAGCGCAACGCGACCACCTCGCGGTACGGCTCGGGCAGCATCGTGACCGCGCGGCGCACCTCCATCGCCTGCTCGGAGCGCATCGACAGCGCGGCCGGGTCGGTCCGGGCGGTCGCCCCGACCGAGGCGCGCTCGACGGCCTGGTCCGCGGCACTCGGAGTCCCATCAGCAGGCTGGCTCCCCGCCGGATCGCGCCATGTCACGGTCCGCCGGCGTCCGGCCTGGCGCAGGGAGATGCGGATGGCGATCCGCGTCAGCCACGCCCCGAACGGTCCCTCGGATCGCCACGTGGCGAGGGAGCGGTAGGCGGTCACGAAGGCCTCCTGGGCGGCGTCCTCGGCATCGGCCTGGTCGCCCAGGACGCGGTAGCAGGCACGGACCACGGCCGCCGATTCGCGCTCGACGAGGCGGCGGAAGGCGTCGCGATCGCCGGCCAGGACGGCGGCCACGATGGCGCGCTCGTCGGCCTGGCCGTCCGCCGAACGCGGAGCCCCCGGATCGTCGCTGATGGTCGACCTCCCGAACCCGTCGAGCCGCTCGTCATCCGGCACGCCGGACCGACCCGCCGCCACCGTGAGGTGGGGCGAGCCGGTCCATGCTCGCGCATCGGGACGGTCCACGTCGCCGCGGGTGGCCGGGCGAGGTCAGTCGTCGTGGTCGGAACCCGAATGGTCGTCATCGCCACCACCGTGGCCGCTGCCGCTGTGGTCGTCGGAGCCGTCATCGCCACCGTGATCGTCGGAACCGTCGTGGCCGTCGCCGCCGTGGTCGTCCGTGGCCTCGGGCGTCTCGGCCGGCTCGGCCGTGGCGCCCGGGCCGTCGTTGTCGTCGTTCGCCTCGTCGCCTCCGTGGTCGTCGGTCGCGTCCGCCGTCGCCTCGGCGGTCGGCTCGGCGGTCGCGTCGTCGTCGCCGTGATCGTCGGTCGCTTCGGCCGTCGCCTCAGCGGTCGGCTCGGCGGTGGCGTCGTCGTCGCCCTGATCGTCGGTCGCCTCGGCGGTCGCATCGGCCGTGGGCTCGGCGGTGGCGTCGTCGCTGGGTTCAGCCGTGGCGTCGTCGGTCGGGGCGGCGGTCCCGGCGGCGGGTGCCGCGGCTGGCGCCGGGGTCGACGTCAGGCTGCTGGCCGCCATCACGGCGCCACCGGCCAGGAAGAGGGTGATCACGCCGGTCCCGAGACCGCGCACCAGCTTTGGGTCGAGTCGCATCGGTTCGTTGCTCCCAAGGTTCCCGGTCGGACCGGCCGACCGGCGTGTACCTCCCTGAGACACGCTGACGCGAAAAGGTTTCAGCCCGCGCCTGCCTGAGCGCCTTACGCGGTCGCGGCGCGAGCCCGCTCGGCGTGGATGATCCGCAGGGGCTGGTACGCCAGCGCCACGCGCCACGGCGACGGCCAGCGTGATGAGGCCGCCACCGGCGAGCGCCACGGGCGCCCCGTAGCGCTCGGCCACGGCTCCGGCCAGGAGGTTGCCGATCGGGATGGCGCCCCACGAGGTCATGATGTAGATCGACAGGACGCGGCCCCGCAGCCGGCCCGGCACGAGCACCTGCAGCAGGGTGTTCGTCGTTGCGTAGTACGTCACCTGACAGGCGCCCAGGATCGCCAGCGCCAGCATCGAGATCGGCAACGTCGACGAGAGCGCGAACACGATCAGGGCCATCGACGCGACGCTCAGCCCGCCCAGCAGCAGCATGCCGCTCCCGCCGCTCGGTCGAAGGAAGGCGACGCCGAGGGCGCCGATGAGCGCACCGACCCCGATCGAGGCGGTCAGGATCCCGAGCCCGCCCGCCCCGATGTCGAGGATCTCGCGCGCATAGACCGGCAGCAGGATCAGGTAGTTGAGCATGAACAGCGCCGGGCACGGCCGCGAGCAGGAGGAGGACGAGGATGGTGCGGTCGCTGCGGACGTAGCGCAGGCCATCCGTCAGGTTCGACCAGAGCGACGACTCCACGACGTGCATGGCCGCCGCATCCGAGAGCGGCAGACGAGCCAGCACGACGGCCACGACGAGGAGCGCCGCGGCGTTCACCCAGAACGCCACCGCGAGGCCACCGGCCGCGATGGCCACGCCGGCCGCGACCGGCCCGAGGATGCGCGACAGGTTGAACTGGGCGGAATTGAGCGCCACGGCGTTGCCGATCGCCGCCCGCGGCACGATCGTCGACACGACGGCCTGGAACGCCGGACCGGCGAGCGCCGTCGCGGACCCGGCCAGGAACGCGAGCACGAGGACCTGCCAGTACTCCACGACGTCGGTCGTGGTCAGGATGGCGAGCAGCGCGGCGATGGCCGCTCCCGCGAGCTGCGCCCCGACGAGGATCCTGCGGCGGTCGATGCGATCGGCGAGCACCCCCGCGAAGACGGACAGGAACAGCGTCGGCGCGCTGGCGACGGCCCCGGTCAGGCCGAGCGCGCCCGCCGAGTCGGTCAGTCCGAGGACGAGCCAGCCCTGTGCGGTGCCGCTCATCCACGAGCCGATGTTGCCGAGGAACGCGGCCCCGAGGAAGGTGCGGTAGACCGGTGAGGCGAGGGCGGGCAGGCGGTCCGTGAGACCGCGGGCCGGTGCCTGCTCAGGCGCCCCGGTCAACGTCCTCGCTCACGTCGTCGCCGGCCCTCGGGTCCGCCACCGGAGCGTCGGCCGTGCCGGGCAGGTCGGGATCCTCGGCCCCGGCGGTCGGTCCCGTCTCGTCGGTCTCGTCGGTCGGACCGACGGCCGCCGCCTCGTCGCCGGCGAGCGCCACGCCACCGGCCGGCCCACCCTCGTCGCGGTCGATGACGATCGTGCCAAGACCGGCGGCCTCGAGCGCCGGACCGAACGCGTCGACATCGCCGACGAGCACGATCGCGGCGTGATCCACGTGGAGGTGGGTCCGGGCCGCCGCGGCGATGGCGTCGATGTCGACCGCCTCGATGTGCGACCGATAGTCGATGAGCTCTTCGACCGGCAGGTCGTGGACGGCCAGCCCGGCGAGCGCCCCGACGACGGCCCCGGCCGTCTCGAAGCGGAGCGGGAACACGCCGACCAGGAAGTCGCGGGCGGCCGCGAGCTCGGTCGCGGTGACCGGTTCGTCGCGCATGCGGACGAGCTCGGCAAGCGTGTCGATGACCGCCGGGACGGTGACTTCGGTGTTGACCGCTGCGCGGGCCGTGAACGGGCCGGCGCCACGCCGCAGGTCGAAGCCCGCGCCCGCGCCGTAGGTGTAGCCCTTCGCCTCGCGCAGCTGCATGTTCAGGCGCGAGTTGAAGAGGCCGCCGAGGATGGCACTCATGACCGAGACGGCATGGAAGTCGGCGATCCGCCGCGGCAGGCCGCGATGGCCGATCCGGATCTCCGTCTGGACGCTGCCCGGGCGGTGGACGACACGGACGACCCGGCCGGCGGTGGCCGGCGCATCGTCGACGTCGACCCGATCTGCCGCGGCCGTGGGGCTCGGCGTCCAGCCGCCGAGGAGGCTGCCCACCATGGCGGCGACGTCCTGGCCGCCGAGGTCACCGGCCACGACGAGCGTGGCCTGGCTCGGGTCGAGGGCGCGCTCGTAGGTCGCCCGCAGGATCCCGGCCTCGAGACCGGCGACCGTGTCACGGGCACCGGCCGACGGGCGGTGATACGGGGACGAGGCCGCGTACACGGTCCCGATGTACGTCTCGTCGGCCCGCCGCCGTGGGTCGGCCTGGGCCTGGAGCAGGTCGTTGAGCCGCTCGTCCCGGAGGCGCTCGATCTCCCCGTCGGGGAACGTCGGGCGCAGCAGCACCTCGGCGAGCAGGTCGAGGGCCGGCTCGAGGCGGCTGGCCGGGACGTCCACGCTCACGCTCGTCGCGTCCCAGCCCGATTCGGCGTGCAGCGAGGCGCCGAGCCGTTCGGAGGCCTCGGTCAGCTGGATCGCGTCGTAGCGCTCGGTGCCCTCGGTCAGCGCGCGGGCGGCCATCACGGCCGCGCCGCCGGCCGTCGCCGGCTCGTCCGCGGCACCGGTCGGCAGGATGATCGTGGCGCTGACCAGCGGCCGCCCCGGCAGGTCGGCGACGACGAGGGTCAGCCCGTTGTCGAGCTCGGTCGTGCTGATCGCAGGGAAATCGTATGGCCGGGGCGTGCCCGGCTGCGGGCGCTCCGCGACGACGACCTCGTCGGTCGCGCCGGTCGTCTGGGCGCTCATGCCGCCACCTCCTCGTCGCCGGTCTCGTCCGTCGCCTCGAGCGCGTCCGTCTCGGCCGGTGGGGTCTCGGGCAGGTAGGTCAGGACCAGCCGGTTGTCCGGCCGGAAGGTGGCCGCCGCGACCTCGCGGATCGCGTCCGGCGTCACCGCCAGGTAGCGCGGCAGCATCCGGTTGATGAGGCCGGGGTCGTCGAACAGCGTGGCGTACATCGACAGTCGGTCGGCCCGCTCCTCGACGCGCTGGAGCGCGCCCAGCTCGTCGGCCTCGATCAGGGCGAACGCCCGGGCGAGCTCGTCGTCGCTGACGGGCTCGAGCACCAGCCGGTCGAGCTCCTCGTGGAACGCGGCCTCGACGCGATCGACGCTCACGTCCGGGCGAACGGTCACCCAGCCGGCGCAGACCGACGCGCCGCCGATGAACCCGAGGGTGAACAGCGCCACGTCCTGGGCGACGCGCTCGTCGCGCACGAGGCGGCGATGGAGGCGGCTGCCCTTGCCGCCGGCGAGGATCTGGCCCGCGACGTCGAGGGCGTCCAGGCGCGGATCGCCATACGCCGGCGCCCGGAAGCCGAGGTAGATGCGCGGCAGCGGCACGCGGTCGTGGACGACCTCGCGACGCTCGCCACCGAGCGTCGGCGGAAGCGAGAGGTCGGGCAGGGTCGGGATGGAGGGGTTGGCCGGGATCGCGCCGAAGAACCGCTCGACGCTGGCCCGGACGGCCGCCGTGTCGACGTCGCCGACGACCGACAGGACCGCGTTGTTCGGGGCGTACCAGGTGCGGAAGAACGCCTGGACGTCCTCGAGCGAGGCCGCGTCGAGGTCCTCCATCGACCCGATGGTCGAGTGGTGGTACGGGTGGCTCTCCGGGTACAGGTGACCCTGGAGCTTCTCCTGCCACGAGCCGTACGGGCGGTTGTCGTACGACCAGCGCTTCTCGTTCTTCACGACCTCACGCTGGTTGTCGAGGTTCTCCTGGGACAAAGCGTCGAGCAGCGTCGCCATGCGATCCGCTTCGAGCCACAGGCCGAGGTCGAGCTGGTGCGACGGCAGCGTCTCGAAGTAGTTCGTCCGGTCCAGCCAGGTCGTGCCGTTCATGGTGCCGCCGGCGGCCTGGACGAGGGCGATGTGCTCGGCCTTGGCGACGTGGCGGCTGCCCTGGAACATCACGTGCTCGAAGAGGTGCGCGAAGCCGGTCTTGCCGGGCTGCTCGTGCTTGGAGCCGACGTCGTACCAGACGTTGATGGCGACGACCGGGGCGAGGTGGTCCTCGGCGACGATCAGCGCGCAGGCCGTTCGCCAGGCGCTCGTCGGAGAAGGCCACGGTGGGGACGCTGATGGACACGCGACGCTCCTGTTCGGGCGCTCGACGGGGACTTCGGTCGGGCGGGCGGGCACGGTCGGGGCGACCGCGCGGGATCAAGGAGGCGATCGTACCGCGTCGGATCGGCTGGCGGCTTTCCGTCGACGGGTCAGGCCGGTCCGGCGGAGCGCGTCAGATCGGCAGCAGCACCAGGACGATGGTGATGACCAGCGCGATCGCCGACATGTAGCCGGTCATGATCAGCCCCGCCCGGCGGTCGGCGGCCCGATCCACGTCGTCGTCCACGGCCTGGGGCGTGCCCAGCGGGCCGAAGTTGCGGATGCCGGCCATGGCGAACCCGACGCAGAAATGGCGGCGCGCCTGCTCGAGCGAGATGAGGCCCCCGGCCAGGAACGGGAAGACGACGAGCCGCAGGAGCGGTGGCGCCCCGACCGCGATGAGGACGAGCGCGATGACGGCGGCGATGCCGACCCCCATGAGGCCGCCTCGTCGGCGGCGAGCGATCTCCTCAGGACCGATGTTGCAGGCGCCGGCGCGGTACTCGCCTGTGGTCTGGCCCGGCTCGGCGGGGTACTGGATCTCCAAGGTCGCTCCTGTCGTGCCGGACGGACGGTGCGCCGGTCCTTCGATGGCTGAAACGTCGTGGCACGGTCCCCGGATGTCGCGCGTCGCGGCCGGCGATGCCCGCACGGCGCCTTCATCGTGTTGTCCGTAGACTCGCATGTCATGAGCCGACCTGCTTTCCATCGCCCCGCCACGCTCGCGCTGAGCGTCGCGACCGCCCTGATCCTCCTGCTACCGGCGGCGGTCGCTGCCCACGCCGAGCTGGATACCTCCACGCCGGCTGACGGCGAGACCGTCACCGGGTCGCCGCCGGTCATCGGGGCGACCTACACCGAGACGCTCGACCCGAACGGCAGCTCGCTCGTCCTGCTCGATGCGGCCGGGGACCAGATCGGGATCGGCGGCGTGATCGGGACCGAGCCGACCAAGGCGATGTCGATCGTCGACGTCCCCGATCTCGCCCCGGGCGAGTACGAGGTCAAGTCCACGACGATCTCGGCCGATGACGGCGATGTCGACCGGGCGACCTGGAAGTTCACGGTCGTGGCCGCACCCAGCCCGGCGCCGACGCTGAGCGAAGCGCCCAGCGCCACCGCCGCGCCCAGCGCCACGGCCGCGCCCAGCGCCACCGCCGCGCCCAGCGCCACGGCCGCACCCAGCGCCACCGCCGAGCCGAGCGCGTCTGCCTCGCCGAGCGCGCCCGCCTCGCCGAGCGCGAGCGCCAGTGCGACAGCTTTCGCCTCGCCGTCCGCGGCCTCACCGACGCCCTCGGGTGACACCGGCGAGCCCGCCTCGAGCACGTCCGACGTCCTCCTGCCGATCCTCGTCGTCCTGGCCATCGTCGCCATCGCCGGCGTCTACCTGTACAACCGCCGCAACCGGACGAGCCCACCCGCGTGAGCCCGCGCCGGGTCCAGGCCCTCGGCGCCGCGCTGCTGGGGACGGCCGGCGTCGCGCTGCTCGCGCCCGCGACGGTCCTGGCCCACAACCTGAGCGCCGTCTACGAAAGCCGGCTGCCGCTCGCGGTCTACCTCGTCGGGGCGGCCATCACGGTCGGCCTGTCGTTCATCTTCGTGCTCGTCCGCGACGTGCGGGCGGATCGTCCGGCGCCACTCACCGACGGTCACCTGCCACCGGCCGCGCTGCGCGGCATCCTGCGGGTCCTCGGGATCGTCGGCTGGGTCTGGATCGTCGCCCAGGGCATCGTCGGTGGCTCGGGTGACGCCGACGTCAGCTCGCTGTTCCTGTGGGTCTACGGCTGGGTCGGCATCGCCATCGCGTCGATCTTCCTCGGGCCGGTGTGGCACTTCATCGACCCGTTCTCGACGCTCCACGACATCGGCGCGTGGATCCTTCGTCGCCTCGGCGTGTCGCCCTGGGAGCCGGCCGACTATCCGGCGGCGCTCGGACGCTGGCCGGCCGTCGCCTTCTTCGTCGTCGTCGTGTGGCTGGAGCTCGTCCTCGAGGCCGGGCCGTCGGCGCTGTTCATCTTCCTCGTCGGCTACACCGCGCTGACGCTGGCTCTCATGGCCCAGTTCGGTCGCGACCAGTGGCGTTCCCAGGGCGAGGTGTTCGGCGTCTGGTTCGGGCTGCTCGGCCGGCTCGCCCCGTACGCCCTGCTCGACCAGGACGGCCGGGTGCAGCGCCGCGGCTTCGCCAACGGCCTGCTCGAGCCCGGGTTCACGATGGCCGACGTCGTCGTGATCGCCCTCGGGGTGGGATCGATCCTCTTCGACGGGCTGTCGCAGACGCAGGTCTGGCAGGACGCGTTCGGCATCCCGACGGTCCCGCTCAAGACGCTCGAGCTCCTGGCGTTCCTCGGCATCATCGTCGCGGCCGCCGTCCTCGTGACCCGCGCGGTCGGCGTCGCGGCGACCGCTGCCGGCCTGCTGCCGATCGCCGCGGGCTACCTGATCGCCCACTACCTGACCTACCTGCTCATCGACGGGCAGCGGATCATCATCGCGGTGTCCGACCCGCTCCAGCGCGGTTGGGACCTCTTCGGGACCGCGTTCTACGAGATCTCGGGCGGCTGGCTGCCACCGGGTCTCGTCTGGACCGTGCAGCTGGCGGCGGTCGTCGGCGGCCACATGCTCGGCGCGTGGGGTGGCCACGTCGTCGCCGCGCTGGACGCGCCGCGCGAGCTGTCACCGTCATCCCTGCGGACCCGCCAGATCCCGCTGGCCGTGGTCATGGTCGCGTTGACGACCCTGACGCTGTGGTCCCTCGGCCAGGCCATCGTCGTCAATGCGGTCGACGTCCCGGCCGCGGTCGTTCAGGCGGTGACGGCCATCCTCGGCTGACTCGGCGGACGGCCCGGCTCGGGCACCCATTCGCCGATGGAGCGGACGGTCGAGAGGGCCGCCAGGATGTCCGGAGCCAGCGCCTCGGCCGCGGCGACCGCGGTCTCCATCGCGGTCAGACACAGGATGCCCTCGGCCGTCGCGGCGTGGCGGATCTCGGCAGCGTCCCGCACCGCCCCGGAGCGCGGGGTGGGCGTGTTCACGACGAGCCGGACCTCCCCTGCCCCGATGAGCTCGAGGATGGCGATCTCGCCGGCGGCCTCGTCGGCCGTCTCGCCGAGTTTGGCCACCGGCCGCGCCTCGTAGCCCGCCGCGGCCAGCGCCGTTCGTGTCCCGGGGGTCGCGGCCAGCCGGTAGCCGGCGGCGGCGAGCGCCCCCGCCAGCCGCGGCAGGAGCGCCTTGTCGCGGTCGGCGATGCTCAGCAGCGCGAGCTCGCCCGACTCGCCGGGGCGCGGTGGCACGAGCGAGGCCCCCAGAAGCGCCTTGGCCAGGGCCACCCGCGGATCCTCGTGCAGACCGATGACCTCGCCGGTCGACTGCATCCCGGGGCCGACGGATGGGTCCACCCCGCGCAGCTTCGCCGTCGAGAAGGCCGGGGCCTTGACCGCCACGAACGGCGGTGGCGCGAGCAGACCGTTCGGCCAGCCCATCGCGGCCAGGGTCTCGCCGAGCGAGATGCGGACGGCGAGCTCGACCATCGGGACGCCGGTCACCTTGGACATGAACGGCACGGTCCGGCTGGCGCGGGGATTGACCTCGATGAGGTACACGCCGTCGTCGCGGACGATGAACTGGGCGTTGACGAGACCGCGGGCGCCGAGGGCCAGCACGATCCGCTCCATCGTCGCCACGATGAGGTCCTGGTCGCCCTCGCTCACGGTCTGCGGTGGGAAGACGCCGACGCTGTCGCCGCTGTGGACGCCCGCGCGCTCGATGTGCTCGAGCAGGCCCGGGATGAGCACGTCCTTCCCGTCGCTGACGGCATCGATGTCGACCTCGACGCCCTCGAGGTAGCGGTCGATGCGGACGGGCCGGTCGGGATCGACGACCGCCGCGGCGGTCAGCTGGCGGGCGAGATCGTCGGGCGAGTAGCAGAAGTCGATGGCCAGACCACCGATGACGAACGACGGGCGGACGATGACCGGGTAGCCGATGCGCTCGGCGAGCGTGAGCGCTTCCTCGACGGAGTGGGCCATGCCGCCTTCGGGCTGCGGGATGCCGAGGCGGTCGAGCAGGGCGCTGAAGCGGACCCGCTCCTCGGCCTGGTCGATGGCCTCGAGGTCGCTGCCCAGGAGCGGCACGCCGCCGGCGGCCAGCGGTGCGGCGAGGTTCAGCGGGGTCTGCCCGCCGTAGGCGACGACGGCCGGCAGGAGATCGGTGCCGTCGGGACCCGGCGACTCGGCATCGATGACGCTGCGCACGCTCTCGGGATCGAGCGGTTCGAAGTACAGCCGCGTGGACGCGTCGAAGTCGGTCGAGACCGTCTCGGGGTTGGAGTTGATCATGACCGCCGACCAGCCGTTGCGGCGAAGCGTGTCGGCGGCCTGGACCGCGCAGTAGTCGAACTCGATGCCCTGACCGATGCGCACCGGGCCGCTGCCGATGACCAGCGCGGCGGGCCGCGCGACCGGTGGTGCCTCCGGCGCCGACCCGGACGCGGCGTAGGTCGCATAGAAGTACGGGGTCTCGGCCGCGAACTCGGCCGCGCAGGTGTCGACCATCGCGTAGCCGGGGACGATCCCCAGCGCGAGCCGGGCCGCTCGGAGCGCGTCGGGCGTCGTGCCGGCCAGCCCGGCCAGCTCCTTGTCACCGAAGCCGGCCCGCTTGACCGTCGCGAGGAGCGCGGCGGCTTCGGGGTCCGAGGCCGCCTCGGCCAGGCGAGAACCCATGGTCCGGGTCTCGTGCTCCAGGGCGACGTTGCGACCCATCTCGCCCAGGAACCAGGCCGAGATGCCGGTCGCCTCGCCGATGACCGGCTCGGGCACGCCGCGCCGGAGCAGGCCGAGCAACCGCCACAGCCGTGAGTCGGACGGCTCGAGGAACCGGCGCAGGACGATGGGTGCCGCGGTCCGCTGGGCGTGCCGGGTGCTCTCGCACGCCTGGCCGCTCTCGTCGACCCAGTGGATCGGCTGGTCGTCGTCCGCGTCCGGGTCGCCGCCGTAGACGCCGGCCAGGTAGTCGAAGGTCGGGGTCCAGGACGGGTCCTCGGCGAGCGGCCCGACGCCGGCCTGCTCGAGCCCGCGCAGGGCCTTGTTGAGCGCCGAGCCGAACGTCCGGTCGATGGCCATCACCTCGCCGGTGGCCTTCATCTGGCTGCCGAGCGTGCGATCGGCGGTCGGGAACTTGTCGAACGGGAAGCGCGGCAGCTTGACGACGACGTAGTCGAGCGCGGGCTCGAAGGCGGCGACCGTCGTGCCGGTGACGACGTTGGGGATCTCGGCCAGGCGCCGCCCGACCGCGATCTGCGCCGCGACCCGGGCGATCGGGTAGCCGGTCGCCTTGGAGGCGAGCGCCGACGAGCGGCTGACGCGCGGGTTGACCTCGATGACCGCGTAGTCGGTGTAGTCGGGCGAGAGCGCGAACTGGACGTTGCAGCCGCCCTCGACGCCGAGCGCGCGGATGATGGCGAGGGCCGCGCTGCGCAATCGCTGGTGGACCGGGTCGGGCAGCGTCTGGACGGGCGCGACCACGATCGAGTCGCCGGTGTGGACCCCGAGCGGGTCGACGTTCTCCATCGAGCAGACGGCGATGCACGTGTCGTCGGCGTCGCGCATGACCTCGTACTCGATCTCCTGCCAGCCGGTCAGGTAGCGCTCGACCATGACCTGGCCGATCGGGCTGGCGCGCAGACCGGAGCGGACCCGCTCGTGGTACTGCTCCTCATTGACGACGATCCCGCCACCGGTCCCACCGAGCGTGAAGGCGGGGCGGACGATGGCCGGCAGCCCGATCTGTTCGAGGGCGGTGCGCGAGGCGGCGTCCCGCTCGGCGCGGGTCGCGCCTTCGATGATCGCGCTCGGTGCGTAGGGCTGGCCGAGCCGGTCGAGCAGGTCGCGGAACGCCTCGCGATCCTCGGCCATGTGGATGGCCTCGAGCGGCGTCCCGAGCAGCTTGATCGGGTGGCGGTCGAAGACCCCGGCCCGGGCCAGGGCCGTCGCGAGATTGAGGGCGGTCTGCCCACCGAGGCCGGCCAGCAGCCCCTCGGGCTTCTCCTTCGCGATGACCGCCTCGACCGCCTCGACCGTGAGCGGCTCGAGGTAGATCGCATCGGCCACCTGGGGGTCGGTCATGATCGTGGCCGGGTTCGAGTTGACCAGGATCGTGCGCACGCCCTCGGCGCGCAAGGCGCGGCAGGCCTGGGTCCCGGCGTAGTCGAACTCGGCGGCCTGGCCGATGACGACCGGTCCGCTGCCCAGGATGAGGACGGACGCCGGCTTCGGGCCGGGTGGGGTCATGCGGACACGCCCCGGACGGCGGCCACGAAGCGATCGAACACGGCCAGGGCGTCCAGCGGCCCGGGGGCGCCCTCCGGGTGGTACTGGACGGTCTCGATCGGCTTGTCCGCGTGGCGCAGGCCCTCGACCGATCGATCGTTGAGGTTCAGCTGGCTGACGTGGAAGCCACTGGCGGGCGGCAGCGACTCCCCGACGACCTGGACCTCGTGATTCTGCGCGGTCACCTGGACGAGCCCGAGGTCGACGTCCTGGACCGGGTGGTTGGCACCGTGATGGCCGAAACGCAATCGACGCGTGTCGGCGCCGGCGGCCCGCCCGACGATCTGGTGGCCCAGGCAGATCCCGAGGAGCGGGCGCCCGTCATCGATGATCGCGCGAGCCAGCGCCACCTGGCGCTCCAGGCGCGCCGGGTCGCCGGGTCCGGGCGAAAGGATCACGCCGTCGACGTCGCTCGAGAGGACATCGCTCGGGTCGGCGGTGTGCGGGAAGACCCGGACGCGCGCCCCGCGATGACGCATGGAGCGCACGATGTTGGCCTTGAGCCCGAGGTCGACGATGCCGATGAGCGGGCCGCCTTCGGACGCGTCCCCGAACTCCGTGACGTCCGGCGGCGAGACCTGCGACACGAAGTCCTGGTCCTCCCAGCGGGTGACCGCGCGGGCCGCGGCACGGGCGGCATCAGGGTCCACCTCGCCGGGCGCGGTCACGATGCCGCGCAGGCAGCCGTTGGCGCGCAGGTGACGGGCCAGGGCGCGGGTGTCGACGCCGGCGATGGCCGGGATGCCGTTGCCGCGCAGCAGCGACGCGAGCTGGCGGGCGTCGTCGAGGACCGCGGCCGTCGCGTTGGCGACGACCAGCGCCCGGAGCCAGGGCTTGATCGACTGGTCGTCGGCGACGAGCCGGCCGTAGTTGCCGATCAACGGGTAGGTCATCACGACGACCTGGCCGGCGTACGAGGGGTCGGTGCAGACCTCCTGGTAGCCGGTCTGGCTGGTGTTCACGACGAGGTCGCCACCGACCGCCTGCGGGGCCCCGAACGCCACGCCGGGAAAGACGGTCCCGTCCTCCAACGCCAGCAACGCCGGCCCCAGGTCGCCGATCCGGGGATCGACGATGGCACTCGCGCGCGGGGCCGGGGGGACGATCACGCGACGGCGGTACAAAACGACCCACCCGCCGGATCGGCGTGGTGGGCGAGGGCGTGCGCGGACATCGATCTGCCTCCTTCGTCGGCCTCACGGGACCGATACGCCAGCCTCACGGGACCGGCCATGAAAGGACGACCGAAGGGTACTACGGCACCGGGTCGAGGCGCTGGACGGCTCAGGCGGTCGCGCTCGGGCGCGGATCGCGCGCGAACGTCTCGAGCAGCAGCGCCACGAACTTCGGCTCGTCGGCATCGAGCGCGACGTCTACATTGGGCGCCTTGCGACTTCGCGAGTTGGTGTCGACGACCGTCTCCCCGACCGTCAGCTCGCCGTGGGTCTCGACGTCGACGTGGAGGTGCTGCGTCGTGATCACCGACCGGTCCACGATCGCGGCGACCGCCAGCGCGTCATGGACCGGGGCCGCGTGCGGCCGGTCCATCGGCTGGGTCGTGTCGTAGCCGTGGATCCGCCGCTCGGTGAATCGGGCGGCAGCCTCGCCGGCCGGCGTGCCGAGCGCCCGCAGCCGGGCGCAGTCGTCGAGCGAGACGAGGGCGCGGTGCGTGGCATCGAGCGGGACGAGGGTGATCTTGCGCACCCCACTGCCGATCACGACCCGGGCGGCCTCGGGATCGGCCCACACGTTGAACTCCGCCCGTGGGGTCACGTTCCCGTGGTGATGGGCGCCGCCCATGATCACGAGCTCGGGGATGAGGTCCTTGAGCCGCGGCTCCATCGTCAGGGCGGTGGCGATGTTCGAGAGCGGCCCGACCGGGACGAGGATGATCGGCTCGGTGGCAGCACGGTAGGTCTCGACGAGGAACTCGACCGCGCCGGTCGACTGCTTCTTCGAGCGCGACGGCGGCACGTCGAGGTAGCCGCCGTGGACGGCATTCGTGCTCTGGATGTCGGGACGCGGGACCGGGAAGTCGGCCCGCGCGATCGGGCGGCTGACGCCCTCGTAGACCGGCACGTCCACGCCGATCCAGTCGAACGTGCGGAGCGAGTTCTCCGTGCAGTAGTCGACCGGGACGTTGCCGTTGACGGTCGTGGCGCCGATGAGCTCGAGGTCCGGATGGAGCGCGGCGAGCATGAGCGCGACCGCGTCGTCGGTGCCGGTGTCGACGTCCAGGATCAGCTTCTGTGGCATGCCGCCGAGTGTACCGAGCGGGGACGGGCCGGCGTCAGCCGTCGGCCGTAAGCGCGGTGCGGGGCCGCGCCCGGTCGCGCCCCTTGCGTGCCGTGCGACGATGCGCCCATGGTCGAGTACGGACAGGGTCTCGGGAAGGGCCCGGCGGGCCAGGTCGGCGGGACCGGTGGCGGCAACGGTGGCGGCGACTGGGGCGGCCAGATCGTGGCCGCCGCGCAGGACGCGGTCCACCAGGTGTCGACGCTGCCCCCGGGTCAGCTGCTCCTGCTCGTCGCCGTCGTGATCGCCGGGCTGTGGGTGCTGCGCCGGGCGCTCTAGGTCGGGCGGTGCGCGAGTAGGCGCTCTCCGCGGCGGCTGGTCGCGTCTGGGGCTATTCGGCGCTCGGCTTCGGTCCGTTCCGTACGGGCGTCGATGCCACGACGCGCGGTGCGAACGTCAGCGGCAGGGCGAGCTGTTGCGACGGCGTCGGCTCGAGGTCCGGCGGGCGGCCCGTCGCCTCCCGATAGGCGCGGCGCAGCTGATCGATCCGGTCCCGGATCGCGTCCTCGTCGTCCGAGTCCACGGCCTGCTCGACGACGTGCTCCAGGGCTCGCCACTCGGCCAGGATCCGCTCGTTGGTTCGTGTCGGCACGGTCGGTACTCCGCTCCGTCGGGGACGAGGAATCTACACCGCCAGGGAACGCCGGTGCCCACGTTCTTCGCGCCGGCTCGCCCTCCTGATCTCGAGGCCTCATCGGTCATCCGACCGATGCACGAACCCGATAGCATCGGGAGGATGCCCGCAGATCCACGACGTCAGACCGCGCCCAGGGGCGCCCACGAGAGGGACCATGAGCCACGATCGAGGACTCCTCGCCGCCACCGTCGCGCTCGCCCTCGTCACGCTCGCCGCCTGTGGGTCCGCCGCGCCGTCGGCGAACCCGCTCGGGACGACGGTCGAGGCCGAGCACGGCGAGAGTTCCGGCGACTACGAGGGCAAGACGACGACCATCGCAGTCACGGTGACCGATGTTCGGGAGGGAACGATCGCGGAGCTCGAGGCCGCGGGCTACGAGCTCGACGACGCCCAGAAGGCGAAGACGCCGACGTACGTCGACGTCCGCTACGAGAACCGGGGTGACGGGACGATCGACCGGGCGATGCGGCCATCGATGGAGGATGCGAACGGCGACCTGATCAGCCCGGTCGTCATCTTCGACTACGGAGCCGAGCCGTTCTCCGCCTGTCCGGATCGAGGCGACGGGGCGTTCGCTCCCGGCGACACGTTCGAAAGCTGCACGCTTTTCCTCATCTCGCCCGATCGCCCAGTCGGCCCGCGTCGCGTTCCTCCCCTACGTCCCGGGCAAGGAAACCGACTTCATCTACTGGGCCGACAAGTGATCGCCGGAGCACGGCGCCCACGCCATCGCGTCGTCGCCATCGCGGTGCTCGCGGCGCTCATCGGGCTTGGAGGGCCCGTCGGACCGCGGCCGGTCGCAGCCGTGGGCAACATCATCGTGGTCACGACGACCAGCGACGCGGAGTTCCCGGGCGACGGCCAATGCTCGCTGCGCGCGGCGATCCTCGCCTCGAACGTCGGTGGGATCGCAGGAAACTGCAGCCCCGGCTCGGCGGGCCAGGACAGCATCCGGTTCGATATCGGGAGCGGCACGCCGACCATCGTCGTGATCACGGATCTGCCGAACCTCACCCAGCCGGTCACGCTGCGCGGCAACACCGGCGGCGCGACCCGGGTGATCCTGTTCGGACCAGGTGCCGGGACCGGCCTCCACGTCTCGGCGAAGGGCTCGGTCATCCGCGGGATGAGCGTCCAGAACTTCGACGTCGGGATCTACGCCGATGCGGACAACGTCACGATCGCGGGAAACCGCGCGAACGACAACAAGAACATCGGGATCTACACCGTGAACCCCGGGGTGGTCATCGGTGGGACCACCGGCGTGACCCCGGGTGGGCCATGTACCGGGGACTGCAACCTGGTCCAGGACAACCCCACCGGGATCTCCTCGCAGAGCGGCGGCACGATCCAGGGCAACTTCGTCGGCACCAACGACGCGGGCACGACGGCCGCGCCCAACGGGACGGGCGTCAAGGTCGACTTCGGAACGTGGACGATCGGCGGGACGGCAACCGGGACCGGCAACCTCATCAGCGGAAACACCGGGTCCGGGCTCGACTTGGAGAACTGCGACGCCTGCATCGTCCAGGGCAACCGGATCAACACCAACGCGGCTGGCACATCGGCTCTCGGGGGTACGTGGGGGATCCGCCTGACCAATGGCGACGGGACCACGATCGGCGGCGGCGTACCGGGTGCCGGGAACATCATCACCGCTGGCATCCTGCGCGCAGGACGGTCGACCACCTGACCATCCAGGGGAACCGGATCGGTGTCGGGGCGACCGGCGGCGTGCTTGGGTCCCATGGAGGCGATGGGATCACGGCGCTGGGTACCGGTGTCTGGCGTCTCCAACATGGTGATCGGTTCGGCCACGAATCCGCTCGCGGCGAACGTCATCGCCCACCAGTTGCGGGGCATCGTCATCGACGGGCGCAAGCGGGCGAAGCCCGGCACAACTCCATCCGCGGCAATTCGATCTACGACATCGACGAGGAGGCGATCATACATCTACCCCGGCGCGAACGACGGGATCGCTGCGCCGCTCATCGGGTCCCTGGGACCAGTCCACGGGACGACGTGCCCGTCCTGTTTCGTCGACGTGTTCTCGGACGATGCCGGCGACGGCCGCATCTTCGAAGGCACCGCCCAGGCCGACAACATCGGCATCTGGACGTTCACGGGGCTGTTCGCCGGTCCATACGTGACCGCGATCGCGACCGACGCCGACGGCAACAGCTCGGAGTTCTCGGCCGCCTTCGCCATCCCGGCGACGCCGTTCACCGACATCGGCGACTCATCCTTCAAGAAGGACATCGAGTGGCTCCACGCCAACGGGATCACGAAGGGCTGCGCCGCGACGCTGTACTGCCCCAAGGATCCGGTGACACGCGAGCAGATGGCCTCGTTCATCGCCCGCGAGATGCGCCTGCCGAGCACCACGACGGACTACTTCACCGACGATGAGTCTTCGACGCACGAAGCCGATATCAACCGTCTGGCCGCCTCCGGCATCACCACGGGCTGCACGGCGACGACCTTCTGCCCGACCGGCCTCGTCCTGCGCGACCAGATGGCGTCGTTCCTCGCGCGCGCCACCAAGCTCACGGTCGGCGGAGGCCGCGACTACTTCAACGACGACGACGGGAACACCCACGAGGTGAACATCGATCGGACGGCCGCCGGCGGGCTCACGACCGGGTGCGGGTCGTATGTGTATTGCCCGTCCAGCTCGGTCACCCGCGAGCAGATGGCCGCGTTCCTGCGACGCGTCATCGCGCCCGGTCGCCGCTCCGCCGTATCCGGCCCCGTGATCGTAGCATCGTGCAGGGAGAATGGCCCGCTGACAGGCGGCCCCGGCGCACTGGGGGGACGCGCGCCGGGGCGATGAGAGTCTAGGACCCGGTCGTCACGCGGATCGCGCCGGCCCCTCGGAGCTGACGCGCAGACTCTCGTTGAGCCGTTGTCGTCGGGCAACCGGATCATCTTCGGGCACTTCACGCATGTCAGGTCGTCGCGGGTCCGCGCGAGACCTGCCGGTTGGCTCGCCGACGCAGCTGGAAGATGGCGCGGATGGTTTGAATCACGCCCAGGAGCGCGAAGGCCGCTGACATCGCAAGGAGGATCTCGTTCCACGAGAGCGAAGTCCGTGGGCCGTATCCAGTCGTCGCGACGCTGGTGGTGACCGCGAAGAAGAACATGCCGATCGCGACGATCCAGTACCCCGCCGCCCAGCGGAGCGGACCCGGCCCAACGATGAGCAGGATCGCCAGGCCGAGAGCCAGCATCAGCAGGCCGAAGAGGATCGCGTCGTTCGACTGTGGAGCGACCATCTCGTAGACGATGACGGCGACGCCCACAGCGACGAGGCACGCGCCGGCCAGCGTCGCGATGCCGACGTGGAGAAACCCCCGCTCGCGTTCGCGGACGACCCCCACACGGGCCGCGGCGAGCACCAGGTAGCCGATGCCGACGAAGCGAACGAGCCAGTCCATTTCGCTCGGGTCGCCAGCCGGGATGAAGCTAAGGAACAGTGTGGCGACGCCGATCCATACGAGAACGATCGCGGTCAGAATGGCTGGACTCCTGCGCGCGACAGGCAACGTGACGCGGCCAACCTTACGCTCCTGTCATGGCCCGCCGCTCGACTCCGAACGCATCAACGAGGCGCACCGCGCAGGCCTGCGCGCTCGCCTCAAAGCTCACGGATGCTGCCCGAGACGGCCAAACGGACGCACTAAACGGGCATTAGTCGAACGGGTCGTGTCGCCAACTCTTCGGCGTAAGAGGCCAGGGCACGGTCGGCGGCCTCGGCCCAACCCCATATAGGTCACTCGACCGATGCGGAACGTCGGACCTCGCAGCCATCGTCTCGTCACGCCCTTCCGGTCGATGACCGGGCGCAACAGGAGGCTTGGTATGCACCGAAACACCCACCGGATCCGGACCTTGGCTCGGCTGCCACGAGCGGCGCTCGGCACCGTCATCGTCCTCGCCCTCGCGCTCGTTGCGGCGGCGCCAGCCGCAGCAGCCCAGCCGACGAAAACGGTGATGACCTTTGCGCCTGGCGTGTCGCACTACCCGGCCGGAACCGGGTGCACGTTCGATGTCACCGCCTACCGGCAGCCAGGTGCCCGAGTCACGATCAAGGACTTCAGCGACGGCACCGAGGTGATCGAGACGCACAACATGCATCGGACGATCGTGAACGATGCGACCGGCGCGACCTTCGCGGACAACCTCGAGGCCCACGAGGTGGATCGGGTCGATCCTGCGACCGGGGTGATCCGCGGCTCGGTGAACGGCCAGTCCATCTTCACGTTCGCGCCGGGTGATGTCAGCCCAGACGGCGGCACGGTCGATCATGTGTACTCCATCGCCATCGTAGGCACGGTGTCGTACGTCATCGATGGCACGACGTTCGCGACCTTGGCGATCACGATCCAAGGCACCTACACGGACATCTGCGCGGCGATCTCTTAGCCGGGAGCCACGGGTGGCGGCTCGTGACACCGCGCGCCATGGCCTCCACGCGCCGGAACTGACGATTCGGTTCGCCGACCGTGGCTACATCGTGCCTGCGATCGGACGCATCCAGCCCGCGAAGCTGGCGCCCGAGGACGTTGCGCGGATGACGTCGGGCCTCGAGCGCCGGGGCGACCTCTCCCCCCACCATCCACTACGCCTATGCGGTGCTTCGGGTCGCCCTCGGGAGAGCCGTGAAGACCGGACGCGTCGTCCTGAACGTCTACGCGCACTTGACGCCGGCGATGCTTCAGCGGTCCGCTGACCGGATGGATGGCATCGTCGCCAGCGTGCTGCCGGGGAGCCGTGATTGGTACGGCGATTGGTACGGCGGCAAATCAAGACCCCCGACGGAAACCCGTCGGGGGTCTATTCGTGCGTGGAATGGTGGTGAGCCCGGAAGGACTTGAACCTTCAACCTCAGCCCGCGGTCCGAGGTGGCCGATGTCAAGACGGGGGCGTACCTTGGGTTGGACGTCACCCCGCAACGGTACCCAACCGGCCAACGGTTTCCGTAACGTTCCAGTGACGCCCGCGAGGGAACATCGCGCCCATGCCAGCCAGTGGCCATGCTCCGAAGGTCTCCGAGAAGCCCAGCGGTGGTTCCGACGCGTGCGGCGATGACCGCCTCGCGAGCCTTCGCGGCGCTCGGGGTGGGTCTCGCCGTCATCGGAGCGGTCAGCACGGCCCTGGTCCACCTGGCCGCCCTGAGCGGCGACCTCGATACGACCATCCGGCACGCCATCTCACCTCGGTCGCTCGGCATCTGGCTGCGGGAGAGCAAGCGATGACGGCGCGTGCCAACGCGGCATCGCCTCGGGCGGTCGTCCTTCGCCTTGATCATGGCGTCGATCACCGCGTCCGCAACGATTTCTCTCGCGATGGACGCGGTGCTGATCCGCTACTCGGACGACGCCAGGGCTGTGGTGGTCGTTGGCGCGGCGTTGTTCAACGGCACGGCGATCCTGTTCTCGCTGGTTGGCGGCATCATCGAATGGCGGCGGCCGGGCCACGCGATCGGGCGGCTCATGATGCTCGCAGGGCCGCTGTACGCGTTCGTCTCGGCGGGCTGGACCACACTCACCTTGCTTCGACCATTCATCGACCCCACGACGTACCTGGTGTTCAGCTGGGCGGTGTACCTGCTCTCGTGGCCGGCTGTAGCCCTCATCATCGGCTGGATCCCCCTGCTCTTCCCGACCGGTAGCCTGCCCGGCCGGCGGTGGCGCAGCCGGCCACCGTCGTCCTGGTCATGTTCGGTGTCGGCCTTGTCGCCACTGCGTTCCGTCCCGGAGAGATCGTGGCCGGCTCGGGCTACGTGAACCCGTTCGGCGTCGACTGGTGGCCCGTGATCCTCCAGCCGTTCGTCGATGCCGTCCCCCTCGCCGTGTTGGCGAGCCTCGTCCTGGGGGTCGTGGCCATGATCACGCGATACCGTCGAGGCGATCGGATCGTCCGGCTCCAGATCCGGTGGTTCGTCACCGCCGTGGCCCTCATCCCACTCTCGCTGGTCGCGATCCTCATCGAGGTGGCGTTGCGCACCGCAGGCGGCGCGGAGGCCGATGCGCCGAACGCACTCATCACCGTGCCCGTTTCCTACGCGGTCATCCTCGCCCTGCCGATCGCCATCGGGATCGCCGTGACACGCTATCGCCTCTACGAGATCGACCGATTGATCAGCCGACGATCGGATGGGTCCTCGTCACGGGCGTGCTCGTCGTGGTGTTCGCGGCATGGTCGTGGGGCTCCAGGCGATCCTCGACCGCGTCACGCAGGGCGAGACGCTTGCAGTGGCCGCGTCCACGCTCGTCGCCTTCGCCCTTGTCCAGCCCGTTCGGCGGCGCGTCCAGGCCGCCGTCGACCACCGATTTGACCGAGCGCGCTACGACGGCGACCGCACCGCTGCTGCCTTCGCCGAGCGCCTTCGCGAGCAGATAGACCTCGCGGGGCTCGAAGCCGACATCGCCGGGGCGTGCATGGTGCGCTCCGCCCGACAAGCGTAGGCGTGTGGATCCGCCGCCCTGGTCATCGAGGGGCGGCATGACCCGCCGCGCCGTCGCTGTGACCACTTGGCTGGCCATCGCGACCGGGACAGCGGGGCTCTCGATCGCGATGACCCGGCTCGATGCCGACGAGCGCGAGGCGCGTCTCTCCGCGAGGTCGAGGGGTGCCTGCCGATGAGCGGTCCACTACCTCCGGAGCTGTCAACGGCGTGGCGGAAGGCAGACGGCGGCCCGGGTCGGCGGATGCTGGCGGAGGCCCTGTTCAGCCGGATCGAGGTCCTCGGTGCGAGGGAGGCGATGATCACTCTCACCGACGAGGCGGTGGCGCATGGTCGCGGCGGCCATCGCTGACCGGATCGACGTGACTGTTTGGGAATGGTCGGGGCGAGAGGAGTGACGCCGAGCCCTCTACGGATGGTCGTTCGGTCACCGCCGGAGGCTACGCAGGCCGTCGACCCAGTGGCGAGGCTGTCGTGTAAGGGTACGCTGGCGGATCTCCACGACCTTTCCCCCGACGGCCGACGGGCGACTCGGCTTGCCCAGCGCGCGGCCCGCTGCGCGTGGGTTCATGAAGACGCTTCCATGGCCGTGGCCGTCACTGATGTCATGGACGGCCTCACCAGACGGCACCCCGCTTGCGGCGCGGCTGCGACAGCATCGCGGTCTCCCCGGTCATCCGCTTTTTCGACACGTTTGACGAGGGTCCCGATAGGCTTAAGTTCGCGAGATAGCAACGACGAGCTGGAGGTGCCATGCGAGCGGAGCGCAGCCCTACCTCGACCATCAGGGCCGCTACGTGCCCAGACGTCGACCCCGCGGACGCGGTGACCAGGTCGCCACGCTACTTGGGCTTTCTTGAACGGCAGCGTGCGACGACCGCCTGGAAGTGCGGTCGCCTCGGTGCGGCGGGTCTCCGGGCCACGCTCGGCCGTCGCCCTTGACGTTGGCTGGGGTACTGAAGCGCTCGCGAGGTTCGAGGACGACATGGCGAGCGAGTGGCTCACCGGACAGCCGCAACAGCCACCTTGGAACGAGGTGGACTGGGCCGCCGACCCCGCTTCGGACTGGCGGACGGCGCCCGAAGATGATCCGGATTCTGCTCACGGGCGGTGGCAGCAAGCCGTCGATCGCTCCCGAGCGCTGTTCGCGACGGCGGCGGCGAAACCTGCCGGAACGCGACCCCCCGAGGCGCCGAGCCTGACGTACATCCTCGTCAACATGATCGAGGAGTATGCGCGGCACGACGGCAACGCCGACCTGATCCGGAGTCGGTGGAGGACCGTCGTCAGGAACGATCCCCCGAGCTGACCGGGCGCGGTACCGGCTCGGCGGCCTGGCGGTAGAGGCCGCGCAACCGGATCTCGGCGTGCGATCAACGGCCGCGGGCAGGGGATAAGCACTACCCTCCAAGTGCGGCCCGTCGCGCGCAGTGAGGGTCACGTGACATTCGCGAACGTGGCTGACGACGCGGGTCATCCACGTGGCCATGGCCCGCACGCGATCGTCGGGCCGTCCGAGGCTGTCACGGCCAGTTGACGAGCGTGTCAGGTCCGTGACGAGTCGCAGTCCGGCGGCCCGGAAGTGCAGGCCGATGTTGCGCGGGCATCGTTGCGCGCAGGACACGCCGAGCCGTCAGGCGTCCGCCGCAGGATCGGGAGAGTGGTAGACGCCGCGCGTTCGGCCAGTGGCCTCGCGTATGCCCACAGGTCCATGTCCGGCGGCGTCACGCCGACGTTCGTCAGCGCAGTCCAGTCTCGCTCCGGTGGTCAGTTCCGTGATGCACGGCCTGCGCGAGACGGAACCCCAATGGCGAGTAGAAGTCCCCAGCCGTCGCCGTGCTCGACGATCTCTTCGTCGCCGTCGACCGCCTGCGCGAGGACATCGGCCCACAGCCGCTCGTTACGAGTGATGACGCGATCGAGCTCGTCGAGGCTCGTCGCTGCCTTTCGTCGTGGGGAGGCTGCTGCTCGACCCGGAGGAACGTGAGGTCCACACGTCGACGGCGACGAGGTGCCGGCAGCGTCTCCAGGACGGAGCCGAACTTCGGGTGCGCAGGTGTCGCCAATTGCTGCGGCATCAGGTCGCGAAGGAGTCGATCAGGCGCTCGGTTGCCCAGATGTGGTGGTCAAACGCATCGCGGGGAACAAGATCCCATCTCGCTAGCCTAGCGCGTCCACGACTCGCGATCGCCGGGCTTCTACAGCTCGTCGGCGAGCGCGTGACCAGCGATGACATCGGTGCGATCGGCGAAGCGATGGGCCCGAGGCGCGGGCTGGCTCTGACCGCGAGGTCAAGTGAACCTTAGGGAATCGAGCCGCCGAATCCAGCCGACCAGGACCGAGCGGCGCAGCCGCGCCAGCGGGGCGTCGCCCGGGTCTCGGCTGGATGTTCGTCCGCGATGCCGGCTGATGCCGGCCCCGATCAAGCTCTGTGCCGCTCGCCGCCGTCTGGATGCGACACCACCCCCGGTGGGTAACACGGTGGCGGAATGACGGGTGTCCGGCCTAGGGTGGCTCCAAGGGACCACCAAGACGGCCGACCAGGTCCATGTCCTGTCCGTGCTGTCCGCGGCCATGGCGCCGAGCCGGAGCCCAGACCAGGCGGGACACGGTGGGTACGCGAGTCCGCAACGGTCGGCCCGCATGCGCTTGTCGCCTGGTCACCCCGGAGTCGGCCCACCATCGCCGAGAACGTACGTCGAGGTCCGACAGTCGGGGCTCGACGAGCTGGGCGGGCCTGGCGGTTTCGCGCTCGCGGCGCAGCGCTTCGCGTCGGGTGCCGGTGGTTCTCCCGAGCGGACAGCTACTACGACGACAGGGCGCGGCACGCGGAGCCGGCGACGGTGGCGGATGCGTTCCGCCGGGGCGACGTACTGTTCGATGCCGCCTCGAGCACCGCATCGGCAAGCGGTTGGTCGTGAGGCTGGCCGAGGCCACCCGGCGCTATGACCGAGCGTCGAAGGTACCGCTCCGGTGACTTCCGGCCCTTGTGTCGCAGTTCCGGCCCGGCGGAGGGTGAACGCCCGTCGAGGAGTCCCGTCCATGACGACACCGAAGGCCACGTTCACCTCCGAGGAGGCCGCGCAGGTCGCCGCAACCCTCGGGATCGACTTCGCCACGGCCGGCTTCACGCTCGAGGAGTACCGGTCGGGCCTGGACATCGAGCTGGAGCACGGCAGCCGCGATCCCGAGACCAACGTGACCGGCGACGACCCGATCCTGACCGGCAAGATTGCGCTCGCGCACCTCCGCGAGCTCCCGGACTACTACACGCGGCTCGGCGAGATGGAGGCGGCCGCCGGCTCCTGACCCGCGCATCGGTCCTTCAGCGCGCCGGGCGCGATCGCATCCGGTGACCGATCCAGCGCGCCACCGAGAATCGGGGCGACGAGGTGGTCCAGGTGCCGGCCATTGTAGCGGATAGGCACAGCACGGGGGAACCTGGGCCCCGCCGACTCGACGGCGTCACGAAGTCGCAAGGCACCCCGGTCGAAGATCAGGCCGTGAACACGCCTGACCAGCGGGTCGATGCCGCAACCGCGCCAAGCGTCGTCTCCGCCGGCATGACCGTCGGGACCACCGCCCTCGGGGTCCTCGCGACCGCGACGCTCGGCCTCACCGCGGCGATGACGATGGCGGCAGCCCGGCGAGCGCGGGGGACGTGGCGCTCGCGACCGTCGACTCCGGGACGTCGTCCTTCACGTCGACGGCGGCCGGCACGACGCGGTCGTCTTCGATCGCGACCTCATCGGCCTCGACGTCCTCGACGCCCGCCGTGACGAGCAGCTCCGGGACCGCGCACGCGACCACCGGCGGCTCTTGAGCGAGCGGCCGCTCGACGAGGCCGACTGGCGGGCGCTCGGGACCGGCGTCCGTCTTGTCGTGCTCGACGGCGAACTGCCCGCGGCGCGCGCCGCCGTCGAACGCGCTGCTCGCGGATGTGGACCGCGCCTACAGCCGGTTCCGGCCGGACTCGGAGCTCGTCGCCGTCAATGCCGGAGCCGGTACCGATACGCACCTCTGCACCGCTGCTCTCGCGTGCCCTCCGGGGTCGCTGAGGCTGCCCGCCGCACCGGTGGGGCGGTGGACCCGACGATCGGCGAGCGATCCGCGTGCTCGGGTACGACGGAGACTTCGACCTGCTCGCCGCATCGCGCGGACCGATCGACCTGCGCGCCGAGCCGGTGCCCGGTTGGACGCGGCTGCGGCTCGACGAGCGGACCCGGCTGTTCCGGATGCCGCGCGGCGTCGAGCTCGACCTCGGGTCCACGGGCAAAGGCCTCGCCGCCGATCTGCCGCCGCGGCCGCGCTCGATGCCGCCGGGTCCGGGGGTGCGTCGGCGCCCTCGTCGGCCTCGGCGGCGACATCGCGACGGCCGGGTGCGCTCCCGACGGCGGTGGCGGATCCTCGTCGCCGAGGACAGCGCCACGCCATGTGACGCACCCGGCGACGTGATCGCGATCGACGGCGGCGCGGTTGCGACCTCGACGACGACCGTTCGTCGGTGGACGGGCGCGGACGGCGTCACCCTCCACCACATCATCGATCCGAGGACCGGGCTTCCTGCCGACACCCTTGGCGGACTGTCGTCGGTTGTCGCCGGAACGTGTGAGGTCGCGAATGCCGCGTCGACGGCCGCGATCGTCCTTGGCGACGCCGCAGAGGCGTGGCTGGCGGCCAGCGGGCTGCCGTCCGGCTGGTCGCCCAGGACGGCACGGTGCGGCGCGTCGCCGGCTGGCCCGCGGACCCGCGGCCTGAGCCGGAGCGATCTGACTCGCGAACGTCGCGGTCGTCATCGGACCGAAGATTCGCTCCCGAGACTGGCAGCAGACGCAACAGGCAGGCTGCGAGGAGCCAGACCGATGTTCGACCAGGTGCTGTGGTTCGCGACCCGGGGCGCCGGCGCCGTGTCCCAGTTGATGCTGACCGCGAGCGTCTGCTTCGGGCTGATGACCGTGGCCCGCGTCGCGCACACGGAATGGCCGCGGTTCTTCAACTACGAGATGCATCGCCGCATCTCGTTGCTGTCCATCGTCTTCCTCGCGGTGCACGTCCTGCGCCGCGGTGTTCGATCCCTTCACGAAGCTCGGACTCGAGGCCGCCATCGTGCCGCTCGCGTCCAGCGTACCGGCCGGTGCAGGTCTGCGCTCGGGGTCGTCGCGCTCTACCTGTTCGTCGCGCTGATCGTGACGAGCCTCCTCCGCAAGCACATCGGGCAAGGGCACCTGGCGGCTCGTCCACTGGGCGAGCTACGCGATGTGGCCGCTGGCCATGCTGCACGGCCTGACCGCTGGCACGGACGGCACGGCGACATGGATGCTCGTGATCGACGCCGTCTGCCTGGTGGCGGTCGTCGCCGCACTCAGCTGGCGCATCTACTCCGGGACGCCCAACCGGGCGATCCTCCCCGAGGTCGTCGCCGCCTCGTCGTGGCGGCTCCACGGAACCCGTCGGGGCCGCGAACGACCGGGGGACCGCCGGTGACGGAGCGGATCCTCGCAGGTCCGCCGATCGAGGCGGGCGCCGAGTCGTGCTGCCCATCGGGTCCGGCTCGGCCCCTGCCGTGTTCTCCGGGCGGGGCGAGGTGATCCGCGCTATCGCCGAGGCAGGATTGCTCGGCCGCGGCGGCGCCTCGCTCCCGGTGGCGCGCAAGTGGTCAACGGTCGCGGACGTGCGAACGGTCGAGCGGTCGTGCTCGGGAACGGCGCAGAGGGTGAGCCGCTTGGCGCGAAGGATCGGGTCCTGATGCGGCCCCGTCCGCACCTCGTCATCGACGGCGCGCTGCTGGCGGCCGACGCCGTCGGCGCACAGCGGATCGTCCTGTACGTCGGCGAGGAGCACGTCGCGGCGCGTGCGTCCATCACGCACGCGGTCGCCGAGCGCGCGGCGGCCGACCGGTCCGCGGGCGCACCGCCGATTGAGGTCGTCGCGGCGCCGGCAACCTATGTGGCGGGCGAGGAGTCGGCCGCCGTCCACTACGTGAACACCGGCGACGCGCGGCCGACCACCGTCCGCCTCGCCCGTTCGAGCGCGGCGTCGAGGGCCGGCCGACCCTCGTGCAGAACGTCGAGAGCCTCGCGTACGCCGCCCTGATCGCCCGCATGGGCCCCGCGTGGTACTGCGCAGGCCGGCCGTGCCGAGACGGGTGGCACGACCCTCCTGACGATCGCCGGGGCGCCGCAGTCCGGGGTCGTCGAGGTGGAGCTCGGGACGACGATCGCCGAGGTGGCGGCGCGGTCCGGCGTCACGTTCGCGGCTGGCAGCGCGGTGCTGCTCGGCGGCTACTTCGGACTTGGGTGGCGGGCGAGGCCGCCTGGAACACGCCGCTCGATCCCGTCGCGCTTCGGCGGGCCGGGGCATCGCTGGGCGCGGGGATCGTCGCGTTCCTCGACCCGCGGGAGTGCGGGTGCGCGTCACGGCCCGGGCGCTCGATTACGCCGCCGGGCAGAGCGCGGCGCAGTGCGGCCCATGCGTCTTCGGGCTCCGGGCGATCGCCGACGCCACCGCGCGCATCGCCGACCTCCGGGCCCAGACGGGTGACCTCGTCCGGGTGTCGGGCTGGTCGCGCCTGCTCGTCGGCCGTGGCGCCTGCCACCACCCCGATGGCGCCTCGGGATTGCTGGACAGCGCGATGCGGGTGTTCGACCGCGACTTCGCGGCGCACCAGCACCATCGACAGTGCCTCGCGCCGCTTGCCGGCGGGCGGGCCGCCTGATGCACCCGCGCGGGTGGGGCCTGTCGGAGCAGGCGATCTCGATCGACCGGATCCGCTGCGATGGCTACGGCTCGTGCGCGGAGCTGCTCCCGGAGATGATCGAGCTCGACGACTGGGGGTACCCGATCCTCCGGCCGGGTGCCATCCCCGACTCCTTGTTGCCGCTTGCGCGGATGGCCGTGGACACGTGCCCGGTCCTTGCGCTGCGCCTTGTGGACGCCCCGCGTGCGACGATCGTCGAGGACGCGCCACGCGTCGCGTCGGCGTCGCGGGGCGGGAGGCCGGCACGGACCCGGCGTTGACTTGGAGGGGAGGATCCGGGCATGCGAGTGCTCGTCGCGGAGGACGACCCCGGGCTGTGCGAGGTCCTCGTCCTCGGCCTGACCGACGCCGGCTACCACGTCGACGCCGGTCGACGCGGCGACGACGCGATCGACCAGCTCCGCTGGTACGACTACGACGTCGCCGTCATCGACTGGCGGATGCCGGGCAGGGAGGGGATCGACGTCGTCGCCTGGGCTCGCCGCAACGACCGGCCGACGGCGATCCTGATGCTCACCGCGCGGGACACCGCCGGCGGACCGGATCCGCGGCCTCGACGCCGGCGCCGACGACTACCTCGTCAAGCCGTTCGACTTCGGCGAGCTGCTGGCCCGGGTGCGCGCGCTGCAGCGACGGCCGCGCGGCGTCGACGCGCCGGTCCTGCGGGTCGGCCGCGTCGCGCTCGACCCGGTGACGCGGGTCGTCACGGCCGACGGACGCGAGATCAGCACTCACGTCGACGGAATACCGGATCCTCGAGCTGCTCCTGCGCCGCGCTCCGGCCGTCGTCGACCGAAAGGCGATCGCCGAGCACGCCTGGGCCGACGAGACCGACCCGCTCGGCTCGAACGCGATCGACGTCCAGCTGAGCCGGCTCCGCGCGAAGCTGCCCGACGCCGGGATCCGGATCGTGACCGTCCGCGGCGCCGGCTACCGGCTCGAGGAGGCCTGAGCCGGCCGTGGCCGACCTGCCCGCGGTCGCGCCGTCAGTCGGTCCGCGTCGCGCTCGCCGCGACGGCGATCGTCGCCGTCGTCTACCTGGCCGTCGCCGCCGGCGTCGTCGCACTCACGACCCGCGAGCTCACGGCGCAGATCGACCACCGGCTGGCGAGTCATTCGGCACGGCTTGCGAACGACGCGAGACGGCAGCGCCGCCGGGCTGGCCTGTACGACCCGGGACGCGACCCGGATCGGCCGTTCGGTGCGCCGCTGCTCGCGTGGACGATCGACGAGGACGTCGCAGGTCCATGGCGGCCCGAACGACGCCGACGCTCCCCGACGAGCCTGCTACGACATCGATCGAGCCGACGACCGCGACCATCGCCGGGACGGAGCTCCGCCTCGCGGGCACCGCGGTCGGCGACGACCGCGTGATCGTGGCGCAGTCGATGGAGCAGGTCGGCGACGCGCAGCGGACGATCGTCCTCGGGGAGCTCGCTGATCGCGCCGTTCCTGCTCGGGACCGTCTTCCTGGGTGCGGTGGCGATCGGCCGTCGAGTGGCCGCGCCGCTCGAAGCGCGCCCGCCGCCGACAGCTCGAGTTCACGGCCGACGCCTCGCACGAGCTGCGGACGCCGCTGTCGGTGATCGAGGCGCACACGAGCCTGGCGCTCGCGCAGGATCGCGACGCCGAGTGGTACCGGAGTGCGTTCCAGCGCGTCGACCGCGAGTCGAAGCGGATGCGCCGGCTGCTCGAGGACATGCTCTGGCTGGCCCGGTTCGACGCGGCGCAGGCCACGCCGCACGGCGGAGCCGGTCGACCTCGGCGTGCTCGCGGCCCAGGCCGCGGATCGCTTCGCGGCCGGTCGCGGAGACCCGCAGTCTGCGGCTCGTCGTCCGCCCACCATCGGTGCCGGTCGTGGTGTCCGCGACGCCGGATCTGCTCGACCGGCTGCTCGGCGTCCTGCTCGACAACGCCTGCAAGTACGCGCCGGAGGGCGGGACCGTGGCGATCACGACGAGCCAGGACGGCGCTCGCGCCGTCGTCACCGTCGACGATTCGGTCCGGGCATCCCGGACGACGAGCGGGAACGAATCTTCGACCGCTTCCACCGCGGCGGCGCCGACGCGGACCGGCGTCGAGGGCGCGGGCCTCGGGCTCGCCATCGCGGACGCCATCGTGCGGGCGACGGGCGGACGGTGGTCGATCGGGACGGCGCCCCAAGGCGGCGCAAGGTTCTCGGTGAGCTGGCCCCGTGCCTCCCTGTCGTGATCGTCGAGGCGGCAGCGCCGTCATCGAATCGAAAGGATCGACTCGCGACACTCCCTGGATGCACCACGATCCTCGGCTCGCACTCCGGCTTCGCGATCGCGCGGTCGACCGGCTGAATGGGCTCACGACCGGCGCAGCGGCGCTCGGGTTGATCGCCACCGCCGGGTTCGGGACGGTCGCCGCGATGACCACGCACGTATCAGGCGTGTCGGCGTCAGACACCACGGGCCAGGCGGCCGATGCGGCCGACGCCGGTCCCGACCATCGAGGGACGGGTGAGATGGGTCTCCCGGACGACGCGACGGACGACGCGACGGACGACTCGGGCGGCTCCCAGGCGGGCAGGCCCAGCCGCTCGGCCCGTCGGTGTCCAACGGCTCGCGTTCGGGAAATGTTCGTCGCCGAAGGTCAGAACGGCCGCTCCGCAGGTTCGCAGCACCGGGCGCGTCCACGCGTCGACCGGCGGGTCGTGAGCTGACGTTTGCCTCCTGCCGGGAGGCTTGGTGCCGGAATCCTGGGGTTCGGCGTGGCGCGGCCTCCTGCGCGTCATCACGACGAAGGATCCGGCTCGCTGGGCTGAGCGACCACAATCGAGGCCGGCAAGTCGTCGAGCGACGGCGCGGTGACCCGCCGACGGAAGATGACAGCAGCAGGGAGGCTGCGACGATGAAATGGTCGGTGGTGTCGCTTTCGGCGGCAGTGGTCCTGCTCCTGCTAGCGGACATGCTCGCGTTCCATGATCTCTTCGAGCCGCATACCGTGCGCGACTGGCTGATGCTGGCCGCTCGGTCCTTGCCGTCGGCGCCCTCGTCCGCCCTGGGACGTCGCGGCACTGCTGATCGGCCGGATGAGGCGCGCTTCGCTTCACCTTCGTGGCAACCGGTCACGGTGGGGCCGATCCGCGTGTCGAGGGGTCCCGTTTCGCGCGAGTCGGGGGTCAGCGCCGTCTTCGGCATGCCGATGAGTCTCGCCCGGCAGGGCCTGGTGGCACGGATCCGGACCCGATCCGGTGGTCGACCTCGCTAGCAGCCTGGATGCGTCCGGTGCCTCGTCGAAGGGTGAACCCTGAACCCGAGAAGATGCCGACGGCGGTCTCGCCCGAATCAGGGGTCAGGCGCTCGTCGCCGGCGCCCCGGTTCCGTGTCTCGGCAGGTCGCGCTCCATGGCCCCGGTGACGCGGATCCAGGTTGCGCCGAGCGCCACGAACGCCACGCCACCAGCCAGCCCCCGAGGACGTCCGACGGGTAGTGCACCCCCAACGCGATCCTCGAGAGGCCGATGAGGAACGGCAGCGCCAGGGCGAGTACGACTGCCGCCCAGCGCGCCGCAACCGGGATCCTGCTGCGCCACGCGACGACCGCAAGCAGCCCGTAGCTCACGGTGCTGTTCAGGGAGTGGCCGGACGGGAAGCTGAAGCTCGATACATGGACGAGGTGGTCCCCGACCGTCGCGGCCGGGCGACGTATTCCTTCACGACGTGGGTGACCAGCGACGCGGCGATGAGCGTGCCGGCGATGATCAGCGCCAGGCGAGCTCGGCGAGATAGGAGGGCTGCGGCGACGAACGCAGCCCCGACGACAATGAGAAACGGCCCACCGAGCCACGTCATCGCCATCCAGAACCACTCGGGTACCGGAAGCCCGCGGATCGCCGTCGCCACGGGCACATCGAATGCGAGGTCGCCCCGCCGGTTGACGAGCAAGGCGAGCACCACGAACGCGATGGTGTTGACGACGCCCACCCAAGGCCAGGGGTCGCGCCGGACCGAGGGGAAGCCCATGCACGAGCGAGCATACGGTCGCAGGACGACGGGCTCGTCAGCCCACGGTCACGCCCGCCTCGCCTCGGGCGGCGAGGGCATGGGATCGTCAAGGTGTTCTCCGACCTCCGCGGGCCGCCCGCGAGGCCCTTGTCGCGGCGATCCGCGGCGCTAACGAAGAGGCGAACACATCTACGACCCTGGGCGCGACCCGGGAGACACGGTGTACGGGCAGGGGCGTACGCCGTCGCCTCCAACAACATCGCGCGCACCTTCGAGGGCTGGCCCGGTGCCAGCGTCGTCTCGCGCGGCCCGTGGCGTATCCGCGGGCGATACGCGCGGCTCGCGGCTGGTTCCCCCGCCAAGTGGCGATGAGGAGGTCGCCGTCATGGGTCCGCACGTTCCACCAGGCGGTGGAATGCCGTCACGCGACGCGTCGGTCGATGGTGAGCGCATCGGCGAAGGGGGTCGAAAGAGGCTTTGGCTGGACGGCGTCGCTCGTGTCGCAATGGAGCGCCATCACGCCCTCGGCGACGTTGGATCGCCCGCGCCTCACGTCGTTGTGGGGATCGCCGACCACAGGGTAGTTGTGGAGATCGCCGCTCGGAGCGGTGGCTCGACGAAGCGGCTGGAATGGTCGGGGCGAGAGGATT
>CAWHGL010000006.1:0-239682 GCA_963828965.1 uncultured Chloroflexia bacterium
ATCCCGGCCGTCTTCCTGCAGAGCCCGGTCCTGAACGATCCGCTCTTCATCATCGGCGGCACTGGGGCCGACACCCAGGTGCGCCTCGGCGCCCTCTTCGACATCGTCAACAGCCTCACCGCCATCGGCACCGCAGTTGCGCTCTACGCCGTCATCAAGCGGCAGAACCAGGGCTTCGCGATCGGTTTCGTCAGCTCGCGGCTGTTCGAGGGCACTGTGCTGATGATCGGCGTCATCAGCATCCTGTCGATCGTGACCCTTCAGCAGCCGGGTGCGACGGGCGCCGAGGCGTCGCTGCTGGTCAGCATCCAGCACACACTCGTCACCGTCCGCAACTGGACCTTCGTCCTCGGGACCGGCGTCCCTGCCCTCAACGCCTTCCTGCTTGGCTGGATCATGTACAAGTCGCGCCTCGTTCCGCGGGCGATCCCGGTGATCGGCCTCATCGGAGCCCCGCTGTTCACCTCGTGGATCGTCGGCTACATCATGGGCGTCACCGAACCCGGCACCGCCTGGCACGGGATCGGCGTCGCTCCGATCTTCATCTGGGAGCTGTCGATCGGCCTGTGGATGACCTTCAAGGGCTTCCGCAAGGACGCGCCGCTGATGGTCGAAGCCGCCGCCGAAGATGCCAGCGTGGCTGACGTGGCGAGTGCCAGCCGCCCCGCGATCGGCGTGGCAACCCCGGCAGGCGCCGCATGACCGCCACCACCCATGAGGAGGCGCGGCGCAAGCCGCCGCGCCTCCTCATCCGGACCTTCTGGCTGCTGCACCGTGCGGCGTACCGGCTCACCAGGGGAGGCTTCGGCCTCTCCCGGCCGGTGGCCGGCACCAAGTTCGGGATGCTCCGACTCACGACCATCGGGCGCCGGTCCGGCGAGTCGCGCGCCGCGATCATCGGGTACTTCGAGGACGGCCTGAATCTCGTCACCCTGGCCATGAATGGCTGGGGCAAGAAGGAACCTGCCTGGTGGCTGAACCTCCAGGCGCAGCCGGACACGACAGTCGATCTTGCCGGTGAAACGCGAGCCGTCCGCGCTCGCGCCGCGATCGGCGAAGAACGCGATCGGCTCTGGGCCAAGGTCGCCGACTACCCCGGCTGGGGTGACGACATCGACGGCCTCGCCACACAGCGAACGCATCCAACCGCGGTCGTCGTCCTGGAGCCACGGACGATCCGCCGCCCGACTTCGAGCTAACCCGGGAGCCATTCGGCGGCCCGATGGCCGCCGGATGGTGACCCGCGATCCACGCGATGAAGCCTGATAGCAAGGAGAAGATCCATGGTCACCAACACCCGAATGCTGCAAGGACCTCAGATCGCGGCGAACACCGCAACACAGTCTCCTCCGGCAGGACTATCGCGCCGGCTGCGGCTGGGCCGCCGGCACCTGTGGCTCATTCCCGGCCTCGTGATCGCCGTTTACGCCAACGCTCAGTCGGCCCAGCACGGCCTTGGACTGGGGGTTCTCCTCCTCTTCGGCATCGTGCCTCATCTCCCGGCATTGCTGGGTATCGGCCAGCCGCATGCCCGGGGGCAGATGGCACTTCGCGCCGTGCCACTCTTCAACGTGATGCATCATCCGGCGCCGCCACTCCTGCTCGTCGGTCTAGCCGCCGCGGGCGTCTTGTCTCCGTTCTGGTTCGTCGGCGGTCTCGCGTGGTTCTCGCACATCGTGGTGGACCGAGCTTTTGGTGACGGCCTGCGAACATCAGACGGATGGCGTCGCGGGTGGTTGCCCGCACGATCACATCGATGAGCTACGACGTGCTGATCGTCGGTGGCGGGGCGGCCGGCTACTCGAACCACGCGTCACCAAGGCAGGTGTGTAGCTCTCCTCGCCCACGATGGATCTACGCGTGGACGAGACCGGAGCTAACGCGCCACAGGCGGCTCGCAGCCTCCTCGTCGTATGACCTCACGTTTGACGTCGTGGGCCTTCTGTTCGCGAAGTACCTGCCTGTGATCCCTTCGACGGCCGGAGAGGACGCAAGGTAGATGGAGGTTGCCGCGCCCTGCTCGGGTGTCTTCATGAACGGTCTCACGAAGGGGACGATGACCTTGAAGGTCCGCGAGGGATCCTCCGCGCCGAAGGCCGTGTTGACCACACCTGGATGCAGCACGGTCGCTGTCACGCCTTTGCCGGCGAGGCGGCGAGCGAGCTCGTACGTGAACATCACGCTGGCCAACTTCGACTGGTTGTAAGCCGTCTGTCCCGAGTAGACGCGCTCGCCCTGCAGATCTTCGAAGTCGATCGTCCCCATCGACTGGGCGCCGGACGAGACCGTGACGACTCGAGAGGGGGCGCTGGCCTTGAGCCGATCCAGAAGCAGATCGGTGAGGAGAAACGCGGCCAGGTGGTTCACGGCGAGGGTCTGTTCGAGGCCGTCCGCCGTGACGTGGCGGGTAGCCCAGAACCCGCCGACGTTGTTGAGCAGGACGTCCAGCCGCGTGTACGAGTCGCGGACCTCGGCGGCAAGTCGCCGCACCTCCGACTGGGACGACAGGTCAGCGCCAAACGCGTCGACGCGTGGATTGCCGGTAGCTCCGCGGATCTCGACTGCGACGGCCTCCGCGCGCCCGAGGTCACGACCGGTGATGGCCACCTGCGCTCCCATCGAGGCAAGACCTGTCGCGGTGGCCTTGCCGATGCCGCTGGTGCCGCCGGTGACCAACACGATCTTGCCGGCCATCGGCTTCGGGATCTCGACCATGCCGGTCATGCCGGTGTCGCTCGGGTGGCCTGCGCCTCCTGTAGTCGCGCATCGATCGTGCCATCGGGTCCGGCGGCGAGGAACGCGATCATCGCGAAGAACCCGAAGTTGAAGATCCCGAGCAATAGGAGAGCGACGAACCAGGCTTTGCTGTCCAGCTGCCACGTATTGAGCAGCGCTCCGATCCAAGCCACCAGGCCCGCGATCAGACCGGCCATGATCGCGACAGCACCGACGACGGCGAGACCGAGGAGGGAGATCGCGAGCGCGCTTCCCCTCACAGCTACGACATCGCGTCCGTTCATGACGAAGGTGTCGTTGGCCATCGCGATCCCGATGGCGATGACGGCGACGATGGCTCCCGTGATGATGGCAAGTCCGCCGCCGATGAACAGTCTGGTGATCGTTGCTTTGGTCATGATTTGCCTCTTTCGATGTGATCTGGATGCCGACGCGTTGGAGGTCCCCGACGCGCCGGCGAATGGGCTAGAAGGCAACGAGTCCGGCGCTCATCGAGCCGGTGCCAACGTTGCCGAAGGCTGGGGCCGATCGGCGATGCCTCGGCCAGGCAGGGTGACGATCGAGTTGAAACCCTTGACGATCAGCCAGACGCCGAAGGCGACTTCAAAGAGTCCCGGTGGGATCGACAGCACAAGCCCGACATGGATCCCAAAGATCTCGGCAACCGCTCCAATGAGGTGGATCGAGTAGCCGAGCACGCCCCACAGCGCGAGCGGCCGGGGCACCATCCGTGTCCGGAACACGAACCAGGTCATGAACAAGGCCCCGAACGCCAGGGTGCCCTGGCCAAGCTCGTAGGCGAGGGTATTCGCCTGCGTCAGGAGCGACCCGACAGCGGTGCCCTCGATCGCGGCCGTGCCGGCTACGAACTCGGAAAGCGGAACCAGCATGAGCAGGAACAGCACGCCGAGGTCCAGGAGGACCACTTGGACCGTGATCGCCGCGAGGTAGACGAGCGCTGTGCGCTTGCCACGGCGCTCGGCGATCGGGAAGAACAGCACACCCTTCCCGATGTCGACGACCGTGTTCAGGAGCATGATGAAGGCGCCGATGACCAGGATGGTCGAGTTCGCGGCGAGCGTCGACATGAAATCAGGCGCCGTGGTCACGGAGCTGACAAGCCCGAAACCGATGCCGTACACGAGGAACCCGGCGAGGAAGAGTGCGCCGAAGATCCTCGAATACCGCTTGCCCGGACCCTGCGGGTCCTCGAACGCCGTGTCGGCTTCACCAGCCGCATCGCGAAGCTGAGTGTTGGATGTCATTTCGTCTCCTTGTCGATGCACGGGGTCTCGGCCGGATGGCCGTACGGGGATCTGAGTTGGGCGGCAATCGCCAGCGGCATCACACGGTGATCGCGGTCTTTCCCTGGGCATGACCCCGGCCTACGTGGTCCATCGCCTTCGCCGCGTCGCTCAGTGGAAACGTGAGATCCAGGACGGGCGTGAGCTTGCCGGCCTCGATCAGCTCCTTGAGGACGACCAGGTCTGCATAGTTCATGGACACCAGGAACCGCCCCAATCGTTGGCCGCCGAAGCGGAACAGCACGGTCGCTCGCACGAGGCGCCCCGCGCTGGAGAACCAACGATTTCCGAAATTGCCGCCGTTCGGGATGAGCATCCCGTCTGGTGTGAGCGCGCGCCGCAACTCTGTCAGCGAGCGATTCGACACGTTGTCGAGGATGAAGTCGTACCGCTCGCCGCTGCGAGTGAAGTCCTGCGTCTTGTAGTCGATGACGTGATCCGCGCCGATGGATCGGAGCAGGTCGACATTCCGGGCGCTAGCCACGGCGGTGACCTCTGCACCCAGAGCTTTCGCGATCTGGACCGCGAAGGTGCCGATGCCCCCCGCGGCGCCGTTGATCAGCACCTGGTGTCCGGGCCCGACCTTGCCGTGATCGCGAATCGCTTGCAGGGCGACGGTCCCGGCCAGCGGCACCGTGGCCGCCTGGTCGAACGTCAGGTTGGACGGCTTGATCGCCAGCGTGTCTTCAGCGGCAGCCGCGAACTCGGCATACGAACCGATCGACGAGCCGAAGACCTCGTCCCCCGGGTGGAACCGCGTCACGCTGCTGCCAACGGACTCGACTTGGCCCGCGACGTCCGTCCCCCGGACCGGGTTGGTTGGCTTGAGGAGGCCATACAGCGGCGCGGGCCGCGCGATGTACGGAAAGCCGTTCATCAGGGCCCAGTCGGCCGGGTTGACCCCTGCCGCACGAACGCGGACCAGCACCTCGTGGTCCCCGATCGCAGGCGTCTCGATCTCCTTGAGGTGAAGTACCTCGGCTGATCCGTACTTGTCCTGGACGATCGCCTGCATGTGATCTCCTCTCGGTGGCGGGCGGCGCAGTCGACTGGAATGCGCCTTACCGCAACCTACCGAGGAGGCCCGCCAGCTCCATCCGGGGGAACACGTATCCGGTACTTACCGACCCCGCGGGGCCTCGACTCTAAGTACCCGCTCGGTGTTCCCCGCGATGTCGAAAGCGCGAGGAGCCAACGACCATCGGGCCATGCCTATCTACTTGATCGAGGTCCACATGGCGGACGCAAGCGAACTCGAGCTGGAGCGCGCTGTGCGGATGCTGGACGCAGCCATCACTCGGATGCCGGAGTCGACGATCGCCACGCACACGATCCTTGCTGGCCACATTCGCGACGACAGCCGGCTTGTCTGCCTCATCGAGGCGGCCAGCATCGATGAGGCGCGACGTCTCGTGAGCCTGGCCCTCCTGCCGCCCGGCCGTCTCCGCGAGATCAGCCGCCTCTCGGGCACACCGCTACTTGGCAGTCACCCACGAAGCGATGCTGACCCTGGAGTTGACGCCGAGCTTGTTGAGGATGTTGTACACGTGAGTCTCGACGGTGCGCTCGGACAGGAATAGTCGAGACGCGATCTCCTTGTTGCTCAAGCCCTCGGCGATCAGCTCAGCGACCTCTTGTTCGCGTTTGCCGAGTGGCTGACCGGTCCGGTCGCGCGCCGGGGCCGGATCTGGACCCAGTTTCGTGCCCGCTGCCAGCCCCACTGCCCCATCCCGGTCGAGGCGGGCGCCTGCGTCAAAGGCCTTCTTGAAGCGGGCTCCGCCGAGCGCGGCCTGCGCCTGTTCTTGAGCCGTCTCGACCAGGGGACGCGTGAATGGGCTGAGTTCTGCGCCGATCCGACCGCGCAACATCTCGCAGGCCCCCAGTAGCTCTGCGGCACGCTGCGCCCTGCCCGCCATCGCGGCACTGCTTGCGAGCATCTCCATCCGCAGCACCACTCCAGGACGGTCGTCGATGACGGTGCTGGCCTGCAGGGCGTCGACGAGGGCCGTCTCAGCCACGGCTGACTCGCCGAGCATGAGGGCGGCCATGCCCGCACTGGTGAGGTGCACGGGAAGGATGAAGACCTCGTTGCTCCGTCGGCAGCGCGACGCGGCGGCCAGGCCGACGTCGCGCATCCGGATGAAGTCGCCGTCGAGGAAGGCTATGAACGCGTCCGACTGGGCGGCCGTGATGAACGACATGTCGTCGCCTAGGCGTGCTGCGAGAGCTGTGGCATCAGCCGACGTCGCGCGAGCTGCCGACAGGTCGCCCCCAAGGACCTGCAGCGCGGCCTGGTTCGCGAGAATCCGGACCAGCAACGCGTCGGCGTTCAGGCGGCGTGCGATCCCGCCGGCCTCCGCGGCCGCGTCCAGACCCGCGGCATGGTCTCCCTTCACCACCGCGAGATCGATCTTGACGAACAGCGCTTCGCTTCTGATGGCGTCGTCTGAACCATGACGGCCGAGGAGGGCATCGATCCAGTGGGCTCCCTCGGTCACAGCGCGGTTTCTCCAGTACTGCCCGAGACCGGCCGCCATCGTCAGCCCCAGGTCCGCGCCATCGGGGTCGGCAAGGCAGTTCCGCAACGCGGCGCGGATGTTGTCCGCTTCGAGATCCAGCTCAACGAGCCAGGCGAGCCTGGACGCGACGTCCGGATGTGCGACATCGACCTCAGTGAACCGGCAGAGGCCTGCGAAGTAGGCGAGGTGCGCGTTCCTGGCCGCCGCCTCCTCCGCGTCCGCCTCAAGGAGCCGCAGGAGCGCGAACTCGCGCATGGTCTCGTGCAGTCGATACCGCGCCCGTCCGCTCGTTCCCTCACGGATGACGAATGATCGCTCCACGAGGTTGGTCAGGACGTCGATCACGTCGGCCTTCGAAACGGCGCTCGCCTGGCCTACGGTCTCGGCCGCCTCCAGGCTGAACGAACCGGCGAAGACCGACAGGCAGCGCAGCAGCGCTCGCTCGTCTGGACCCAGGAGATCGTGGCTCCAGGCGATGGTGGCTTCGAGGGTTTGGTGGCGCAATGGTGCGGTTCGGCTTCCCCCGACGAGCAGGTGGAACCGGTCGTTCAGGCGCTCGACGAGCTGATCGAGGCCAAGGGTTCGGAGGCGGACAGACGCGAGTTCGATGGCCAGGGGGATCCCGTCCAGGCGGCGTGCCAGCTCGACGACGGCGGCCTGGTTGCCCGCGGTCACCTCGAAGGCTGCGCCAGCCTCTCGTGCGCGCTCGACGAGCAGGGCGATCGCCTCCGACTGCGCGATCCGCTCCGGCGCCAACTGCCCCTCGTCTTCCGGTACCGATAACGGGTCGACCTGGATGACCGTCTCGCCCGCGACACCGAGGGGCTGCCTGCTGGTGGCAAGGATCCGCAGCCCCGGCGCCTCGCGGAGGATCGCGTCGGAGAGCACCGCGCAGGCGTCGATCAGATGCTCGCAATTGTCGAGGACGAGCAGAAGCCGCTTGGAGGCGACGTAGTCGATCAGCCTGGACACGGGCCAACGGCTCGACTCGTCGCGGAGTCCGAGCGAGGTCATGACCGCCTTGGTGACAAGCTCGGCGTCCCGCAGTCCCTCAAGCTCGACCAGCCACGCGCCGTCGGCGATCCCGCGGCTCAGATCGGTCGCTGACCGTAGCGCCAAGCGCGTCTTGCCAACCCCTCCCGGACCGACGAGGGTCACCAGGCGCGCACCCGTCAAGGCAGACTTCACGTCCTGGAGTTGGCGGCGCCGGCCGATGAAGCTTGTCAGCTCCGCCGGCAGGTTCCCGCGTGTCGCGGTGGCTTTGCCGGTCATGGGTAGCTCCCGGGGCGAGGCGGCCACAGCCTTGCATGAACCTCGCCACATGGGCAGCGAGCGCTTGATCGACCGTTCGGCTCACGACGCCTCACCCACAGTGTAGGGTCGCCACGAAGTCGCGCTCTTGCCCTCAGACCAGGCGGCATCGATCTTCCGCGCGTGGCGCGGGCGCATCGCCGAGCTGTTCGTCGAAGGCGGATGCCAAGCGACGCAGCGGCGCGGCTTGGGCGACGCTGGTGGCGGCGAGCGAAGGGGCCGTGGTGGTCAGTCGCGCCGAGCGAAGCATGGAGCTGTTCGAGCTGGTCGCTGCGGAACTGCTCGCAATCACCCCCGACGCCCGCGACTAGCGGCGTCGGATCCCGATCACCCCGTCACGAACGGGGTGAGGTGCGTGTTGCTCAGCGCCCCGAGCAGGCCGGCGACGGTCCCGATCAGGAGGACCGCGCGGGCGAGCAGCGGCCGGCGCCGATCGCAGATCTCGGCCACCGCGACGACCAACGCCACCAGGGCGACCTTCAGGGCGAGCGCGAGCAGGGGTCGCCCGACGATCGATGCCGCGATCGGGTTCAGCTCGCGCGCGACGACGAGGGCCGACACGAGGTCCGCGGCCTGGGCCAGCGTGAACGCGGCGACCAGCCAGACCAGCGGGAACGCGTTCGCGCGACCGACCGCCCGGTCCGCCAGGTCCGTCATCGACATCGCTCCGATCCTCCGTCCCGTACCGCATTGGGTCCCGCCGCATGATGGCAGGCCGCCATCGCGCCCGAGGATCCGCTGGCCCTGCGACACCCGCCTGTCATGGTGATAGATCCGATCGGCCCATCGGGAGCGTCATCGGTTCGAGCGGCCACGGACCAGAGCTGTCCGGGCCTGCCGCCAGAAGGACATTGCCCCCATGGTTCGACGCAACCTTCCCGTCCTCGGCGCGAGTCTCGTCGTCGCGGTCCTGCTCGTCGGCGCCTGCGGCGGAGGGAGCCCGACGCCGTCGGCTGTCGCGGGGGCCGCGTCTCCGAGCGTGGCGGCACCGACGGCCGTTCCGGTCACCCCGACCGCGGCGACCCCCGCGCCGGCGTCATCGACCCCGGCCGCCACGGCCAGCGCATCCGCCATCGGTCCGAACGATGGCCGCATCGCGTTCGGCGTCCGCACAGCCGATGGGAGCCAACGTCTGGTCGGTCCTCCCCGACGGCACCGATCAGCGCCAGCTGACGAGTGGCGCCGGGAATCACCTGTGCGCTGCCTACACGCCCAACGGAGAGCGGATCGCCTACTGCGCCGACACCAGCGGGAACTTCGAGATCTGGACGATGCAGCCGGACGGCACCGATCCGGTGCAGCTCACGCACCTGCGGTGGACGGGCCCTCTTCCCGGACTTCTCCCGCGACGGACAAGCAGGTCGCGTTCGGTGGCGTCCAGGGCGAGGATGAGCACACCGAGGTGTATGTCGTCGACGCAAGCACGGGCGACGGCCTATGGTCGCCCTCACGAGCTGCGAGGGACGCAAGCGGCGGCTGCTCCAATGACTTCCCCGTCTGGTCGCCGGACGGCAAGTCCATCGCGTTCATCCACACGGACGACTTCGATGCCGACGACAACCCGGTCAACTCGCAGGTGTGGGTGATGGACGCCGACGGCGGCCACCAGCGCACGCTCACGACCGACAGCCCGATGAAGGATCAGGTCCCCGACTGGAGCCCGGATGGCTCGGCAGATCGCCTACGCCAGCGGAGCCGGGGACAGCGAAGGGGTCTGGGTGATGAACGCCGACGGCTCCAAGCCGCACCAGCTGTCGGGGTGCCGTCGGCCGACGCCGCCCCGTGCCGGCCGGCAGCGACTTCGGACCGGTGTGGTCACCCGACGGCACGCGCATCGCGTTCCTGCGCGCGTTCATGGCGCCGGGCACAACGAGCGGCCCATCTACACGATGAAGGCCGATGGCAGCGACCAGGTCCGCGTGTCGGAGGGGACGATCCTGGCCGCCGTTCCGGCCTGGCAGCCGGCGCCACCGCCGCGGGCGACTGACCGGATGCCGCCGACGGCGCGGCACCAGGGCCAGCTGGCGACTGGAAGGCTGTCGCCGAGCACGATGAGCACGGCCGATGTCCGACAAGCGATGCGGGGCGATCACGACGCCTACGCAGCGCTCGTCGCGGCCGCCTCGACCCAGCTGTACGCGCTGGCCTGCCTGATCCTCCGCGACTCGGATCGCGCCGAGGATGCGACGCAGGAAGCGTTCGTCCGGGCGTGGCGTGAGCTGCCGCGGCTGCGCGACGTCGAACGCTTCGACGCCTGGCTCCGCCGCCTCGTCGTGAACGCCTGCTACGACGAGGCGCGGCGGGTCCACCGTCGCGCCGAGGTGACGCTCCTCAGCGTCGGCGAGCGCCATCGTCATCGACACGTCGGCGGCGATGGCTCAGACAGACCGGATCGAACGGGCCTTCAGGCAGTTGCCGCTCGACCAGCGAACGGTGCTCGTCCTCCAGCACTACATCGGGCTGTCGCACACCGAGATCGCCGAGACCGTCGGGGTCCCGCTGGGAACGGTCAAGTCGCGGATGCGCTACGGCGTCGCCGCGATGCGCGCGGCGCTCGATGCGGACGACCGATCGAACGATCACCGCGCTGAACGGACATCGGCATGAACGACCATCGAACGGACGCGAACCTGGATCAGCTGATGACGGCGTGGATGGACGACGTCGCGCCGGAGCGCCCGCCCACCCGACTGCTCGAGGAGACCTTCGCCCGGACCACGGGCTCCGACCAGGTCCGCGTGTTCCCGTGGCACCGGACCAGCCGAACCCTCGGAACGGCCGGCCGTGGCGTTCCGCAGTCCCGTCGGGCGATCCTGCTCCTGGCGGCCGTCGGGCTGCTGATCATCGCGATGGCGATCGCGTTCAGTGGGGGCGGGGGCGGTCCCGGCCCGGTGGCACGTCCACGAGCCCGAGCCCGACCCCGACCGCGACGGCGAGCCCGACGGCGACCGAGCGGACCCGAGCGTCGCCCCATCCGCCTCGCTTCCGGCGCCGATCTCGGTGACCGCAGAGGCGACGGTCGCGGTCGAGCAGCCGATCGCCCTGGTCGCGAGCGCCGACGGCGACCTGTGGGCCTTGGCCCCGGGGCGGCTCGATCGGATCGATCCGGACACCGACACGGTGTCCGGATCGGTCACGCTCGGCTCGACCACCGAGCAGTACAACGGCCTGGCGGCGAATGCCGACGGGCTGTGGGCCACGAACTCCGATGCGGCGGTCGTCTATCGCGTCGACCCGACGACCCTCGCCGTCGTGGCGCCCATCACGGCGGGACAGGCGCCCAAGGGCGTCCTCGCCACCGACGCGGGCGTCTGGGTGGCGGATGTCCACGGCGGCAGCGTGCTGCGCATCGACCCGGCCACGAACACGGTCGTGGCGACCACCACCGTGGGCCGGACCGGGGCGAGCGGCCCCAACTGGCTGGCCGACGGCTTTGGCACGATCTGGGTCGACGTCCCGAACAACACGACGGTCGCCCGGATCGCCCCGGCGACGAACACGGTCCAGGCCACGATCGACGCACCGCGCGGACTGACGCCCTGCGGCGGCATCGCGGTCGGAGACGGACGCGGTATGGATCACCGGCTGCTCGTCGTCACGGACGATGGGCCGCGTCGACCCGATCACGGACACTTTCGTGGCGACGGTCGGCCTCGGCGGGTACGGCTACACCCCGACCGTGATCGATGACGCCCCCTGGATCTCCGTCGACACCGGCGATGCCACGTCGGGGAAGCTGGTCAGGGTCGACCCGGCCACGAACACGATCGATCGCGTCCTTGTCCTCGACGTCCCCTTCGGCGGCGGGGGTGACATCGTCGTCGCGGACGGATCGGTCTGGGTGGTCGACGGGTACAACGGCTCGGTGATCCGCCTGCCGCTGGCGGCGTTCGGGGCGTAGGCACTCGACCGCTCGGCGACCCACCGGTCCATCTCGCGCTACGCGCCGCGCTTCATGCCACGCCTCGGACGTCGAGCACCCGGCCCCAGTGCATGAACCGCACCGCGACGAGCACGCCGAATGCGGCCAGGACCAGGATCGCGGCCGCGGCGATCGACGCATCGAGGTCGCCGCCCTGGAACTCGCTGTAGACGACCAAGCGGCAGCGTCTGCGTCCGGCCCTCGATGTTGCCCGCGAACATGATCGTCGCGCCGAACTCCCCGAGCGAGCGCGCCCAGCTCATGACCAGCCCGGCGGCCAGGGCGGCCCCGGCGAGTGGCACGGTGATCGAGCGGAACAGCTGGCGCTCGGACGCGCCATCGACCCGCGCGGCGTCCTCGAGGTCGCGATCGACACCGGCGATGCCGGTCCGTGCCGAGCGGATGAAGAACGGCGCCGACACGAAGGTCTGGGCGATGATCACGGCGAACGACCGTGAACGGGACGGAGATCCCGAAGAGCTCGAAGGGCGCCGACAGCAGCCCGCGCCGACCGAATACGAGCAGCAGGGCCAGGCCCGCGACGGACGGCGGCAGGACGATCGGCAGGTCGATGACGGCCTCCATCCAGCCCTTGCCGCGGAACGTCCGGCGGGCCATGACGATCGCCAGCGGCAGGCCCGAGCGTCACCGTCACGACCAGGCTGACGGCCGTCGTCACGAGGCTCAGCCAGAGCGCTTCGAGGACCGCCGGCGAGGCGACGGCGACGCGCAACGAGCCGTCGAGGAGCGCCCGGACCACGAGCGTGATGACGGGCAGGGCCAGGAACAGCCCGAACAGGGCGGCCAGGGCGACGAGCGCCCCGCTCGCCCCAGCCGTGCCGGATGCCCGGTGCGCCGGCCGCTGGCGGCCGGCGCGCCCCAGTACTCCCGGTCGGCCCCCCGGAGAGACGTTCGATCACGAGGCCGGCGGCAGGAACCCGAGTCCGCTCAGGATGGCCTGACCCTCCGGACCGGCGAACCAGTCGAGGAATGCCTTCGCCGCGGCTGCGTCCCTGGACGCCTTGACGACGACGCCGTCATAGGTGGCCGGGACGTTCGCCGTATCGGGGACATCGATGGTCGTGACCTTGTCGGACGCCTTGGCGTCGGTCACGTAGACGATGCCGGCGTCGCCTTCGCCGAGCTCGACCTTGGCGACGACGGCCTTGACGTTGTCCTCCTTGGACGCGACGTTGGCGGCGTAGGCGGTGGCGAAGTCGGCGGGATAGCCGGTCTCCTTGGCGAGGTTGTCGACGAGCTGGCTCGCGTACTTCGTGATCGGCACCTCGTCGCCGGCCGCGATGACCTTCACGCCGTGCTTGGCCAGGTCGGCGGGTGACGCGATCCCGGCCGGGTTGGCGGTCGGCACGATGACCGTGAGCTTGTTGCCGGCGAAGGTGACCGGGTCGCCCTCGGCGAGGCCCTTGTCGACGAGCTTCTGGGGGTTGGTCGTATCGGCCGACAGGAAGACGTCGGCCGGGGCGCCCTGCTCGATCTGCGTCTCGAGCGCCGAGGAGGAGTCGGTCGACACGATCAGGGTCGTGCCGGGATCGGCGGCTTCATAGGCCGTCTTCGCCTGCTCGAGGGCGCCCTTGAGGGATGCGGCGCCCAGGATGGTGAGCTCCCCGCCGGACGCGGCCGACGCCGGTGCCGACGCGGCGGCGCTCGGCTGCGGGCGAGGCGGGCGCTGCCGAGGAGCCGCTGCCCGAGCAGGCCGCCAGGACCAGGGCCAGGACGGACAGGACGACGACCAGGCCGGACTTCATCCTCGCGACTCCCTGGCGGTCGGGATCTCGACGATGACGTTGGTGGCCTTCACGACGCCGACGGCCTCGTCGCCGACCCTCAGGCCCATCTCCTCGACGGCCTCGGCGGTCATCAGGCTGACCAGGCGATGCGGTCCGGCGATGATCTCGACGACGGCGGCGACCCGGTCGGCTTCGATCCGGGTCACGATCCCGGCGAATCGATTCCGCGCGGACTGCGCGACGATCGGACGATCGATCGATGCCTTCCGGCGCTCGTCGAGCAGCCGGCTCACCTCGTCGATCTCGACGAGGCGTTGGCCGCCCTCGGAGCGCTCCATGCGCAGCCGCCCTTCCGCCTCCCAGCGGCGAAGGGTCTCGACGGACACCCCGAGCATCTCCGCGGCCTGGCCTACGCGGAGGCGGGTGACCGGACGTTCATCGATCTGCGTCATACCGCGGAGTATCCGCGTCCAGGGCCGTTCGTGTCTAGGGTTTCCTGCGCTTGCGTGCAGGAACGGCAGCTCGCCCGGCCCCGCGGCGGGTCGAGGTCAGTCGGACGACGCGTCCGGCTCCATCTCCAGGGCCGCGGAGTTGATGCAATAGCGCAGGCCGGTGGGGTTCGGACCGTCGTCGAACACGTGCCCGAGGTGACCGCCGCAGTTGGCGCACAGGGCCTCGGTGCGGACCATGCCGTGCGAGCGGTCGACCGCGATCGCCACGCCGTCGCTATCGGCCGGCGCGAAGAAGCTCGGCCAGCCCGTCCCCGAGTCGAACTTCGCGTCGGATCGGAAGAGGGCCGTCCCGCATCCGGCGCAGCGGAACGTGCCCGCGCCGTGCTCGTCCCAGAGCGCACCCGTGAACGGGGGCTCGGTGCCCTTCTCGCGCAGGACCCGGTACTGGATCGGGCTGAGCCTGGTCCGCCAGTCGTCGTCGGACATCGTACTGGCCGGCTGGTCGGTGGTCGTCATCGGGGTTCCGGATCGATCGTCGTCGTGCTGCATGTCCGACACGATAGCGGCGGATGATGACGAACCGACGACGAGGCGCTGCGCAGACAGATGCGCGCGGCCGTGGTTCCATTGGCGCGATGCGATCCCCCCGTGGCCAGACCCTCGCCGTTGCGCTGGTCCTGACCGTCGGCGGCCTGATCGCCCCCGCTGCCGTCGCCGCCGCCGATCCGGTCATCGTGGGCGCCGGTGACATCGCCAGCTGTTCGGCGACCGCGGACAGCGCGACCGCCAAGCTGCTCGACGGCATCACCGGCACGGTCGTGGCCCTTGGTGACAACGCGTACCCGTCCGGCACCGCCGCCCAGTTCCGCGATTGCTACGCCCCGACCTGGGGCCGACACAAGGCACGCACCCGGCCCGCGGCCGGCAACCACGACTACGAGACCGCGGGAGCCAAGGGCTACTTCGGGTACTTCGGCGCCGCCGCCGGCGACCCGGCGAAGGGCTACTACAGCTACGACCTCGGGACGTGGCACATCGTCGTGCTCAACTCGAACTGCGCGGCGATCGGCGGCTGCAGCGCGACCTCGCCGCAGGGCGGCTGGCTGCGTGCCGACCTCGCGGCCAACCGCGGCAAGGACGTCCTCGCCTACTGGCACCATCCCCGGTTCAGCTCCGGGGTGCACGGCAACGCACCGAGCCTGCAGCGCCTTCTGGGAGATCCTCTACGCCGCGGGCGCCGACGTCATCCTCAACGGTCACGACCACGACTACGAGCGGTTCGCGCCGGCAGGACCCATGGGGCCGCGCCGACGCCGCGTACGGGATCCGCGAGTTCGTCGTCGGCACCGGCGGCGCCGAGCTGCGTCCGCGCACCTCGACCGCCGCGAACAGCCAGATCTTCGCATCGGCCTCCGGCGTCCTGAAGCTGACCCTCCGGTCCGGTGCCTACGACTGGTCGTTCGTCCCGGTCGCCGGCGGTTCGTTCCATGACGCGGGCACGACCGCGACGCACGGCGCGCCACCGTCGCGGACGACCCGATCGTTCGCGATCGCCTCGGACGCCTACGTCGACCAGGCGCACACGACGACGAGCTATGGCGCGTCGAGCCGGCTGCTCGTGGACGGCGACGCGGGGGGCGGGCTCGATCGCCAGGCGTATCTGAAGGCGACGGTGACCGGGGTCAGCGGACGGGTCGACCGCGCCGCGCTGCGCCTGTGGGTCCGGGACGCCACCAGCGATGGACCGAAGGTCTATCCCACGTCGACCGCGTGGTCCGGGGCCACGCTGACGTGGGCGAACCGTCCACCCGCCACCGGCCCGTACGCCTCGGACGCCGGCTCGATCGCGTCCGGGACCTGGGTCGAGCTCGACGTGACCTCGATCGTCCGCGGCAACGGCACATTCGGGTTCCTGCTCTATCCGACGTCCTCGAACGGCGTCGAGTTCGAGTCGCTCCAGGGCGCCCACCCGCCGCAGCTGATCGTCCAGACGGTCCCCGGCACCTAGCCCGGCAGGGCCCGCCGCGGGCGTCGGGTATCCTCAGAAGCGCCCACGCTCCGTTCTGGCACGGACCCGCGCCAGTCCTGCGCACCCCCCCGCCGACCACGGGAAGAGCCATGGACCACGAGCCCGTTCTCATCTCGACCATCGCGGTCGGGCTGACTGCCGCTTTCGTCGGCGGCCTCATCGCCCGACGGCTGCGGCTGCCCGCGATCGTCGGCTACATCGCCGCCGGCGTCGTCATCGGGCCGTTCACCCCGGGCGTCGCTGCCGACCCGGGCATCGCCACGGAGCTCGCCGAGCTCGGCGTCATCCTGCTGATGTTCGGCGTCGGCATCCACTTCTCGTTCCGGGACCTGCTCGCCGTCAAGAGCATCGCGATCCCGGGCGCGGTCGTTCAGATCTCCGCCGTGACCGTGCTCGGGATCGGCCTCGGTGTGGCTCTCGGGTGGGGGCTCGGCGGCGGGCTCGTCCTGGGCCTGGCGATGTCGGTCGCGAGCACCGTCGTCCTGCTCCGCGCGCTCACGGACCGGGGCGAGCTCGACACGGAGCAGGGGCGGATCGCCGTCGGCTGGCTGATCGTCCAGGACATCTCCACGGTCGTCGTCCTCGTCCTGCTTCCCGGGATCGCCCCGTTCCTCGGCGGCGCGGGCGCGGACACGGCAGCGGGCGGGCTCGGCCCACTCGTCGATCTCGTCGTCGCCCTGGCCAAGGCGGCCGGCTTCGCCGTGCTCATGGTCGTGGCCGGCGCGCGCCTCGTCCCGTGGCTGCTGCGGGTGGTCGCCCGGGAAGGCTCGCGCGAGCTGTTCACGCTGGCCGTCCTGGCCATCGCCCTCGGGCATCGCGTATCTCTCGTCGGTGGTCTTCGGTGTGTCCTTCGCTCTGGGCGCCTTCCTGGCGGGCGCCGTCGTGAGCGAGTCCGACATGAGCCATCAGGCGGCGGCGGACGCCCTGCCCTTGCGCGACGCGTTCGCCGTCCTCTTCTTCGTGTCGGTGGGGATGTTGCTGGACCCGACCTACCTGCTCGCGAACCCGGTGCCGATCCTGGCCATGCTCGTGCTCATCGTCATCGCCCAGCCGCTCGTGGCCTTCGGCATCGTCGCGCTCTTCGGCTACCCGCTCCGGGTCGGCCTTACGGTGGCGGCCGGGCTCGGCCAGATCGGCGAGTTCTCGTTCATCCTCGGGACGATGGGGCTCAGCCTCCGGCTCCTGCCGCCCGAGGGCTTCCAGCTGATCGTGGCCGGCGCCCTCTTCTCGATCGCGCTCAACCCGATCCTCTTCCACCTGGTCGAACCACTCGAGGAACGGCTGCGCGGCAACGGCGTGCTCGCCGGTTTGCGCGCCCGGCGGGCCGGCGACCGGGTCACCCTGGCCGAACCCGAGCGCGCCACCCTGCGCCAGCACGCGATCCTCGCCGGGTACGGCCGGGTCGGCCGGATGATCGGGCCGGCGCTCGAGCGACGCGGCTTCCGCTATGTCGTCGTGACCCTCCAGCGCGACGAGGTCGACGCCCTCCGGGCGCGTGGCATCCCGGCCATCTATGGCGACGCCGGCAACACCGAGGTCCTCGAGCTTGCGCATGTCGAGGAGGCGCGGCTGGTCATCGTCGCCTCGTCCGAGGCCAACGAGACGCGGCTCATCGTCGACCGGGTGCGCGAGCTGGCGCCCGCGGTCGACCTCGTGGTGCGCACGCACAGCGACACCGAGGCGACGAGGCTGCGAGCGCTGAGCTCGCGCATCCAGGCCGTCCACAGTGAGCGCGAGCTGGCCGTGCAGATGTCGCGCTATGCCCTGCGCCGGTTCGGCGTGTCGGCGACCGAGGCCGAGTCGATCGCCCAGGGCCTGCGCGGACGCCCGATCGCGGCGGCAGCTACGCGACGGTCCGGTCCGACCATGTGGGATCGGCTGCGACGCCGACTGCCCGGCGCGGCCGCGCCCGACGTCGACGCGGATCAGGCCCCAGGGCGCGACGCCCGTTCGTAGACGAGCACGGTCCGCTCATAGGTGATGACCGTCTCGTCGCGCTGGTTGAAGCCCCGGGTCCGCACGCGGACCACGCCCTGGCCCGGACGGGACGCCGACGGCCGCACGTCGAGCACCTCGGATTCGGCGTAGATCGTATCGCCGGCGAAGACCGGGGCGGGCATCCGCACCTCGTCCCAGCCCAGGTTCGCCACGGCATTCTGGCTGATGTCCGGCACCGACAATCCCGTCACGATCGCGAGGGTCAGCGAGCTCACGATCAGCGGTCGCCCGAACTCGGTGCGCGAGGCGTAGTCGGCATTCGAGTGCAGGTCGTGCGGGTTGTTGGTGAGCAGCGAGAACCAGGTGTTGTCGGTCTCGCTCACCGTCCGGCCATGGGCATGGCGATAGACGTCGCCGACGTTGAAGTCCTCGAGGTAGCGGCCCTCCCAGCCACGGCTCGGAGTCCGGGGCTCGGTCATCGGACGCCCGGCGACGGGTGGTGCGCCGACCACGCCCGCTCGGCCTCATCGGTCTCGGCGGCGGTGATGACGCCGAGGGTGAGGGCGCGGTCCGGGGCGAAACGGCCGAGCGCCGTGGCCTGGCGCAGGACGGCGCGCGCGTGACGGTCCGTGGCGCGATCGCTCATCACGCCCGCGATCATCGTCGCTCCCAGGTCGGCGGCCACGGCCGCATCGTACGCCTCGAGCTTCGTCGCCTCGTGCTCCAGCGCGTCGTCGGTCAGTCCGGCTTCGAAGGCAAGCAGGACGGCGAGCAGCTGGGCCGGGTGCCCGACCCATTTGCCGGTCATCCCGAGCTCGCGCGCGCGGACCGTGTCGTCGTACACGAGCCGCATCCGGTCCAGCCAGCGCGTGCGATTGGCGGCCGCGTCGAGCGACGGGTCCGCGACCGGGTAGTCGAGGGTCATCCCGTCCACCGCGGGCACGCCGAGCGCTCCGGCCACGGCCACGATCCCGGCCCGTGCCCAGTCGGCGAGGAGATGGTCGTTGCCGATGGCCGGCAGGCCGAGGTCGGCGCTGTAGTCGGCCAGCCCGAAGATCAGGCTCGCCAGACGCGGCGCCGCCCGGCGACCGATCTCGGCGAGCTGGGCCGCACCCCAGCCGGACTCGACGAGGTAGGCCACGCGGATCCGCCCGTGCCGGCAGCCCGAGGGCGGCCTCGGCGCGGTCGAGCAGGTCGTTGACGAGGTCGACCTCCTCCGGATGCTCGACCTTGGGGAACACGATGCCGTCGAGCGGGAAGGCGGCCGCGTCGTCCGGCGCCGCCGCGCGCAGGCGCCACAGGAGCGTGTAGAGATCGCGCACCGTCGTCTCGGTCCCGAAGCCGGGCGGCCGGTAGAAGCGCAGGCTCGGGGCACCGGCGGCGTCACCCCAGTCGGCCGTCGCGAAGGTGGTCGCCGCCACGTCCATCGCCCGGGCCGCGACCTCGTCGCCGGGCGCGATGGCGTCCTCGCCGTCGAGCATGACGAGCGGCGCCCGTACCGATGACGCGATCCGCGTCTCCACCAGGGCCGCCGGCAGCTCCAGGCGCTCGGCCAGGTCCGCCACGGTCAGGCCCAGCCGCTCGAGCTGGCGGGCGACCGGGGCGGTGCCGCCTTCGACGGCCTTGCGCGCCATCGCCGCATCGGCGGCCGGCGTCGTGAGGTGGGCCTGCTGGCGCCAGTAGCGCAGCGGCAGGTCGGTCCGCCGTCCGGCCAGGGCGCTCGCGCAGGGCCAGCCGGTCCGCGTCGCCACGGGCGATCGCCGCCGCCAGGTCGGCGTCGCTCACGCGAACAGCTCGCGGAGCAGCTCCACCCCCGTGCGCTCGATGATCCCTGCGACCTCGGGCGAGAACGGGGCCGGCTGTCCGTAGCCGCGATGCGAGATCGCCGGCTCGTAGCCGCCGAAGGGATACTCGTCGGGCGTCGCCACATAGCCGAGGCTGCCCTGGCTGTACCCGGCGAAGATCGTCACGGGTGCCGGCGACTGGGCGCGGACTGCCGTGCCGATCGCCCCGAAGATCTCGCCCGGCGCCCCGACGATCGCGCAATCGCCGATGCGGGCGGCCCAGATCTCGCCATCGATGGCGGTCGCCCGGCCGCCGGCCGCCTCCTGGGCGAGCATCGTCTCGAGCCACGAGATGTGATAGCGGATCGGGTTCATCGTGGTGCGGGTCTCGCCCGGCCTCGCCGCGGGCGACCAGGTCGGCGCGACGCTCCTCGAGCTCGCGCTCGAGGTCGGCTACGGGCGGCAGGTCGAGCAGCGGAAGCGAGACGATCCGCCGGGCCGTACGCAGGAGCTGGGGCGGTTGCTCGTCGGCCAGGCGGCGGCGATAGAGCGAGATCGGCGTGACGGAGCCCCAGTCGGAGCGGTCGATCTCGACGGCCCACGGGTCGGCGTCGACGATCGCGTGGTGGGCCTCGAGGGCCAGCCGCGCGCCGAACTCCTCGGCAGCGAACAACGCTCCCGCATCGTCTCGGAAGGACTCGAGCGGGAGTGCGTCGCCGGCGGCACCCTGAAGGAACACCGTCACCGACCCCGGCCGATGCAGTTCGTCCATCCGCGAGCGGAGCGGTCCGACGAAGTCCGGCCCCGCGCCGGGGAAGTCCGGACCGACGACGACCGGATGGCACGCGAACGAGACAAGCGTCGCGATAGGGTCGGCATACAGCGGCGGTCCGTCCCCGCCATCCACCCGGATCGCGACCACCGAGTCGTCGCGGACGCCTTCGCGGTTCCAGCCCAGGACCGTCCGCCCGTCGGCCGTCCGTTCGCGCCGATTGACGGCGATCCCCTTGGCCTCGCCGACGCCGCCGCTGACGCGAGCCGGCGCGAGCCGGCCGACCGCCTCGAGCGCCACCGACGCATAGCGGTCCGGGATCGAGTCCCAGTAGCGCAGCTCGGTCTCGGTCCAGGTGTCGAACTCGCCGCCGAGCTTGATCGTGGCGCCCGGCCACGGCCCCGCGTGCGTGTGACTGGAGTTCAGCAGCACGGCGGCCGGATCGCAGCCGACGAGCTCGCCGACGCGCGCCCGGATCCGGTCGGCCATCGGTGTCGTGAGCCCGACGACATCGGCTGCGATCACGACGACGGTCGTGCCGTCGGCGTCGTCGCGGAAGACGCAGGCCGTGGCCAGCAGCGGCTCGTACGCGGAGCGCGCGGCCAATGGCCGTCGCACGTACCCCAGCAGGTCGACCGGGAACGGCGGGGTGATGTCGGCTTCGGCCGCACCGGCGAGCAGCGTCACGGGCCGACGTCCGCCCAGTCGGCGGGCGCCTCGAGGAGTCCCTTGAGCGTGCCGAGGAACCCGGCCGCGCCGACCCCGTCGACGACCCGATGGTCCGACGACAGCGTGGCGGTCATCACCCGACGGGTCACCACCTGTCCGTCGCGCACGACCGGGCGCTCGACGGTTCGGGCCGTGGCCAGGATGGCCACCTGCGGCGGCGTGATGATGGCGGTGAAGGCGGTCACGTCGAACATCCCGAGGTTGGAGAGCGTGAACGTGCCCTCGCCGATCTCGGGGGCGCGCAGCTTGCCGGCACGCGTCCTCGCTACGAGGTCGCCCAGCCCGGCCGCGAGGTCGGCGATGCCGCGATCGCGGCAGTCGAGGAGGGCCGGCGCGATGAGCCCGTCGTCGAGGGCGATCGCGACGCCGATGTTGATGGCGTCCCAGCGCTCCACGACGTCACCGGCCCAGGCCGCGTTGAACGCCGGGTGCTCGGCGAGCGTCAGGGCCACCGCCCGGATGAGGAACGCGGTCACCGTGATCCGATCCTCGCGCGAGCGGCCGGCATTGACGGTGTCGGCGGCGGCCAGCACCGCGTCCATCTCGATCTCGGTCGAGAGGTAGAAATGCGGGGCGGTCGTCTTGCTCTCGACCATCCGCCGCGCGATCGCCTTGCGCATCGGGCTGGGTCGGACGGGATGACGACCCACGCCCGTTCCGGCATCCGCGGACGCGGCGGGTTCGGTCACTACGCGCCGTCCTCGAGCCAGGCGATCGGCTCGCCGACCGCGACCTCGTCGCCCGCCTCGTGGACGATCTCGGCGAGGGTGCCCGAGGCGGTCGCCTCCATCTCGACGGTCGACTTGTCGGTCTCGATCTCGGCGATCACGTCGCCGCGCCCGATCTCATCGCCGACGCGCTTGAGCCAGCCACCGACCTTGCCGGTCTCCATGTCGTACCCGAGCTTGGGCATCTCGATCGCGATCCGGGCCATCCAAGCCTCCGTCCAGTGCCGACGCCGTCATCCCGGGCCCTGGCGCCGGCGGGTGCAAGCGTTTCCAGCCGGTATCATACCGGCACCGCAGGCCGGGCTCGCAAGGGGTCCGGGCGGGCGCGACGGAGGTCCCCGTGGAGTTCCTGGTCAACATCGAGGTGGGCTGGCCGGCGGACGGCGACCCCGAGGAGCTGGCCCGCCTGACCGCGGCGGAACGCATCCGTGGGACGGAGCTCGGCGAGGCCGGGACGATCCGCCGGATGTGGCGCGTGCCGGGTCGGCGCGCGAACTGGGGCGTCTGGGAGGCCGAGGACGCGACGGCCCTCCACGCGGCGATCGGCTCGCTGCCGTTCTTCCCCTACCTCGACGTCGAGGTCATCCCGCTGGCGGCGCACCCGAACGATCCGGAGCGCCCAGGCGGGCGCTAGGCGAGGCCGGCAATCCGGGCCGACTGAGGGCGTCGGCTATGCGGACATGATGTAGCCGCCGTCGACGTACAGGCACTGTCCGGTGATGTACCCGGCGCCGTCAGACAGCAGCCAGATGACGACACCGGCGATCTCCTCGGGCGGCGCGGTGCGCTTGAGCGGGACGAGGTTGAGCCGGTCCTTGGCCAGTTGCTCGTAGGTCAGGCCACGCAGCTTCGACACCTCCTGGAGCACGGTCTCCTGCATCGGCGTGTCGGTGATGCCCGGCGAGATCGCGTTGACCCGCACGTGGCGCGGCGCGTGCAGGACCGCGAACGTCCGGGTCGCCGCCTGGATGGCCGTCTTCGTCGCGCCGTAGACGGCCGTCTCGACCGTGTACGCCCAGCGCGCCGACGGCGACGAGAAGTTCACGATCGCGCCGCCCTCGCGCAGGACCTTCCCGACGTCCCGGGACAGGAACCAGACCGACTCGAGGTTGACCGCGACGACGCGGTGGAAGTCGTCCTCGGTGACGTCCCAGATCGGCTTGAGGCCGAGGATGCCGGCCGCGTTCACGAGGTAGTCGGTCGGCTCGGCGTTCGCCGCTTCGATGACGAGGGCGCGGCCGGCCGGGCCGGAGATGTCGGCCACGAGCGCCGTCGCGCCCGCCGCTCGCACCGGCTCGAGCCCGGCGTCGTTGATGTCCACGGCGACCACGCGTGGCGCCGTCGGCGATGAGGCCGAGGGCCGTCGCCTGGCCCATCCCGCTGGCCGCGCCGGTCACGATGGCGCGCTTGCCGGTCATGTCCGGATGACCCGCCGTCGATGCCTGTCCCTGCGTCACGTCGTCGCGCCTCCGGATCCGCTGCTCGTCGCCCAGGTCGGGCGCTGCAAACGATACCGGACCGGGCGCGCCGCGGAGAAGGACGACCGCGGGATCAGCCGGCGGCGGCGACCCGGGCGACGAGACGCTCGCCCACCTCGACCGTCGAAAGCGTGCCACCCATGTCCGGTGTGAGCTCGCGGGCGATGATCGCCGCCCCGATCGCGGCCTCGATGCGGTCCGCCGCGGCCGGGTAGCCGAGGTGGCGGAGCATGAGCGCGCCCGTCCAGACCTGGCCGAGGGGATTGGCGATGCCCTGGCCGGCGATGTCCGGGGCCGAGCCATGGACCGGCTCGAACAGCGACGGGCTGACGCCGGTGGGGTCGATGTTGGCCGACGGGGCGATCCCGATGCTGCCCATCAACGCGGCCGACAGGTCGGTCAGCAGGTCGCCGAACAGGTTGCTGCCGACGATCACGTCGAAGCGGCCCGGGTCGCGGACCAGGCGGGCCAGCAGCGCGTCCAGGTGCATCGATTCGACCGCGACGTCCGGGTAGTCGGCGGCGACGTCTCGGACGACCTCGTCCCAGAACGGCATCGCGTGCATGATCCCGTTCGACTTGGTGGCGCTCGTGAGCCGACCGCGGCGCGAGCGCGCCAGCTCGAGGGCGTAGCGCACGACCGCGGTCGTGCCCTGGCGGGTGAACACATTCACCTGGATGGCGATCTCGCGGTCGCCCTCATGCATCCGGCCCCCGACGTCCGAGTACTCGCCCTCGGTGTTCTCGCGCGCGACGACGATGTCGAAGTCGCCCGGGTCGATGAGTGGGGAGGGCATACCGGCCAGGTAGCGCGCCGGGCGCATGTTGACGGCGAGGCCGAGGCCCTTGCGCATCTTGAGCAGGGAGCCCCACAGCGACGTCGTGTCCGGGACGCGCGACGGATCGCCGATCGCACCGAGGAAGATCGCGTCGAACGTGCGCAGCGTGTCGAGCGCGTCGGCCGGCATCATCGCGCCCGTCTCGACATAGAAGTCGCAGCTCCACGGGAACGCCACCGTCTCGATCGTGACGTCGTCGCCGGCGGCCGCCTGGACGACCTCGAGGGCGACCGGCATGACCTCGCGGCCGATGCCGTCACCGGCGATCACGGCGATGCGACGATGGCGCGGCGCGGGCGTCGAGCCGGCGGGCGCCGAGACGGGCACAGGAGCGGGCGCGGCGATATCGGTCATGGCGCGCAACTGTACGCGTTCGGAACCCGGACTGGAACCGTTTGCCACCGGTTCGTCCGGCGGCCGTCACCGACTTGACACGGCCGAAGGGGCCGCTCTACTCTCCGCTGACCCGGCCCTGACGACGTTTCCAGTAACAATTCTTGGCGATTCGTGCCAATACTCGAATGGGTCGTCGGACGCGGGCGTGCTTCGCACAGATCTGGAGGAGGAATCGTGCAGGAGACCCGTCAGGGGACCGACGCGCGCCGCAAGCTCGCCCGTTGGTCCAGCCTGTTCGCCGTCGCGGCGCTCGTCGCCGTCGGCTGTACCAATTCAGCAGCCAGCCCATCCGCCGCGCCTGCGTCGCAGGCCGCCACGGCGGCTCCCGCGTCCGAGGCCCCGGCCTCCGAGGCGCCGGCGTCCTCGGCCCCCGCCTCGGCGGCGGCGACCAAGCACAAGATCGGCTACATCTCGCTCGGCGACTCGGTCCCGTTCGTGAAGCTCGTGTCCGACGGCATCCGTGAGGCGGCCACGGCCGCCGGCCAGGACCTCCTGTTCTGCGACTCCGAGATCGACGCCGCCAAGGCGCTCGCATGCGCGCAGAACCTCAAGGTCCAGGGCGCCGAGGGCGTGCTGAACTTCCAGGTCTTCCAGGACAGCTCGCCCGAGATCTGCACCGCCTACGGCAGCGTGCCGACGATCGCCATCGACATCGTCCAGCCGCCCTGCCAGATCGCCTTCATGGGCGCGAACAACAAGGAAGCCGGCAAGATGGCCGGCGAGGCCATCGGCAAGTACGCCAAGGACACCTGGGACTGCGATTTCACGGCCTACGTCTCGCTCGAGTCGACGGCGGCCGGCGCAGCCAACACGGACCGCATGGGCGGCTACCGTGAGGGCTTCGAGGAGTTCTGCCCGATCCCGAAGGACAAGGAGCACGTCCTCGACGGCGCCGACCGGACGGACCCGGCCCTCGAGCAGATGACCAACCTGCTGGGCGCGCTGCCCGGCGACAAGGTCGTCGTCGTCGCGATCAACGAGGACGGCATCCTGGGCGCCATCGGTGCGGCGAACACGCTCGGCCGCCAGAAGGACCTGTTCTACTCGGGCCAGGGCACCGACCCGTCCATCTGGAAGGACATCGCCTGCAACCCGAACTACATCGCGTCGACCGCCTACTTCCCCGAGAAGTACGGCACGCTGCTGATCCCGAACATGATCTCGGCGCTCGAGGGTGGGACCATCCCCAAGGAGATCTTCACCGAGCACGTGATCGTCAACAAGGACAACATCCGCGACATCTATCCGGAAACGCCGGCCTGCTGATGCCGCTGGTCGTCAACGAGACTGCCGCATGACCTTCGCCCTTTCGGCGCGAGGCATCCGCAAGTCGTTCGGTGGCGTCGAGGTCCTCCACGGGGTGGACCTCGACGCCGTCGGCGGCTCGGTGCTGGCCCTGCTCGGTGAGAACGGGGCCGGCAAGTCCACCCTCGTCAAGATCATCGCCGGCGACTACACGCCCGACGACGGCGAGATCCTCGTCGACGAGGTCAGTTACCCGTCGCTCAGCCCGATCGCCGCGCGCGATCTCGGGGTCGCCATCATCTTCCAGGAGTTCCAGGACGCCCCGACGCTGACCGTGGCGGAGAACATCTCCCTGGGACGCATCCCCAACAAGTTCGGCATCGTCGACTGGCGCGCGGTCAACCGGCGCGCGAAGAAGATCCTCGCCGAGCTCGAGGTCGACATCGACCCGGCCCGGCCGGTCTCGACGCTGCGCGTCGGCGAACGCCAGATCATCGAGATCGCCCGTGCGCTGTCGCGCTCGGCCAAGCTGCTCATCCTCGACGAACCGACGGCTGCCCTCTCCCATCACGAGACGGAGCGCCTCTTCTCGTTCGTCCGGCGACTGCGCGACCAGGGCGTCGCGATCATCTACATCACCCACCGCCTCGACGAGGTCACGACCATCGCCGACCGGGTCCAGGTCCTGCGCGACGGGAACGTCGCCCTGCTGGCCAAGGTCGCCGATACCGACCGGGCCGCGATGATCGAGGCGATGGTCGGCCGCAGCATCACCGAGATCCCGCGACCGCCAACCCAGGAACGCTCGACGACCGACGGGCCGGCCATCCGCTGGACCGACGCCGCGTCCGGCGCGAGCTTCCATGGCGCGTCCCTGGAGGTCCATCGAGGCGAGATCGTCGCCATCTACGGCAAGCTCGGGTCCGGGGCCGCCGAGGTCGGTGAGACCGCCTACGGCCTGCGCCCGATCAGCGGCGGCACGATGGAGATCGACGGCAAGGTCGCCACCATCAACGGCCCGGTCGCCGGGGTCAACGCGGGCGTCGGCTTCCTGCCCGCGGACCGCAAGGCCGGCGGCGCGTTCATGGTTCGCCCGGTCGCCGAGAACGTGGCCGTCGCGTCCTGGGGCCGGCTGGCCGCGCTCGGCCAGTTCATCGACCGGCGGACGGAGAACAAGGCCTACCGGCGTTGGCACGACAAGCTGTCGATCCGCTCGCGCAACGACCCGCGCCAGGCGATGGGCACGCTGTCGGGCGGCAACCAGCAGAAGGTGCTGCTGAGCCGCTGGCTGGAGCGCAAGAGCTCCGTACTCGTGCTCATCGAGCCGACCCGGGGCGTCGACGTCGGCGCCCGCCAGGACATCTACAAGGCGCTCCGCGTCCTCGCCGCCGAGGGCGTCGCGGTGCTCATCTCCACGTCCGACTACGAAGAGGCCGTCCAGGTCGCCGACCGGGTGTACGTCATGTCGAAGGGCGAGATCGTCGCCGACCTGACCGGCGACGCGATCACGACCACGCGGCTGCTCGCCGCAGCAGGAGGTTGACCCAGGTGACCACGCAGGACCCGAGCCCGGCTCCCGCTCCCGCTCCGGTACCGGCGGCCGCCTCGGCCGGGTCGGCCGCAGCCGCGACGGCGACCCCGGCGAAGGGGCGTGGCCTGTCCGTCCCGGAGACGGCGGCCCTCATGGTCGTGCTGGCCGCCCTGTTCATCTACTTCTCGTTCGCCTCGCCGTTCTTCCTCAACCAGGAGAACCTGGTCAACATCCTGCAGAACGTGTCCGTCGTCGGGATCATCGCCTGCCCGGCCACGCTGCTCCTGATCTCCGGCCAGTTCGACCTGTCGGTCGGGTCGGGCGTCGGCTTCGCGGCGATGGTCATGGCCGTGGCCGCTCTGGCCCCCGGGACCGGCGGCGTGGACCTGCCGTTCGCGATGAACATGCAGATCCCGAGCGCATTCATCATCGCGGTGCTCGCCACGATGAGCATGGGCGTGATCAATGGGTTCTTCGTCACCATCGTCGGGATCAACGCGCTGATCACGACCCTCGGCACGCTGGCCATCTTCCGCGGCTTGACCAAGGTCCTCGGCGACGGCCAGACGATCCGCATCGAGCTCTTCGGGGAGCTCGGCGTGGCCCGCTTCGCCGGCATCCCGTTGCCGGTCTACATCTTCATCGCGTGCGTGATCATCTTCTGGGCGATCCTCCGCTACACGGTCTACGGCCGCTCCCTGTTCGCCATCGGCGCCAGCCCGAGCGCCGCCCGTCTGGCCGGCATCCGGACCAAGCGGGTCGTCTTCATCGCCTTCCTGCTGTCGTCGCTGTGCGTCGCGCTGGCCGGGCTCATCCGCCTGTCACAGGTCGGTGGCGCCTCGGTCAACGGCGGGCTCGGCATCGAGCTGTCGGTCGTCACGGCCGTCGTCCTCGGTGGCGCGAGCCTGTCGGGCGGCCGCGGCGGCATCTTCGGGACGGTCCTGGCGGTCCTCATCGTGGGTGTCCTCGCCAACGGCCTCATCCAGCTCAACGTCCCATCGTTCTGGATCGAGGTCGCGGGTGGCCTCCTGCTGCTCGGCGCCGTCACCGTCGACCGCATCCGCGTCCGACTGACGCGCGCGGACAACTAGCGCCTGATGGCGGCGACCAGTCCGGATCCCGGCGTGACGGCGACCCCGACCCACCTGACCTGGTCGGACGAGATCGGCAAGCGCGTCCGCACCGGCGACTGGGCGGATCAGGCCGTGTCGACGGTCACGAAGATCCGCGAGGCCCTGCGCGAGGGTGGCGACACGTTCGGGCCGGGGGTCGGGCGACGCGAGACCGCTGCCCAGCTGGTCGACTACTTCATGGAGGAGGCCAAGGTCGTCTACGTCGTCTATGACGTGTGGACCGCCGGCTTCGTGGAGTGGCTGCGCAGCGAGGGCGTGAGCGACGCCGACCTGACCGCCGAGATGGACCGGCTCAAGGCGCTGATGGCATACCCGGATGGCACGCCGCTCGACTGGGAGGCGCGCTGGGCCGAGCTCGCGCTCGCAGGCCGGGTCGCTGGGCAACGGCATCCGCAGCTACGACCTGTCGGTCGCCGCGGCCGAGGCGGCGATCGACGAGCTCGTCGTCGCCTGGCGGCGCCTGCACGACCGCCACGCCGACGTCATGGCCGGGGTCCTCGCCTTCGTCGTGCGGCGGTTCGGCGAGCCCGCCCTGGAGACCTGCTACCGCGCCGTCCTGGAGCCGTACATCCAGGAGCGCTACATGGTCTTCGACGTCCGGGTGCGGCCGTATGCCGACACGCTGGTGCGCAACCTGTACATCTCGCTCGAGGCGATGCGCGGGCACATGGGCGGCCCCGATCGCGAGGGCGACATCGACCTCCACGAGTTCGACGACCGCTACGAGCTGCGCTTCGACCCGTGCGGCTCCGGCGGGCGGTCCGCTCCGCGGCGACCCGCTCGAGGGGACCGGCTCGCGCGTCCTCGAGCCGTACGAGTTCGGGGTCACCACCGAGCCGCACCCGTGGTCGTGGAACGAGACCGGCGTCTGCTACTACTGCGCCCACTGCAACTTCGCGCTCTCGACCCTGCCGGCCGAGCGCTGGGGCCACCCGGTCCGGACCGTGGATCCGCCGCTGTGGCGGGGCGAGGATGACCCGCTCACCCGCAAGCAGTGCACGTGGACGGTCTGGAAGACGCTCGAGGCCATCCCCGAGCGCGAGTACGAACGCATCGGTCGAACCAAGCCGGCCCTGCCGGTGATCCAGCCAGGTGGAGGAGGACCCACGTGACCGAGGTCGATCGCAGCATCCCGTTCATCGAGACCCACCACCACCTGTGGGAGCTCGACCGCTTCCACTACGACTGGCTGACCGATCCCGGGTGGCCCGGCCACAACGCGCTCCTCGGCGACTACAAGATGATCCGCTCGACGATCGGCGCGCCGTGGCGCTTCTTCAAGGAGTTCTACGGCGCGAACGTGATCAAGAGCGTCCACGTCGAGGCGGCCTATGCCGGGCCGGATCCGGTCGAGGAGACGACCTGGCTGGATGCGGTCAACAAGGAATTCGGCTTCCCGAACGCGCTGGTCGTGTTCTGCGACATCGAGGCGGACGACGCGGAAGCCCAGCTGGATCGCCACCTTGCGGCGTCGTCGCTGACGCGCGGCGTCCGGATCCGGGCCCATCCCGACGACCCGGACACGGCGTCGTTCAAGAAGGGTTATGCCGCGATGGGCGCCCGCAACCTGTCGTACGAGCTGAACGCCTCACCGGGCAAGCTGCTGTCCGGCCGCGACGTCGCCGTGGCCAACCCGGATGTCCAGGTGATCCTCGGGCACGCCGGGTTCCCGGTCCAGCGCGATGACGCCTATTTCGAGCAGTGGCGTTCCGAGATGAGCGCCCTGGGCGAGGCCGAGAACGTCGCCTGCAAGGTCAGCGGCTTCGGCATGGCCGACAACCACTGGACCATCGAATCGATCCGACCATGGGTGCTCCACTGCATCGAGGCCTTCGGGCCGAGCCGGATCATGTTCGGGACGAACTGGCCGGTCGACGTGCTGTACGCGACCTACCTGGAACAGACCGACGCCTTCCGGACGATCCTGGCCGAGGCCGGGTTCAGCCGATCCGAACAGGAGGACATGCTCTACCGCAACGCCGAGCGGCTCTACCGGATCTGACCGGCACCGCCCGTCGCACCGTCACCCGACAGAGGAGAGGAACCAGCACATGCGTCTTCGTCCCACTCTCGTGGCCATGATGGGCCTGGCGATCATCGTCGCCGCCTGTACCAACTCCGCCGCCTCATCGGCACCGGCCAGCCAGGCCGCTGCCAGCGAAGCCCCCGCGTCCGTCGCACCGGTCTCCGAGGCGCCCGCGTCGTCGGCCCCGGCCTCGACGACGCCCCACAAGGTCGGCTACATCTCGCTCGGCGAGTCGATCCCGTTCGTCAAGCTCGTCTCGGACAACATCAAGGCCGAGGCCGAGAAGGCCGGCATCGAGATCGCGTTCTGCGACTCCGAGATCGATGCCGCCAAGGCCCTCGCCTGCGCCCAGAACCTGAAGGTCCAGGGTGTCGAGGCAGTGCTCAACTTCCAGCTGTTCGAGGACAGCTCCAAGGAGGTCTGCGCGGCCTACGGCGACCTGCCGACCATCGCCATCGACATCCACCAGGCGCCCTGCGAAGTGGCGTTCATGGGTGCGGACAACACGGTTGCCGGTGAGATCGCCGGGAAGTACGTCGGTGACGCCCTCAAGGCGGAGAACGACTGCGACTACGAGGCCGTCGTCACGCTCGATACCAAGGGCGCCGGCGCCACCACCGAGGCGCGCGTCAACGGCATGATCGCGGGCTTCGAAGAGGCCTGCGGCAAGATCGACCCGGCCAAGTTCAAGAGCCTCGACGTCGGCGGCACGACCGACCTGGCCGTCACCAAGTTCGGCGACCAGCTGTCGGCCATCAAGCCGGGCGGCAAGATCGTGATCCTCAGCCTCAACGACGACATGTCGCTGGGCGCATTCGCGGCGGCCCGCACGGCCGGTCGCGAGGCCGAGATCCGGCTCGCCGGCCAGGGCGCCGACCCGACCGTCCTGGAAGGACATCGCCTGCAATCCGCAGTGGCTGGCCGACACGGCCTACTTCCCGGAGCACTACGGCGAGATCCTCATCCCGGCCGTCGCCAAGCTCCTCGCCGGCGAGACCGTCGAGAAGAACCTGTTCACCAAGCACGAGGCGGTCACCAAGGACAACGTCCGGACCCTGTATCCGGACACGCCCGCCTGCTAGGCGCCATCCCCAGCTCACTCGGCCCCGCCTGTTCCCCCCAACGGGCGGGGCCGAGTGATTCCCGGAGGATCCCGATGATCGAACCGCGCGTCGCCCTCGTCACCGGCAGCGCCCGGGGGATGGGCCGGGCGATGGCCGACGTGCTCGCCGCGGCCGGGACACCGGGTCGTCGGGCTCGATCGCCTGGACCAGGAGCGTGGGCCGCTCGAGCGGACGATCAGCGCGGACCTGCTCGATCCCGACGTCCCGCGCGGCGTGGTCGACGACGATCCTCGCCACCGAGGGCCGGCTCGACATCCTCGTCCACAACGCCGCCTTCTACATCCCGACCCACCCGCTGCCCGAGGTCACGCTCGAGGACTACGACCTCCAGACGAGCATCAACCTGCGTGCCGTCTTCTTCCTGTCGCAGGCGGCCGCGGAGGCGATGCGTCCCAACGGCTGGGGCCGCCTCATCGCCATCTCGAGCGTCGGCGCGCGGACCGGCGGCGTGTCGCATTCGGCCATCTACAACGCGACCAAGGCCGGCCAGATCAGCCTCATGAAGAACTTCGCCCGCAACTACGGGCCGTACGGGATCACCGCCAACTCGGTCGCGCCCGGTGCGGTCGAGGGCTTCATGACCGAGCACCTCACGGCCGAGGAGCGGGCCACGTTCGTCGGCCTCGTGCCCGTCGGGCGCTTCGCCCAGCCGATCGAGATCGCCAACGTCGTCGGGTTCCTCGCCTCGGAGGGCGCGAGCTTCGTCAACGGCGCGACCATCGACGTCAACGGCGGCTGGATCATGCCGTGACCACGCACAGGAGGCGACCATGACCGACGACGGCGAGCGACGCCTGCGACTGGGCGTCATCGGGGCCGGGGCCTGGGCCGCGTTCGCCCACATCCCGGGATTCCTGCGCCACCCCGAGGTCGAGCCCTGGATCGTCAACCGACGCGATCCCGAGGCCCTGGCCGACCTCCAGCGACGCTTCGGGTTCGTCCACGCCACGACCGACTGGCACGAGGTCATCGATGCCAAGCCGGACATCGTGACCATCACCGGGCCGGTGGCCCTGCGCGCCGAGCAGGCACGGGCCGCCCTCGAGGCGGGCATCGACGTCCTCGCCGAGAAGCCGTTCACGGTCGACCCCGCCGACGCGTGGGCCATCGACGCGCTCGCGCGCGAGCGCGGTCGGCACGTCGTCCTGTGCTACGCGTGGAACGAGATGGGCATCTCCGCCCATGCCCGGCGGCTCATCCACGGGCCGGACGGGATCGGCGAGGTGGAGCAGGTCTCGATCGAGATGTCGACCATCGTCCGCGACCTCCTGACGGAAGGCGCGACCTACCTCGGGGACGCCGATGTCCCGTTGCCGCGCGGCGAGACCTGGTCCGACCCGGCCGTGTCGGGCGGCGGCTACGGCCAGGGCCAGCTGACCCACGCCATCGGCCTGCTGCTCTACCTCGTGCCCGATCTCCGGGCGTCGCAGGTCGCGGCGTTCACCTCGTCACCCGGGTCGCGCGTCGAGCTCCACGACGTCCTTGCGGTCCGCTTCACCGATGGCGTCATCGGCTCGATCGGCGGGGCATCGCTGCCCCCGGGCGCGTTCGGCAACGAGCACCAGCTGGTCATCCGGGTCACCGGATCCGACGGCCAGGTGATGCTCGACATGGCCGCCCGCCGGGTGACCCGCTCCAAGCGCGACGGCGACGACGTCACGGTCGAGCTCAGCGACGACGACATCCTCTGGTCGTTCGACCGCGTGACGGACCGGCTGGTCGACCTGGCCCTCGGGCGGGCGACCGACAATCCGTCGCCCGCGGCTCTCGGCGCGAAGGTCGTCGAGATCCTCGACGGCATGTACCGCAGCGCGGCCTCCGGCCGGATCGAGACGGTCAGCCCGGGCTGATCCCGGCCGGCGGCTCCGTCACGAGCGGCGCGATCGGGACGCGCTGACCGGCGCGCAGGACCGCGACCGGGACGAGCCGCTGGCGTGCCTCGCGGGTCGTGCCCGCGGAGTCCGTCATCGTGAACCGGCCCTCCTCCAGGCGAAGGATCGTGACGTCCGCCTCCGCGCCCACGGCCAGCGTGCCGAGCCCCGCGCCCGCCGGCCCGAGGGCCGCGGCCGGCGCGGTCGTGGCCATCGCCAGGACCTCGTCGAGCGAGAGCCCCAGGAGCAGGAACTTGGAGAGGGTCGTGGCCAGGTCGTGGACCGGGGTCGCGATGTTGAAGCGGTGCAGGTCCGAACTGATGGTGTCGGGCCGGAAGCCGTCGGCCAGGGCGGCCTCGGCGATGGGCCAGGTGAAGCTCCCGGCACCGTGCCCGACGTCGAATCGGACGCCGCGGTCGCGCGCCTCGCGGGCACCCGGCACGACCCGGCTGGCCGACGTGACGATGCCGGGCTGCCAGCCGGTGTAGGCATGGGTGACGACATCGCCGGGGCGGAGTCGGCTCAGGACTTCCTCGATGTCGAAGGTCGTGCCACCGATGTGGACCATGACCGGCAGGTCCGTCGCGCGACCCGCCTCCAGGGCGCGGTCCAGCCCGGCCAGGCCGTTGGGGCCGGCGAGCATCTCCGACACGCGGACCTTGTAGCCCACGACGATGTCGGGGTTCGCCCGGGCGACCGCGGCCGCGCGTTCGGGATCGGCGAAGCGCAGGTCATGGAGCTCGCCGAGGAACGGGTCGATCTGACCGGTCGCACTGATGTTGAGGTAGGCGAGCACGCGACCGCGGCTGGCGTCCACGACGGAGCGGCGGAACCCCGGGAACGTGTTGGCGCCGGCCGAGCCCGCGTCCACGACGGTCGTCGCGCCCCGGCCGAGGCAGGTCGGATCCGCCTCGACGGACAGGTCGGCCACGCCCCAGTAGACGTGCACGTGGAGATCGACGAGGCCGGGCACGACGAACAGATCCGTCGCGTCGAGGACGTCGGCCGGCGAGCCGACCAGGTCCGTTCCGATGGCGGCGATGCGGCCGCCGGCCACGGCCACGTCGGCAAGCTCGTGCCGGCCGCTGGCGGGATCGATGACGGTCCCGCCGCGGATCTGCAGGTCGTGGTCGGTCATGCGGGTCGTACCTCCAGCAGGGTCTCGGCGAGCTCGCCGCGCGGCTCGCCGCCGAGCTCGACATCGGCGGTCAGGACGACGCGGCCCGGGACGGCGTCGGCCGGGATCCCGACGCGGAATGCCAGCTCCACGGTCGCACCCCCGGCCGGGATGGTCGCCTCGGCCGACGGCGGGCACCACGGACCAACCACCTGGCGTGCGAAGGCGTACGCGCGTGGAGCGCGCCGCCGGCCCGTGGTTCCGGACGACGACCGTCAGTGCATGCTCGGATCCCGCGACGACCTCGGCGCGGTACGGGTCGATGCGCGCGACGTACGGGTCGAGCGCCTCGTCCTCCAGCCCGGGCACGGGCGCCAGCCGCCCGACCACCAGCTCGAGCTCGCGCGCCCAGGCCACGAAGTCGTCGAGGTCCGCGCGGGTCACCTCGAGCGCACCGGTGTGGCCGGTCAGCAGCAGCTCGGGCTCGAAGGCGATGAGGCGCTCGACCCCGACCCGGATCGAGTCGTGGCGCAGGACGTTGCGGTAGATCGGCGCCGACGCGCGCAACGGGCTGAGCGCCCCGGCCAGCAGGTTGTCCCCGGTGTACGCCACCCGGACCCCGTCGAGGGTGCCGGCCAGCCCCAGGGCGAACATCGTGTGCCCGGGCATGTGGAACGTCTCGAGGCGGGCGCCGGCGTGCTCGACGAGATCGCCGTCGTGGAGGGTGCGGTCCACGCGGATCGGCTCCGCCCACAGGCACGGCAGGTCGTGCCGCGCTGGCTCGGCGACGATCCCCGCGAACGACTCGTGGATCCAGGCCTCGGCGCCGTGCTCGCGCTGCAGCCACGGGACGCCGGCGAGGTGGTCGTCGTGATAGTGGCTGGGCACGGTCGCTACGACCCGTCGCAGACCGGCGTCGGCTGCGAAGGCGTCCAGCGTGTGGGCAGCGAACCGCTGGTCGGCGAAGTAGTGGTCCCAGGACGGGAAGCCGTAATCGAGGATCAGCGCGTCGCCGGCGTCGTCGATCAGCGCATACGTGTTGGCGACGCTGTGGCTGTTGACCCAGAGATGCGGCAGCACCTGGCTGAGCGGCTGGTCGACGCTGCTCGGCCAGGTCGTCCACAGCCGGTTGCGCCGGATCTCGGCCAGCAGCCGGGCGAGCTCGCGGAGGTTGCCGGCGAGCTCGCGCAGGGCGCCCGCACCGTCGTCGAGCGGCAGCCCGTGCGAGGGCAGCAGGCGACGCGGACCACGGCCGGCGAGAGCTGTCGCCGAATGAAGCGCGGCCCCGACGGCGTCCGGCATCCCGTACTGCCATTGCAGGTCGTGGAGCGTCGGGACCCGGCCGTGCCCGGCGATCAGGTCGCCGCTGAACCCGACCGGCGTGCCGTCGATCTCGGCGAGCAGGCTGACCGAGCCCTTCGTGTGGCCGGGCGTCGGGATGACCTCAAGGGTCCCGCCGGCCCATGCCACCCGCTCGTGATCGGCCAGGCTGCGCGCCACCGGCAGCGAGGTCGTGCGGGTGAAGCCGAGGCTCGAGGCGTCGTAGCTGTCGTAGGTCCGGCGGACCCGCCAGAACGCCTCGGTGGCCTCGAACAGGCCGCGTTCCCGGGCCGGGACCCAGATGGGGATGCCGAGCTCGACCGCCCGGTCGTCCCCGCCGCACTGGTCGCGATGGTGATGGGTGTGGGCGATGGCCTCGATCTCGCGGACGCCGGTCTGGTCGAGCACGTCGAGGATGCCGCCCGAGCCGAAGTCGATGAGCAGCCCGCGCTCGCCGTCCGCCCACAGGTAGACGTTGCACGTGTCGCGGAACCACCACAGGGACGGGGAGAGCCGGGTGAGCCGCGCGTCGAGCCCGGGGTCGGCGCCCGTCATCCGGCCGGGACCGCCAGCAGCCGGGCCGGGTTCGCGACGAGCATCGTGGCGATGGCCGCGTCGTCGGTGCCGAGGTCGCGCAGGACCGGGACGACGTGCTCCAGGAGGTGGGCGTAGCCCCAGCCACCCCAGCGACGCAGCCGCGTCCGGACGCCGACGTCCTGGCCGAGGACGATGCGGTCCGCGTAGCCGTCGGCCACGAGCGCCGCGATCGTGGCCGCGACGTCGCGGTCCGAGGGCGGCCAGCGTCCGGGCCCCAGCAGCGAGTGGTCGAAGCCGAAGAGGTCGAAGCCGAGGGTGGCGCCCCGGTCGGCGAGCGCCCGGAGCTGGTCCGGATGGTCGATGGCGGTGGTCAGGTGGCCGAGGATGACCCGATCCGGCGAGGCGCCCGCCGTGGTGAGCGCGTCGAGGGCGGCGGCCCCTTCGTAGCCCCATGGGTGCAGGTGGACGCTCACGGCGAGGCCCGATGCCGCCGACGCCGCCCCGACCGCCTCGAGCACGCGCCGTTCGCCGGGCCGGATCGGGTCGGACGTCCCGATCTCGCCGAAGATGCCGGGCCGGATGCCGCTGCCATCGATGCCGTCGCGCGCCTCGACGAGGAGCCGGTCGGTGATGTCGTCGACCGTCGCGGCGGCGACCCACGGCTCGTGCACGGGCTCGAGGTAGTGGCCGGTCCCGACCACGACGTGCAGGCCGGTGCGCTCGGCGATGGCGCGCAGCCGCTGCGGGTCGCGGCCGAGCGACGGCGGCGTGAGCTCGACGACCGACCGGCCACCGGCGCGGACGAACGGGCCGAGCTCGTCGACCGCGGCGTCCACGTCGGTCAGTCGATAGTTGTCCGGGTGCACGCCCGGGTTCCAGCGCGCCTCGGTCGCGACCGCGGCATCCCAGGGCGTCCGGTCCGCCGCATCCGCCGCGGCATAGCCGTGGACCGCGAGCAGCGGGGTCGAGTCCATCCACAGGTGCTCGTGCGCCGTCGTGATCCCGAGATCGGCGGGGTCGATCGGCCCGCGGACCGTGTGGACGACCCGGGCGGGGCCAGACACAGGCCCGCCGGACCGGTCGTCGACCGGTGTCGTCACCGGAAGTCGACCGTCTCGACGAACCGCGTCTCGGTCACCCCGGCCAGGCCCAGCACCACCTCCAGCTCGTGCGGGCCGGCGGCGACCCGTCCGGGCAGGCGGATCTCGGCCGTCTGGAGGCGGCGCACGTAGAAGCCGCGCTCCGGCCCGAGATCGGTCGCCGCGATCGGGATGCCGGTCTCCCCGGGTGTGGGGTTGACGAGGGACAGGGCATCGGCCGGCACCGCCCGCCCATCCAGCCGCACCGCGAGACCCGAGACATAGCGCGAGACCGGGGCCGGGTTCGTGACGAGGACGGCCGGACCGCCATTCGCGTCGCCGGGAGACCCGGCCCGGCCCGCCAGGACGAGTGGCTCCGGCCAGTAGCGTTCCACGAACGCGCGCAGGTCCGCGTGCGGGTCGTAGCGGCTCGCCGCGGAGGACCGCGTCGGCCCGCTCGGCGAGCAACGCGGCCGCGGCGGCGACCTGCTCGGCACCGGTCGCGGCGTCGGCGGTGAACCGCGGGTTGGGACCGTAGACGCCGACGATGGTGGCGGCCGGATCGTCGGGCAGGCGGTCCGTGGCGACGAGGTCCGGGGCGAGGGCCGCGACCCACGACGTCTCCATCGTCGCGCCGTGGTCGACCGTGACCGGCCAGTCCGTGCCCGAGCCCGGTCCCGAGCGCCGCGTTGAGCTCGAGGTAGCAGAGGCCCATCGTCCGGAAGTCGCCGCCGGCCGCGACGACCTCGGCCTCGACCTCCGCGCAGACGCGCTTGATGAGGTGGATCAGGTCGAGCGGCGCGTGCCCGGTGTGGACGACCGCCAGCCGGACGCCCAGCTCGGGGAGCTGGCGCAGCGTCTGGCGCAGGGCCTCGGCCACGAGCGCCGGGTCGTAGCGGAACGACCAGGGCAGGGCGAGCGTGCCCATGCGTCAGGTACGACCACGGCAGCACGACGCCGCCGAGGCGTTCGGCGGCGGCCACGAGCACGCCGTGGCCGGTCAGGCCGTCGGTGCCGATCGGCAGGTGCAGGCTGTGGTACTCGAGCGCCCCCAGCGGGACCCACGCGACGGGCGCCCGGCGCCAGGGCCTCGTCGATCTCCGCCGGCCGGAGTCGCTCCAGCCGGACCTCCCCGGGCGCCATCCCGTCCTCCGCTGCCACGCTCAGTCGATCAGGAAGCCGCCGTTGATGTCGGTCACTTCGCCGGTGATGTAGCCGGCGTGCTCGGAGGCGAGGAACGCGACGAGGGCCGCGACCTCCTCGGGCTTCCCGAACCGCCCGACGGGGATCCGGCTCACGAGGTCGCGGGTGTTGGCGATCATCGGCGTGTCGATGAGCGCCGGCGCCAGGGCGTTGGCGGTGATGCCGAACTTGGCGTACTCGTTGGCGATCGACTTCATGAGCGTCATCACCCCGGCCTTGCTCGCCGCGTAGGCCGCCACCGACCGGGCGCCGCCCGCCTTGACCGGCGCTCGAGCCGATCCCGACGATCCGGCCGTAGCCCGCCTCGCGCATGCGCGGGCAGGGCGCGCCGCGCGCACAGGAAGGCGCCGGTCAGGTTGATCGCGAGCGTCCGGTCCCACAGCTCGCGAGTGGTCTCCTCGAACGGGACGATGGGAAAGATGCCCGCGTTGAGGACGAGGACCGACACCGGTCCCGAGATCGCGCTCGACCTGGGCGAAGGCGGCCTCGACGGCGGCCTCGTCACTCACGTCGCAGGCCACGCCGAGGATGCCCGGGTGCGCCGGCGCCTCGAGGTCGAGGGCCGCGACCTTCGCCCCGTTGCCGGCAAGGACCTCGGCGATCGCCTGGCCGATGCCCCGTCCCGCGCCGGTCACGACGGCCACTCGATCGGTCAGCCCTTCCACCTGGATCATCGACGGACTCCTTCAGCGCGGTCAGGACCCGTGGCCGCAGCCCGGGGCGGCAGGATGGGCTGGTGACGTTTCCAGTCCGACGGCTAGCATAGGCCATCACGGCACGCACGAGGAGCCCTGGATGCAGGTCGGGATCGACAGCTACTCCTACCACCGCCGCTACGGCGAGGTCCGCATCGGGGAGGTGCCGTCGGCGCACGCGCCGTGGGCGCCGGAGCCCGGGCCGGTGCTCCGCCACGCGGCCGCGGTCGGTGCGGAGATCGTGTTCCTCGAGACCTGCTACCTGCCCGATCCCGAGGCCATCGACGCCGGCCTGCTGGCCGACGCCGGCCCGGACGTCCGGGTCGGCTTCTCGTGGGGCCATCCCTGGCCGACCGGCCGCTTCCACGGCCTCGACGGCGGCCGGTCGCTACGGCGCGGAGCTCGAGCTCGTGCGCTGGATCGACCTCACGGCCCGGCTCGGGCAGGACGTCCTGCGCATCACGGCGGGCAGCCCGGCATCGCGCGGCGACGAGCCGGCCGAGGTCCTCGTCGAGCGACTCGTCGGGCCGACCCGGCGCGCGGCCGACCACGCGGCGGAGCGGGGCATCCGGCTCGCCCTCGAGAACCACGGCGACCTGCGCGTCCAGGACATCCTCGAGCTGTTCGAGCGGGTCGACCGGCCGGCGACGCTCGGCGTGTGCCTGGACAACGTCAACCTCCCGCGGGTCGGCGACGACATGGCCGCCGGGACGAAGGCGCTCGCGCCGCTACACGCTTCTGGTCCAGCTCAAGGACCATCGCGCCGGCGACCCGACCGTGCCCGGCGGACCGGTGTGCACGGCCCTCGGCGAGGGAGTCGCCGACCTGCCGGGGCTCATCGCGATCCTCGACGACGCCGGCTTCGACGGCCCGGTCTGCGTCGAGCTCGCCTCGCTCGGCGGCGACGACGTCGATGAGCTGGCGATGGTCGAGCGCAGCCTCGACTGGCTGCGGGCCAATCTGCCGAGAGGCTGACGCCGGGAGGGCCTCGCGCGGACGCGGCCGGTGCGCCGAGACCCCGGCTAGTGCGCCGTCCCGAGGTCGACGACCAGCTCGTCCAGGTGCCGGTGGAACCAGTCGATGCGCAGGTGCGGTTCGTGGCCGGCCGTCACCCGCATCGTCGGCGCCCGCTCCAGGAGCCCGGCCGTGGCGGCCACGATCTCGGCCCGCGCGAGCTGGTAGCCGATGCAGAAGTGCTTGCCCAGCCCGAAGCCGAGGTGGTTGGCCACGCCGTCGATCCGCCCGCCGGCGCGACTTTCCTTGCCGAGGCGCAGGTCCGGCCGGGCCAGGTCGAAGCGGCGCGGGTCCGCGAAGACCGTCTCGTCGTTGTTGGCCGAGATGAGCGCGACCCGGACGATCGCGCCGGCCGGGATCGACTGCCCGTACCAGGTGACCTCGTGTCGGAGCTCGCGATCCTCGTACACGACGACGCCGTCGCGACGCATGAACTCGGTGAACGCCGGGCCGATGAGCGCCGGGTCCGCCCGTACCGCGGCGAGCACGTCGGGATGGTCGAGCAGGACCGCGATGAAGTTGGCCAGGCCACGGTCGGTCGTCTCGCCGCCGGCGACCATCATCAGCGCGATGAACGAGGCGATCTCCTGCCGGGACAGCCGTTCACCCGACTCGGACCGGCCCTGGGCGATGCCCGAGATCAGGTCGGGGCCCGGCTCGCTGCTGCGCGCCTCGATGAGGTCGTCGACGTGCGCGGTGAACGTCGCGTGGGCCGCGATCCCCTCGGCCCGCGCCGGCTCGACCCCGGCCAGGGCGGCGATGACTTTCGCGGTGACCTCGGCCAGGTAGGCGTCGTCGTCGTCCTCCATGCCCAGGATCGTGGCGATGACCTTGAGCGGGAGTGGCGCGGTCAGGCCGGCGATGAGGTCGACCCGTCGCCCGCTCGGGAGCGCGTCGAGGAGGTCGTCGACCACGTGGTCGATGAGCGGCAGGTAGTTCGTCTCGAGCTGGCGCCCGACGAGCGACCGGAGCCACGATCGAGCGACGGACGTCGTGGTCGTCGCCGTCCATCTGGACCATCGTCGGCCCGATGACGTCGGTGAAGATGCGCTCGTACGGCCGGGTCGAATACGTCTCGTGGTCGCGGAAGACGGTCGCGACGTCGTCGTAGCGGGTCAGCAGCCAGCGGTCGTCGACCGTGTCGTGGAAGAGCGGCTGGTCGTGCCGCAGCCGCTCCCAGACCGGGAACGGGTCGTCGAAATAGGGCTGGGCGTGGAGGTCCTCGGGCTCGATCGCCATGCGAGCGTCTCCTGGTGTTGCGGGGCGCCGCCGGGGAGGAGATTCCGGCGGCGCCCCTCGGGAGAGCGGGACGTTGTCTGGTGGCGGTCAGCCGGCGCCGGGCAGGCCGGCGTTCATGACCGGCAGCTCGCGGGCGCCTTGCGCCTTCGACCCGAACGCCGCCGGCTTCTTGCGCCCGACGCGCTCGTAGTACTCCTCGGGCACCTGGGTCGGGTCCTTGAACATCTGCCACTGGCACTTCTGGCGGACGTTCGGATCCTTGTTCGTGTCCGGATAGACCGGCGGATCGATGACCCGCACCGGGTAGCCGAAGCGGTCCATCGGCATCTCCTCCATGAGGATGATGCAGTGGGTGCAGTACAGGCAGACGCCCGGCGTCGCCGTGGTTCCAGGTGTGCGGCTCCTCGGTCACGGTCCAGTCGTACGGCGGCTCCATCCGCGGCGGCGTGCCCTCGATCCAGTCGCCCCGGACCGTGCGCTGGCCGGACCCGCACGGGTCGAACCGCAGGATGTAGCGATCCTCGAGCTCGATGAGCTCCATGTCGCCGGTCCGCTCCGGGCCGACGAGGTGGCCGCGCATCGCCTCGCACGCGACCAGCATCAGGATCTCGAGCGACTCGTCCCACGGGTACTTGTCGATGTCGAACTTCTCGTAGCGCCAGACGAACAGCGGCAGGAGCACGCGGTCGTACATGTCGCGGACGGAGGCCTCACCGAGCTGTTCCTTGACGAGCGACATCAGCGCGTACGTGTGGTCGACGTCGCGGTCGTGGCACTGGCGCCACGTCTCCTTCATCACGTCGAGCCGGCGCTTGGCCTCGTCCGGCTGCTCGCGGTAGGTGGCGGCGGTGAAGTCCTGGACCTCGCCGAGGAAGCGGTCCCAGTGCTTGCGCGGATGCCACGGCGAGCCGTCGGGCAGGGTCGCGACCGCGACCGCCTGGTCGTTGCGCGCCTGGATGACGGCCGCGTCGACGTCCTTGTCGCGCAGGTACCCGTTCAGGTCGCCGATCCACTGGCGGTACAGCGTGAAGCAGACGTTCGCCTCGTCGACGAAGTAGCTGCCCAGGGTCGCCGCCTCGTCCCACCGGGCGCCGTCGATGGCGTCGATGATCTTCCGGTAGGTCGAGATCTTCTGGTCTTCCCAGGGCCCCATCCGGACCCGCCGACCAAGAAGCTCCGTGAACGCGACCGTGGTCTCAGCCACCCTGCCCTCCCTGCCCGGCGCGGATGCTTGACGATACCGGTACCGTTTGCAGTCCGGTTCCGTCACGATACCACGGCGCGACCGTCGCGCACCAGTCGGAGGGCCCGTGACCGCCGTCCTGTTCGGGCTCCTGGCGGCCATCGCGAACGCGGGCCAGGCGCTCATCAGCAAGGAGCTGACGACCCGCGCGCCGGCCCGCCAGCTCATCGGCGTCCTGTACCTCGGCAACGCCCTCGTCCTGCTGCCGTTCGCCCCGTTCGTGACCTGGGTCTGGAGCCCGACCATCGTCGGCCTCCAGGTCGTGTCGGTCGGGCTCATGGTCCTGACCGCCATCTGCGTCTGGGACCTGCTCGACCACGGCGCGGCGTCGGCCACGACGACCGCCACGGCGATGAGCCCGATCCCGACCGTCCTCGCGGCCGCGGTGTTCCTGCCCGGGTCGATCGAGCCCGTCCAGGTGGTGGCCGCGATCATCGTCGTCGCCGGCGTGCTGATGGCCCTCTCCGACGCATTCTCCGGGCTCGATCGCTGGGGCCGCTCGTGGCGGATCGTCGGGGCGGCCACCGGCACCGGCCTCTTGACGGTGCTCAGCACCCTGCTCGGGGACCAGGGGGTCGGCGTCGTCGAGACGTACGTGGTCCGAACGGCACTGGCCGCTGTCGTGTGCATGGCGATGTTCCCGCCGCGCGACGTGGCCCGCAGCGACGTCCCGCGCCTGCTCGGTCGGTCGGTCGTGGTCACGACGTACTTCGTGTTCGTGATCATCGGCGCGCAGACCGGCAGCCCGGTCGTGGTCCAGACCCTGGTCGCGACGACGCCTCTCATCGTCCTCGTCGTCGAGGCGATCCAGCGCGGGACGCTGCCACCGCTGCGCTCCGTCGTCGCCGCGGCGATCGTGACCGCGGGCGTCGGCCTGATCCTGCTGGCATGACGAGCCCGACGCGCCCGAGCGCGGGCTGGTACCGTTTGCAGCACCGTCGGCGCATCGCCGCGCAGGACCAACTCGGGAGGCCTGGTCATGGAACGCGCTTGCTTCTATCTCCGCATCTTCCCGGGGACCGAGGCCGAGTACGACAAGCGCCATGCCGAGATCTGGCCGGAGCTGGTCGACGAGATCCGCGAGTCCGGCCTGCGCAACTTCTCGGGCTTCCGGCGCGGCACGGACGTCTGGTACTTCACCGAGGGCGACCCGGATCCGGTCACGGCCTTCGCGATCCACGGCCCCAAGCCGGCGAACCAGCGCTGGAACCGCTACTTCCGCGACGTCATCGCCCAGATCACCGACGATGCCGGCGAGCTGCTCTGGTACGACGAGGTCTTCCATTCGGACGGACCGCCGCTCGACGGACCGTTCGAGCGCGCCCTGTTCGGGCTGGTGATCGACCCGGAGCGCTCCGACGAGTACGAGGCGCTCCACGCGAACGCGTGGCCGGACCTCATCGAGGCCATCGAGGCGTCGGGGTTCCGCAACTACACCGGCTTCCGGCGCGGCGCCCACGTCGTGTACTACGGCGAGTTCTACCCGGACATGGACACGGTCTTCGCGAAGATGGGCGCGACCGAGGTGAACAAGCGCTGGGGCGAGGCCTTCGAGGGGATCATCGTCAAGATCACCGACGAGGCCGGCAACCTCATCACCGCGGACGAGATCTACCACCAGGATTGAGCGACCGCTCCGCCCCGTCCCGCCCCGACCGATGAACGACCACGCGGCCGCGCGACGTCCACGCGTCGGGGTCATCGCCCCGTACTGGACGCTCTGGGAGCACACGGCCGGACCGACCTTCCGGGCGGACCGGCTGGCGCTGGCCCGATCCGTCGCGACCGAGCTGGCCGCCGACGGGCAGGTCGAACCGGTCGACGTCGCTCGAGCTCGCCTCGGGTGAGGACGGGCTCGCCGTCGGGCGGCGCTTCGCCGGGGCCAGCGTCGACGTCGTCCTGGTCATCCAGACGATGGCCGTCCCGGCAGCCTGGACCATGGCCGCGCTCGACGCGCTGCCGGGCGTCCCGGTCGTCGTCTGGGCCATGCACGAGACCGGGCTCGTCGACGGCGGCTTCGACCACGGCTCGATCACGACCCAGGGCGCGACCGTCGGGGCGCCGATGCTGTCCAACCTGCTGTCCCGCGCCGACCGACCGTTCGAGCTCGTGCTGGGTCGCCGGTCCGACCCGGAGACCGTCGCCCGCGTCCGTGCGGCCCTCCACCTGGCCGGCGTCGCGCGCGGCATCGCCGCCAGCCGGCTCGGACGGATCGGCCGGCCGCTCGACGGCTACGCCCATGTCGACGTCGACGACGACGCCCTGCGCGCCGCGACCGGCATCGAGCTCGTGTACGTCGACCCGGACGAGGTCGTCGATCGCTACCGGGACGTCGCCGACACTGCCGTCGCCGATCTGGAGGCCGAGGTGCGCCGCGACTGGACGTTCGAGGGCGAGCCGTCGGCCGACTCGATCGACCGCTCGCTCCGCGCGGCCATCGCGCTCGAGGCGGTCGTCGACGCGCACGGCCTCGACGGCGGCGCGTTCAACTGCCACGTCCCGCAGTTCCGGTTCGGCGAGCCGATCGGCATCGCGCCGTGCTGGGCGCTCGGCCGGCTCACGACCGGCGGGCGGCCGTTCACCTGCACCGGCGACATCGTGACGGCCGTGGCGATGCTCACCACCAAGCGCCTCGGCGGGGCCGCGGTGTATCACGAGATCGAGGCCATCGACTACGCCACGGGCGAGGTCGTCATCGCCAACTCGGGTGAGCACGACCTCGCCTGGCTGCCGGCCGGTGGCCGGCCACGCCTGCGCCCCAACGATTGGTTCTGTGGCAAGGACCCGCACTGCGGCGTGTGTGCCGTGCTGGAGCCACCGGCCGGTCCCGCGACGCTGGTCGGCTTCACCCCACACCCGCACGCGCGCGGCGGCTTTCGCTACGTCATCGCCCGCGGCGAGCTGACGACCCGCACCTTCCCGGAGACCGGCACGGTCAACGGCGCCTTCCGCTTCCGCGACGGACCGGTCGAGGCGGCGTGGGCGCGCTGGGCCAGCGCCGGGGTCAACCATCACAGCTCGGCGACGCCGGGCGATCTCGCCCTCGAGGTCGCGACCGTCGCCCGGCACCTGGGGATCGAGGCCGTGACCGTATGACTGCGCTGACCCTGGAGCGTCCGCTCGCGCCCGTGAGCCTGCGCGATCTGCGCGACGTGGATCCGTATCCCGCGTACGAGCGGATGCGCGCGATCGGGCCGGTCGTCTGGGACGCGGGGATGGCCGCCTGGCTCGTCCTGTCCCACGATGGCTGCACGCTCGTCGAGCGCCGCGAGGACCTGTTCGAGGAGCCGACCGGGACGCTGCCCGAGGCCGCATCCATCGTGGGCCGGCGCGACTTCCGTTCGCTCGTCGGGGGCGAGCACGAGACCCTGCACCGGGCCGTGTCGCACGCCTGGCGACCGGATCCGATCGCGCCGCTCGCCATGGCCGCGGTCCGTCCGCTCGTCGCGGACCGGCTGGCCGGCCTGGCCGAGGCGGGCCGGTTCGAGCTCTTCGAGGACTTCGCGCGGCTGCTGCCGATCGCGGTCATCGCGAGGGTCCTCGGCCTGCCCGACGCCGACCTCGACACGCTCGATCGGGCGAAGACCTGGATCGAGGCCGTCCTCGCCTGGCGGCACACGTACGGCGAGGACCCCGACCTGACGGCGGCGGCCATCGTCGCGACCCGCCAGCTCGAGCCGCTGCTGATCGAGACCGTCCGGGCCCGACGCGACCGGCCCGAAGCCGACGCCATCAGCATGCTCTGGGAGGTCGGCCGCCAGGTCGCCCACGACTGGGACGAGCAGGACGTCATCGACAACGCCAAGTTCATCTTCGAGGGCGGCTCGGAGACGACGGCGTTCCTCGTCTGCAACGCGACCCATCGGCTGCTCGACCTGCCATCCGCGGTCCGAACCGCGACCCTCGGCGACGCGGCGACGTTCGCCCGATTCCTCGAGGAGATCCTGCGCCACACGACGGTCGTCCACCTGCGGGCGCGCCGGGCCACCGCCGACGTCGACCTCGGCGGCGTGACGGTGCGCGCCGGCGAACGGGTCATCGCCATCAACGCTGCGGCCAACCGCGACCCGGCGCGCTGGGAGCGCCCCGCGGAGCTCGACCCCGACCGGCCGCGGCTGTGGGGGCACCTGGCATTCAACGTCGGGCCGCGCCACTGCGCGGGCGCCCACCTCGCCCGGATGGAGGCGACCGAGGCGATGCTCGGGATGTGGCGAGCGTTCCCCGACCTGGCCCGCGCACCCGGAGCGGCGGCGGCGGGATCGGTCGGCTTCGTGTCGCGGGTCTGGCGTCCGATCGAGCTCGTCCACGAGCCGGTCGCGACCGCCGAGGCGCGGGCGCGGATCCTCGACGGCCCCGATTGGGCCGGCACCGTGCCGGCCGCCGCCGGGGGCAGCTAGGCGACGATCAGGACGATGAGGTGGCGGGGGCCATGGACGCCCTCGACCCGCTCGAGCTCGATGTCGCTCGTGGCGGACGGTCCGCTGATCCAGGTCAGGGGACGGCGAGGGTCGAGCCGCGGCAGCGCCTCGGGTACGTCCCCGACGATCTGGTCGGCGCGCACCACGCAGACGTGATGGTCGGGCAGGAGCGAGAGCGCGCGACGACCCTGGCCAGGTCCACCATCGAGCACGATCGTGCCCGTTTCGGCGATCGCGACGGCGCAGCCGGTCAGCACCGCGTCGACCGCATCGAGATCACGATGGTTCAGCGGCGGTTCGTCGCCAAGGACTTCACCGGCCAGCTTGGCAGTCCATGACGATGGGAGCCCGGCCGGCGCCGCGACGCGGCGGGCGGGGATGGCCGCGAGGGCGGCACCGATGGCGGCGGGCAGCTCCAGCTCGGTGACCCGCCGCACGGACGCGCGGTAGTCGGCCACGCGTTCGGCGAACCGCTCGACGAGGTCGACGTCCGACGGCGTCGTCACGTGGTAGTCGCGCGGGATCGGCGGCCGGGCTGGCTGATCGGCGAGCGAGCCGGCGATGCGGGCCAGGATCGCCGCACGGGCTTCGGACGAGCTCATGGCCGCCGCCCCGCCCACCAGCGGCGAAACGAGACGCGGGCCGGGACCGGCAGGTCGCGATCCCGGCTCCAGCGACCGAGCCAGCCCGGGAAGCGCAGCCGCCCGATCCGGCCCCGCCGGGCGAACGGCAGCGCGGCGACGCGCGCCAGTCGCTCCGCCGCGCTCAGGCGACCGGGACTCCCGAACGTGATCCCGAGGGCGCCGAGGGTGACGGCATCCTGGCCGAAGGTCCGCTGACGCCAGCCGTGCTGGCGGACGACCTGGGTGCGCAGGTGGACGAGCACCTCGGGGATGTCGATCCGGACGGGGCAGACGTCGAAGCAGGCGCCGCACAGCGACGACGCGAACGGCAGCGACGCGGTCTGCTCGTCGACCGGGTGGCGTGCGATCCCGCGGAGCTGCGGGGTCAGGATGGCGCCGATCGGCCCGGCATAGGGCGATCCGTAGGCCTGCCCACCCGTGCGTTCGTAGACCGGGCAGACGTTGAGGCAGGCCGAGCACTTGATGCAGCGAAGCGCCTGCCGCCCGACCGGGTCCGAGAGGGTGTCCGTCCGGCCGTTGTCGAGCAGGACGAGGTGGAACGCCTGGGGACCGTCACCCGGGGTGACGCCGGTCCACATGGACGTGTAGGGGTTCATCCGCTCCGCCGTCGAGGAACGGGGGAGGACCTGCAGGAACACCTCGAGGTCCTGCCAGCGGGCCAGCACCTTCTCGATCCCCATGACCGTGATCAGGGTGTCGGGCAGGGTCAGGCACATCCGCCCGTTGCCCTCGGATTCGACGACCATCACCGTGCCGGTCTCGGCGACCGCGAAATTCGCCCCCGAGATGGCCACCGTGGCCCGCAGGAACTTCTCCCGCAGGTGCAGCCGGGCGGTCTCCGCCAGGGCGGCCGGATCGTCCGTCAGGTCGTCCGGTGCCGGGCGGCCGGCGGCGGCCATCTCCCGTTGGAAGATGTCGCGGATCTCGGTCCGGTTGCGATGGATCGCGGGCACCAGGAAGTGCGACGGCAGGTCCTGCCCGAGCTGCACGATGAGCTCGGCGAGGTCGGTCTCCCACGCCGCGATGCCGGCCTCGGCCAGCGCCTCGTTGAGCCCGATCTCCTGGGTGGCCATCGACTTGACCTTGACCACCTCGGTCGCGCCGGCGGCCCGCACGAGCTCCACGACGATGGCGTTCGCCTCGGCTCCGTCGCGCGCCCAGTGGACGATGCCCCCCGCGGCCTGCACGTTCGCCTCGAGTTCCTCGAGCAGGTTCGGGAGGTTCGCCAGGACGTCGTCCTTCATCGCCGCGGCCGCGAGCCGCAGCGCCTCCCAGTCGTCGCGCTCGGCCACGGCCCGCGCCCGTTTCGTCCGGATCGTGGTGGTGGCGTGGCGCAGGTTCTGGCGCAGCTGGTCGTCCGCGAGGGCCGCCTTGGCCGCGACCGGGAACGGCGGGGTCCCGGCGAAGCTCCGGCCCGGAGGCGGCGCCTCGGGGCGCGGGGGTCCGACCGGCGGCGGTTCGACCGGCGGCAGTCCGGCCGGCGCCGTCACGACCCGGACCCTGTCACGATCCGAGCCCCGTCGCGAGGATCTCCGCCAGGTGCATCGCCCGGACCGGCGAGCCGGCGCGGGACAGCATGCCGCCGAGGTGGAGCAGGCAGGACGTGTCCGCCGCGGTGACCACCTCCGCTCCGCTGGCCGTGATGGCCGCGATCTTGTCCGTACCCATCGCCACCGACGTGTCGACGTTCTTGACCGAGAAGGTACCGCCGAACCCGCAGCACTCGTCGGCCCCCGGCAGGTCCACGAGCCGCAGGCCGTCGACCGCCTCGAGCAGGTGCCGTGGCCGGTCGCCGATCCGCAGCAGGCGCAGCGAGTGGCAGGTCGGATGCAGCGCGACCGCGTACGGGAAGGTCGCACCGACATCGCGCACGGCGAGCACGTCGGTCAGGAACTCGGTCAGCTCGTAGACGCGTGGCGACACCGCCGCCGCGGACGCGACCAGCGCCGGATCGTCGGCCTCGGCCGCGACCGTCGCATGGTGGGTGCGCACCATCGCGGCGCACGACGCCGACGGCGTGACGATCACGTCGTATCCATCGAAGACCTGCCCGAAGCGACGCACCATCGGCACGCAGGCATCGCGGAAGCCCGTGTTGAAGTGCATCTGCCCGCAACAGGTCTGATCCTGCGGGAACTCGACCTCGTGGCCGAGGTGCTCGAGCAGGCGCACCACGGCCTGGCCGACCGCGGGGAACAGCAGGTCGTTGAAGCAGGTGATGAAGAGGGCGATCCGCACGGGCTCAGCCCACCGATCCCGTCGCGCACTTCGCCGGCTCGAACCGGCGAAGCGGCTGCGTGGCCCGTACCAGCTGGCGGAGCGACGCAAGATCGCCGTCGACGAACCCGTGTGCGCGGGCCTGGACGAGGATGTTGCCGATCGCCGTCGCTTCGGTCGGACCGGCCACGACGGGGAGGCCGCACGCGTCCGCGGTCGACTGGCAGAGCAGCTCGTTGCGGGCCCCACCACCGACCAGGTGGACGGTCACCGGTCGCCGTCCGGACAGCCGGGCCGCGTCCCGGACCGCCCGCGCGAAGGCCGCGGCGAGGCTGTCGAGGATGCAGCGGACGAGCTCCGGCCGGGTGAGGCTGGCCGGTCCACCGGCCGCCCGGACCGCCTCGCCGATCCGACCCGGCATGTCGCCCGGGGCGAGGAAGACCGGCTCATCCGGATCGATCGTCACGCCGCCCGCCGGCAGCGCGGCCGCGGCCCGAAGCACCGTCTCGAGGTCCTCGGGCTGGCCGTCCCGGTCCCAGGCGCGGAGCGACTCCTGGAGCATCCACAGGCCCATGACGTTGCGCAGGAAACGGGTCGTGCCGTCGACGCCGCCTTCGTTCGTGAAGTTCGCCGCGCGGCTCGCCTCGGTCATCACCGGGGCCCCGGTCTCCACGCCGACGAGGGCCCACGTCCCGCACGAGATGTAGGCGAAGGCATCCTCCTCGGCCGGCACGGCGACGATCGCCGATGCGGTGTCGTGCGACCCGACCGTCGTCATGACCGTGCCCGCGGGCAGACCGGTCGCGGCCGTCACCGCGGGCAGGATCGGGGCCAGGGACGTGCCCGGTTCGACGAGCTCGGGCAGGAGTCCGGCCGGCAGGCCCAACGTGGCGATCAGCTCCCGGTCCCACGTCCGCGACCGCGGATCGAGCAGCCCGGTCGTCGAGGCGTTGGTCTGCTCGGCAGCGACCCGCCCGGTGAGCCAGTACGCGAAGAGGTCGGGCATCAGCAGCATCGTCCGCGCCGCGGCGAAGCTCGGCGAGTCCGCCCACGCGGCCAGCTGATAGAGCGTGTTGAACGGCAGGAACTGGAGGCCGTTCCGCGTGTAGAGCCGGTCGGGCGCGACGATCGCATGCACCCGCTCGACGCCTTGCGCCGTGCGCGGATCGCGGTAGTGGAACGGCTCCCCGATCAGCCCGCCGTCGTCGTCGAGGAGCCCGAAATCGACCGCCCAGGTATCGATGCCGACACTCGACACCACGTCCGATGCCCGCGCCGCCCGGGTCAGGCCGGCGAGGATCTCGTGGTGCAGACGCAGGGCATCCCAGTGCAGCCCGTCCGGCACGGCGACCGGCTCGTTCGCGAAGCGATGGACCTCCTCGAGGCGCAGCTCGCCATCGCCGACATGGCCGAGGATGACCCGTCCACTCGACGCCCCGAGGTCGACCGCGGCGACGACGCCGGCGGTCACCGCAGGAACGCCGCCGCCACTCCGGCGTCGACCGGGACGTGCAGGCCGGTCGTCTGCGACAGATCGCCCCCGGTCAGGGCGAACACCGCAGCGGCCACGTGCTCGGGCAGGACCTCGCGCTTGAGGAGGGTCCGCTGGGCATAGAACTCGCCGAGCTTGTCCTCGGGCACGCCGTAGGTCCGCGCCCGGTCCGCGCCCCACCCACGGGCGAAGATCCCGGAGCCGCGCACGACGCCGTCGGGGTTGACGCCATTGACCCGGATCCCGTACGCGCCGAGCTCGGCGGCGAGCAGGCGGACCTGGTGCGCCTGGTCCGCCTTGGACGCGCCGTAGGCGACGTTGTTCGGACCGGCGAAGAACGCATTCTTGCTGACGATGTAGACGATGTCGCCACCCATGTCCTGCTCGATCATGACCCGGGCGGCCTCGCGGGACACGAGGAACGAGCCACGCGCCATCACGTCGTGCTGGAGGTCCCAGTCGTCCACCGTCGTCTCGAGCAACGGCTTCGAGATCGACAGCCCGGCGTTGTTGACGATGAGGTCGACCCCACCGAAGGCAAGGACGCCGGTCGCGAAGGCCGCGATGACCTGGTCCTCGTCGGTGACGTCGGCGACCACGCTCACGGCGGCGTCGAGCCCGCCGATCTCGCGGGCCACGGCCTCCGCGCTCGCACCATCGATGTCGGCGACGACCACGCACGCGCCCTCCGACGCAAGGCGCAGCGCGATCGCCCGGCCGATGCCCGACCCGGCGCCCGTCACGAACGCGACGCGGCCGGCCAGCGGCTTGGGCGCCGGCATCCGCGCGAGCTTGGCCTCCTCGAGGGCCCAGTACTCGATGCGGAACTTCTCGGACTCCGGGATCGGCGCGTAGGTCGACACGGCCTCGGCGCCGCGCATGACCGCGATGGCATTGCGGTAGAACTCGCCGGCCACGCGGGCGGTCTGCTTGTTCGCGCCGAAGCTGAACATCCCGATACCGGGGATCAGGACGATGGCCGGGTCGGCGCCGCGCATCGGCGGGGAGTCGGCCGCAGCGTGGCGCTGGTAGTAGGCCGCGTAGTCCTCGCGATACGTCGCGTGCAGGACACGCAGGCGCTCGATGACCGCCTCGAGCGGCGCGGTCGGTGGGAGGTCGAGCACCATGGGCCGGACCTTGGTCCGCAGGAAGTGGTCGGGGCAGGACGTCCCGAGCGCCGCCAGACGCGGATGCTCGGAGCGCGACAGGAAGTCGAGGACGGCCGGGTCGTCCGAGAAGTGGCCGACCTGCGGGCGGTCCATCGAGGCGAGGCCCCGGACGATGGGGGACAGGGCGGCGGCACGGGCACGCCGGTCGGGTTCGGCGAGGGCCTCGTAGCCGTCGATGACCGATCCGAAGGGGTCTGTGCGCCCGTGCTCCGCGATGAATCGCTCGGCGGTCCGGATGATCTCGAGGGAGTTGGCCTCGCACGCGTCCGACGTGTCGCCCCAGGCGGTGATCCCGTGCCCGCCGAGGATGGCGCCGATGGCGGCCGGTCGGTCGCGCCGGATGGCCGCGAGATCGAGGCCGAGCTGGAAGCCTGGCCGTCGCCAGGGCACCCACGCGACCGCATCACCGAAGCAGCGCGCCGTCAGGGCTTCGCCGTCGGCGGCGGTCGCCAGCGCGATGCCGGAGTCGGGATGCAGGTGGTCGACATGGGCGGCGTCGACGAGGCCGTGCATCGCGGTGTCGATGGACGGCGCGGCGCCGCCACGGCCGTGCAGGCAGTAGTCGAACGCGGCGACCATCTCGTCCTCGCGCTCGACCCCGGGAAAGACGTCCACGAGCGCGCGCACGCGATCGAGGCGCAGGACCGCGAGACCCGCCTCGGTGAGGGTGCCCAGGTCGCCGCCCGAGCCCTTGACCCAGAGCAGGTCGACGACACCGCCGGTGACCGGGTCGGTCGCGCTGCCCTTCGCCGACGTGTTGCCGCCGGCGTAGTTGGTCGTGCGCGGGTCGGCGCCGAGCCGATTCGATCGGGCGAGCAGGTCCGCGACCGGGGGTCCGGTCTCGACGGTCATGCGCCCCACCCGGCAGCCTGGCCGCCGACCCGTTCGGCGACGATCGCGTCGGCATAGCCCGACGCGGCGTACGCGGCCATCGGATCGGGGTCGCGTCCGATGCTCGCCCGCAGGTCGCGCAGCAGCGGCCGCACATCGCTGTTGTACGCATCCATCAGGACGGCATTCGCACCGAGCACGTCGCCCGCCGCCTGCGCCGACTCGAGGGCGGCCTGGTCCACGAGCAGGGCCTTCGCGGTCGCTTCCTGGACGTTCATCACCGACCGGATCTGGCCGGGGATCTTGGGCTCGATGTTGTGGCACTGGTCGAGCATGAACGCGACCCCGGCCTCGGGTCGCAACGCATCGGCCTTCACGACCTCGTGCATGATCCGGAAGAGCTGGAACGGGTCGGCCGACCCGACCATGAGGTCGTCGTCCGCGTAGAACCGCGAGTTGAAGTCGAACGCCCCCAGCTTCCCGGCGCGCAGGAGCGAAGCGACGATGAACTCGATGTTCGTGCCGGGCGCGTGGTGGCCGGTGTCCACGACGACGAGCGCCTTGGGCCCGAGGGCCAGGCACTGGACCAGCGCGGTACCCCAATCGGGCACGTCCATGGTGTAGAACGAGGGCTCGAACAGCTTGTACTCGAGGACCATCCGCTGGTCGTCACCGAGCCGAGCGTAGACGGTCGCGAGGGCCTCCGCGAGTCGATCCTGGCGAGCCCGGATGTCATCCTGGCCGGGGTAGTTGGTCCCGTCCGCGAACCACAGCTTGAGGTCGCGTGACCCGGTCGCGTCCATGATGTCGATGCACTCGAGCAGGTGGTCGACCGCCTTGCGTCGGACGCGGGCAGAGGGATGGCAGACGCTGCCGAGCATGTAGTCGTCGTCCTGGAACGTGTTCGAGTTGATCGTCCCGAGGGCGACGCCCTGTGACTCGGCGTGCCGGGCGAGCGCGGCGTAGTCGTCGACCTTGTCCCACGGGATGTGGAGCGCGACCGTCGGCGCGACCCCGGTGTAGCGGTGGACCTGCGCCGCGTCCGCGACCTTCTCGAACGGGTCCCGCGGGACGCCGCGCTGGGCGAACACCTTGAAGCGCGTCCCGGAATTGCCGAAGGCCCAGGAGGGGAGCTCGATCCGGTGACCGGCCAGCGCCGCGGTGATCTCCTGGTCAGTGCTCACGTCTGCCTCCGTCGACCGGGGGGCCGGCTCGCGGCTCCAGCGGTCGTCTGTGTGCTTCTGGGACCTGGCGCCCGTGCCGCATGCGATGGCCTGGGACGGCGGGCGCCGGAGGAGACGACGCCCGCCGCGAACCAGGGTCGGATGCCGGCCTCGGGCCGGGCTGCCGTCAGCGTGCCACAGGTTTCGAATGATTTCAATATCTTTTGTTGACATTGCGTTCACGTTCGATTTATGGTGCGCCGCAGCCGAACCGAAATGCGGTGTTCCCGCATTCGGTCCCCGTTCCGTGGAGTGCCGTGAGCGTTCCGACCGCCCCAGGAGACGTGTTCGCCCGCGAGCGACAGGAAGCGATCGCGCGCCTCGTCGAGGCCGACGGTCGTGTCCGGGTCAGCCAGCTGGCCGCCCTGTACGGCGTGTCCACCGTCACCATCCGCAAGGACCTCGCCACGCTCGAGACGGAGCAGCGGCTGGTCCGGACCCACGGTGGGGCCGTCGCCCCCGAGCGCAGCCGCCCGGAGCCGGCGTTCGATCTGCGCGAGCGGCTCCAGGCCGGTGAGAAACGCGCCATCGGGGCCGCGGCCGCCCGGCTCGTCCGCGATGGCGAGAGCGTGGTGATGGATGCGAGCACCACCGCCCTCGCCGTGGCTCGACAGCTGCGGGCGATCGGGGGCTGGAGCCAGCTCACCGTCATCACCAATGGCCTGCGCCTCGCGTCCGAGCTGGCCGGCTCACCGGGCATCACCGTCCTGATGCTTGGCGGCCGGGTGCGGCCAGAGGCCATGTCGGTCGTTGGGCCACTCGGCGACGGACTCTTCGAGCGCATCAACGTCCAGACCGCGTTCGTCGGAGCAGCCGGCTTCGCCCTTGACACCGGCCTGAGCGATGCGACCGACGAAGAGGCGCAGATCAAGCGCGCGATGGTCGCGGCGGCGCGCGAAGTGATCGCGATCGTCGACCACACGAAGTGGCAGCGAGCCGCGTTCGCCACCTTCTGCCGGATCGACCAGCTCAGCCGGGTGCTGACCGATGACGCCGCCCCGGCGGACATGGTCGCCGAGCTCCAGGCCCGCGGCATCCTCGTGACCCGGATCGGCGCGGAGCGAGCCGCGTGACGGCCGCGATCGATCCCGGGACGGCGCCCGCCGCGCCCGTCGCCGTTCCCCGCATCGAGCTCATCGACGTCGCCAAGCAGTTCGGTGCCACCCAGGCGCTCGGCGGTGTGTCGTTCGACATGCGACCCGGCGAGGTCCATGCGCTGGTCGGCGAGAACGGCGCCGGCAAGAGCACGCTGGTCAAGATCCTGGCCGGCGTCCACCAGCCGGACAGCGGGATCATCCGGCTCGACGGCGAGGAGATCACGATCCACGGGCCGGCCCACGCCCGCTCGCTCGGGATCGCCGTGGTGCACCAGGAGCCGCGCCTGTTTCCCGACCTGACGGTCGCGGAGAACGTCTTCATCGGCCACGCGCCCTCGACGCGCTTCCGGACGATCGACTGGGCCGCGACCCGCCGCGGCGCCCAGGCGCTGTTCAAGGAGCTCGATGTCCAATTCGACGTCACGGCCCCGGTCCGTGGCCTGTCGATGGCCGACCAGCAGCTCATCGAGATCGCCAAGGCGTTGTCGTTCGACGCCCGCGTCCTGGTCCTCGACGAGCCGACCGCCTCGCTGTCGGTCCACGAGGTCGCCCGCCTGTTCGCGATCGTCCGTCGCCTGCGCGACCGCGGCGTCTCGATCCTGTTCGTCAGCCACCGGCTCGATGAGGTCTTCGAGCTGTGCGATCGGGCGACGGTCTTCCGGGATGGTCGCCACGTCGTCACCATGCCGACGGCGGAGCTCACGACGGCCGACTTGGTGCGCTACATGGTGGGACGCGCCGTCTCGCTGTTCCCCAAGGTGGCCGCCTCGGTCGGCGAGGTCCGGCTCGAGGTCAGTGGCCTGACGCGGGTCGGTGTCTTCCACGACGTGAGCTTCTCGGTCAGCGCCGGAGAGGTCGTCGGGTTCGCCGGCCTGGTCGGCGCCGGGCGGACGGAGATCGCCCGCGTCCTGTTCGGGATCGACCGGCGCGATGCCGGGGAGATCCGGCTGGCTGGCCAGGCCGTCGACTTCTCCGATCCGTCGGCGGCGATGAACGCCGGGATCGCCTACCTGCCCGAGGACCGCCACCAGGAAGGCCTCGTCTTGGACTTCCCGATCGCCCAGAACGTGACCCTGCCGATCCTGCCCCGGATGTTCCCCCGCTTCCTGACCCGAGCCGCCGTCGAGTCGGAGGTCGCCCGCGAGTACACGGACCGGTTCGACGTGCGGATGACCGGGGTCGACCAGCTGGTCGGGGCGCTGTCCGGCGGGAATCAGCAGAAGGTCGTCCTCGCGAAGTGGCTGGCGACCGACCCGACCGTGCTGATCCTCGATGAGCCGACCCGCGGCATCGACATCGGGGCCAAGGTCCAGGTCCACCGGATCATCTCCGAGCTGGCGGCCTCGGGCCTCGCGATCATCCTGATCTCGAGCGACCTCCCCGAAGTCCTGGCCATGGCGGACCGGATCCTGGTCCTGCACGAAGGCCGGATCGCCGCGGAGATCCCGCACGACCAGGCGACGGAAGAGCGGGTGATGTTCGCCGCGACCGGGAATGCGGCAGCGGGCGACGATCCGGCGCCGGCGCCGGGGCAGCCCGATGCTTGAGACCGGCGCGCCGGCCCTGGCCCCCGACCGCGGCCGCGGGGAGTGGCTCGGCGCCATCGCTCGCCAGCGCGAGCTCAGCCTGGTCGCGATCATGGTGCTGTTGGGCGCGCTGGTCGCGATCGCGGCACCGCAATTCCTGACGGTCACGAACTTCACGAACGTCGCGGTCCTGGCGTCGATCACGGCCGTCGCCGCCATCGGCGAGGCGATCGTCATCCTCACGCGCAACGTCGACCTCTCCGTCGAGGCGATCATGGGCCTGGTCGCCTACACGGTCGCGCGAACCCTCGAGCTGCAGATGTTCGACCCGGTGATGGCCATCGTCGTCGGCATGGCGCTCGGGCTCGCCCTCGGGATGATCAACGGCGTCCTGGTCGGTGGCCTGCGTGTCCCGGCCATCGTCGCCACGCTCGGCACGCTGAGCATCTTCCGCGGCATCGACTACCTGGTCGCCGGCAGCCACCAGGTACCGCTCGCCGGCCTGCCGCCGGACTTCACGGAGCCGGCACGCGACGCCATCCTTGGGATCCCGGTCTTCGTCGTGGTCGTGCTCATCGTCGTCGTCATCGCGACGGTGGTGCTGCGCTCGACGCGCTTCGGTCGACAGGTCTACGCCGTCGGCAGCAACCCGGAGGCGGCCGCCATCCTCGGCATCCCGTCGCGGCGAGTCATCTTCGCGGCCTTCGCCGCCTGCGGGCTCCTCGCGGGCGTGGCGGGCGTCATGTGGGTCATCGAGTTCGGGACCATCAACGGCACCTCGGCCAACGGCATGACGCTCGCGATCGTGGCGGCCGCGGTCGTGGGTGGCGTGAACATCTTCGGCGGTTCCGGGACGGTCGCCGGGGCGGCCATCGGGGCGCTCTTCCTCGGCTTCATCGCGAACGCCCTCATCCTCGTCGGGCTGTCGCAGTTCTGGCTGCAGGCCATCTACGGCCTGGTCATCCTGCTCGCGGTCAGTGCGGACGCGGTCATCCTCCGTCGGATCCAGCGCGCGACGATGGCGCGGCGGGCACGATGAGCCAGACCGTGACGCCCACGACCACAGCGCCATCGTGGATGCGATTCGCCCGCTGGGAGACGCTGCTCGTGATCGCCCTCATCGGGCTGATCATCCTCGGCAACGCGCTCTCGCCGTTCTTCCTCACGACCGGCAACTTCGGCAACCTGCTGGCGGCGCTGATGGAAGTCGCGATCATGGCCCTGCCGGTGACCCTGATCATCATCATCGGCGAGATCGATCTCTCGGTGGAATCGATGGCCGGCCTGTCCAGCGCCATCCTCGGCTTCCTGTGGGCCGCCGGGGTCCCACTCGAGATCGGCATCCCGTTCGTCCTCGTCGTCGGCGCCATCGGCGGCCTGCTCAATGGCCTGCTCGTGGCGCGCGCCCGTCTCCCCTCGCTCGTCGTCACCCTGGGCACCCTGGCCCTGTTCCGGGGTCTCGCCCTGATCGTCCTCGGGCCCGTCGGGGTCAGTGACTTCCCGGAGGCCTTCACCGAACTCGGCTTCGGCCACGTGCCGGGGACCGACATCCCGTGGCCCCTGGTCGTCTTCGCGGTCCTGGCCATCGTGCTGGGCATCCTGTTGCATCGGACCTGGATCGGCCGGCAGATCTACGCGGTCGGCAAGAACGCCGGCGCTGCCCGCTACTCCGGGGTGCGCGTCCAGCGGCTGCGCGTCGGTCTGTTCGTCCTGAGCGGCCTCGTCGCGGCCCTCGCGGGCGTCATCCTCACCTCACGTCTGTCCAGCGCCCGGGCCGATGCCGGCCAGGGCATGACCCTCACGGTGATCACGGTCGTCCTGCTCGGCGGGGTCAACATCTTCGGCGGCTCCGGGACCATCCCGGGCGTCGTCCTGGCCGTCCTCGCCGTGGCGGTCATGCAGAACGCGCTGCGCCTTGCCAGCGTGTCGGTCGAGGTGCAGAGCATCGCCCTCGGGTCGTTGCTCATCCTCTCGGTCGTCATCCCCAACATCGCTCACCAGGCCAAGTCGGCCGTCGGTCGTGTCCGTGGTGGTCGTCCCCCACCCGTCGACGCGATACCACGTGGTGAGGCGATGCAGTCGTAGGTACCAAGGAGGAGAACATGTCCGGATCCAGATCAGCGGGGAAGTTGCTCGCATTCGCGAGCGTCGCCGCGTTGGCGTTCGCAGCGTGCTCGGGCACCGGCGCGAGCCCGTCAGCCGCCGCGCCGTCGGCGGCAGCGCCGTCGGCGGCAGCGCCGTCCGCGGCCGCCCCGTCGGCTGCGGCACCATCCGCCGCCGCCTCCGCGTCGGGGGCCGCACCGTCGGCCGCCGCGGGCGCTCCCATCACCATCGGCTACCTGCCGAAGGACATCGTCAACCAGTACTTCGCCGCCGCCAAGGTCGGCGTCGACAAGGGCGCGGCCCTTTCCGGTTCGACGGTCACCCAGGTCGGGCCGAATGAAGCCAAGGCGGATCTTCAGATCCCCTTCATCACCGACCTCACCACCCAGAAGGTCGACGCGATCATCATCTCCGCCGACGGCAAGGATGAAGTCGCTCCGGCCCTCAAGGACGCCATGGCCCAGGGCATCAAGGTCGTCGGGTTCGACTCGAGCCCGGCGGTCGGCGCGTACGACGTGTTCGTCAACCAGGTCGACTTCAGCGGCGTGGGCGTGAACCTCGCCGACTGGGCCTGCGAGATCGTCCCGAACTGCACGGGCGACATCGCGATCCTGTCGGCGGCCGCGACGGCCACCAACCAGAACGAATGGATCGATCTCATGAAGACGACCCTCTCGACCGACGCCAAGTACGCCGGCCTCAAGCTCGTCGACACCGTCTACGGCGATGACGACGCGACCAAGAGCACCACGCAGGCCCAGGCCCTCCTGACCAAGTACCCGGACCTCAAGGCCATCGTGGCGCCGACCACCGTCGGCATCCTGGCGGCCGCCCAGGTCGTCAAGCAGGCCGGCAAGTCCGACTCGGTCAAGGTGACCGGCCTCGGCTTCCCGAACGACATGAAGCCGTTCGTCGCCGACGGGACGTCCCCGGTCTTCGGGCTCTGGAGCGTCCCGGATCTGGGCTTGCTCTCCGAGCAGGTCGCCGAGAAGCTCGTCGCCGGCGAGATCACCGGCGCCGAGGGCGAGACCTTCAGCGTGACCGGACTGAACGGCGACCAGCCGTACACGATCGGCAAGGATGGCGTCGTCATCCTCGGGCCGGCCTTCCGGTTCGACTCCACGAACGTGAACGACTTCGACTTCTAGACCCAACCCCACGCAGCACGGCCCCGGGAGCACCGCTCTCGGGGCCTTCCCATGTCGCGCGTACGTCGTCAGTCCGTCGTGCCGCCGGCGTCCACGCGCTCCCAGCGCAACCGCTGGATCCGTGTCGCCCCACCCAGGACGAGTGGCGGGGACGTCAGCGTGAGGTGCCGGCCGGTCGCATCCAGCTCCCAGCGGCGACGCTGGGCCGTCCCGATCCAGTTCGGGAACAGGCTCGTCTCGACCCGGTGGGTCACGGTGTCACCGTCCACGCTCCACCGTCCGCCGTACGCGATGAACGTGGCGAAGGCGCCCGCCTGCTCCTTGGTCGTGCCACCGGTCAGGTCGTCGGTCGCGAAGCGTGGCCGATCCGCGGGACACATGATCCCGATCATCGTGCCGTCCACGGTGTAGGTGAGCAGGCCGTCCGGTGTTTCGCCCATCGGCAGCGCCTCGCTGCCGTCGTCGGCGATGGAGACCCAGCTGCGCAGCCGCCAGCCACCGAGCAAGGGATGCCGCCCGACGTCCGTCATGCGGGCACCGGCGCATCCGCGTGGAGCAACCCCTGGTCCTTGAGGTCCGTCCAGAGGGCCGCCGGGATGGGATGCGTGAACGTCTCCACGTTGCGCCGCTGCTGCGCCGGCGACGAGGCGCCCGGGATGACCGATGCGACCGCCGGATGCCCCAGCGGGAACTGGAGCGCGGCCGCCGCCAGCGGCACGCCATGGGCATCGCACACGGCGGCGAGCCGTCCCACGCGCTCCTCGATCTCGGGCGGCGCGGCCCCGTAGTTGTAGTTGGCGCCGACACCCGTGCCCTTGGCGAGGATGCCCGACTGGAACGGTGAGCCGATGACGATCCCGACGCCGCGCTCTTCGCAGGCCGGGAACTCCTCGTCGAGGACCTCCTGGTGGAGCAGGGTGTACGGCATCGCGACGAGGAACGCGTCGATCGGGCCGATCGCCAGGTGACGCGGGATCAGCCCGAGGTGGTTGATCCCGGCGCCGATCGCCCGGACCTGGCCCGTGCTGCGCAGCTCTTCGAGCGCCCGCCAGCCGGAGTCGGCGAGGTCGCGCAGATGCCCCTCCATGGTCGGCTCGTCGAAATGCCAGCGGTCCAGGTCGTGGATGTACGCCACGTCGAACCGCGTGATGCCGAGCCGGAGCCGGCTCTGATCCACGGATCGCATGATCCCGTCGTACGTGTAGTCGAAGGTGATCTCGTTGCGCGCGCCGCCGAGCCACGGGCTGCCATCGAAGTCATCGGCCACTGACGGCTGCAGCCAGCGGCCCACCTTGGTCGAGAAGGCGTACTCGTCGCGCGGGTGGTCCCGCAACCCGGCCCCCGTCCGCAGCTCGGACAGGCCGCGGCCGTACCACGGCGCCGTGTCGAAGTAGCGGATGCCGGCGTCCCACGCGGCGGCGATCGTCGCCTGCGCGTCCCGCTCCGACACGCGCACGAAGAGCTCGCCGATGGACGCGCCACCGAACCCGAGCTCGGTGACCTCGACCGCGGTCCGACCGAGCCGTCGGCGGGCAGTCACTTGCGCCATGGCTGCGTCTCCCCGGGCTCGCCCCACGATGGGATCGGCGCCTGCAGCGGCGATTCGACCCAGCAGAACTGTCCGGTCACGTCGGCTCCCTCGTCGCTCGTGAGCCGGAGCACCAGGTCGACAGCCTTCTCCGGCGGATCGCCACCGGTCTCCTCGACCCAGGCGGCCCATTCGCGATAGGGCTCGGCCTCCGGCCCCATCACCGCGACACGATCGTGGATGTCGCGCCACATGTCGGTCTTCACGTCGCCGGGATGGATGACGTTGGCGGTGACGCCGGTCCCGGCCGTCTCGAACGCGATGTGCCGGGTCAGCTGGTTGAGGGCGACCTTGGCCGTGGCGTAGGCGCTGTTCAGCGCGCCGGGCGGATGCAGCGACGCCGCCGAGGTCACGTTGACGATGCGGCCCCAGCCCGCGTCGACCATGTCGCCGAGGAACGCGCGCGTCGTGAGGTACGCCGCGGTGGCATCGATGGCGATGGTCTCGAGCCACGCCTTGGGGTCCGAGTCGCGGATGAGGGCGATCGGACCGAAGACGCCGGCCGCGTTGACGAGGATGGACGGCGCGCCGAGCTGCGCTCGCACGAAGTCGGCCATCGCCGCGACGGCGTCCGGGTCGCTCACGTCCGCCGGGCGCGCGACCATCTGGCCGCCCGCCGAGCGGATGATGTCGGCCGTCTCGGCCAGCTGGCCGGGATGGCGGGCGACCCCGACGACCGGATGCCCGCGCTGGGCCAGGGCCACGGCCACGCCGCGGCCCAGGCCGCGACCGGCTCCCGTGACGACGGCGACGCGCTCGCGGGCGATGGCGTCCATGGTGGCCTCCTTCGCGTCGGTGTCGCGGTCAGTGCGCGCCGGTCTCGAGATTGAAGACTTCGCGCAGCTCGCTCGAGTCGACGATGCCCTCGTCGTTGAACTCCATCAGCGGGTCCATGATCTCGCCCCACTTGTCGTGGATGGCGCTGTGCCAGAGCCGGTCCCAGGCCTCCTCGTCGCGGATCTCCGAGTACAGGAACAGCACCGGGTCGCGCTCGAAGATCGTGATCTGGGCGATGCCCTGGCGCTCGATCTCGTCGACGAGCTCCTGCCAGATCTGGTCGTGGTTGCGCTTGTACTCGGCGAGGCCACCGGGCTTGAGGCGCATCGTGAACGCGCGGCGGATCATGGGCTGACCTCCTGGTCGCTGCTGGCGATGGCCGGCTCGGGATCCGGGGCCCGGCCGGTGTTGATGGCGTGAAGCAAGCCGTGGTCGTCGAGCTCGCCCGCGGCGGCCTCGAGCGCGAGGCGCCCCCGGTAGAGGACGAGGATGCGATCGGCCAGGCCGACGATCTCGGGCAGCTCGGTGGACCGGAACAGCACGGTCCGCCCGCCGTCGGCGAGCTCGCGGATGAGGCGGTAGATCTCGCGCTTGGCACCGACGTCGACGCCCCGCGTCGGGTCGTCGAGCAGGAACACGGTCGGGCTGATCTCGAGCCACTTGCCGATGACGACCTTCTGCTGGTTGCCGCCGGACAACCGCCCGACGATGGCGTCGACGCCGTCCGTCCGGATGCGCAGGCCCGCGACCTGGCGCAGCGCCGCGGCCCGCATCGCCCCTCGGTCCAGCCATGGGCGTCGCGAGCGCAGCGCGCCGACGGTCACCTGGGCGATGTTGGATTCCACGCTCGACTCGAGCATCAGGCCCTGGTGCCGCCGGTCGGCGGGGACGAGGCTGATGCCGCGTCGCGCGGCCGCGGTCGGGGACGACGGGGCACCGGATCCGTCGGCGTACGCGACCGTCCCGCTCGTCGGCCGCCGGGTGCCGAACAGCACCCCGAGCAGGGTCGCGACGCCCGACCCCTCGAGACCGGCCAGCCCGATGATCTCGCCCGCGCGGGCCTCGAAGTCGATGTCGTGCAGCTCGTCGCCGAGCGAGATCCCGCGGATGGTCAGGCTGGGCGGTCCCTCGGACGGACGCGCCGCGCGCACCGGGAACAGCTCGGCGGGCGAGGTCCCGACCATCGCCTCGACGACCTGGCGCATCGTGGTCGCCGCCTTGTCCACGGTCGTGACCACCCCGCCGTTGCGCATCACCGTGATGCGGTCGGCGATGTCGAAGACCTCCTCGAGCCGATGCGACACGTAGATGATCGTGATCCCGTCGGCCGAGAGCTCGCGCAGGATCGAGAACAGTCGCTGGGTCTCGCGCTCGTTGAGGGCCGAGTTCGGCTCGTCGAGGATCAGCACGCGAGGACGCTCGATGAGCAGCCGGCTGAGCTCCACGAGCTGACGCTCGCCGACGCCGAGCTCCGCCAGATCGGCATCGAGGTCGGCACTGAGCCCGATGCGGGCCAGGACCGGCGCCGCGCGCTGGCGCATCGCCGCGGTGTCGACGAGACCGAAGCGCGTCGGCTGGTGATCCGGGAACAGGTTGGCCAGGATCGAGCGCTCCGGGAAGAGGCTCAGCTCCTGGTAGACGATCCCGACGCCGACGCGCCGGGCGTCCGCGGGAGAGGCGAAGCGGACCGCCTCGCCGCCCACGCGCACCTCGCCGGTGTCCGGGTGGAGCGCCCCGGCGAGGATCTTCATCAGGGTGGACTTGCCGGCGCCGTTCTCGCCGACGACGGCGTGGACGAGGCCGGCCTCGATGGCGAGATCCACGCCGGTCAGGGCCTGGATCCCGCCATAGGCCTTGCGCAGGTCGGTCACCGCGATCGCCGGAGGCGTCGCGGTGGCCGGACCCGTGCTCATGGCCGTGCCTGGTGCTGGTGGACGATGGTGGTTACTTGGACTCGTTGGCGATCGGCTCCACGTTGCTGGCCCAGTTCGCGATCTGACCGTCGACGAGGGGCTGGTAGTAGGTCCGGGCCGCGTCCGGAGAAGCGGCCAGGGCCTCGAGCTCCGCGAACGTGAGGGGCGGCAGGTCGAACGGCTCCTGGACGCTGTCGGCGGTCACGATCTCCGTGCCCGCGTCGAGGAAGCCGCCCTGGGAGAGGTCGACGGTCGTGTTGCCACGGATCTTGTCGGCCAGCATCTTCACCGGCAGGTAACCCTGCATGAACGGCGTCTGGCCGAGGCTGACGTAGGCGTTCCCGTTCTTGATCTCGGCCAGGTTCTCAGCGGTGAGGTCATAACCACCCGAGACGAACGGCTTGTCCGCGTTCGCGGCCTGGAGCTTGCCGAGGCTCGCGATGTCCGGGGCGCACAGGCCGACGAGGGCCTTGGCGTCGGGGTTGGCCGCCAGGAGCGCTTCCCACGCGGCGTAGTTCTCGTTGGCCGCGACCTTGACGTCGAATGGGCCGAGGACCTTGATCCCGGCGGCCTTGGCCAGCGACTCCTGGACGCCCTTCGCCCGGTTCTCGAGGACCGGGAAGCCGGGGAAGCAGTTGCCGACGATGACGTCGCCGGTGGCGCTCTCGCCGCCGAGCTTCTCGAGGACCTTCGCGCCGAGGATGCGCCCGCTCTCGACCGACCGCTCGCCGACGTACGGCGCCTTGACGGAGGGCTCGAGCAGGTTGAACTGGACGACCGGGATGCCCGAGTCGACGACCTCGTTGAGACCGCTCGCCATCGACACGCCGGGGACCGACGTGGCGACACCCTGGACGCCCGACGCGACGAGCGTCTGGACGGCCTTGAGCTGGGCGTCCGCGTCGCCACCTTCGGGACCGGTCACCTGCAGGTCGACGTTGAGGTCCTTCGCGGCGGCGTTGGCGCCGTCGATGATCTGCTGGATGAACGGGTTGCCCAGCACGTGGGTCACGAACCCGATCTTGATCGCCTCGGGCGGCGCGCTCGATGCCGGGGCCTCGGAGGCCGGAGCCTCGGAGACCGGGGCGACCGACGCCGGTGCCTGCGAGGCGGGAGCCGCGGCGCTCGCGGGTGCGCTCGAGGCCCCGCCGCTGCTGCTGCAGGCGGCCAGCACGATGGCCAGGCTCGCCGGCAGGGCGAGCCATCGTCGTTTCGTCATCTCTCTCTCCTCCATGTGGTGCGCTCGGTGGTGGCCTGGGGGTCAGTGCGATGGGCGAGTCTGGGCAACATCGTCCCGGTCCGATCCCTCCTCTCGTGGTGCGTCGCTCCCGGGCCTCACCCGAGGTCGACCGTGTCGCGCGCCCGTCGCTCGCGCTGGCGCCGGACGAGCTGGTCCACGGCGACCGCGAGGATGATCACGGCGCCGGTGACGAAGGTGCTCCATTTGACATCGACCCCGAGGAACAGGATCCCGGTGGTGATGACCTGGATGATCAATGCGCCGAGGACGGCGCCGAGGATGGTCCCGCGGCCGCCCGACAGCGGGGTGCCGCCGATGATCACGGCGGCCACGACCGGCAGCAGGTAGTCGCCGCCGGTCACCGGGTCGATGGCCTCGCGGAAGCCCAGGAACATCGCCCCGGTCAGTCCGCAGATGAGGCCCATCAGGACGAGCACGAGGATCCGCGTCCGGTCGACGTCGATCCCGCCGAGGCGGGCCGCTTCGGGATTGCTGCCCATCGCCTGGACCCGGTAGCCGAACGGGGTCCGGTGCAGCAGCAGGTGCATCAGGAACGCGACGATGAGGAAGATGATCGCGACGCTCGGGATGAGCCCGAACAGCTTGATGTCGAACAGGGCGAAGAACGAGCTCGACTTGTCGGGCGGCACGACGGCCCGCGACTCGTTCACGACCAGCGACAACCCGCGGTACATCGACAGGGTGCCGAGGGTCACGACGATCACCGGGATCCGGAGCGCGACGGCGAGCCCGCCGTTGATCAGGCCGAGCAGCCCGCCGAAGGCGACCCCGATGCCCGCCGCGATCCATGGGTCGACGCCCTTGACCATCGCCGTGGCCGCGATGACCGCGCTGAAGTTGAACATCCAGCCGATCGACAGGTCGATGTCGCGGATGACGACGACGAAGACCATGCCCACGGCCAGCGTCCCGATGAACGCCGCGCCGGACAGTTGCTGGAACAGGGTCAGGGGCTGGAAGAAGTTGGGCTTGAGCAGCCCGACGAAGATGACGAGGACGAGCAGGGCCAGGGCCACGCCGGTCTCGTCCGGCAGGCGACGTCGCCGAGCGACCGCGGCACGGGCCGGCTCGGGTGGCGCCATGGGCTCGCTGGCGGGTCGTCCGACGGTCACGGATCTCCTGGCTCGAAGCCGGACGCTGGGGTCATCGGCTACGGACGGGCGGGCCTCCACGCGTGGGGTATATCGATATACTCACGCTGGGACGAAGAACGATACCCGAAACGTTTCCGGTGTCAAGACGGTGGCGAACGGGAGGTGCTTCGGTGGCGACGCTCAGAGGCGTCGCGGCGCAGGCGGGGGTGAGCGTCGCGACCGCAGCGCGCGTCCTGCAGGGCGATCCGAAGCTGTCGGTGCGCCCGGAGACCCGCGCCCGCGTGCTGGCCGCCGCCAGCGACCTCGGCTACCGGCCCAACCGCGTCGCGAGCGGCCTGCGCACCCGCCGGACCGGCACCATCGCCATCGTCCTGCCCGACCCCCAGAACATCATGTGGAACGAGATGCTCCGTGCGATCGAGCGGGCGGCCGGGGAGCGCGATTATGTCGTCGTCGTCGCCGACGCCCACGGCCCCACGCTCGATGCCGCCCAGCTCGGCCGCTTCGTGCTCGAGGGCCGGATGGACGGGCTGCTCGTGGCGTTCGCGACGGTCGTCGACGAGTTCGTCGCCCAGATCGCCGGTCGTGGCCTGCCGCTGGTCCCGGTCAACAGCCGATCGGCGCTCATCGACGGCTCGGTGACGATGGGCGACGAGCACGGCAGCCGGCTGGCCGTCGACCACCTGGTGGCGCTCGGGCACGAGCGCATCGGCTTCCTCGCCGGCCGGGCTGACACGGACGTGGGTCGCCGACGCGAGGCCGGGTTCCGGGCCGCGATGGCCACGCATGGGCTCGCCATCGAGCCGTCGTGGGTGCTCGCGGGCGACTTCACCGAGCGCAGCGGACGGGCCGCCGGGCTCGATCTCCTGGATCGGCCGGCCGCGATGCGTCCGACGGCGATGTACGCGGTCAACCTTGCGTCGGCGCTCGGCTTCCGGGCGGCGGCGATCGAGCTCGCGCTGCGCGTCCCCGACGACCTCTCGCTCGTGACGATGGACGACCACCCGATCCTCGAGCACACCGACCCGGCGCTCACGTCGATCCACATGCCGATGGACGAGATGGGCACGCTCGGCGCCCACATGCTCCTCGACGTTGTCGAGGGGCGACCCCTCCGCCACGAGGTGACCGCCACCCCGCCGCGCCTCGTCGTCCGTCGCTCGACGGCGTCCCCGCCGCGCTGATAGGCTCGGGACCCGTTCGCAGCGGTCGTTCGCCAGGCTCCGAAGGAAGTGACGTATGGGCAGGGTCGGTACCGTTCACCTCGTCGGCAGTGTTCCGCTCGAGACCGTCGAGGACGTGTTCCGGACCTGCGCCGCCGGCCTCGGTCCGCTCGCCGCGTCCTACCCGGACGGCGAGGTGGGCCAGCGCAAGTACTGGACCTTCTACCTCCCGATGCGCACGTACTCGGTCCACCCCGATCTCGAGGCCGTCAACACGCCGCCCGGCGGGCAGGTCCGCCAGCCGGAGCGCGATGCGAGCCAGAAGGAATGGAACGAGTCGTGGTGGACCTTCAAGCTCCGCCCCGGCGTCGAGCACCTGACCTTCGAGAGCCTCCACTACGTCGAGGAGGTGACGCGCTCGTACGAGGTGTTCCGCCGCCTCCGAGCCGATGGCGTCATCCCGCCGACCGCCCGATTCCAGGCGAGCTTTCCGGCCACCGGCTCGGCCGTCATGGGCTTCTTCGCCCGACCGGCGGACTGGCCGATCGTCTACGACGCCTACCGGCGGGCGATCCGCAACGAGGTCGCCCAGATCGTGGCGGCGATCCCGCACGAGGACCTGGTCCTTCAGTGGGACATCGCCAGCGAGGTGCGCGACATCCTCGCGGGCGACGCACCACTCCTGCCGTGGTCGCCGCAGACCTCGCTCGAGGAGAAGTGGCAGCGCCACCTGGGTGACATGGACCACCTGTCCCGCGACATCCCCGAGGACGTCCGCCTCGGCTACCACTTCTGTTTCGGCACGTGGGGCGGCTGGCCGAAGTCGGAAGCCCCCGACATGGGCGTCTGCGTCCGTCTCGCCAACGAGGCGGTGGTGCGCGCCGGACGGCGCGTCGACTACGTCCACATGCCGGTCATGCCGCACGCCGACGAGGCCTTCTTCGGACCGATGGACGGGCTGGCGATCGGCGAGACGTGGCCGTACCTCGGCATCGTGCTCGATGACGGTCTCGACGCCTTCGAGCGGCGCGCCCGGGCGGCGCACCGCTACCTGCCCGACTTCGGCATCGCGTCGTATTGCGGCTGGGGCCGCGAGGACCCGGCCCAGGTGCCGGTCCTCCTGGGCAACCTGCGGGACAGCGCCGAGCGGTTGACCGAGGTCCTGACTCCCGAGGCCTGAGCGACGGTCACCCCGCCCAGCGGCGGCCGTTCCCCCGATCGACTAGGGCGCGAGCACGCTCCGCAGGACGCGCCCCTCACGCAGGTCGTCGAGCGCCTCGTTCGCCTCGGCGAGGGGTCGGACCGCGTCGACCAGGTGATCGACCCGGAGGGTGCCGTCCAGGTACAGGTCGATGGCGTCGCGGATGTCGTCCGGGACGAATCCGCGCGACCCGAGGATCGCCAGCTCCCGCCAGAAGATCTCGGTGGCTCGCGCCCGGAACTGGTCCAGGCTGGCCCCGATCATCACGACCCGCCCGCCCGGTCCGCCCATCGCGATGGCCTCCTCGTCGACGGCCGCCGACCCGACGCACTGGATGACGACGTCGGGCCCGTGGCCCCCGGTGAGCGCCTTGACCGCCGCCACCGGGTCGCCGTCGTCGGCCGCGACCGTCTCGTCCGCGCCGAGCTCGCGCGCCAGCTGCAGCTTCGCCGCGGAGCGGGTCACCGCGATCACGCGGGCGCCCATGGCCTTGCCCAGCTGGACGGCATTGGAGCCGAGCCCACCGACGCCCAGGACGACCAGGGTCTCGCCCGGCTGGAGCTTCGCCACGCGCTTGAGTCCGTGGAGCGGGGTGGCGACGGCATCGGTCAGCACCGCCAGGACGACCGGTGGCACGGGCGCCCGCGGGACGATCAGCGCCTCCGGGGGCCGGAGCACGTACTCGGCGAAGGCGCCGTCCACGTCCACGCCCATCCGCGTCACGTTCGGGCTGATGTTGGGGCGGCCCCGGGCGGCCCACGGGTCGTCGGGCGGCGTGGTGATGTAGTAGAGCGCGACCTGGTCGCCGACCGTCACGCCGTCGACGCCATCGCCGAGCGCGTCGACGATGCCCGCCGCCTCGTGCCCCGGGACGATCGGCAGGTGCACCGCCGACCCGAACCCGCCCTTCTGCAGGAACACGTCCGAGCCGCACACCCCGCACGCCTCGACCCGCACCCGGACCTCGCCGGGACCCGGCTCCGGGACCGGCCGCTCGGCCAGGCGCAGCGGCGCGCCGATCGCCGGCAGCTCCGCCACGCGCATCGTCGCGCTCACCCCCCGGGCACGCGGTCGCCGCGCCGCGACGCGATGGCCTCCACCTCGACGAGCATCCCCGGGAACACGAACCCCACGATGACCGCGGTCGAGGCGGGGTAGGGCGGGCTGAGCAGCTCGCCGCGGACCGTCTTGAACGCGTCGTACTGGTCGGCCGACGAGAGGAACGTGGTCAGCCGCAGGACCGACGCCAGCGACGCACCCTGGGCTCGCAACACCTCGTCGACGTTCGCGAGCGCCTGGCGGAACTGGGCCTCGAAGCCGTCCGGCAGCGAGCCGTCGGGGCGGAACCCGGCCTGACCGGACGCCACGACCAGGTCGCCCTCGGCAACCGATTGGCTGTATTGATAGGTCGCCGACCACGGGAAGGCGAACGGCGAGACCTCCGGGGCCATCAGTACATCAGGAAGCCGCCGGACACGTTCAGCGTCGCGCCGGTGATGTACTTCGCGTGATCGGAGGCCAGGAACACGACCGGCCCCGCCAGCTCCTCGGGCTCGGCGACGTAGCCGAGCGGGGTCTGCTTCTTCATCGACTCGTAGACCTCGGGGGCGAGGCCCGTCATCAGCATCGGCGTGTTGACCTGGCCGGGCGACACGCAGTTGACCGTGATCAGGTGCGGTCCGAACGTCCGGGCCAGGCCGCGGCACATCGTGGTCACGCCGCCCTTGGTCGCGGCGTACGCGACCGAGCCGCCGAACCCGCCGGTCCACCAGCCCTGCGAGCTGAACAGGATGATCCGTCCGCCCTGGCCGGCCGCGATCATCTGGTCGCCGGCCGCGCGGGCGAGGAAGAACGCCGACTTGAGGTTGATGTCGTGCTGGAGGTCCCAGTCGTCCTCGGTGACCTCGTCGAGCGAGCCGCGCCGCCGCAGCACGGCAGCGAGGTTGGCCAGCACGTAGACGCCGCCGAGCTCCGCGACCGCGCGCTCGACCAGCGGCGCATGGGTCGACAGGTCGCGCAGGTCGGTCACGACCCCGACGTGCCCGGAGCCCTCGAGCGAGCCGACGAGGTCGTCGAGCCGGCCCTGGTCGAGGTCGACGGCCATGACCTTCGCCCCGGCCGCGGCGAAGCCGCGCGCGACCGCGGCCCCGATGCCACCGGTCGCCCCGGTCAGGATGACGCCGCGACCCTCGAGTCCGGCACCGACGCTCCACGCCATGTCCGTCCCTCCTCGGGCGCCCGATTCAGACGCCCAGCACCTTCTCGCTTCGATAGCGGTCCACGACCTCGTCGATCACCTCGATGCCGAGGCCCGGCTTGGTCGGCGGATAGAACCAGCCGTCCTTGTGCTCGATGGGCTCGGGCACGAGCTCGTGCTGCATCGGGTTGCGCAGCGGCTTGACCTCGATGAGCTTGAACGCCGGCGAGCTGAAGCTCATCGCCAGGCTGGCCGCGGTGACGATGGCCGAGGACCAGCAATGGGCATTGGCCTGGCGGCGATAGAACTCGAGCCGCTCGACCGCCCGCTTGAACCCGGTGATGCCCTCGGCGCGACCTGGGTCGACTCCGACGACGTCGACCGTCCCGGTCGCCAGGATGCGCTCGAACCCGTCGACGTTCCACTCCTTCTCGCCGTAGGCGATGAGCGACGTCGTCTTCGAGCGCAGGTTGGCGTAGCCCTCGGGATCCCAGGCGCCGAGCGGCTCCTCGATCCAGTGCAGTCCGTACTCGTCGAACGCCTGGACCCGCCGCACGGCGGTCATGACGTCCCACTTCACGTTCCAGCCGCAGTCGATCATGATCATCTGGTCCGGCCCGAGGCCCTCGCGCATCCGCCGGATGTACTCGACGTCGCGGTCGTGCTCGTAGCCGAGACGCGCGTCGCCGCGCTTGCCGAAGCCGACCTTGAGGCCGTGCATCCCGGGCGCGATCCACTCCTGGGCCTCCTCGACCATCCGGCCGATGTCCTCGTAGTGGGCATGGCTCGAGGCCACGGCCGGCAGGCGCTCGTGGACCGCGCCACCGAGGAGCTGGATGACCGGCACGCCCAGGAGCTTGCCCTTGATGTCCCACAGCGCGATGTCGATGGCGGCCACGGCATAGCTCGCGATGCCGCCGCCGTAGCCGTACCACCAGGCCTGGTCGCGCAGGGAATGCCAGATCGCGATGTTGTCGAGCGGGTCCTTGCCGACGACCCGGGCGGCCATCCCCTCGATGATCGCCTTGACCGCGAAGTTGGCCTCGGGGAACTGCGTGATCGACTCGCCCCAGCCCACGACGCCGTCATCGGTCGTGATCTTGACCAGGCACAGGTGGCGCAGGGCGTTGTAGTCGTTCGGCTCCGGGTAGCTGACCGGGATGGCCTCGACCGTCTGGACCTTGCTCACCGCTGGTCGGCTCCTTTCGAAAGAGGTGTCGTCGCGTGGTCATGGTCCGGGCCGACGGGGCCGGACGGCGCCTCCGCAGCCCGCTGGGGCCAACGCGATGGACACGCGGACGGGGGTTGCGATTCGAGCGCAAATGGCGTCTGATATCATTTCCAGACTCGTTTCCACCCGGCGGCCATCGTAGTCGTCGCCATTCCACCCCGTCAACCGGAACGGGCCCGCGGCGGGCCCCGGCGAAAGGAGTCGCGAGCCCATGGCGAAGCTTCGCCTCGGCGTCATCGGAGCCGGGTCGTGGACACTGGGCTCGCACCTCCCGAACCTGGCCAAATACCGGGACGAGGTCGAGTTCGTCATCGTCAACCGACGCAACCCGGACCTGCTCGGCAAGATCAAGGACGACTGGGGATTCGCCAAGGCGTCCACGGACTGGCACGACGTCATCGCCGAGCGGCCCGACATCGTCGTCGTCGGCAGCCCGCCCGGCTACCACCACGACCAGAGCAAGGCGGCCCTCGAGGCCGGCGCCGACGTGATGTGCGAGAAGCCGTTCACGATCGACCCGGCCGATGCGTGGGACCTCGACGAGACCGCCCGCCGGACCGGCAGCAACCTCATCCTGTCGTACGGCTGGAACTACCGGCCGATGGTCATCCAGGCGCACCGGATGATGTACGAGGACGGGGGCGTGGGCGACATCGAGCACGTCGCCCTGCACATGGACTCGGTGACCCGCGAGCTGCTGTCGGAGACCGGCGACTATCCCGGCGCTTCGCCCGAGTCGATCCCCCAGCCGGACACCTGGTCGCGGCCGGAGACCTCGGGTGGCGGTTACGGCCAGGCCCAGCTGACCCACCTGCTCGGTGTGTCGCTGTGGCTGACCGGTCTGCGCGGCCAGGACGTCTTCGCGTTCATGTCGGCGCCGCTCGGGGCCAAGGTCGAGCTCCACGACGCCGTCGCCATGCGCTACACGAACGGCGCGATCGGCACGATGAGTGGCGCCTCGAGCCACCTCGGTGGAGCGAACAACCGGCATGCCGTCGAGGTCCGTGTCGTCGGTTCGCGCGGGATGTTCCACCTCGACCTGCGCGACAACATCCTGTGGCGCTACCGCTCGCCCGACGACGACGTGCGCGTCCCGCTCGAGGACGACGCCGGCCTGTATGACTGCACCGGCCCCATCGATGCGCTCGTCGCCGCCGGCGCTGGACGCCCGTTCGACAACAACTCGCCTGCGGACCTCGGCGCCCGCACGGTCGAGATCCTCGACGCGGCCTATCGGAGCGCCCGGAGCGGCGCCGCCGAGCGCGTCCAGGGCCTCGACTGACCGACCCGGGAACCCTGGAGGATCGCGATGCTTGCTGAGGTCACGACACCACTTCGCGGGGAGTGGATGACGCCGCGCCGCCGGTTCCTTTCCGCCGTCTACCGCGGCAACGTGGACAAGGTCCCGGCCTGCACGCTCAGCTCGGTCGTGACGGTCGAGATGATGGACCTCGTCAACGCGCCGTTCCCCGAGGCTCACCTCGATGCCGAGCTGATGGCCCGGCTCGCCGCCACCGCCCACGACGTGTTCGACATGGACACGATCATGCCGGTCTTCCACTCGCAGCTCGAGTCGGACGCCCTCGGCGGCGAGACCGAATGGGCCGAGAAGGACAACTGGCCCTCGCCGTCGCGGTTCAGCATCGAGGAGCCGGAGCAGGTCAAGGTCCCGGACGACTTCGTCGAGCGTCCGACGATGGCCGCCGTCACCGGGGCCATCAAGCTGCTCCGCCAGCGCTATCCGGACGTCGCGATCGTGGGCAAGGTCTACGGCCCGTGGTCGGTCGGCTACCAGATGGTCGGCATCGAGAGCTTCCTCATGGACGTCATGCTCGACCCGGACAAGATCAAGCGCTATCTCGACGCGTTCCTGCCGGCCTGCATCGCCTCGGCGCGGGCGCAGTTCGAGGCCGGCGCGGACGCGGTCATGTGGGCCGACCACACGACGGGCGACCTGTGCCGCGCCGAGACGTATCGCGACTTCCTGCTCGAGATGCACCAGCACATCACCCAGGAGATCGGCGGCCCGGGCATCTTCCATTGCTGCGGCAAGACCATCGACCGCGTCCACCTCTTCGCGGCCGCGGGTTGGGACGTCTTCCACTTCGAGTCCCAGGTCGACGCGCGCGAGGCGCGCGAGCGGGCCGGCGAGCGGATGGCGCTGATGGGCAACCTCAACAACCCGACGCTGCTCTGGCAGGGCACGCCCGAGGATGTCTACAAGGCGTGCTGGGACCTCCTCGATGCGGGCGTCGACGGCCTCGCGCCCGAGGGATCGGTGCCGCTCGATGACGAAGAAGGAACCCCTGATGGCGATCGCCCACGCGGCCCGTGACTGGTCGACGCTGCACCGCGGCGACGACGGCATCGTCCACCGACCCGACCCCGACACCAGCACCTATCCCGGCTACCCCGGCTGACCTCCACCGAGACGCAGGAGAACGACGGAGCATGGCGGACCTGAAGCGACTCCAGACGGCCGTGGAGGTCGGCGACCGCGAGACCGCGGTCGAGGTCACCGAGCAGGCGCATCGCGGAGGACATCCCCCCGAAGACGATCCTCGACGCGATGACCGACGCGATGGGCGTGGTCGGACAGCGATTCCAGGACAACGAGATCTACGTCCCCGAGATGCTCATCAGCGCGCGGGCGATGAAGGCCGCGGTCGCGCTCCTGGAGCCGCTCCTCATCGGGTCCGGCTACAAGCCCGACAGCATCGCCGTCATGGGCACGATCAAGGGCGATCTCCACGACATCGGCAAGAACCTCGTCGGGATGATGCTCAAGGGTGCCAACTTCGAGATCTTCGACCTGGGCACCAACGTGTCGGTCGACAAGTTCATGGCCGCCGCCCGCGAGCACAAGGCCGACATCATCGGGATCAGCGCCCTGCTCACGACGACGATGGGCGGCATGCGCACGGTCATCGAGGCCGTCCGCGCGGCGGAGGACCTGCCGCACCTGCGGGTCATGGTCGGCGGGGCGGCCGTCACCAAGGAGTTCGCCGAGCAGATCGGGGCTGACGGCTGGGCACCCGACGCCGGCTCGGCCGTGATCCTCGCCCGACGCCTGGTGGCCGAAGCCCGCGCCGAGCAGGCGGGCAACGTCGCCTAGCGGCTCGCCGGCGTCGCGGCCGGCTCGCCCAGCCGCCCCGCCCGGAACGCCTCGATGAACTCGACCCCGAAGGCGTCGCTGCCGGTCAGCAGGGCGGCCGCCAGCCGGTAGGCCTCGGCATCGCGGTCCGGGCGCAAGGCTGCGGCGATGTCCGCCGCGACCGGGTCCACGATCCCGCTGTCCTGCCCGGCCTGCGCGCACAGGTCCAGGAACACGTCGTTGATGAGCCGGCGGGCCGGCATCCCGAAGGACACATTGGAGACACCGCTCGTGATGTGCAGCTCCGGGCCGAACCGGTCACGCAGCTGGCGCACCGCGTCGAGGTAGGCCGTTCCGGCCTCGGCGTCCACGCCGATCGGGATCACCAGCGGGTCCACGTGCAGGTCACCGAGCGACAGCCCGTGACCCTGGGCCATCTCGATCATCTCGATGGCGCGGACCATCCGCTCCTCCGTACCGGTCGGCATCGTGGCTCCGGTCGAGGACAGGACGACCGGCGATCCGTGGCGGGCGGCCAGGTCAAGGACCTCGACGCGGTCGGCGGCGGCCGAGTTGAGGAGCGGCGGCGCGCCACCGGCCCAGCCCGGCTCGACGAGGTCCAGGCCGACCTCCATCACCGTCGCATCCGACGAGTCGATCGAGAGCGGCACCGTCGTGACCGGGCCGACCACCCCGACCAGCCAGACCATCGCGGCCAACCGGCCGTCCACGTCGTGGCTGACCTCGTCGACGTTGAGATCGAGGTAGGACGCCCCGCGGGCGATCTGGCGCTGCGCCATCCAGCGGACGTAGGTGGCGGCGAGGTCCGCATCCGGCCCACCGGCGACGCCCTCCAGCACGGCGGCCATGACGTGCTTCACCCGGCCGGCCTCGAACTCGCGGGTGTGCTGGATCACCGGGGCGATCGGCAACAGGCCCTCGCCGCCGTCGAGCGGGACGCGTACCGCCGGCTCGCCTCCCGGCGTCGTCCCGACCCGGATCCCGTCGCGACGCACGACGCGGGTCGTGTGGATGTTCTCGCCGATGACGATGAATGGCGCTGGGGTCAGGGACGCGGTCAAGGCGGGACCTCCGTGGTCAGCGGGGTGATGGGCTCAGGCGGCGATCGGGACGAACCGGCAGCCGTCGACGAACAGCTCGAAGAAGTCGTCCTCGGTCTCGAGCTCGACATGCTCGATCCGGCCGACGAGCGCCTGGAGCGCGTCGCGGTGCGACCCGGACAGCAGCAGCGCGGCCGCGCCGTGGAGCGCGGCGTTGCCGACGCGCTCGACCCGCTCCGGTGGCACGGGCGCAAGCAGGCCGATGGCCATGGCATTGCGCACGTCGACGGCGTTGGCGAACCCGCCCGCGAGGTAGACCCGCTCGACCTGGTCGGCGGTCACCCCGAGCCGGCGCAGCAGGATGCGCTGCCCGACGGCGTTGGCCGCCTTGGCCTGGGCGAGCAGGCTGGCGTCGGAGCGCGAGAAGCTGATCCCCTGGTCCGGCGCGACGAACACCTCGTCGAGGCCGTCGTGGAACCGGCCCTCCGTGTTCATCCACTCGCACCGGCGCATCTCGGCCAGGATGTCGACGAGGCCCGAGCCGCAGATCCCGGCCGGTTCGCCGCCACCGATGGTGCCGGAACGTGAACCCGTTGCCGTCGAGGCGCACGGACTCGATCGCACCATCCGCGCCGGGCATGCCGAACCGCAGCAGCCCGCCCTCGAACGCCGGGCCGGCGGGGCACGACGCGGCGAGGTACCGCTTGCCGTCGGTCACGACGACCTCGGTGTTCGTGCCGATGTCGACCAGCATCCGAACGCCGCTGCCGCCGCCGAAGTCGACCGCGGTCAGGTCGGCGGCGGTGTCCGCCCCGACGTGGCTGGCGATGAGCGGCGCCCCGACCACCCGGCCGTGGGGATTCATCATCAGCCCGACCTCGTAGGCCCGCCGGCGCAGCCAGGTCGTGGGCGCCTCGCCGGCCAGCATCGCGACCTCGGTGATCGACTTGTACGGGAACTCGCCGATCGGCCCGATGTCGATGCCGAAGAAGAGGTCGCGCATCGTGCTGTTGGCGACGATCATCGCCTCGTAGACCTCGTGCCGGTCGATGCCGTGCTCTCGGTAGAGGTCACGCAGCTCGTGGTTCAGGGCCCGGCGCAGGGCCAGCAGCATCGCGCCCGGGAAGTCCTTCTCGTACGAGATCCGGGTCATGACGTCGCTGCCACCGAAGCGCTGCGGATTCTCCAGCGCGGCGCCCGCCACGGCGTGCCCGGTCAGCAGGTCGATGATCTGGACGACGACCGTCGTGGTGCCGATGTCGATCGCGAGACCCAGGACGTGGGCCCGGCGCAGGTCGATCGGCTGGCCCGCGTAGCGGACGGCGAGGTCGTCGGCCGTGACGACCGGGTCGAGCCGGACGTGCGGCTCGTCCGACGGCCCGAGGATGCGCATCCGCCGCCGGATGATGGCGAACTCGACGTCGTTGGTCAGGTCCTCGATCTGGGCCTGGCACGCGAGCCGGAACTGGCCCTTCAGGTAGGCCTCGGGCTCCGTGCGCGGCGAGAGCCCCTCGCCACCCTGCCGTACCTCGACGACGCATTCACGGCAGCGCCCGGTCCGCCGGCACGACGCGGGCACTGCGGTCGACACCTCGTCGGCATAGTCGAACAGGGTGCGACCCGCGACCAGCGGTCGATGCTCGGTCCCGTGGATGACGTCAGGCACTCGCGGCTCCGCTACGGACGGGGCGCGGACCGGGCGCTGGGCACCCGGCGCGGTGCGCGGACTATCGCACGCTGGTAGCGGTTCTGCAAACGTTACCGTGGCCCTGCTGCCGACCCTGGAGAGGGGCTCGGCGGGTCCTGCCGAGGCGGGTTCGGCGGCGGACGATCAGGCGCGGGCGGGCACCGGACCGCAGCTCGGGCGGGGCATGAAGGTCGTCGGGAGCAGGACGGTCCGTGGCTCGGCGCCGCCGAGGCGCTCGAGCAACAGCTCCGCCGCGGTCCGGCCCAGCAGCAGCGTGTCGCGCGCGACGGACGCGATCGGCGGCTCGTGCAGCTCGGACAGGTCGACCTCGTCGCAGGTGATGAGGGAGATGTCGTCGGGGATCCGGATCCCGTGCCGGATGAGGGCGCGGATGCAGCCGGACAGCACCTGATTGCCACCGGCGATGATGGCGGTCGGGCGCGGGTCCATCGCCAGCAGCTGCTCGGTGCTCCGCTCGCCGTGCTCGGCCGAAAGGGAGCCGACCAGGCTGCTCGTCTCGTCGGCGACGCCTCGTTCGGCGACCGCCTCGGCCATGCCGGCGATCCGCTCGCGGACGGGCCACAGCTCGAGGGCGCCGGTGATGAGCGCGATGCGCCGGTGACCGAGGTCGAGGAGGTGGCCCACGGCCGAGCGCATCCCCTGGCGATGGTCGTTGCGGACCATGCTCGCGTGGAGGTCCGGCGGGACGTCGCGGTCGATCATGATGATCGGGACGTCGACATGGCCGAGCAGGTCGAGCGTCTCCTGCTGGCGCTCGCTGGCGAGCGACAGGATCATCCCGTCGACCCGGCGCGCCTCGAAGAACCGGATGTGCGCGGCGTCGAGCCCGGGATCGCCCTCGGAGTTCATGAGCAGCATCGAGTAGCCAGCCGAGCGCAGCACCGATTCCGCGCCCGAGGTGATCGTCGCGATCAGCGGGTTGGAGATGTCGCCGACGACGTAGCCGACGGACAGCGTCGCCCCACGGCGCAGGCTCTGGGCCAGGAAGTCAGGCTCGTATTCGAGCTCGGCGACCGCGGCCATGACCCGCTCGCGCATGTCGGCGCTGACGTCGGGGTGCTGGGAGAGGACGCGCGAGACCGACGAGATCGCGACGTCGGCGAGGTCCGCCACCTCGCGCATGCTGGCCCGCTTGCGCCGACCGTCGGCCCGTCTCCCATCGGCCATCCCGACCCCTCCTTGCCCGTTCCGGATGGGCACGTGGCCGGACGGCGTGGGGTTCGGCGGCACGTTCCAGTAACGGTTGCAGGCACGGTAGCACACGGCATCGGCCGGACGGCGCGGGGGTGCGCGGGCCGGCCGTTCGGGTTGACGATTCGGGCGCCCGGATGCCACGATGTGGTATCGAAACTGGAAACGGTACCGCCCCGACGACCGTCGCCCTTGCGGGTCCCATCCGGCGGCCCGTCGAACCCCGGAGGCTCGCGACCTGATGACTGCCAGCGCCCCGCCCGACCGGCTCGAGTGGTACCGGACCATGGTCCGCATCCGCCTGTTCGAGGAGAAGGTCCAGGAACTGTTCATGTCGGGACAGATCCAGGGCACGACCCATCTCTGCCAGGGCCAGGAGGCGGTCTCGGTCGGGGCCATCGCGGCGATGCAGCCGGGCGATGTCCAGACCAACACCTACCGCGGCCACGGCGAGGCGCTGGCGCTCGGGATGACCCCCGAGACCGCGTTCGCCGAGCTCATGGGCCGGACGACCGGCGGATCGGGCGGCGTCGGCGGGTCGATGCACCTCATCGACTTCAGCAAGGGCAACATCGGCGCCAACGCCATCGTCGGTGCCGGCCTGCCGATCGCGGTGGGCGCCGCGGTGGCGTTCCAGATGCAGGGCAAGCCGAACGTGGCCCTGTCGTTCTTCGGGGACGGCGCGACGAACATCGGGACCTTCCACGAGGCCCTCAACATGGCCGCGATCTGGGAAGCCCCGGTCGTGTTCATCATCACGAACAACCTGTACGGCGAGTACAGCCCGCTGCGGGCGACGACCCCGCTCGACGACCTGGCCCGCCGGGCCGACCCGTTCGGCATCCCCGGGATCATCGTGGACGGACAGGACGTGCACGCGGTCCATGCGGCGACCGTCGAGGCGGCCGAACGCGCCCGCAGCGGTGGGGGTCCGAGCCTGCTCGAGATGAAGACCTACCGCTATCGCGGGCACTCGCGCTCGGACCCGGCCAAGTACCGCCCGGCCGGCGAGCTCGACGCCTGGAAGGCGCGCGACCCGATCGACCTGCTCGGGGCCAGTCTCATCGCCGACGCGGTCATCGGGCCCAACGACCCGGTCGAGATCCGCAACGAGACCCAGGCCGAGATCGACACCGCCGCCGAGCGCGCGGCGGCCGCTCCCTACCCGACCCTCGAGGAGACCCGTCCGTATGTCTACGCTGACTGACGCCGCGCCGGCCGGCGCGGCCGCGGCCGTGACCGAGCTGACCTATCGCGAGGCCATCAACGCCGCGCTCGACGACGCGATGGCCGCCGACGAGGCCGTCCTGCTCCTGGGCGAGGACGTCAGCGCGGACGGCGGGGTCTTCAAGACCAACATCGGGCTCGCCGAGAAATACGGACTGGCCAGGGTCCGCAACACGCCGATCTGCGAGAACGGCTTCCTGAACGTGGCCCTCGGGATGAGCCTCGTCGGCATGCGCCCGATCGTCGAGATCATGTTCGCCGACTTCCTCCCGACCGCCGGCGACGCCATCGTCAACCAGCTGCCCAAGTACCGCTACATGTCCGGTGGCCAGACCTCGGTCCCGGTCACGGTCCGCTCCATCAGCGGCGCGACCGGCCGCTTCGGGACGCAGCACAGCGCCACCGGCGAGAGCTGGTTCATGCATCTGCCCGGCCTGCGCATCGTCACCGCGAGCTCGCCCGGGTCGGCCTACAGCCTGCTGCGCGCCGCCATCGACGACCCGAACCCGACGATCTTCTTCGAGCACAAGGGCCTCTACGCGCGCAAGGGCCCGGTCACCCGCGGCGAGATCGCCGAGCTCGGCAAGGCCGTCGTGGTCCGCCCCGGCAGCGACGTCACGATCGTCGCCACGCTGCTCATGGTGGAGCGCGCCCTGGCCGCGGCCGAGGCGCTGGCCGCCGACGGCATCGACGCCGAGGTCATCGACCTGCGCTGGCTGCGCCCGCTCGACCTGCCGGCGGTCCGGGCCTCCGTCGAGAAGACCGGCCGGCTGGTCGTCGCCGAGGAGCAGGTCCACGCCGCGGGCTGGGGGGCCACGATCGTCAGCGAGCTGACCATCGGCGGCGTCGCCTGGGCCAGCACGCCGCGGCGGGTCAGCCTGCCCGACGACCTGCCGATCCCGTACACCCCGCCGCTCGAGGACGAGGTCATCCCGTCGGCCGATGGGATCGCGGCGGCCGCGCGGGCCAGCGTCGGACGCTGACGGTGGCTGCCTCGTCGCCGGTCGAGGCGCGTGTGTTCGACAGCCGCGCGCTGGTCATCGAGCGCATCGAGACGATCGCCATGCGGGCACCGCTGGGCCGGCGCTTCTCCGGCAGCGCCTACAGCATGGACAACCGGTGCACGATCGTGACCCGGCTGCACACGGCCGATGGCCTCGTCTCGGAGATCTACACCGGCGACACGGACGTCGAGCAGGCGATCATCGTCGCGATCATCCATGACGAGCTGGCGCCGCGGCTGCTGGGTCGGAGCGCCACCGACCCGGAGGGCGCGTGGCTGGCCATGGAGCCCGCGACGAATGACATCCTGCGCGACCGCGGCCTGGCCCTGCAGGCGATCGCCTGCCTGGACGAGGCGATCTGGGACGTCTTCGGCCGGGCCCTCGGGCTGCCGCTGCACCGCGTCTGGGGGAGCGTCACGGACGCCGTCCCCATCAGCATCATCGGCGGCTACTACCACCTGTCGATCGACCAGGTCGGCGGGCTCATCCGCGACTACGTGGCGGCCGGTTTCGCCGGGATGAAGTTCAAGGTCGGCGGCAAGACGCCGACCGAGGACGCCGCCCGCGTCCGCGCCGCGCGCGAGGCCGCCGGCCCGGACTTCGTGCTCATGGTCGACGCCAACCAGGGCTACGACCGGGCCCAGGCGGTCGAGTTCGCCCGGCTCGTCTGGGATCTGGACATCCGCTGGTTCGAGGAGCCGTGCCGCTGGACCAACGACGCGCGCTGGATGCGCGACGTCCGGTTCCAGACCGGGCTGCCGGTGTGCGCCGGGCAGAGCGAGACGACCCTGGCCGGGGTGCGCGACCTCATCATGGCCGGCGCGATCGACGTGTCGAACTTCGACGCCTCGTGGGCCGGCGGCCCGACGATCTGGCGCAAGGCGGCCGGGCTCGCCGCCGCGTTCGGCGTCCAGCTGGGCCATCACGAGGAGCCGCAGGTGTCGGCGCACCTGCTGGCGAGCGTGCCGGATCACACCTTCGTCGAATGCTTCGACGAGGAGCGCGATCCCTTCTTCTGGCGCCTGTCCGACATGTCCACGCGCATCGCCGGCGGCCGCTACACCCTGCCCGACCGACCCGGCTTCGGCGTCGAGCTGGACTGGGACTACGTCCGCGCCCATACCGTCGCGACCCGGACGAGCGACCGCTCGACCGTCGCCTGAGGAGGACCCCGAGCATGGCGGCCGTCACCGGCTTCTTCCACGGCGGCGTGACCGTCAGCGACATGGATCGCGCCCTGGTGTTCTACCGCGACGGGCTCGGCCTCGAGCAGGAGTACGACCGGATCCTCGACGCGCCCTACCTGCGCGCCGTGCTGGGCATGGAGTTCGACCACATCCGGGCCGTCTACCTGCGCCTCCCGGGCGGCGGCTTCGTGGAGCTGTTGCAGTACGTCGGCGTCGAGACGTTCTCGGCCGCCTCGCGCCCGTGCGACTACGGCGCGGGCCACCTGTGCCTGTACGTCGACGACGTCGAGACGATGCACGCCCGTCTGGTCGAGCTCGGCTTCGCCGCGCGCTCGGCCGAGGTCGTGGACATCACCGCCGGGCCCAACCAGGGCGCCCGCAGCGTCTACATGGCCGACCCCGATGGCTACGCGGTCGAGCTCTTCCAGAAGCGCCCCGGCGCCTGACCGGCGCCATCGACGCCCGGCCTGGCCGGGATGCCCGGCGCGGCCGGGATCGCACGAGGAGGGAACGGATGCGCCGACCGATCGACACCCTCGCAGAGGGCCTGGGTCATCCCGAGGGACCGGACATCCTGCCCGACGGCCGGATCGTCTTCGTCGAGACCTACACGAGCAAGATCCTGGCCTGGTCGGCGGAGCGCGGCCTGCACGACTACGTGGTGTGCGGCGGCGGTCCGAACGCCTGCCTGCTCGGTAGCGACGGGGCGCTGTACATCACGCAGAACGGCGGGACCGTGGGAGCGTGGCGCGCCGAGGTCATGAACCGCCCCAGCATCCAGAAGGCGTGGCCGGACGGCCGGGTCGAGGAGCTCGTCGCCGAGATCGACGGCATCGCCCTGCAGGCGCCCAACGACCTGACCTTCACGCCGGACGGTCGCCTGTATTTCACGGACCCGGCCGACTACCTCCCGAACGACCGCAAGCCGGGCCGGCTGTTCGTCCTCGAGCCGGACGGCAGCGGGCGGCTGCTCGAGACGATCCCCGATGCCTACCCGAACGGCATCACGGCCGAGGCCGACGGATCGGTCGTGTGGGTCGAGTCGTACGAGCGGGGCATCTACCGGATGCGACCCGGTGCGCCGTCGGAGCGCATCGCGGTGCTGCCCGAGGGGCACATCCCCGACGGGCTCAAGGTCGCCGCGAACGGCGACCTGTGGATCACCACGGTGCTCGGCGGGACGGTCGACATCCTCGGCGCCGACGGCACGTTCAAGGACTCGCTCGAGACCGGCGGCGCGCCGCTCAACTGCGTCTTCCACGAGGGGGCGCTCATCATCACCGACTTCGGCGACCGCACGGAGGTCCCCGCCAGCGCCCCCATGGACGGCCGTCTATGGCGGGTCGACGTCGGGGTCGAGGGGATGCCGCTCTTCCGCGGCTCGATCGCCAGCCGGGCCTAGGTCAGCCGGGCGGCACGTCCGCCGCCGGCGCCTCGTTCGATCCGGCGGTGAGCCAGTCGGGTCGGTCGTGCATACCCAGGATCGACCAGCCGCCATCGACCACGAGGGTCTGTCCGGTGATGTAGCGCGCGTCGTCGGAGGCCAGGAACAGCACCGTCCCGGCGATGTCCTCGGGGGTGGCGAGGCGACCCATCGGGATCTCCGGGAGCATCGCGTCGAGACGGATCGAGCCATCGCGGATGCCTTGATCGATGAGGGCGGTGTGGGTCATCCCCGGCGCCACGGCGTTGACCCGGATGCCGAGCTCGGCGACCTCGACCGCCATCACCCGCGACAGGCTCATCATCCCGGCCTTCGCGGCCGAGTACGGACCGCGGCCGGGCAGGGCGATGAGGCCCGCGACCGAGGCGATCTGGACGATCGCCCCGCCACCCCGCCGGCGCATCGACGCGATGGCCAGTGCGCTGCAGTGGAAGGTCCCCATGAGGTGGGTCTGGATGACCGTCTCCCAGACCGCCGGATCGAAGGTCTCGGTCAGACCCACCCGCTGGATCCCGGCGTTGTTCACGAGGATGTCGACACCGCCCTCGGCATCGTCGATGGAGCGGAACAGTGCCTCCACCGAGGCGCGGTCGGCGACATCGGTGCGGACGGAACGGACGCCATCGATGGGTGCCTCCGGGTCGGCCAGGTCGGCCACGACGCCGCGTGCGCCCTCGGCCACGGCGCGCCGGACGATCGCTTCCCCGATCCCGCGCGCCCCGCCCGTCACGAGGATGACCTGCCCACCGAACCGTCCGACCATCAGGCCCTCCCGGTCGCGCCGCGGTTGCGGTCCCCGTATGATTGCAACCGTTTCCGGTGAGGATACTGGGCCGCTCCCCGATGGGAAAGGCAGACCCGCCGTGGGTGGAGGTCGAGGCATGACGACGGGCAAGCGAGCGGTCGTGACCGGGGCGGCGAGCGGCATCGGCCAGGCCGTCGCCCGGCGGTTGCTGCGGGAAGGCGCGGCGGTCATCGCCGCGGACATCAACGAGGCCGGTCTGGCGCCCGTGGTCGAGGCCGGCGCGACCCCGTTCGTGGGCAACCTGGCCGTGGACGCCGACCGCGACCGGCTGATCGAGGCCGGCGCCGGCGTGGACTACCTCGTCAACGCCGCCGGCATCATCCGGCTCAAGCCGATCCTCGAGTTCACGGTCGCCGACCTCCGGGACATCTACGCCATCAACGTCGAGGCGACCTGGGACCTGACCTCGCGCATCGGCCGGACGATGCCGGCGGGCAGCGCCATCGTGAACCTGTCGTCCTCGTCGGCGAAGCTCGCGACCACGACCGAGGCGGCCGTCTACGCGTCATCCAAGACGGCCGTGCTCTCGATCACCCGCTCCTTCGCCTACGCGTTCGCGGGCGAGGGCGTGCGGGTCAACGCCATCTGCCCCGGGATCGTCGACACGCCGATGCAGGACAAGGTCCTCGCCGACGTCGCGGCCAAGCGCGGCATGACCGTCGAGGAGCTGTCGACGACACGCAACAAGACCGTGCCGCTGGGCCGGGCGGCGTCCGCCGACGAATGCGCCGGGGCGATCTGGTTCCTGCTCAGCGACGATGCCGCGTACATGACCGGTCAGGCCATCAACTTCACCGGCGGCCTCGTCACCTGGTGACCCCAGGCCCGGGTCGCGGCGTGGTTGCGGTTCGGGGTGCGACAGGTCACGCTCTGGCGCGTCGGACGCCCTGACAATGGTTTCCAGAAACGTTGACAACGGTTGCGACTGGAAACGATACTGACCGCGCCTTTGGAGGGGGCGCGTCCCCAGACGTCCACCTGAGCATCCAATTTGGAGGAGCGGACCCATGCGGATCGGATCAAAGGGCGCGGTCGCGCTCCTGACAGGGGCGACGGTGCTCCTGGCAGCCTGTAGCTCAACCGGTGCCTCGACGGCGCCCAGTGCCGCCGCGTCGGCTGCAGCACCCAGCGCCGCCGCGTCGGCGCCGGCGTCGATGGCCGCCTCGGAGGCCCCTTCGGCCGCCTCGGGCCTGCCGCTCACGGGCACCCTCAAGGACGGATCGACCTTCACCCTGAACCCGCGGGTCGCGGACAAGCTGGCCAAGGGTGAGCCGATCAACTACGTCTTCTCGTACGGCTCGACGGCCATCCCGCTCTTCTCCCCGCAGTACGCCGCGGGCTATGAGCGGACCCTGCCGGAAGCCCAGAAGATCCTGCCGATGAACGGCCAGGCCATCGCGCCGGCCTCCGCGGTGCAGGACTCCAACGAGCAGATCGCCCAGATCGACGCGCTGTTCAAGGCCGACCAGATCGATTGCCTGTCGGTCCAGTCCACCGGTGAGAACACCTTCACGAAGATCACCAACGACATCGAGGCCGCCGGGATCCCGGTGTTCACGGTCGGCGTCGAGTCGAGCGGCAACGAGTTCTCCAACTTCACGCAGATCTCCCACAAGGAGGGCCTGCAGGCAGCCGGCATCGTCGTCGACTACATGAAGTCGAAGGGTCTCGACTTCAAGAACTTCGCCGTAAGCGGCGGCGACCCGACCCAGAACTGGGCGCAGGGCCGCATGCAGGGCTTCATCGACGGCATCAAGGAAGCCATCCCGGACGCGAACTTCATCAACGACGCGAGCTCGGCGCTCGTGACGACCTACGACCCGGCCGGCACCTATGACGCGTACAAGGCGTTCATCCAGGGCAACCCGGAAGTCCAGGTCATCGAGAACGTCGACATCGGCGGCGAGCATGCCGCGCGGGCCATCGCCGACGCCGGCAAGACCGGCGAGACCTACTCCCTCGGCTGGAACGTGAGCATCGGTCAGCTGGACGCCATCGAGGCGGGCACGCAGATCGTCGCGCTCGACCAGCAGTGGGGCGACCAGGCGGGCTTCGGCGCATTGGCCTGCGCCGAGCTGCTCAAGAATGGCAAGGTGCTTCCGAACACGAATACCCTCAAGCCCATCACGACGGAGAACGTCGTGCAGGCGCGCGAGGACTTCATGAAGATCGCCGGAGGCTGATCCCCCGGTCCTGAGCTGATCCGGGCCGGCCGCCCGAGGGAGACCTCGTTCGACCGGCCCGGTCTTCGTTGTCGACGGGCGACCGTCCCCGAGGAGCGAATCACCGCATGGCCGACAACAGCACTGGGATGCCGCCCGCCCCGGCGGTCGCGACGGCGACGACCGGCGAGGCCTGGTCCGGACGAGCGCGCGCCGCCGGGTTGCGCGTCGGTGGCCTGCTGATCGCGATCCTCATCGTGGTCATCGTCTTCACGCTGCTGAGCAAGCCGAACACGTTCCTGACCATCACCAACGCGCTCGGGATCATGCGCTCGATGAGCACGATCGCGATCGTCGCGCTCGGGCTCACGCTGGTGATCGTGGTCGGCGAGATCGACCTCTCGTTCGGCTACATGTACGGCCTGGCCTCGATCCTCATCGGCGTCGCCTGGATCGTCTGGGGCTGGCCCATCTGGGCGGCCATCATCCTCGCCTTCGGGGCGGCCGGCGTCCTCGGCTGCGTCAACGCCTTCCTGGTGACGGTGGTCGGGATCCCCTCGTTCATCGTCACCCTCGGCACGGGCCAGCTGGTCTTCGGGACCACCCTGCTCGTGTCCAACACCGCCACCCTCAACCCGGCCTACCCACCCCCGGGCAAGGTCGTGCCCCAGGAGCAGGTCGACTGGTTCTTCGGCCTGTCCAACCAGGATCTGCCACTCGGAGTCCCGATGCAGGCCCTGTGGATGATCGGCGTGGCGCTGGTCATCGGGTTCGTCCTGAGCCGCTCGCTCTTCGGCTTCCGGCTCAAGGCGATCGGCGGCAACCCCCTGGCGGCCCAGCTCGCCCGCCTGCCGATCCGCAAGTACAAGTTCGCCGTGTTCATCATCTGTTCGAGCCTGGCTGCGCTGGCGGCGATGCTCGACTTCTCGTTCATCGGATCGGTCCAGCCCAACGCCGGTGTCGGGCTGCTGTTCCCGGTCTTCGCGGCCGTGATCATCGGTGGCGCGAGCCTGTCGGGTGGACGGGGGACGGCGATCGGGACGTTGAGCGGCGCGCTCCTGATCGCGCTCATCGCCAACGGCCTCGCCCTGCTGTCCGCGGGTTCGTACCTGAGCAACTTCGTCTCGGGCGCCGTGACCATCGCGGCCGTCGTGCTCGACCGGTTCACCCAGAACCTGCGCCGATGAGCGACGACGCGCGCCGCCCGCCGCCGACGCGTCGCCCGGACCTCGAGGCGACCGACGCGGCCCCGGCGCTGACCCGCGGCCTGCGCATCGTCGGCCTGCGCAAGTGGTACGGCGACACGCGCGCCCTCGACGGGCTCGATGTCGACGCGAACCCGGGCGAGATCCTCGGCGTCGCCGGCCCGAACGGCGCCGGCAAGAGCACGATGATCAAGATCCTGGCCGGAGAGACCACCGCGGACGACGGCGAGATCCAGCTCGACGGCCGGACCTGGGACACCGCCTCGGACCGGGACCGCGTCGCCGTGGTCCACCAGGAGCCGCAGCTGTTCCCCAACCTCACGGTCGCCCAGAACATGATGGTCGGGCGCGAGGGGACGCGGGCCCTCGTCCGCCATCTCGACCCGCGCGAGCGTTCGCTCATGGACGACCTGGCCATCCTCGACCTCGCGGACGTGCCGCTCGGGAGCGTCCCGCTCGCGGTCCAGCAGCGCGTCGAGATCGGGCGGGCACTCGCGCGCGACGCGCAGGTGTTCCTGTTCGACGAGCCAAACTCGGCGCTCACCCAGGAGGAATCGACCGACCTCTTCCGACGGATGCACCTGCTCGCCGACGCGGGCCGCGTCGTCATCCTCGTGTCCCACCGGATCGCCGAGCTGGCGGAGCATGCCGACCGCGTCGCGCTGATCCTCGACGGGCTGTGCACGACCGTGCTCGAGGGCGAGCACCTGACCCAGGAGGGCATCGCCGCCGGTCTCGTCACCGGGCAGGCGGCGCGCGAGCCCGACGAGCAGGTCACCATCCATCTCGGGGACGACGCCGCGACGGCCCTGCGGCTCGAGGACTGGACCCACGTCGACGGGGAGTTCACCGGCATCGACCTGCACGTCCGCATCGGCGAGATCGTGGCGATCGTCGGGGTCGAGGGGTCGGGCGCCCGCGAGCTGGTCCGGTCCGTCGCCGGGTTCGAGCGGACGACCGGCCGGATCGAGATCGCCGGGCGGGACGGCCCCATCGGCGGCGGTGGTGCCGGCACCGGCCTCGTGTCGGCCGACCGGCAGGCAAGCCTGTTCAGCAACCTGAGCATCGGCGACAACATGGTCTCGCGGCTCCATCGCGAGATCACGACCGGCGGCGGGCGCGCTGCGACGCAAGCGGATGGTCCAGATCGCCCACGGGCTGCGCGACCAGTTCCAGGTCAAGGCCGCGTCCGTCGCACCTGCCGATCCGCTCGCTGTCGGGCGGCAACCAGCAGAAGGTCGCGATCGCGGCGGCGATCGTGAAGCGACCCGAGGTCCTCGTCCTCGAGGAGCCGACCCGCGGCGTGGACATCGGGTCCAAGCGCGAGATCTACCGGATCATGCGCTCGTACGCCGGTGACGGCCATGCGGTGCTCATCTACTGCACGGAGATCCCCGAGGTCTTCGAGGCGGCCGACCTCGTCTACGTCGTGTCGGATGGCCGCCTGTCGGATCCGCTCCTGGTCATGAACCATCCCGACGTCGAGGCGCTGGCGCGGGCGGTGACCCGCCTCGAGCGGCACAGCCTGACGCCGGCGGCGAGCGCCGCGACCCCGGCCTGACCGGCGGCGATGGGCGACCGGCGACCGACCGCGGAGCGGAGCCGGGGACGATGACGCCGACTCCGGGCATGGTCGTCCGGACCGTCCTCGGACCGGTCGCGGCCGACGTCCTCGGCCCGACCCTCGTCCACGAACATCTGCTCATCGACAACCCGTCCTTCGTCGAGCCCGAGGACCCGACCGACCGGGCGAGGGCGCACCGGCCGCTCGCCCTGGAAGACCTGGGCTGGGTCCGCCGGCACTGGACGAGCCACGCCGACAACCTCGTGCTCGACGACGAGGCGATGGCCATCGCCGAGCTCGCGCCGTTCGCGGCCGGCGGCGGGGCGACGATCGTCGACGCGACCGTCCCGGGCATCGGCCGCGACCCGCTGGCGCTCGCCCGGATCGCGGGGGCCAGTGGCGTGCACATCGTCATGGGCGCCGGGGCCTATATCGCGCCGACGCACCCGCCGGACCTCGCCGGTCTCGATGCCGACGCCATCGCCGACCGCTGGATCGCCGAGTGGCACGACGGGGTCGACGGCACGGGCATCCGGCCCGGGTTCTTCGGCGAGATCGGCTGCTCGTGGCCGCTGGCCGACGTCGAGCGGACCGCGCTGCAGGCGGCGGCCCGGGCGCAGCGGGCGACCGGGGCGGCATTGATGGTCCATCCCGGCCGCGACCGGACGGCGCCGGGCGAGCTCGTGCGCCTCCTGGAGGCCGAGGGCGTCGATCCCGGGCGCGTCGTCATGGCCCACCTCGACCGCACGATCCAGGACGCCGCCGAGCTCCTGGAGCTTGCCCGTTCGGGGGTCGCGCTCGAGCTCGACTGCTTCGGGCTCGAGTCGTCGTTCTACCCGTTCGACCCGCGGATGGCGACGCTGAGCGACGCCCAGCGGCTCGACCTCGTCCGGGCGGTCGTGGATGCCGGCTACCTCGAGCGGGTCGTGCTGTCGCACGACATCTGCACGAAGCATCGCCTCGCGGCGTTCGGCGGGCACGGCTACGGGCACCTGCTCGGCGAGGTCGTGCCGTGGATGTGGCAGCGCGGCTTCACGACCGCGGAGACCACGACCATCACCGTCGACAACCCGGCCCGCCTCTTCGGCGTGGCCGCCTAGCTCGGAGGAGTCCCATGTTCTGGATCGACCACGTCGGGGTCGTGGCGAGCGACCTCGACGACTCGGTGGCGTTCTACACGAAGCTGTTCGGCGAGCCGATCGACCGGGTCGCCTGGCGCGGCGAGCACGCCGCCAACGTGGCGCGGCTCATGGGCCGGCCGCCCGGCCTCGAGCTCGACGCGGTGTTCTTCCGGATCCCGCACACGAACGCGATCTTCGAGCTCGTCCATTTCCGAGGCATCGACCAGGCGCGCATCAGCCCCGCCAACACCGACATCGGGGCGACCCATTTCGGATTCGCGGTCGAGGACATCGAGGCGACCCTCGCCCGCCTCGGCCTCCCGGCCAGCGGCACGCCGATGGACCTGCCCATCGGTCCGTACCGCGGCGGTCGGAGCGTCTACCTGCGCGACCCCGACGGCGCGAGCATCCAGCTCATGCAGCTCGCCGGTCGGCCGGGCGGGATGCCGGTCCTGCGCCCGGGCGACCCGCCCGGCGACGAGGCCATCGGATGAGCCCGCACGCGACGGACCCGGCGACGCCGGACCGGGCGTCGGCGAGCCGGCCCATCCGGGCCGTGTTGGTCGGGTTCGGGTCGGCCAACCGGACGGTCCTCGAGCTGGCCCTGACCCGGCCGTGGCTCGAGATCGTCGGGATCGTCGTGCGCTCGCCCGAGCGCGACGGCGAGGCCGCGGCCGACCGGGTACCGGGCGCCGCCGGGGACCTGCGCTGTTCGACCGACCTGGCCGGCACGCTCGACGCGACGCGACCCGACGTGGCGATCGTGGCGACCTCGACCCGGCTCGTCGACGTCCTGCCGGTGCTCGAGACCATCGCCGCGACCGGGACGCCGATCGTGTGCACGGCGGAAGACCTCGCGTTCATCCGCCCGGACGACTCGGCGGCCGCGGCGCGCATCGTCGCCCTGGCCGAGGAGCATGGCGTGCCGATCGTGGCCACCGGGGCGAATCCCGGGCTTCGTGCTGGATCTCTGGCCGCTGACCCTGACCGGGCTGGCCTGGGACGTCGAGCGCCTGCGGGCGCGACGCATCGTCGACGTGAGCGTCTTCGGCCCGCGGGTCCGCGCCTCGCTCGGCATCGACGTCACGCCCGCGGCCTTCGCGGCTGGGCTCGCCGACGGCTCGATCGTGGGCCACGCCGGCTTCCCCGAGAGCCTGCGCATCCTCGCGACCGCCATGGGCCGCGAGCTCGAGCGCGTCGAGGTCGTCTCGGAACCGATCCTCGCCGATCGCCCGCTGACGCTGCCGGACGGCGCCGTCGTCGTCGCCGGGCGGACGGCCGGCGCGGACCAGCGCGCCACGGGCTGGTTCGACGGCCAGCCCTGGCTCGAGGTCTCGATGACCCTCCACGTGGACCCGGCGTCGGCCGGCCTCAGCCCGACCGACCGGATCGAGCTCGAGGGCCGCCACGGCCTCACGGTCACGGTGGACCCCGGCTGCCGGGCGTTGCTCTCGACCGCGGCGATGATCGTCAACGGCCTGCCGCGAGCCATCGCCGCGCCGGCCGGCGTCTATCGGCCGGGCGACCTGCCACCGGTCGCGCCGTGGCTCGGGGCGAGCCCGCCGCCGTGGGTGCCCCTGCGCGACCGGGCATGATCGTGAACGGCGCCCGACGAGGAACGACCGGGTCGTCGCGCTAGCGGTCGACCCGGTAGCGCTCGATGAAGGCCTCGTCGAGGACCCAGCCGAGACCCGGCCGGTCCGGGAGGGGGAACTGGCCGTCGACGAGCGAAGGCCGGTTCTCGATCATCTGCCAGAAGATCGGATCGCGCGCCGGCGAGAACGCCTCCACGAACGTGCCGTGCGGCTGCGACGCGAGCAGGTGCGCGGCGACCTGGGCCTCCTCGTGGTGGCCGAGCTGGACGTCGAAGGCCGAGGCGAGGGCCGCGACACGCCGCCACTCGGTGGGCCCGCCGCCCCAGGACGCGTCGTAGTTGCAGACGTCGATCGCCCCCGCGGCCATCATCTCGCGCATGCCGACCCGGCTGATCTCGCTCTGGCCGGCCGCGACGTCGACGTTGCCCCGGAGGCGCACGTCGCGCAGGCCGCGGTAGTCGGCGTGCCAGCGGCTCGGCTCCTCGAACCAGCGGATGGCGATGCCTTCGGCGCGGACGGCCGCCAGGAAGGCGAGGGCCTCGGGGACGGTGTAGCCCTGGTTGGCGTCGACCACGAACAGGAAGTCGTCGCCGGCGTGCCGGCGCGCCCGGGCCAGCCGCGCGGCGTCGACCGCGGGCGCCTCGGCGCCGATCTTGAACTTCATCCCGACCATGCCGTGCTCGGACTGGAAGAAGTCGATCTCGCGCTCGATCTCCTGGCCCTTGGAGGACTCGTCGTCGGGGATGTAGTAGCCGCCGATGCCGATCATCGGGATCCGGTCGCGGTAGCCGCCCCAGATCCGCCAGAGCGGCTGGCCCATCGCCTTGCCGACGGCGTCCCAGACGGCGGTGTCGATGCAGGCCATGGCCTGCATCGCGTACCAGCGCGGCCGGAGCTGGTCGAAGGTCGCCGGGAGCATCGCCTCCCACACCCGCTCGGTGCCGAAGGCGTCGAGCCCGACCACCGCGGGCACGAGCTCGTCGTGGAGGATCGACCGGATCTCGGACTGGAGCGGCTCGTCCTCGTCGGCGTTGTAGGCCTCGCCGACGATGCCCTCGGACGTCCGGATGCGGGTGATGATCGTGCACCGATTGCGCATCTTGTAGTAGCTGCCCTTGTACGTGAAGGGCAGCGGCACGCGGATCGGGATGGTCTCGACGGACTCGATCGTCAGCGGCATCCGGGTCCTCGTCAGGCGGCTCGTGGCGTGGTTGACGCGAGGACGGACGCGGTGCGACCATCCGAGGCGCAATCGTAACTGGAAACGGTACCGCCGCGTCCGATGCTGCCGGCGCCGACGCCGCTCTGTGAGGCCCATGCCACTCCCCGACGACGCCGCGCCCGCCGACGGATCCACGCCTGCGCCAGCCCGTGCCGCACCCCTGGCCGGCGTCCGCATCATCGCCGTCGAGCAGTACGGGGCAGGACCGTTCGGGACCCTCTACCTGGCCGACCTCGGGGCGGACGTCATCAAGGTCGAGGATCCAGGCACCGGCGGCGACGTGTCGCGCTACATCCCGCCCGGCCGGGTCGGGACCGACAGCCTGTTCTTCGAGTCGTTCAACCGCGGCAAGCGGAGCATCGCCATCGATCTCAAGTCGGCGGCCGGCCGCGCCGTCTTCGAGCGGCTCGTGGCGTCCGCCGATGCGGTGTTCAGCAACCTGCGCGGCGACCAGCCCGAACGGCTCGGGTTGACCTATGAGGTGCTCGGTCGGATCAACCCGGCCATCGTGTGCGTCGCCCTGACCGGCTACGGCCGGATCGGGGCCGCGGCCCGGCTGCCCGGCTATGACGCGCTCGTGCAGGCCGAGTCCGGCTGGGCCGCGCTGACCGGCGCGCCCGACGGTCCGCCGACGAAGAGCGGCCTGTCCCTCGCCGACTACATCGCCGGGCTGACCGCCGTCCTCGGGCTCATGGTCGCGCTCTTCGACGCGCGCCGGACCGGCATCGGTCGCGACGTCGACACCAACCTGTACGACTCGGCCCTCGCGATGCTCAGCTATCCGGCGACGTGGTTCCTCTCGAGCGGCTTCGTCACCGAGCGCCGCGCGATGTCGGCCCACCCGAGCGTGGTCCCGTTCCAGTTCTTTCCGACGGCCGACGGGCACATCGCGATCGCCGCGCCCAAGGAGAAGTTCTTCCGGGTCATGGTCGAGGCGATGGGCCTGGGCGAGCTGGCCGACGACCCGCGGTTCGCCGACTTCGACGCTCGCCGGGCGCATCGCGACGAGCTGCTGGCGATCCTGTCCGAGCGGTTCGCCCAGGACACGACCGCTTCATGGCTGGCGACCCTGCGCGGGCGCATCCCGATCGCGCCCGTGCGGTCCATGGAGGACGCGCTCGATCCCGACGAGCTGCGCGGCCGGGGCATGCTCGCCGAGTACGAGCACCCGGTCTTCGGGGCGGTCCGCTCGGTCGGGCTGCCGCTCACCCTGGGCGACTTCGCCCCCGACTACACGCCCGGACCGGGCCTCGGGGCCGACGGCGACGCGGTGCTCCGCGACGTCGGGTTCAGTGCGGACGAGATCGCCGCGTTGCGCGTCGAGGGAGCGTTCGGCTCCGACGGCCCGGCGAACGAGGCAGTCGAGCCAGGCTGATCAGTCGGTCGGCGGGCGGTCGAGGTCCCCGGAGCGAGGTCCATCCAGCCGGGCAGACGCCACCGAGGGCACACGGGGTCTCCGGGAAGACGCCGGAGACCCCCTGGGTGACAGAGCGCGCTCAGCCCGCGCGCGGGACCAGGACGACGCGCCGGTTCGGCTCCTCGCCGATGGACTGGGTGACGACGTTCGGGTCGTCCCGCAGGGTGAGGTGGATCCAGCGCCGCTCGAGGGCCGGCATCGGCTCGAGCTGGAGCATCTTGCCGGTCTCGGCCACGCGCGCCGCGGCGCGCTCGGCGAGCTCGCGGAGCTGGCGCTCGCGACGGCCACGGTAGTCCTCGACATCGACGAGGACGCGGGTCCACGCACCCATCTCCTTGGACAGCATCAGGTTGACCAGGTGCTGCAGCGCCGAGAGGCGCTCGCCCTTGCGTCCGATGAGCGCCCCGAGGGCATCGCGGTCGTCGCCCTGGGCCACGACGTTGAGCCGGCTCGTCTCGCCGGCAGCGACCTCGACGCGGGCGTCGAAGCCGAGATGGCCCATCAGGGTCTCGAGGATGCGCTGGCCGGCGGCAAGAGCCTCGGGCGACGCCTCGGCGGCCTCGAGCTCGGCGCGCTCGGTCGCCAGGGAGCCGCGAGCGGCAGCGACCTCGGCCGCCTCCGAGGCGGACAGGTCGACGGCGGTGCCACGGCGGGGGCCGCGGTCATCGCGGCGGGGCGGGCGGTCGTCACGGCGCGGCGGTCGGTCATCGCGGCGAGGCGGGCGATCCTCGCGCGGGCGGTCGTCACGAGGTCGGTCATCCCGAGGCCGGTCGTCGCGTGGTCGATCATCGCGGCGGGGCGGGCGATCGTCGCGGCGGGGCGGTCGGTCATCGTGCCGGGGCGGGCGGTCGTCATAGGCCGGGGCGGATGCCGGGAGCGGCGTGGCGGCCGCGGCCTCGCGCTTGGGCGCGGCGCCGCCGAGGGCGTCGCGCGGCGCGGCGACGATGCGGGCGGGCTCCGCGCCCATCCCGAGGACACCCCGGCTGCCCGGGGTCAGGATCTCGAAGTCGAGGTCGTTGAGGCCGGCCCCGAACTCCTCGCGGGCGGCACGCAGGGCCTCCTCGACCGTCTTGCCGGTGAACTCCTTGTACGCACTCATGTCAGCGTCGTCTCCCTCGGCGGCCCTGGCGACCGCGCTCACGAGGGCGGATCGTCTTCTCCGCCGTCGTCTTCTTGTCCGCGTCGGTCAGGATGGCCGCACGCTTCGATGGATCGGGTGGCGGTGGCATGGCCACCGGGAACCGCGGGGTGTGTTCGGCCGCGAACTTGGGTGTCCAGCCGAAGAGCGGGAACATCCCGCCCCAGCCCACGATGAGGTACTGCTGGACGATCCCGAAGATCGTCGCGGTGATCCAGTAGATGAACAGGCCGGCCGGCAGGAACCCGCCGTAGGCGATGGAGATCAGCGGCAGGAACAGCATCGTCTGGCGCTGGATCTTGGTGTTCGAGTCGTCCTCGCCCGACGTCTGGGGGAGCATCATCCGCGACTGCACGAGCTGGAGCATGGCCGAGATGATGGCCAGGATGCTGATGCCGAAGCCCGCGATCGCGAACAGCGTGGAGGGCGCGCCCACGTTGATCGTGGCGCCGCCTGGCAGCGGGATGATCGTATTGATGCACGCGCCCAGCGCGGCGTTCGGGATGCCCGTGGCGGGATCGATGTTCACGCAGGTCAGCGGGACCACCTGGACCCCGAACACCGTCAGCATGGCGGTCGGGTCGACGTTGGTCAGGCCCTGCGAGATGACCGAGTACATGATGAGCAGCAGCGGCATCTGGAGCAGGAGCGGGAAGCAGCCCGACAACGGGTTGATGCCGCGTTCCTTGAAGAGCTCCTGCTGGGCAAGGCGGCCCTTGACGGCGTCGCCCTTGTAGCGCTTCTGGATCTCCTTGATCTCCGGCTGGAGCATCTGCATCCGCCGCTGCGAGACCAGCTGCTTGCGCACGAGCGGGATGACCAGCGTCCGCACGATGAGCGTGAGCATGATGATCGCGAGCCCGATGGCGGCCGGCAGGCTGAGCGCCGTGAAGAGGTCGTAGAACGCCACCAGGATGATGAACATCGTCTGGAAGATCGGGGTGAACAGCCAGGCGACGGTGCTGATGGGATCCACGCCCGGCTTGGCCGGCTCGAGCGGGGACGCGTGGGGTGTGGGCGTCGGACTCACGGCTCCCGAGCCGGTCGTCGCGCCGCCCGGGACGCACGCCGCGATCGCGAGCGCGATGAAGAGCCCGATGAGCAGCGCGGGACCGATCCGGCGCAGGGTCGGCGAGATGGTCACGAGCGCGAGGCCTCGTTAGCGGACCGGGTCATACCCGCCCGGATTCCATGGGTGGCAGCGGGCGATGCGCTTGGCACCCATCCAGCTCCCCTTCAACAGCCCGTATTTCATGATGGCCTGCTCGGTGTAGTGCGAACACGTCGGCTCGAAGCGGCACGACGCCGGCAGCCATGCGAAGACGATCCGGTAGAGTTTGATGAACCCGATCCCGATCCGCTTCATGCCTGGGCTCCTTCGATGACCCCGCCCCGGACGAGTATCCGGTGCAGCGCTCCGACCAGGACGTCATGGTCGGCCGCGACGATCGCGGGCCGGGCGATGATGAGGACGTCCCAGCCGGGCTGGAACGAGGGCGCCATCACCCTGAGCACCTCACGGAGTCGGCGGCGGACCCGGTTCCGAACGACCGCGCCGCCCAGCCGGCGGCCGGTCGACAGGCCGAACCGCGTCGTCTCGAGATCGGTCCGCAGGAACCGGACGGTGAACAGGGGATGGGATCTGGTCGTTCCCGCGCCCTGGAGCGCCGCGAAGTCCTGCGGTCGGGAGAGCATCGCGAGTCGCGGCGGGTTCGTGCCGCGATCGATGGTCAGGCCGTCAGTCGCTTCCGACCACGAGCCCGCCGAGCGGCGAGGATACGGCGACCCGCTGTCGTATGCATCCGGGCGCGGAAGCCGTGCTCCTTGGCGCGATGGCGCTTCTTGGGCTGGTAGGTCTGCTTCATCGGGAGTGTCCTGAGATCCTCTCCATCCGGCCTCGGGGACGGTCATTCCGTCTTCCCCTAAAGGCACGCAAACGCGCCGGCACCCCACGGGGCACATGGCGCGTCGTCGTCCGGCGGATGATATGACGCGCCCGAGAGGGGTGTCAAACGCGGCGGCGCCCGTCCGGCCGGGTGGCGTGCGGACCACCGGGACCATCGTGCACGGATACTCCCATGGGGTATGGGAGAATCGCCTTGCGACGCCAAACGCGGCGGTGCTATCCTCTCCGGGCCCTCGGCGCCGGGACGCTCGCGGGAGACCTCGGACGACCTCGGGAAGAGGCGTCGGGGACCGCGTCACCCGCTCGTCGGGTGGGCGTTTCGAGCGCTCGCGACCCGGCTCTCCCGACCCGCATGTTCCGCAGCCGCCCCTACCTATCGACCACCCACCGAGATCAGGGTCACACCGAACGAATGGATGCGAAGCAGGTCTGGCGCGCCGCTCTGGGCGAGCTCCAGGTGTCCCTCTCTCCCGCCAACTACGAGACGTGGCTGCGCGACACGCAGCTGGTCGACGTCGAGGATCAGCGCTTCCGGATCGCCGTCCCCAACGGTTTCGCCAAGGACTGGCTGGAGACCCGCTATCGGTCGCTGATCAGCCAGACGCTGGCTCGCATCGTCGGCTACAGCGTCCAGGTGGAGTTCGTCGTCGGGCCGGCCGCCCCGGTCGCGGAGGCAGACGATGGGGTGGTCGCCCCGGGCGCCCCCGTTGCGGCGCCGCCGGCCAGCCAGCACGTCCGCGTCGAACCGACGCGCGTCGGTGGCGAGGGCGGCGCGACCAACATCAACCCGCGCTACACGTTCAGCAACTTCATCGTCGGCTCGGCCAACCGCCTGGCTCATGCGGCCAGCCTGTCGGTCGCCGAGCGCCCCGGGCACGCCTACAACCCGCTCTTCCTGTACGGCGGCGTGGGCCTCGGCAAGACCCACCTGATGCACGCCATCGGCAACCAGGTGATCGCCCGCTTCCCGCGCAAGCGCGTCGTGTACGCCACGTCGGAGAAGTTCACCAACGAGTTCATCACGAGCATCCAGCAGGGCAAGATCGACGAGTTCCGGGCGCGCTACCGCCGGATCGATCTCCTGCTCATCGACGACATCCAGTTCATCGCGGACAAGGAACGGACCCAGGAAGAGTTCTTCCATACGTTCAACGCGATCCATGAGGACGGCAAGCAGATCGTCCTGTCCTCGGACCGGCCGCCCAAGGCCATCCTGACCCTCGAGGAGCGCCTGCGCAGCCGCTTCGAGTGGGGCCTCATCGCGGACCTGACCGCGCCCGACCTGGAGACGCGCATCGCCATCCTGCGGGCCAAGTCCGAGGAGGGCGCCGTCCCGATCGGCTCCGACGTCATCGAGTTCATCGCGCGCAAGGTCGTGAGCAACATCCGCGAGCTCGAGGGCGCCCTGAACCGGATCGTCGCGTACGCCTCGATGGGCGCCATGCCGATCAGCATCGAGCTCGCCCAGGCGGTCCTCTCCAACGTCCTGTACAACCCCAAGAAGCGCCAGGTCACGCCCGAGCGCATCGCCCGCGCCGTGTCGGACTACTACAGCGTCCCGATGGACGCCCTGCAGGGCCAGAAGCGCGACAAGGCGATCGTGATGCCCCGCCAGATCGCGATGTTCCTGATGCGCGAGGAGACGGACGTCTCGCTCCTGCGCATCGGTGCCGAGCTCGGCGGCCGCGACCATTCGACCGTCCTCCATGCCTGCGACAAGATCACCCGCGAGGTCGCCGTCAATGACGAGCTGCGCCGGGAGATCGCCGCGGTCCGCGAGCTCATCTACGCCGACTGACGGCGCCGACCCGGGTGGTCGGTGGCTGGGGACGGCACGCTCCGGACGATCCTGGGAGCCGTGGACAACGACCCCCGTCACGTGGACGACGGACCCGTCCTCGACGCCCGCCAGCGTCGGCCGCCCGATCCATCCACGACCGGTCCCCCGGTCCCTCCCCGTTTCGGCGCCACGCGTCCACCGTGATCACCCGGCTGTCCACGGCCCGATCGTGCGCGGCCACGAGGCACCGTCCACGCCGTCCACACCATGATGACGGTGATGACGGAGTGAGAAGATAGAGAGAAGATACCCACCACTACCCCGCGAACCCTCCGGCCGATGGCCAGCGGAGCGTCGCCCCGGCCTCGGAGGGCCCCGCCAGCGCCCGACCCGGCCGCTTCGAAATTGGAGTGAACCCACGTGAGACTTTCGGTCATGCAGGAGAACCTGGCGCGCGGCCTGTCCGTCGTCAGTCGCGCCGTCTCGAGCCGGAGCACGCTGCCGGTCCTGGCCAACGTCCTGCTCAAGACCGAGGATGCGGGCCTCAAGCTGACGGCCACCAACCTCGAGATCGGCATCACCTACTGGGTCCCGGGCAAGATCGACGAGGACGGCGCGATCACCGTGCCGGCCCGGCTCCTGACCGACCTCGTGAATTCGCTGCCGGCGGGCGACAAGGTCGAGCTCGAGGTGGCGGCCGGCGACACGCTGCACGTCAAGGCGGGGCGGTTCCAGACCCACATCAAGGGCATCGACGCGGACGAGTTCCCGGCCATCCAGACGGCCGGCGAGCGACCGACGACACGGATCGCCCAGAACGTCCTGCGCCGGGCCCTGGCCGAGACGGCGTTCGCGGCCGCGAGCGATGAGGCCCGCCCGATCCTGACCGGGGTCCTGGCCAAGTTCGAGGGCGATCAGCTCACCCTGGCCGCGGCCGACAACTACCGGATCGCGGTCAAGACCGTGCCGATCCTCGATGCGGTGCCGGACACGAGCGTGGTCATCCCGGCGCGGGCGCTCAACGAACTCTCGCGGGTCCTCGCCGACGTCGACGACCCGGTCGAGGTCGTCCTCGCCGGCGCGCGCAACCAGGTCCTGTTCCACCTCGACGGTATCGACCTCGTGAGCCGGCTGATCGACGGCCAGTTCCCGAACTACCAGCAGGTCATGCCGCAGACCCATGCCACCCGCGCGATCCTCGATCGCGAGGAGCTCCTGCGGGCGGTCCGTCCGGCGGCGCTCATCGCCCACGAGTCGGCCAACATCGTGAAGCTCCAGATCGGCGGCGACGCGGAGCCCGGGATCACGGTCAGTGCCAACGCCGAGGTCGGCGACCACGTGGGCCAGGTCGAGGCCTCGGTCGAGGGTGATGGCACGACCATCGCCTTCAATGCGCGCTACCTCGCGGACGTGCTCACGAACGTGACCGCGGAACAGTTCGCCCTCGAGCTCAACGGCCCGCTCTCGCCGGGCGTCTTCAAGCCGATCGGCGACGACCAGTACGTCCACGTGGTCATGCCGGTCCGCACGACGTCCTGAGTTCTTCGGGCCGATGGGGTCGCGGAGCTCCCCCTCGGACCTCGGAGCGTCGGGCGGCAGCTTCGCGCTGAGGGCGCCGCCAGCACATGCTTGACTCCCTCACCGCGCTCGACCTGCGCGGATACGCCACGCTCGAAGCCTCCTTCGGGGCGGGCGCGCACCTGATCGTCGGGCCCAACGCGGCCGGCAAGACCAGCCTGCTCGAGGCCATCGTCCTGCTCGGCTGGGGTCGGTCACATCGCACGAGCGCGGACGGCGAGCTCATCCGCTGGGGGCACGAGCTGGCTCGTGTCGAGGGTCACGTCGGCGAGTCGGTCATCGAGGTGGCCATCACGCGCTCCGGCGCGGACGGGAGCGGCGGGCGGAAGCGCGTGCGGGTCAACGGCGTCGGCCGGCGCTCGAGCGCCCTCGGACGGGTCCTCCGGGTCGTCCTGTTCGCCCCCGAGGAGATGCTCCTGGTGATCGGGGCGCCGACCCTCCGGCGAGCGGCCCTGGATGCCCTGGCGGGCGCCCGCTTCCCGGCCTACGCCGACGACCTGGCCACCTACGGACGCACGCTCCAGCAGCGCAACAGCCTGCTGCGGGCGATCCGTGAGGAGACCGCCACCCGCGACCAGCTGCGGTTCTGGGACGCCACCTTCCTCGACGCCGGCAGCCGGGTCGTGACCGCCCGCCTGGCGCTCCTCGAGACGCTGGCGGCACCGCTCGCGGCGGCCCACCGCGAGATCGCCCCGGACGAGGGGGCGGCCGGCGCGCTCACGATGCGCTACGTGACGAACGCCCCGGCCGGCCCCGGCGAGACGCCCCATGACGCGCTCGCCCGCCGGCTCGTCGAGACGGCCGAGAAGGAGGTCTGGAACGGCTCGACGGTGATCGGGCCGCACCGTGACGACCTGGCCTTCGACCTGGGCGGCCGCGAGCTCTCGTCGTTCGCCTCGCGCGGCCAGCAGCGGACCGCCATCCTCGCCTTCAAGATGGCCGAGCTCGATCTCCTGACCGAGCTGGACGGGCGCCCGCCGCTCCTCCTGCTCGACGACGTGTTCAGCGAGCTCGATCCGGACCGGCGGGCGCACCTCGTCCGGCGCATCGCGGCGCTGCCCCAGGCATTCGTCACGACGACGACGCTCGACGACCTCGATCCGGCGCTGGTCGACATCGCCCGGACCTGGCGGGTGACGACGACGCCGGACGGGGCGGTCGTCGTCCCGGCCGAGCCGGTCCCATGACCACGCCACGCAAGCGGCCGATGCGGCGCATCGGCGACCTCATCCCGGATGCGGCCCGCGCCCTTGGGCTCGAGGAGGAGCTGCGGCTCGCCCGCGCGATCGCCACGTTCGAGGCGGTGGTCGCCGAACGCGTGCCGGCCGCGGCGGGATCGTGCCGGGTGATCCGGCTCGAGGGCTTCGCCATCGACGTCGAGGCCGATGCACCGATCGTGGCCCAGGAGATCCGGCTGCGCTCGGGCGAGCTCCTGACCGCCTTCGCGGCGACGCCCGGCGGGATCGGCGTCCGCGACCTGCGCGTCCACGTCCGGCGCGGGGGTCCGCGCGTATAATCCCCGGACCTGCCAGCCATCTCGGGACGATCTGACGGGCCGATCCGGCCACGGATCGTCCCGTTCGCCCATCCGTCGCACGAGAGGCCCATGGCCGCCAGACTCCAACTGAAGCTCGGGCTCGTGTCCGAGCACGACCGGCTCGCGGACTCGCCCGACACCCTCGTCGTGGTCGAGCCGAGCGTCGGCTCGGTCGCTCGCTCGAAGGGCCACCTGTACCTGCTGGTCACGTCGCGGACCAGTTCGCGCCATGCTCTCGAGGCGACGCGGCTGGCCGCCGAGACGATCCGCAACGAGTACTACTACGACGAATCGGCCGGGATCCGCGTCTGCCTGCAGAAGGCGATCGCGACCGCCAACAAGCGGCTCGTCCACCAGGCTGACCGGCTGGGCCTCAAGTCGCCCGAGGGCAACGGCCCGATCGGGGTCGGGGTCGCGGTGGTGCGCGGCAGCGAGATGTATGTCGCGACGGTCGGCCCGGCCGAGGCCTACCTCATCCGCCAGGCCCGACTGTCGACGCTGCCCGACCCCCACCGCGAGCGCGGCCTGCCGTCGAGCGGGCTGGAGCCGGACGTCTGGCGCGGCGAGATCTCGGTCGGTGATTCGCTCGTGCTCGTCTCGCCGAACATGATCGCCCGCCTCGGTGCGGACGAGCTCAAGGACGCGATGCTGACGCTCCACCCGCAGTCGGCGATGGAGCACCTGCACGCACGGTTCGTGGCGGCCGACGGGTCGGGCTCGGATGGCGCCATCGCCTTCGAGGCGACCGAGGTCGCGCAGACGAGCCGGGCCCGGACGCTGGTCCCAGTCCGCCCGGCCGAGCCGCTGGCCGGCGCACCCGACCGCTCGCCCATCCCGCTCGCGGACAACGTCCAGGCGGCGTCGGCCGCGGTCACGAACGCTGCCGGAAGCGCCAAGACCGCCGCCGGTGGCGCGCTGGAGCGGGTGATCGCCCGGGCCCACGACTTCATGCCCCGCCGCAAGCCCGCCTATCGCCGGGTCACCCCGCTCGCCTCGCGCCGGGAGACCCAGCGCCGGGCCGCCGTGGCCGCGCTCATGCTCATCACCGTGGTCGGCGGCCTGGGCCTCGCGGTCTACGCGTTCGGCGGCACGGGCAAGCAGGAGGCGATCAGCTCGGTCAACGCCGGGCAGGCCGCACTCGACAGCGCCCAGGAGAAGTACGACCAGGTGATCGGGCCGGGCATCGACCTGGTCGAGGACGATCCCAGCCAGGCCATGGACCTGCTGACCGAGGCCTATGACGACCTCGACACGGCCAAGACCGCCAAGGTCAGTGCCCGGGTGATCGATCCGCTGCGGGCCAAGATCGTGGCCGGCCTCGACCGGCTCTACAAGGTCGTGCCGGTCGCGACGAGCGACCTGTTCACGTTCACCCCGGAGGAGGGCGGGAAGCCGTTCGACCTGACCGGGATGGTCCTGGGCCCCGATGACGTGCCGTACGTCATCGATGCGGAGACCAAGACGGTCTACCGGGTCGACCTCAAGCGGCGCAAGGCGACGGCCGTCGTGCGCGCCGGACGCAAGGCCGCCGGCACGACCGTGGCCGAGCCGAAGTTCCTCGCGGTCGGTGGCCGCGACCTGCTCATCCTCGACAGCAAGAACGTCCTGTGGCGCTGGCGCGCCGCCGACGATGCCGGCAAGGGCACCCTGACCAAGGTGACCGTCAACGGCGCCACCCAGTGGGGCGACGACATCAGCGCGATCGGCACGTTCCTGCGCGATCCCCAGCGCAACCTCTACAACCTGTACGTCGTCGACCCCTCCGAGCAGCAGATCCGGGCGTATCCACCGGCCAGCGACGGCGGTGGCTTCCCGGCCAAGCCGACCGGCTGGCTGGCCACCGCGCGCGCCGTCGACCAGATGAGCTCGATGTACATCGACGGCGACGTGTTCATCACCGAGGGCGGCACGCTCGAGCGGTTCACCCGCGGGAAGAGCGATGGCTGGGAGCCGGGCTCACCGGAGGACGACCTGCTCCGCCCCGCGTCCGACCTGGTGCTCGTCTCCGGCAGCGGCGACCAGCGAGCCGGCCTCGTCTACGCCTTCGATCGGAAGAACGACCGCGTCCTCGCCTTCGACAAGTCGAGCGGAGACTATGCGGCCCAGTACCGCCTCGCCGGCGGCCGTCCGGATTGGGACGACCTGCGCGGCATGTACGTCATCCCGGGGGTCGGCGAGGCGCCCGCGACGCTCGTCTGGCTGGGCGCGGGCAACATCGGCCAGGCGGTGCTCGAGCCGGTGAGCGACGACAGCGAGGGCGCCAACGCCACGCCGCGCCCGACGCCGAGCGCCGAGCCGAGCGACAAGGCCAGCGCGAAACCGACCAAGAAGCCCTGACCCGGGACGCGCCGCGATGATCCCGCTGCGCGACGCCAACCCGACGCGGCGGACGCCGTACGTGACCCTCGGCCTGATCGTGGCCTGCCTGCTGGTCTGGGCCTGGGAGCTCACCCTGCTCTCGACGACCGGGGAGAGCGCGCTCGACGCGTTCATCACCCGCTGGGGCATCGTCCCAGCCGACCTGACCACCGCGTGGGCGGCCGGCGACTGGGTGTCGACGGAGACCGCGACGCTGGTGACGAGCCAGTTCCTCCACGGCGGCTGGCTGCACGTCCTGGGCAACCTGCTGTTCCTGTGGATCTTCGGGAACAACATCGAGGACCGCCTCGGGCGCGGCTGGTTCCTGCTGTTCTACCTCGGCGGGGGCGTGGTGGCCGGGATCACCCAGGTGGCGATCGACCCGACCTCGACCATCCCGACGATCGGGGCGTCCGGCGCGATCGCGTCGACCCTGGGCGCCTACCTGGTCCTCTTCCCGCGGGCGCGCATCACCTCGCTCGTGTTCCTCGGGTTCTTCTACCAGCTGATCGACGTGCCGGCGGTCGTCGTCCTCGTCTTCTGGATCGTGCTCCAGGTCATCGACGCCCTTGCCTCCCTGGGTGTCACCGAGGCCGGCGGCGTCGCGGTCTTCGCCCATATCGGCGGCTTCGCGTTCGGGGCGCTCGTCGGGCTCTTCCTGGTCCGCAGGCGTGGTGGGCGGGTGGCGGACCCGGGTTCGGGGGCCACGCCGGCCGTGGGCCCGGAGGGGCCGACCGACGCGGCCCGCGTGGGATAATCCCGCGATGGACGACGCCCTGATCGAGATGGTCGTCGAGAGCGTGCGGGTCCACATGCTCTCCAGTCGCCACGTCGTGATCCTCAAGGAGAAGGACCGCGACCGCTACCTCCCCATCTGGATCGGACCGTGGGAGGCCAGCGCCATCGCGATGCGGCTGCAGGGCCTGACCCCGGAACGGCCGCTCACCCACGACCTGTTCGCGAGCGCGCTCGAGGTGGTCGAGGCGCACGTCACGCGGGTGGTCATCTCCGACCTCGCCGAGGAGACGTTCCACGCCCGGCTGTTCGTCGAGCACGACGGGCGGGTCGGGGAGGTGGATGCGCGACCGTCCGATGCGCTCGCCCTCGCGGTCCGGGTCGGCGCCCCGATCTTCGCGGCGCCGTCGGTCCTCGACCAGGCCGGACTGGGCGCCGATGGCGGGCTGGGCGAGGAGGACGAAGAGGGCGGCGGGCTGCTCGAGCAGACCGGGGAGCAGATCGTCGACCCGCGGCTGGACGTCTTCCGCGACTTCGTCAACTCGCTCGACGTGGACCCCGACGCCGAGGGCCGCGGCAGCTGATCCGCCGCCGGTGGGGGGCGGCGCGGCGGCCCGGGCCGGTCCAGCCGGTCCAGGTTCGGTCAGGCCGGCCGGTCGGCCTGGTCGGTCAGGATCGGTACCCCGCGCCGAAGGGCGCGCCGGCGGTTGACCCACATCTGGAGTCGGAGCCGCCAGAAGTCGCGCACGGCGCGGACGATGACTTGGGGCTTGGCACCGGTGGGTGAGCCGGCGGTCCGCGCATAGTGCGGGACGCCGACCTCGACCACGGTCTTCCCGGCGGTGCGCAGCTTGATGAGCAGCTCGGCCGAGAAGAAGGCGCCGTCCGATTCGACCCGCAGGCCCTCGAGCGCCTCACGGCGGAACAGCTTGCAGGCACAGTCGACGTCGGTGACCTTCAGGCCGAAGAAGATCCGGTTGGCCAGGCGATAGGCCTTGGCGTAGACCGTCCGGATCAGCGGATCGGCGCGCTTGATCCGGAACCCCGCGACGACGTCCGGGGCGTCGTCGGCCGCGAGCCGGGCCGTCAGCCGGCCGAGGTCCTCGACGTGGAACTGGCGGTCGCCATCGGTGAACGCCACCAGCTCGTAGCGGGCCGCGCCGAAACCCGACCGCAGCGCGGCCCCGTAGCCCTGATTGACGACGTGATGGACGGCGCGGACGACGTCCGGGTGGGCGGCCGCGAGCTCGTCGGCGATGGCCGGCGTCCGGTCGCGCGAGCCGTCGTCGACTGCGATGATCTCGAACGTCTCGGCGAGGGTCGGCAGGACCGCCAGCGCCTCCTCGACGAGGCCGGCCAGGTTGGCCTCCTCGTTGTGGGCCGGGAAGAAGTACGAGAGCCGGGCGACGCGCGCCGACGCGGACGCGTCCGGCTGGGCCTCCGTGGCGACGGCCGTCATTCGCCCGCCTCGCGGCGGGCCAGGATGTGGCTCGATGATCTGCCCGTCGGTGCCGAATACGGGCTCGATCTCATAGCGCGCATAGAGCGCTGCGAGCTCTTCCGGGTCGACCCGGATGGCGTAGACGGGACGGGTCCCGAGGTTGGCGTCGATCACGTCGTCGAGGTCTCCGAGGTCCTGGTCGAGGCGGGTCCGGTCGTCGATGACCGTGACGTCGGGGCGCTGGCCCTCGACGTGCTGTGCGTACCATAGCGGGGTCGAGTAACTCCACCAGCTGAGGACGACCGAGTCCGGCGGCAGGTTGGTCAGCGTGTCGTCGACCCATCGTCGCGCGGCCGTGTCGTGGCTCCGGTCGACCCGGGTCGCGCGGTCGCTGACGGTCAGCGCGGTCGGGGCGAGGAGGATCGCCGCGATCGCGATCGTGACGAGCGTCGTGAGGCCGATGGTCCGGTGCCGGCCGCCGGCGGTCGGCGGGTCGATCGGCGCGGGCTCGGCGTCGGATGCCGCCGGAGCGGCGGTGGTGGCCCACGCGACATCATCGTGGTCGAGCTCGTCGCCGGGATCGAGCAGGCCGCCCGCCGTGACGGCCAGGACCACGGACCGGGCCAGGATGGCGATCCAGGTCCAGACGATCAGGGCCGGCACGAGGTAGTAGCGCCCGATGTCGGCGTTCTCGTATGACGCCGCGAAGAAGCAGGTCAGGCCCAGCGTGACCCCGCTCAGCAAGGCCCAGCGCGGTCGTTGCTGGACCGTCGCCACCAGCCCGACCGGGATCAGCACCGCGAGCGGCCCGAAGGCCGCGACGGATCGGTCGACGAGGCTCACGAACTTGGCCGGCAGATCGCTGAATGGGGCGACCAGGCTGCCCTGGAACTGCTGGGCCAGGACGATGTACCAGAACCCGTCCCAGGTCTCGGGGTGGCCGTACACGAGGTCGGCGCGGAACGGGCCCGCGCGCAGCGGCAGCTCGAGGAAGACGAGGACCACGGTCGCCCCGAGCGCCAGGGCGCAGGTCGCAACGAAGCGCGGCCGGTGCAGGATCCTCGGCTCGACGGCGAGCACGAACCAGGCGATCCCCGGCGCCAGGAGGAGGGTCAGCGAGTGGTTGCCGACGGCCAGCCCGAAGACGACGGCGGCCGCGATCAGGCGCCGGTCCGTGCTCCGACCCGGGCGGCCGTCCTCCCAGGCGATGAGCAGGCGAAAGAGCACCGCGACGAGCAGCAGGTGCAGGGCGTGTGCCTCGGCGTGCGTCCCGATGGACCACACGGTGTCGGTGAGGGCCAGCCCGAGACCGGCCACGACCCCCAGGATCGCGGAGCGGGTCAACGCCCGGGTGAGGTCGACCGTGACCGCCGCCGCGCCGGCCACGCACAGCGCCGCGAACAGGTTCATCCGCAGTGCCGGCTCGCCGAACGGGGTCAGGACCAGGTTCGCCAGCCAACCGAGCAGCACGTAGGTCGGGTACCCGGTCGGGTGGGCCGTGCCGAGGAGCGGGCCGACCGCCTGGAGCTCGCCGGTGTCCCAGAAGTCGAGCCCGGGCAGCAGCGTCTGGCGGATCGCAACGAAGGCGACGATGCCGACGAGCAGCGGCGGTCCCAGGCCCCGCCAGACGGCGCCGCGGGACGGGCCGCGGCGGTCGCCTCGGAGTGAGCTCACCATCCGAGGAGTGTGCCCCAGACGACGCCCCAGGCATTGATGACGACCGAGAGGAGCACCAGGGTCATGGCCAGCGGCATCGCCCAGACCCGTCCCCGCCCGACGAGCCGCTCCATCCCGAGCGCCACCAGGGGCAGGGCGAACGGCACCGCGTCATTGCTGAACCGGTAGCCGAACTGGACCCAGCCCTGGCTGAAGTGCATGAGATTGACGATGACCACCGCGACGACGGCGAGGGCGGCGCCGGTCACGAGCCGGCTCCGGCCGTAGTGGGCGAGCGCCGGGATCAGCAGCAGGAAGGCCGGGCTCGTCAGCAGCACGCTCATCCCGGTGTCACGTGGCACGGCCAGCGGGCAGCTGAGGTCGAAGAGCCCGCGGGCCGCGTCCGCGGCCTGGCACACGGGCGTCGCGTTGACGCCCAGCGAGTCGGGCAGCGTGGCCGGGAAGAGGTTCGGCGGGGCGAAGAACATGATCGCGGCGTTCTGGGGCAGGTACCGGACGTCCTCGACGCCCCAGCTCGGCTGATAGCCGAGGCCCGGGTAGGCGAGCGCCTCGAGGTGGTACAGGTACTCGTAGGCCGGGTGGAGGAGGTGGCCGGTCGTGACGAAGTCGTAGCCCAGGAGCACGACGATCGGCACGAGCGCGCCGAGCCCTGCCGACCAGCCGCGCCGCCACCACGAACCGCCGGCCCCGACGAACACGAAGAACGGGGCGGCGAAGACGACGGTCAGGCGCGCGGTGCAGGCGAGCCCGAACAGGAGCCCGATGACGAACTGGCGGCGGTCGACGGCGAGCGCGTCGCGCCAGGACGCGAACCGCGGCCGCAGGCGTGGCGGCGGCACGGTCGGATCGGTGAGGCCGGGCTCGTCGGCCTGGGCGGCCGGATCCGAGCCGAGGGCGAGGCCCACCGCCAGCAGCGCGAAGGCCACCGCGACGATGTGGGCCTGGTACCAGGTCGTCGCCAGCTGGGCCGTGTACCAGAAGACCGTCCCGAACGCGAAGAAGACCGCGACCGCGACCCGCACCGGCGGCCGCACCCGCAACCGCCCGAGCATCCACCAGGCGAGCGCGACGTCGACGGCCGCGAGGATCGTGAACAGCGCCTGGTCGTCGGTGGCCAGGCCCCACAGCGCCACGAACGGCACCAGCAGCACCGCGGGCAGCGGCGGGAAGGGCAGGAGGCCGCGGGCGACGCCGTCCGTCGTGACGACCGGCAGGACGTCCTGGAAGAACCAGTTGCCGGCCCGCTCGGCCGTGCTGGCCACCGGGTAGCGGATGGCCGCCTGGCCCTCCAGGAAGCGCCGAGGCCTGCCAGACGAAGTGGTCGTAGAAGCGCTCGACCCGGGTGACGTGGTACACGCCCAGGGCGAGGACCGCCAGCAGGAGGCCGCCGGCCACCGCCAGCCACCGACCCGCGCGCCCATCTGATGGCCGGTCGCTTGCGGGGTCCCCCGGGCGGCCCTGTGCTACGCTCCGATCCACCTTCCACGCTCGTGCAGGAGCCGTTTTCCCGGTGACTGGCCCCGCATCCGGTGGGCTCGAGCGAGGCACGGGAGCGCCGTCGCGGTCGACCGGGACACAGGGAGCCGTGGGCGCGATCCTGATCGTCCTCGCGCTCGGCCTCGCCCTCCGCGTCATTCTTGCATACCTGCTCCCGGGCTCCGGCTTCGAGGTGGACCTGGGCGCCTTCCGCTTCTGGGCGTCCGACCTCGCCCAGCACGGCCCGCTCGGCTTCTACGACCGGGATTTCTTCCACGACTACACGCCGGGCTACCTGTACGTGCTGTGGCTCGTGGGCATCATCGGCCAGGCCGTGGGGGGCATCGGCGACCTGATCAAGGTGCCGCCGATCCTGGCCGACCTGGCCATCGGCTGGCTCGTCTGGTCGATGATCCGCGAGCTCGGCGGCCGCGACCTGCTGGCGCTCGGCGGGGCGGCCGTCGCGGTCTTCAACCCGATCAGCTGGTTCGACAGCGTCGTGTGGGGCCAGGTCGACGCCTTCGGCGTGGTGTTCCTGCTCCTCGCCCTGCGGGCGCTGTGGCGCGACCAGCCCGAGCGCTCGGCGATCTTCACGGTCATCGCCGCGATCATCAAGCCGCAGCTCGGGATCCTCGTGCCGCTGCTGGCGGTGGTCACGATCCGGCGCGCACTGTGGCCGGTCCGCTCCAGCGCCGGGCCAGACGATCCTGCGGACGCCGCGGACACCTGGATCGACGCCACGGACGAGGCGCCACGCGGCATCGTCGCCCGCCTGCGGGCCTGGGAGCGCCGGACCGGGAGCCCGTGGCGGATCCTGACGACCGGCCTGGCCGGCTACCTGACCGCCGTGATCGTGTGCCTACCCTTCGGTCTGTCGGTCATCGAGCTCTCGACCACCGCGCCGTTCGTCCACTCCGGCCTCGTCGACCAGATCATCGTCGCCGGCGGCGGGTATCCGTATCTGACGGTCAACGCCTACAACATCTGGGCGATCGTGCCGGGCGACACGGGCAACAGCCTCGCCGGTGCCGGCCTGTGGGTGTGCGACGCGGTCCAGGTCCCGATCGATCGCTGCGGCGCGGGGGTCGCGGCCTTCGGGGCCATCCCGGCGGTCCTCGTGGGGGCGGTCCTGCTCGTCGTGACGATCGTGGGCGCCCTGTGGGCGGCCGCGCGCCGGCCCGACCGGTTGACCCTGCTCGTGGCCCTGGCCGTCCTGGCCCTGGCCTTCTTCGCGGTCCCGACCCGCGTCCATGAGCGCTACGGGTTCCCGTTCTTCGCGATCGGGGCGATCCTGTTCGCGGTCTCGTGGCGCTGGCGGATCGCGTACGTGGTCCTGTCGATCACGACGTTCGCGAACATGTACGTGGTCCTCACGACGCTGTATCCGGACAACCCGTCGATCGCCGACTGGCTCGGCGTCGGCGAGGCCATCCGCTCACCGGCCGGGATAACCCTCATCGCGATCGTCAACACGCTCGCATTCCTGTGGGCGCTCGCCCAGCTGCGCCGGGGCGCGCACGCGACCCTCGAGGACGAGCTGGCGATGGCCGCCGCCGGCACCGACGCCGATGCGCCGCCGGCCGACGCGGCCCTGGAAGACGGCCGGCGGACCGTGCCAGCCGGCACGGTCGTCACGAGCGCGGCCCTGGTCGGCGACGGTCCGGTGATGGCGCCCCCCGGCGGCCCGCCGCCGGCACTCGCGGCCGACGGCGTCGCCGGAACCGCCGCGGTGGCCACGGCCTCCGCCGTGGCCCTGCCCACCTGGAGCGAGCGACGCCCGTTCAGCGACGCCGGGCTGACCGGCTGGTTCCGGGATCGAGCCGTCGAGGCGCCGACCCGCGCCGACCGCAGCGCCTCGCTCCGGCACGAAGGCGGCGGCAGGCTCGACCGGCTCGACGCCTGGTTCCTCGTCGTCCTCGTGCTCGCGACGCTGGGCCTCCGCACGTTCCGGCTCGCCGAGCCGTACCAGATGCACTTCGACGAGGTCTACCACGCCCGGACCGCCACGGAGTTCCTGCAGAGCTGGCGCTACGGGCTCGACCACGACATCTACGAATGGACCCATCCGCACATCGCCAAGTACCTGATGGCCGGCGGGCTGGTGCTGTGGGGCGGGGACGAGGTCCGCGCCACGAGCGACCTCGAGACCCCGGTCGTGGCCGCGGCCATCGAGCATCGCCGCGAGGATGTCGTCATCGGCGGGACCGCGGGCGAGCGGATCCACGTCGCGACCGGGACGGAGATCCGGTCCTACGACCTGCGCACGCGCGAGCTCATCAGCACGATCCCCGCCGTCGGCGCGACCGCCCTGGCCGTCGACCCGACCGCGAGCCAGCTGGTCGTCGGCTATGACGACGGACGCATCGCGACCCTCGACCTGACCGCGATCGGCCTGGGTGGGCTGGAGAACGGCCTCGAGCCGGCCGAGCTGGCGCGGGTGGACCATCCCGTCACGCACCTGCTCCTCATCGACGACGGAGCGACCGTCGTCGCCGCCTCCGACGCGCGCCTGTCCACGGTCGGGGTCGACGCCGGCGCCGTGCTGGGCAGCGTCGACCTGGCCGGTATCACCGACCTCGCCCCGGGTGGCACGGGCGCCGCCCTGCTGGCCACCCCGTCCGCCATCGAGGACGCGACGGCCGTCGCCTCGAAGCTGGCCGAGCTGCTCGACACCGACGCCGCCGACTTCGCCTCCCGCCTCGCCGCCACCAGCGACCCCGACACCCAGGTCGTCCTGGGCGACCCGGGCGACAGTGAGACCCGGACCTCGATCGAGGCCGCCATCGGCGACGGCTCGCTGGCCGGCGTCGAGATCCAGGACCGGGCCCGGGTGGCGGTCGCCACCAGCGAAGGCGTGTCGTTCATCGATCCCCAGACGGCCGCGGTCTCGAGCACCATCGGGATGGCCGGTGGCGCCCACGGGCTGGCCATGGTCACCGGCGTCGACGACCCGCGGCTGTACGCCACGAATGGCCCGCCCGACGACCCGGGCTACGACGTCATCGCGGTCGGTGGGGACAGCGCCAAGGACGGGCCGGTCAGCACCGGCCGCCACCCACTGCCGGCGCCCGGGACGTGGGTCACCTTCGACGAGGCCAGCCAGCAGGTCCACATCCTGGGGCGCGTGCCGGGCTCGACCGGGGCGCCCGGCGACGGCTGGACCGTCTACGTCGTCGAGCCCCACGCCAACGCGGTCTTCGCCGACGCCCGCCTGCCCGAGGGCATGACGCCCGCCGCGTGGTCCATGGACGTCGAGCCCGAGTACATGACCGCCGACCGCCAGGAGCTCCTCGTCTACGGGGCCGCCGGCGAGACGGCATCGATCGGGGTCGGCTCGCATGCCTTCGCGTGGCGGCTGCCGGGGGTCATCGCCGGTGCGCTCATGGCGGCCTGCCTCTACCTGCTGGCCCGGGTCCTCTTCCGGCGACGCCTCGTGGCCGGGCTCGTGGGCGCGTTCGTCGTCCTCGACGGAATGCTCTTCGTCCAGTCGCGGATCGGCATGAACGACGTCTACGTCGGGCTGTTCATCATCGCCGCGTACGCGATCTTCGCGGCCCTGTGGCTGGGGCGCTGGCGGCATCCGGCCGCGTTCTGGCTGGCGATGCCCGTGATCGGCGGATTACTCGGGCTGGCGCTCGCCTCGAAGTGGGTCGCCGCCTACGCCATCGGGGCGCTCGTGCTGCTGCTCCTCGTGCGCAGCGCGCTCGGCCGCGTCGTCTCGATCCTCGGGCTCATCGGCATCACGAGCGTGCTCGGCTACATGGCCCTGGCCGTCCCCGAGGGCGGCGGCATCGGCAACGTCACGTTCCTGCTGGTCATGATCGGCCTGACCCTGGTCGCCGTCGTCGTCGCGGTCATGCATCCGATCGCCTGGACCGACGAGGAGCAGTGGATCGCCCTGCTCGCGCCCGTCGCCCTGGGCGCCCTCGTGTTCTTCGCGTCGGTGGCGCGCGGGTCGGTCAACACGGCCATCACGCTGGGCTCGGTCGCCGTGACGCCCCTCCAGATCGCGTTCCTGCTCGCGATCGGCTCGATCGTCGTGGCGCTGGCCTTCGGGGTCGGCCGGCGGATCGGCTACGGCCCGCTGGCGACGCCGCCCGGACCGGCCGACCCGGCGCGACTCCTCGAGCCGGCGGCGGACCCCCCGGTCGGCTGGCTCCGGCCGGGCTGGCGGCTGGGCCTGCCGCTGGTCTGGGCGGCGATCTCGCTGCTGGCCATCCCGCTCATCGTCTACGTCGTGTCCTACATCCCGTGGGCGCTGATCGAGAACCACCAGCTCTGGGCGGGCGTCCCGGCCGGGCACACCGGCCAGACCCTCGCCGAGCTGACCACGCAGATGTACGGCTATCACAACGGGCTGACCTCGCCGCACCCGGCCTCGTCGCCGTGGTGGGCGTGGCCGTTCGATCTCAAGCCCGTGTGGTTCTACCAGGACTCGTTCGCGGGCGGGACCACGGCCGCCATCTACGACGCGGGCAACCTCGTCATCTGGTGGATGGGCGTGGCGGCGATGATCTTCGTGTCGATCCAGGCGTATCGCCGGCGCAGCCTGGCGCTCGCCCTCATCGCCATCGGGTTCGCGGCGCAGTGGGTGCCCTGGGCGCGCATCGACCGCGCCGCGTTCCAGTACCACTACTACACGGCACTGCCGTTCGTGATCCTCGCGCTCGCCTACTTCGCGGCCGAGCTGTGGCATGGGGCGACCCGCCGCACGTGGCTGTGGGCACGCATCGTGGCCGGGCTGGCCATCGTCGGGCCGGCGCTCATGTGGGTCCTGTCACGGCCGCTGTGCGCCTTCGTCGGTGTCGAATCGGTGAATCCGGGATCGGCGGCGTGTCCGGCGGTCATCCCCGACATGACCGTGACGCTGCGCACGGTCGGGCTGCTCATCGTGGTGGTCATCGGGGCCGTCGTGCTCGTCCGCTCGTTCCTGGCCCTGCAGCGCGACGCGGAGGAGGGCGTGGACGCGACCCCCGGCTCGTTCCGCTCGCTGATCGTCGCCGCCATCGGGGTGGCCATCGGGTTCGCCGCGGTGGCGATCCTGCCCGAGACCCCGATCTTCACCCTGACCAGCGTCCCGGTCGAGCCGATCGCGATCATCGTCGGCTTGCCGCTCGCGTATCTCGGGGCGCAGGTCGTCGGGGCGCGCGATGCGCGACGCTATGTCGGCGGGCTGATGGTGGCGGCCGTGGCGTGGTTCGCCGTCGCCTACCCGAACATCTCGGCGCTGCCGCTGCCGTCGGCCGTGGCCAACGCCTACCAGGGGCTGCTGCCGACCTACCTGTACGCGTTCCAGTTCCCGGTGAGCACGGCGGAACGCAACCTCGCGACGCCGCTGCTGTCGCCGACCCTGGCGATCCTGACGGTCGCCATCACCGTGACCTGCCTCGTGGTCGCCTACTCGGCCTCGGTCTGGCGGCTGGCCATCGCGGAGTCGCGGGCGGCCAGGGAGACGCCCGCGAGCGGCTCCGGAGACGCGGCGGACGGCCTTGCCCGGACCGGCGGGGGCGCCTGAGGCACGTCCGCGGTGAAGCCGGCCGGCAGGTTGCCGGAGGCCGCCAGGCGGCGGATGACGAAGCCGTAGTAGTCGTCGACCTTGGCCGTGACCCGCGGCCAGCTGAACTGCTCCGCCCGCTCCTGGCCCGCCGCGCCCATCTGCTCGCGCAGCGCCGGGTCGCGCAACAGGCGGTCGATGGCGATCGCCAGCTCGCGCGGCTCGCGCGGCGGGACGAGCAGGCCCTCACGGCCGCGCCGGACCACGCCCTTGTAGCCGTGGATGTCCGAGCACACGATCGGCGTGCCGGCGGCCATCGCCTCGAGCAGCACGATGCCGAACGATTCGCCGCCGGTCGCGGGCGAGGCGTAGACGTCGGCGGTCCGGAAGAGCTGGGCCTTCTGGGCATCCGACACGCGGCCGAGGAACTCCACCCCCTGCAGGCCGCGCGTCGCGACGTAGCGCCGCGCCTCGCGCTCCTGCGGTCCGGATCCCACCACGAGCAGGCGCGGGTCGGAGCCGGTCTTGCGCAGGATGCGGTGGGCCTTGAGCAGGTCGATGAGGCCCTTGCGTGGCTCGTGGCGCCCGACGAAGAGGACGTTCGGCGTGCCGTCCTGCCAGCGCGCGATCGGGACCGCGTTCGCGAAGCGGCCGACGTCGACGCCGTTGGGGATGACCTTGTAATCGCCGGGGAAGAAGCGATCGATGAAGTGGCGGGCCGCCGCGCTCACCGCGATCCGGCCGTGCAGGCGAGCCGCGTAGCCGCCCAGCGCCCGGCTGCCGAACTCGTAGGACGGCGAGAAGCCGGCGTAGGCATGGAACGTCGCGACGTTGACGCTCTGCGACTCGCGCAGCAGGAAGAGCGACAGGAACGGCACGAACGGCTCGTGGAAGTGCAGCACGTCGAAGCGCTCGCGGTCGAGCATCGCACCGATCTGGGACAGGTAGCGCGGCGAGAACGTCAGTGTCCCGACCGACGCGTTGATGGGCACCGAGAACCCGACGCCCAGGCGGATGATGTCGCCCTCGGACGAGCGCTGCGGGCCGTGGCTCGCGGTCAGGACCCGGACGTCGTGGCCGCGCAGGCGCAGGTTCTCGTAGAGGAACCGGACGTGCTGGGCGACGCCGCCGTTCTCCGGGTAGATGTACGGACAGACGAGCCCGATCTTCACGGCCCGACCTCGTCGCGCTGGACCGGCGGATCGAAGCGCGGGGGCCGGGCGCGGCCGCCGGGATAGCCATGGTCGCGGCCGGTGCCGTCGCGCCGAACGCGGCCGGCGACCTCGTCGCGGGCATCGATCGCCTTCTTGCGCAGCTGCTGACCGAACACGCCGACCTGGCCGGCCGTGCCGTGGAAGGCGCCACCGTGGCGGGTCGTCCCGGCCTCGATGGCGGCTCGCAGGTCCGCGCTGCTGCGGCCCTCGAAGGTCGTCCAGCCGACGCCGATCGCGGCGAGGGTGTGCGCGTCGCTGTTGCCGACCGCCGCCAGGCCGTGGCGCGCCGCGAAGCGCACGACCCGGTCGTGCCACGGTCGCCCGAGCGCGGTCGGGTTGAAGGTCTCGAGCGCGTCGGGATGGACGGCCGTGTCCGGGTCGTCGAGCAGGCGCCGCAGCACCCAGCCCTGGGCGCACAACGGGTAGGGGACGAGCGGATGGGCCGGGATCGCCAGGCCGCCGGCGTCGTGCACGTCGGCGATGGTCGTGCGCAGCGAGCGGTAGGGGCGGATGGGTCGCTCGATGAACAGGGCCAGCAGGTGGCCGCCGAGGGTCGTGACCTCCTCGCCGACGATGACGTCGAGCGCGAGGCCGCGGTCGCGCGCCAGCGCCCGGCCGGCCACGGCCGCATCGATGCGTTCGTGGTCGGTGATGGCGATGACGTCGAGGTCGCCGCGGCGCGCGACGTGCTCGATGATCGAGAGGACGTCGGCCGTGCCGTCGGAGGCGACGGTGTGGATGTGCAGGTCGGCCCGGCCGGGCCGGTCGGCCGTCACGCGCGCACCGCCGGGTCGGTCGCCGCCTCGGGGGCAACGGCCGGGGCATCGGGTGCTGCGCGTTCAGGCGGCGCGGATGATTCGGATGCGGCGCCCGTGGTTTCGGCCGCGGTGCCGGCCGCCTCCGCCTCGAGGTCCGGCCAGATCGGGAAGAAGACCGCCCACCACTGCTCGGGGGCGTCCTCGATGATGCGCTCGAATGCCGTGGCGAACGCGGCCGTGGTCGCCGTGACGCGCTCCCGCCGCGAGCCGGTCGCCGGCACGACGACGGTCTCGAGGCGTCCCAGGTAGTGCCCGGGGGTCGTCCGCCGGACGCCCGTGACATAGGGCGTGGCGCCGCTCTCGACCGCGAGCATCGCCGGTCCGAGGGGCAGGGCAGCGGGCGCTCCGAAGAGCGGGGTCAGGATCCCGCCGCCGGTCAGGTCGCGATCGCCGACCAGCCCGACGCTCGTCCCGTCGCGCAGCGCTGCCAACAGCTCGCGGCGCGCCTCGCGCAGCCCGACGATGCGGATGCCCATGGCGCCCCGCGTGCGCACGAACCAGGCCTGCAGGTGGGCGTCGTCGATCGTCTCCATCGGCGCCACGGCGCCACCGACCTGGCTGGCCAGGAGCAACCCCGGAAGCTCGAGCGACCCGAAATGCAGGCCGACGAAGATCACCGCGTCGCCGGCGAACGCTTCGGCGACGACCTCCGGGGTCTCGATGGTCATCCGCTCCGCGATGTCGCGCGGCTGGATGGCGGGCGTGCGCGCGACCTCGAGGTAGTAGCGCGCGGCGTGCCGGTACGCCCGGTGGACGAGGCGCTCGAGGGCGCGCGGGTCGCTGCGCAGCGGCGCGCACGGTCGCGGAGCCCCGGCCCTCGGCGGCCAGGGCCCTGGCCACCCGGCCCAGGTTCCGCCGGGCCTGGGCGGCACGGTCGGGCGTGGCCCGGTACCAGAGGTCGCCGGCGAACTCGGCAAGACGCACGAGCGGAGCTTCGGGCAGATGGCAGACCAGCCACGAGGCCGCGATCAGCAGGCGGCCGCGGATCGCGGCGACCAAAGCGCCGCGAGTCACGATGTCGCCGCCACGGCCGATCCGGGTGGCGCGGTCGAAGCCCCGGCGCCACCGCCCGGGCCGGGGTCGGCGATGCCCGCCTGCATGAGCGTCGCGCGATGCTCGAGGTCGGCGATCTCGGCCGGGTCGCCCGGCCAGATCGGCTTGAAGCTGTACCACTGGTCCGGTGCCGCGCCGATGTTGGCGGTCAGCGCGTCCGCGATGGCCTGGGTCGCGCGCTGGAGCTCGGCCGGTTCGGACGAGGCGACCTCGATCGGGGTCGTCCAGCTCACGACGAAGGTGTCGTCCGGCTGGCGGTGGATGGCGATGGGCAGGATCCGCGACCCGGTCTTGGCCGCGAGCGTCGCCGGGCCGGCGGGCAGCGCCGTCCATTCACCGAACAGACGGACCGGGATGCCGTCCGGGCGGTAGCCCCAGTCGACCAGCAGTCCGAGGATCTCGCGCCGGCGGAGCACGCCGAAGATCGCGCGCAGATTCCGCCACGGGATGATCGTCACGCCCCACTCCTCACGCTGCCGGCGGAGCAGCTCGAACAGTTCGGGGAACGAGGAGTCGTCGGCGACGACGCTGATGGGCATGCCGTGGTGGGCGATCGAGGCCGCGACGGCCTCGTTGCTGCCCATGTGCCCGACCGCGAAGATGATCCCGCCACCGCCGGGCGCCTCCTGCCAAAGCCGGCGCACGCCGTCGAAGTCGAGGTCGGGCACGAAGCGCGCGATGCGCTCCTGGTCCATCGACGGCAGGCGCATCAGCTCGGTCAGGTAGCGGCCGTACTCGAGGTAGGCGCGCAGCGCCAGCCGACGCACGCGCGGGTGGTCGGGCGGCAGCCCCAGGACGTGCCCGAAGTTGCGGTTCGACCAGCGTCGCTTGGTCGGCCAGGCGAGGTACGAGATCTGGGCGAACCGCCCGATGACGGCCGCCGTCGGGCCGGCCGGGAGGATGCCCATGACCGCGGCCGTGGCCCGGTAGGCCCCGACCGCCAGACGCTCGACGACGCGGGGGCTGCTGCCCCCGCGTCGATGCGGTGCTTCGAGACGGCGCTCCCGGGACGCGCCCGGGCTGGCGCCCGGCCGACGCGGTCCGCCGCTCGGCGTGTCGCCGGAGGTCACGAGGCGGCGGCAGCCACCTTGGCCTTGCTGCCGGCAAGCTTGCGCAGCTTGCGCTTGACCGGGGCCTCGGTGCCCACGAGCGTCTCGTTGTCCTCGCCGCGGATGAAGGCTTCCACCCGGTTGAAGGCGATGTCGTCGTGGATCTGCTGGGGCGGGCTCTTCATGAAGTAGCTGCTCGGGGCGACCAGCGTGCCCTTGAGCCCGCGATCGAGGCCCAGCTTCAGGCAGCGGATGGCGTCGGTGATGACGCCCGCGCTGTTGGGGCTGTCCCAGACCTCGAGCTTCATCTCGACGTTGAGCGGCACGTCCCCGAAGGTCGTGCCCTCCATCCGGATGTAGCACCACTTGCGGTCCTTCAGCCACGGCACGTGGTCCGAGGGGCCGACGTGGATGTCGTCCTCGTCGATCTCGTAGTCGAGCATCGAGGTGACGGCGTTCGTCTTCGAGATCTTCTTGGACTCGAGCCGCTCGCGCTCGAGCATGTTGAGGAAGTCCGTGTTGCCACCGAAGTTGAGCTGGTAGGTGCGGTCCAGGCGGACGCCGCGGTCCATGAACAGGCGGGTCAGCACGCGATGGCTGATGGTCGCCCCGACCTGGCTCTTGATGTCGTCACCGATGACCGGCAGGCCGGCCTCGGCGAAGCGCCGCTGCCAGTACGGCTCGCGACCGATGAACACCGGGATGGCGTTGACGAACGCGACGCCCGCGGTCAGGGCCTGCTCGGCGTACCACTTGGTCGCCTCCTCGCTGCCGACCGGCAGGTAGGAGACCATGACGTCGACTTCGCGCTCCTTGAGGATCCCGACGATGTCGGCGGTCTCGCCCGGCGCCTTCTCGATGATCTGCGACAGGTACTTGCCGAGGCCGTCGTGGACCATGCCGCGCTCGACCGTCACGCCCGTCTTCTCGACCTTCTGGAACACGTACGTGTTGTTCGGCTTCGTGTAGATCGCGTCGGCGAGGTCCTTGCCGACCTTGTTCTTGTCGATGTCGAACGCCGCGACGAAGTCGATGTCGCGGACGTGATAGCCGCCCAGGTTGACGTGCATCAGGCCCGGGACGAAGTCGTCGTCGTTGGCGTTCTCGTAGTAGTAGCGGCCCTGGACGAGGCTGCTCGCGCAGTTGCCCACGCCGACGATGGCGACGCGGATCTTGCCGTCGCCGCGGCGGCCGGAGCCCGCCCACGTGTTGGACGGCGTCACGCCGTTCTTGCCGGTGCCGTTGCCGTTCTTGCTCACTGCTGTTCTCCGTTGCTCCCTGGCGTCTGGGCCGATGGGGTCTGGGTGGGGGTGGGCTGTTGCTGTGTCGCTTGACCGCGGACGTACAGGATCCGCTGGATGACGGTGATCGTGGCGCCGACGGCGATGATGCCGAGGGCGATCTCGAGGGCCTTGATGTTGGGCGCATCCGCGAAGATGAGGCCCAGGGACAGGATGACGAGGCGGATCTCGCGGGGCATGATGCCGACCGCGGCCATGCCGGTCCCGGTGCTGAAGCCGAGACCCTCGGACTTGGCCCGGGCGTAGCTGACCATGAACGCGGCGCCGAGGGCAGCCGCCGCGAGGATCGGCACGCGCGTATGTCCGGCGAGCTCGCCACCGATGACGATGCCGAGGTAGACGACGGCCTCGCCCCAGCGGTCGAACACGGAGTCCATGAACGCGCCGAGCTTGCTGACCTTGCCGGTCGCCCGGGCGAGCGTCCCGTCGAACATGTCGAAGGCGCCGCCGATGAAGACGACGATGCCGCCGATCGTCCAGTGCTGGAGGGCGACGAGGATCGCCCCGAGGACGGTGATCCCGAAGCCGATGAGGGTCAGACCATCCGGGGTCAGTCCGAGCCTGCCCATACCCAGCGCGATGGGCTCGAAGATGCGCTTGATGCGCGCGCGGGAGTCGTTGGAGATGGTCATGGCCGCGGGCGCCTAGCTCGCGATGCCGAGGATCGCGCGTTCGCGCGCGGCGACCTCGCCGAAGGCCTCGGAGCGCAGGGTGGCGACGGTCTCGCGGCCGACCCGGCGGGTCTCGACGAGGCCGGCGACGCGCAGGCGCTTGAGGTGATGGCTGACCAGCGGCTGCGACAGGCCGACGTGGGCGATCAGCTCCGCGACGCTGGCCTCGCCTTCGGCCAGACGGCGCACGATGCGCAGGCGGTTCACGTCGGCGAGGGCCTTGTGGAACGCGCGCAACTCGCGCAGGTCGTCGGGCTGGAGCACGATCGAGGCGATCGTGGAGCGGAAGCGGGCGGGCGTGGGCACGGGCTGAGGGAGCTCCTGGAGGGTCGGCGCGGTCCCCTGGGCGGGGGTCCCGGTGGTCATATCAACGCCGGTTGATATCAACGGATGTTGATGCTACGAGCCGGAGCGGACCGTGTCAAGCCGGGATGCGCAGCGTCGGCGAGGTGTCGCCGGGGTCCCGATCGCCCGTCCGCCTACACTCCGTCCGTGGATCGTCGTGCCCGGCTCGTGCTGCTCGGTGTCTTCGGCGTGGGCGTGTTCCTGGCCGGCCTCGAGCTGATGATCACGGCGGTCGCGCTGCCGTCGATCCTGGGCGATCTCGTCGACTCGGCCGGGGCCTCGGCCTGGGTGGAGCTGCGCAAGGCCAGCTGGATCGTCAACGGCTACCTGCTCGTGTACATCCTGACGATGCCCCTGGCGGGCCGGCTGGCCGACCTGTGGGGGGCGCGCCGCCTGTTCATCGGGGCGCTGGGCGTGTTCGTGGTCGGCTCGTTCCTGGCCGGGGCCTCGCAGAGCCTCGACCAGCTCATCGCCGCGCGGCTCGTCCAGGCGGTCGGTGGCGGCGTCCTCGTCCCGGTCGGGACGGCCGCCGCGGCATACCTCTACGACGGCTCCGCCCGGGCGCGTGCCCTCGGCGTCATCGGCGCCCTGACGTTCCTCGGCATGGCGGCCGGGCCGTTCCTCGGCGCGGCCATCCTCGGCGCCGTCCATCCGGAGGACACGCTGACGAGCGCGGGCCTGGGCGGCACGCCCGCCGCGCTCCTCGCCCCGGCCTGGCGCTGGATCTTCTACGTGAACGTGCCCATCGGGATCGTGGCGATGACCCTCGCCTGGGCAGCCTCGGACGACTGGGAGACGCCGCGCCGGTCCGGCGCGATCGACATCCCCGGCGCCCTCCTGTTCGGCGTCGCGCTCGCCAGCGGACTCATCGCGATCACCCTCGTCGGGGCGAGCCAGGTCGCCGGGCTGGAGCTCGACCCGGCCACCGTGTCGCTCGTGCTGGGGGTGACGGCGGTCGTCGCGACGATCCTGGCGGTCGTCCACGCCCTGCGCACGGCGGACCCGTTCCTCGACGTGCGGTTGTTCGGGCATGTCGCGTTCAGCGCCGCAGCGCTCGTCTCGCTGCTCACCGGCTATGCCTTCGCGACCGCGATCATCGGCGCCGCCGTCTTCGTCGACCGGGTCCTCTACGGCGGGCCGGACGAGCAGCGGCTGGCCCTCGGCTCGCTCGCCCTGGCGACCGCCGTCGGGGCCCTCGCGTCGGGGTTCCTCGTCCGGGTCGCCAGCTACCGCCTGGTCACGGTGGCCGGCCTCGCCCTCGGGATCGGCGGTCTGCTGGCCATGGCGCGCTGGACGCCGGACACGGAGATCGCGGTGGCCTCGGCCGGGCTGGCCGTCTTCGGCCTCGGCTTCGGGCTGAGCGTCACACCCCGCTCGACGGCCGCCGTCGAGGCCGCCGGCCAGGGGTCATTCGGCGCCGCGTCGTCCGTCGTGACGGTCGCGCGGATGATCGGGATGGCCGTCGGGCTGGCCATCCTGACCGCCTACGGCTCGACGACGATCGACCGCCTGTCGGCCGACGTCTACGCCACCCCCGACGCGTATCTCCAGCTGATCCCCGAGGACCTGCGCGACCGGCCGTTGCGCGATCCGCTGGTCGTCGAGGCGCTCGAGACCTGGGCGTCGCGCGAGGCCGCGTCGATCATGGTCGGCCTGTTCGTCGTCGCCGCGGTCGTGACGGCCGCTGCGGTCGTCCCGGCCCTGGCGCTCGGCGGCGGCCGGCGGGCCTCGGCGGCTGCGAGCGAGCGTATGCTGACCGGCGATGGCAGCCGCGAGCCCGACCTCATCCTCTGAGCGATCGACCGGGGCCATCGGCGAGCCGATGACCCGGCGCTACGTCCCCGTCTCGTCCACCGAGCCGGGACGCGTCCACCTGACGGTGCTGCGCGGCAAGTCGCTCGAGACATCCGATGGCGACGCGGCGATGGCCGCCTTGCCCGACCTGCTGCGCGACCCTGCGGCCATCCTGTGGGTCGACCTCGTGGATCCGTCCGCCGCCCAGCTCGCGGCCTGTGGCGGCGCGCTCGGGCTCCATCCGCTCATCGTCGAGGACGTGCTCGAGGGCAACCAGCGAGCCAAGATCGAGTCGACCGACGGCGTGATCCACGTCGTGCTGTTCGCGCTGGTCCACAAGACCCGGTTCGTGGCGAGCGAGATCGATCTCGTGCTCGGCGAGCAATTCCTGCTGACCGCCCACGCGGACGTCTGGGATCCACGCGAGATCCGCCATCTCCAGCCCGACCCGGCGACGATCATGGCCCACGGCGCCGACCACCTGCTGTGGGCGATCAGCGATGACATCGTCGACGGCTACTTCCCGTTCGCGGACGAGCTCGGCGATGCCATCGACGCGGTCCAGGACCGGGTCATCGCCCGAGCCACGCCCGAGGTGCTGGACGACCTGTTCGCCCTCAAACGCGAGCTCATCGAGGTCCGTCGTGCTGCAGGCCCGACCCGCGAGGTCTTCAACCAGCTGACGAACCGCGACCAGCCGCTCGTCGACGGGGCCGAGCTCGTCTACTTCCGCGATGTCTACGATCACGTGATCCGGCTCACCGACGAGCTCGACAACTACCGCGAGCTCGCGTCCTCGACCCTCGACGTCTACCTGACCCAGATCAACAACAACCTGTCGGTGATCATGAAGCGGCTCACCGGGGTGACGGTCATCCTCGCCGGGATCGGCGCCGTGGCGGGCATCTTCGGGATGAGCGAGGCGCACACGGAGGCTGGCAACTTCTGGCTGGTCACCGGCATGATCGTCGGGCTCGCCGCGCTCGCGGTGGTCTGGCTGCGCAAGATCGACTGGATCTAGCCGCCGGCCGATGGCCGGCAGCCGCAGACCGTCGGCCGCTCGCTCCTAGCCGCAGTTCACCGGCTTCGCCTTCGGGTGGGCGTCGGCGTGGTCGGCCCGCTCCACCGACAACGGCTCCGCGACGATCTGGGTCTTGCCGGGCGTCCCCTTCGGCCCCTCGGAGGTCTGCAGCCAGAGCTGCTCGGTGTCGGCGCCCAGCGCGTCGTCGAGATCCCGCTGGTCGCGCCGGACGTCGGTCACCTCGTAGAGGAATCGATAGTCGTCGCTCGTCCAGACCTCGACGACCATGCCCAGCTGCGCCTTCGCCTTCGTCTCGAGGAGCGGCAGGAACATGCCGTCACGGGCGTGGGCGTAGATGTAGGTCGCCTTGCCCTGGCCGGGCTGGTGGAGCTCCTTGAGGTACATCGCGACGTTGCACAGCGGATAGCCGTCGGGGCCCTTGACGATGGGCAGGTCGATGTCGAGCGCCGCGATGCGGATGCGCGTCGCCACCCGGTCGGGGTCGGCCGTCGGCGTCGCACTCGGCGGGGCGGCCGACTCGAGCGGCGGCAGTGTGATCCGCGGCGCGTCGGTCGGCGCGAGGGTCGCCCCGGCGTCGGGCGTCGCGCTCGGACCGGGCTCCGCCGCGACCGGCGACGTGTACGACAGCAGCCCGGCCGCGAGCATGGTCACGCCGGCCGCGGTGAGGAGCGCCGGGAAGAGGCGCGTGCGCACGCGCTCCGAGAGGTCGGACATCGGACCCGAAGGGTAGCGCGCGTCCCGGGACCACGCCCCGGGCCGCTCGTACTGGTACCCTCCGCGCCACGATGTGGGCTCGCCTTTCGATCGTCGTCGGCCTGGTGGCCGGGATCGCGGTCGCGGCGCTCCTGCTCGGGGGGATCCTCGCATTCGCCCCGGAGCCGGCGCCGCCCGTCACGCCCGCGCCGACGGTCGTCCTCGACACACCCACCCCGGTCGCGTCGCCGTCGGCCTCGGCCGCCGGGTCACCCGGCGTGTCCGCGTCCGCGTCCGCATCTGCGTCGGGGGCCAGCGGCCTCCAGACGATCCTGCCGGACGCGTCCGTCACGCCGTGACCGTGCCTCCGTCGCCTGCGGCGTCGGTGCCCCCGTCCCCGTCGATCGAGTGACCGTCGGCCAGCCCGGGAACGCCGTCGCCGGCCCCGCCGACCTGACCGCCGCGATCGAGCGGCTCGTCGGCGGCCGGCCGCCCTTGCTCGTGGTCGTCGACTTCGACGGCACGCTGGCGCCCGGGTCGCGCGATCCGGGAGCGGCCGTCATCGACCCGGTCGCCCAGCGAGCCCTGCGCCGGCTGGCCGCCCTCGCCGAGGGCCACCCCGGCCGGGTGCGGGTCGTCGTCCTCACCGGTCGGACCGTGGCGGACGTCGCGTCGCGCGTGCGGGTCGGCGGCATCGACTACCTCGGCGACCACGGCCTCCAGTCCGGACGGCTTGTCCGGCGCGGCCGACCGTCGGCGATCCGGGTGGACGTAGCGCCCGGCTTCGCGGCGCAGGCAGACCCGGCCGAGCACCTCGCGACAGGCGTCGCGGCGGAGCTCGGGCACCCGGCCTGGCTGTTCGTCGAGCGCAAGGGACCGTCCGTGGCGTTCCATGTCCGGCAGGCCGGGGACGTGGCGGCCGCCCGGGCGACGGTCGTCGCGGCGATCGAGCGGGTCGAGGCGCGGGACGGCCTCGTCGACCACGGCCTCGAGCATTACCGCGGACGCTCGGTGGTAGACCTGCGACCGCGGGCCGCCGGCGGCAAGCGCGAGGCGGTCGACCGGCTGTTGACCGAGGATGCCGCGGGGGCGGTCGTCGTCCTCGGCGACGAGCTCAGCGACGTGGACGCGTTCGAGGCGGTGAGAGCCGCGCGCGCCGCCGATGGCGGGCTGGTCGGGCTTGCCGTCGCGGTCCATGGCACCCGTCCGGCGCCGGCCGAACTGAGCGCGATCGCCGACCTCCACCTGGCGTCGGCGCGCGCGGTCGGGCGGTTCCTGGGGCAGCTGGCGAGGGCGTTGGCCGCGGAGGGGTCGCCGGCGCGCCCTACGTGATCGGCGAGATCGAGCGGGCCGCCTCGGCGACGATCGTGAGCAGCGTGTCGGGGAAGAGGCCGAGCGTGATCGTCAGCGTGGTCGCGGCCGCGAGCCCGCCCCACACGAGTGCGCCGTGGCGCATCGGTGGTGCGTCGCTGGCCGGGTCGCGCATGTACATGTACACGACGCATCGCAGGTAGTAGAACGCGGCCACCGCGGCATTGAGCACCGCGATCACGGCGAGCAGGGTGAGCGGTCCGCCGGCTTCGACCGCGGACAGGATCACGAACGCCTTGGCGAAGAATCCGGCCGTCGGTGGTATGCCGGTCAGCGACAGGAGGAACAGCGTCATGAGGACGCCCAGGAGCGGCTCCTTCCGACCCAGTCCGGAGAACGTGTCGAGCGATGACGTCACGCCGGTCCGCTTCTGGAGCGCGGCGACGACCGCGAAAGCGCCCAGGTTCATGAACGTGTACGCGGCGCCGTAGTAGAGCAGTCCCTCCAGGCCGTCGATCTCGCCGCCGGCGTAGGCGGCCAGGCCCACGAGCATGTAGCCGGTGTGGGCGATCGAGCTGTAGGCGAGCATCCGCTTGACGTTGTCCTGGGTCAGCGCGACGAGGTTGCCCAGGGTCATGGTCAGCGTCGAGAGGATGATGATGATCGGCATCCAGAACTCGCTGAGCGGCCCCAGGGCTTCGACGAAGAGGCGCAGGATCAGGGCGAAGGCGCCGATCTTGGGCCCGACCGACAGGTAGCCCGTGATCGGGGTGGGCGATCCCTGGTAGGCGTCCGGCGTCCAGTAGTGGAACGGGACCGCGGCGATCTTGAAGGCCACGCCGGTCGTCAGGAAGGCGAGGCCCATCGCCAGGCCCGGTGACAGCGGGGCGTTGCCGGCGACGATCCCGGCGAGCGCATCGGCCACGCCCTCGACCCGCGTCGTGCCGGTCATGCCCCACACGAACGCGAGCCCGAACAGCAGGATGGCCGAGCTGAACGAGCCGAGCAGGAAGTACTTGATCGCGCCCTCGGTCGAGTACGAGTCGGTCTTGTGGTAGCCCGCCAGCAGGTAGCCCGGCAGGACCATGAGCTCGAGGCCGAGGAAGAGGAGCAGCAGGTCGGTCGACCCGGCGATGAGCATCGCCCCGGTCATCGCGAAGATGATGATCATCGCGAACTCGGCGACCGGCAGGTTGCGCGGGAGCAGGTAGTCGGGCGCGAACAGGATCGTCATCACGACGATCGAGATGAACAGGATGTCGAGGAAGGTGGTCAACGCGTCGACCGTGTACGAGCCACCGAAGGCGGTCGTCGGCGCGCTGCCGACCGCGATCGTCACCACGGCCGTCAGCAGCAGTGCCAGCAACGCCGTCCCGATGGCGATCCGGTCGCGACCGGGCCAGATGAGGTCGACGATGAGGACCGCCGCGGCCGCCAGGACCGCGAGGATGAGCGGCGAGATCGCCACCAGGTCCTGGGTGGTCAATGGGCGGCCCCGCCTTCCGCTGGCACGGGGGCCGGCGCGGGCGTGGCGTCGCTGTGGGTCATGGCCCAGCCGAGCCGGGCGAGGATGCCGATGACGATGAGGGCGAGGATCACGAGCACGGTCGTCGTGTCGAGGGCGATGGCCGCGCCGCTCTGGGCGGCTCGGACGGTCGAGTCGACGGTGCCCTGGACGAGGTCGAGGAGCAGGCCGGGCTGGATGCCGAAGACGACGACGAGGGTCGCCAGCGGGATGAGGGTCAGGATCTCGACCGGCGAGATGTCGGTCAGATGGTCGCCGAGGCCGGCCAGGAAGTCACTCACCTCGCCGAAGACGATGCGTCCGTACATGTACAGCAGGTAACCCGCCGCGAGGACCATGACGGTCGCGGCCACGGCCGCCGCCCACGGGTAGACCTCGAACGTGCCGACCAGGGTCAGGAACTCGCCCACGAAGCCCGACAACCCGGGCAGGCCGGCCGAGGCGAACACGAAGAACCCGAACAGCGCGGCGTAGACCGGCGTGCGCCCGGCCAGCCCGCTCATCTTGGCGATGGTTCGGTCGTGGGTCCGTTCGTAGATGACCCCGACGAGCAGGAACAGGGCGCCCGTGATCAGGCCGTGGTTGATCATCTGCAGGATCGCGCCCTGGATGCCCTGCGTCGTGAACACGAAGATGCCGAGGGTCACGAAGCCCATGTGGCTGACCGATGAATAGGCGACCAGCCGTTTCAGGTCCGGTTGGACGAGGGCCACGATCGCGCCGTAGATGATCGCGATGAGCGAGAGCACGATGATCGCGGGGGCCAGGGTCTGGGCCGCGTCCGGAAAGAGCGGCAGCGCGAATCGGATGAAGCCGTAGCCACCGAGCTTGAGCAGGACGCCGGCCAGGATGACCGAGCCCGCGGTCGGCGCCTCCGTGTGGGCGTCCGGCAGCCAGGTGTGGAACGGGAACATCGGGACCTTGATCGCGAAGGCCAGGAAGAAGGCCAGGAACGCACCGAGCTGGAGCGCCGCGCTGAAGCCGCCCCCTGGTGATTCGGCGAACGCGCGCAGCGTCTCGAAGTCGAAGGCGCCGACCCATGAGCCCCCGTGCGCCTCCGCGAACGCGAACGCCGTGGCCAGGATGGCGACGAGCATGAGCAGCGAGCCGACCAGGGTGTAGAGGACGAACTTGATCGTCGCGTAGATGCGGTTGGCGCCGCCCCAGATCCCGATGATCAGGTACATCGGGACGAGGACGATCTCCCAGAAGATGTAGAAGAGGAACAGGTCGAGGGCGAGGAACACGCCGACCATGCCTACCTCGAGGACGAGGAAGGCGATCATGTATTCCTTGATGCGTGTGGTGATCGGCGCGAAGCTCGCGAGGATGCAGATCCACGACAGCGTCGTGGTCAGCACGACGAGCGCCGCCGACAGCCCGTCGACGCCGACCTTGTACTGGATGCCGAACACGGGGATCCAGCTGACCGTCTCGGTGTACTGGAAGCCGACGTCGCGCGGCAGGTAGCCGATGAGCAGCAGCAGCGAGACGACCCATGTCAGCAGAGCGAACGCGAGCGCCGTCCCGCGCGCGAAGTGCGTCGGCAGGATGGCGATGACGATGGCGCCGAGCAGCGGCAGGAAGATGATGATCGAGAGGATCGGCACGGATCCGATGTCCATCGGTCAGTTCCCCGACAGCGCGAAGTACGCGCCGGCCATCACGATGAAGCCGATGGCGATGCCGAGTGCGTAGTTCTGGACCCGGCCGGTCTGGACCTGGCGCAGGCCGCGGCCCGAGGCCACGGTCACCCGGCCCAGGCTGTTGACCGTGCCGTCCACGACGTTCCGGTCGAACCACCACATCGCGTAGGCGAGCCGCCCGCCGAGGACCATGAACAGCACGTGGTTGAGGTCGTCGAACCACCACTTGTTGAGCGAGGCCCGGTACAGGAACGGCACGCGGGCGCTGATCTCGCGGACGCGCTCAGGCCGCGCCGGCAGGTGCAGGCTGCCGAGGTCGATGCCGAAGTAGCGCCAGGCGAGGGCGATCCCGCCGGCGGCCACGCCGACGCTCATGAGGATCAGGACGCCGTCGATGCCGAAGAGGCTGTACTCGACCTCGGCGTGGCCGAGGATCGCGTCGCCCTCGGCGAAGACCGGCTCCAGCCAGCCGCTGATCGTGCTGGCCCCGAGCGGCAGGCCCAGGTACATGCCGAGGAAGATCGACGGGATGGCCAGCAGGATGAGTGGGATGGTCATGACCGGCGGCGACTCGTGGATCTTGTCCCAGACCGCCTTGGGCCCGCGGAACTCGCCCCAGAAGGTCATGCCCATGAGCCGGAACATGTAGAACGCGGTCATGCCCGCGACGATCAGGCCGATGATCCAGACCCACTGGAAGCCGAGCTTGAACGCCTCGCCGAGGACCTCGTCCTTCGAGAAGAAGCCCGCCAGCGGCGGGATGCCCGCGATCGCGATGGAGCCGATGAGCATCGTGATGTAGGTGATCCGGATCTTCTTGCTCAGGCCGCCCATCCTGCGCATGTCCTGTTCCTCGTGGACGGCGTGGATGACCGAGCCCGAACCGAGGAACAGCAAGCCCTTGAAGAAGCCGTGGGTCATCAGGTGGAAGATCGCGGCGGTGAAGGCCCCGATGCCGAGCGCGGCGAACATGTAGCCGAGCTGGCTCAGCGTCGAGTAGGCGAGGACGCGCTTGATGTCGGTCTGGGTCATCGCGATGCTTGCGGCGAGGATGGCCGTGAAGATGCCGATGGCCGCGACGATGACCATCGCGTCCGGGGCCGAGGCGAACAGCACGTTCGAGCGGGCGACGAGGTACACGCCCGCGTTGACCATGGTTGCCGCGTGGATGAGGGCGGACACCGGCGTCGGGCCCTCCATGGCGTCGGGCAGCCAGACGTGCAGCGGGAACTGGGCGCTCTTGCCCATCGCACCCATGAACACGAGCAGGGCGACCACGAACAGCGGGATCGGGTTCGCGCTGCCCTCATGGAGCAGGATCTCGATCGAGCGCCGGATGTCGAGCGTCGCTTCGCCGGCGGCGCCGGTGTTGACGAAGATGGCCATGATCCCGAGCGCGAAGCCCACGTCGCCGACGCGGTTGACGATGAAGGCCTTCTTGGCGGCCAGCATCGCGGAGCGCTTGCGGTACCAGAACCCGATCAGCAGGTAGCTCGACAGGCCGACCAGCTCCCAGGCCACGAACACCACGAGCCAGCTGCCCGACAGCACGAGCAGGAGCATCGAGAACATGAACAGGTTGAGGTAGGCGAAGAACCGCCAGTAGCCCGGGTCGTGGCTCATGTAGCCGATCGAGTAGACGTGGACCAGCAGGCCGATGGTCGTGACGACGATCAGCAGGCAGGCGGTCAGCGGGTCGATGAACAGGCCGGCCTCGACCTGGAACTCGCCGGCGGGGATCCAGGTGAAGAGGTGGATCTCGTAGCCGTGGAGGTCCTCGCTGCCCGGGATGAGCGGCGCCGTGCCCGACAGCACGTTGACCACGACGGCCATCGCGATGAGCCACACCGCGAAGATGGCGATGACCGGGATCCAGTGGGCCTGCTTGCCCAGCCGGCGCCCGATGAGCGCCGTCAGCCCGAAGCCGACGAGCGGCAGCACGAGCAACAGCGGCGCGATCGCCTCGATGGTCTCCGGGGTCATTGCCGCATGGCGTCGTACTCGTCGACTAGCGGCGTCTTCTTGTTGCGGTAGATGGCGATGACGATGGCCAGCCCGACCGTCGCCTCGGCGGCGGCCGTGGCCATGACGAAGAGCGCGATGACCGACGCCTGCGCCCCGAGCTCGGGGATGAACGCGCCGAACGCCAGGATCGAGAGGTTCACCGCGTTGAGCATCAGCTCGATGGACATGAGCATGCTGATCGCGTTGCGCCGGGCCAGGAAGCCGAACGAGCCGATGGCGAACAGCAGCCCGGACAGGACGAGGTAGGCGTCGAGGGAGTTGCTCACGACGGCCCGCCCGGTTCGCGTTTGGCGAGATACACGCCGCCGATGACCGCGGCCAGGAGCAGCACGCTCACGATCTCGAACGGGAACACGAAGTCCTCGAAGAGGACGTTCGACAGGGCGTCGGTGGCGATGCGCACCCGTTCGCTCACGCCACCCCAGTCGGTGGCGCTGACGGCCAGGCCGATGAGGACGGCGATGATGACCGAGGCGATGGCGGCCGCGCCGGCCTGCGTCTGGAAGACGAGCCGGGCGGGGGCGTCCTTGGTCTGGGTGAGCATGATCGCGAACAGGATCAGGACGCTGATCGCGCCGATGTAGACGATGACCTGGGCGGCCGCGATGAGCGTCGCCCCCATGACGACGTAGATCCCGGCGAGGGCCCCGAAGCACACGATCATCGCCAGGCCGCAGCGGATGATGTCGCGCATCGTCACGACGAGCAGGCCGGACCCGAGCATCACCGCGGCGAAGATCCAGAACAGGGCGTCCTCCCAGTCCTGGCCGAGGAAGATCAGCATGGCCGCCGCGATGCCCAGGACGAGGCCCATGAGCAGGAGGGCGAGAAGGATCGGGATGGCCTTCTTGATCATGGGACGGCCGGCTACTCGTGACCGCCCGGTCCGAGCGCGGCCACCGCGCCATGGCCGTTGCCGTGGTCGTGCCTATCGCCGTGGTCATGGCCGTTGCCGGCCGGGAGTCCCGTGACGGTCGCCGGCAGCACCGGCAGCATTCGCGTCGTGTCGATCGTCCGGCCGGCGGCGGCCGCGCGGCTCGCCCAGTCGCGCTCGCGCTGGATGTAGGTGACCTCGGTCTCGCGGTCGATCGAGGCGAGCGCCATCAGGTCGATCGTCGGATCGGCGCGGCCGGTGTGGGCGAGCTCGATGTCGGCGCCGTCGCGCAGGGCGTCGTACGGGCAGGCGTCGACGCAGATCCCGCACAGGATGCAGCGGCTCTCGTCGACCTCGTACTTCTGCAGGACGCGCGGCTTGGGCATGAGCGCGCCGGTCGGGCAGGTCTCGGCGCAGCGGCCGCACGACACGCACGGGGTGTCGTTGAGGCTCATGTCCAGCGGCGTCGTCACGAGCGTGTCGAAGCCGATGCGCATGAAGTCGTAGCAGGCGGCGCCGACGACCTCCGAGCAGACCTGGGCGCAGCGGCCGCAGTCGATGCAGCGCGACGGCTCGCGCAGGATGAAGGCGTGGCTGTCGTCGCGGATGTAGTCGTGGTTCTGGCCGGTGAACCGGTTCTCGGTGACCGAGCGATAGCCGGCACCCTGGTGGTACTGCGGCTCGAGCGTCTTGAGCGTGGTGCCGTACTCGATGCCCAGGCGACGGAGGTCGCAGAACCCGATCGCCTCGCACGTGCACTGCAGGCAGCGCGTGCTTTCGGCGACGGCCGCCTCGGGCGTGTACGGCAGCTCGTACTCGATGTAGCTGTGGTTGCGCTCCTCGGCCTCGAGCGCCGTCATGCGGTAGCGCGGCTCCTTGACCTCCGACGTGAACGGCACGATCGAGAGGAACTCGGGTTGCGGCTCGGCGAGGGTCTGGCGGGTGCGGATGGCGGACAGGTCGAGGCCCTTGAGGTAGGCGTCGACGGCGTAGGCCGCGCGGCGGCCCTCGGCGATGGCCTGCACGACCGTCGCGGCACCGATGCGCACGTCGCCGGTCCCGAACACGCCGGGACGTCCGGTCTCGAACGTGACGGCGTCGGCCTTGAGCCGGCGCTGCTTGGTCGCTTCGGGTCCCTCGGAGCCCGGCCCGATCCAGGTCAGGTCGGGGCCCTGGCCGATGGCCAGCAGCACGCGATCGCAGGGGATGATGAACTCGGTGCCGGGCGCTGGCTCGGGGCGGCGCCGGCCGGACGCGTCCGGGGCGCCCAGCTGCATCCGGATGAACTCGACGCCCGTGACGTTGCCCGCGTCGTCGAGGACCACGCGGCTAGGCCCGGCCTGGAAGATGGCGGTCACGCCCTCCTCGATGGCCTCGTGGACCTCGCCGGCCGCCGGCATGTCCTTCATGTCGCGGCGGTAGACGAGGGTGACCTCCTTGGCGCCCTGGCGGACCGACGTCCTCGAGCAGTCCATCGAGGTGAACCCGCCACCGATGACGACGACGCGCTTGCCCTCGTGGTCGGGGTACGGCAGGCCCAGCGTGGCGGTGCGCAGGTATTCGAGGCCGTCGAGGACCTCGGCCGCGTCCTCGCCCGGGATGCCCAGCTTGTTGGTGTCGTAGCAGCCGATGGCGACGACGACCGAATCGAAGCCCTGGTTGGTCAGGTCGTCGAGGCTGAACTCGGTCCCCAGGCCGGCGTTGCAGACGACCTCGCCGCCGAGCCGGGTGATCGATTCGTATTCGGCCTCGAGGACCTCGACCTTGGGCAGGCGGTACTGCGGGATGCCGTAGCGGAGCATGCCGCCGGGGGCCGGGTCGCGCTCGAAGACCGTCACGTCGTGGCCGGCCAGGAGCAGGTAGTAGGCGGCGCTCATGCCCGCCGGACCCGAGCCGATGACCGCCGCGCGCCGACCGGAGCGGACCTGCTGCTCGAACGGGACCGGCGGGTCGACACCCTCGTCGAGCATCGCCTTGAGGACCTGGTCGCCGGCGTAGCGGTGCGAGTCCCGGATGGCGATCGCCTCGTCCACCTCGTCGCGCCGGCAGTGCTCCTCGCACGGCGCCGGGCAGACCCGGCCCAGGACGGACGGGAACGGGATGGTCCGCTTGAAGATGCGCGTGCTCTCGCGCCAGTTCGCCTCGGCGTTGGCCTTGAGGAAGCCCGGGATGTCGATGTGGCTCGGGCACTTGTTCTGGCAGGGCGGCAGGCAGTACGCGTTGTGGTCGCTGAAGATCAGCTCGAGGTTGGTCCGGCGCAGCCGGCGGACCTCCTCGGTCTGGGTCTGGACCTTCATGTCGGGCTCGCACGTGCGCGAGCACGAGATCGGCGGATGCTCCTCGCCCTCGACCTCGACGACGCACATGCGACAGGCGCCGAAGCCGGGCAGCTTGGGCTCGTAGCACAGGGTCGGGATCTCGATCCCGTTGTCGCGGCAGACCTCGAGGATGGTCTGGCCCTCGAAGCCTTCGACGACGCGGCCGTCGACCTCGATGCGGATCCGCGGCGTCGACTGCGGACGCTGCGGCGACTGGGTCTCGAGCAGCCGTTCGGCCAGCGAATCCGCGTTGGTGCGGTCGGTCGTGGCCGGGAGGGGGCGGCGCTCTGGGCGGGCCAGGGTGTCGGTCATCGGGGGGCCTCGGTCGCGGCCGGCTGGGGTTGGCTGGCGGGGTCGAACTGGGAGCCGAAGTATCGCATCCCGCTGGTCAGCGGGAGGGTCGCCAGGCGCTCGTGGTCGCACAGCGCGGAGGCCGTGATGTCGTGCGCCAGGTCGGTCGCGAGCTGGGCGTCGGTGGGGCGGGCGTGACCGCTCTCGCGGCGGCCGACGATCTCGGCCAGGCGCTTCGTCCCGATGCGGCAGGGGATGGACTTGCCACACGCCTCGCCCGAGCAGAACCGGGTCAGGACGCCGACCAGCTCGACGAGATCGGTCCGGTCGTCGACGACCATGACCGAGCCCGAGCCGAGGTGGGCGCCGACCGCGCGCAGGCCGTCGAACGTGTACGGGGTGTCGAGCACGTCCGGTGGCAGCAGCCCGCCCGACGGCCCGCCGACGAGGACGGCCTGGACGGAGCGTCCGGCCGGCAGCTTCCCGCCGAGCCCGATGACGTCACGGAGTGGCGTCCCGAGCGGGACCTCGGCCACGCCGTCCCCGGCCGGGGTGCGCAGCTGGACGAGGACCGTGCCGGGGCACTCCTTGGCGCCGATGGCCGCGAACGCGTCCGCACCCTCGCGGATGATCCACGGGATGGCGGCCAGGGTCTGGACGTTGTGGACGACGGTCGGCATCCCCCACAGGCCGCGCTCGGCCGGGTGTGGCGGACGCTGCTCGGGCTGGCCGCGCTTGCCCTCGAGGGCCTTGAGCAGGACGGTCTCCTCGCCGAGGAGGTAGGCGCCCTGGACCGGCCGGACCTCGATGGCGATGTCGTGGCCGGAGCCGAGCACGTTCGTGCCGAGGAAGCCCGGCATCGGTGGCCGGCGCCGATCGCCGCCGAGAGGTGCGCGATGACGTCGCTGTCCTCGGCGCGCACGGCGATGAAGGCCTCGCTCGCGCCGATCGCGTAGGCCGCGATGGCGACACCCTCGACGACCGCGAACGGGTCGCGCAGCATCAGCGTGCGGTCGGTGTGCGAGGCCGGATCGGCGCCGTAGCCGTTGGCGACCACGTAGCGCCGCGGCGCCTCGACCGAGGTGGCGGTCCGCCACTTGTCGCTGGCCGGGAAGCCGGCGCCCCCACGACCGCGCAGCCCGCTCGCGCCGATGGTCGCGGTGACGGCCGTCGCGCCGAGGTCACGGACGGCCTTGCGCAGCCCGTCGAACGCTCCCGTCTCGATCGCAGCGTCCAGGTCGGTCGGATCCTTTGCGGCGGCCCGGGCGAGGAGGATCGACGGCCAGCCGGCCGGCGTGCGCAGCAGGTCAGCCATGGCTCAGGCGCGCGCCGGAGCGCCGGACCCCGGTGCGGCGGGTCCGCCGGCGCGGCCGAGGGCGGCGTCGAGGGCCGCGAGGTAGCTCGATCTCGGCGGGGCGATGGGCGGCCACCGCGGCGGCCTGCTCGGTCGCCGTCGCGGGCTCGAAGCGCAGGTGCGCGTAGTAGCTCGCCGTGCCGTAGATCATCGCGTACCACGCCCCGGTGGTATGGCTGATCCGCTTGAGCGCCGCGACCGGCAGGTAGCCGTAGGCCGCCTGGGTCGCCTCGAGGATCGCCAGCATGTCCTTGGGGTCGTGGTCGTACTCGGCGAGGACCCCATCGACCTCGGCGAGGTCGATCGCCTCGAACGGCCGGTAGGCCGGATCCGGCACGGGTCGTCCGGAGCGGCGCAGGGCGCTCTCCTCGCGGCGCTCGCCGTACGTCTCGGGAGCGCCCCAGTGGACGTGATAGCGGCCGCGCGTGTCGATGCCGCCCATGTCGATGCACTCGATCGGGCAGGCCTGGGCACACTGGAAGCACGTCTCGCACTTGAGCGTGCCCCACTCGTCGTAGAGCAGCTGCAGCCGCCCGCGGAACTTGGGCGGGACGTCGAGCCGCACCTCGGGATACATGACGGTGACCTTGGGCTCGAAGAAGCGCCGCAGGGTCAGGGCCATGCCCTTCACGATGCCGAGGCCGGGGACGAGACTCATGGGGTCCTCGCAGCTGCTGACCACGACGATCGCCGCGGCCGTGACGAACAGGTTCAGGAGGGCCGCCGGCAGCAGCCACTTCCAGGCGAAGTCCATGAGCTGGTCGATGCGCACGCGGGGAAGCGTCCCCCGCATCCACACGAACGTGAACACGAAGACGTACGTCTTCAGCATGAACCAGAGGATACCGGCGACCCAGTCGAGCCCGATGTACGCCCAGGCGCCGATGATCGCGACGATGAACAGGTTGGCGAGGACGAAGCCGCCGATGAGCGCCTGCCAGGCCTTGATCCGGCTGCTCGCCAGCCAGAACGGCACGGCGAACACGAGGGTCAGCAGGACCGGCACGATGCCGACGAAGAGCAGGAGGCCGATCCCCCAGGTCGACGGCTCGGCCACGATGTCCATGGGCCACGGCCACGGGAACGGAGCGTTCCAGCCACCGAAGAAGAGGGTCACCGTCAGGGCCGAGATGATGAAGACGTTCACGTACTCGGCGAAGAAGAAGAAGCCGAAGCGCATGCCGCTGTACTCGGTGGCGAAGCCGGCGACGATCTCGGAGTCGGCCTCGGTCAGGTCGAACGGCGTGCGGTTGGCTTCGGCCGTCGCGGCGATGAAGAAGATGAGGGCGCCCAGCGGCTGCTGGAAGACGTACCAGTTGCTGAACCAGCCCGACTGGTTCTCGACGATCGTGTTGAGGCTCATCGTGCCGGCCAGGAGGATCAGGCCGACGACCGACAGGGTCAGCGGGATCTCGTAGCTCACGACCTGGGCCGCGGCGCGCAGGCCGCCCAGCAGCGAGTACTTGTTGTAGCTCGACCAGCCGGCCATCAGCAGGCCGACGACCGACAGGCCACCGACCGCGAAGAAGTAGAGCAGCCCGATGTTGAAGTCCTGGCCGAACAGCCCCGGGGCGAACGGGATGACGAGCAGGCTCATCACCGACCCGAGGTAGACGACGACGGGGGCCCACGTGAAGACCGAGCGGGTCGGCGCCGGTCGGGGTGAAGTCCTCCTTCATGAGGACCTTGAGCCCGTGGACCACGGACAGGAGGGAGCCGAACGGCCCGACCCGGTCCGGCCCGATGCGAAGGTTCATCAGCGCGATGACCTTCATCTCCATGTAGATGATCAGGAACGCGGTCGGGATGGTCATCAGCAGCACGATCGTGGCCGCGACGATGAAGCGGACGACCTCGAGGTTGGCCGCGGCGACGTCGATGAGCCACGGCCCGACGAGGACGATGGCCGCCACGAGCCCGATGGTCAGCCCGATCAGGACCGGGATGCTCGTGAAGATGATCTTCCCGGGCAGCGTCAGCCGATTCCAGCCCCGAGCGATGGTGGTCATGCCACGAGCTCGTGATGGTGCGCGGGCGCGGTCAGGCGAAGGCGGCGGCGAGCACGCGAGCGAGCGCGCTCAGGCGCGCGTGAGCGAGCGCGCGGAGCCGCCAACGCACGCATGGCCCGTCCGAGCGCCATCACTTGTCGACGCCGCCCATGATCGGATCGAGGGACGCCATGACGGCCATGGTGTCGGCGATCAGATGTCCAGGGGTCATCACACCGACCGCCTGGAGGTGGATGAACGACGGGTCGTGGATGCGCATCCGGAACGGCTGATCGGTGCCGTCGCTGACGACGTAGGCGGCGTACTGGCCGCGCGGGCCCTCGATGCCGGCGTAGGCGCGTCCTGGCCGCGGCCGGAGCAGGCGCGGCAGCTTGGCCGAGATCGGCCCATCGGGCATCTGGTGGAGGCACTGGTCGATGATCCGCAGGCTCTGGCGGATCTCGTCCATCCGCAGCAGGTAGCGGGCGAGGCAGTCGCCCTCGCTGCGGGTCGGGATGTCGAAGTCGAGCTCCGGATAGACGCTGTACGGATGCGCCCGCCGGACATCGAACGGCACGCCGGTCGCGCGCAGGTTCGGGCCGGTCATGACCATGCGCAGCGCCGTGGCGGTGTCGATGGTGCCGAGGCCGCGCATCCGGCGAACGAAGATCTCGTTCTCGTTGAGCAGCGTCATGCCGGATTCGATCTGCTCGGTCGCGCGGCTCATCCAGTCGCCCAGGCGGCTCATGAAGTCGTGGTTGAGGTCGCCGTTCACGCCGCCGATGCGGAAGTAGTTGAACAGCATCCGCTGGCCGGTGAGGCTGGCCAGCATGTCGACGATCTCGTCGCGCTCGATGAACGACCACAGGATCGGCGTCAGGCCGCCCAGGTCGAGCGCCATCCAGCCCAGGAACAGCGAGTGGCTGGCGATCCGGTTCAGCTCGCCCGAGAGGACCCGGATGTACTCGGCTCGGCGCGGGACCTGGACGTCGAGCAGCTTTTCGAAGGCCATGACGCCCGGCCATTCGCAGAAGAGCGAGCTCACGTACTCGAGCGGATCGAGATAGCAGATCGCCTGGTGGTAGTCGGCGTTCTCGCACAGCTTCTCGACGCCGCGGTGCAGGTAGCCCAGCACCGGGTCGAGATCGACGACCTTCTCGCCGTCGAGCTTGAGCACGACGCGCAGCACGCCGTGCGTCGACGGATGCTGGGGGCCCATGTTGATGAACATCTCGCCGTCGGCGAGGCTGTAGAACTCGGCCTCGCGCTCGGTCCGCGGGGGATACGGCGGGACCGGCTCGAACACCCCGAGGTCGCGGTCGAGCGTGACCCGCGGGTCGTCGGTCGAGGCGTGCGGGCTTTCGTGGCGGGATCGGTCGGTGCGCGGCGTCGTGGCGGTCATGGCGTGGTCCTGAGGTTCGCGGGGCTACGCGCCCGTCCGGCGGACCAGGGCGGTCGCCGGGGCGTTGCGCGGGGTATGGGTGCGCTCCATCGGGCGGACGCCGCCACCCGGCGAGCGGGCGGCGTCGTCGGCGAGGTAGAAGTCCTTGCGCAGCGGGAAGCTCTGGTAGTCGGGCGGCAGGTAGATGCGGCGCAGGTCGCGGTTGCCCTCGAACGTGATGCCGAACATGTCGTACGCCTCGCGCTCCATCCACTCCGCGCCCTTCCACAGGAACGTGGCGGACGGGACGCGCGGATCGTCGCGCGACAGGCCGTCGGCGATGACCCGGAGCCAGTCGCTGGTCGTCGCCGACCAGAGGTGGTAGACGACCTGCATGACCTCGCCGGTGTCCACGCCGCACAGGTCGGCCAGGAACTGGAAGCCGAGCTCGGGCTCGTCGTGGAGCGCGGTCAGGACGATGACGACGTCGCCCGCCCCGATGCGCATCTCGGTCTCGTCGTGGCGCTGGCGGATCGGACCGGTCAGCTGCTCGGCGAAGCGTGCCTCGAGCCGGGTCTTGAACGCGCGATCCATGGCTAGACGTCCACGGGCACGGTCGGCCCGATGGCCCGATCCGGCCAGTGGCCGCGACGGTCCTTGATGAGCTGCTGGAGCTTCATCATCCCGTAGATGAGGCCCTCCGGCCGGGGCGGGCAGCCGGGGATGTAGACGTCGACGGGCATGACCCGATCGATGCCCTCGACCGTCGAGTAGCTGCGCTTGTAGCGGCCGCCGGAGCACGTGCAGTCGCCGAGGGCGACGCACCACTTGGGCTCGGGCATCTGCTCCCACAGCCGCACGAGCGGGCCGGCCATCTTGGTCGTCAACGTGCCGGCGACGATGAGCACGTCGGCCTGGCGGGGGCTGGCCCGGAACGGGAACATGCCCCACCGGTCGATGTCGTTCTTCGACGTCGCGGTCGACATCATCTCGATCGCACAGCAGGCCAGCCCCGACAGGAGCGGCCACAGGCTGTTCATCCGGATGAGGTCGAGGACGTAGTCGGCGGTCGTCGGGACGACTTCGAGGACGCCGCCCCAGCGGGCGTCGTCGCGCCGACCGAGGCCGCTCGCCTCGTACTCGCGCAGGTGGGTGACGTCGGTCTCGCGACCACCGTCGTAGGCGGCCGGATCGTCGGCGCGCCACAGGGTGTTGGGCACGACGAGCGGCACGGTCACGTCGCGGTCGCCACCGACCGTGGCGACGGCCGACGACGCGGGGCTCGCGCCCGCCGGTTCGGGGGCGTCCGTCGCCGGGGTGTCCGGGCCGTCCGGCGTCAGCGCCACGTCAGCGCCCCCTTCCGCCAGGCGTAGGCGAGACCGAGGAGCAGGATGGCCACGAAGATCAGCATGCTGACCAGGCCGCCCAGCAGCAGGTCCCGGAAGGCGATCGCCCAGAGGTACACGAAGATGACCTCGATGTCGAAGGCCACGAAGAGCAGGGCGTAGATGTAGAACGAGAGGCCGAACCGGCCGTGGGTGTCGCCGAAGGTGTCGATGCCGGACTCGTACGGGAGGCCCTTGTGCTCATCGCCGCGGTTGCGGTGCGAGATGAGCCACGCCGCGCCGATCGTCAGGAAGACGAACGACACGCCCGCGACGGCGAAGCCGACGATGTACCAGATGCCGGTCAATCGAACTCCCTTCGAGCGACGCACCCGTTCGACTGGGCGGTACGGCGCTCGGACATGGACGTCCCTGGAACGGTGGGCAGGCGCTCCCCGGCGGGACGCCCACGCCATCCGCATTCTAGCGCGGGAGGCGGCGGGCCGACGTGACGACGCGAGGGCGGGATCGCCGCGGGACGTGGTGGCGCGCGAACGGCGCCGGACGGGCGGGCGACCGGATCGGGCAGAGGAGGAAGACCCTGGGATCCGGTGCCGGATGCCCGGGTGTCGCGAGCACCGGGGTCGGGGAGCAGGACGCGCCGAGCGCGCGTGCAGGTTCGCGTCCCGCTCCCCGGCGGTGGGCCGTGCGACGACCAGGACGAAGCGTCGTCGGTGGGCCGGTCGGGCGGCAATAGGGCGTTCGCCCTAGTGCGGATGGATGACGTTCGCGACGGTCGCGAGCGGTGCCGCCTGGACGCCGCACCGCGCCGTCAGGGCCGCGCGCGGGAGCCGGAAGGCGAGCAGCCCGAGGGGAGGGCCGTCCGGGCCGTCCGGCCAGTCCCGGCCGAAGACCATGACCCGGAAGCGGCCCATCGCGGCCGGGTCGAGCATCCGCAACAGCGCGGACCGCAACAGCGCGTACGCCTCGAACGTGGTCGCCGGATCGGCCTGGACCGCCTGCAGCCGCTCCTGGATGCCGAGCCCCATCAGCGCCTCGGCCTGGGTGGTGATCCCGATCGTCGACAGGCCGGCCGCGTTGGCGGCCCGCTCGACCGCGGTCACGTCGACGTGGGCCGTCAGGTCCTGGTGTCCCGACGAAGCGGTACGGATCGTCGTGGACCTGGTGGCGGACGTACGCCCGCAGCGTCCCGTCCCGACGCCGGACCGGGTCGTACAGCTCGGCGGCCGGGGCGCCGTAGTCGATGAGCAGCGCGATCCCGCGCTCGAGCGGTGCGGTCGCCGCGGCGATCCAGGCGTCGACCCCGAGCGCCACCTCGGCCGTCTGGCCGTCGACGAGCTCGACGCCTTCGGCGGCGAGACGGGCAGCGAGGGCCGGCGTCGTCGGCTCGATCTCGACCTCGACGAAGGACCCGTCGGGCCCGACGTCCACCGCCAGCTCGCGCAGCTCGTGCCGCGCGGCGCCGGACCCGATGCACCGGCAGCGCGTCGAGGACCTCGTTGGCGAGGACGACCCCGTTGAAGGGGCCCGCCGGCGCGGTCGAGGACGTCGGCGTGCCCCGCTGCTCGCAGCGCCGCCTCGAACGCGGCCAGCCGTCGCTGGTCGACCTCGACCGCGCTCGTAGCGGATGGCCGAGCGGAAGGCCGGGTCGTCGATGCCGTCCAGGATCCCCAGGGCGAGCGCTCCCGTCGCCGGCCCCGTGCTCGCGCACGACGAACGGGTCCGGCCGGCCCAGGCGATCCCAGATCTCGCGCAGGCCGGTCGCCAGCGTGGCCCCGAAGATGGGATGCAGTTCCGGCGCGGTCACGAAGTCGCCGGCCCGGCCCGGACGAGCCTCGGCGGCCCGGTAGTAGCCGCCCTCCGGGTCGTACAGCGCGAGCTCCATGAACCGGGCGAAGGGCATCGGCCCGGTCGTCCGGATCTCGTCCCGGATCCTCGCCACGAGCGCCGCGTCCTCGCCGACGTCCGCGAGGTCCGTCGGGGGCGTGCGGCGTACGCCGGCCTGAAGCGGTCCGCGCTCGTCATGTCCCGCACGGCCAGCCGCAGCCCGGGCCCGACGAGCGTGTGTCCGCCGAGGACGACCGGGATCGGGCGCCGCGACGGCGGAGCGCGTCAGGGCCCGCAGCCACGGGTCGGCGATCCGCTCCGGCAGCAGCAGGTCGGAGGCGAAGCGGTCCTCGGCGGTCGGCCAGTCCCGCTCGTCCGCGCCGAGCCGATGGGCGAGCAGCACCCGCGTGTCGACGATGGCCGCGTCGCCGAGCCGCGCGAGCGTGGCGCCGAGGGCCTCCGGCCCATCGTCGGTCGAGGAGCGCGCCCGAGCACGCTCGCGCGGGGGTCGCTGCCCGGGCTCGCTCGTGCGCAGGCCGCGTTCCTCGATGAGCGCCCGGGTGCGGGCGGCACCGGCCCGCTGCAGCCAGGCCAGCGCGTCGAGCGACGTCCGGCCGGCGACGACCACCTCGGCGCGCGGGTCGGCCAGGACGGTGCGCCACGCCATCAGCCGCGACTCGACGACGGCGCGCTCGTCCGCGGCGAGGCCGCTCGCCCAGTGACCGCCGAGCAGCACGAGGTCGAGCGGGCCGTCGATGTCGACGCCGAGGCGCCAGCGCCGGCGCAGGTCCGCGACGGCGTATCCGGCGTGCTCGGCCAGCCAGCGCGGGACGGCGTTGTCCGTTGGCAGGTCGGGGAGCGCGGCCAGGACCGGCCCGGGCGCGGCCGACCGCCAGGATGTCCGCCGAGTAGCGGTTGTTGGCCAGCGCGACGCGCGGACCCGGTGGCGGCGACCGCGACGAACCGACGCCGAGTCCGCGGCGTCGGCAAGCGGCACGGCTCCCGAGCCGAGGCACGACCAGTCCGTCCGCCGGATCGGCGGGCAGCAGGTCGCGCAGCCGCGCCCCGAACGACGCGCTCGTCCGGCGGCCCCATGACGATCGACGACGTCGTGGCGCCGGCGCGCGCGAAGCCGTCGCGATGCCGGACGGCGAGGCGCGCCCGCGCGTCGGCGACGACCCGGGTCAGCCGGCCGGCATCGGGCGCCGGCTCCGGATGGAGGATGACGACATGGACCGCGCTCCGGTCGAGGGTCGCACTCCTGGCCGAGGTCGGACTCACGGCAGGCGCCGGACGGCCAGCAGCGTCTCGCGCACGGCGCCATCGACGAGGCTCGACGCGATAGGCTCCCGCGCCGTCGCGCTCGGCGACCACCTCCACGAGCTCGGGCCCGTCGAAGACGAGGGCCGCCCCGTCGTCCACCGCGAAGCCACCGGCCAGGGTGCCGTCGGCGACGAGTCGGTGGTAGGTCGGGCGCCGCTCGGCCTCGCCGTCGTAGTGCGGCGAGTGGCTGCCCGGGATGAGTCCGAGGCCACCGGTGACCGCGCCGAGCTCCGGGCCCCACGAATTCGGTCGTGCCCCGACTCGAACCAGCAGATCGAGCCGGCGGACCGCCCTGCGAGCACGACGCCAGCCGCGTGGGCCGCCCGCAGCGCGTCGTCGACGCCGTGGGTTCGCCAGACCGCGAGGAGGCTGGCCGTGTTCCCGCCGCCGACGTAGATCCCGTCCTGGTCCACGAGGAACGTCTCGATGTCGACCACGTCGCGATCGAACAATCCGAGGTGGCGAACCTCGGCATGGTCGTCGAAGGCGGCGTGGTACCGGCCGATGAACCGCGGATCGTCGCCGCTCGCCGTGCCGATGAAGGCCAACCGCGGTCTGGTGCGCCCAGCCGCGGCCGCCCGCGCCACCGCGAGCTCGAGGATCAGCGCGTCGAGGGCACTGCGATCGCGGCGCGGGTCCGCCCGGCTCGCGAAACCGCCACCGCCGAGGGCGACGATCGGCCGGGCGATGGCGGGTCAGGCGTGCATCGCCGGAGTGTACGGTGCGTCCCGTGTCCGCCTCGTCTGCGCCGGTCGCCGGCGCCCCGCTCCGCTCCGGGCATCGCGTCCGCGCCTACATCGGCCTGGGCGCCAATCTCGGTGACGCCGCCGCGACGCTCACGTGGGCGGTCGAGGCGCTCGACGCCGTGCCGGGCATCCGCGTCCGGCGCGTGTCGCGGCTGTACGTGACGGCGCCGTGGGGCGTGATCGACCAGCCCGACTTCCGCAACGCCGTCGTGGCGATCGACCACGTCGTGCCGGCTCGACGGCCGGCTGCGACGGCGGCGCTCGCGCTCCTGGCCGGGCTCAAGTCGATCGAACGCGAAGCCGGCCGTCGTCCGGGCCGGCGCTGGGGCCCGCGCGAGCTCGACCTCGACCTGCTCGTCTACGGCCGGCACCGGATCCGGGTCGAGCGCCCGCCGTCGGCTCGCTCGATCGACGCCGCCGACGACCCGGCCAGGGCCGCCCGCCAGCTGGAGGTCCCGCATCGCGACGCCGGGGAGCGGCTGTTCGTGCTCGCGCCGCTGGCCGACTCGCACCGCGGCTCGTCCCGCCGGGCTGGCTCGAGACGGTCGGCGTCGCGCCGCGCGGTCGTCGCGACCGAGGAGCCGGACGACGCGGTCCGGCGGGTCGGGCACGTGGGACCGGCCGCCGGGCGGTGGCGCTGGGTCCCGTCGGCGCGCGGGTAGTCGGCCGGTCGACGAGGGCCACTGCGGGCCACCCGCCACGCGTGTGGGCGTGTTGTACGATCGGCGGATCGACTGCGTAGTGCCGGTAGGCCGACCGCGCGACGAACGAGGTTGCTGCCCCACCAGCCGCCCTTCTCGACCTTGTTGCGGGCGACGCTCCGGGCCGGTCGGGTCCTCGGCCGGGCTGGTCGCGTAGTAGTCGACGGCGAGCCAGTCGGCGACCCACTCCATAGCGTTGCCGGACAGGTCCTGCGCGCCGACCCAGCTCGCCCCGGTCGGGAAGCTGCCGACCGCCACGGCGCCGGTGCTGTCGACGACGTTGGCGCGCGTCGGATCCCACTCGTCGCCCCACGGGTAGACCCGTCGAGTCCGGGCCGCGCGCCGCGAACTCCCATTGCGCCTCGGTCGGGAGCGCGCCCCCGCGCCACGTGGCGAAGGCTTCCGCCTCATACCAGCTGATGCAGCGTCGCGGCAGGTCCGGGCCGTCGCCGGGACACGCTTCCGGGAGCGTCCGTCCCGCCTGCCGCTGCAGCCAGGCCCAGCCCTACTCGGACCATTCGCCTGGTCCGTGTCGCCGCCGGCGGCGACGAACGCATCGAACGCGGCGTTCGTGCACCTCGGTCCGGTCGAGCCAGAAGCCCGACGTCAGCGTCACCTCGTGGGCCGGCTGCTCGCTCGGGAACTCCTGGCTCACCCAGGGCGGCGGCGACTGGGCCTCGAGCGCGGCGATCGCGTCGGCGTCGGTGCCCATCGTGAACGTGCCGGCCGGCACCCAGACCTGCTCGATGCCGGCCGCGTCGGTGCGCGTGGCACCGAGCTCCGGCGTCGCGGTGGGCTCGCCGGACGTCGGGCTCGGGCTCGCGTTCGAGGACGCGGCGCTCGGCGTTGCGGGCGCGGCGCTCGCGACGGCCTGGCTCGCGACCTCAGCTGGCAGCGGTCGTCGCGCTGGGTGACGCCCCGCCGCCGGACGGACTCCCGCTGCTGCAGGCGGTCACGAGCAGAGCGATCGACGCGATGGTGACGCGGCGGGCGACGGCGGACATGGGCATTCCCCGTGGCGGATGCGACGTTCGGCCGCAGACGGCACGACGACCGGCTGCGGTTCCCTGCGGCCGCGGCGCCGACGTCAGCCGAGGCGCAGGTTCGGGATGACCTCGCGCCCGAAGACGTCGATGAACTCGGCCTGGTCGCGCCCGACGTTGTGGAGGTGGATCTCGTCGTAGCCCATGTCGACGTACTTCTGGATGTGCGCCGTGTGGACGGCGAGGTCGCTGCTGATCAGGACCCGGTTCTGGAAGTCTTCCGGCCGCACGAGCTTGGCGATGCCCTCGAAGTCCTCGGGGTTCTTGATGTCCTGCTTCGGGAAGAAGGCCATCCCGCCGTTGGGCCACTCGGTCATGGCGTTGTCGATGGCGGCCTGTTCGGTCGGGGCCCACGAGATGTGGATCTGGAGGAGCATCGGGGCGACCGATGGATCCTTGCCGACCTCGCGGGCGCCTTCGGCGAACTTCTCGCGGATCATGCCCATCTTCTCGTCGGCGGCACCCACGGTGATGATCCCGTCGGCGAACTTGCCGGTCTTCTTGGCGTTGACCGGGCCGGCCGTGGCCACGTAGATCGGCACGGTCTGGTCGTCGCGCGGCCGGGTGTAGAGCTTGGCCCGCTCGAGCGTGAAGTACTCGCCCTTGTGCCGGACGACGTTGCCGGTGAACAGCTTGTTGATGACCTCGATGGCCTCGAACATCATCGCGCTGCGGATCGGCACCTCCGGCCAGACCCCGCCGATGACGTGCTCGTTGAGGGCCTCGCCGGCGCCCAGGCCGAGGTAGAACCGGCCCGGGTACATCGCGCCGAGCGTCGCCGCCGCATGGGCGATGACCGCCGGGTGGTAGCGGAAGCCGGGGCACGTGACGGCCGTCCCGAAGGGCAGGCTCGTGCGCTGGCCGAGGGCGCCCATGAACGACCAGGCGAAGGCGCTCTGACCCTGGGCCGGCGTCCACGGGTGGAAATGCTCGCTGACCATGAAGCCCGCGTCGAACCCCGCTGCCTCGGCCTGGGCGCACCAGTCGAGCAGGTCGGTCGGGTGGAACTGCTCGAGCATCGCGGCATAGCCGATCGTCGTCATGGGGTCGCCTCGGTGGGGTGCTGGGGATGGGTGGGCATCGCTGCGCTGGCGGCGAGGGCGTCGGCCGCCCGCCAGACATCGTGCCACGACGTGGTCGACGGAGTCGGCGCCAGCCGGAGGATGTCGGGTTCGCGCACGTCCCCGACGACGCCGCGCCGGGCCAGAGCAGCCAGGCGGGACGGCGCGTCGGCCACCCGGATCGACAGCTGGGCGCCGCGTTCGGCCGGATCGCGCGGGGTGATGATCCGGGCGTCGGGCACGCGGGCGTCGATGAGCCGCTCGAGGTACCCGGTCAGGGCCACCGATCGTGCACGGAGGGCGGGCAGGCCGACCTCGTCGAAGATCGCCAGGGCCACCCCGATCGGGGCGAGCGACAGGATGGGTGGGCAGGACACGCGCCAGCCGTCGGCGCCCGTCGCCGGCGTGAACGTCTCGGCCATCGCGAACCGGCTCGCCGAGTCGTTGCCCCACCAGCCGGCCGGGTGGATGCGTCCGGGATCGTCGGCGTGGCGCTCGTGGACGAACACCTGCGCGAGCGAGCCGGGGCCGCCGTTGAGGTACTTGTAGGTGCACCACGCCGCGACATCGACGTCGTCGTCGTGGAGGGCCAGCGGCACGTTGCCCGCGGCGTGCGCCAGATCCCACGCCGCGATCGCACCGGCTCGATGGACGGCCGCGGTCAGCCGCCCGACGGGCAGGGCCTGGCCGGTGGCGTAGTTGACCCCCGCCAGCAGGGCGAGGGCGAGCCGCGGACCCTGCTCGTCGATGGCCGCCTCGAGATCGTCCACGCGCAGCACGTCCTCGCCGTCGCGGGGTCGGACGACGACCAGGTGCTCGTCCGGGTCGAGGCCGGCGAGCCGCACCTGCGAGGCGACGGCGTACTGGTCGGACGGGAACGTCGGGGCATCGATGAGGATGCGCGTGCGTTCGCCCGTCGGCCGGTAGAAGGCCCGCAGCAGGAGATGCAGGTCGATGGTCAGGCTGTTGGCGGTCGTGACCTCGCGACGGGCGCGCGCCGACCAGCCGGGCGGTCGCCGCGGCGTGCTCGCGTTCGATGTCGATCCACGGATGCTCGCCCTCGAACCAGCCGTCGACGGCGCGCCGGCCCCAGGTCTCGAGGACCGCCTCGACCGCGGCGCCGGCATCGACCGGCTGGCACCCGAGCGAGTTGCCGGCGAGGTATGCCGACGGGTGACCTCGGTCGTCGAGCGGCAGGCGATAGCGGGCACGGACCCAGGCCAGGGGATCCGCGGCGTCGTGCGCCCGTGCCGCCGCTTCGTCGAGCGTGGCGGGTGGCTCGACCACGGGAGCCGAGGCGTCGGTGGTCACAGGTCGGGCGCCCCGCCGGCGACCACGAGCCGCACGTCGCGGCCGGCCGCATCGAGCAGGCTGGCCGCGATCGACGCCCGTGCGCCGGACTTGCACAGGACCGTGACCGGGGCGTCGCCGGGCACCTCGGCGAGGCGCGCCGACAGCTCCCCGAGCGGGATCTCGAGAGCACCGTCGATCCGGCCGTCGTCGCGCTGCTCGATCGGGTCGCGGACGTCCAGCAGGTGCCCTGGCGCGCCGGTGCGCCCGGGTGCGTCGCCGGCGAGCTCGGCCCGAAGCGCCTGCGCCGTCGTGACGTCGTATCGGTCGAGGTCGCCGCCGGCGTCGACCCAGCGCTCGACGCCGCCGTCCAGCCAGCCGACGATCCGGTCGTAGCCGATGCGCAGGAGCTGGGCCGTCGCCTCGTGCAACGCGGCGTCGGTCGGTTCGGGGAGCACCAGCACGACGGGCGCTCCGAACGGGACGAGCCAGCCCACGTACGACGCGAACGAATCATCGAGCTCGATGCCGAGCGAGCCCGGGAGGTGGGCCGCCGCGAAGGCCCGGCGCGAACGCCCGTCGACGACGTGGGCGCCGGCGGCGACCGCCGAGCGCACGCCCTCCGCGCCGAGCGGCGGTGGAACGGGTGGACCGCCCAGCACGGCCGGTCCCGCCCGATTGAGCGGCGCCATGTGGGCGTAGTAGGCGGGATACGGGCCCAGGCCGGCCAGCATCGTCGTGCGGAAGGCCGCCTCGTCGGTGGCGGCGAACAGCGGGTTGTGGAGGCGCTCCGCCCCGATCGTCGAGGTCCGGGCGGCGTCCATCGGACCGGCCGCACAGAACGACCCGGCGCCATGGGTCGGCAGCACGGCGACGGCATCGGGCAGTGCGGCGAGCGCCCGAAGGGAGCGGTACTGATCGCCGGTCAGGGCATCGGTGGACCCGGCGCCCAGCAGGTCGGTGCGGCCGGCGGTGCCGACCATGAGGCTGCCCCCGGTCAGCACCGCGGTCGGCGTCGCCGATCCGTCCGGGAGGACATCCCAGGCGAGGTGCTCCGGCGTGTGGCCGGGCGTGGCCCGGGCGATGAGTCGCAGGCCGCCGACCCGGAGCTCGTCGCCGTCGTCGACCCCGCGATGCGGGAAGTCGTAGCGGCCGCGAGCGGGCGCCACGATCTCGACGCGCTCGGCGGCGCGGAGCTCGAGGGCGCCCGACAGGTAGTCGTTGTGGACGTGCGTCTCGACGGCGTGGGTGAGTCGCCAGCCGCGAGCCTTGGCGGCGGCGCTGACGCGCCAGGCGTCGCGCGGCGGATCGACGACGACGGCCTCGCCGTCCGCGGCGAGGAGGTAGGTCGTGTTCCCGAGACCCGGGGTGACGACGAGCTCGAGGTCCATGGTGTCGATGGTCATGGTAGGCCGTTCGTCAGCGTGGTCGCGAGCACGAATCCGAGCACGACGATGACGATCCACATCCCGACCCCGAGCAGGAACGGCCGCGGTCCCACGCCGGCCATCGCCCGCAGGTCCGTCCCCAGGCCGACGCCCGCCAGGGCGACGAGGATGAGGATCCCGGCGGCGAGCGACAGGACGTCGTAGAGCGGCGTGCCACCGACGGGCACGTCGAGGACGCCCAGCGTCCGCAGGGCCGCGAACACGACGAAGCCGACGACGAACCACGGCACCGCACGCGACAGCCAGCGCAGCGGATGGATGGCGACGGCCGCGGCCGCCTCGCCGCCGGCCGCGATCGCGGCGCGGGCATCCGCCCGGGTCATCAGCCAGGTCGCACCGACGAGGACCGGCAGGATCGCGATGTTGCGGGTCAGCTTGACGATGGTGGCGACGTCGCCGGCCGGCTGCGAGTACGCGAACCCCGTGGCCACGACCTGCGCGGTGTCGTTCACGGACAGCCCGGCCCAGGTCCCGAACGTCGTGTCGGACATGCCCACGATGGTCCCGATGGCCGGCAGCAGGAGCACGCCGAGCAGGCCGAAGATCGTGATCGTGGACACGGCGTAGGCGGTGTCCCGGTGGGGCGCCCGGACGATCGGCGACAGGGCGAGGATGGCGGAGTTGCCGCAGATCGCCATGCCGACCGTGATGAGCCACGACAGCGGCGCCGCGACCCCGGCGCGTTCCGACAGGCCCAGCCCGAGCGCAAGGGCGACCGTGACGATGATGACGATGGCGATCACGCTCGAGCCGCCGGTCTCGACCACCTGGCCAAGGGTCAGTCGCGCGCCGAGCAGGGCGATGCCCGTGCGCAGGGCCACGCGCGCCGAGATGGCCGCGCCCGGCCGCAGGAGCGCGCGCAGCGGCGTGATGGCGCCGACCGCGAGCCCGAGCACGAGGGCCAGCGCGGTGTCGATGCCGACGCCGGCCCACGTGCCGAGGAGGCGTGCCGCGGCGGCGATGAGGACGCAGGCGATGATCCCGGGCAGCGTCCGCCCGACGGCAGGCAGGATGGCGGGCGAGGGTGTCGGTGCGACGGGCGATCGGGCGGCCCCGCCGTCGGCCGCCGGGGATGGACCGGTCAGAGCCGCACGCTCGGGGGCTTGTCGCGATCGAACATGTGGACCGTGTCGACGAACCGGACCTGTGCCGTCTGGTAGGCCATCACCAGCGAGTGGGTGCGCGCGCCACCACCGAAGAACCGCACGCCCTCGAGCAGGTCGCCGGCGGTCACGCCGGTCGCCGCGAACACGAGGTTTTCGCCCGGAGCCAGGTCCTCGGTCCGGTAGACCCGGTCCTCGTCGCCGTGGCCCATGCGGTCACCGCGCGCGCGCTCATCGTCGCTTCGATAGCGGAAGCGGGCCTGGATCTCGCCCCCGAGGCAGCGCAGCGCCGCCGCCGTGATGACGCCCTCCGGGGCGCCACCGATGCCCATGACCGCGTGGACGCCCGTACCCGAGACGGCGCACGAGATGGCGGCCGACAGGTCGCCGTCGCTGATGAGCTTGATCCGGGCACCGGACGCTCGGACCTCGGCGATGAGCGCCTCGTGGCGGGGACGCTCGAGGATGACGACGGTGATGTCGCCGACCTTGCGCCCGAGCGCCGCGGCGATGGCCTGGACGTTCTCGGTCGGCGTCGCCCGGATGTCCACGCGACCCGCCGCCGACCGGTCCGACGCAGAGCTTCTCCATGTACGTGTCGGGGGCGTGGGTGAGGCCGCCCTCCTCGGAGGCGGCGAGCACGGTGATCGCGCCGGCCTGGCCGTGGGCAACGAGGTTGGTGCCCTCGAGCGGGTCGACCGCGATGTCGACGGCCGGCGCATCCGCCCGGGCCTTGCCGGTCAGCCCGACCCGCTCGCCGATGTAGAGCATCGGCGCCTCGTCGCGCTCGCCCTCACCGATGACGATCCGGCCCGCGAACTCGATCTCGTCCATGGTCCGGCGCATCGCTTCGGTGGCGGCGGCATCCGCCTCGTCCTTTTCGCCGCGGCCCATGAACCGCGCCGAATCGATGGCGGCCGCCTCGGTGACCCGGACCATTTCCAATGCGAGCAGCTGTTCCACTACCGACCCCTTTGCGTGCGCTCAGCCGAGTCGAGCGCAAGGCGCCGGCGAGCAGGTGAGCGAGCGCACCCCACGGTGCGTGAGCGAAGCAGCGGAGCCGGCAACGCCGCGATCGGCCGGATCAGCGCACGACGCATCAATGGCGAAAATGCCTTCGTCCAGTGAAGACCATCGCGAGATGGTGGCGGTCGGCGACCTCGATGGCCATCTCGTCGCGGATCGAGCCGCCCGGCTGGATGATCGCCGTCACCCCGGCCGACGCCGCGGCCGCGATGCCGTCCGGGAACGGGAAGTAGGCGTCGGAGGCCATGACCGCGGTCTTGGCCCGGTCGCCGGCGCGACGCAGCGCGATCTCGACCGACACCTGGCGCGAGGCCTGACCGGCGCCGATCCCGATCGTCGCGCCGTTGCGGGCGAGGACGATGGCGTTCGACCGCACGTGGCGCACCGCGCGCCAGGCGAACAGCAGGTCGGTCAGCTCCTCGAGCGTCGGGCGGCGCTGGGTCACGACCTGCAGGTGGCCGCGGTCGAGACCGAGCTCGTCGAGGCTTTCGACCAGCAGCCCGCCGGCGACGCGCTTGAAGTCGAGGTTGGCGATGCCGTAGTCGCGCATCCCGTCGGTCGGGTCGGGCGGCACGGCCAGCAGCTCGAGGCCGGTCTTGGCCTTGAGGATGCCGATGGCAGCCTGACTGAACCCCGGCGCCACGACCGCCTCGTACGAGTTCGCGGCGATCTCCCGGGCGGTCGCCCCGTCGAGCTCGCGGTTGACCCCGACGATCCCGCCGAAGGAGGCCACGGGGTCGGTCTCGAGCGCATGCCGGTAGGCCTCCACGAGCTCATCGTTCGAGGCCAGCCCGACCGGGTCCGTGTGCTTGACGATGGCGACCGTGGGCGCCGTGTAGTCGCGCGCGATGCGATACGCCGCGTCGAGGTCCAGCAGGTTGTTGAACGACGGGCTGCCGCCCTGGATCTGGGTCGAGTCGGCGAGGGTCCCGCTGCGGTGGGTGGTCTCGCGGTAGAAGGCGGCGCGCTGGTGGGGGTTCTCGCCGTAGCGCAGGTCGTCGACCTTCTCCAGGACGATGGCCAGCCGGCTGGGAAACGTGTTGCCGCTCACCTGGTTGAGGTAGGCCGCGATCTCGGCGTGATAGGCCGCGACCGTGCTGAAGGCCTCGGCCGCCAGGCGCCCCCGGGTCTCGGGGCTCACCCCGCCGAACTCGCGCATCTCCGCGATGATCGGCCCGTAGTGGCTCGGGTTGGAGGCGGCGGTCACCCCGGCCGAATTGCGCGCTGCCGCCCCGAGCAGGGCCGCTCCGCCGACGTCGATCATCTCGATCGCCTCGTCGATCCCGACGAGCTTGACCCCGACGGCGGGCGCGAACGCCTTCACGTTGACGACCACGAGATCGATCGGGGCGATGCCCTGGGCCGCCAGCTCGGCGAGCTGGTCCGGGTCGTCGCGGCGGACGAGGATGCCCGCGTACACCGCGTGGTGGAAGGTCTTGATCTGGCCACCGACCGTCGGCCGGCCGTCGGTGAGGTCTGCGACCGAGGCGACCTCGATGCCATCACCGGCGAGCGACGCACGGGTGCCATCGGTGGCGAAGATCTCGACGTCGAGGCTCAGCAGGTCGCGGGCGAACGCCGCGATGCCCTCCCGATCGGCGACTGACAGCAGGGCTCGCACCCGGGCTAACCTCCCATCCCGCACGCCTTCGGCGACGCGTCAGCCGGGGCGCATGGGGTGGCCCCGGTCGGTGCGCGGCGGCGCCGTCCGCTCCGGCCGAGTATAGCGTCCGACATGGCATACTCCGGTCGCCCACCGTACGGTGGGACCGCCTGCCACCGATCCGTCCGAATCCCCACCGTCAGTCCGAGGTCAGCGTGACGCTCCTGCCCTGGGAATACCTCTTCGTTCCATTCAACAGCATCAATTTCCCGGACATCTTCCACCCGACATGGGTGGCCGCGGCCATCCTGCTCGTCGTCCTCGCGGTCCTCTACTACGTGCGGACGAAGGCGCTCCACAAGCACCAGCCGTACGTGGACCTGTGGGAATGGTTGTGGTGGACCGGGCTGATCACGTTCTCGCTGCTGATCATCGAGTCGCTGTTCGTCTTCGACTTCTTCATCGTGCTGGTGACCGAGATCGTCGGCCTGGCGACGCTCGTGTGGATCCGATTCCTGCGGTTCCCGCCGCTGCTCCGGGCGCACGAGCAGCGCCTCGCGCGCGAGCGCTACTTCACCAAGCAGAAGTTCGCGGACCCGGAGGCGACCATCCGGCGACGCGGCGGCCGTCGCCAGCAGCGCCCCCAGAAGCGCCGCCGCTAGACGTCATGCCCATCGAGATCCGGCGCTTCGGCGTCGGCCATCGACGCCCCGACGGGCCACCGGGCACGACCGGGGTGACCGGCCAGGTCATCCATTCCGACGAGCGCGGCCTCATCTCGGAGCTCGCCTTCGCCCGCGCCGCGCGGGTCGAGCCGCACGTCAGCCCGAACACGACCTGGTTCGTCGTCATCGAGGGCGGCGGCTGGGTGGGCGTCGACGGTGAGCGTACCCGGGTCGCGGCCGGCGAGGCCGTGTTCCTCCCCGCGAACGTCACGCGCGCGGCCTGGACCGAGCACAGCCAGATGCGCGCCTTCATGATCGAGTTCGCCGGCAACGACGACCCGATCGCCCGCGGCATCATGGACGGGGCGGCGACCGAGCTCATCGACGGCATCGCGACCCCGGCCGACGGCAGTTTGCGCGACGGTGAGTCCGGATCCGTCCGGTACGACCCGACGGCGGGCGAACCCGTCTAGGACCAGCGCCGGCGCCGACCCGCGCCGACCGGGGCCGGCCGATCCCGTCCGGACATGGATCGACGGCCGGCGAGCCGGCCGAAGCCGACCCGCCGACCGTCGCGCTTGACGAGGGCCGCTACTCCTCCATCGCGGCAAGGTCGTCGAGCAGGTCGAGGAGCTGGTGGGCCTGGTCCGTCGCGGGGAGGTCGCGAGCCTCCTCGTCGGCGACCTGGCGGATGGCATGCAGGTCGAGGCCCTCGGTGTGCGGGCTGGACCGCAGCACCTCGGCCGTCGCCGCCACGATGGCGTCCAGGCGGAACGTGGATGTCGTCGCGTGGAACGAGTCGGCGAGCTCGGACCGCCGGACCTCGCGGCTGGCCTCCTGGGCGCCGCCGCGTTCCGGGTCGGTCCAGCGCAGGCGGAGCGTGGCCAGGCGGTCGCCGTCGCCGAAGTCGTCGCGGAGCCGGACGGCGTAGAGCGCGGTCACCGCGTGACCGGCCCCGATCGCACCGGCGTCCACTCCGTCATCGGTGAAGTCGCGGTCGTCGATGGTGCGGTTCTCGTAGCCGAGGAGTCGATACGACGCGACCGTGTCGGGATCGAACTCCACCTGGGCCCGGGCGTCGAGGGCCACGGTCTGGAGGGTCCCGGTCAGGTCGTCGACGAACAGCCGGCGGGCCTCGTCGGGCGTGTTCACGTAGGCGTAGAAGCCGTCCCCCTGGTCGGCGAGCCGCTCCAGGAGCGCGTCGTTGTAGTTGCCCATCCCGACGCCGACCGACACGAGCTCGATGCCGGCAGCGGCGTCCGCGCGGATGCCCTCGAGGATGCCGTCCGGGTCGATCAGCCCGACGTTGGCGACCCCGTCAGAGGCGAGGACGACGCGGTCGATGCCGTTCTCGGTCAGGGTCTCGCGGGCCAGGCTGTAGCCGAGACGCAGCCCGGCTTCGAGGTTGGTGGAGCCCGACGGGTGGAGCTCGTCGATCGCGTCGCGGATCCGATCGGTGTCGTCGGCGCCGGTCGGTGGCAGGACCACGCGGGCGTCGTCGCCGAACGTGACCATCGCGACCGAATCGTCGCGTTCGAGCCCGGCGACCAGCTCGCGCAGGGCGTCCTTCACGACTTCGAGGCGGCCCTCCCGCTCCATCGAACCCGAGGTGTCGATGACGAAGGTGAGGGCGGCCTGCTCGCGGGCCCGATCGCGGACGTCGCGTGCCTGGATGCCGAGGCGGAGCAGCAGCTCGTCGCGGGCGAGGAACGGGGTCGGGCCGCCATCGGCGACGAGGGCGAACGTGTCGTCGCCCTGCGGTCGTGGATAGTCCTGGTCGAAGGCGTTGACCCACTCCTCGACCCGAACGCTGGCGGGATCCGGCCGGTTGCCGTCGGCGACGTAGCGTTGGGCGATGGTGTACGAGGCCGTGTCGACGTCGAGGCCGAAGGTGGAGACGCGGTCCTCGTCGGGGTCCTCGACCGGGTTGACCCCGGGATCGTCGTAGGTGACCCCGCCGTAGCCGCTGCCGGCTGCCGGCGGCCAGGGCGCGGGCGTCGCCAGGTGATGCTCCGGTGGATCCGGGGGTCGTTGGTTGCCGGTGCTGGCCCCAGGACTTGAGGCTCCCGCACAACCGACGACCACGAGGGCGAGCGTGGCCACGGTCAGGAACGGCTTGCGCATAGCGCACCCTCCCGGGCAGGGAGCAAGCTGGGATGCTCCCGGCCGTTGGGCGGGAGCCGGGCGGACCCGGCCCCGCAGGTCCCGGAGCGGGCGCCACCAGTGCGTCCGTCGGGCCGCCGCCGAGACGCCGAGCGGGTGAGCGTGGTTCCCGCGTCGACGGCGGGCGCCGCGATGGCGGGCGCCGCGATGGTGGGCGCCTTGACACGATCCGACCCGGGTCAGGCCTCCGGGCTGGTGGCGCCGCCGCGTCCCCGAGCGACGGCGACCCGGATCTGGCGGACCCACGCGCCACGCAGCCGGCGTCGGGCCCGACGACGCGCTCGGCGGGCATGCCCGGCCAGACCCCGAGGCGGCCGCCGGTCGGCGATGGTGACCGCGGGCGGGTAGTCCGTCGCAGCCGCCCGCGTCTCGAACGGCGGATCGGTCTCTCCCGCGTCGAACGCGTGCTCGAGGCCGTGACGGGACAGGAAATCCGTGAAGGTGGCGAACCGCGCGGCGTGGCCGGCATTGAACGCGGTGAAGTCGGCCTCGGCGTAGAGGTCGGCGGCGTCGACGTCTCGCCGGCACCTCGCCGATGAGTCGATGCGGGATGTCGAAATAGCGTGCCAGCTCGAGCGTGCGCGAGTCATGGGCGAGGACCACCGCCGGCGTGCCCGCCATGAGCGCGGCGATGTTGCCGTGGATGCGGGTGCCGAACGAGAAGTCGACCTCGCGCAGGTACGCGAGCCACGGCCATGGATCGACGAAGAATCGGGCCTGGTCATGCTGGAACAGCGGATGGGCGGGGTGGATGGGCCGCGCCTCGGACGCCGGAACGTCCTCGCCGATACCGCCCCACAGGAGCAGCTCGAGGGTGTCGATGTCCTGCGGGATGTACGTCAGGCGCGGGTAGCGCTCGACGTGGTGGCGGACGATCGGCCCCATCGCGGTCACGTACGGGGAGACGTTGATGGCGACCCGGGCGTCCGGGGCCAGGATCGGTGTCGGCTTGTCGATCCGGAGCCGGTCGCCGTGGAAGAACAGCGACGGACAGCCGATGACCTCGACGTCGCGGAAGCCGAGGCCCGCGAGGTAGTCGAGCGTCAGCTCACCGCGGACCCCGATCGACGGCGAGCGGTCGAGCACCGCGGCCACGAAGGCGCGGACCGCCGGCTCGATGGGCCGCAGTCGTTCGGTCCGATAGCGGACGTCGGCCTGCGCGCCGACCCCGAGGATGACGACGGGGATGCGCAGGCGCCGGATCAGCGCGGTGAGCCGGTGGAGGATGGGCTCGTAGCTCGGACGGAAGGCGTTCGCGAGCGGGATCACGTACGCGTCGTAGCGCTCGTTGAGGCGATCCGCGTCGCCCGGGTCGATGACGAAGCGGTCGACGGTGACGTCGGTCGTCGCGGTCGCCAGGAGGCGTTGCGCGGCGACCGAGAAGATGAGGTTGCCGCTGTTGTCGGCGATGGTGTTGCGGACGAGGCTGTCCTCGGGCGAGACGACATCGAAGGCGTCCTTGCGGGCTCGCAGGAGGAGGTGCTTCATCCGATGAGCGTAGCCGCCACGTGGCTACCCTGGTGCGTGAGCGTCGGCGTCCGCCCGCGCCGCTCACCTCCGGTAGCTGCGGCTACCTAACGGTTCGCTTCGCGAGCGGCCCGCCGCCGAACCACGCATCAACCCCTGGGCCGCGACGGAGCCCGTCGCCGGTTTGCGCTGAGCAGCGGCGCTCAGCGGGAGGCGCTGTCAGGGATGGAGCCACACGCGGAGGGGGCCGATGGGATCGAAGCCGGCGGCGAGGGCGGCTGCCCGGGTGGGTCCGTGCTCGTAGCCGACCAGGGGTAGGGACGGGGCGATCGCCGCGACGGCGTCGGCGGCTCGGGCGAACATGACGGCCTCGTCGTCGACGGCGATCAGGTTCGAGATCCCGACCGCTTCGGGTCCGACCGTGGCGATGGCGCCGCCGATCAGTCGGGGGCCGTCGTAGGCGGCGAGGATGGTCACGCCGGGCTGGTCGAGGAGCCGCGGATCGGCGACGGCCGGCAGGCCGTGGAGGGCCGCCCAGGGGATCAGGTCCTGGGAGGTCTCGACCCGCGACCAGCGGATCCCGTCGTCGCGCGCCGCCGTGGTCGCCGTCGCCGTGGTCGCCGCCGCCGGCCGATGGATCCACGTCGCGTGGAACAAGACCTCGAAGCCCTGATCGACCAGGTCCAGGTCGGCGAAGCTGTCCTTGATCGACGCTCCGGGACCGGTCTCGAGCCGAGCCAGCAGGCGGCGCAGCTCGGGCGCATCGATGCCGGGCGAAAGGCTGATCGCGTCGGGGTAGCCGTCGGGCGTGCGGCGGCCGCTCCACCATGTCCGGTCGTCGGTGGCGGTGGGCACACCGTGCAGGCACGCGATCAGGTCGCACCAGTCGGCGTTGTCGCGGACCGCGAGGACGAGGCGCGGGTCGACCCCGCCCATCAGCGACCGTCGAGGGCGGCGCCGAGCTGGCTGAGGATGCGCGCGGTCGCGCCCCACACGGTCAGGCCGTCGATGGCATAGGCGCCGTAGCGCAGCGCCCACCCATCGTGGGTGCGTTCGACGATCTCGATCGGCGCATCGGGCAGGAAGCGCGCGACCCGCGGCTCGACGATGCGCGCCACCTCGCGCGCGTCGGGGGTCATGACGGGCGCCCGGTCGGCGAGGGCGACGATGGGCGTGACCTGGAAGTCGGAGACCGGGATCCAGAAGGCCTCGAGGCGGCCGACCACCCGGACGCCGGCCGCACCGGCGTCGAGGGCCACCTCTTCGGCCGCCTCGCGCAGGGCGGTGGCCACGAGATCGGCGTCCTCGGGCTCGGCCTTCCCGCCCGGGAAGCTGACCTCACCCGAATGGTGTCCCTCGTGGGTCGCGCGCTCGATGAGCACGACCCGGGCGTCGCCGGCGGCGTCGGGGTAGAGGAGCACGAGGACGGCGGCAGGTCGCCCGCCACCGATCGTCCGGGTCGCCCGGTCCCCGCGCCGAGCCGAGTCGCCGAGGAGGACCGGCATGAGGACATCGGCCGGCGCCGGCAGCGGGTCGGGCAGGGCGGTCACCCGCGCTGCCACGGCCTCGAAGCGCATCCGGTCGCCGCCGCGGGCCGGCGGCTAGTTGACGAGCTCGCCGTCGTCCCGCGGACGAGCGGTCGGGGGCAGGTCGAGCGGCGACGACCGACGCGACCGCCCGCCGGCCGCGACGGCCGGTTCGGTCGCCGCCGGGGAGCGCGCATCGCGCCGCGTGCCGCTGGCCACGACCGTCGCGCCCTCCGTCGAGAACACGAGCGTGCCCGACACGAGGTCGGCGTCGGCCGTGATCCGGTCGCCGGGCTTGAACTCCCCGGCGACGAGCGCCCGCGCCAGCTGGTTCTCGACGAGGCGCTGGATGGTCCGCTTCAGGGGCCGAGCCCCGAACGCGGGATCCGTGCCTTCGCGGACGATCAACGCCCGCGCCGCCGGGGTCAGCTCCAGGACGAGGTCCTGGTCCGTCAGCCGGCGTCCGAGGTCGGCGATGAGCAGGTCGACGATCTGGGCGAGATCGGCATCGGTCAGCGCGTGGAAGACGATGACCTCGTCGACCCGGTTGAGGAACTCGGGCCGGAACTGGAGGCGGAGCGCATCGGTCACCTCGCGCTTCATGTCCTCGTACGCGGCATCGCCGGCGCGAGCGCCGGTCGCCGCGATCGCGGCCGAGCCGATGTTGCTGGTCATGATCACGACGGTGTTCTTGAAGTCGACCGTGCGGCCCTGCGAGTCGGTCAGCCGGCCGTCGTCGAGGACCTGGAGCAGGACGTTGAACACGTCGGGGTGGGCCTTCTCGATCTCGTCGAGCAGCACCACCTGGTACGGCCGTCGACGGACCGCCTCGGTGAGCTGGCCGCCCTCCTCGTAGCCGACGTAGCCGGGAGGCGCCCCGACCAGTCGCGAGACGGCGAACTTCTCCATGTACTCGCTCATGTCGATGCGGACCATCGCGTGCTCGTCGTCGAACAGGAACTCGGCGAGCGCGCGGGCGAGCTCGGTCTTGCCGACGCCGGTGGGGCCCAGGAACAGGAACGAACCGATGGGACGGCGTGGGTCCTTGAGCCCGGCGCGGGCGCGACGAACCGCGTCGCTGACGGCCTGGATGGCCTCGTCCTGGCCGATGACCCGCTCGTGCAGGCGCTCCTCCATCTGGATGAGCTTGGCGGTCTCGCCCTCCATGAGGCGGCTGACCGGGATGCCGGTCCATGCGCCCACGATCTCGGCGATGTCGTCGGCGCCGACCTCCTCCTTGAGGAGGGTGCCCGGGCCCTGCAGGGCGGCGAGGGCGGCCTCCTGCTCGACGAGCCGGTCGGTGAGCTCCTTCTGGGTGCCGTACTTGAGCTCGGCGGCCGTCGCGTAGTCCGCCTCGCGCTCGGCCTGCTCGATGCGGACCTGGAGCTGCTCGAGCTCCGACTTCGTCGCCCGGATGGCGGCGATCGCGCTCTTCTCCGCCTCCCAGCGCTGCTTCATCCCGCCGAGGCTCTCCTCGAGGTCGGCGAGCTCCTTGTCGAGCGCCTCGAGGCGCGCCTTCGAGGCGTCGTCGGTCTCCTTGCGCAGGGCCTCGCGCTCGATCTCGAGCTGGATGCGCCGGCGCTCGAGCTCGTCGAGCTCGATGGGCATCGAGTCGATCTCCATGCGCAGGCGGCTGGCCGACTCGTCGACGAGGTCGATGGCCTTGTCCGGCAGGAAGCGCTCGGTGATGTAGCGGTCGGACAGGGTGGCCGCCGCGACGAGCGCCGAGTCGGTGATGCGGACGCCGTGGTGGACCTCGTAGCGCTCGCGCAGGCCACGCAGGATGCTGATCGTCTCCTCGACCGACGGCTGGTCGACGAGGACCGGCTGGAAGCGCCGCTCGAGGGCAGCGTCCTTCTCGATGTGCTTGCGGTACTCGTCGAGCGTCGTCGCGCCGATCGTGTGCAGCTCCCCGCGCGCCAGCATCGGCTTGAGCAGGTTGGAGGCGTCCATCGCCCCCTCGGCGGCGCCGGCGCCGACGACGGTGTGCAGCTCGTCGATGAACAGGATCACCCGGCCGTCGCTGTCCTTGATCTCCTTGAGGACGGCCTTGAGCCGCTCCTCGAATTCGCCGCGGAACTTGGCCCCGGCGATGAGCGACCCGAGGTCGAGCGCGACGACGCGCTTGTCCTTGAGCGTCTCGGGCACGTCGCCGCGCACGATGCGCTGGGCGAGGCCCTCGACGATGGCCGTCTTGCCGACGCCCGGCTCGCCGATGAGGACCGGGTTGTTCTTCGTCCGGCGACTGAGCACCTGGATGGTCCGGCGGATCTCGTCGTCGCGCCCGATGACCGGGTCGAGCTTGCCGGCGCGCGCCTCGATGGTGAGGTCGCGCCCGTACTTCTCGAGGGCGGCGTAGGTGCTCTCGGGGTTCTGGGAGGTGACGCGCTGGCCGCCGCGGACGCTCTGGAGCGCCTGGAGGATGGCCTCCTTGCCGGCGGCATGACGCTCGAGCAGGGCCTGCGCCTCGCCACCGGCGACGGCCACGCCCAGGAGCAGGTGCTCGGTCGAGACGTACTCGTCGCCCAGGCGTCGGGCCTCGGCCTCGGCCTCCTCGACGACGGCCTTGGCGCGTGGGTCGAGCGCGAGCGAGCCGCCCTGGATGCGGGCGCGCTTGGCCAGCAGCGCCGCGACCTCGCCGCGGAACCCGGGCAGGTCGACGCCGAGGCGGCGCAGGGTCTCGGCCGGGATCCCGTCGTCGGGCTCGACGAGGGCGCTCAGCAGGTGCTCGGCGTCGAGCACCGGGCTCTGCAGCCGGGTGGCCGTGGCCTGGGCGGCGAGGATCGCCTCCTGGGCCTTCTGGGTGAAACGATCGAGTTGCATGGTCAGGACTCTCGGGTGCGGGGATCGGGTTGGTCGACGAGGTCGATGAACTGTCTGGCGGCCGCCTTCGCCTCGTCGGACAGGTCGGCCGGCAGGACGATGCGGACCTTGACGAAGAGGTCGCCGTGGCCGGTGCCCTTGAACCGGGGCAGGCCCCGTCCGGTCAGGCGGATGATGCGGCCGGGCTGGGTCCCGGCGGGGATGGTCAGCAGGACCCGGCCCTTGGGGGTGCGGACCGGGACTTCGGCGCCCAGCAGGGCCTCGCCGAGGGTGACCGGCAGCTCGCGCTCGAGATCGGCGCCGCGCCGGGTGAATGTCGGATCGGCGACCTGGCGCACGACGACGTGGATGTCGCCGCCGCCCGGCGCCTTGCCGGAGAGACGGATGCGGGTGCCCGTGTCGGCGCCCTGGGGGATGGTGACCTCGAGCCGTTTGCCGTCGACGTCGATCAGCCGGGTCGTGCCGTGGTACGCCTCGTCGAGGGTGATCTCGGCCACGGCCTCCGCAGCCGGCGGTCGTGGCGCCGCCGCGGTCGTGCGCGCTCCGCTGCGGCCCGTCGTTGCGCTGCCGCCATCGAGACCCATCCCTGCGAGGATGTCCTCGAACGTGGCGCCACCGGTGGGGCGCCGGCCACGGCCAGGCCCGCTCGCGGAACCGTCCACCGGCTCCGATGCCCCCGCGAAGAAGGCGTTGAAGAAGTCGCTGAACTCGCCCGGATCGCCGGTGGAGTGGAACTCGTAGCGGACGTTGCCGCCCGATGCCCCGCCGAAGCCACCGAACGGGCTGCCCGTCGCGCCGCCGCCCCGGGCCCCGGAAGCAGCGCCCGCACCGGCGCCGGCCCGGGCGTAGCCCTCCCAGTCCGCCCCGAGCCGGTCATAGAGCGACCGCTTCTCCGGGTCGGACAGGACGGCGTTGGCCTCGTTGATCTCCTTGAACCGCCGCTCGGCGGCGGCATCACCGGGCTTGGTGTCCGGGTGATGCTCGCGTGCCAGCTTGCGAAAGGCCTTCTTGACCTCGGTCTGACTCGCCGTCCTCGGGACCCCGAGAACGGCGTAGTAGTCCTTGTAGTCCATCGCTGTGGACTACCGCTTTGGCGCCGCTCCAGCGAGTCCGAGGCAAGGCGCCGGCGAGCACGCGAGCGAGCGCACTTCTACGTGCGTGAGCGAGCGCGCGGAGCCGGCAACGCGGCCTCGGGCCGTTGGAGCGGCGCCCATCGGTCAGTGCCCCTCAACGACGATGGGGGGTTGATCGGTGGGAGGGAATTCGGTCCGTCGGACGCGGGACGCCGGCGACGGGTCGAGCGGATCGTCGCCCTTGACGATCTTCGGCGGCTCGGGGGCGAGCGCCTTCGGCTTGCGCCGAAGGGCCGCCTCGAGCACCTGGTCCATCGAGTCGACGAGCACGAGCTTGATCGACTTGCGGATCTCGTCGGGGATGTCCCGGAGGTCCTTCTCGTTCTTGCGCGGGAGGATGACGATCTTCGCCCCCGACAGGTGGGCGGCGAGGATCTTGCTCTTGAGCCCGCCGATCGGGAGGACCCGACCGCGCAGGGTGATCTCGCCGGTCATGGCCACGTCCTTGCGGACGGGGATGCCGGTGAGGGCGCTGACGATGGCCGTGGCCATCGTGATGCCTGCCGACGGACCGTCCTTGGGGATGGCACCGGCCGGCACGTGGATGTGCAGGGTGTTCCGCTCGAAGATCTCGCGCGGGATGCCGAGGTCTCGGGCGTTGGCCCGGGTCCAGGACAGGCCGGCCCGGGCGCTCTCGCGCATGACCTCGCCCAGCTGGCCCGTGAGGATGAAGTCCTCCTTGCCCTCCATGCGGGTCACTTCGATGGCGACCACGTCGCCACCGACCTCGGTCACGACCAGGCCCGTCGCCGAACCGATCTGGTCCTCGGGCTCCAGCTCGCCGTACTCGAAGCGCTGCGGCCCGAGGAAGTCGGACAGCTTCTTGACGTCGATGATGGTCTTGCGCTTGCGGCCTTCGGCGACCTGCCGGGCGACCTTGCGCATGACATTCGCGATCTCGCGCTCGAGGTTGCGGACGCCGGCCTCGTGCGTGTACGAGCGCACGAGCTCGGTCATGGCCTCATCGGTGAACACGATGTGCTTGTCCTTGAGGCCGTGGTTGTGCATCTGCTTGGGGATGAGGAAGCGCTTCCCGATCTCGACCTTCTCGGTCTCGGTGTAGCCGGGCAGCTGGACGATCTCCATCCGGTCGCGGAGGGCCGGCGGGATGGGATCCAGCAGGTTGGCGGTCGCGATGAAGAGGGTCTTCGACAGGTCGAACGGCACCTCCAGGTAGTTGTCCTGGAAGGAGTTGTTCTGCTCCGGGTCGAGGACCTCGAGCAGGGCGGACGACGGGTCGCCCCGGAAGTCCATCCCGATCTTGTCGACCTCGTCGAGCATGAAGACGGGGTTGTTGGAGCCCGCGGTCTTGATGCTCTGGATGATCCGGCCGGGCAGCGCGCCGATGTAGGTGCGCCGGTGGCCGCGGATCTCGGCCTCGTCGTGGATGCCGCCGAGGCTCATCCGCACGAACTTGCGGTCCATCGCCTTGGCGATGCTCTTGCCCAGGCTCGTCTTGCCCACGCCGGGCGGGCCGACGAAGGCGAGGATCGGGCTGCGGATCTCGTCCGCGAGGGTGCGCACCGCGAGGTACTCGAGGATGCGCTCCTTGATCTTCTCGAGGCCGTAGTGATCCTCGTCGAGGATGCGGGCGGCCTCCTTGATGTCGAGCTGGTCCTCGGTCGACACGTTCCAGGGCAGGCCGATCAGCCAGTCCACGTACGTGCGGATGACCCCGACCTCCGGCGACGCGGACGGGATCCGGCTCATCCGGTCGATCTCCTTGATCGCCCGGGCCTTGATCTCCTCCGGCATGCCGGCGGCCTCGACCTTGTCGCGCAGCTCGTTGATCTCGGCCTGCTGCGGGTCGTCCTCGCCGAGCTCGCGCTGGATGGCCTTCAGCTGCTCGCGCAGGATGTACTCGCGCTGGGTCTTGTCCATCTCCGACTTGACTTCGGACTGGATCTTGCCCTTGAGCTCGAGGATCTCCACCTGGTGGGCGAGGAAGTCGGTGACGAGCTTGAGGCGCTCGACGACGTCGATCGTCTCGAGCAGCTCCTGGCGCTGCTCGGTGCTCATGTCCGGGCTGTAGGCGACCATGTCGGCCAGCAGGCCCGGCTCGGTGATGTTGCGTGCGGCGACGGCCGCCTCGGGCGGCACGGGCGCACCGTTGGCGACGTACTGCTCGATCTGGGCCTGGACCGTGCGCATGAGCGCCTGGACCTCCAGCCCATCGGGGGTCTCGTCCGCGAGCTCCTCGATCTCGGCCCGCAGGTACGGACCGGTCTGGCTGAAGCCGTGCAGGCGCAGCCGCGACTGGCCCTGGACGATCGCCCGGACGGTGCCGTCCTGGAGCTGGACGACCTGGGCGATCTTGGCAAGGGTGCCGACGGTGTAGAGCTCGGAGGGATCGTCGATATCCTCCTGCTCGGCCTGGCGCTGGGTCACCAGCGCGATGGGTCCGCCTTCGGCGACCGCGGCGTTGAGCGCGTTGACGCTCTTCTCGCGGCCCACCTGGAGCGGGACGATCATCTCCGGGAAGATGACCGTCTCCCGGAGTGCGACGAGGGGCAGGTCGCGCCGACCGTCGGTGGCGACGGGCTGCTCCTCGACCGGGTCGGACGGTCGCTTGGCCATCAGTGGATCTCCTGTTGTGCGGTGGTGTCGAGGCGGCGGGTCCCGCTCGACGGATGGATCGACGATCGGTCGGTCAACGGTCGGCCGTCGATCGATCGAGGGAAGTGGGATCGGTGGTGGGGGCGGGCGCCGCCTCCGCGTGCGGTCGGTGGGTCGATTCGGCGTCGCCCATCCCTTCGGCGTAGAGCGCCTCGAGGATGCGGGCGCCGAGGCGCTCCTCCAGTTCGAACAGGATGCGGATGCCGGCGAGGTTGACGCCCCGCTCGCGAGTCAGATGACGGATCCAGAGGAGCCGGCGGATGTCGTTCTCGCTGTACAGACGGATGTTGGAGGGAGTCCGGGCCGGGCACAGCAGGCCCTCGTCCTCGTAGATCCGCAGGGTTCGCGGATGCGCGCTGACGATGCCCGCCGCCACGCTGATCACGTAGACAGGTCGGCTGGGATCGCGGTCCGGCCGCGGGGAGGCCACGAGGGTCAGGCCTGCGGTCTGGACGACGACGGGATGGGTCGGAGGACCCGGTCGCTGGACATGCGAGGATGCTAAAACGTTGACAATGGCGTTGTCAAGAGTGTTACCGAATCGACAACAAGCCTCTTGCGGCCAACGGGCCGCGACGGAACGTCAGCCGGCGCCGGTCGCGGCCCCTTCCGGGTCGCCGATGAGCTGGCCGTGGAGGAGGTCCTCGCACTCCTGCTTGCCGATGGCGATGACCTTGTCGCCCTCCTGGAGGATGCTGTCGGGCCGCAGCGGCATCGCCAAGCCATCGCGGATGACCGCGAACAGCGAGCAGCCCTCGGGCATGTCGAGGTCGCGCGGCGCGCGCCCGATGGCGGGCGAGCCCGCCTGCAGGTGCGCCTCGATGATCTCGAGCTCACCCTCACCGAGCGCGGCCAGGTGCAGCAGCTCGTGGACCGGGATGTCCTGCTCGACCGAGGCGAGGATCATCCGCGTCGGGCTGACCTGCTCGTCCACGCCGAGATGACGGAACAGCGCTTCGTTCTTGGGGTTGTTCACCCGGGCGATCGTCCGCGGCACGTCGAAGTGGTGCTTGGCCATCTGGCAGATGACGAGGTTGTCCTCGTCGTCGCCGGTGACGGCGGCCACGACGTCGGCCCGGTTGCAGCCGGCCTCGCCGAGGTACTTGCCCTCACAGCCGTCGTGCGGGATGACGATCGAGCCGATCTCGTCGGCGATCTGGCGGGCCCGCGTCGGGTCCTTCTCCATCAGGGCCACCTCGTGGCCCGCATCGATGAGCTCCTTGGCGAGGTAGTAGCCGACCTTGCCTCCGCCGACGACCAGGACGAACACGATCAGGCCTCCACGGCCGCGCCCGGCGCGGCGATCTCGGTGGCGGACAGGGCCCCGGTCCCGATGGGTTCGAGCGGCTGTCCGGTCGACGGGTCATGACCGCCACCCGGGTGATGGTGGCCGGTCGACGCGAGCAGTGACGGCAGGCCGGATGCGGGCAGGCCGAGGTGAGCGCTCACGGCGTCGAGCATGAGTCCGGTCCGACACATCGTCGTGATGCCGATCTCCGCATACGCGGTCGCCCGCAGTGGGTCGTTGATCTTGGCCACGACCCGCTCGATGCCGAGCCCCTCGGCTGCCACCTGGGCGGCCATGATGTTGCGGTTGTCGCCCTCGGTCAGGGCGAGGAAGACATCGGCCCCTTCGACCCCGGCCCGGCGCAGGACGTCCTCGTCCGTGCCGTCGCCACGGATGGCGGTGCCCTTGAATGCCGTCGGCAATCGTTCGAAGGCGCGGGTGACGATGTCCAGGATGACGACCTCGTGGCCGGCCTGGTCCCAGAGCTCCGCGGCGGATGCGCCCACGCGGCCACATCCGACGATGACGATCTTCACGATGGTTCCTCGCTCATCGGCTCGCGCACGACCCAGACCGTGCACGGCGCGTTCTGCAGGATGTAGGGGATGGTCCGGCCGATCGCGAAGTCGCCCCCGAACCGGGTCCGGTAGGGGAGGCCCACGACGAGCAGGTCGGCGTCACGCTCGGTCGCCTCGTCGACGATCGCGGCCCCGACGTCACGGGCCTGGAGCAGGACCGGCTCCATGTGCTGCTTGTAATCCTCGGCGATGCCCTCGGCCAGGTCCAGCACGCGCTGGACGTCCTCCGACCGGCCGGCGATGTCGGCGTCGAGCGGCAGGGTCCAGTCGATCTCGACCACGTGGACGGCGATCAGCTCCGCCTTCGTTCGGGCGGCCTGTTCGGCCACGATCCGCACGATCCGCGCGTCGCTCGGGCCGCCGTTGAGGGCGACGACGGCCCGTCGGAAGGCCGGTTGGTCGTGGTCGGGCATAGGACCGCACGATACCACCGCGACGCGGCATGGTCGGTCGGGGGGCCACGCGGTGGGGCATCGCGGCACCGCTCGGTCGGGCTCGAGGCACCGCTCCGTCGTGGGCGCGGACACCCGTCGCCGGCCGGCGTCAGTCCGGCGGCCGCTCCTGGCCCAGTGCCGATTCGAACAAGCCAGGATCCTCGCGCCGGTACGGGACGTTGACCACGACCGTGTGCGGCCGCCCGAGCAGGAGCGTGCGCAGGCGTTTGGCGGCCTGGTTGTAGAGGATGCGCTCCCACCAGCTGCGGGCGACGTACTCGGGGATGACCACGAACGTGATCGGCGTGGGCCGGTCCGGCGGCCAGGCCGTGTCGAGGACGTCGAGGTAGGCCAGCAGCGGCGCCGCGAGGGCGCGGTACGGCGACTCGACGACGACGAGCGGGACGCCTGGCACCTGGCGCTCGAACGTCTCGCGCACCTGGGCCGCGGCGGTCATGTCGTCCGAGATGTAGACCGCCCGGACGTCGTCGCTGATGGACCGTGCGACATTGACCGCCTGGATGACGGCCCGCGTCAGGCCCGGGATCGGCACCACGACGCGTTCCTCGCGGTGGGGCGGCTTGACCACGAGGTCGGGGCGGACGGCGAGCTCCTCGGCGGAGCGCTGGTACTGGTGGTGGATGAACAGCATCATCAAGACCAGGACCGGGACGAGGATCACGACGAGGTAGGCGCCGTCGCCGAACTTCTCGAATACCACGACGCCGAGGACCACGGCGGTCAGCACCGCGCCGAACGCGTTGACGACCGAGCGCCAGCGCCAGCCGGTCTCCCGGGTGCGGAACCAGTGGCGGACCATCCCGATCTGGCTGAGGGTGAAGCACAGGAACACCCCGACCGAGTAGAGCGGGATCAGGGCGTGGGTGTCGCCGCCGAAGATCCAGAGCAGCGAGAACGCCACGCCGGCCAGCAGGACGATGCCCCACGAGTAGGCCAGCCGGTCGCCACGGAAGCTGAACTGGCGCGGCATGTAGCCGTCCTCGGCGAGGATGGCGGCCAGCCGCGGGAACGCGTTGAAGCTCGTGTTCGCGGCCAGGAACAGGATGAGCGCGGTGCTGGCCGCGAACAGCACGAACAAGGGCGAGCCAGGGCCGTAGGCCGCCTCGGCGGCCATGGCCACGACCGACGGCCCGCCCTCGGCCGTGGGGACCAGGTCGTAGGCCACGGCCACCACGGTCAGCCCGATGAACAGGATGGCGAGCAGGATCGCCATGGCCGTCATCGTGTTGGCCGCGTTCTTGGCCTCGGGTGGCTTGAAGGCGGGTACGCCGTTGGCGATCGCCTCGACGCCGGTCAGCGCCACGGAACCGCCGGCGAAGGCCTTGAGCAGGAGCAGGATGCCAACGGCCTCGGTGCCGAACGGGACGGCGTCCGGCCGGGGTGCCGCGGTCACGACGTCACCGGTCAGGATGCGGAAGAAGCCGATGGCGACGATGCCCAGGGCAAGGAACACGAACAGGTAGGTCGGGACCGCGAAGATGTTTCCGGACTCGCGCAGGCCGCGCAGGTTGGCGATGGTGATGAGCGAGATCGAGATGAACGCGATCTCGATGCGGTAGTCGTAGGCGGCCGGGATGACCGACTGGATCTGGGCGATCGCCGCGGCCGTCGAGACCGAGACGGTCATCACATAGTCGATGAGCAGGGCGGCCGCGGCCACGAGCCCGGCGATCGGTGCCAGGTTCGTGCGAGCCACGACGTACGCGCCACCACCGTTCGGATAGGCGCGGCACACCTGGCGGTACGACACGGAGACGACGGCCAGCAGCAGGGCGATGGCGATCGAGACCTGGATCGACAGGAACATCGCGCTCGCGCCCGCGAGCACCAGCACGCGCAGGATCTCCTCGGTCGCGTAGGCCGAGGAGCTGATCGCGTCCGAGCTGAAGATGGCCAGCGCCTTGCGCTTGGACAGGCGCTCGCCGATCTCCTCCTCGGTCGAGAGCGGGCGTCCGAAGACCACCGCGCGGACGCGCGCGGACAGCCGGGCGCCGGGGGTCAGCGGGGCGCTCGCGGCGGGCTTGGCGATCAGCTGCCCGGGAGCGGCGTAGCGGAAGTACGGCGAGTGGGGCCGCTCCACGCGGACTCGTCGGTCCCCCGCCTTGCGGCCCTTGAGCGGCCGGCGGCCTCCGATCACCTGGTCTCCATTCCGCGTTCCACGTGCCTGGGCTGGCCGGTCAATGCCCTCGTCGGTACGGGACGTCGGCGATGACCGTGTGATCGCGACCGACCAGCTCGGCCTTGAGTCGCTTCGCGGTCTGGTTATACAGCAACCGGTCCCACCAGTGCCGCGCCACGTACTCGGGCAGGACGACGATCGAGACTGGCGATTCCTTGTCCGGCGGCCAGGCCTGGTCGAGGATGTCGAGGTACGCCACGATCGGCGAGATCACCGCCCGGAACGGCGACTCCACGATGACCAGCGGCACGTCCGGGAGCTGGCGCTCCCAGCGGAGGCGCAGGGCGTCGGCGACATCGAGGTCGTCGGTCACGTAGACCGCCCGGATGTCGCGGCTCATGGTCCGCCCGAAGTTGACGGCCTGGACGACGGCGCGGTTGATCCCGTTGACCGGGACGATGACGCGCTGCTCGCGATGGGGACCCGGGATGACGCCCTCGTCGCGGACCTCGAGCTCGCGGGCCTGGCCCTCGTACTGGCGATGGATGAACGACATGATCCCGACGAGGATCGGGATCAGCAGCAGGACGAGCCACGCGCCGTCGAAGAACTTGACCGCGGTCACGATGACCGCGACGACCGCCGTGAGGGCGGCGCCGAACGCGTTGATGGCCAGGCGTCGGCGCCAGCCCGGGGAGCGCTCGCGCAGCCAGTGGATGATCATGCCGCTCTGGCTGATCGTGAAGTCGATGAACACGCCGACCGCGTAGAGCGGGATGAGCAGGTGGGTGGAGCCCTTGAAGATGACGATGAGCGCGGCCGCCAGGCTCGCCAGGATGATGATCCCGTACGAGAACGCCAGGCGGTCGCCGCGCAGGGCGAACTGGCGCGGCATGTGGCCGTCACCGGCGAGGATGGCGAGCAACCGCGGGAACGCGTTGAAGCTCGTGTTCGCGGCCAGCACGAGCAGGACCGCGGTGAACGCCTGGAACAGGTAGAACGCGATCCCGTCGCCGTAGACGGCCCGCGCCACCTGGGCGATGACCGTCTGCTTCTCCGGGAAGTCGATGGGCAGGATGGCGAAGTTGACCGCCAGGAACGTGATGCCGATGAACAGCGTGGCCAGCAGGGCGGCCATGACCGCCAGGGTCCGGGCCGCGTTCTTCGCTTCGGGTGGCTTGAACGCGGGCACGCCGGTGGCGATGGCCTCCGTGCCGGTCAGGGCGACGGCGCCGGCGGCGAACGCGCGCAGCAGGAGGAGCACGGTCAGCGGCTGGACCGAGTCCTGGAGCTGCTTGATCGCGGTCGGCGTATAGGTCGAACCCTCGTTGAGGACGAGGATCCGGAAGCCGCCCACGACGATCATGATCAGCGCCGACCCGATGAACAGGTAGGTCGGGGCGGCGAAGATGTTGCCGGCCTCGCGCAGGCCGCGCAGGTTGGCGATGGCGATGAGCGCGATGCATCCGACGCCGATGATCACCCGTTCGTCGAAGAGTGCCGGGAAGGCGGACACGATCTGCTCGACCGCGGACGAGGTCGAGACGGCGACGGTCATGACGTAGTCGATGAGCAGGGCCGATGCGGCGATGAGGCTGACCGTCTTGCCGATGTTCCGCCGCGAAACCGTGTACGAGCCGCCGCCGGTCGGGTAGGCGATGCAGATCTGGCGGTAGGAGATCGCCACCGCGACGAGGAGCACGGAGATGGCGATGCTGATCTCGAGCCCGTAGGCCAGGGCAGCGACCCCGCCGAGGATGAGGACCCGCAGGATCTCCTCGGTCGCGTACGCCGACGAGCTGATCGCGTCGGAGCTGAAGATGGCCAGGGCCTTGGTCTTGGAGAGCCGCTCGCCGAGCTCCTCCTCGCTGGCCAGGGGCCGCCCGAACAGGACGCCGCGGATCGACGCGAAGCGTCCGCCCGACCGGCGTGGTCGGGACGCTGGCGGCCTCCTTGGCCGTGAGCATCCCCTTGCCCGTGTAGCGGAAGTACGGCGCATGCGGCCGCTCGACGCGGACACGCCGGTCGCCGGGCTTGCGACCCTGGAGTGGACGACGCCCGCCGATCATCGACGCATCGTCAGCCGCCGACCTCCAGGCGATCGGCCAGCCGGGGTGGCAGACCGGCGGCGCGGATCGCCGCCTGGACCGGTGCGATGGCGTAGCCGACGCGGTGCCAGCTGACCGCCCCGCTGTCCGGGTCGAGCACCAGGTACGACGCCCGCGGATCGCCGTCGCGTGGCTGGCCGACGCTCCCCGGGTTGAGCAGGGTCTTCCGCTCGTCGAGGACCAGCTGGTCGCCGTCGCTCGGCTCGACGATGTCGAGGTCGTCGCCGGCGTCGGTGAAGGCGATCGGGACGTGGGTGTGGCCGTGGAGGCCGTAGGGCGTGGTGAGGTGCGCGAGATTGTCGACCGCGACGCCGATCGTGATGATGTATTCGCGGAGCGGATCGCGCGGGCTGCCGTGGACGAGGGTCATCGTCCCGAGCTCGCGACGGACCGGCTGGTCCGCCAGCCACGCCCGGCTGGCATCGTCGAGCGCGTCGCGGGTCCACAGCGCCGCCGCGCGGGCGTCGGGGTTGAACCAGTCGATCTCGCGTCCGCCGAGGGCCGCTGCATCGTGATTGCCGCGGACGCCGATCGCGCCGGCGGCCGCCAGCCGGGCGACCACGCCGTTCGGGTCCGGGCCGTAGCCGACGACGTCACCGAGATGCCACACGGCGTCGACCGATCCTGCATGGGCCAGGACCGCGTCGAGCGCCACGAGATTGCTGTGGATGTCCGAGAGGACCGCGACCCGCATCGGAGGGAGAGCGTAGCAGCCGGGCGGCCGCCGGCTTGGCCGGCATCGCCCGACGACCGGTGACCCCGCCGTCACCATGGGCGATCGACGCCGCGCGGCCGGGTCGCGTGGATAGGCGTCCGGGACGCGGCCGCGACGCGTGACGACCACCAGCCGATGCCCGTCGAGGCCCGGGACCGCGGAGTCGAGGACATCGACCCGCCCCCCGCCGAGGGCCCGGACGGCGCGCCGCGCGGCCGCCAGCTCGTCCGTGAGGTCACCGCGCTTCCAGGCGATCAGGCGGCCGCCGTCGGTGAGCAGCGGGAACGCGAGCTCGACGAGGTCGGCGGTCGCCGCGACCGCCCGTGCCGTCACGACCGGCCAGCGTCCGCGCTGACGGGGGTCGCGCGCCAGCCGTTCGGCCCGGGCCGTGGCGACGTCGATCCGGTCGTCGGCGCCGATGGCCGACACGGCCGTCGACAGGAAGCGCGCCTTCTTGCCGACGGGCTCCACGAGGAGCGCCCGGGTGGCGGGCAGCGCGAGCGCGAGCGGGATGCCGGGCAGCCCACCGCCCGAGCCGAGGTCGAGGACCCGGTCGGCTCCGGACCCGCGCAGGACGGGCACCGCGGACAGGCTGTCGAGGACGTGGCTCGTCGCGGCGGCGACCGGATCGCGCACCGCGGTCAGGTTGATGGCGCTCGTCCAGGCCAGCAGCAGGCGGATGTGGCCGTCGATGGCGGTGCGGACGGCCGGCGGCAGGTCGAGCCCGAGGGCCTGCAGGCCCGCATCGAGGACGACCCCGTACTCGGTCGGAAGTTCGGGGGTCTCGTCGACGTGCGTCGGGAGCGGCTCTCGCACGCGGTCCACGGCACGCCTCCTCGAACCTTGCGTACCGCTCGCATGCGGCGCCGCTCCCGGCGTCGACTCGTCTCGCACCACGGACGACTGTTCGGTCTTTCGCGGTCCATCCGGTTCGCGGCCGGGTTTCCCCGAGCCCCTCGTGGACCGCGGTACCCTGCGGTTCGCCCCAGTGCGGGAGACGCACGGTAGGAGGCTCGACCCGGGCCGTCAACGGGGTTATCCACGAACCGGCGGATGGCCGCCCAATTCGTGGATAAGTCGGGTGGTCGTCAGGTCGCGCGCGAGCTGCTGCGGACGGGTCGGCCGAGCGTGCGACGCACGACGTCGATGACCTCGTCGACGTACTGGTCCGCCTCGCCCCGCTCGGCGGCCGTGCGGACGCAACCCTGGACGTGATCCTCGAGGACGACGATCGACAGGGCGTCGACGGCCGCCCGCAGCGCCGCCGTCTGCTGGAGGATGTCGACGCAGTATTCCTCGCGCTCGATCATCCGGGCGATGCCGCGGACCTGGCCCTCCATCCGCGACAGCCGGCGCATCAGCTGGGCGGTGTCCTTGGAGTAGCTGTGTCGGAAGTGGCTGGGATCGGGGGCGGGCGCAGGACGCCGGCCGGTGGGGGTCGCCATGGCCGGCATCATACCCCCAGGGGGTATCCGGTCGCAACGCCGGACCGGCCGTCGCTCCGCCGCCTGCGACGCTCGGGTAGACTGGCGGCCGATGGACCCCAGTACCCCATTCGCCCACGCCAGCGAGGCGGAGATGGCCCGCATCCTCGACTTCTATGCGGTCCGCTGGGAGTACGAGCCGGACACGTTCCCCATCCTCTGGAACCTCGAAGGCGCGGTCGTCGAGAGCTTCTCGCCCGACTTCTACCTGCCCGACCTCGACCTGTACCTCGAGATGACGACGCTGCGCCAGAAGCTCGTGCGCAAGAAGAACCGCAAGCTGCGCCGCCTGCGCGAGCTGTACCCGGCGATCAACATCAAGCTGTTCTACGCCCGCGATTTCCGGGCGCTCATGCTCAAGTACGGCAAGGTCGCCCTCGCCGACGGCCTGTCGGGCACATCCGGCCAGGTCCCGTTGCCCTACGGAGCCACGCCGCGCACCGACGCGCGCGCGGCCGCCCGGTCTGACGCCGCCGCCCGGTCCGACGCGGCCGCCGCCCTGGCCGCGCTCGATGCCGCGACGGACGTCTCGGTCGCCGACGTCACGACGCCCCCCGCGGCCGATGAGCCGCCGACGACCGACGCCGTCGCGAAGCGTCGCTCGCGTCGTCGTCCCGCGGCACCGGTCACCCAGCCTGAACGACCGGCCCTCCAGCGATGACTCAGCACATCGTCGACCTGCACGCCGACATCGGCGAGGTCCTCGTCTCCGAGGCGGACATCGCGGCGAAGGTCAACGAGCTCGGCGCGCGCATCACGGCCGCCTACGCGGGCCGGCCGGTCACCCTCGTGTCGGTGCTCAAGGGATCGCTCCCGTTCATGGCCGACCTGATGCGGGCCATCGACCTGCCGCTCCGCATCGACCTCATGGAGGTCAGCTCGTACGGCGGCAGCGCGACCGAGTCGTCCGGCCTGGTGCGCATCCTCAAGGACCTCTCGGCAAGCATCGAAGGCGAGGACGTCCTCATCGTCGAGGACATCATCGACACGGGCCTGACCCTCAACTACCTCATCCGCTACCTGCGTGGCAAGAACCCGGCCTCGCTGCGGATCTGCACCCTGCTCGACAAGCCGGCGCGCCGTCTCGTCGAGATCCCGGTCGACTTCGTCGGCTTCACCATCCCCGACCAGTTCGTCGTCGGCTACGGGCTCGACTACGGCGAGGTCTACCGGAACCTGCGCTTCGTGGGCGTGCTGCGACCGGAGGTCTACGGCGCCGGCCCGCAGGACGAGAGCGACAACGAATGACCATGCATCGCCGCCCGCTGGGGCAGGGCCGGACGCTGGCCGCCCTCGGCGGCGCCCTCATCGTCGTGGGATCCATCCTGCCGTGGTGGCAGGTCGGTGGCGACCCCGGACTCCCGGCGGTCAGCGGCAACGGTCTCGAGGGCAGCGGCATCATCGTGTTCCTCGTCGGGGTCATCACGCTGGCCCTGGTCGCCCTGCCGTACGCCGTCGGCGACCGGCCGACGTCGATCGATCGCTGGACGTCCTATGCGCTGCTCGCCATCGTCGGCTGGATCGGCTTTCTATGGCGGGCCATCGACCTGTTCATGCGGGGCGCCTTCGCCTTCGACGAGCCGATCCAGGTGTTCACCAACGGCCCCGGCCTGTGGATCGCCGCCCTGGGCCTCGCGATCCTCTCGCGGGCCGTGTACCGCATGACCCGCGAGCCCGCGTACCGCTGACCGCGCGCAAGTCAGTCGGGCGACGGCTCGGTCGACGCCGTCGGTGACGGCAGGGTCGTCGGGCGTTGGGACCGGGACGACGGGTTCGCCGACGATGATCCCGATGGTGCGCGTGTAGCCGCCGGGCTCGATGTCGAGGTCGAGCGAGTAGCGGCCGGAAGGCCAGGCGGGCAACCCCTCGGTGCCGCTGCCGTCGTCGATGCCGAGGACCAGGAAATGGTCCGGCCACGGCGACGGGAGGCGGACCACCGGAACCTCGACGCGGCCGGAGCCGGGCACGAGCCGGCTGAGCCGGGCCGCGGGGATGGTGACGCCGCGCGGCATGTTGATGGCGATGACGGTCAGCGTGCTGAGCGGGCTGATCGAGATGCTGTCCGACCAGGTCGGCGGGTCCGCCGGGTCGGCGGACAACGGCGGTGACCGGCCCGGGGCGACGGAGGCGGCCGGTGCGCCGGAGCCGGGGGGCGGCCCCGACCCGAGCGGCACCGGGGTCGCCGGTGTGGAGGCGTCCGGATCGGGGTCGATGCGCATCGCGAACCCGAACGAGATCTCGCGGCCGGCCGGCCAGATCTCCCAGGCCGGCTGCGGTTCGAAGCCCTCGAACACGCCGAAGTCGAAGGCGTTGTGGGTGGGCGCCGCGGACGGCTCGCTCGAGCCGGACGGCGCGGCCGACATGGCGGGTGGCGGCGCCTCCGCGACCGACTCGGAGCCCCACGGCTTGATGACCGCAAGGAGGACCCCGACGACGACCACCGCGACCACCTTGCCGCTGCTGCCCCGCAGCGGGGACGATGGGCCGGGGACGGTGGTCAGGTCGCTCATGGGATCGCCGGGTCAGTCCCCTCCGAGGTAGGCCGCCCGGACCGCCGGGTTCGCGGCGAGGGCATGGGCTTCGTCGGCGAGCACGATCTCGCCAGTCTGGAGGATGTAGCCGCGCTTGGCGATTGCCAGGGCCATGAGCGCGTTCTGCTCGACGAGAAGGACGGTCGTGCCCTGCTCGTTGATCGTCTTGATGATGTCGAAGATCTGCTCGACGAGGATCGGCGCCAGACCCATCGACGGCTCGTCGAGGAGCAGGAGCTTGGGCGCGGCCATGAGGGCCCGTCCGATCGCGAGCATCTGCTGCTCGCCGCCGGACAGGGTGCCGGCCTTCTGGGTATCGCGCTCCTTGAGCCGCGGGAACAGGCCGTACACGCGTTCGAAGTCGGCTGCGACCGCAGCGTGGTCATTGCGCGAGAAGGCTCCCATCTCGAGGTTCTCGTGGACGGACATCCGGGTGAAGACCCGCCGGCCCTCGGGCGACTGGCACACGCCGAGCTCGACGATCTCATGGGGGCGGCGGGTGTCGATCCGGTCGCCACGCAGCCGGATCTCGCCCTGGCGCGCCTTGAGCTGCCCGGAGATCGTGCGCAGTGTGGTGGACTTGCCGGCGCCATTGGAGCCGATGAGGGTGACGATCTCGCCTTCCTCGACCGACATCGTCACCCCGCGCAGGGCGTGGATGGCTCCGTAGTAGGTGTGGACGTCGACGAGCTCCAGCAGGGCCATGCTCAGTGCTCCGCTGCGCCGCGACCGAGGTAGGCCTCGATCACTCGCGGGTTGGCGCGGACCTCGGCCGGTCCGCCCTCGGCGATGACCTCGCCGTGATCGAGGACCGTGATCCGGTCGCTGATGCCCATCACGACGCGCATGTCGTGCTCGATGAGCAGGACGGTCAGCCCGAGCTCGGCGCGCAGGCGCCGGATGAAATCGGTCATCTCGCGCGTCTCGCTCGCGTTCATGCCGGCCGTCGGCTCGTCGAGCAGCAGGAGCTTGGGCCGCGTGCCCAGGGCACGGGCGATCTCCAGGCGGCGCTGATCGCCGTACGGCAGGTTGCGGGCCCAGGTGTCCTTGCGCTCCGCGAGCCCGACCAGGTCGAGCAGGCGCATGCCCTCGTCGATCGAGTCCTGCTCCTCGCGGAGCATCCGCGGGGTGCGCAGGATCGAGTCCCACCAGTGGCTCGTGAGGTGGACGTGGATGCCGGCCCGCACATTGTCGAGCGCAGACATCGTGCCGAACAGGCGGATGTTCTGGAAGGTCCGGCCGATGCCCAGCGCTGTGACCTCGTGGGGCTTGAGGGACTTGAGCTTCGAGCCCTTCTGGAACACGATCGCGTGGTCGTCGAATTCGATCTCGCCCGCGGTCGGGACGTACGCGCCGGTGATCATGTTGAAGAACGTGGTCTTGCCGGCGCCGTTGGGCCCGATGAGCGACACGATGGCCCGGCGCGGGATGTCGAAGTCGACGCTGTTGACGGCCAGCAGGCCACCGAATCGCTTGGTGACGCCGCGCGCCTTGACGAGCAGGTCGCCCTCCGGGATGGCGCCGGTCAGTCCGACAGGAGCAGCCAGATCGGTCACTGGCTCTCCTCCTCCCTGGGCGTCTCGGCTTCACGCGTGAGCTCGCTCTGGCCCGCCGGACCCACCTGGATGTTCTCGGTCTCGACCTCGACGCCCATCTCCGACTCGGCCACCTGGAGCCCATGCACGCTCAATTCGGCGGCGCGCTGGCGGCTGGGCAGGAAGCCCTCCGGGCGGAACCGCATCATGACGACGAGGGTGATGCCGAAGATCAGGAAGTTGAACTGGGTCGGGTTCGGGAAGTCCGGCGCGACCGCCTGGACGCGCGTCCCGAGCCAGGGCAGGAACGACTTGTCGATGTAGACGAGCGCGATCGCACCGACGAGCACGCCCCAGATGTTCCCGATGCCACCCAGGATGACCATGATCAACACCAGGATCGACGTCGAGAACTGGAAGAAGTCCGACGTCGTGGCCCCCAGGTAGGACGCCTGGAGGGAGCCGGCGACGCCGGCAAAGGCGGCGCCGAGAGCGAATGCGAGCAGCTTCGTGCGGACCGTGTTGACGCCCATCATCTCGGCCGCGATCTCGTCCTCGCGGATCGCGCCCCATGCCCGACCCATGCGCGACCGCTCCAGGTTCCGCGCCACGATGATCGCGATGATCACCAGCGCTGATCCCGAGGTAGACCGCGGCGATGCCCGAGGTCGCCCCGAACTTGATGCCCAGGATCGAGAACGGGTCGATCGGGTTGATGCCGAGCGGGCCGCCGGTGAGGTTCACGTTCTGGACCGACAGGAGGGTCACGCCCGCGATCGTGAGGTCGAACGTGATGGCGGCCAGGTTCTTGAAGAAGACCGGCACGATCTCCCCGAAGCCGAGCGTGACGATGGCCAGGTAGTCACCACGCAACCGGAGGGTCGGCGCGCCGAGCAGGGCCCCGAAGGTCGCCGCGATGACGGCCGCCATCGGCAGGATCAGCCAGAACGGCAGGTGGATGCCCGGGAAGCCCGCCGGCTGGATGCTGAACAGGGTGATGCTGACGCTGCCGAAATGCGGCGAGGCGAAGAACGCCGCCGTGTACGCGCCGATGGCGTAGAACGCCACATAACCGAGGTCGAGCAGACCCGCGAACCCGGCCACGATGTTCAGCCCGATGGCCATGATCCCGAAGATGGCCATGAACGTGACCGTCGTCTCGTCCGGGAACGGCAGGGGCACCACGTTGCGGGCGAACGGCGCGAAGATCTGCTGGTAGAGGATCGGGTAGGTCAAGGCCAGGACGCCGAGGATCGTCAGCGTGATGGTCCGCCGCCGGTTCTTGGCGAGGAGCCGTCGGTAGTGGCCCGGCATCGCGGCACCGGAGTCGGCGAGGTGGCCGATCCAGCCGCCGAGGCCGGTCCCGATCTCGTGCGTCGGTGCGCTCATGCCCGATCCGCCAGCTGCTGGCCGAGGAGCCCCGTGGGCCGGAAGACGAGGATGGAGATCAGCACGCCGAAGACGATGGCGTTGGTCCAGTTCGCCGAGAAGTACCGGTCACTGAAGGCGTTGATGAAGCCGAGGACGATGGCGCCCAGGACCGCGCCCTGCAGGTTGCCGATGCCGCCGAGGACGGCCGCCGTGAAGGAGTTCAGGCCGAAGCGGAACCCCAGCGTCCAGACCGTCGTGTTGTTGTAGAGGATCTGGACGACGCCGGCGGCGCCGGCGAGGGCACCGGCGATCAGGAAGGTGATCGCGATCGTGCGATCGACGTTGACGCCCATCAGCCCCGCGGTGTCCGGGTCCATGGCCGTCGCGCGCATCGCCTTGCCCTGGCGGGTCTTGGACACGAACCAGGACAGGATGAGCAGCAGCGGGACCGTCACGATGGCGACGAAGACCTGCTGGATGTTGATGGTGATCCCGTTGATGCCGAGCCCCGACAGGACGTTGTAGGTCCCGAAGACATTGTCGATGCTCTTGTTGCCGGGTCCGGCGAGCAACAGCGCGACGTTCTGCAGCACGAAGCTGACACCGATGGCAGAGATCAGCGGCGCGAGCTTCGGCGCGTTCCGAAGCGGCTTGTAGGCGATCCGCTCGATGCTGACGTTGAGCGCCGCGGTACCGAGCATGACGACGCCGAGCACCAGCAGGATGACGCCGATCTTGAGCAGGACCGGGGTATCGCCGGTCAGGTCGAAGATCGGCCCGATGAGCAGGAAGGCCGCCATCGATCCGAGCATGAACACGTCGCCATGGGCGAAGTTGATGAGCTCGATGATGCCGTAGACAAGGGTGTAGCCGAGGGCCACGAGGGCGAAGATCAGGCCGTTCGACAGGCCGATGATCTCGGTCTGGAAGAACGCATCCACGCCGAACACCAGGACGCCGACGACCTGGAAGATCAGGAACGCGAGGATCGCCCGAGCAGCGGTGCTCGATACCACGGCTGGTCAATGCCCTCGGTACTGGAGGTCGTTGCCTGGAGTCATGAAAGGGACGGGCCGGAAGAAGATCCAGCCCGTCCCGTTCAAACGATGCGACGAAGGACTACTTCGTGACGCTGACGATCGAGTCGAAGGCCGGGGGCCAGCTCGTCTCGACCTTGTAGCGGCTGATCGAACCACCGACGGCGTCGCCGTTGGCGTCGAAGGTCGTGGTGCCGAGGACGGTCGGCAGGTCCTTGGTGGCCATGGCCGCCTTGAGGACCTCGTACCGGTCGTTCGGGGTCGCCGCGGTCTTCAGCGCGTTGAGCGCCGCCGCCGCGCTGGCGTTGCCGTAGGCGGTGTACGTCGCCGGCGAGTCGCCGTTGTGCGCGGCCAGGTACTCGTCGTACCAGGTCTTGCCAGCGCCGGTCAGCTGATCCGGACCGACGCCACCGAAGGTGAGGAGCGTGCCGTTGGCGGCATCGCCCGCACCCTCGAACCACGACTTCTCGAACACGCCGTCACCGGACATGATCGTCATGTCGGGCATCGCGGCGCGCAGGTCCTTCCAGAGCTTGCCCGTGTTCTGGCCGGTGATGGAGCCGATGTAGATGATGTCCGCCCCGGAGTCCTTGATCTTCTGGGCGAGGGCGCCGTAGTCGGTCGCCTTCGCGTCGAAGCCTTCGGACGTCTTGTTGGGGCTGACGACCTCGATGCCGATCTCGTTGGCATGGAGCGCCCACGCCTTGGCAAGGCCGGCGCCATAGACCTGGGTGTCGTCGAGGACGTACGCCTTGGTCTTGCCGAGCGACTTGGCCCATTCGGCGCCAGCGCCACCCTGATCGTCATCGGTGGCGATGACGCGGGCGTAGTTGCGGTAGCCGGCCGGGTAGTAGGAGTCGGGCTCACCCGGCTGGGTGACACCCTCGACCGCCTTGGTCAGGCCGGGGTAGCTGTTGGCCGGGCTGAGCATGACCAGGCAGGCCTGGTTCAGGATCGGGACGGCCAGCTTGGCCGCGCCCGAGTTGTAGGTGCCGATGTAGACCATGGCATCCGGGTCAGCGGCCGCCTTGTTGGCGTTCTGCTGCTCGACCGCGCCGTCCCAGTCGCCGTTGTTGGCGGCCGACGAGTCGTCGAGGTCGAAGTACTTGATCGTGAAATCGCCGACCTTCTGGCCGTCGAGCGTGTTCTTGATCTGCTCGACGAGCGTGTTCGTCTGCTCCGTGTTCGTACCCTGGCGCGGCAGGCTGGAGTAGACGTGGATCTCGTTCGAGCTCGTGCCCTTCTTGTCCTTGCAGACTTCCGGCTGGCCGCCGGCCGCCGCGGCGCTGCCGCTCGGGGCCGCGGATCCGCCGGTGGTGCCACTGCAGGCTGCCACAACGACCACAGCGGCCGCGGCGAGCACCCCAATCTTCGCGAACTTCATGGATCCTCCTCAGATAGACACGATCGTCCGGCGGTCCCGGAGCGATCCTCGGTCGGAGTCCCCGACAGCGTCCTGGCGCGGACGAGCGTTCCCGACTCGTGTGCCCGGTGACTCGGTGTCCGGCGACGGGACCCTCCCAGGGCGTCGGCGGAGAGCGAGCGGCGGTGCATGACGGACGGCGACGCAGGTCCGAGCGCAGGCGGTGCGCAGGTGACCGCCGATGCGATGCCGTATATTAGGCATCGGCGACCCGAATGCAACACCGGTCGACCGCACCCCCGACCTCGCGCATCGCGCGGTCGCGAGCGTCATCCGCTCGCTTAACGGGACGGGGGCTCGGCGGTACCGGTACCGACCCCGGGTCGGATGCCCCGGTCGAGGGGAGACGGTCGCCGCCCTGCGAGGACGAACCTTCGGCGTGGAATACCTGGTCCGAGCCGCCCGTGTCACCGATATCGATCGTCTCGTCGCCCTCAGCGACGCGGACCTTCGCATCGACCGTGCCGCGAGCCCGCTCGACGCCGCGGATCTGCTCCGCCAGCTCGTCTACCTGCCGCAGGCCAGCATCTTCGTCGCCGAGACGGCGCGCCAGGTGGTGGGAGGTGCCGTCCTGGCCCTTCGGCCGTCGGTCCGCGCCGGGGGTTTCGTCGGCACCATCGATCTGTTGGTCGTCGATCCCGACCACGACGCCGACCGGGTGACCGCCGCGCTCCTCGAGGAGGTCATCCGCTCTGCGAGCAACAAAGGCTGTACCGTGGTCGAGGCGATCGCGCCCGACGACTCGGCCGCCGCACGCTGGATCGGCCAGGGGTTCACCCAGGCTGGTCCGCGCATCCAACGACCCGTGGCCGCGGCCGGAAGTGCCGCGCGCCGCACCTGATCATCGCCCCGCCGTGCTGCGTCGACGCGCCGGCCGGGCGTCAAACCTGATCCTCTAGGAGTCAATGTGGGCAAGAACGTCGCCGTCTTCGTGGACGTGGCGAACATCTTCTATGCGGCCAAGGCCGCCGGCGTGGACATCGATTACGTCACGCTCCTCAAGTCGGCCTCGGCCGGCCGCGATCTCGTGCGCGCCTACGCGTACACGGGCCTCGACCCCGACAACGAGAACCAGCGCAACTTCCACGACTTTCTGCGCCGCAGCAATTACAAGGTCGTGAGCAAGGACATCCGCAAGTACGGCGACGGCAAGGTCAAGGCGAACCTCGACATCGAGCTCGTCGTCGACATGATGAAGACCGCCCGGAACCTGGACATCGCCATCGTGGTGTCCGGCGACGGCGACTTCGCCCCGGCCATCCGCGCCGTCCAGGAGATGGGCGTGCGCTGCGAGGTCATCAGCTTCCGCGGCAACACCAGCTCGGACCTGATCGAGGTCGCCGACCAGTTCACGGACATCATCCAGCTGGCCCGTGTCGAGAAGGGCACCCGGTCCGGACGGCGCGTCGCCGACGGCGAGGACCTGTCCATGACCGAGGTCCCGGACAAGCAGACCGAGGGCACCGGTGTCGGACGCGGCCGTGGTGGCCGCGGTCGCGGTCGCGGTCGTCCCGGCGAGCCCGAGCCCGTGGCCGCCTCGTCGTCGCGCGGCCGTGGTGGTCGAGGCCGCACGGGCGCCGCATCCAGCAACGGCGCGGCTGCGGGTCCCGCCCGCGCCATGCCCGGCGAGCGCCTCGCCAAGGTCGGTGGCCTGACCGAGGCCGAGCTGGCCGCCGCCGAAGTCTTCACGATCGACGACCTCGACGCGACAGCCGCGCCCGACCTCACCGCGACCACGGACGGCGCCCCGGCCGAGCCGCGGACCGACGAGATCGAGGGTGAGGGCGAGGGCGAAGGCCAGCGCCGCCGCCGACGCCGCGGTGGCCGTGGCCGAGGCCGCGGACGTGGCCGGGACGAGGGGGCACCGACCGAGGTGACCCCCGCGACCGACGGATCCGCGCCGCAGTTCGCGTCCGACGAGGACGAGGATGAGGACGAGGAGCAGGAAGCGCCGGCCGCTGCCGCCCCGCGTGGCCCGCGGACGACGCCGTTCGGCTCCGTCTGGGATTCGCAGCTGGGCACGCCGACGACCCCGTCGACGGCGAATCTCAGCCCGCTGGCCGACGAGGACTTCGACGAGCCCGAGATCCCCGAGTACCTCATCGCCGAGCAGCGTCGCGGCGCCGCCGCCCGTGGCGGCGGTGGTGGCCAGGGTGGCCGCGGACCGCGCGGCGGTCGTGCGGCGTACCAGTCGGCCATGGATCGCGAGCGCTACGGCGGTCGCTCGAGTGGTGGCATCAACCGGTACCCGGACGTGAGCGGTCGTACCGGCTCGGGCGGCCAGGGTGGGCAAGGCGGATCGGGCGGCCAGGGTGGTCGTGGCGGTACGCCGCGCGACGACCGGTCGTACGGCCGGCCGCGCGATGACCGGCCCCGCGATGACCGACCGCGCGAGCGCACGGCAGCCCCGCGCGCCTCGAGCAGCGAGCCGTGGAGCGAGGTGCCCCCCGAGCTCGAGGCCATGCTGCGCGCTCAGGTGGCGACGAAGCCGATCGAGCCGACCGAGGTGCCCGCCGCCGCGGTCATCGAGGACGCGCCGGCCGCGCCGAAGCGTCGGACGACCCGCAAGGCCACGACCACGACGCCCGAGGACACCGGCGATGTGCCGGTCGAGACGGCTGCCGCGGACACCGAGGCTGCGACGGCCGCGCCGAAGCGTCGGACCACGCGCAAGGCGACCACGACGACGGATGCGGAGGCCAGCCCGGCCGAAGCAGCGCCGAAGCGTCGGACGACGCGCAAGGCCACCACGACCGACGAGCCGGCGGCCGAGACAACGGGTGCGGCCGATGCCGCGCCTGCGAAGGCGGCCCCGAAGCGCCGGACGACCCGCAAGGCCGCGCCGACCGAGGATGCCGCCGCCGAGGCCGAGCCCGCCTGACCCGCGCCATGGACGGCGTCCGGACCCGGGGGCACGAGGCCGCGCTGCGCGCGGTCCGGGCCATGATCCAGGGCCGGACGCCGCACGCCCTGCTCCTCGTCGGCCCCGCGGGGGTCGGCAAGACCACGCTCGCCACCGACCTGGCGGCCGGCCTCCTGTGCACGGCCGCCGATCCGGCCGACCGGCCATGCGGCTCGTGCCGGGCGTGCCGGCTCGTCCGATCGGGCGGACATCCTGACGTGCATCGCCTCGGCCCCGAGGGACCCGGGCGGCAGGTCGTCATCGGTGGGCCGGGTGCTCGGGCGCGTGGCATCCGCGACCTCATCGCCGAGCTGGCCCTGATGCCCGTCGAGGGCGGTGCGCGGATCGCCATCATCGAGTCCGCCCAGCGCATGAACGAGGACGCCCAGGCGGCGCTGCTCAAGACCCTCGAGGAGCCGCCGGCCGGCGCGGTGCTGATCCTGTGCGCCGATGCCGAGGAACCGCTCCTGCCCACGATCCGCTCGCGCTGCGCCCGGCTACGCCTCGGACCGGTCGGGCCGCGCGCCATCGAATCCGTCCTCGCGGAACACGGGATCGATGACCCGGCGCTCGCGACCCGGCTCGCCCGGGTGGCCGGCGGTCGGCCGGGCGTCGCGCTCGCCTGGGCGGCCGATCCGACCGCCCTGCGTGCCCGCGACGAGTGCAGCCGGGTCCTCCTCGATCTCACCGCCGCCCGTCCGGCCGACCGCCTGGCCGGCGTCCGGTCGACCGTCGCGGCCGCTTCGGCCTTCGCCGCCACCGCGGACCCGACCGCCTCGACGCCCGTCGCCGTGGCCACCACCGCCGGCCGCGGCAAGCGTGGCGCGAAGGCCGCGACGACCGGGGGCGCGACGGCTGCCGGTGGGGACGCGGCCACGTCGACCGATGACCCGGGCACGGCCACCGACGCCGCCGCGCCCGCCGAAAACGCCCCCGCCGCGCCGGACGATGGCGGCGACGCGCTCGGGCCGGTCCGTGCCCCCGCTGCCGAGCGCCGTCGCGCGGCCGAGGCCGTGATCGCCATCTGGACCGACGTCGCGCGCGACCTGGTCCTCGCCCGGGAAGGTGGCGCGGCGTCGATGCGCGACCCGCGGCTGCTCGAAGAGACCTCCGCCGATCGCCGCGCAGCTCGATCCCCGCGCACTCACGGCGTTCCTCGACCGGCTCGGCCGGGCGGGTGTCCTGCTGGCGGGCAACGTCGCGCCGGAGCTCGTGCTCGACGACCTCGCCATGGCCTGGCCGCAGCGACGGCCTGCCGCCGCATGAGCGCGACGGACCGGCTCGAGGCGGTCGTCCGTGGACGAGTGCAGGGGGTCGGCTACCGCTATTTCGTGCTCGATCACGCCCTCGACCTCGGGGTCAGCGGCTGGGTCGCCAACGAATCGGACGGCTCCGTCCGCTGTCGCGCCGAGGGCACGCGGGTGACCCTCGAGCGCCTGCTCGACGTGCTTCGCGAGGGTCCGCCGGGCGCCCGGGTCGATCGGATCGAGACGACGTGGAGCGTCGGGACAGGCGATCTGGGGCGCTTCCAGGTCCGCAGCGGCGGCCATCGCGGGGACTGAGGGGTACAGACCTTCGGCCATCGGTCGGCGGGACCGCTGGGCTATACCGCCCGGCCACCTCGTCGCGGAGAGTGGGCGACGATGGAGACCAACACTCCCGCCGAGGAGCTGCCTGGACTGTATCGCGCCATCCTGGACCGGGTCGCCGAGCTCGAGGCCGGTGGGGATCGCGCCGAAGCCGGCCGCGTCCGCCGTGCCGCGACCAGGGCCTATTCCCGCGCCTGGGACGACCGAGCCCGCCGTGAGCTCGAGACCCTCCTGCGACGCGCGGTCCGGCCGACCGCCGCCGAACGCCTCCTCCGCCGCGGGACGCGCCGCCCCGCCGCCGACTTCGCCGGCCGCGCCCGCCCCGCCGCCACGCCCGAGCGCTAGACCGGCCCCTCACCCGCTTCCCGGTCCGACGCGCCCCGCACGCCGGTCGTAGGCTTGGCGGGTCATGCCTGACCCATCCACCGTCGATGCCGCAGTCGCCGATGCCCTGGACGCCTATGCCTCTCTGGGTGAGCTCGGCGAGGAGATCGACGACGAATGGTCCTACGTGACCGACCTCGGGGCCGCCTGGCGCGAGCGGCTCGAGGCGGTGGCCGATGCCCGCGCCGGCGAGACCATCGACCCGGCGATCTCGGCCGCCATCGATCGCGCCATCGACGAGATCGGCGCGATCGACGACCCGCATCGGGCGATCGACTGGCTGTCGACGTTCCCGCAGGTCGTGCTGCTGGCGCTCGGGGAGCCGTCGTGAGGTTCCAGGACGCCGCCCGTGACGGCCGCGCCGTCGTCTATGCCGGCATCCAGGCCGACCCGCTCGTCGCGCGCGCCGCGGACGCGCTGCTCGACGCGACCACCGGCCAGCGCGTGCTGGCGCGTGCCGTCATGAACGGCATGACCATCGATGTCGACGGCTGGCGGACGATGTTCCCGACGCTCTTCGCTCCGTCGCTCGACGGCCCGGACCTCGCTCGCTCCGAGGCCATCCTCGCCGCCGCCCTCGAGGTCGCCGACCGCGGCGAGCAGGTCCGCAGCCAGTTCCGTGGGGCGATCGTCGAGGCGCTGACCGAGCGCCTGCTCGCCCGTCGGGCAGGCGCCGAGACCGTGCGCCGTGAGCGACGCATCCTGTTCGATGGCGTGCGCGCCGAGATCCATCCCTACGACGTCACGGTCGAGCGTGACGCGGCCGAGGCGTGGGACTGCAAATGGGGCGCGCGCGGCATCAACGCCGATGTCCTGCACCAGCTCGACGATGCGCGCGGGAACGCTGCCGACGAGGAGGCCCGGCTCCGCGTGGGGCTCGTCGTCTTCGACGCCGAGCGGTCGTGTGCGGTCCGTCTCGACCGCCAGACCGCGCCGCGCGACGGGACCGAGATCGTGGCGCTCGAGCAGCTCGACCGGCTGGCCGCAGCCGGCCGATGAGGGATCGATGACGGTTGACGGTGTCGACCCGGCCGATCCGGGGCGATGCTCCGCGGGGTACCGGGTGCGTTTCGACGAAGCCGGCCCGGACGGCTTGCTGCGGACGTCATCGGTGCTGCGCTACGCCCAGGACCTGGCCTGGTTCCATTCGGCCGAGCGCGGCTTCACCCGAGCCTGGTACGCGGAACGCGGGCTCGTCTGGCTGGCGCGCGCCGCCGAGGTCGGTGTCGTGCGACCGATCCGAGTCGGCGACGCGTTGACCGGCACGACCCAGGTCCTCGGGGCGCGCCGGGTGTGGGCGCGCCGGCGGACCGACTTCACCACGAGCGACGGCACGGTGGTGGCCTGGACCCACGTGGACTGGGTCCTGCTCGACGGGCGCGGCGCGCCCACCCGCATCCCGCCCGAGTTCGGCACGTCGTTCGGCATGCCCGAGGCGCCGTTGACGCTCGCGCGCGTCGACCTCCCGGACGCGCCGCCCGCCGCCGAGCGCGCGACCTTCACCGTCCGACCCCAGGAGCTCGACCCGATGGACCACGCCAACAACGCGGTCTACGCCGACTGGCTCGACGAGCGGGTCATCGCCACCGGCGAGGCCGGGCTGGCCGCGACCCGGGCGCTGCCACGGCTCGTTCGCCTCGAGTACGCCCGCGCCGCGGAACGGGCGATGACGGTCACCGCCCAGCTCTGGAGCGACGCCGACGGCGACGGCTGGTCGATGCGCGCTGACCGACCCGGCCGGCGACGACCTGCTGCGGGCGCGCCTGGAGTCGGCGGCTGCACCGGACATGACGGACCTGCCGCCCACGCTGACCGGTGCGCGCGTCACGCTCCGCCCGGCCGGACCCGACGACGCCGACCGGTTCCGCGAGATCCTGAACGAGCCGTCGGTCGCGCGCTGGTGGGGCGCCCCGCGCCCCGGCGTCGATGTCGCCCTCGACTGGCTGGACGCCGACGACGACACGACCGTGTTCGCGATCGAGGTCGACGGGACGGTCGTCGGGAGCATCCAGACCGCCGAGGAGGCCGAGCCCGACTACCGGCACGCCTCGGTCGACCTCTTCCTCGCGACGACGGCGCAGGACCAGGGCATCGGCACGGACGCGATCCGGACGCTCGCCCGATACCTCTTCGAGGTCCGCGGCCACCACCGCCTGACCATCGACCCGTCCGCCGCGAACGAGCGCGCGATCCGGGCCTACACCCGCGTCGGGTTCCGGCCAGTCGGGGTGATGCGCGCGTACGAGCGCGGTCCGGACGGCACGTTCCACGACGGCCTGCTCCTCGACCTGCTCCGCGACGAGCTGCGCTGACCCGTCCGCGGCCACCATCCACCCTCGGCTATCGTGGCGTTATGGCCGGCCGGACCTCCAGCAGCGATGTCGTGATCATCGGTGGCGGGGTCATCGGGTCGGCGATCGCCTGGTCGCTTGCTGTGGAGCCCGGTTTCGTGGGCTCGGTCGCCGTCATCGAGCGCGACCCAGGCTACCGGCAGGCCTCCTCTGCCCTGTCCGCGAGCTCGATCCGGCAGCAGTTCTCGACGCCCGAGAACATCCGGATGTCGCAGTACGGCTTCGCGTTCCTGCGCGACATCGACCGCCGGCTGGCGGTCGAGGGGGCCGGGTCCGCCCCGGTCGACATCGCCCTGACCGAGCGCGGCTACCTCTACCTCGCGGCACCGAACGCCGTCGACGCGATGCGGGCGGTCCACGCGATCCAGCGGGCCGAGGGAGCGGACGTGGAGCTCCTCGAGCCCGACGCCCTGACCGACCGCTTTCCCTGGCTCTCGACCGACGGCGTGGCGCTCGGCTCGCTCGGGCGCAGCGGTGAGGGCTGGTTCGACGGCGACGGGCTGACCCGGGCGTTTCGCCGGGCCGCGACCGCGCGCGGTGTGACCTATCACACCACCGAAGCCACGGCGATCCGCCGGGTCGACGGCCGGATCGCCGCTGTGGACCTCGCCGACGGGACGAGCCTCGCCACGGGTCTGGTCGTGGACGCGGCCGGACCGTGGTCGGCGCGGGTCGCGCGGATGGCCGGCGTGGACCTGCCGGTCGAGGCGCGACGACGTTGTGTGTTCGTCTTCGAGCCCGCCGACCCGCCGGTCGAGCCGCCGCTGGTCATCGATCCGTCGGGCGCCTGGTTCCGGCCCGAGGGCGGCGCCTACATCGGCGCCATCGCGCCGGACCAGCGCGACGACGCCGCGGACCTGCCGCTCGAGCTCGACGCGCGGCTCTGGGAGGAGCGCCTCTGGCCCGTGCTCGCGAACCGCGTGCCCGCGTTCGACCGGGTGCGCCGGACCGGTGGCTGGGCCGGCTACTACGAGATGAACACGCTCGACCACAACGCGCTGCTCGGCCCGCATCCGGACGCCCCCGACCTGATCGTGGCGACCGGCTTCTCCGGGCACGGCATCCAGCACGCCCCGGCGGTCGGGCGCGGCATCGCCGAGCTCATCGCCCACGGTCGTTACATGAGCCTGGACCTGTCGGTGTTCGGGGTCGAGCGGATCGCGACGGGCCGGCGGGTCGAGGAGCGCAACGTCATCGGCTGAAGGCGGTGCGGCGTTGGGGGCACGACGCACCGTTGCTTGATGCCATTCGGCCGCATATGCCTCTGAATGGCATCAGGGAGGGGTAGGCCGTCGCGCCGGACGGTCGCTCGGCATCACGCGATTTGGGCGATGCCCGGGCTACACCGGACCGCTACAGTCCCACGATGAGCAGACTCGTCAATCTCTACGCGACCCAGATCCGGATCCTGTGGGAGTGGCGAGGCGGCCCATGGGCCCTCGTGAAGCGGTTGGTCGTCACGCTCGTCGTGGCCACGGTCTCGCTGATCCTGACGGCCGCGATCCTGCCGGGGGTCACCATCGGGCGCATCCTCGACGCGGCCATCGCCGTCGTCCTGATGGCGCTCTTCAACGCCATCATCCGGCCGGTCCTGCTGACCCTCGTGGCGCCGCGCTCGCTCGTGCTGCTGGGTGTCCTGGTGATCGTGCTCCAGGTCCTGACCTTCCTCATCATCGTGCCCATCGCGCCCGGCGTGGAGGTCAACGGCTTTCTGACGGCCCTCGTCGGTTCGTTCATCTACGCGGGGTTCAACACCGTCCTGACCGCCCTCCTCGGCGTCGATCGGGGCGGGTCCTTCTTCGGCCTCCTGGTCTCCAACCTGATGGCGGAGCGGGCGGTCGCGAAGACCGACCGCGAAGGGCTGGTGATCGTCCAGATCGACGGTCTCGCCCATCCCATCCTCGCCGCGCGCGTGCGCGCCGGGTCGGTCAACACGATGGCCGGCTGGATCCGCGACAAGAGCCACAAGCTGTCGCGCTGGGAGGCCATCCTCCCGTCGATGACCTCGGCCAGTCAGGCCGGCATCCTCCATGGCAACAACGACGGCATCCCGGCCTTCCGCTGGTACGAGCGGGATCGCCAGAAGCTGATGGTCTCGAGCAATCCCGACGACGCCGCCGAGATCGTCCGCCGACTGTCGAACGGCGAGGGCCTGCTCTCGAACGAGGGCGTCAGCATCTGCAACCTGATGACCGGCGACGCCACGCGCGCCTACGTCACGACGGGGGCGATCAAGGACGAGTCGCAGGGCCTCGGCGACAGCCAGGCGTTCCTTGGGTTCTTCTTCAGCCCGAGCGGCTACCTGCGCTCGTTCACGATGTTCATCGGCGAGTTCTTCAAGGAGCGGCTCCAGGCCCGCCGGACGGTGCGCTCGGGGATCACGCCGCAGATGCACCGCGGCATGAAGTACGCCGGGATGCGCGCGGCGAGCAACGTCCTCCTCCGCGACATGAACACCTCCCTGATCATCGAGGAGATGTATCGCGGGGCGAACGTCATCTACTGCGACTTCACCGATTACGACGAGCTCGCCCACCATTGCGGTCCCGAGCGGGTCGAGTCGCTCCAGGCCCTCGACGGCGTCGACGCCGCGATCGGCACGCTGGTCAAGGCGGCCGAGGACGCTCCGCGCCCGTACCGGTTCGTCGTCCTGTCCGACCACGGCCAGAGCCTCGGCGCGACCTTCAAGCAGCGCTACGGCCAGAGCCTCGGCGAGGTCGTGCGCGACCTCATGAGCGGCCGGGCCACGCTCATCCAGCCCAAGACCGCCGGCGAAGGCTCGACCTTCGTGAACTCGTTCCTGTCCGAGATCACGCGGAGCAAGGGCGTCGGACCGTCCGTCGCCCGGGCGGCGCTCGCCAATTCGACCACCGATGGCGTCGTCGACCTGGACCACGAGGAGGTCCCGCCGCCCGCGGACGAATCGACGATCGCGGTCGTCGGGTCGGGCAACCTCGGGCTCGTCTGGTTCACCGGGCACGACCACCGCCTGACGGTCGAGGAGCTCGAGGAGCTGCATCCGAACCTCGTCGCCACGCTCGCCGCGCACCCCGGCGTCGGCCTGCTGATGGTCCGCTCGGCGACGCGCGGCGCGGTGGTCTTCGGCGCCCGCGGCGTCCGCTACCTCGACGAGGACGTCGTCGAGGGCGAGGACCCGACGCCCCTGTTCGGTCCGCACACGATCATGAGCCTCCGGCGCGAGGACGAGATGACCCATGCGCCCGACCTGCTGCTGCTCAGCCAGTACGACCCGGAGATGGGCGAGGTCGCGGCCTTCGAGGAGCTCATCGGCTCGCATGGTGGACTGGGCGGTCCGCAGACGGAGCCGTTCATCCTCCATCCGTCCGACTGGGAGCTCGACGAGCCGATCCCGCTCGGGGCGCCGGCGATCTATCGGAACCTGCGGCGCTGGCTGTCGTCGATCGGGACGGAGCTCGGCAAGCCGGTGGCGGCGACGCCCGAGCCCGACCCGGTGCCAGCCCCGGCCGCCCCGGTGGCCGCCGAGGCCTGAGGGTCAGGCCTTCGATCCGCCCGCCGCCTCGGCGGCGCCGCGTTCGATAAGGTCGAGCGTCAGCGCGGCCGTCCAGCCGAAGCTGTCGGTGCCGAAGCCGGTGCCGTCGAACGGGTCGAAGTACTCGCGGAACCCGGCCCCATCGACCAGGCGCAGGCTGCTGAGCGCGATCTCGTCGGCGAACTCGTGCAGCCCGTGCTGGCGCAGCCCGGACATGAGCAGCCAGTTGGTGTTGATCCAGACCGGCCCCCGCCAGTAGCGCCGCTCGTCGAACCCTTCCCCGAGCAGGTCGTAGCTCGGGACGACGTAGCTGATCTCGCGCTCGGGATGGAAGCTCGCGGAGTGCAGGTCGGCGACGATCGCGTCGAGCTGGGCCTTCGGCAGGTCGGGGTCGAGCAGCGGCGCGAACGACACGATGGTGTTCTCCGCGCTCCGTTCACGCCGGGTGACGTCGAGGGCGCAGAACCGGTTCGTGTCCGGATCCCAGAGCTCGCGCAGGAGCGCGTCGTGCGTCCGCTGCGCAGCCTCGCGATGGGGACGCGGGTCGGCGCCGACGATCGACGCGATCTCGACCAGCGCGTGCTGCGACCACAGGTGGATCGAGTTGAACAGCGGCCCGGCCACGATGAACGGCACAGTGTCGGCGATGACACCGTCGTCGTACCCGGAGTCCCGGTAGCGCGCCGCCAGGAACACGAACCGGTCGTACGCCTCGTTGGTCGGCCGGTCCTTGGGATCGCCGTGGGCCAGGTCGTGCCGGACATACGGAGGGACGGCGCCGTCGGGGATGACCATCTCCGAGAGGTCGCGGTCCCACACCGGGGAGTTGTCGAGCCCCGATTCCCACGGGTGGACGACCGCCGCCAGACCGATGCCGGTGGGGTCCCGGCGGTCGCTGAGGTAGGCATGCTCCGCGGCCAGTCGCGGATAGAGCCAGGTCAGGAAGGCCGTCGAGGCATCGACGTCGCGCGCGTGGCGATGCATCTCGAGGGCGGCCCGGGCATGGATGGGTGGTTGGGTGATGCCCGAGGTCTCGACGCCGCGCGGCGCGCTCGGCGAGCGGGTCGACGACTGCCAGAACGAGGGACCCGGGAAGTAGGCGTCCTCGGCGACGGTCGGGTTGAAGACGATGCTCGGCACCTTGCCGTCGGCCCATTGGGCGCCGAACAGCGAGCGCAGCTCCTGTTGGGCCCGCGCCTCGTCGTACCACGACCGCCCGATCGCGATGAACGCCGAATCCCAGTTCCACTGGTGCGGATAGAGCGTCCGCGACGGCAGCGTCGAGGCGCCGAGCCAGTTCCCGTCGAGCACCTCGCGGGCTCGTGCGGCGAGGGCCGTCAGTCGGTCGTCCTCGATCCCCGGAAAGCGCGATCCCTTGTCCATGCCACGGATGATGCGCCGATGCCGGGGCGGCCGCCAGGCCCGGGGACCAGCACGCGGGTTAACGATCGGTTTCGAGGCTGGCCTTCACCCGCCCGCTGTGGCACGCTGGTCGTTCCATCAGCGAGGCTTGGGCGATGACACCTGCGACGACGACCACCGGGCAGCGACCGACGCCCGCCGACCCGATCCCCGGCACGACCCGGGATCGGAGCATCCCCGATCCGGCGCGGCGGAACCTTCCGCCCGAGCTCGGCCCGGACTCCATCGCCATCCTCGAGGGCCGGTCCTTCATGTTCTCCGACCCTGTCGGGGACGTGCCGGAGGGTTCGATCGGCGGCCTCGTCCACGCCGACACCCGGTTCATCGACCGCTGGCAGTTGACGGTGAACGGTGCGCCGCTCCTCGCCCTGCGCTCGGGGACCCAGGACTACTACTCGGCCGTGTTCTTCCTGACCAACCCGAAGCAGGACGACCTGGCCGCGAACAGCATCGGCGTGCGACGCCTGCGGTTCGTCGGCGGCGGTCTCCACGAGCGGATCGAGGTCGAGAGCTACCGGGACGAACCGCTGCACCTCGAGCTCCGGCTGGCCGTCGGCACCGACTTCGCCGACCTGTTCGAAATGAAGAGCGAGGTGCGCGACCGGTCGGCCGAGATCAAGCGTGACCACGCGAGTGACGGATCGCGCCTGTCGTTCAGCTACCGGAACGGGAAGTTCGATGCCGAGACCGTGGTCAACGTGTCGGTGCCGCCCGATCGCTTCGAAGGCGACGACCTCATCTGGGACCTCGAGCTCGAAGCGCGCGGACGCTGGAGCTGCGTCCTGGAAGTCCCGCTGCGACTTGGCCCACTGGAGATCCAGCCGACCCACACCGGCTTCGACGAGGTGTTCGCGAGCGACGCCGCGGACCCGGTCAGCAAATGGCTCGAGTCACGACCCCGCCTCCGGTCCGGCCTCGATCTTCTCGACCTGGTCATCGACCAGTCCGCGCGTGACCTCATGGCGCTGCGCCTCGAGGCCAAGGCCGGTGACGAGACGATCATGCTGCCCGGCGCGGGCCTGCCGTGGTTCCTCACGCTGTTCGGCCGTGACACGCTGATCACCGCGTATCAGACCGTCGCCTTCGGCCCGCGGGTCGCCCGTGGTGCGCTCGTGGCGCTGGCGCACTTCCAGGGCACGAAGGTCGACGACTTCCGGGACGAGGAGCCGGGCAAGATCCCGCACGAGCTACGGACCGGCGAGCTGACCGTGGTCGGCCTCAAGCCACACAGCCCCTACTACGGTTCCGCCGACTCCACGATCCTGTGGCTCATCCTGCTGTCCGAGTACTGGCGCTGGACCGCCGACGATGCGTTCGTCCTGACGATGCGCGATGCGGCCCTCGCGGCGCTGGGCTGGATCGACGATCACGGCGACTCGGACGGCGACGGCTACGTCGAGTACCAGACCCGGTCGACGCAAGGCCTGGGCAACCAGTGTTGGCGCGATTCGTTCGATGGCGTGCTCTTCACCGACGGCAGCATCCCCGTCCTGCCGATCGCGACCTGCGAGATCCAGGGCTATGTCTACGACGCCAAGCTGCGCATGGCGGAGCTGGCCGACGGTCCGCTCGCCGACCCGGCCCTCGCGGCACGCCTTCGCACCGAAGCCGATGACCTCCGGACGCGGTTCGACCGCGACTTCTGGATCGACGCGCGGGGCGGCTACTACGCGATCGGCCTTGATGGCGACAAGCGGCCCATCGATTCCCTCACCTCGAACATCGGCCAGCTGCTGTGGACCGGCATCGTGTCGCCCGAACGGGCGACGACGATCGTCGGCCAGCTGATGTCCGACACGCTGTACTCGGGCTGGGGCGTCCGCACGCTCTCGACCGATGACGCCGGGTTCAATCCCATCGGCTATCACCGCGGCACCGTGTGGCCCCACGACAACTCGATCATCGCCCACGGCCTGACGCGCTACGGCTTCCGGGACGAGGCGAACCGCATCGCCATGGCGCTGCTCCAGGCGGCGTCCTTCTCGCGCCACCGCCTGCCCGAGGCGTTCTCCGGCTACCCGCGCTCGGTCGGCCGGTTCCCGGTGCCGTACCCGACGGCCTGCAGCCCGCAGGCCTGGGCGACCGGCGCGCCGCTGCTGCTCGTCCGGGCGATGCTCGGTCTCGAGGCACGCGACGGCAAGCTGACCGTGGACCCCGACCTGCCGGACGAGATCGGATCGATCACGATCACCGGCGTCCCGGCCTTCGGCAAGCGCTGGGACATCCATGCCAAGGGCAAGGTCGGTCGGGTCGAGGCGCACGCGTCGGAGTGACCGGCGACGCCGCGGTCGCCTAGACGGCCCGGCGTTCGCTCAGCGACGCGGCACCGCGCCGCGGCGGATCCAGGCCGAGCGCGCGCCCGGCCGGACCTCGTCCCGGTCCTCGAGCTCCGGCAGCGGTTCGTCGGTCGTGGCTCGTCGTGCCTCGATCCATGCCCCATATCGGGCGGCGAGCGGGCCGGCCGTCAGGCCATGCGCCACCACCGACAGGAGGACGGTCCAGGCCACCGTGCTTGCGAGCGTCTGCGTGCCCGGCACGCCCGAGCTCTGCAACGCATCGACCGCGAGGATCCCGAAGACGATCGAGGCGAGGCCGCGCGGCCCGAACCAGCCGACGAAGCCCACCGTCGGGAGCGCGAAGCGGCTGCCGATGAGCGATAGGCCGACCGGCAGCATGCGGATGACCGTCAGGCTCAGGATCGCGTAGACGACCGGCCGCAGGTCGCCGAACTCGCGGAACAACGAGGCGACGAACGTCGCACCGAAGATCACCCACACCGCGATCGAGAAGAGGATCCCGGCGACCTCGCTGAACAGCTCGGCTGGGGCTTCGGAACGGAGGGTCGTCCGGCCGAAGGCGAGGCCCGCCACGAAGGCCGCGATGAAGCCGTTGCCGCCGACGGCCACGGAGGCGAGGTAGCTCCCGAGGGCCAGGGCGAAGACCGCGATCTGCCGGGACAGCTCGGAGGTGAGCATCCGCCGGTCGGCGGCCACGAGCAGCCGGCCACCGATGCCGCCGACGGCGATCCCGACGGCGATGGCGATGGCGATCTCGACGACGGCCTCCGCGAGATGGCTGCCGTCGGCGCCACCGGCGGCGGTCGCGAGCGCGATGAAGAGCAGCACGAACGGCGCGGCGATGCCGTCGTTGAGACCGCTCTCGACGTTGAGGATGCGCCGGATCCGGATCGGCACGGCGCGGTTCGTGATGACCGGAAGCCCCAGGGCGGCGTCGGTCGGGGCCAGGATCGCGCCGATGAGAAGCACGGTCGCCAGGGGGAGTTCGGGGAACAGCACCGCGCCGATGACGCCGCCGGCGAGGATCGTCAGCAGCAGGCCGACCCCCAGCAGACGACCCAGGATGACGGCGTCCCGCCGGAGGCCCTTGAGCTCGACGGCGGAAGCATCGGTGAACAGGACGAGGGCGAGGGTGATCTCGGCGAGCGTTTCGATCGTGGTCGACTCGAGGTCGACGTCCAGGATGCCCAGCACATCGGGCCCGAGCAGCAGGCCGACGGCGACGAAGGCGATGGCAGGCCCGATGGACAGCCGGTCGAGGCCATTGGCGATCAGGGCATAGCCGGCCAGCAGCAGGACGAAGAGCGCGATCCCGGCTTCCATGGGCCGCCCTAACCCGACGTGGGGCGGCGCTGCCAGCGACGCCCGAGCTCGGCATCGGACGGTGGCGCGCCGATGAGCGGGTCGGCGTCACGCCGGAGGCCGTCGAGGCAGAGCGACAGGTAGCGCTGTCGAAGCTCGGCCGTCCGCTCGTCGTCACCGAACACGCCAGGTCGGATCGCGGCGACCATCTCGAGGATGAGGGGCAGGTCGTCCGGCGTCACGTCGCTCCGGAGCCCGCCACGGGCCGCGGTCCGAGCCACGAGCTGGGCGTTGAGCTCACCCGAACGCCGCGCGTCGTCGAACATGTCCGTGGTCGGGGTGAACGTCCCGGCCAGCCGGACAGTGAGGGAGTGGACGTCGGCGGCGACGATCCGGCGCAGGAACCTCGCGAACGCCTCCCACGGATCGCCATCGTCGGCGATCGCCGCCTCCGCCTCCTCGACGTACAGCCGGAGGCCGTCCCGGCACAGCTGCCGGAGCAGGTCCTCCTTGCCCGGATAGCGGCGGTAGAGCGCGCTGATGCCGACGCCGGCGCGACTCGCGACCGCGGAGATCGGTGCATCGGCATCGGCGATGAAGACCTCCCGAGCGGCGGCCAGGATCCGTTCGTCATTCTGCGCCGCCTGTCCGCGGCGGCCGCTCAGTGGCTGTTCCATGACTGCAGATTACCACTGGAACAAATCATTCCGTTCCGCTATAATGGAACGGAACAGTTCGTTCCGCCACGGAGAGTGGGCAACGAAGGAGGACCACCATGACGCACGAACGACGACGCGACCATCAGTCCCTTCCGCATCGAGATCCCGCAGGCCGATCTCGACGATCTCCAGGCACGCCTCGACCGTGCCCGCTGGCCCGACGAGTTGCCCGGCGGCGGCGACTACGGCGTCTCCCAGGCCTACGTCCACTCACTGGCCGACCGCTGGCGGACCGGCTACGACTGGCGGTCGGTCGAGGCCCGGATCAACCAGTACCCGCAGTTCACGACGGAGATCGACGGCCAGCGTGTCCACTTCCTCCACGTCCGCTCGCCCGAGCCCGACGCGTTGCCACTCATCGTGACCCACGGCTGGCCGGGATCGATCGTCGAGTTCCTCGACATCATCGATCCGCTGGTGGACCCCCGGCGTCATGGTGGCGACCCGGCCACGGCCTTCCACCTGGTGATCCCGTCGCTGCCAGGCTTCGGCTTCTCGGGTCCGACCCGGGAACCGGGCTGGACCAATCAGCGGATCGCGGCCGCCTGGGTCGAGCTCATGCGCCGGCTCGGCTACGAGCGCTACGGCGCGGCGGGCAACGACGCCGGGTCGATGATCTCGCCCGAGATCGGCCGGCTCGACCCCGACCATGTCGTCGGTGTCCACGTCACGCAGATCTTCTCGTTCCCATCAGGCGATCCGTCCGAGTTCGCCGACCTGACGGAGGAGGAGGGCAGCGAGCTCGCCACGCTCCAGTGGTTCGTCGAGAACAAGTTCTCGTTCAACACCCTCATGGCGCAGCAGCCGCAGACGCTGGCCTATGCGATCAACGATTCGCCGCTCGGCCTGCTCGCCTGGAACGCCCAGCTCCTCGGCGAGGACCTGGATGCCGACTTTTCCCTCTCGAACGTCATGCTGTACTGGCTGACGGGGACTGCGGCGTCGGCCGCGCGGCTGTACTACGAGAATGCCCATGCGACGGACCGGCCGACCGAGCCGACGACGGTGCCGCTCGGCCTTGCGGCCTTCGGTGGCGACTTCAGCGGGATCCGCCGGTTCGCCGAACGCGACCATCGCAACATCGTCCGCTGGACCGATGTTCGACCACGCCGGCCATTTCGCGGCCCACAAGGCGCCCGACCTCCTGGTCGGGGACATCCGGGCCTTCTACGCGGGTTTGCGGACGAGCCGTTCGTGACAGCAACAGGCCGCCGCGGTCACGTGATCGCGGCGGCGCGGGTCGGTTGCGGACCATGTTTCGTTCGCTACGCTGGACCCGCGCGTTGCACCGAGGAGGACGCCCGATGACCGAGAAGCCGTCGATGGACCCTCCATCCAGCGCGCCGGGACTCCTCCGGTCGATCGCCCACCGGCTGGCGGGCGACGACATGGAGTTGCCCGTCGAGGGACGACTGCCGTCCTTCGAGCGCGCGACGGGCTGGCTGAACTCGGAGCCGTTGGCGCCCGAGGGCCTGAGGGGACGCGTCGTCCTTGTCGATTTCTGGACCTACACGTGCGTCAACTGGCTCCGTACCCTGCCGTATCTGCGCGCCTGGGTCTCGAAGTACGGCAGCCAGGGCCTGACCGTCGTCGGCGTCCACACCCCGGAGTTCGGGTTCGAGCACGACATCGCCAACGTGATCGCCCGTTCGCGCGCCCAGGGCGTGGACTACCCCATCGCGCTCGATGATGACTACGGCGTCTGGCACGACTTCGCGAACCATTTCTGGCCGGCGATCTACCTCGCCGATGCGCAGGGCCGGATCCGTTACCACCATTTCGGCGAAGGCGAGTACGCGATGACCGAGATGGTCATCCAGCAGCTCCTGCTCGACGCGGGCGCCAACGACGTCGATCGGGACATCGTCTCCGTCGAGCCCCACGGCCTGGAGGTGGCCGCGGACTGGTCGACCCTGCGGTCGCCCGAGACCTATGTCGGGTATGGGCAGAACAGCGGCTTCGCGCAGGCGGACGTCGCCGCGTTCGGGGAGCCCGCGCGTGTACGAGCTCGGCTCGCTGGGTCTGAACCAGTGGGGGCTGTCCGGCACGTGGAACGTCGCGCGGCATGCCGGGATCTCGGTCGAGCCGAAGGGACGCATCGCGTACCGCTTCCACGCGCGCGACGTCAACCTCGTGATGGGTCCGGCGTCGCCTGGGGCAGCGGTCCCGTTCAGGGTTTACCTCGACGGCGAGCCGGCGACCTCGGCCGGCGGGGTCGACGTGGACGCCGCTGGCGGCGGGGTCGTCGACGCCCAGCGTACGTATCAGCTGATCCGCCAGCTGGGTCCGATCGCCGAGCGCACGTTCGAGATCGAGTTTCTCGATCCTGGCGCCGAGGTGTATTGCTTCACCTTCGGCTGACCCGGTGAGTGCGAGACGGTTGCGATGTTCGCCGGTCGCCCGGTGACTCGAGGTGCTCGTCGCCGATGCCACGCTGGCGGCCCGAACGCAAGAGGAGGTCGTCATGCCGGCCACGACCAGCGAGATCATCAGCACCGTCCGGATCGATGCGCCCATCGACGAGGTCTGGGCAGCCGTGACCAAGCCCGAACGGATCAAGCAGTGGTTCTTCGGCGTCGACACCGAAGCGGATTGGCGGGTCGGTGGCTCCCTCGTCCACCACGGCGAGTACCAGGGCAAGCCCTATGTCGACCGGGGCGAGATCCTCGAGTTCGAACCGCCCCGACGGCTCGTCCACAGCCATTGGAGCGAGGCGAGCGGCAAGCCCGACCAGCCGGACCACCGCGAGATCGTCGCCTGGGACCTGACGGAACGTGATGACGGCACCGAGCTCAAGATCTCCGAGAAGAACCTTCCGTCGGAGGAAGCGGCCGCGACCTCCGAACAGGCATGGAAGGCCGCGCTCATGAGCCTGAAGAAGCTCCTCGAGGCGTAGCGGCGGCGGACGCTTCGGGCGTCAGTCGTCCGGCAGGACGCGGCGGTCACCGACCGCTCCTGCGGCCCGGGAAGGCCACCGTCCCGGCCGCCACCCACCACTCGAACACGTCGTAGATGAGGCGCCCGGCCTGTACGGACGGGTCAAGGTCACTCAGGCGTCCGGCCTCGCGTGTAACGGGTGTTCGCTGCGCGCGTCATCCATGCATGAGACGCGTGCCGACGACGCCGGTTGCCATCGTCCTTGGGTCGATCGCCGTCCTGGCGCTCGCGGCGTGCGGCGCCGGCGCGGCAAGTGCACCCGCGGCGTCGATCGCCGACGGCTCGCCGCGCGGAACGCCCGGCGCGAGCGTCGCTGCGCCCTCGGCGAGGATCGCCCCCTCGGCGACGTCGACGGCAGAGCGCTGTTCCGGGGGCGCTGCCGTCATCCACCACGACGCGCCGACGCTCGAGGCGATGGTGCCAAAGCAGGTGGCGGGCCGCGAACTCGCGACATGGTCGGTCGCTGGCCGCTGCTGGTTCGAGCTCCTCGTCGATGACGACGCCATCATCGATGGGATCCTTGCCGACGCGGGGTCGGTGGACCTCACCCATCTCGCCCAGGCGGTCGCGGGTCGGTCCGACACGGGCGCCGATCCACCCTACTTCGTCTTTGCTGCAAACCGTCCGACGAGCCAGAACGAGATCGACCTGACCACGTTCCTGCTCCTGGGCGGAGCGGCGTTCCGCGACGTCGAGGCCGGGGCGAACCTGGACAACTACGACGAGGTCACGATCGCCGGGAAGCAGGTCTACGCCGGTACCACGGACATGATCGACCAAACGGACCACCAGCGCGGGAAGCCATACCTCTACCAGACCGATACGGCGATGTTCGTCGTCATCACCGACGATCCGACCTGGGCCGAGGAAGCCTTCACGCAGCTGCCTTGATCCGCCGACTCGCCGGCGTCAGGTTGCTGCCGATCCGCTCCGATGCCCGAGGGCAGGCCCGACTCCCGCGCGTCTTCGACATCGCGATCTGCAGGTCCTGGCTGAGACCGGTCGCGAAGCCGGCCTCGCTCAGGGCGAGGTAGTACTCCCACATCCGCAGGAACCGTTCGTCGTAGCCGAGGGCGCGGACGTCATCGATGCGGTCCAGGAACGACGTACGCCATGCGGCCAGCGTGCGGACATAGTCGGCCGCGATATCGGTCACGCCCGTGATGAGGAATCGCGTGTCGCGGGTCGCCCGCTCGATCACGGCCAGGGACGGGCACAGGCCGCCCGGAAAGATGTAGGTCTGGATCCAGTTGGCGCCGCGGAGCTGCCGCTCGTAGGCGGCATCCGGGAACGTGATCACCTGCAGGCTCAGCTTGCCGCCCGGTCGCAGGACGCGATCGCACGCCTGGAAGAACGTGGCCAGGTACTCGGCTCCGACGGCCTCGAGCATCTCGATCGAGACGATCGCGTCGAACGACCCCTCGACGTCGCGGTAGTCCAGGAGCTGGACGTCGACGAGGTGGTCGAGCCCGGCGTCGTGGACGCGCGCCCGAGCCAGCTCGGCCTGGGCGCTGGAGATCGTGATCGTCGTCACCCGACAGCCGAGCTCACCCGCCGCATACAAGGCGAACCCGCCCCAGCCCGTGCCGATCTCGAGCACGTGCTGACCGGCGCGCAGCTCGGCGTTGGCGGCGACCCGTCGGTACTTCTCGGCCTGCGCCTCGGCCAGCGACTGGTCGACCGTGGCGAACACCGCGCTGGAGTAGGTCATCGATTCGTCGAGGAACAACCGGTAGAAGTCGTTGCCGAGGTCGTAGTGCGCAGCGATGTTGCGCCGGCTCCCGTCTCGGGTGTTGCGGCGGGTGCGGTGCGCGATCGTGCGACCGAGCTGGGCGGGGACCCGCAACCAGCCAGCGGACAGGGCGAGCGCATCGCGGTTCCGCGCGGCCAGTCGCAGCAGGGCCGGCAGGTCCGGGCTCGACCACAGCCCGTCCATGTAGCCCTCGCCGGCTCCGGTCTCGCCACCGACGAGGATGCGCACCAGTGCCTCGCGGTCGTGGATCCGGATCTCGGCGACGTCGCCGGCCGTGTCGTCGCCGAACGTCCGGATCTCGCCGTCCGGGAGCACCACACGAAGGCGTCCGATGCGGATGCGCTCGGCGGCCGCCAGCGCGACACGCCAGGCGAGGCGATCCAGCCATCCGGCGCGGTAGGAACGGTCGGCGGACAGGGTGGGGCTACTCATCGGATGACCTCGTGATGGCGACGGAAGCGAGCGCCGCGCAGCCACAACCGGAGCGCGTGCCAGTGGATGAGCGCCGTCGTGCGCTGCGGCAGGAAGGGGTGGCGCAGCACCAGGCGAAGCAGGTTCCAGTCGGTGAGGGGCCGTCGCTCGAGATCCAGGCTCGCGTGTAGTTCGAGGCCCTCGGGCTGGCGCTGGTTGATGGTGATGCGCAGGCGCGTCGGCTCGTCGCGGACGCGGACCTCGTAACCGCCGCGCACCTCGATGAACGGGGAGACGTAGAACGTCTTGGCCATCGAGGCGACGAAGGTCGTGGCATCCCCCTCGCGCGGGCGGAGGGTGTAGAGGTGTCGCTCGCCGTGCGTGTTGTGGACCTCGACCACGACGACCCGCAGGACGCCGTCGGCATCCCGGCAGAGGAAGAAGCTCGCCGGATCGAAGACGTAGCCCGCGACGCGCAGGTTGGCGACGAGCGTGATCCGCCAGCTGCGCGGGTCCTCGCCCTGGGCGATGAGGTGATCGATGAAGGCCGTCCGAAGGTCCCTCGCCGGCGGGTCCAGGTGATCGTCGTCCCGGAAGGCGACGGGCCCGGGTCGATTGCGCCGGAACAGCCGCAGCGACCGATCCACGACGTCCAGCTCGTCGAGGTCCAGGCCAGCGTAGAAGACCGCGTGCTGCAGCCCGTACACGAATGGCCGGGCACGTCGGTGGCGGACGACCCCATGGAGGAGGTGCGATCTCATGCCGCGCGCTCCTCGGTGAGGCTCGCGGTCATGAGCTCGGCGGCCGCGAAACCGGATCGACAGCCGTCCTCGTGGAACCCGTAGCCGAGGTGGGCACCCGCGTACCAGGTCCGTCGCCAGCCCTGGAGGTCCGCCATGGCTGCCTGCGCGGCGAGGGTCGCGAACGTGTAGCTGGGATGCCGCATCTGGCGCTCGGCGACGATCAGATCCGGGTCGAGTCGGTCGTCCGGATTGACCGACACGCACCACTGGACCGGCCCGGGTAGCGATTGTAGACGGTTCATGTCGTAGGTCATCGCGAGCTGGGAGGCCGGTCGCCGGCAGTCCTCCTGGTCCACGTTCCAGGAGCCGCGGGCGGCGGGGCGTCGTGGCAGCAGGCGATCGTCAGTGTGCATCACGACGCGGTTCGCCGTGTACTCGAACCCCGCGAGGGCGCGGCGCTCGCGGGGATCCGCATCGCGGAGCATCGCCAGGGCGTCGTCGGCGTGGGTCGCCAGGATGACCGCGTCGAACGTGTCGCGGCTGCCGCCCGCCGTCCGCACCGTGACCGACGCGCCGACCCGGGCGACGTCGACCACCGGATCACCGGCACGCACGGCCGCGCGGCCGATCCGGTCCACGATCCGGTTGACGTAGACCATCGAACCACCCGTGATCGTCCGCCACTGGAGCGCCCGTCCGACCCCGATCAATCCATGGTTGTCGAGGAAGCGGAGCAGGTAGTCGAGCGGATAGTCGAGGACCCGGTCGGACGCCGTCGACCACACCGCGGACGTGATGGGCACGAGGAAGTGGTCGCGGAACCCGGCGCCGAAGCGCATCTCGTCGAGGTAGTCCCCGAGGGTCGACGCGGATGCGACGTCATTGTCGAGTCGAGTCCGGGCGTCCCGGTAGAAGCGCAGGATGTCCGGGAAGAGTCGCCAGTGCCCGGGACGGAGTGCGGCGGCCGGCTGGGCGAACCAGCCACGGGCGCCGCGCGAGCTGAACTCGACGTCACACGCCCGGCACGCCGAGCCGAGGCTCATGTCGCTCGGCTGGGTCTCGACGCCCAGCTCCCCGAGCATCCGGAGGAACGTCGGGTAGGTGACGTCGTTGTGGACGATGAAGCCCATGTCCACGGCGACGGGCCCGGTCGCCGTCTCGACCCGGACCGTCTTGACGTGGCCGCCGATCGGCGACTCGGCGTCGTACAGCGCGATGTCGTGGTCGCGGTGGAGCGCGTAGGCGGCGCTCAGCCCGCTGATCCCGCCACCGATGATCGCGATCCGCATCAGCGACCGCCCAGGCGATCGGCGTCGGGCTCGGCAAGCCCAGCCAGGGTGCGCGCCATGCCGGCCGCGGCGTCGCGTCCGATCCGTGTGAACGTCCGCCCGAGGAACGGCTGGATGAGGCGGCGGAGGCCTCGCAATCGGATGTCGGCGGTGTAGTCGATGGCGGTCCCGCCCGCGCTTCGGGAGAACCGGATGTCGTCGACGGCATCGACCCCCGAGCCGGCGCCGACGAGGACGACCCGCGTCGGGCGCTCGTAGCGCGTGATCCGATAGCTCATCGGCGCGACTCGGCTGCCGATCCGCACTCCGAGCTCGTAGGTCGTGTCGACCCCCACCGGCCGATCGGCGGGTCCGGTCCGTCGCGCCCAGGCGACGCCGGGGTCCCACGACTGGGCGTTCTCGAAGTCGGCGATGACGTCGAAGGTCGCCTCGATCGGCAGGTCGGTGCGCAGGCGCTCGTGCAGGCGGGTCATGCCACGCCCAGCGACTGGCGGGCCGGCCGCGGATCGGCGATCCGGGCCAGGTCGACCACGGCGTCCCAGAGGCGACGACGGTCCATCGGTGTGACGCGCGTCGACGGGATCCGATCGAATGGGCGGGCTCGCCGGTCCAGCACGAGCCGGCCGGCGAGGTCGGTCGCGCCCGGGTCGGAGGTCAGCCAGACCATCGTGTCGACGCCCTGCTCGGGGCTGCGCAGGAGGGGGCCCATCCAGCGGTGGAACCCTGGGAGCGAGGCCGCCAGACCCGGGGTGTCCGCCCAGCCCGGGTGCATCGCGCTGAACGCGATCTGCGACGGCGGGATCCGGCGCGACCACTCGCGCATGAGGCTGACCTGCGCCCGCTTCGCACGCGCATAGGCTCGCGTGCCGTCCCAGGCCTGCGCGGTCGACTGCAGATCGTCGAGATGGAGCCGCTCGACGTACTGGCCACCCGAGGTCACGGAGACGACGCGGGAGCCAGGGGTCGCCGCGAGGAGTGGCAGCAGGCCGGCGATCAGCGTGAACGGGCCGACCACCATCGTCGCCAGCGTCGCCTCGATGCCATCGGCCGTGACCTGGCGGGACGGAAAGATGGCGCCCGCGTTGTCGATGACGACATCCAGCCGCGACTCCGTCCCGAGGATCCGCTCGATCGCGTCGTGGATCGAGGGGAGGGAGGCCATGTCGACCACGACCGCGGCGTGGCCTGCATCGCCGTGGGTGCGGACGATGTCGTCGCGGACCGATCGGACCTTGGCGTCGTCACGACCGGCGAGGATCAGCTTCGCCCCGAGCGACGCGAGGCGGTCCGCGGCCGTGCGCCCGAGTCCGGACGTCACGCCGGTCAGCAGGACGGTCCTCCCCGCCAGGGCGCCGGGCGACGGCATCGACCAGTCGAAGAGGCGGCGGCGCAGGTCGTAGCCGATCCGCGAGAAGCTGCCGATCACCGAGATCTCAAGTAGGTCGTCGATGACGACCGCGGGTTCCACCGATCCGACTCCCATGATGTGGCGTGTCCAGACTTTGTATAGTGTTTGTGGAGACACTAGCCCGTCCGCGCATGCATTGTCAAACGTTGGCAGCGTGATAAGGTGGACAAACCGTGTACACCATCAAACAGGCCGCGCTCCGCAGCGGGTTGCCGATCACGACGGTCCGGGCATGGGAGCGGCGCTATGGGGTCGTCGCGCCCGAGCGGACCGCCGGCGGCTATCGCCTCTATGACGACAAGGCCATCGAGCGGCTGGCGGCGATGCGCCGGCTGGTCGAGATCGATGGCCTCCGGCCGAGCCAGGCGGCAGATCAGGTCCGTGCCGGCCGCGTCGCGACCCCTGGGCCGGCGGGCGTGGGTCCGGGCGAGGTGCCGGACATCGGTGACGGCCGTCGGCAGGGCGGGACGTCCACCGAGCGGATGGTCGAGGAGCTCCGGCACGCGACCAGACGCCTGGATGTCGCTGCGATCGAGCGGATCCTCGACGAAGCATTCGCGTCCGAGCGCTTCGAGGCGGCGACCGCGAACGTGATCTATCCGACGCTCCGCGCCATCGGCGAGGACTGGGCCTCCGGAGCGATCGATGTCGCGATGGAGCATGCCGCCAGCGAGACGATCCGTCGTCGGCTGGCGCGGTTCTATGACGCCGCCGTCGACCGCTCGTCATCGTTCGACGTGATCGTCGGACTGCCACCCGGTTCCCGGCACGAGATCGGGGCGATGGGCTTCGCCGTCGCTGCCCGTCGTCGGGGTCTGGGCGTCCTCTACCTGGGCGCCGATGTGCCGGTAGCCAGCTGGGTCCGCACCGCCGATGCCGTCGGGCCTGCCGTCGCCATCGTCGGAGCCGCCGGCGACGCCGATGTCCCGGCGGCGCTGGACGTCGTCACGGCCCTGCGGGCGTCATCCAGCCGCCCGGTCGTGGCCGCCGGCGGGCGAGCGGCAGGACGGTTGGCCGCCGTCGCCGATGTCGTCGCTCTGCCCGAGCCGATGGACGCCGCCGTGGAGGCAGTGCACGGGCTGGTGCGCGCCCGGGCCTGACAGCCGGCGGCGCTCAGGCGGGCTCAGGCTAGCGGAGATCGCCCGACGCGACGATGCCCGATCCGTGCGACCGGATCCGGCCCGTCAAGCGATGGCGTTCCCGGGCGGCGGCTCAGGCGCCCGGACGGCGATCGACGGAGTCGCCTTCGGCTCCATGGCCGCCGGCACTGGCGGTGGAACCTCGCCGATGGCTGCCAGGATGTGCTGCCAGACGGCGCCGATGATGCCCACGAGCGGCACCGCCAGGAACATCCCGAGGACGCCGGCGAGCTCGCCACCCGCCGGGATCACGATCAGCACGATGGCGGGGTGGAGGCTGACCGCCCGGCCGTACACAAGCGGCGCGATGACGCTGCCCTGGACCACGTTGAACACGGCGGTCCAGATGCCCATGACGATGACGTCCTGGGTCGTCCCGAAGGCGACCGCGATCAGGAAGCCGATCATGCTCGTGACGAACTGGCCGATGTACGGGATGAAGCCGCCGAAGAACGAGAGGATCGCGACCGGGAGCGCAAGCGGCAGCCCGAGCAGGGTCATGACGATGAACCCGGTCACGGCGTTGAACAGGCCCAGGACACCGGTGGCGATCATGTAGCCGCCGAGCATCGTCACCGACCGGTCGCCCGCAAGCATGATCTCCGTGCGGCGCCAGCCATCGAGATGTGAGGTGATCCACGCCCAGCCCCGGTCGCCGTCGCGCAGCATGAAGTAGGCGAGCAGCGCCGTGATGACGAGGAACGCGAGTGCCGCGGCGAGGCTGCTGACGAGCGACGCGACCGCGTCGAGCATCCCGGAGCCCACCAGCTGGGAGAGTTGCCCCACGCCGCCGGACACGCCGTCGGGCAGGGATCCATCGGCGGCGATGCCGCCGGCCATCGCGCCCTTGATGGAGTCCTGGACCGCCCCGCCCAAAGCCGTGACCGAAAGCGACGTGACGATCGCCACGATCGCCCACACCAGGACGCTGACGACCAACGATGCACGGCCGCGGGACCAGCCTCGCCCTTCGAGGGTCGTGACGGCCGGCAGGAACGTCGCGGCCAGGGTGATCGCGACGACGATCGGACCCACCACCACCGGGAACTGCGACAGGATCGCCAGCGCGAGCCCGACGAGGCCGACCGCGAGCAGCAGCCGCCAGCTCCATTGCGCCAGCCGGTCGAGCCAGGCGGGGATGTCGCCCCGCACCGAGACCTTGACGTTGCCGCTCGTGCCGAGCACATCGAGCACGGCGCTGGTGATGGCCGACACGACCGCGACCGTCGGCACCGCGACGAACATGCCCGCCAGCCCACCCATCGTGAACCCGATCAGCAAGGCGAGCAGGATGACCGCCGGGTGCAGTCCGAGGGTGCGGTCGGCGAGGAACGACGGCAGCCGCCGGTGCTCGACGACCTTCAGGCCGACCACGACCAGCACGAGCGCGAGCGCGGTCGGCACACCGCCGAGCGCCAGGCCGGCGAGCAGGAGGATCGCGGCCACGAACACGCCGCCGATGTAGGGGACGAACCCCGCGGCGAGCACGAGCACCGCCAGGGGTCCGGCGAACTCCACGCCGATCAGGGTCAGGACGACGAAGCTCACCAGCGCATCCAGGGACGCGATCGCGGCGGTCCCACGCACATAGCCGCCCGCTCGGCGCATCGCCTCCTGGCCGGCATCCCGGATCCGATCGTGTTGCCAGCCGCCGAGCGTCGAGAGTCCGAGGTCCCACGCCTTCTCCCCGTCAAGGAGCAGATAGAAGGTCAGGAAGAGTCCGAGCATCACGATGGTCCCGGCTTCGACCAGCGAATCGACGATCGCTGACGCCTGTTGCGACAGCCATCCCTCGACCTGCTGGATGGCCTGCGATATCGACGTCGTCGTATCGGCCGGCAGGTTCGCGGCGGCGAGATCCGCGTTCAACCGCTCGAGCCCTGCGTGGAGGTACTGCGTCAGCTCGACCAGGAACGGGACCAGCGCGAGACAGATCAACCCGAGCGCCACGGCCACGATCAGGACCGCCGCCCCGAGCGCTCCGCCTGCGGCCTTCGCGCGCCCCCAGCCGCGCGCCCGAAGTCGCTCGCTCAACGGGCCGAGCGTCGCGACCGAGATGACCGCGAACAGCACGGAGAACGTGACCATCGACAGGTAGAGCGCGAATGCCACGACGAAGGCGCCGAACGCGACCGTGACGAAGACGCGCCAACCGATGGCAGCCAGGCGGGTCAGCCAACTGGGGACGTTCCAGGCGGATGTCGATGGCGGCGGAACGTGCGGCGTCGGGTCCAAGCGCCATCCTTGCGAGCGAGGTGCAGATACATTCACCATCGTAGTCGGTGGGCCTAGTCCGATGGGGAGGCCAGACCGCGGACCTTGACCCGCGCAGGTCGGACGCGGCGTCAGGCCTGGTAGCGACATCGGGGAAGGCCTCGAGGAGTTCCTCCGCGCCGTGATTCCGGACGGGTCGAACGCCTAGCGCGACTGCCGGTCATACGACTTGTCGATATTCTGTTAGTCCGGTAGACTTTCTTCGTGATGACCAGCCCGAGTCGACGCTTTCTCGAACTGGCGACGGAGTCGTGGGCGTGTCCATGGCGGCCCGCGACACTGGTGGACGGCCGCTGCCTGCAGTGAGCCGACGTTCGGTCCCCTGACCGAATCTCGTCCAGTCCTTCGCGAGGCCGCGATCCGAACAGGATCCGCGGCCTTTCGATTCCTGCGTGACACCTTCGCGAGCCGCGTTCCCGGGCGAACACCGACCCACCGCTGACCGCCAAGACCCAGGAGACCACTGTCATGTCCGTCGTCCTTGATTCCGTCCTCGCCGCCAACGCCACGTATGCCGACTCGTTCGGCAAGAAGTCGGAGCTCGCGCTGCCCCCGGCGCGCGGCTTCGCCATCCTCACCTGCATGGACGCGCGCCTCGATCCAGCCAAGTACGCGGGTCTCGCCGAGGGTGACGTGCACGTCATCCGCAACGCCGGCGGCCGGGCCAGCGACGACGCCATCCGGTCGCTGGTCATCTCGTACAAGCTGCTCGGCACCTCCGAATGGTTCGTCATCCACCACACCGACTGCGGGATGGAGTTCTTCACGAACGAGGTCATCTGCGGCCTCCTGGCCAGCAGCCTGGAGACGGCGGCCCTGGGACCCGAGGGCTTCTACGACGTCGGGACCGGCCCGGGTTCGACCGCCGGCGACGCCATCGACTGGCTGACGATCGCGGACCAGACGGGCAGCGTCACCGACGACGTGCGGCGGATCCGGTCCCATCCGCTCGTGCCTGCTCGGATCCCGGTCTACGGGTTCCTGTACGACGTCCGCTCGGGCCGCCTCATCGAGGTTCCGGACGCGATCGCCGTCGGTCGGGCTGCCTAGGGTCAGACGGTGCGCCATCGATGCCGAATAGCTGCGTGGACAGCGTCGATCGTGTCCACGCAGCCCACTCGTCATGGGACCACCCGCGCACCTCCACGAGGGCGTGGTACACGTCCATCCCCGCGTAGAGCAGCAGCAGGTCGTTGGCCCGCTCCGGCGTCAGGTCGGGGCGCAGCGGCGATTTGCCCTGGAGGACGTCGACCATTCCGCGGTACCCGTCGACGCGCCAGCGCTCGTGTCGATCGACGACGGCTGCCACCTCCGGGTCGCCGGCGGCCGATCCCGACGCGACGACGTACAGCGGCGTCAAGCGACGGGTGATGTCGCCGACCCCGGACACGAGATGCCGCAGCGCCTCGAGGACATCGTCCGTGGCGATCATCTCCCGATACCACGGCTGATCCCAGGGCGGCAGCGGCTCACCCTCGCCCGCGACCGCGTAGTCGTACGCCCGGCTGAGGACGGCGGCCTTCGTGTGGAACGTGAAGTAGACGGTCTGCACAGCCACGCCGGCGGCCTCGGCGATCTGGGCCATCGTCGTCCCCACGTATCCGTGCTCGCAAAAGAGGGCGAACGCGGCCTTCACGATCCGCCATTGCGTGGCCTGCGCGCGTGCGCGCCGCGGCGGAGGTTCCGGGCTCGAGGGCTTGACACCAGACATCGCTCGTCACATTATCAGACAGTCGCACTAGAGTGACGCTCTAGCGCAAGACTGCAAAGTCTCGGATAGGCAGCACGGGGTGCGTCCCGATGGACTGGTGGCTGATCGTGTTCCGCATCGTCCACGTCGGCTCGGCGATGATCTGGTTCGGCGGGGCGATCATCGGAGCGTTCTTCCTGGCGCCGACGGCCGCCGCGCTGGGAAGCGCCGGGCAGCCGTTCATGGACCACCTCATGCGTCGTCGCCGGATGGGCGTGCTCTTTCCGATCGTCGGCGCCCTGACCGTGCTCGCCGGTGCGGGACTCTACTGGCGGGTCTCCGACGGTCTGCAGTGGGCGTGGATCACCTCGACGACGGGCCTCGCGTTCACCGTCGGCGCGATCGCGGCCATCCTCTCGTTCGTGCTCGGCTTCGTCCTCGTCGCGCCAAGCGTCGCGCTCCAGACCGCCGTCGGCAACGAGCTGACGGCCAGTGGCGGCGAGCCGAACGCCGAGCAGCGCGCTCGGCTGCAACGGGCCGATCGGTTGATGCGGCTCGCAACGCGCGTCGATCTCCCGCTGATCCTGCTCGCGGCCCTGACGATGGCCACGGCTCGGTACCTCTAGGTCCCCGACCTTCATGGATCCGACCGCCGGACCTGCGCCGACTCGTGTCGCGCTCGCCACGCGCGCCGCGGCGACCGTCTACGTCGCGACCGGCATCGGCTTCGGGGTCGGCACGGTCATCAGCCTCCTGTACCTGGCCCGAAACGGCGAGCTGCCGATGACACCGTTCGGGTTCCGGTCCCTCAGCGGGCCGTTCGAGGCGCTGGGGACCGCGTGGCTCAGCGTCCTCGGCTGGCTGTTCGTCGGCGTCTGCGCCGTCGAGACGTGGGCCGGGTGGAAGCTGTGGCTGGGCCAGCGGCGGGGAGCGACGCTCGGCCTCCTGACCACGCCGCTCGCCGTCGTGCTCGGGTCGGGGTTCGCCTTGCCGTTCTACCTCGCGAGCATCCCCGTCCGGCTCGTCCTCCAGGTGATCGGGCGGCGGGACCTGCGCTAGCACGCCCCTGGGAACGGAACATTCGTCACTTGTCGAGGCTCGGCGGCGCGGCGGGAAGGCGGACCGTGACCCGGAGTCCACCATCCGGACGAGGGGCGAGGTCGAGGGTTCCGCCGTGGGCTTCGGTGATGCTCTTGACGATCGCCAGCCCGAGCCCGACCCCGGCATGGCCGTCGCGGATCCGTCCCGTGCCGCGCTGAAACGGTTCGACGAGTGTCGGAACCATCTGTGGCGACAGCTGCTCGCCGGTGTTCTCGACGGCGAGCACGACGCTCGTCGGCAGGGCGCTGCTCGTGACCCAGACCGTACCCCGGTCCGGCAGGTTGTGGACGATCGCGTTGTGCACGAGGTTCGTACTCAGCTGCAGCAGGAGCGCGTGTGAGCCGACGGTGGGCGTGATGTCGCCGGCGGTTTCGATGGTGATGCCGCGCGCTTCTGCGAGGGGCAGGAGCGTCTCCGCCGCCTCCTCCACGATGAGCGACAGGTCGAGGGGTTCCCTGGCGAAGGAGCCCTGATCGGCGCGGCTGAGCACGAGCAACGCCTCGGTGAGGTCGATCGCTCGGGCGTTGACGACCTGGAGGCGTGCGATGAGTTCGCCCGTGTCGCGATGCGGATCGTTGCGGGCCACCTCGAGGAGGGTCTGCGTGATGGCCAGCGGGGTGCGTAGCTCGTGCGAGGCGTTGGCCGCGAACCGCTGCTGTTCGGCGATCTGCGCTTCGAGCCGGGCGAGCATGGTGTCGAATGCGTCGGCGAGTTCGTGGAACTCGTCATTGCGGCCGGGCAGCCGGATCCGGTGCGAGAGCGATCCGTTCCCGGCCAGCCGCGTGGCCCTGGTGATGCGAGCCAGGGGCGCGAGCATCCGGCCGGCGAGGATCCAGCCTCCCACGAGCCCGAACAGCAACAGGAATGCCAGGACGGCGGCCGCCCTCGGGGCGAAGGCCCGCACGAGATCGGATTGGCTGGGGACGCGCAACGGGGCGTCGATCACCTCGGGGACGTAGCGCAACAGGAACAGCCACACGACGCCGAGCAGCAAGGCACCTGCGAGCATCAGGAACCCGGCATAGCTGAGGGTGAGCTTGAGGCGAACGCTCAGTCCGGGCTGCCTATCCACGGTCCCCTCCCTCGCGCCCGGTGCCGGGTGCCGTGTCGATGCGGTAGCCGACGCCAGCCACGGTGACGATGACCCAGGGTTCGCCGAGGCGCTTGCGCAGGGCCGAGACCGTGATCCGTACGGCGTTGGTGAACGGGTTCGCATTCTCGTCCCACGCCCGCTCCAGGAGCGCTTCGGCGCTGACCACCCCGCCGTCGGCGGCGACGAGGACCTCGAGCACGGCGAACTGTTTTCGGGTGAGCGCGACGTACCGGCCGTCCCGATAGACCTCGCGGCGGAACGGATCCAGACGCAGGCCGGCGATCTCATGCACGGGTGGTCGGCTGTGGGCGCGCCGGCGGTCGAGCGCGCGGAGACGGAGTACGAGCTCCCGAAGTTCGAATGGCTTCGTGAGGTAGTCGTCGGCGCCGAGCTCGAACCCGGAGGCCTTGTCGTCGAGACGGTCGGCGGCGGTCAGCATGAGGATCGGCATGCCGCTGCCGGAGTCGACGATGCGTTTGGCGATCTCGTCACCGCTAGGTCCGGGGACGTCGCGGTCGAGTACGGCGATGTCGTAGGCGTTGACGCTCAGCATCTCCAGCGCCGCGCCGCCGTCACCGGCGATATCGGCCGCGATCGCTTCCAGGCGGAGCCCGTCGCGGATGGCCTCGGCCATGTACGGCTCGTCTTCGACGATCAACACACGCATCCGACGAATGCTACGAGCCGGAGCGTTTCGTCGGGATATCCAAAACCCGATACGTGCTGGCCACACCGGGCTGCCTTCACTGAATGGCATGAACCACGCGGCACCAGCACGATCGGAGGCCCGCCGGGCCCCCGGTCTCGTTCTCGTCGTCCTGGCCGTCGCCATCGCTGCGGCCATCGGCACCCTCGGCCATCGGGCCGTCTCGTCGTCGGTGTCGTCGTCGGCTCCGTCGTCGACCACGTCGCCCGCTACCGCAGCCGCCGCCGCCCATCCGGGCGATCACGGTGACGCGCTCGGTGAGGCGGACGGTCTTGTGCCCGACGGCGCATCGGTCTTCGATGACGAACTGCCGGCCGTGGAGGATCTGGATCCGAGCCTGCTCGCGGCCCTTCGTCGAGCCGCGAAGCGTGCAGCCAGGGACGGCGTCGCGTTGCGGGTCAACAGCGGATGGCGTTCACCCGAGTACCAGGAACAGCTGCTCCGCGAGGCGGTCGCCAGGTATGGGTCGGAGGACAAAGCAGCCCGATGGGTCGGCACGCCCACCACGTCGGCGCACGTGTCGGGCGACGCGGTCGACCTCGGGCCTGTTCGAAGCCACGACCTGGCTGTCCGAGCACGGTGCCCGCTACGGGCTGTGCCAGATCTACCGCAACGAGTCCTGGCACTTCGAGCTGCGTCCCGACGCCGTCGATAGCGGCTGTCCGCGCATGTACGCGGACCCAACGCACGATCCGAGGATGCAGCGATGACCGGTGGTCGGCGCGCCCGAGGCTGGTGGCGCGAGAAGCCGACCCTGGGAACTCCGTACGCTTCGGGTGTCGAATCGGTGGCGCCGGCTCCGTCCCAGGGGAGCCCAGCGGCCATGACGTGCCGCGTCCCGGAATGAGGAGAACCACCATGATCGAACGGATGGACAACGTCGCCATCGTCGTCGACGACCTCGCAGCAGCGACCGCCTTCTTCGTCGAGCTCGGTCTCGAGCTGGAGGGCGAGGCGACCGTCGAGGGAGGATTCGCGGACCGCGTCGTCGGGCTCGAGGGTGTCCGCAGCGACATCGCGATGTTGCGAACCCCGGACGGCCACGGCCGCATCGAGCTGACGAAATTCCAGACGCCGACAGCGATCAGCGTCGAGCCGAACGCACCGGTCAACCGGCTCGGCATGGGTCGGATCATGTTCGCCGTGGACGACATCGACGCCGTCGTCGCCGGCTTGCACGCTCGCGGCTCGGAGCTCGTCGGCGAGGTCGTGCAGTACGAGGACAGCTATCGGCTGTGCTATGTGCGCGGCCCTGAGGGCATCATCATCGCCCTCGCCCAGCAGCTCACCTAGCGGATCCGCCACGAACCCTCGCGGTCGAATGTCGAGAACCCGCTCGTGGCTCCGTCCCCGTACTGAACACGGCCATCGAACGGCCGTGCCGCATCAAGGAGAACGTGATGGCCAAGTACCTGCTGCTCAAGCACTACCGGGGCGCGCCGGCCGCGGTCAACGAGGTGCCGATGGAGCAGTGGACGCCGGAGGAGGTTTCGGCCCACATGCAGTACATGCGTGACTTTGCCGTCCGGCTCGAGGCAACCGGCGAGTTCGTCGACGGTCAGGCGCTTTCCCCCGAAGGCACGTTCGTCCGCTCCGACGGTGAAGGGCGGCCGCCGGTCACCGACGGCCCGTTCGCGGAGACCAAGGACCTGATCGCCGGCTGGATGGTGATCGACGTCGACAGCTACGGCCGGGCGCTCGAGCTGGCCGGCGAGCTGTCCGCGGCGCCGGGTGCGGGCGGGAAGCCGATTCGCGAGTGGCTCGAGCTGCGCCCGTTCCTCGCCGAGCACTCGCCCGTCGCGGACTGGGACTGACGCCCCTGTGGACGAGGCCCTGCTGCGGACCCTCACCCCCGCCGTGATCAGCATCCTCGTTCGTCGCGGAGTGGACTTCGCGGCGGCCGAGGATGCCGTGCAGGACGCCCTCGTCGAGGCCGTGCGCGTGTGGCCGGACGACCCGCCGCGGGACGCCAAGGGCTGGCTGGTCACGGTGGCCTGGCGGAAGTACCTCGACGCCGCCCGCGCCGATACCTCCCGACGTCACCGTGAAGTCCGGGTGGACAGCGAGCCGCCGCCCGGCCCGGGTGAGGCGGTGGATGACACGCTCCAGCTGTACTTCCTGTGCGCGCACCCGTCCCTGACGCCGGCGTCCGCCGTCGCGCTCACGTTGCGCGCGGTCGGTGGCCTGACCACACGGCAGATCGCCCAGGCGTACCTCGTGCCCGAGACGACGATGGCCCAGCGGATCAGCCGCGCCAAGCGGACCGTCGCGAACGTCAGGTTCGACCAGCCCGGTGACGTCGACACGGTGTTGCGTGTGCTCTATCTGGTCTTCAACGAGGGCTACTCCGGCGACGTCGACCTCGCCGCCGAGGCGATCCGGCTCACGCGCCAACTGGCGGCCATGACCGACCAGGAGGAAGTCTCGGGCCTGCTCGCCCTCATGCTCCTCCACCACGCGCGGCGCCCGGCGCGGACCGGCTCCGACGGCCGGCTCGTGCCGCTCGCCGAGCAGGACCGGAGCCTGTGGGACACGGCCATGATCGCCGAGGGCGTCGACACGCTCCAGGCGGCGCTTGCACGCGACCGCCTGGGCGAGTTCCAGGCCCAGGCCGCGATCGCGGCGCTCCATGCCGACGCCCGGACGGTCGAGGAGACCGACTGGGTGCAGATCGTCGGGTGGTACGACGAGCTGGTGCGCCTCACCGACAGCCCGGTGGCCCGTCTCAACCGTGCCGTGGCGGTCGGCGAGGCCGACGGCCCGCGGGCCGGTCTGGCCGCCCTGGCGGAGCTCGACCCGGCGCTGCCGCGGTACGCCGCCGTCGCGGCGTATCTCCACGAGCGTGACGGTGACCCATCGACGGCGGCGCGGCTTTACGCCGAAGCTGCCCGATCGGCGGCCAGTCTTCCCGAACGCGACCACCTCACGCGACAGGCCGCACGTCTGAACGCGCACCTGCGCTGCTGAGCGGCGAGAGCTGACGGCCCGAGTAGACATCCACCGGATGTGTGAGAAGGCCCGATGTAGGCTCTCGATATGGAGAACCGATCGGCCGATTCGGGTACGCCCGATCTCGCAAGTGAGACGACCGTCCGAACGTCGATCGTGGTGGCCGTCCCGGTCGACAGGGCGTTCGAGGTCTTCAGCTCCGAGATGACGTCGTGGTGGCCACAAACGCATCACATCGGTCCCGTCCCGATGGTCGCGGCGATCATCGAACCGAGGGTCGGCGGTCGATGGTTCGAGCTCGGCGACGACGGCACCGAGTGTCTCTGGGGGATCGTTCTCGACTGGGATCCTCCGAACCACCTCGCGCTGTCGTGGCACCTCGATGGTGATTTCCGTTACGACCCACAAGCCGCGCGCTCGAGCCGGGTCGATGTTCGATTCCACGCGCTCGCCGACGGCTCGACCCGTGTCGAGCTCGAGCATTCGGGCCTCGAGGCCCATGGACCCACGTGGGAGCGCCTCCGCGGCCGCATCTCGTCCGGTTGGCCCACGCTCTTCGCGTCGTTCGGCCAGCGTGTCGCGGGGACCCAGCGGTCCGGATCTGATCCAGTCAGTTAGTTGACACTTACGTAAGTGACTGCTAACATTCTGGCTGCTGATACTCGCCCACCCGGAGGAATGGACATGGGAGCACCGGTTGCCTACTTCGAGATCATCTCCACGGATGCGACGCGAGCGCAGGCGTTCTACTCCGACCTGTTCGGCTGGACGCTGGCCGATGGGGGTTCGCCGGACTACCGCCTCGTCGACACCGGTGCCGGGGGCGATGCCATCGGCGGCGGCATCGGGCCGTCGCTTCCCGATAGCCCGGCCGGCACCAAGGTCTACGTTCGTGTCGATGATTTGCAGGCGTATCTCGACCGCGCGGTCGAGCTCGGTGGAGCGGTCCTGATGCCGCCGGCAGCGCTGCCTGGCGATTTCGGGTCCTTTGCCGTCATCGCCGATCCCGACGGGCAGCCGGTCGGTCTGTGGGCCTGATCGAGCACCCGACGGCTACCACCGAGGCGGTCCTGCGCGCGATCGCCGAGCCGAATCGACGCGCGATCCTCCAGCTCGTGGCAAACGAGGAGATGGCCGCTGGCGAGATCGCCACACATTTCGACGTAACGCGGCCGGCCATCTCCCAACATCTCGCCGTGCTCCTCGCTGCCGGCTTGGTCTCCGAGCGCCGGGTCGGGACGAAACGCCTGTTTCGGGCACGGCCGGAGGGTCTCGAGGAGCTTCGGGCGTTCCTGGCGGAGATGTGGCCGGCGGCGCTCGACAGGTTCAAGGCCGCAGCCGAGGCGGGCACATCGTCGCGATCGCTCAAGGCAAGGACAGAGGAAGGCATCGAATGATGACGGTCGTCGATCCGCGGACCGCGCTCACGCTCGAACAGATGAAGGCCGCCTCGCAGCGCCTCTACGTGGAGGTCTTCGGCGCGGGGCGCGTCGACGCCGCCGACGAGATCATGACGGCGAGTTGTGTCAGTCATGGGCCGGGGACGCCGCCCGTCGTCGGCACTGACCCGATCAAGCAGCAAGCGAACCTTCTGCGAGCGGCGGTGCCCGATCTCAGCGTCGAGCTCGAGGATCAGGTGGCCGACGGCGATCGGGTCGCCAGCCGCTGGCATGCCTCGGGCACGAACACCGGTCCACTGCGGACCCCGGCCGGGCTTGTCCCGCCGACCGGTCGACGTGTGGCGTTCAGCGAGATGCGGATCGATCGTTTCGAGCAGGGCCGCATCGTCGAATCGTGGTTCCTGCCTGACCGCCTGACGCTCTGGCAGCAGTTGGGCCTCGTCCCATCGCCTGAAGCCAGGGAGTAGCCGCGCCAGACCTCCGGTCGACCGCTATCGCGCCGCTGACATGGCCTCGTCGACCACCCGACCGACGATCCGCACGCCCTCGTCGATGTCCGCCTCGGGGACCGCGCCGTAGCCGAACACGAGCCCGGCGGGCCCGGCCGGTCCGCTGATCCGGTATCGCCGCAAGCCGTCGATCCGGACGCCGGCGGCGGCCGCGCCCTCCACGACGGCCTCCTCGTCGATCCCGTCGGGCAGCATCGCAACGAGATGGAGGCCGGCCGACGCGCCGACCGGCCGGGCGCTGGGCAGGTATCGGGCGAGTGCGGCCACCAGGCGGTCACGCCGCCGTCGATAGATGGGACGCATCCGGCGCAGATGGTGGTCGAAGCCGCCCCGCGCCAGGAAGTCGGCGAACGCGAGCTGCTCGATGCCCGCCGATCCGCGGTCGCTGGCCTCCTTCGCCTCGGCCAGGCGCTCGACGAGGGCGTCGGGCGCGACGAGCCAGCCGAGTCGCAGCCCCGGCGCCAGGACCTTGCTCGCGGAACCGGCGTACAGCACGCGCTCGGGGGCGAGTCCCTGGATCGCGCCGATGGGCTCACGGTCGAAGCGAAACTCGGCGTCGTAGTCGTCCTCCAGGATGAACCGTGGTCCGGCCTCCGCCCAGGCGAGGAGCGCCTCCCGCCGCGACGGCGGCAGGACGCCACCGAGCGGGAACTGGTGGGCCGGGGTGACGACGACCGCGTCCGCATCCGAGCTGGCCAGCTCGTCGATGACGATGCCGTCCTCGTCCGCGGGGACGGCCGCGACGGACAGGCCGTGGCGCCGCGCGACCGCCGGCGTGTCGCTTTGCCCCGGGTCCTCGACCGCGAGCCGCCGCGCGCCGGTGTCGGCCAACACCTCGAGTGCGAGGTGCAGCGCCTGGGCGAAGCCGTTGCAGATGACGATCCGGTCGGGCGTCGCCACCGTCCCGCGGACCCGATCGAGATACGCCGCCAGGGCTTCCCGCAGCTCCGGCGCGCCGCGCCCTTCGAGGTAGTCCAGCCGCGTACTGGGAGCCTCGACCATGACCCGCCGCATCGAGCGCATCCAGGCCTGTCGAGGGAACTCGCTGACGTCCGCGCGGCCGTACGCGAAGTAGACCCGGTACTCGAGGTCGGGGTGGGTCACCGTGGCCGGGCCTGCCGCCGCGGTACGCCTGGCCACCCGGGTCCCGCCGCCGCGCCGGCTGACGAGATAGCCCTCGGCGATCAGCTGCTCGTATGCCTCTACGACGACGCCACGCGAAAGCCCGACGCCCTCGGCCAGCGCCCGAGTCGATGGCAGGGCCGATCCGCTCGCGAATCGGCCCGAGTGGATGCCCGCGCGGATCTCCCGCTCGATCTGCCGATGCAGTGGCACGGGGTCGTCGCGGCGCAGCTCCAGGAGCAGGTCGCTCGCCAAAGTGGTCCTCGTTCGCGTCATCGGAATGGACCTTATCAAAGGGTCCATACCGGGCGACGATGCAGCCAAGCAATCGGAGGCGGGCATGGGCAAGGTCGTGTACTTGATGAACGTGTCACTCGACGGCTACGTCGAGACGCCGGATCACTCACTCGACTGGGGCACGGTCGACGACGAGCTGCACACGTGGTTCGCCGATCGCCAGCGCGAGGTGGACGTCTCCGTCTACGGCCGGCGCCTCTGGGAGGTGATGGCCGCCTTCTGGCCGACCGGCGAAGCCAACCCGGCCTCGACCGCGCCGATGCGCGAGTTCGCCCGGGCCTGGAATGCGACGCCGAAGGTCGTGTTCTCGCACGAGCTCGAGTCCGTCGAGCACGGCGCGCGGCTCGCTCGCGGCGACGTTGGCGAGGAGCTGGCGAAGCTACAGCAGGAGTTCGACGGCGAGATCGCTGTCGGCGGGCCGACGCTCGCCGCCCAGTTCATCGAGCGCGGGCTCGTCGATGCGTACCACCTGGTCGTTCACCCGGTCGTCCTCGGCGCGGGGACGCCCTTCTTCCCGCCCAGCGTGTCTGGGCTCGACCTCCGCTTGATCGATTCTCGCGCCTTCGCCTCTGGCGTCATGTACCTGGGCTACGAGGTCATCCGATGACCGAAGCGATCACCGTCACACCCGTCAAGGTCGCCGACCTGCTCGCCGAGGGCGAGCGGATGCCGGTCTACGTGCACGTCATCGACCATCCCGATGGGCGCGTGCTTGAGCGACATGGACGCTGGCTCGGAGTCCGGGGCCGACCGCCCCGGGTCAGCCGGTTCTCGCGGGCAGGTTCACACCGAGATACCAGGCCCAAGAATCTTCCCGCGCGGCGCGGCGACTGGCATAGTCCGCCCATGGACAGCGTGCTCGACGCGGCGGGCGGGAAGGACGGACTCCTCCGGTTGGCCGGTGCGTGGCACGCGCGGGTCCTCGCCGACGAGGTCGTCGGCCACGCCTTCCGTCATGGAACGCAGCCTGACCACATCCAACGACTCGCGGCCTACTGGGCCGAAGCGCTCGGTGGACCCGATGTCTACACAAGCACATACGGCGACGAGTCCTCCGTCGTGCGGATCCACAGCGGCAACGGCGAGCACGACGAGATGGATCGGCGCGCGATCGCCTGCTTCGACCGTGCCCTCGAGGACAGCGGACTCGCGACCGACGAGACCCTGCGCGCGACGCTGCACGACTACTTCGCCTGGGCGACAACGACCACGATGGCTGCCTATCCCCGATCGCCCGACGACGTCCCTGCCGGCCTCCGGGTCCCGCGCTGGTCGTGGGACGGGCCCCAGCCGGATGGATAGCCGCGATGACCAAAGAGATCACCGTCACGCCGATCCACGTCGCCGACCTGCACGTCGAGGGTGAGTCGATGCCGGTCTACGTGCACCTCATCGACCATCCTGACGGGCGCGTGCTGGTCGACACCGGGATGACCGAGCTGCACCCGTTGCTGGCCGACATGGATCCGCGCCTTTGGCCGCTGAGCGAGCAGGACGTCGATCTCGGCGGCATCGACATCGTCGTCAACACCCACTTGCACGCGGATCACTGCGGCGGCAACCACCTCTTCGCCGGCAGGCCGATCTACGTCCAGCGCCAGGAGCTCGAGGACGCGCGCAGCGAGGACGACTACACCATCCGCGAGTGGGTCGACGCGCCCGGCGTGGAGTACGTGCCAGTCGACGGCGAGCTCGAGCTGCTTCCCGGGCTCCGGCTCGTCCCGGCGCCGGGCCACACTCGCGGCACGCAGGTGGTCGTCGTCGAGACGGGCGGGCGGCCGATCGTCATCGGCGGCGACATGGCGGTCTGGTTCGGCGAGCTCGACGAGCCCACCACGGAAGGCCAGCGGCTGGTGCGTGCGCTCGACCCCGAGCTGGTCTGGCTCGCGCACGAGCACGAGCCGTGGCGACCCCGCACCCGAAGAGGTTGAACTGGCGCGCCCGACAGGTGTTGGGTGCGGGATTACAACCTACTCGATCCCCATCGAGGGCCGGGATGAGTGGCTCGCGACGGCGAGGCGCCTGGCGGGCCCCTCCTCGGGCTGCCACTCGACGACAGCAGACCAGCGGCGAGGAGTGCGCCGGCGGGGCGAGCACCCACCGGCGCCACACGAACTGCAAGACGAGTTGGAGATCAGGGCTCGATGACCATCGAGTCGACGATCGCGTCCAGCTCCGCGCGATCCGCAGCCGTCGTCCCGGCGAAGTCCTGGACGACGATGACGAGTCGTGTGCCGTCAACGTCGAGGATGTTGGTCTGCCAGCGGTTGGCCGGGCCCTGAAAGTAGATCTCGCCGTCCCAGGGCCGCAAGACGCCGTCGTCACACCCGACAGCCGCGCCGGGGTCATGGGCATCGTCGCCGTACGGCTCGGTCGGACTGACGATGTCGATGCGTTGGCCGGCGTGGCCCCCGATCACCACGTCTACCGGTCCGGAGGCCTCGTACGCCGTCTGCTCCCGGAGCGCCTGGACAAGATCGTCCACGGTCGGCCCGACTGGGACGTCGTCGTCGTGTCCGGACCAGTGGCATGGATCGCCCTTGAGGGTCGTGACGTCGCGGAACTGGAAGGCGATGCCGCCTGGCGCCCCGGTGCCCGGTTCATCGTTCGGGATGAGCCCGTACAGGACGCCGGCCTCAGCAAACGCATCCCACCCACCGGGCACGGTGAACGTCACGGTCAGCGTGTCCGCGCCGCGCAACCCGGTGGTGTACGTGTCCGGCTGCAGGGGGCCGCTGGTGCCGAATCCGGGTGTGGCGCTCGGAGTCGGCGATGGCGAGGGTGGCTCCGGTGTCAGGGCCGGCGTTGGAGCGGAAGCCACACTCGGCGACGCGGCTGCCGGGCTTTCGTTGTCTAGGCCGGTCGAGCAGCCGCCGAGAACCACTGCGCCGATGAGCACGACGCCGAGAGATGCCGAACGGATGGCCAGCTGCATGAGCGAAGTCGTCATCGCCGAGATCCTCCTGACGGGGCGGCGACGGCGTCGGGCCGCATCGCCCCGGTGTAGAAGTAGGGGTCAAGGACCGTCACCTGGGTGATGCGGTCCAGCGGCAGACCATTTCGATCGGCCGCCTGCCTGATGGCATCTGGATCTGGACCGTCGTACACGCAGAACATCGTCTCGAGGTCCTCCGAGACGTACGAGTGAAGCCAGTTCACGCCGAGTGCGGCGTTGACCTCGACGACTCGGAGACATGCCTGCGCGCCCGCGACGTTCGCGGGGACCGCGAGGGCGGACGGGAACCTTCGTTCGACGAGATATCGCGGCATGGGCACCTCCTCTGTGTGCGGACTCGTCGAGTCGCACTGTCGGGGCGAGTGCCGTGCCGGGTCGTCGGGAAACTTCCCTATGTTTCGGAGGTGACGATCCCCATCCTCCGGGCGGTCGAGGCCGCCTCGGTGCGGGAGCGCGCGCCAAGCTTGCCGAGGATCGCGGAGACGTGGTGGCCTGCCGTCTTCTCGGTGATGAACAGGCGAGCGCCGATCTCCCCGTTTGTCAGGCCGCGCTCGATGAGCTCGAGGATCTCGAGCTGGCGCGGCGTCAGCTGGGCGGGGGAGCCCCGGTTCGAGCGGTGAGGTCGGGCCGGAACGTTGCTGAGGCCGGCGCGGCGCATGCGATCGCGAAGCCGATCGGCGGCGGGCACCGCCCCGAGTCGGGAGAAGATCTCGAGCGCCCGGCGCATCGCGGGCTCGTCGCCGTCCGCGAGTGCCCCCGCCTGCTCGTACGGACAGCCGATCTGTTCCCAGGCCGCCGCGGCCGCGCGCCAGTCGCCTGCCATGTGCAGCGCAAACGGCTCCGGAGCCGGAGTGGGCAGGGCGCCTGCGCGCCACAACCAGAAGGCGATCTCTCCAGCAACCCAGCTGTAGCCCTGCACTGCGAGCAGGTCATGAAAGTGGCCCACGAGGGACGGGATGGCGTCGGGCCGACCGCTGAGCCAGGCGGCCTCCGCCTTACCGACGGCGACGTCGTAGGCCGCGTGGGGGCTACTAGCGTCGACGATGGCTCCGGCCTGACTGAGGGTGGCAAGGGCATCGGGCGACCCACGGCGCACCTGGATGCGACCACGGATGGTCAGCGCCCCGAGGCGCGGCACGTAACCCTGCCGCCCCGAGAGAATGTGATCCACCCGGCGCTCGGCCTCGGCCCAGCGCCCGCGTTCGTAGGCGATCCAGCCGAGGCCCATCTCCGCCCAGCCGACGTAGTAGTCAAGATCGATGGCTGCGCCGAGCTCGATCGCCTCCTCGAATCGGCTCTCGGCTTCCATGTGTCGGCGCACCCCCAGAAGATTGAAGCCCGTGTCGGTGACAACGGCCACCTCCAGCTCATGGTCGCCGGACTCGGTCGCCAGCCGCCTGGCTCTGTCATACGCCTCGAGCGCCTCGACGTTCCGGCCACGCGCGATCTCGACCGAGCCAACGATCCGCAGGGCCTCGATCATCGCGGCGCGGTCGCCAGTCGACTCGGCCAACTTCATCGCTTCCCTGGCGCGGCGCATGGCGTTGTCGGGCAGGCCCGCCATGTAGGCCTCATTCCCGGAAATCGCGTACGCGTACGCAAGCTCTGGGCCGGGCGGAAGCCGTTCGAGGATGTCGATCGCCGCGTTCACGGCCTGGCTGGCGAGTCGATATGCCGCAGGGTCGGAGCCAACCCGGAACGACATCCGGCCCAGCTCGATCAGGTCGTAGCCTTCGCCTCGGAGATCACCCGCGCGCCTGCGCAGGTCGATGGCTCGTTGCCGCAGTGCGAGCACCTCGAACGGGTCGTCGAACTTCATTCGCTCGTCCGCCCACGCCGAGACAAGGACGGCCAGCACGCCGGAAGGCGACGACTCGGCATGGTCGACTGCCCGGGCCAGGTGCGCTGCGGCCGCACGATGCGCGCCCCGCCGTGACGCCTCGCGCGCCGCGAGCGGCGCGTATCGAAGGACGGCGGCCGCATCCGCCGCGGCGTCCGCATGGTGGGCGAGACGCGCGGGCTCGACGCCGCCGGCCAGCTCCAGGTGTTCCAGGATCCCGCGGTGCATCCGCTGTCGTCGGCTCGCCGGGACGGACCCTTCAACAGCGAGGCGGGCCAGTTCGTGGCGGAACGTGGCACGCTCCTGGCCCATCACGAGCATCCCGTGTTCCACGCACGTGTCCAGGGCGTCCCCGCCGCCCCCTGAAACCGCGACCGTGATGGCAGGCTCAAGGCCACCAGGGGCGAGCGAAACCACCTCCAGGACGGCGCGCGCCGCCGGCTCCAGCCGAGATGCACGTGCGAGGACTGCATCGGTCACCGTCGGTGGGACCGTCCAACCCTCAGCCGCCAGCACCTCGGTCACGTAGAAGGGGTTGCCACCGGTCACGGCGTGAAGCCGACCGGCCTCGACGGCGTGGCCCTCGGCGAGCTCGGTCACAGCCTCGACGGACAGCGCCGGCACCTGGAGACGGTGGCTGCCGCGAGCGGTCGCGAGGTCACCGAGGAGTGAGCGGAGCGGCGACCCACCGGGCGCCTCTTCTTCGCGGAACGTGACCAGCAGCAAGCCGTGCGTCGTCTGGACGCGCCGCCCGATGAACCGGAGGGCATCCAGCGTCGCATCGTCGGCCCAATGCGCATCGTCGACGACCATCAAGGTCGGTGTCGTCACCAGCTCGTCGAGGAGCGCCCGGAACAGCTCGACGCGGCCAGGCTTGGCAGCCAGGATCGCGGCGATCGGCGCCATGTCGTGAAATGGGGCCAGTGCATCCGGTGTGACCAGCGGCTCGCAACTGCCCCACAACGCTCGCCACGACGGTGCCCGTTGATCCACGAACGCCCTGGCGACGCTGGTTTTCCCGACGCCCGCCTCGCCGCCCAGCAACACCATGGACCCGGACCCGAGCCTCGCTTCGGCGAGCCACGCATCGAGGTCGGCGAGTAGCGCCGCGCGTTCGACGAGCTGCATCGCGCCACGGTAACAGCGTGATTTGCTTGATCGTCGCGGGCCCGAAATCGTGGGTGACCGACTGACCGCGGCGGCCTATGCGCACGGGTTGGCGCTGGCGCTGCCCGAAAAGGTTGAACTGGCGTGCCCGACAGCTGTCGGGCGCGCGTTAGCAACCTACAAGCTCCCGATCGAGGGTCGCGATGAGTGGCTCGCGGCGCGTTCGACACGGTAGGCGGGGTCGGTATCGGATCTGCTATGGCTGGCGGTGCGCCAGCGAGGGGCTAGCCACTGCCTGACCCCTACGAGAGCGCGGCGCAGACGTCCGTGACGGTGCCCTTGTACGCGAATCGGGTGGAGTGGTTGGTATTGGTGTCAAACGTGTACGAGACGGTCCCGACGAAGTGGTAGAGCGCGCCGTTGCTGCCGACCACCCCGAACGGGCCCTGGTCGCCTGGGAGGAAACTCCACGTGGTCTCACCGTTCTCCACGCCGACGATGATGCCCGTCGCGTCGTCGAACCGACTCAGATCGCGGTATGTGTCGAGTGTCGGGAAGCGGGCGCCGGTCTCCACGTTCACGTATGCGCCCCTGGCGCGCAACGACAGCTGCACACTCCCGTCGCTGAACGTCGTCTGTGCGCGGAATCCGCCGGTCGGTTCACCCGCGACATCGAAGGCGCACGCAGTGCCCGCCGGGAGTACGAAGCCTCCGGCCAGCGGGCGGGCCGTCCGGGTCGGCGGGGCTGCAGCGGCCGGCGCCGCCACGAGCAGCGCTGAGCGTCACAGCGATGACGGCGCTGCGTGCCGATCGGGTCAGTCGAACCATGGACGGAGCCTCCTGCGTAGCGACATGACCGCCGCCTCGTGAGGAGACTCGTCGTTGACCGGGCCGCTGCCATCGGTCGAGTGACCTATCTGCCCTCGGCCGACATCTCCAAGTTCTCGCTCATGTGGCTCGAGCCCGGCACGGAGCCTGGCGTGGTCAGCGTCGGAGTGCGTCTCCCGCCGCTGCCGGGCTCGACGTCCCGGTGACCGTGCTCGTCCAGGCCGCTATCTCGGTGCGACGGGCGGCGCCGAGCTTGGCCAGGATGTGCTCGACGTGGGCGCTCGCCGTCTTCGGTGAGATCGAGAGCTCGTCGGCCAGCTCGGCGTTCGTCATCCCCGCCGCGATCAGCTGGGCCACCTCGAACTCGCGGACCGTCAGCGGGTGCCAGGACTCCACTTCCGAGCCGCGGCCCTTCGCCACGCGCTCGATCTGCTCGGCGCGCGTCAGCAACGGATCGCTGCCCATGGTCGTCGCCGCGTCACGGACCTCGCGGACGAGCGAGGTCGCTTCCGCGTAGCGATTGGAACGAAGGTCGGCGGCGGCAAGGTCCAGCCGCGCCCAGAGGCCCTCCCAGCGGCGACCGCGCTCGTCCCACAGTCGGATCGCATCGCTCAGGGCCTCGCGCGCCGCCGTGATCGAGCCTTCGGCAAGATGGACGAGGCCCTCCGCATGGACGATCGACGGACGCGCGATCCCAGCTCCCGGACCGATCGCGCGCCTGAACTGCTCGACGTATCGGGCGGCCGCGTCGGGCCGACCCGCCCCTTGATGAGCGCGGACGGCGGTCACGGCGAATGGAGCGATGAAGGTCCACTCACCCTGCTCGCGCGCGAGGCGGAGCGCCTCATCGCAGAGCGCCGCGGCATCTTCTGGGTCGCCGGCATGCAGGGCCGCCTCGGCGAGGCCCCACAGGGCTGGCAGGAGCAGGTCAAGGCGTTCGGCATGGCGGCCGAAGGCCACCGCCGGAAGGAGATGCTGCTCTGCCTCCGCACGTCGTCCCCGCGAGGCGCCGACGTACCCCAGCGCCCACTGGGCCATCGCGTGCGAGCCGCCCCAGCCCGGGTCGCTGAGCGCCTGGCTGCCCTGTCGGACGGCGTCGTCCCACTCCCCGTCCGCCCATGAGACGAGTGCCTCGGATGATTGCAGGAAGTGCCCGCAGGAGGTCTGCTCCACCGACTCCGCGTACCGGAGCCCCTCAACGAGCCCGACCCTTGCCTCGCGGAAATCCAGCGCCCGCATGGCGAGCATCGCGACATGCTCATAGCAATTGACCGCGTTGTCTTCTTGCCCCTTCGCCCGCAGGTCCTCGCCGATGGCCCGGATGGACGCGAGTCCCTCGGCAACGCGGCCATCGATGATGTCGAGCTGCGCGATGGCATGGTCCAACGACTGCAGCTGGGTGCCGTTGCCGGCCTGCAGACTGATCTCACGAGCCTCCAGGAGCAGCGCACGAGCTTCGGCGAAGCGGCACGCGTCCATCTCGACCACGGCGAGGAGATGGAGCCCGAAGACGTGGAAGACATCGCGCATCGGGTCCGCCCGCGCAGCGTCGATCTCGCCGAGGAGGCGGCGCGCGAGATCGCGCCGGACGGTGATGGGCTGCCCTTCGCGTCGCGCCGCGGCGGTGAGGTTGCCCAGGGCTTCGATCGCGCCGAAGGTATGGCCGATGCGCAGCGCGAGCTCCCGGGCTCGAGTCGCGAAGTCGGCCATGAGGGCATTGCGATCGGTGTTGCCTGCCGCATCCGAGAAGAGGAGGAGGACCGTGACCTTTTCCTCGTCGGGGAGCGACGCCGGCATGTTCTCGATCGCTCGACGGCAGAGCTCGAACGCCTCGCGATGGGACGACAGGCTCATCGCTTGCCTGGCCGCGTCGAGGGCTGTGCGGTAGGCCTCCTCGGTCATGCCCGCCCGCTCATAGTGCATGGACGCGTGGGTGTCCGAAGCGCCCTCCAGTACCCCACCGAACTCCGCTGCCCGGGCATGGAACCGCCGCCGGTCGCCGGCGGGGACCGATCGATACAGCGCGTCCCGAAGCAGCTGGTGGCGGAAGTCGTACTGCCCGGTTCGGGGGGTCGGATCCAGCACGTCGTGATCGACCAACTCCTGGATCGGGTCGTCGAGCGACTCGACGGGCAGGTTCATCACGCCGGCGAGGACGCTCGGCACGAACGAGCGGCCGATGACGGCACCGGCCCGTGCTACGGCCTGGGCTTCGGACGACAGCCGACCGATCCGCGCCAGCGTCGCATCCTCCAGTGTCTCCGGTACTGCCGCATCCAGCACGGCCCGGCTGTCCACGAGCCGCTCCCGGCCGATCGCGCTGCACAGCTCCTCGACATGGAGCGGGACGCCGTCGGTCCGGGTGTACACCGCGTCGACCACGTCGCGCGGCGCGGGCAGGCCGGTCCCGAGGATCAGGGTCGTCATCAGCGCCGTCTCGTCGCGGGAAAGGCGACTCAGGCGGATCTCCTCGGCGAGCCGCTGCGTGACGAGTCGCGAGCGCCACTCACGAAGGACGACCCCGGCGATCGCCTCGTTGCTCCGGTAGGCCCCCACGAGCAGCAGCGGCCGGTCACGCGTCTGGCGCGCCAGCTCGGTCAGGGTCTCCAGGCTGAGGTCGTCGGCCCACTGGAGGTCCTCGAACGCCAACACCGTGGGTACATCCGTCGCGAGCAGATCGACGACCTCCATGACGAGGTCGCGCCGACGGGGGCGTGACGCATGCAGGCCTGACCTGAGGACGTCCACGAGTTCGCGCCCGGTGGTCCCGAACACGGGATCGCGGCGCATCGCCCGGCCGAGAGCGAGGAACGAGGCGGCGAGCACGTCGCGGTCCTGAGGGGCCAGCTCGGCCTGCGCGACACGGAAGCCGCGCCCGGTCGCCAGGGTGCCGACGGCGCCGAGGAATCGTGTCTTTCCGATGCCGGCCTCACCCGAGGCCAGGAGGAAGTGGCCGTTCCCGCCGCGGACCTCGTCGAGCCGGCGCTGGGCAAGGTCCACGAGATCGTCACGACCGACGATCACGGGCGAGAGCAGCGACCCGACCTGCGACATGCGCGGAGTCTATGGCACGCGGGACCCGCCTCAATCGGTCGAGTGACCGATGCGCTCTCCCCAACGAACGATGTCGTTGGTGGCCACGTGGATGCGCAGATGTCCTGTGCTAACCATCCGTCTCGTGATCTCTCCTTGTGCTCGATCTTGGCAGGCGTGCGTCGTCAGAGCCGGCCGGCACGGGCGAGGTTACCGCCTCCGCCGAGTGCGGCCCCGAGTCGACGAGATCCTGCAGCACGCCGACGAGCACCGCGAACCGCGCGTCACCCACGACCTGAGAATAGCCCGCCTCGATCTCGCGTACGGCGCGAAGCGCCTGGACGATGGCGTGGCGACCCTTTCGGGTCGGGCCGATCAGCTTGGCGCGGCCGTCGCGTGGATCTGGCCGTCGCTCGAGGTAACCAGCACGCTGCAGGTCGTCCACCAGCTCCGACATCGCGGGCAGGGTCATGTTGGCTCTCGCCGCCAGCTCGGTCAGCCGGGTCCCCTTCCAGTCGATCGCCCCGAAGACCTGGAGGTGGGCCTCGCGGATGTCCGCATAGCCACCCTCCTGGGCGCGACGGTGGAGCTCCTGGCGGAACGAGCGGAGGAGCTGTCCGAGCAGCTGGCCGATCGGCAGGCGTGGGCTTGTATCCATGCTGCTATCGTACTATGGTTACCTTATTAGGTAACCGAAGTAATGCGGAGGCATCCGATGGCATCCCGACCACTCGCGCAGCGGCACACCCTGCCCGCGTCCCTGCTCTTGACGGGCGGCCTCCTCGCCCTGGTCGGGAACGGGCTCCACCCGCACGCCCCCGACAGCGACCCGGCCGCCACGATCGCGGCACTGGCCAGTGATGCCACATGGCCCTGGATCCATCTCGCGATCATCGGCGGCATCCTGCTGATCGTCGGCGGTCTCGTCCTGTTCGCCCGAGCGCTGGTCGGCTCGCCCGCAGAGCCGCTGGCGCGGCTCGCCGTCGCCGCCCTGCTCATCGGCGGTGCGGTCGTGACGGTCAGCACGTCCGTGGACGGGTTCGGGATGAAGGCGCTCGCGGTCGCCGCACAAGCCGGCCCCACGACCGAGACGGCGGCCGCCCTGCGGGTCGCGATCGCGGTCGACACGATGGACTTCGGCATCTGGAGCATCGGCATGCTGATCCTGTTCGGCGCGGGCTTCGGGTGCTTCGCGTTGGCGCTCGCGGTCAGCCGGCTCCTCCCGCTGTGGTATGCCGCACTGGCCGCCGCAGGCGCCCTCCTGTCGGGCATGGCCGCCCTGCTCCAGATCGCGGCGGGCGGCGAGACGCAGGAAGCCGAAACGCTGTTCCTGGTCGGGTCGATCGTGCTCACGGCGTGGGTGCTCATCCTCGGTCTCCGGCTGTGGCGCGGCCTGCCGGTGCTCGCGCCCGCGCCCGCAGCCGGGCCCGCTACCGTCGGTGCCCGGCCATGACCAGCATCGTGGACCGTTCCGGCGCCCGGGACGGTGCCCATCTCGGCGGGGATGCGGTTCCGCCTGGTCGCGTCGCGGCCATCGGCCCCTAGCTCAGGCCGTCATGGTTCGAGCGTCCTGGACCCAGGGCCGCTAGACGGGGCCGCCGTTGATCTCCGGCTTCGAGCGCTGGTCAGCTTGTTCACTTCGAAAACTCCTCGCAGACGTTCGTGATCCGGCCACCAACCCCTGGACCACCCACCTGTCACCGCAACGTGTGGTCACGAAGGCCTGGTCCCGCCCGGTGTCCGGCTCCGGGTGGCGGCGCACCGGCCGCGCTGCGGGCCGCTGGGTCGGGCCGTGCGGCGGACGGAGCGGCCTGCTGCACGGCCGCGATCGCGTCGGCAGGATACCCGGCCGTGTAGAGCCAGGCGTCGAAGAAGGCGTCCAGGTCCTGCTGCGAGACCTGCTCAGCAAGCGCGATGAACTGTGGCGTCGTCACGGCCTGACCGGCCTTGGTGCGGGTCCACGTCTTCAGGATCCGGAAGAACGCCGCGTCACCGACGCGCATCCGCAGGGCCTGGAGCGTGAGCGCCCCTCGGTCGTACACCTGGCCGCTGAACAGGTCGCTGGCTCCCGGGTCGCCGATCACGAGTTGCCACCAGTCGTCATCGGGAGCGATGGTCGTCGTGAGGTCGTCGAAGTAGTCCTGCGGAGCGGCACCTCCCTCGTGCTCTGACCACAGCCACTCGGCGTAGACCGCAAACCCCTCGTTGAGCCAGAGGTCCTGCCAGCGCGCCAGGCGCACACTGTTCCCGAACCACTGGTGCGCCATCTCGTGGATGACCGCGTCGGCTGCGATCGCCGGGTCCTTGAAGTAGACCCGGGCGTACACCGGACGCGTCTGCGTTTCGATCGCGAATGCCACCTCGCCGTCGTCGACGATCCCTCCCGCCGTCTTGAACGGATAGGGCCCGAACTCGTCCGACAGGAACTTGATGATCTCGGGTTCCCGGGCAAACGTCTGAGCGGCGACCGTGCCCACCGACTCCGGGAGGGCATCCTGCCCGACCGTCGTCCAGTCGTTCGTGTTTCCGGGGCTGCCGTCCGGTGGACCTGACACCGTCCATCCGTCGAGCGGATCGTCGTCGTCCTCGAACGACGTGGTGCCCTGGCCGGTCGAGACGGTGACATCGTCGATCGCCATGACACCGTGGCTGTACGCGTCGCTCATGTACGTCAGCGAGACCTCCACCGATCGACCGGCGTAGGCACGCAGATCGACGTTCCACCGCTCTGGGCCTTTGCTCGCGCCGGTGGCGGCATGCCACTCGCCGGTCGTCCCGTGCGGGTCGCACACCGGGTCGAGGTCGTCGGACGGGTCGTCACGGAACGTCTCGTAGTGGGCGAGGAACGGGTGCAGGTTGCTGAAGGGGTTCTCCCAGACGCAGAAGAGGCCGGGGTCGTCCGACGTGACCTCGTGGCCGGTGTCGTCGTACGCCGGCAGCGTCGTCCAGTCGTCCGCGCCGACGGTGTGGACCTCGACGAAGAAGAAGTCCCAGCTGGATTCGATGTCGCGGCCAGTGTCGAAGGCCAGCGAGCCACCGCTCGCCGGCACGTCGATGACGTGGGAGAGGCGCTTGTACGCCGACCGGGCCGCGGCGCCGGAGTAGGCCGCTTTCGTGCCGTCCGTGATGGTGAAGGCCCTGACGAACAGGTCGGGGTCGATCGCATCCACGATCTTCAGCCCCCGGGCGTTGTGGGTGGAGATGTCGAACTCGCCGATCGCCACCGCCACCTGGTAGGACGCCATCGGATCGGTCGCGTTCCAGGACCATGTGGTCCAGCCGCCCGACCTGGAGGTCTTCCCTGGGACGCCGTTGGCCACCGCCTGGAGCCCGGCGGGCACGGTGATCTCGAAGGAGTACGACGCGGCGTCGGCGGGATGGTCGTTGACCGGGAACCAGGTAGCCGCCGAATGCGGCTGCCCCACCATCACCACCCCGTCCTCGCTCGGCACGACGCCGTACATCCCCATGACCAGGTCGACGAGCGGGGAGGTCACGCCCGAGTACCGCACCACCGTGGTGAACGACGACGCCTTCCGGATCCCGGCCGCCGGCGTGACGATCAACTCCTGGCCCGACCTGGAGAACGCGGCGGTCTGCTTGTCGACGTTGATCGAACGCACATCGAGACCGTACAGGTCCAGATCGAACGAGGATAGGTTCTGCGTCGCTACCGCGGTGATCGTCGCCACACTGTCGATCGCCCCGGTTGCCGGGTCGAACTTGAACGCCAGGTCGTAGTGTGCGACGTCGTAGCCCCCGTTCCCGTCGAGCGGGAAGTACGGATCGCCAGCGCCCGGTGCGCCGGGCGAGAAGCGGGGATGGCCTGCGGCGGCCTGGGCCGGGAGCAGGAGCACCAGGGCGATCGCGGCTACGCCCGCCAGCCTGGATAGTCTGGTCATGGATCGAACCTCCCTCCGGGCCGACGACGTCGCCTCCGTGGAGGAGACTCTCTGGCGCGGGCTAGCCACGGTCATCGGTCGAATGACCGATGTGGTGCCTCGAACGTCATCGTCAAACGCCCTCGACGACCGAGTGGATGCCGTCAGCGAGGTCGGAGGATGGGCGCATGCGCTCGACCGGCGCATCGGGTGATCGCCCCATCTTCGCCCTCCGGGCTTCCCGGATTGGATGGCGCCGACCACTGGGGCCGCGTCCACCGGTCGGGGCGGGCACCGAAGTCCCCTGCGGCCCGCGGAGGTCGAAATGCGCGCCCGACAGGTGTTGGACGCGCTAACAGCCTACCGGGATGCCGATCGAGCGCCGCGATGAGTGGATTGCCGCGGCAGCCAGGCGACTCGCGTACGGGACGGGTACTGCGAGGCTCAAGCCCCGATCCGAACGTTCAGTTGGAACCCGAGGGCGACACCCAGAACGATCCAGCCAAGTGCGCCGCCGACGAGCAGCAGGATCCGGGCAAGGTTACGGTCGGTCGGCGAAGTATCGGCCGCGATCCGCTCCGAGAAGACGGCGAGGGCGGCGACCAGGAAGGCGATGATGCCGCCGACGAACGCGCCCGCGACGAACATCGCCAGGACGCCACCGGTTACGGCGGCGACGCGGACGAACCGCGTCGAGCGTGCCGCGGTCAGGCCGTGACGCTTCTCGACGTCGGCGGTGCCGATGACGATCCCGGTTGCGATGGCGAACGGCCACGCCCACAGCGTGAACGGGGCGAGCACTCCGACCGCGATGGCGACGACCAGGTGTCGCCCGATCTGGAATGGCGTGGTCTCCATGGGCGCCTCGGCCGGACCCGTCCGCCGACGGCGGACGGCATTGCCATGATGACGCGGCGGGCGCCCGATCGTTTACTTGCCTGGCTCGACGGTGTTCGCTCTGCGGTCGAGGTCAGGGACATCCCAATGAAGCGAACGAATGCGAGTGTTCGT